>NZ_JAPUBW010000002.1:0-1835485 GCF_030397735.1 Janthinobacterium sp. SUN120 | reverse complement strand
TGACCATAGCAAGTTGGTCCCACCCCTTCCCATCCCGAACAGGACCGTGAAACAACTTTGCGCCGATGATAGTGCTGCAACCAGTGTGAAAGTAGGTTATCGTCAGGCTTGTTATTCGCAGTAGAGAAAAACCCCGTCAGAAATGGCGGGGTTTTTTTCGTCTGGCGTTTTTATCAGCAGACAGGTGTAAAAAAAGGCACCGCTACGCGGTGCCTTGCTCATTTGTCATCGCCATTAAAAATGGTAAGCGACTTTGATGTTCATGTAATTGACGCCGCTATTTGGTTTCTTGTAGCCGCCGTTCGAGAAATGCTGGATCTTCGCAGCGACTTCCCATTTGTTATTGAAGATATAGCCAACGCCGATATGGTCGCCGAACTGGAAGTGCGTCGACAGGCGGTTATCGTCGTTATCGTACAGCTTGGACAGCATGTGCACGCCAATGCCGCCCTCCGCATAGAAGCCCAGCTTGTTCGTGTTTTCAAAGCGGAACACGGGGGTAAAGCCCAGATCCCACAGTTTTTGATGCTGGCCAGGGACATTGCGATAGCTCTTGCCATCCCAGCCACCGATGCTGGCATCCCAGTAACCGCTCAGTTGTGTGCCATTCGATACGAACCAGGCCTTATCCCAGTTCGAGGTCACGCCGGCGCGTACCATTTGTACCTTCACGCCCTTGGCATATTCGCCGTAGACGGAGTCGATCAGTTTGTCGTCAGCGGCAAAGCCGGCGTTGGCTGCCATCAGCGCGGTAATGGCAGCGATGGATTTGAGGATATTCTTCTTGAAGGACATAGAGGCTTTCATCGTAAAATTGGCCGTAAGGCTCGTCTTGTTTGCGCAGACACCCAGTTTTGCACAGTGTTCCCGCCACCCGTTTGATTTCAGAGGTTCAATTGACATTCTCTACAAAAATCGCATTTCTCGGTATCGGTCTGATGGGGGATCCGATGGTCCGGTGCCTGCTGCGCGCTGGATATTCTGTCACAATTTGGAATCGCACGCACAGCAAGGCCCAAGTCCTGCGTGAGGCAGGGGCGCAGCCCGCCGTTTCCGTGGCCGAGGCGGTCAATGGCGCGGACGTGGTCATTTCGATGCTGGAAGCCGGGCCCATCGTGGCGCAGGTGCTGCAAGAGGCGCTGCCAGCCTTGCGTGCAGGGGCGCTCTGGGTCGATATGAGTTCCACCAAGCAAGCAGAAGCCCAGCAATTCCATGCCACCTTGCAGGCGGCAGGCCATGCCTTCATCGATGCGCCCGTCTCGGGTGGCGTCGGCGGGGCACAGGCGGGCACCCTGGCCATCATGGCCGGTGCCAGCACCAGCGATTACGCGCGGGTTGCAGTGATTCTGTCGGCCATGGGGCGCCCGACCCTGGTGGGGCCGGCCGGCAGCGGCCAGGTTGCCAAGCTGTGCAATCAGCTGATCGTCGGCGCCACCCTGAATATCGTGGCGGAAGCGTTATTGCTGGCGCAGGCGGCCGGCGCCGATGCGAGCGCCGTACGGGCAGCGATACGCGGCGGTTTTGCCGAGAGTAAGATTCTGGAGGTGCATGGCCAACGTATGCTGGAACGCAATTTTGTTGCCGGTGGACAGGTGAAAAGCCAGATCAAGGACATGCACAACATCCTCGCGGCAGCGGAAGCGGCCCACGTCACCTTGCCGGTGACGCAATTGGTGACGCAGCGCTATGAAACCCTCGCCGCCAGCCACCCGACGGCAGACCACGCTGCTGCCTTGCTGGCCCTGGAAGCGTTGAATCCGGGCCAGCGCCTGGGCACCGGTCCGGATAAGCTGAGCTGACTTACGTGACGGGCAGGCTCGCTTCGGCCAGCTTGACCCAGAAACTGGCGCCGATGGGCAGCAGATTGTCATTGAAGTCGTAGCTGCCATTGTGCAAGACGCACGGACCCAGGCCGTGGCCGCCATCGCGGTGTTCGCCATCGCCGTTGCCGATGAAGATATAGCAGCCAGCTTTTTCCTGCAGGAAAAACGCGAAGTCTTCCGCGCCCATCGTCGGTTCGACATTCGCGTTGACCTTGTCGGCGCCCACCACGCTTTTCATCACTTCCACGGCAAACGCCGTTTCCTTCGCGTGGTTGACCAGCGGCGGGTAGTTGCGCTTGAAGTGGAAATCGACTTCCGCGCCAAAGGCGGCGGCCGTGTGCACGGCGATGTCGCGCATGCGCTCTTCGATCAGGTCCAGCACGGGCGTGGTGAAGGTGCGCACGGTGCCGACCAGGCTGGCGTCATCGGGAATCACATTGGTGGCGCTGCCCGCATGGATTTGCGTGATCGACAGCACGGCCGTGTCGAGCGGACTCTTGTTGCGCGTGATGACGGTTTGCCAGCTTTGCGCGATTTGCACGGCCACCATGACGGGGTCGATGCCCTTGTGCGGCTGGGCAGCGTGCGCGCCCTTGCCTTTGACGGTGACGTGGAATTCATTGCTGGACGCCATCATTGGCCCTTCCACCACGCTCAGGGTACCCGTTTCCGCGCCTGGCCAGTTGTGCATGCCGTAGATGGCATCCATGGGAAAGCGTGTAAACAAGCCGTCTGCTATCATTTCGCGCGCGCCGGCGCCGCCTTCTTCCGCCGGCTGGAAGACGAGGTAGACCGTGCCATCGAAGTTGCGGTGTTGCGCCAGGTAATGGGCGGCGCCGAGCAGCATGGCCGTGTGGCCGTCGTGGCCGCAGGCGTGCATCTTGCCCGGATGGCGTGAAGCATGCTCGAAGGTATTCATTTCCTGCATCGGCAAGGCATCCATATCGGCACGCAAGCCGATGGCGCGCTTGGACGTGCCATGCTGGATGATGCCGACCACGCCAGTGCGGCCTAAGCCGCGTACCACGGGAATGCCCCATTCCGTCAGTTTGGCGGCGACCACGTCCGAGGTGCGCTGTTCTTCGTAGCACAGCTCGGGATACGCGTGCAGGTCGCGGCGGATACCTTGCAGCTCGGATTGAAACGCCAAGATCGGATCAACTAGTTTCATGGGACTCTCCTGTGGATGCTGGCGCGCAGCAATGTATGGCGCGCCGAACCGCGCTTGTTTGATCAAAAACAGACGCGGCTAATAGTGCATTGTAGCCCTTGTTTGCCGGGTAAATCCAGCGCACGGACGTGCTTGCCACGGCGCCAACAGCAAGCGCGCGGAATGGTTTACAGTATCGCCTTCCCCCAACGTTTTTGGATTGCCCCCATGACCACCACCCAAGTGCGCGCCGCCTGCCCGCTCGACTGCCCCGATACCTGCGCCTTGCTGGTCACCGTGACCGACGGGGTGGCAACAGCCGTCAAGGGCGATCCCGACCATCCGACCACGGCGGGCGTGCTGTGCACCAAGGTGTCGCGCTTCACGGAGCGCACCTACCATGCGGACCGGCTGCTGCATCCGCTGCGCCGCGTGGGCAAGAAGGGGGAAGGCAAGTTCGAGCGTATCAGCTGGGAAGAAGCGCTGCAGACCATCGCGGCCCGCTTGAAACCGATCGCCGCGCGCGATCCGCAGGCGATCTTGCCGTACAGCTACTGCGGCACCATGGGCCTGGTGCAGGGCGAGTCGATGTCGTCGCGTTTCTTCAACCAGCTCGGTGCTTCCTTGCTGGACCGCACCATCTGCGCCTCGGCGGGCGCCACGGGCTACCGCTACACGGTGGGCGCCAGCATCGGCACGGACCTGGAACAGTTCCAGAACGCCAAGTTGATCATCATTTGGGGCGGCAACCCGATCGCCTCGAATTTGCACTTCTGGATGCGCGCGCAGGAAGCCAAACGCAATGGCGCCACCCTGATCGCCATCGACCCCTACCGTTCGTTGACGGCGGAAAAGTGCCATCAGCACGTCGCCTTGCTGCCGGGGACCGATGCGGCCCTGGCGCTGGGTTTGATGCATGTCTTGATTGTGGAAGATTTGCTCGATCATGATTACATCGAGCGCTACACTGTTGGCTACGATGCCTTGAAACAGCGGGCGCTGGAATGGCCGCCCGAGCGGGTGGCCGAAGTGTGCGGCATCACGGCCACGGAAGTGGTCGACTTGGCGCGCCTGTACGGCCAGGCGTGCCGCTCCGGCGAGGGCGCCGTCATCCGGGCCAACTACGGCGTGCAGCGCGTGCATGGCGGTGGCATGGCCGTGCGCAATATCGCCTGCCTGCCCGCCCTGACGGGCGCCTGGCGCCATCCGGCCGGCGGCATGCAGCTGTCGAGTTCGGGTTCCTTCCCCATCAACCGCAAGGCCCTGCAGCGCCCCGATTTGCTCAAAGGCACGCCGCGCACCATCAATATGAGCACCATCGGCGACGATCTGCTGAAAACGGCGTCGCCCGAGTTTGGCCCGCAAGTCGAAGCCGTGATCGTCTACAACTCGAATCCGCTGGCCGTGGCGCCCGATTCCTCGAAAGTGGCGCAGGGGTTTGCCCGCGAAGACTTGTTTACGGTCGTGCTCGAACATTTCCAGACCGATACCGTCGACTACGCCGACATCGTGTTGCCCGCCACCACGCAGTTGGAACACGTCGATACGCATGCCACCTATGGCCACCTGTACATGATGGCGAACAATGCGGCCGTGGCGCCGCTGGGCGAAGCGAAGGCGAATACGGAAATCTTCCGCCTGCTGGCCCAATACATGGGCTTTGATGACCCGTGCTTCCAGGAAAGCGACGATGCGCTGGCGGCCAAGGCATTCGATGCGACGGATGCGCGCGCCGTGCATTTCGACTGGGAATCGCTGAAGCGCACGGGCTGGCAAAAGCTGGTCATGCCGGAAGCGCCATTTGCCGAGGGCGGTTTCCCCACGCCATCGGGCAAGTGCGAGTTGTATTCGGAAGCCATGGCGCTGGCGGGCCTCGATCCCTTGCCGGCGTATATCGCGCCGCACGAATCGCAAGCCAGCAATCCCGCGCTGGCGGCCCGCTATCCGCTGGCCATGATTTCCCCGCCGGCGCGCAATTTCCTCAATTCCACCTTCGTGAACGTGAAAAGCCTGCGCGCGGCCGAAGGCGAGCCGCACCTCGATATCCATCCCGACGATGGCGCCGCGCGCGGCATCGTGGCCGGTGACATGGTGCGCATCTTCAATGACCGCGGCAGCTTTGTGGCCAAGGCCAGGGTGACGGACAAGGCGCGACGGGGCCTGGTGGTGGGCTTGTCCGTGTGGTGGAAGAAACTTGCCAGCGATGGCAAGAACGCCAACGAAGTGACCAGCCAGCGCTTGACGGACATGGGCCGCGCGCCGACCTTCTACGATACGCTGGTTGAAGTGGAAAAGGCTGCCTGACCATGGCGCGCTGGCCGGCCCGCTTGCTCGTCGGCACGGTATGCCTGCTGCTGGGCGGCTGCACGCAGTTGCGCTACTACACGCAAGCGGCGCAGGGGCAATATGCACTGTGGTCCGGCGCGCGCCCTATCGGCGACTGGCTCGATGACCCGGCTACCGAGCCGCACCTGAAAGTGCGTCTGGCCAAGGCGCAGCAGATCCGCCGCTTTGCCGTCAGCGAGCTGGACTTGCCCGACAATGGCAGCTACAAGAACTATGCGGCATTGCGGCGCCCGTTTGTGCTGTGGAACGTGGTGGCCACGCCGGAATTGTCGCTGCAGCCGCTGCAATGGTGTTTTCCCATCGCCGGCTGCGTCAGCTATCGCGGCTATTACAGCAAGGAGGAGGCGCTCGCGTATGCCGACGAGTTGCGGGCCCAGCATTACGACGTCCAGGTGGGTGGCGTGCCCGCGTATTCCACCCTGGGCTGGTTCGACGATCCCCTGCTGTCGACCTTTATTCACTACAACGATGCGGAACTGGCGCGCCTGATCTTCCATGAGCTGGCGCACCAGGTGGTGTACGTGCCTGGCGACTCGGCCTTCAACGAGTCGTTTGCCAGTGCCGTGGAAGAGGCCGGCGTGCAGCGCTGGCTGGCGCGCGAGGGCAATGACAGCATGCGCGCGGCGTATGCCCAGTATGCGGCGCGGCGCCAGGATTTCCTGGCCTTGCTATTGAAATACCGGGGCGAACTGGAGTCCGTGTATGCGAGCGACGCCAGCGATGCGGACAAGCGCGTGCGCAAGGCGCAGGTATTTGCGGCATTGCAAGAAGCGTATCAGGTCCTGAAGCAAAACTGGGGTGGTTTTGCCGGTTACGACCGCTGGTTCGAGCAGCCATTGAGCAATGCGCACCTGGCTTCCGTGTCTACCTACAATGAATTTTTGCCTGCCTTCAAAAAATTGCTGGAAGAAAAAAAGAACTTTCGTGCTTTTTATGCTGCAGTGCACACAATGGCCCAGATCAAGAAGCCTGAGCGCAGGCAGGCGCTGGAACAATTATCCAGCCCGTGACCCGTAAAGATTGTCCCGGACATCAAGGCGAACGATCCTGCAACAGCGTATTTATCATGTTGCAGTGCAGCACAAAATACCCCTAGAGTTGCCGCTCGAATACTGTTGAAAGCGCTTGCATGGAAGCCCGGCGCCCGATAGCATCGCATTAGTAGCATAGAGCAATTGCTCGTCAGAATGCTCAAACTGACTGCAGGACGACAGAATCCGCAGCAATGATCCGCGCCGGCAGGGTGCGCCGGCTCCCCCACGATTATTCGAGACAAGAGGCACAGGATGGAAAAAATTTGGCTGAAGTCGTATCCTCCCGGCGTCCCCGCCGACATCGATCCTGATCAATATCGTTCGCTGGTGCATTTGCTGGAAGAAGCGTTTCAGAAATATGCGGATCGCAATGCCTATGTCTGCATGGACAAATTCCTCACCTATGCCGAACTCGATACCTATTCGCGCCAGCTGGGCGCCTGGCTGCAAAGCCGCGGCCTGAAGAAGGGGGCGCGCGTCGCCCTGATGATGCCGAACGTGCTGCAGTATCCGGTGGCCATCGCCGCCGTCTTGCGCGCCGGCTACACGGTGGTCAACGTCAACCCTTTATATACGCCGCGCGAACTCGAGCATCAGCTCAATGATTCGGGCAGCGAAGCCATCATCGTGCTGGAAAACTTCGCCCATACCCTGGAACAGGTGCTGGGCAAGACGGCCGTCAAGCATGTCGTCGTCGCCAGCATGGGCGAAATGCTCGGTGGCTTGAAGGGCATGATCGTCAATTTTGTCGTGCGCAACGTCAAGAAGATGGTGCCCGCGTATTCCTTGCCGAACGCCATGCGCTTCAAGCAGGCGCTGGCGCTGGGCAGCCGCATGAAACTCACGCCCGTCGAGCTGAGCGTCAATGACGCTGCCTTCCTGCAATACACGGGCGGCACGACGGGCGTGTCGAAAGGCGCGACCTTGAGCCACCGCAATGTGATCGCCAATGTGCTGCAGAGCGAAGCGTGGTCCGGCGCGGCGCTCGACCAGAACAGCAAGGAACAGATGATCGTCGTCTGCGCCTTGCCGCTGTACCATATCTTTGCGCTGACGGCGTGCGCGATGTGGGGCACGCGCGTGGGCGCCCTGAATATCCTGATCCCGAATCCGCGCGATATCCCGGGCCTGATCAAGGAGCTGGGCAAGTACAAATTCAACCTGCTGCCAGCGGTCAATACCTTGTATAACGCACTGGTGAACCACCCCGATTTCGCCAAGCTCGATTTCTCGGGCTTGAAGATCGCCAATGGCGGCGGCATGGCGGTGCAGCAAGCCGTCAACGACAAGTGGCTGCAAGTGACGGGCGTGTCCATCATCGAAGGCTATGGCTTGTCGGAAACATCGCCCGTCGCCACCTGCAACCGCGCCGACAGCACGGCGTTTTCCGGCACCATCGGCTTGCCCGTGCCTTCGACCGACATCGCCATCCTCGACGACGACGGCAAGGAAGTGCCGCTGGGCCAGACGGGCGAGATCGCCATCCGTGGGCCGCAAGTGATGAGCGGCTACTGGAACCGTCCCGACGAGACGGCCAAGGTGATGACCCCCGATGGCTACTTCAAGTCGGGCGACGTGGGCATCATGGACGAGCGCGGCTACGTGAAAATTGTCGACCGCAAGAAAGACATGATTCTCGTCTCCGGCTTCAATGTGTATCCGAACGAAGTCGAAGCCGTCATCGCGGCCCATCCTGGCGTGCTCGAGTGCGCCTGCGTGGGCGTGCCGGACGAACACTCGGGCGAAGCCGTGAAAGTGTTTGTTGTGCGCAAAGATCCGAACCTGACTCAGGCAGTGCTGGCCGCGTACTGCAAGGAACAATTCACGGGTTATAAGCGGCCGAAATACATCGAGTTCCGCGATGAACTGCCGAAGACCAACGTCGGCAAGATTTTGCGTCGCGCCCTGCGTGACGAAACAAAGATAGCAGCATAAACAGTGTGGGATGCGCCAGGAGGCGCGTCCCTTTTACAGATAAAGATGAGGCGAGATGGACAAGATTTGGTTGAAGTCGTACCCGGACAGCGTTCCCGCAGAGATTGATTGCACGCAATACCGTTCCGTCACGCATTTGCTGGAAGAGTCGTTCCAGAAATATGCGGACCGCAACGCCTTCGTGTGCATGGATAAATTCCTCACTTACCGCGAGCTTGACCAGCTGTCGCAGCAGATGGGCGCCTGGCTGCAAAGCAAGGGCCTGCAACCGGGCGCGCGCGTGGCGATCATGTTGCCGAACGTGTTGCAGTATCCGGTGGCCATGGCGGCGATCTTGCGCGCCGGCTACACCGTGGTGAACGTCAATCCGCTGTACACGCCGCGCGAATTGCAGCACCAGCTGATCGATTCGGGCAGCGAAGCGATCATCGTGCTGGAAAACTTCGCCACCACGGTGGAACAGGTATTGCCGCACACCCAGGTCAAGCATGTGATCGTCGCCACCATGGGCGACTTGCTCGGTGGCTTGAAGGGCACCATCGTCAACTTTGTCGTGCGCAAGATCAAGAAAATGGTGCCCGCGTTTTCCTTGCCGGGCGCCATCAGCTTCAACAAGATGCTGGCCGAGGGTGCGCGTTTGACCTTGACGCCGGTGCAGCAGGGACATGACGATATCGTCTTCCTGCAGTACACGGGCGGCACGACGGGCGTGTCGAAAGGCGCGATGTTGTTGCACCGTAACGTGATCGCCAACGTGCTGCAAAACGAGGCGTGGATGTCGCCCGTGATGACCAAGGAAATGCGCGCCACCTCGATGGGCTTCATGTGTGCCTTGCCCCTGTATCACATCTATTCGCTGACGGTCAGCGCCCTGATGGGCATGCGCCTGGGCGGCATGAGCGTGCTGATCCCCAACCCGCGCGACATCCCCGGTTTCGTCAAGGAGTTGTCCAAGCACAAGATCGTCGTCTTCCCGGCAGTTAATACTCTGTATAACGCGCTGCTGAACAATGCCGACTTCGCCAAGCTCGATTTTTCCAGCTATAAAGTGTGCAATGGCGGCGGCATGGCCTTGCAGCGCAATGTGGCCGAACGCTGGCTGAAATTGACGGGCTGCCCGCTGATCGAAGGCTATGGCATGTCGGAAACGTCGCCTGTGGTGACGGGTAACCGTGTCGACATCACGGAATTCACGGGCACCATCGGCTTGCCTTTCCCGTCGACGGAAGTGGCGATTTTGAACGACGATGGCGTGGAAGTGCCGCTGGGCGAACCGGGCGAAATCGCCGTGCGTGGCCCGCAAGTGATGGCGGGATACTGGCAGCGTCCGGACGAGACGGCCAAGTCGATGACGGCCGACGGCTATTTCAAGACGGGCGACGTGGGCGTCATGGACGAGCGCGGCTACGTGAAGATCGTGGACCGCAAGAAAGACATGATCATCGTTTCCGGCTTCAATGTGTATCCGAACGAAGTGGAAGACGTGGTTGCGTCGTGCCCGGGCGTGCTGGAATGCGCCTGCATCGGCGTGCCGGATGCCAACTCGGGCGAAGCCGTGAAAGTGTTTGTCGTGCGCAAGGATCCGAACCTGACGGTGGAACAGATCCGCGAGCATTGCAAGCATGAGTTGACGGCGTACAAGAAGCCGAAATACATCGAGTTCCGCGATGAATTGCCGAAAACCAATGTCGGCAAGATCTTGCGCCGTCAATTGCGCGACGAAAAGAAAGCGGCTTAACTCGCCGCCAGGGCTGTGTCCGCCGCCACGGCTTGCCGTGGCCGGGCGGGCAAGCCGAAGCAGGGACGCAGCCAGCTCACCTTGCTGATCAGCAGCGACGTCCCCAGCCAGCAGGTCGCCACCGTGCCTGCCAAAATCAGCAGCGGCTCGAGCACGGGGCCCAGTTTTAACGGCACCAGCCAGTAGGCCAGCAGCACGATCGCGCTCTGGTGCAAGATGTACCAGGGAAAGACGGCCTGGCGCGCCCATGGCAGCCAGGCAAACGGTTTATTCAGCAAGGTGTGCGACCAGCCCAGGATGGCGCAGATGGCCAGCCACATGTACAGGTTGCGCATGGGCCAGGAGCCAAACGAGGCCCAGGTCAGCAGGTTTTCCGAAGCCACCAGGTCAAAACCAAGATACACGGCAAACGCGCAGGGTGCCAGCAGCAGCGCCTGCCAGCGCAAGCGCGCCAGTTCCTGCCACCCTCCCTTGTCATTGCCCAGCCACCAGCCATACAGATACATGGTGAAATAGATGGCGTGCGCGTACCAGTCCTTGAGCAGCGCATGGGTTTCCGGATAGCGCAGCTTCAGGAAAGCCGTTGCCGCCAGCGTTGGCAGGGCGGGCAGGACCAGCAGGCGCCAGCCGCGCAGGCCCGCAAACAGCGGTCTTGCCTTGGCCAGCAGCGGCTGCAAGGCCACCAGCACGATGGTGTACAGCAGCAGGTACACCAGATACCACAGATGGTTCCACGTAAAACTGGTCTTCCAGCCCGTAAATGCGCCGGCCGGCCAGGCATGGCCGCCAAAGTAATGCAGCAGGAATGGTCCATAGCCAGGCTCGACCAGGCCGTTGCTGACGCCCTCGCAATACGGTTGCACGGGGATCACCACCAGCACGCCAAACAGCAAGGGCAGCAACAGGCGCTTGACCCGGCGCCACAGGAACGCACCGCTGGACGCCTGCGTCATCATGGCGCAGGACACGCCGGAAATGAGGAACACGATTTCCATGCGCCACCGGTTGATAAAGACCATGGGAAAGTTCAATGTTTCCGTCAGGTAAGTACTTTTCATGTGGAACGCGGCGCCATCCAGGTACAGCATGGCCGTGTGGTAGACGATCAGCAGGCTGAAGACAAGAAAGCGCAAGGCATCGATATCGTAACGGCGGGAATCTGTGGTCATGGTTGTGGGGTCCGTCGGTCAGGGAATGCCCCAGCATAGGCAGGCCGCCCGGGGGGAACCAGCGAAAAGTGATCAATCGCGGGCTGTTTGTGACGAGCGGTGGCGCTGGGACGGCTTTGGGACCTTACAATCATGCAACTTATTCACTGTCCGCCGCCATGCGCCTGTCTTCCACCGATTTGTTGCAACGATATCAACGCTGGCGCCAGATCGCCGAGCCAGCTTTCTGGATCGTCCTGTATCTGCTGCAAACGTCGCTCAACTGCTGGATCAGCTGGGCCGACCGCGTGCGCGCCGGGCTCGATACGCCCTTCTGGGAAGTGGCCGTGTGGGAGTGGAGCAGCAACCTGGTGCTGCTGGCGCTGGTACCTGTGGTGATCCTGGCTAACCAGTTTCGCCCCTTGCACCTGGTTTTCCAGCGCCAGAACCTGCGCTGGCATCTGGCCGCGTCGCTCGTCTACAGCCTCGTGCATGTGCTGGCCATGGTGGCCTTGCGCAAACTGGCTTACTGGAGTCAGGGCAGCGACTACGATTTCGGTAACTGGTGGCGCGAGTTGCCGTATGAATATATCAAGGATGTACGTACTTACTTCTCCATTTTATTGTTCACGGGCTTTTACCAGTTGCTGCTGATGCGCTGGCAAGGCGAAGCGACCCTGCTGGGCGAGCCCGATGAAGGGCCTGCCGTGGAACCGGTGCAGCAGCCGGAACGCTTTCTGGTGCGCAAGCTGGGCAAGGATTTTCTGTTGCCGGCCGTTGAGATCGAATGGATACAGGCGTGGGGCAATTATGTGAACCTGCATGTGCGCGGCCACGACTATCCGCTGCGCTCGACCATGGCCGCCATCGAGCGCCGCCTCGACGGCAAGCGCTTCCTGCGCGTGCACCGCAGTTACATCGTCAACCTCGACTTTGTGCGGAGCATCGTGCCGCTGGAGTCGGGAGATGCGCGCGCGGTGCTGTCCACGGGTGGCGAAGTACCCGTCAGCCGGCGCTACCGCGACGCCTTGAAAAGCATAGGCTAGATGCGTTGTACGCCAGCCTTGCCGTCCTGGACGGTGAAACTGGCCAGTGTCGCGATGGCCGACGCGCTGTCGCGCACGTTTTCCAGGCCCTGGAACAGGGCCGTGGTTTTCTCTGGCGTGATGTCCAGCAGCATGTAGCCGCGCTTGTCGCTGCGGCCGTAGCGGATGTGCGGGTTCATCGCCACGTACTGCTCCGTGCGCGCCTGCGGGCGGGAACTCGAGGTGATTGAGGTACCGCAGAATTCGGTGGCCAGCACGGGATTATCCTTGCTGGCGGGGCGCATGGCGTTGCGGCTCAGTTCCGTGGCATAAAAGGTGTGCACGTCACCCGACAGCACCAGCGGGTTGCGCGCGCCGCTGCTGCGCAGGGCATCGAGCAGGTGCTGGCGCGCCACCGGGTAGCCATCCCATCCATCGGTCCAGATGCGCTCGTCGCCTGGCCGCGCGATGGGCACCTGGCTCGATTGTGCCATCAGGGTTTGCTGGGCCAAAATATTCCAGTGCGCGGGAGAATTGTCGAGTCCCGCTTGCAGCCAGCGCTGCTGTTCTTCGCCCAGCATCGTGCGTTCGGGCTTGCGCAAGTCGGGACAGTTGCGCGTGGTGACGGAATTCGAGCCGCCGCGGCCCGGCCTGGCGCACGCATGGTAGGCACGGTATTGCCGGTCGTCCAGCACGTGGAAGCGCGCCAGGCGGCCCCAGTCATAGCGCTGGTAGATGCGCATGTCGACAAAGCCACGCCGGCCCAGCGGCAGCAGGCGCAGCGGCATGTGTTCATAGAATGCCTGGTAAGCGGCTGCGCGGCGCTGCAAAAAGGTGGGCGTGAGCAACTCGTCGCGGTCATTGCCATAATCGTTGGCCACCTCATGGTCATCCCAGGTGACGATCCACGGCGCAGCCAGGTGCGCGCCCTGCAAGTCGCGGTCGCTCTTGTATTGCGCGTAGCGGGCGCGGTAGTCGTCCAGGGTAAAACTTTCATGCGTGCGCACGGCCCGGTTCGGGTGCTGCAGCTGGTATGGACCCCATTCGTAGATGTAGTCGCCAAGGAAGGCCACCAGGTCGGGCGCGGCGGCGGCGATGTGCCGGTGCGCCGCGTAGGCGCCGAATTCCCAGTGCTGGCACGAGGCGACGGCCAGTTTCAGCGAAGAAGGCATGGCGCCAGGCTCGGGCGCCGTGCGCGTGCGGCCCACGGGGCTGACGGCGTCGCCCAGCATGAAGCGGTACCAGTACCAGCGTCCGGGCGCCAGGCCGCCCACATCGACGTGCACGCTATGCGCGAGGGCGGGCGTGGCCGTGGCCTGGCCCTTGGCGGCGATGCGCCGGAACGCCTCGTCGTCCGCCACTTCCCAGCGCACGTTCAGGGCGATGGCGGGCGTGGCGCTGGCATGCAGCGGGTCGTAGCAGATGCGCGTCCACAGCACGACGGCGTCCGGCAAGGGCGAGCCGGAAGCGACGCCGAGCGCAAACGGGTAGCCGGCGCCATTCAGGCGCGTGGCGGCGCTCGCGCTGGAACCGGACAGCACGCTGCCGGCGGCGGCCAGCGCACCGATGCGGGCGGCGCTCTGCAGGAAGATGCGGCGCTGGCTATCCATGCCGTCTGAAAATAAAACGTGGGATTAATGTAACAGCGACAATCAAGGCGACAGCAAGGTCTCGATCGGCGGCACTTTGCGCGGTTTGCGGTCGGAGTCCGTCGCCACGTAGATCAGGGTTGCTTCCGTGACTTTCACGATGCATGCCTGCAGGCGGTTGCGTTCGGCATACACCTCGACATTGACGGTGATCGAGGTATTGCCAACCTTGACGATGTCGGCGTAGAAGGAGAGCAGATCGCCGACGAAGACGGGGTTTTTAAAGACGAAGGAGTTGACGGCGATGGTGGCGACACGGCCGTTAGCGCGCCGCGTGGCCGGCAGGGAACCGGCGATATCGACCTGCGCCATGATCCAGCCGCCGAACACGTCGCCGTACACATTGGCGTCGGACGGCGCTGGCATCATGCGCAATTCCGGCATTTTTCCGGCGGGCAGGCCGGAGGCGAGGCAGTTGTCGGGACGGTCGGGGGAGGTGCTCATCTTTTATTCTCATGAAAGGCTACAATTGCCCCGATTGAACCATAAAAAGCCGACCTTCGCCATGCGCCGTTCCCAGACTCCCCCTCCGCCCCGCTCGCCAGCCTCCGCCAGCCACAGCGATTTCGCCACCATCAAGACCTTGCTGCCGTATCTATGGGTCTACAAATGGCGAGTGCTGCTGGCGCTGCTATGCCTGGTGGGCGCCAAGCTGGCCAACGTGGGCGTGCCCCTGATCCTGAAAAAACTCGTCGACGCCATGACGATCACGGCTGCCCATCCGCAAGCGTTGCTGGTGTTGCCGGTCGGCTTGCTGGTGGCGTATGGCTTGCTGCGCCTGTCGACCACCCTGTTTACGGAATTGCGCGAATTCCTGTTCGCGCGGGTCACGCAGCGGGCCGTGCGCACCATCGCCCTGCAAGTGTTCCGCCACCTGCATGCCTTGTCCCTGCGCTTTCACTTGAACCGGCAAACGGGCGGCATGACGCGCGACATCGAGCGTGGCACGCGCAGCGTCGGCTCGCTCATTTCCTACACCCTGTTCAACATCCTGCCGACCCTGGTGGAAATCACCCTCGTGCTCGGCTACCTGGTCTTGCACTACGACATCTGGTTTACCGTCATCACGGCGGTGGCGCTGGTGTCCTATATCGCGTTTACCGTGCTGGTGACGAACTGGCGTACGCATTTCCGCCGCACCATGAACGACCTCGATTCGAAGGCGAATACCAAGGCCATCGATTCGCTGATCAACTATGAAACCGTCAAATATTTCGGCAACGAGGATTACGAGGCGAAGCGCTACGACGAGGGCTTGCAGCGCTATGAATCGGCCGCCGTGAAATCGCAGACTTCCTTGTCCCTGCTCAATACGGGCCAGTCGCTGATCATCGCCACGGCCGTTACCCTGATTCTGTGGCGCGCCACGGTGGGCGTGATCGCCGGCACGATGACCCTGGGCGACCTGGTGCTGGTGAACGCCTTCATGATCCAGCTGTATATTCCCCTCAATTTCCTGGGCGTCATTTACCGCGAAATCAAGCAAAGCCTGGCCGACATGGAACGCCTGTTTTCGCTGCTGAACGAGAACCGCGAAATCGCCGATACGCCGGAAGCCAAGCCGCTCGTCACGCGGGGCGCTGCCGTGCGCTTTGCGCATGTGGATTTCAGCTATGAAGCCAAGCGGCAAATCCTGTTCGACGTGGATTTCCAGATTCCCGCCGGCACCACGACGGCCGTGGTGGGGCATAGCGGCTCGGGCAAGTCGACCCTGTCGCGTTTGCTGTTCCGCTTCTATGAAGTCGATGGCGGCGGCATCACCATCGATGGCCAGGACTTGCGCGCCATCACGCAGGATTCCCTGCGCGCGGCCATCGGCATCGTGCCGCAGGATACGGTGCTGTTCAACGACACCATCGAATACAACATTGCCTACGGCAAGCCGGGCGCCAGCAAGGAAGCCATCGTGGCGGCGGCGAAAGCGGCGTCGATCCATGATTTTATTGAAAGCTTGCCAGATGGCTACAACTCCATGGTGGGCGAGCGAGGGCTAAAACTGTCGGGCGGCGAAAAGCAGCGCGTGGCCATCGCCCGCACCTTGCTGAAAGACCCGGCCATCCTGATCTTCGACGAAGCCACCTCGGCGCTCGACTCCAAGGCCGAGCAGGCGATCCAGTCTCAGCTGAAGGACATCGCCAAAAACCGCACCACCCTGGTCATTGCGCACCGCCTGTCGACGGTGGCGGATGCCCAGCAAATCCTGGTGCTCGACCATGGCCGCATCGTCGAGCGGGGCACGCATCCGCAATTGCTGGCGCTCGATGGCCTGTACGCGCAGATGTGGCAACGCCAGCAGGCAAATATGGACGACGAGGCGCAAGAGGACGAGTTGGCGGGGCTGGCGCCGGCAAAATAAATCGGGAAGGCGAAATCAGTAGGAAAAATGCTACAGCCGCGCCGATTCAGGCGCGCGTATAGCGCCTATTTGCGGGCAATCGCAGAAAACGGCTAGTCCAGCGCTGAAAATGAAATAAAATTAATTCCATTGGTGGCGTCTGCACCACAGTTGTTTCGTTCGGAGTCCATCCGGTTTGTCCGCCCAGGAGAATTTATGAAATTGACCAAAATCATCGCCACGCTGCTCAGCGTCGGTGTCATCAGCAGCATGTCGCCAGTCCAGGCTCAGGAATTGACCGGCACCTTGGCCAAGATCAAGAAAGCCGGTTCCGTTACCCTCGGCGTGCGCGACGGCTCCGTGCCTTTCTCCTATCTCGATGACAAGCAGCAATACCAGGGTTATTCGATCGACCTGTGCATGAAAGTCGTCACGGCCCTGCAAAAGCACCTGGGCCTGAGCGAACTGAAAGTGGTGATGAGCCCCGTCACGTCGGCCAATCGCATCCCGCTGATGGCCAACGGCACCATCGACCTCGAATGCGGCTCGACGACGAACAACCTGGAACGCCAGCAGCAGGTGGCATTCGCCCCTACCATGTTCGTCATCGGCAACCGCGTGCTGTCGAAAAAAACCTCGAATATCAAGACCCTGGAAGACTTGCGCGGCAAGACCCTGGTCGCCACGGCCGGCACGTCGACCATCAAGCAGATGACCATCCTGAACAAGGAAAAAAACCTGGGCATGACGATTGCCGTCGGCAAGGACCACCCTGAATCGTTCCTGATGCTGGAAACGGGCCGTGCGGTGGCCGAAGCCAATGACGATATCCTGCTGGCGTCGCAAGTGGCCAACTCGAAAAACCCGAACGACTACGAAATCACCAAGGAAGCGCTGTCGGTCGAGCCGTACGGCATCATGCTGCGCAAGGGCGATCCCGCCTTCAAGAAAGTGGTCGATGATGCGCTGATCCGCCTGTACAAGAGCGACGACATCAACCGCATCTACGCGAAATGGTTTACCTCGCCGATCCCGCCGAAAAACATCAACCTGAAATTCCCCATGCCGCCGCAATTGAAGGCGGTCTTCACGAATCCGACCGATTCGGGCGACCCGGCTGCTTATGCGGCCGTACCGGAAGCGCAGAAGACCTCGGACAAACGGAAAAAATAACAAGAGTGCGTAACAAATCGGGGGGCGCAAGCCTCCCGTTTTATTTACGGGACGGGTGGCGGACAAGCCGCTTTCCTTGAGCTGCATGGAAGGATGATCATGAATTACAACTGGAATTGGCGCATTTTCTGGGAGATTTCTCCCGATGGCGTGGGCACGTACATGGACACCCTGTGGTCTGGCCTCGTCTGGACCCTGGCCACGGCCGGTGCGGCGTGGATCATGGCGCTGATATTGGGCCTGGTGATCGGCACCATCCGCACCCTGCCGAACAAATGGCTGGTGGGCGTGGCCAATGCCTACGTCGAATTGTTCCGCAACGTGCCGCTGCTGGTGCAGATGTTCCTCTGGTATTTCGTCATGCCGGAGCTGCTGCCGCCTGACCTGGGCGCCTGGGTCAAGTCGCTGCCGAATGCGCCTTTCGTCACGGCCGTGCTGTGCCTGGGATTCTTTACTTCGTCGCGCGTGGCCGTGCAGGTAACGACGGGCATCGAGGCGCTGCCGCGCGGGCAGAAACTGGCCGGCACGGCGCTGGGCCTGACCCTGCCGCAAACCTACCGCTTCATTTTGCTGCCGATGGCCGCGCGCGTCATCATGCCGCCGCTGACCAGCGAATTTTTGAACATCATCAAGAACAGTTCCGTGGCGCTGACCATCGGCCTGATCGAACTGACGGCCAGCGCGCGCGCCATCCAGGAGTTTTCCTTCCAGGTGTTCGAGGCGTTTTCGGCCGCCACCATCATCTACGTCGTCGTCAACCTGCTGGTGGTGGTGCTGATGCACCTGATCGAAAAAAAGGTCGCCATCCCGGGCTTCATCGTCGCCGGCGCCAAGACGGGAGGACATTGATATGTTCGGTAATTTCGACTTCGATGTCATCTCCCGCTCGTGGGTCTACCTGTTCCAGACCGGCATGGTCTTCACCCTGAAACTGACGGCGCTGGCCATGGTCGGCGGCATCGTGCTGGGCACCCTGCTGGCGCTGATGCGCCTGTCCGGCAACCGCATCGTCTCGGGCGTGGCGTCGAGCTACGTCAACCTGATACGCTCGATCCCGCTGGTGCTGGTGATCTTCTGGTTCTACTTCCTGGTGCCGTACATCGCCGCCTGGGTCATCGGCGCGAACGAACCCGTGAAAGTGGGCGCGTTTTCTTCCGCGCTGATCACCTTCATCATGTTCGAGGCGGCCTACTATTGCGAGATCATGCGCAGCGGCATACAGTCGATCCCGCGTGGCCAGGTGTGGGCCGGCCAGGCGCTGGGCATGAATTACCGGCAGACGATGGGCAGCATCGTGCTGCCGCAGGCGTTCCGCAACATGATCCCCGTGCTGCTGACGCAAACCATCGTGCTGTTCCAGGACGTGTCGCTCGTGTACGTGCTGTCGATTCCCGATTTTGTCGGCGCCGCCTCGAAGATCGCCCAGCGCGACGGCCGCTTGGTGGAGATGTACGTGTTTGTCGCCGTCGTGTATTTCGTGCTGTGCTATGCCTTGTCGTTCCTGGTAAAACGCCTGCAGAAACGCGTCGCCATCATTCGCTAACCGAAAAAGAAAGAACAAGATGATTGAACTCAATAACGTCAGCAAATGGTATGGCCAGTTCCAGGTACTCACCGACTGCACCACCAATGTCGCCAAGGGCGACGTGATGGTCATTTGCGGCCCTTCCGGCTCCGGCAAGTCGACCCTGATCAAGACCGTCAACGGCCTTGAGCCGATCCAGCAGGGGCAGATCATCGTCGACGGCATCAGCGTCAACGATCCGAAAACGAATTTGTCGAAACTGCGCGCGCGCATCGGCATGGTGTTCCAGAATTTCGAGCTGTTCCCGCATTTGTCGATCCGCGAAAACCTCACCATCGGCCAGATCAAGGTGCTGGGCCGCAGCGCCGACGAAGCCAATGCCAAGGGCTTGAAATACCTGGACCGCGTGGGCCTGCTGTCGCAGCAGGATAAGTTCCCGGGCCAGCTGTCGGGCGGCCAGCAGCAGCGCGTGGCGATCGCCCGCGCGCTGTCGATGGACCCGATCGCCATGCTGTTCGACGAACCCACGTCGGCGCTGGACCCCGAAATGATCAACGAAGTGCTCGACGTGATGGTAGGCCTGGCGCAGGAAGGCATGACGATGATGGTCGTCACGCACGAAATGGGCTTTGCCAAGCGCGTGGCCAACCGCATCGTCTTCATGGATCAGGGCAAGATCATCGAGGATTGCAGCAAGGATGACTTCTTCAACACGACGCGCTCGGACCGCGCGCGCGACTTCCTGGCCAAGATCATCCATTAATTTTTTTTGAAGTTGAGTACGAATGCCTGTCATGAAACAAATAGCCGACGCCATGCTGGCGCTGGGCCTGCTCGCCCATGCCCACGCGGCCGACAAGATCGCCGTTGACATCGCCTTGCGCGACGCCACCCTGATCGACGTTGCTGGCGGTCGCGCCGTCAACGGCAAGACCGTGCTGCTCAAGGGCGACAGCATCGTCGCCGTCGTCGACGACGCGCAGTTGCGCAGCTATGCGCCGAAGCAGACCATCCGCCTGCCCGGCAAATACCTGATGCCGGGCCTGTGGGACACGCATGTGCACTTTGGCGGCGGCCCCGAACTGATCGACGAGAACAAGCAGTTGCTGCCCCTGTACCTGGCGCACGGCATCACCACGGTGCGCGACTGCTCGGGCGACTTGCCCGACACGGTGCTGGCATGGCGCCGGCAGATCAACGCAGGCCAGTTGCAAGGCCCGACCATCTTCACGTCGGGCGCCAAGCTGGAAGGCATCAAGCCGCTGTGGAAGGGCACCATCGAAGTGGGCACACCGCAGGAAGTCACGCGCGCGCTCGACGGCCTGCAGGCGCAGCAAGTGGACTTCGTGAAGATCACGGAAAACACGCTGAAGCCTGAGTTGTACCTGGAAGCGCTGCGCCAGGCGCGCGAACGGGGCATGCGCACCTCGGGCCATATCCCTGTGCAGCTCACACTGGAGCAGATGGCCGATGCGGGCCTGGGCACGATCGAACATCAATCGTATTTGCTGCGCGCCACCACGCCGCGCGAGCAGGAGCTGACGGACAAGGTGGCCGCCGGCGCGATGACGGGCAAGGAAGCCATGCACGCAAGCGTGCAAAGCTACGACGAACCGACGGCGCGCAAGGCCTTCAGTTATCTGGCCGCGCGCGGCACGGCCATCGTGCCTACCCTGTGGGGTTCGCGCGTGACGGCTTACCTGGACCGCGAAGATCACACGCACGATCCGGCCCTGCAATACATCGGCAAGGGCTTGCGCGCCACCTACGACTGGCGCGTGCAGCGCGCCGCCAAGGATGGCCCGGAAGCGATCGCCCTGCGTCACGCGCAGTTCGAGCAATCGGCAAAGCTGCTGCCGATCTTGCAGCAGCAGGGCATGAGCATCATCGCGGGCACGGATGCGGGCTTTTTGAATTCCTTCGACTACCCGGGCCAGGCCTTGCACGATGAAATCGGCCTGTACGTGCAGTATGGCTTGACGCCGCAGCAAGCCTTGCAGTCGGCCGTCATCAACGGTCCCCGCTTCCTGGGCAAGCTGGATCGCTACGGCAGCGTGGCGGCGGGCAAGGCGGCCGATCTGCTGGTGCTCGACGCGAATCCGCTGCAGGACATCGGCGCCACGCGCCAGATCCGCCTGGTGGTCAGTCGTGGCCAGGTGTACGACCGCGCCGCGCTGGACCGGATGCTGGCCGATATCCGCGCCTGGGTGGCGAAGCAGGAGCTGGTACCGGCCAAGTCCTGATTCGCATGTGATCCTGCGGTTGAAAACGGCCGGTGCTTACCGACCGTTTTGTTGTCTGCTAGGCCGGGGCACCGGCTTCCCCGGCCTGTGCTGCAGCCTCGCGGCTGGTAAAATGGCGCTATTCGCAATGACCGCCTGAGAGCAGCCGCCATGTCCAAACTCGATCACACCCAGACCGCCGTTCCATCCTCCATCACCATCACCCGTCCGGATGACTGGCATTTGCATCTGCGCGATGGCGCCGTCATGGCCAGCGTGCTGCCGCACAGCGCGCGCCAGTTCGGCCGCGCCATCGTCATGCCGAACCTGAAACCGCCCGTCACCACCACGGCCGATGCCGCCGCCTATCGAGAGCGCATCCTGGCCGCCGTGCCGCAAGGCGTGAACTTCGATCCGCTGATGGTGCTGTACCTGACGAACAACACCTCGCCCGACGAAATCCGCCGCGCGCAGGATAGCGGCATCGTGCAGGCCGTCAAATTGTATCCGGCCGGCGCCACGACGAATTCCGACCTGGGCGTGACGGATTTGAAAAATTGCTACAAGGTGCTCGAAGTGATGCAGGAAGTGGGCATGCCCTTCCTCGTGCACGGCGAAGTGACGGATCCGGAAATCGATATTTTCGACCGCGAAGCCGTCTTCATCGAGCGCGTGATGCGCCCGCTGCGCAGCGCCTTCCCGGCCCTGTCCGTCGTGTTCGAACACATCACCACCAAGGATGCGGCGCAGTATGTGGCCGAAGCGGAAGGCCCCATCGCCGCCACCATCACTGCGCACCATCTGCTGTACAACCGCAACGAGATTTTCAAGGGCGGCATCCGCCCGCATTACTACTGCCTGCCCATCCTCAAGCGCGAAGAGCACCGCTTGGCGCTGATGACGGCGGCGGCCAGCGGCGACGAGCGCTTCTTCCTCGGCACCGACTCGGCGCCGCACGCGCAAGGCGCCAAGGAAATGGCCTGCGGCTGCGCCGGCTGCTACACGGCCCTGCATGCGATGGAAATGTATGCGGAAGCGTTCGAACGGGCCGGCGCGCTTGACAAGCTGGAAGCGTTCGCCAGCTTCCACGGCCCCGCCTTTTACGGCGTGCCGCGCAACACGGACACCATCACCCTGAAGCGCGAAAGCTGGACCTTGCCAGCTTCGCTGCCGCTGGGCGACAGCCATGTGATTCCGCTCAATGCGGGCGAGCAGATCAACTGGAAAATGGTGTAATTACTCCATGCTGCCATCGATAGACTGGACCCGCCCCTGGTTTGCCACGGTGCTGCCGGCGCGACGGCAGCTGGACCTGCAGCGCGACACGGTGATCGCCGCGCTGAACGGACGGGCGCGGGAGCTGGACTTGCGCAATCCCTCCGGCCTGCCGCTGGCTTTCGTGCCGCAAGCGGACCTGCCCGATGGCGTCGCCTACGAGGAGTTCATCGGCGCGACGGGCGGCGTGCCCACGCGCGACAATCTGCACGATTTTTTCAACGCGCTCGTGTGGCTCACTTTCCCACGCATCAAGCGGCAATTGAACGCGCTGCAGGCGGCGCAGATCGCCCTGTCCGGCGTCGGCAAATCGCGCGGTCCCGCACGCGATGGCGCGACGATTTTTGACGAAAATTCCGCCCTGCTGGTGCTGCGCGACAGCGATGCGGGGCGCGCGCTGGAAGCGGCGCTGCGCGGGCATGACTGGCGCAGCGCGTTCATTGCGCAGAGCGACAAGTTTGACGCCGGCGGCGACGCCGAGGTCTGGCTGTTCGGCCACGCGCTGATGGAAAAACTGGTGGCGCCGCGCAAGGCCATCACGGCGCATACGCGCGTGATCTTCGCCGGCGACGCCTATTTCACCCTGGACGATGCGGCACGCCGCGCCTGGCTCGACGAGCGGGTGGCGCAGGACCTGGCGCAGCAAAGCCTCACCACGGCGGACTTCACGCCGCTGCCCGTGCTCGGTTTGCCCGGCTGGTGCGAGGGCCAGGACGACGATTTTTACAATGACGCGGCGGTGTTCCGCCCGAAGCGCAAGGTGGCTGGCGCAGAAAGAGATCAATAGCATGGAAAATACCGTCCGCTGGGGCATCCTCGGCACCGGCAAGATCGCCCGCGCGATGGCCAATGGCCTGCGCGATGCACCCGGTGCGCAACTGGTGGCGGTGGCTTCGCGCAGCGAGACTGGCGCACAGGCCTTCGGCGCCGAATTCGGCATTGAGCGTTGCCACGGTTCCTACCAGGCGCTGGCCATGGACCCGGACGTGGATGTGATCTATATCGCCACGCCGCACACTCTGCATGCTGAAAATGCCATGCTGTGCCTGACCGCCGGCAAGCACGTCGTGTGCGAAAAACCGTTCACCATGAATGCGCGCGAAGCGCAGGCCGTGGTCGACCTGGCGCGCGACAAAAAACTGTTTTTGATGGAAGCCATGTGGAGCCGTTTCCTGCCCGCCGTGCAGGAAGCGCAGCGCATCATCGCCAGCGGCGAAATCGGCGTGCTGCAGCAGGTGCAGGCCGACATCGGTTTTGTCGCCAATTTCCCGCCCGAGCACCGCATGTTCAATCCGGAACTCGGCGGCGGCGCGCTGCTCGACGTGGGCATTTATCCGCTGTCGATGGCGGCCTTCTTCCTCGGCTCCGTATCGCAGGTACAGGCGCTGGCCGAGATGGGCGCCACAGGCGTCGATGAGCAGGTCGTGTTCTCGCTGCGGCACGCGGGCGGGGGCACCTCGTCCTGCGCCTGCAGCCTGCGCGCGCAGACGCCGACGGAAATGACCATTTCCGGCAGCCTGGGGCGGATTCGGCTGCCCAACCGTTTTTACAAACCCGACCACCTGATCGTCGAAACGATGGATGGCGGGCGCCGCGTCGTCGCCATGCCGCACCTGGGCAACGGCTACGCGCACGAGGCGATCGAGGCGATGCGCTGCATCCGTGCCGGCTTGCTGGAAAGTCCCGTCATGCTGCATGCGGACAGCGTGGCGCTGATGCATAACCTTGACACCATGCGTGGCCAGATCGGCCTCGTTTACCGAGCCGACCAGGCGTGAACAGGAATCCCATGACATTGCACCCATCCCGTCCCAGCCTGAAAACTGTCCTCATCGCCAGCGGCGTCGTGCTGACCCTGGCGATGGGCGTGCGCCATGGCCTGGGTTTCTGGATGCAGCCGATCTCGCAAGCGAATGGCTGGACGCGCGAAACGTATTCGCTGGCGCTGGCCATGCAAAACCTGATGTGGGGCGTCTTCGGCCCGTTCGCCGGCATGGCGGCCGACCGTTTCGGCACCATGCGCGTCGTCATCGTCGGCGCCATCAGCTACATGGCGGGCCTGGTGTGGATGGCGCTCGTGACGCAGCCCACGCTGTTCATCGTCGGTTCCGGCATCTTCATCGGCCTGGCGCTGGCCTGCACGGCCTTTGGCGCCATCAGCGGCATCATCGGCCGCAGCGCGCCGCCCGAGCAGCGCTCGTGGGCCTTCGGCATTTCGTCGGCGGCCGGCTCGTTCGGCCAGTTCCTGATGATGCCGGTCGAGCAGCAACTGATTTCCGCCGTGGGCTGGCAAAACGCCTTTTATGTGCTGGCCGCGCTGGTGCTGCTGGCCATGATCCCGATGGCCTTCTACTTGCGCGAGCCGCCCGTGTCGCACGCCAGCGGTCCGCAGCAAAGCGTGGGCGCCGCCTTCAGCGAAGCCATCGCCAGCCGTTCGTTCTGGCTGCTGCTGGCAGGGTATTTCGTCTGCGGCTTCCAGCTGGTGTTCATCGGCGTGCACTTGCCGGCCTACCTGAAGGACCAGGGCCTGATGAATCCGAATATCGCCGTCACGGCGCTGGCGCTGATCGGCCTGTTCAACATCGTCGGCTCCTACTATGCGGGCAAACTCGGTGGCAAGATCGCCAAGCGCTACCTGCTGTCGGCCATCTACGTGACGCGCGCCGTGGTCATCACCGTGTTCCTGCTGGCGCCTTTGTCGGCGTGGTCCGTGTACTTGTTCGCCGCCGGCATGGGTGTGCTGTGGCTGTCGACCGTGCCGCTGACGAACGGCATCATCGCCGGCATCTTCGGCGTGAAGCATCTGTCGATGCTGGCGGGGATGGTGTTCTTCTCGCACCAGGTGGGCAGTTTCCTTGGCGCGTGGCTGGGCGGCTATCTGTACGAGCACCAGGGCAGTTACCACATCGTGTGGATGATCACCATCGGCCTGGGCTTGCTGGCCGCGCTGATCAACCTGCCCATCGACGAGCGCGCCGTCAAGCGCGTGGCGGTGGCCGCGTAATGGCCAGCTGGCGCACCTGGCTATGGCGCCTGGCTGGCGCCGCGCTGCTGGCTCTCGTCTTCCTGGCCTATCTGCGTCCCGATTTCATGCTGGACCTGGCGAACCGCTTCTGGATGTGCATGTAGCGGGCATCCGGCCTTACACCTTCAAAAATTCCTCTTTGCCACCCAGCCAGCGCGCCAGGTGCGCTTCCACGGTGGCCGCGGCGGCCGTCGTGGTAGCGTGCAGCAGGTCGTGCGCCACGTCGCGCGCCTGATCGACCAGCCATTGATCCGTTTCCAGGTCGGCGAAGCGCAGCATGGCCTGGCCGGACTGGCGCGCGCCGAGGAATTCGCCGGGGCCGCGGATTTCCAGGTCGCGGCGGGCAATTTCAAAACCGTCCGTCGTTTCGCGCATGGTCATCAAGCGCTGGCGCGCCACGCCGCCCAGCGGGCCCTGGTACAGCAGCAGGCAGACGCTGGCCGCCGATCCTCGCCCCACGCGCCCGCGCAGCTGGTGCAGCTGCGACAAGCCGAAGCGCTCGGCATGCTCGATCACCATCAGCGAAGCGTTCGGCACGTCGACGCCCACCTCGATGACGGTGGTGGCCACCAGCACGTGGATATGCCCGGCGATGAAGGCATCCATCACTTCCTGCTTTTCCGCCGGCTTCAGGCGGCCGTGCACGAGGCCCACCTGTAGCGCGGGCAGGGCTTCGGCAAGCATCATGTAGGTGTCGGTGGCCGTCTGTAGCTGCAGCGCTTCCGATTCCTCGATCAGCGGGCAGACCCAGTACACCTGCCGGCCTTCCAGTGCGGCCGCATACACGCGGGCGATGACTTCGTCGCGCCGGTTCTGGTCGATGGCGCGCGTGACGATGGGGCTGCGGCCCGGCGGCAGCTCGTCGATCACCGACACTTCCAGGTCGGCGTAATATGTCATGGCCAGGGTGCGCGGAATCGGCGTGGCCGACATCATCAGCTGGTGCGGCACGGCCGCGCTGTCGCCCTTGTTGCGCAAGGTCAGGCGCTGGCCCACGCCGAAGCGGTGCTGCTCGTCGACGATCACCAGGCCCAGTTTGGCAAACAGCACATTGTCCTGGATCAGCGCATGCGTGCCGATCACCAGCTGCGCTTCACCCGATTCGATCAGGGCCAGCGCTGCCGTCTTTTCTTTTTTCTTCAAGCTGCCCGTCAGCCAGGCCACCTTCACGCCCAGCGGCTCCATCCAAGCGGCGATCTTGCGGAAGTGCTGCTCGGCCAGGATCTCCGTGGGCGCCATCAGCGCGGCCTGGTAGCCGCTGTCGATGGCTTGCGTGGCCGACAGGGCGGCGACGACCGTCTTGCCGCTGCCGACGTCGCCTTGCAGCAGGCGCTGCATCGGATACGGCTGGCGCAGGTCGGCGCGGATTTCCTCGAGCACGCGCGCCTGCGCACCCGTCAGCTTGAAGGGCAGGGCGGCGCCGAAGGCCTTCGATAAAGTCCCGACGACGGGCAGCGAGGCGGCGCCTTTCGAGCGGCGCGCGCGCTGGGCGCGTTTCAGCGACAGCTGCTGCGCCAGCAGCTCATCGAACTTCATGCGCACCCAGGCCGGGTGCGAGCGGTCCATCAGCGCGCTTTCATCGATGTCCTGCGGCGGATAGTGCAGCAGGTGCACGGCGGCGCGGAACGGCGACAGCTGCATGTCGCGCAGCAGATGATCGGGCAAGGTGTCTTGCCAGTCGATGCGGCGCATGGCGTCGGCGATTTCGCGCCGCAGCACGTGCTGCGACAGGCCTTCGCCGGATGGGTATACGGGCGTCAGGGCTGTGGGCAGCGGCGCGCCTTCGTTGACAACTTTATACGTCGGGTGCACCATCTCGGCGCCGAAAAAGCCGTGTTTGAGTTCGGCGCGCGCGCGGACCCGCGTGCCTTCGGCCAGTTGCTTGACCTGGCTGCCATAGAAATTCATGAAGCGCAGCAGCAAATTGCCCGTTTCATCGGCGATCGTCACCAGCAATTGCTTGCGCGGCTTAAAATTGACTTCGCACTTGGTGACGATGCCCTCGACTTGCCACGACTCGCCGCCGCGCAGGCAGGCGTCGCGTATCGTGTAGACCTTGGTTTCGTCCTCGTAGCGCATCGGCAGGTGCAGCACCAGGTCCATATCCGTGCGCAAGCCCAGTTTGGCCAGCCGGCTTTCCGTGCTGACCACTTTTTTGGCGGCTTTCGGCTTCGCGGCGGGCTTGGCTGCGGGAGGAAGATCGGGCTTTGGATCGGACATATGCAAGGTTTTGGTGCCGCTAGCGTAAAATAGAGGGTTGTCCGGCACACCCTGTGCGTACCGCAGTCGTAGTTGTTGCGGCGGATTATTGTAATGCCTGTATAGGCGCACAGTATAGTGCCAGATGTTCCATTGCGCACTCCTAATCATTTTTGACGTACTTTTGAAGCAAAACGCATGTATTCGCTTTCCGATTTCGATTTTAATTTGCCGCAAGAAAACATTGCGCAAACTCCGTTGGCCGAGCGCAGCGCCTCGCGCCTGTTGCATCTGGACGGCGATACCCTGGTTGACCGCAGCTTTGCCGATATCGTCGGGCTGTTGCAGGCGGGCGACCTGCTGGTGATGAACGATACGCGCGTGCTCAAAGCGCGCTTCTTCGGCGTCAAGGAAAGCGGCGGCAAGATCGAGGCGCTCGTCGAGCGCGTGCTGGACGACCGCACCGTGCTGGCCCAGGTGCGCGCCTCGAAGTCGCCGCCGCCCGGCTGCCGCATCCGCCTGGCCGACGCCTTCGACGTGACGGTCGGTCAGCGCGCCGGCGAATTCTTTACGCTGCACTTCGACGCCGACGTGTTCGAGCTGATCGAGGCGCATGGCCGTTTGCCGCTGCCGCCCTACATCGAGCACGATGCGGACGAATTTGACGAAACGCGCTACCAGACCGTGTTCAACAAGGTGCCCGGCGCCGTGGCGGCACCGACGGCCGGCCTGCATTTCGACCAGGCCCTGCTCGACCAGCTGAAAGCGAAGGGCGTCAACTTTGCCTATGTGACCCTGCACGTGGGCGCCGGCACCTTCCAGCCCGTGCGCACGGAGGTGCTGGCCGAACACAAGATGCATACCGAGTGGTACACCATGCCGCAGGAAACCGTCGACGCCGTGCGCGCCGCCCAACTTGCCGGGCGCGACGTGGTCGCCGTCGGCACGACCAGCCTGCGCGCGCTGGAATCGGCCTCGCAAAGCGGCCAGTTGGTGGCGGGCAGCGCCGATACGGCCCTGTTCATCACGCCCGGCTATGCATTTAAAACGGTAACGCGCCTGATCACCAACTTCCATTTGCCGAAGTCGACCCTGCTGATGCTGGTGTCGGCCTTTGCCGGCTATGAGCCGATCCGCAGCGCCTACGCGCATGCGATCGCGCAGAATTACCGTTTCTTCAGCTATGGCGACGCGATGCTGCTCACCACGCAATCGCGCGCTGCGCTGAACCTTGATACTCCCGTGAAAGACTGACATGCTGGAATTTAAACTACTCAAGACCGACACGAGCGGCCTGACCAAGGCACGCCGCGGCACCTTGAAACTCAACCATGGCATCGTGCAGACGCCGATCTTCATGCCAGTGGGCACTTACGGTTCCGTGAAAGCCATGTCGCCGCTGGAACTCAACGAGATCGACGCGCAGATCATCCTGGGTAACACGTTTCACCTGTGGTTGCGTCCAGGCAACACCGTCATGGAGAAATTCGGCGGCTTGCATGGCTTCATGGGCTGGAACAAGCCGATCTTGACGGATTCGGGCGGCTTCCAGGTGTTTTCGCTGGGCGCCATGCGCAAGATCACGGAAGAGGGCGTGCATTTCAATTCGCCCATCAATGGCGATAAACTGTTCCTCTCGCCGGAAGTGTCGATGCAGGTGCAGCGCGTCTTGAATTCCGACATCGTCATGCAGTTCGACGAATGCACGCCGTACGAAATCCAGGGCCGCCCGGCCACCATCGAGGAAGCGGCCAAGTCCATGCGCATGTCCCTGCGCTGGGCGCAGCGCTCGAAGGATGAGTTCCACCGCGGCGAAAACCCGAATGCGCTGTTTGGCATCGTGCAGGGCGGCATGTTCGAAATGCTGCGCGACGAGTCGCTGGCCAAGCTGGAAGAGATCGATTTCCCCGGCATCGCCATTGGCGGCCTGTCCGTCGGCGAGCCGAAGGAAGACATGATGCGCATGCTGGCTCACGTGGGACCGCGCTTGCCGGCCAACAAGCCGCATTATCTGATGGGCGTGGGCACGCCGGAAGACCTGGTGGCGGGCGTGTCGAACGGCATCGACATGTTCGACTGCGTCATGCCGACGCGTAACGCCCGCAATGGCTGGCTGTTTACCCGTTTTGGCGACATCAAGATCAAGAACGCCAAGTACAAGGAAGACCAGGCGCCGCTGGACGAGACCTGCAGCTGCTACGCTTGCCGCAATTTTTCGCGCGCGTACCTGCACCATTTGCACCGGTCCAAGGAAATCCTCGGTGCGCGCCTGAACACCATCCACAACCTGCATTACTACCTGGACTTGATGCGTCAGATGCGCGAGGCGCTGGACGAAGACCGTTTCCACGCGTTTACCCTGCAATTCCATGCGGAACGCGCACGGGGAACTTAAGAAAAGCTTAGCTTGAGCCCTGGCTGCGGCATGGCCGGAAGTTTTGTGTATTGGTGCTTGGACTGGGGCGATAAAGCATTGCATAATGCTTTTTTAGCCCCATTTAAAGTTGCCATGGCTGCAATTCGGGTTATGACGTATAGCCAATGCTAGAATACAGCGCTATTTTTTCAAACTGATTAGAACTGGAGTCACCGTGTTTTTCATTTCCAACGCTTATGCGCAAGCCCCAACCGAAGCCCTGGGCCTCGGCGGCAACCTGACCAGCTTCCTGCCGCTGGTATTGATGTTCGTGGTCATGTATTTCCTGATGATCCGCCCACAGCAAAAACGCGCCAAAGAACAACGGGCGATGATGGACGCGCTGGCCAAGGGGGACGAAGTCGTCACCGCCGGCGGCATGCTGGGCCGTGTTTCCAAGGTAGTGGACGCTTACGTCACCATCGAAGTGGCGGCCGGCACCGAAATCACGGTGCAAAAGAGCTCCATCACCACCTTGCTGCCTAAAGGCACCCTGAAGGCGCTGTAATTCCTCGCTGTCATTGCCTCGGCAATGACAGATCCGGGGCGGCTATCGGCCGCCCCTCGCGACGCCTCCGACGCTCAACACTGAACGCTGAATCACTATGAATCGCTATCCTGCCTGGAAATACATCATCATCGTCGTCGCCTTATTGCTGGGCGCACTCTATACGGCGCCCAACTATTTCGGTGAGTCACCGGCGCTGCAAGTAACCAGCGGCAAGTCGACCGTCAAAGTGACGGGCGAGCTGATGACGCAAGTCGAGCAAATATTGACGAAAGAGAACGTCAAGTCGGAAGGCGTCACCATGGATGGCGCCGGCAATCTCGCCTCCGTGCGCGTGCGTTTTGCCGATCCCGATACCCAGTTCAAGGCAAAACTGGTGCTGGAAAAGGATCTGAATCCCGATTCCACCGATCCCGCGTTCATTGTGACGGTCAACCTGCAAGCCAATACCCCAATGTGGATGCAAAAATTGCATGCCTTGCCCATGTTCCTGGGCCTGGATTTGCGCGGTGGCGTGCACTTCCTGATGCAGGTCGATGCGAAAGCCGTACTGAACAAGAAAGTCCAGGGCGTCCAGTCCGCCGCGCGTAGCGTGTTGCGCGACAAGAATATCCGCCACGCCGGCATCGAACGCGTGGGCGACAGCGTGCAAATCAACTTCCGTGACGCCGAGACGCGCCTGAAGGCAAAAAATGTCCTGTCCGACCAGATGACGGAACTGGCGTTCGCCGATGCGGGCGAAGGCAGCGATTTGAAACTGAGCATCACCCTGAAACCGGCGGCCCTGAAGGCAACCATCGACGAAGGCGTAAAACAGAATATCTCCACCCTGTCCAAGCGCGTCAATGAGCTGGGCGTGGCTGAGCCGCTGATCCAGCAGCAAGGCCCTGACCGCATCGTGGTGCAATTGCCTGGCGTGCAGGACGTGGCCCGCGCGAAAGCCATCATCGGCCGCACCGCCACCCTGGAAGTGCGCCTGGTCGATGAAACCATCGTGCCTGGCACCGAACTGTCGAGCGCCATCCCGTTCAACTCGGAACTGTTCACTGTCGGCAAGGGCGTCCCTGTCGTGCTGGCGAAAGACGTGATCCTGACGGGCGACTATATTTCCAGCGCCACGGCCAGCTTCGACCAGAACCAGCAAGCGGCCGTGTCGATCGACCTGAATGGCGACGGCGGACGCAAGATGCGCGAAGCGACGCGCGAACGCGTCGGCAAGCGCATGGCCATCGTGCTGTTTGAAAAAGGCAAGCCGGAAGTATTGTCTGTCGCGACGATCCAGCAGGAACTCGGTTCGCGCTTCCAGATCACAGGCATGGGCGGCGCGGAAAACGCGAATGAACTGGCGCTGCTGCTGCGCTCGGGCGCCCTGTCCGCACCGATGACCGTCATCGAAGAACGCACGATCGGACCGCAGCTGGGCGCGGAAAACATCGCCAAGGGCTTCCACTCGACCCTGTACGGCTTCATCGCCATCGCCATCTTCATGATCGCCTATTACATGCTGTTCGGCGCCTTCAGCGTACTGGCCCTGGCCACCAACCTGCTGCTGCTGGTCGGCTTGCTGTCGATGATTCAGGTGACGCTGACCTTGCCAGGTATCGCCGCTATCGCGCTGGCACTGGGCATGGCGATTGACGCCAACGTGCTGATCAATGAACGTATCCGCGAAGAGCTGCGCGCCGGCAATACGCCGCAAGCGGCGATCGCCGCCGGCTTCGACCGCGCCTGGGCCACGATTCTCGATTCGAACGTGACCACCCTGATCGTCGGCCTGGCACTGCTGGCCTTCGGCAGCGGTCCCGTGCGCGGCTTCGCTGTTGTGCATTGCCTGGGTATCCTGACCTCGATGTTCTCCTCCGTTTTCGTCTCGCGCGGCGTGGTCAACCTCTGGTATGGCCGCAAGAAAAAGCTGACGACCTTGTCGATCGGCACGGTCTGGGTACCGGGCACGAGCAAATAAGCCAGGGCTCCGACTTACCGAATAGCGTCAACAGCGATAGCGTCCTGCGGCCCAGTCGCCGGACGCACAGAATAGAACTCAGAGGATTTCATGGAATTTTTCCGGATCAAAAAAGATATTCCCTTCATGCGCCATGCGTTGATTTTCAACGTCATTTCGGCCGTGACCTTCATTGCCGCCGTCTTCTTCTTGTTCCACAAGGGTTTGCACTTGTCCGTGGAATTCAAGGGCGGCACCCTGATGGAGGTCAAATACCCGAAAGCGGCCAATCTTGAAGGCATACGCGGCACCCTGATCGGCCTCGGCTATGAAGAGCCGGGCGTGACCAGCTTCGATACGGCGCGCGACGTGATGATACGCCTGCCGGTGGAAAAGGGCGTGACTGCCGCGAATACCTCGCAGCGCGTGTTTGAAACGCTGTGCAAGGCCGAGCAAGGCACGACCAAGGGCATCGATACCGTCACCGACAAGGGCGAGCACGTCATCAAGACCGCCTGCGTGGACCCTGCCGGCAACGAAGCGCTGGTGCTGCAGAAAGTCGAATTCGTCGGCCCGCAAGTGGGCGAGGAACTGACGCAGAACGGCTTGAACGCGCTGGTGATGGTTGTCGTGTTTGTGATGATCTACCTGGCCGTGCGCTTCGAATGGAAATACGCCGTGTCGGCGATTATCGCCAACTTGCATGACGTGGTCATCATCCTGGGCTTCTTTGCCTTCTTCCAGTGGGAATTCTCGCTGACGGTGCTGGCGGCCATCCTGGCGGTGCTCGGTTATTCCGTCAACGAATCGGTGGTGATCTTTGACCGTATCCGCGAAAACTTCCGCAAGCAGCGCAAGGCTTCCGTGCATGAAGTGATCGATAACGCGATCACCAGCACCATTTCGCGTACCATCATCACCCACGGCTCGACCCAGATGATGGTGCTGTCGATGCTGGTCTTCGGCGGCCAGACCCTGCACCATTTCGCGCTGGCGCTGACCATCGGTATCTGCTTCGGTATTTACTCCTCCGTGTTCGTCGCGGCCTCGATCGCCATGTGGCTGGGCGTCAAGCGCGAAGACTTGATCAAGCCGATCAAGGAAAAAGACGAAACCGACGGCGCCGTGGTGTAAACGCAGGTTTTTGCACAGCGAACCCAAGAACGATCACCCCTCGCGGTGGTCGTTTTTTTTTGTGACGGATGACGATGAAGCGTTTTTTATGGATGGCGGCGATGATGGGCGTGACCGCGCTGGCCGGCGCGGCGGATGTCAGCCGGATGGCCGGCGATGCCATCGTCCTGCGCGGCGCCATCGCTGGCGGTGATGTGGACAAGGTGCGGCAACTGGCTATGGGGGAAACCACCATGTTGCGCGTGAATAGCGACGGCGGCGATCCGCAGGCGGCAATGTTGCTGGGGCGCTACCTGCGTCAGCAGCAGTGGGACTTGTCCGTCGACACCGTCTGCGCGGGCAGCTGCGCGCTGTACGTCTTCCCGGCCGCGCGCCATGTGCATATCCCCGCCGGTGCCGTGCTGGCGCTGCAGGAATCGGCGTTCCTGCGGGCGCAGGCTGGCCCGGAGCGCATGCGCCGCAGCCTGGTCGAGGCGGACGTGCCGGCCGATGCGCTTGACCGTGAAACGGCGGCGCTGGCGGCCCAATTGGCAGAGACGGCAGCGCTGGAAACGGCGTTTGCCACGGAGCTGGGCATCTCGCCCGCCTTTTACCGCGATTTCCGGCAAGTGGCGGCGCAGGCCGAGAGCGTGCGCCAGCGCTTTCCCGACCAGGAGGCGGCCGTCTACTGGTGGCCTGCCGCCGGCCGGCTGCAGCGCTGCTACGGCATCGCCGGCGTGCAAGAGGGGACGCGCGCGGCGCGCCTGGCGTCCGACGGCTATCTGTACGTGCCGGCCCTGTCGGCCCTGGTCATGGGCGACCAGGCTTTGCAGGCCTGTCCATGAGCCGCAGCGGCCGCCTGTTCCTGCTGATGGACGCCATGCGCGCCAGGCGCGTGCCCGTCACGGCAGCCCAGCTGGCGCAGCAGCTGGGCGTTTCCGAGCGCACGATTTATCGCGATATCCAGACCCTGGCCGAATTGGGCGCGCCCCTGCAGGGCGAGGCCGGCATCGGCTATGTGCTGCGCCGTGGCGCCTTCTTGCCGCCGCTGATGTTTGGCGCCGATGAACTGGAAGCGCTGGTGCTGGGCGCGCGCTGGGTGCGTCGGCAGGGCGATGCGGGCCTGGCGCAGGCGGCCAGCAATGCCCTGGCGAAGATCGCTGCCGCCTCGCCGCGCGACTTGCGCGACAGCATGGCCGAGACCAGCTTGTGGGTGCCGCTGGGGCGCCCCGCCGATGGCACGCAGCCGGCCGACCGCTACGTGCAGCCCGTGCGCGAGGCCATCCGCTACGAACAGAAGCTCACCCTGGGCTACCAGGATGAGCATGGCAGCGCCACCTCGCGCACGGTGTGGCCGTTTGCCCTGGCGTTTTTCGAAGGCAAGCGCCTGCTGGCTGCGTGGTGCGAGCTGCGCGGCGATTACCGGCATTTCCGCATCGACCGCATCGCCAGCGTGCAGCAGCATGACGAACGCTATCCCACGCGGCGCCATGTGCTGCTGGATGCCTGGCGCAAGGCGCACGATATCGATCCGGAATCCTGATATTCGCTCCTGACAAAAACTGTCAGTGACGGCGACTACGATGGTGGCTTCTTCACTCACCGGAGCCATCTGCCATGCGTCTATACCACCACCCCATGTCCTCGAATGCCCGCCGTGCCCTGATGACGGCGATCCACCTCGGCCTGCCGCTGGAACTGGCGGAAGTCGACCTGATGAATGCGGATGACCGCCGCCGTCTGTCCGAGTTGAATCCGAACGGCAAGGTCCCCGTGCTGGCCGATGGCGCTTTTCTGCTGTGGGAATCGTGCGCCATCATGCAATACCTGGCCGAGCAGGTGCCGGGCCAGACGATTTATCCGCAGGCGCCGCAAGCCCGCGCCGACGTCAACCGCTGGCTGTTCTGGGCCGCGCAGCACTTCGCGCCCGCCATCAGCGTGCTGGCCTGGGAACGCGCCTGGAAGGGCATGACGGGCAATGGTCCGGCGGATCCGCTGGAAGAAGCGCGCGGCGAGCGCGATCTGCATGAGTGCGCCGTGGTGCTGGACGCGCATCTGGCGGGACGCGGCTGGCTCAGCGGAGAAGGCGTGACCCTGGCCGATTTCGCCGTGGCCGCGCCGCTGATGTACAGCGAGGCCGTGCGGCTGCCGCTGGCGCAGTACCAGCACATCCAGGCGTGGTTTGCCCGCGTGCGGCAGCTGCGCGCCTGGCAGGAAACGGACGTGCAGCTATCGCCGGGATAATCTGCGCGCTAAGTGTGCCAGCGCACGGAGCTGGCGCGGCGCACCGCATAAGATAGGGCTGTCTCTTTCAGGACATCCCTAGCTTTGGACTTTACCCGCTTTCGAGCGGGTTTTTTTTGTCCGGCGTTTGAGGTGGTCTTGATAATTTGATACTTGCTGCACATATGGGGCCTATCCCACTGCCAGCAGGTACGCCATGTTCATGCCACGCCATCCGAAACCCCTGTTGAGTACCAAGGCGGTCGCCACGCAAGTCGTCCAGCAAAAGCAGGGAACGCAGGCCATGGACAAGCATGTGCTGATCGTCGACACGGTCAAGCCGGCGGCACCGCCGCCAGCAGCCAGCAAGCCGGCAGGCTAGTGCACGAGCACCTTCAGCAGCGACTGCACTTCATCGTCCGATTCTTCCATGATGCTCGACAAGGTCGCATCGTCGCCGATCAGGCAATCGATGCTGCGCGCGGCGCGGGCGGCCCGTACGGCGATGGCGGCCGGGCTTTCGTTGAGGGGCGACGAGACGGGTGCCAGGTCATTCGCCAGCAGCAGGGTGTCGCCCAGCGATTCGGGCGGAATGGCGCGCAAGCCTTCCCACAGCGCATCGATGGCGCCCATCACGGCTTCCGGCACCTTCAGTTTGGTCAGGACGCCATGGCCGATGGCTTGTTCGCCATGTTCGACCCAGTCCTCCGGTTCGCCGTCGAGGATGCCGGGGAATTCGGCCGCGCGCGACAGCAGATAAAACCCGCCCACTTCATGCATGATGCCGGCAAACAGGGCCGTATCGGGGTCCACCTTGGTGACGCGGCGGGCCAGTACCTGCGACAGGGCCGCCACATGCGCCGTATGCTCCCACAACTGGTTGGCCTTCGCTTGCAGCACGGGATCGGTGATGGTGCTGCCCAGCTGGCGCACGATCAGCGATGCCACCACCGACTGCAGGGTACGCACGCCGAGCCGCTGCACGGCGTTGCGCACGCTGGTGATTTCATTGCCGGAACGGTTGAACGCCACGGAATTGGCGATGGCCACCGTACGCGCGGCCAGCAACGGGTCAGCCTGCACCAGCTTGGCTGCGGCCTCGATATGGCAGTCGGGATCGGCCAGCGCCTCTTGCAGCTTGAGCGAAGCGTCCACATTGGCAGGAAAGGTCAGCTCGCCACGAGCGGCTTGTGCGGCGATGCTTTTAAAGGCGTCGAGTCTGTTCATTGAAAAAATTATACTCGCAATATTTCCGTGCGGAACTTTTTAACCATGATCTTTTCGCAAACAGCTTAGCAAAAGGCAAGCAACTGCCCCGTAAACGAAAAAAGGCATGCCCCTATATTGGTGGCATGCCTTTTTTAACGACAGCGATCGTCACAGCGCTGGACAGGACCATCGCGCAGCAGGTCCTGTCGAAAGCGCTGCTACAGAGCTTCGCTGAAGATGGCGTCACAGCCTTCAACCAGCTCGTCGCTGTCTTCCAGTTCATCCGTCAGGCCCAGGTCGAACAATTCCTCGACGGCGTTCATGAAGCTGTTGTGCTTGGTGGCGCCGATCAGGCGGTAGATTTCGCCGTCTTCGTTGCGCACGCCGATGATCAGTTTTTCCTGGCGCACCAGTTCCGGCGTGCTGGCGTTGAGCAGCAGGTTGCCGATGATGTGTTTATCGAAATGAGCGGGCTTTTTGCCTTCGAGCAGTGTGGTTTTCAACTTGGTTTCCTTTGTCTTGTTTGAATGTCTGTGCTTGGTGAATGGTCAGCCGTGGCCGTTGGCGATGGCGTGCTTCAAGCCCGCCAGGGTGGTTTCCAACCGCATGAAATCGTCTTCGGTATAGCCGTCGAACAGGCGCTGGCCCTGCTTTGTCAGCTTGGGGAACACGTCATGGAACACCTGTTCGCCCGCGCAACTCAGGCGCACGTAATAGGAACGCTTGTCGCGTGGACAACGTTCGCGGATTACCAGCCCCTTTTGTTCCAGCCGGTCCACCACGCCCGTCAAGGTACCCTTGGTGATCAGGGTTTTCTGGCCCAGTTCCTTGTAGGACATGCCACAGGTGTTGCCGAGCGTGGCGATGATGTCGAATTGCGCATGCGTCAAGCCGTACTGGCGCACGAAGTCGCCAGAAAACCGCTCGAAGCCTTGCATGCATTCGGCCAGCAGCCGGATACTTTTTAAATATCGTTCACCCATGGGGGGGATTATATCCTTCCGCCCCGCTTTTTTCCGCCGCGCCAGGATGTGCCCTTGCATGAGGGGCTCGATGGGGCGGAAGTCCGGTATCATGTGGGCAACTCAGCCCTTGCCCCTGGCCCGCCTCGCCGATGTCCTTCGCTAATCTTTCCCGTATCGGCCTCGACAAACCGCTGCGTTTGCTGCTGGTGCATGCCGGCGATGCCGAATCGATTACCTGGGCAGGCCTGGTGCAGCCGCTGCGCCTGTGCGCGCGGGCGCTGGGGCCGGAGGCACTGCAGCTGGACGTGCGCACGCCGGAACAGGTGGCCGCGCAGGGCGGCAACTGGCATATCGCACTGCTGGTGGCCGATGAAACGGAGGCGCCGCTGCGCGCCGAGCTGTGCCGGGCCGTGATCGAACGCTGCCGCTCGGCGCCATTCTGGGGCGGCGTGGGCGCTGCCGTGCTGTGGCTGGCCGACGCGGGCGTCATGGATGGCGTGCGCATCGCCTTGCCCTGGGCCTTGTATGCCGATGCGGAAGCGAAGGCCGAACGGGCCATCTTGACGCCGCATTTGTTCGATATCGACGGTCCGCACGTTACCTGCTGCGGCGGCGCGGCCAGCATCGATTTTTCGCTGACCCTGATCGAGACCATCTTTGGCGCCGACGTGCAGGCGCTCGTCAAGGAGGCGTTGTGCGTGGACAAGGTGCGCGGCAAGGAAGAGCGCCAGCGCGTGGCCCTGCAGGCGCGCTTCGGCGTGCTGCAGCCGAAATTGTCCGAAGCGGTGACCTTGATGGAGGCCAATATCGAAGAACCGCTGTCGACCGACGACATCGCCAGCCTGGTGGGCCTGTCGCGGCGGCAGCTCGAGCGGCTGTTCAAGCAATACCTGGGCAGCCTGCCGTCGCGCTACTACCTGGAGCTGCGCCTGCAGCGCTCGCGGCAATTATTGCTTGATACACATTATTCCATCGTGCAAGTTGGCCTGATGTGCGGCTTTTCCTCCGGTTCCCACTTTTCCACGGCGTTTGGTACTTTATTTGGCAATACCCCCCGTGAAGAGCGGCAGCGCAAGCTGATGCCGCCGGCCTAGCGCCGCGTCAAGGCAGCTGTGATGAATTGTGAAAATCCTTGTCGCAGATTCAAAAGAGTTTTAGCATCCCGCTTTTTATAATGCAGTACACACGTAGCTGTCGTAGCTGCGGAGTACCTAACATATTGATGGGGAAATGCTATGAATGCCAAGCTTGATTCGACCGTAACGGCTCGTCCAGTCACCCGGGAAACCTTTGACCAGGTCCTCGTTCCTACCTACGCCCCTGCTGCCATGGTGCCCGTGCGCGGTTCCGGTCTGGATCTGTGGGACCAGTCAGGCAAGCATTACCTCGATTTCACCTCCGGCATCGCCGTCAACAGCCTGGGCCATTGCCATCCCGCCCTGGTCGACGTGCTGACCAAGCAAATCAATAATTTGTGGCATTTGGGCAACGGCTACACCAATGAGCCTGTCCTGCGCCTGGCGCTGGCCCTGACGGAAGCGACCTTCGCCGACCGCGCCTTCTTCTGCAACTCGGGCGCGGAAGCCAACGAAGCGGCCCTGAAACTGGCGCGCAAGTATGCGCACACCAAGTTTGGCGCGCACAAGTCGCGCATCATCTCGTGCTTCAGCTCCTTCCACGGCCGCACCCTGTTTACGGTCTCCGTCGGCGGCCAGGCCAAGTACACGGAAGGCTTCGAGCCGCTGCCGCCGTCGATCGACCACATCGCCTACAACGACATCGAAGCGGCGCGCGCCGCCATCGGCGATGACGTGTGCGCCGTGATCGTCGAGCCGGTACAAGGCGAAGGCGGCGTGGTGCCAGGTAATCCGGAATTCCTCAAGGAGCTGCGCGCCCTGTGCGACAAGACGGGCGCCCTGCTGATTTTCGACGAAGTCCAGAGCGGCATGGGCCGCACTGGCGCGTTGTTCGCCTACATGGGCTACGGCGTCACGCCGGACATCCTGACGGCCGCCAAGGCGCTGGGCAACGGCTACCCGATCGGCGCCATGCTGACCACGAATGAACTGGCGCAAACCCTGGCCGTCGGCACCCACGGCACCACCTACGGCGGCAACCCGCTGGCCGCCACCGTGGCCCTGACCGTGCTGGAAACGATCAACACGCCGGCGTTCCTGGCGCGCGTGAAAGAAGCGAGCGTCAACACCATCGCCATGCTGCAAGGCTTGATCACGGATTACCCGCAAGTGTTCTCCGTCGTGCGCGGCAGCGGTTTGCTGCTGGGCCTGGTAGTTACCGATGCCTTCAAGGGCCGCGCGAAAGACATCCAGAAAGCGGCCGAAGCGCAAGGCTTGATGGTGCTGATCGCCGGCATGGACGTGGTGCGCCTGGCGCCGGCCCTGATCGTCTCGGACGAACAGATAGCCGAAGCGGGCCGTCTGCTGCGCGTCGCCATCGACGGCATGCTGAAAGCTTGAGGCTAGCCGAGCTCCCTGTTTGATCACCGGCCCGCCGCTTTGCTGCGGGCCGGCTTGGTTCTACCCGGGTTTTCAGCCCATGTATCGTCAGCATTGAAGGAGTACCCATGTATGTTGTCCGTCCGGTAGAAATTGCGGATATTGCAGCCCTCGAAGCGCTGGCCGCGGTAACCATGCCGGGTGTCCATACCCTGCCGAAGACGCGCGAAAAAATCGCCGCCTCCGTCGAGCGCTCCATCGCCTCGTTTGCCGCCCATGTCGACATCCCCAGCGAAGAATCGTATCTCTTCGTGCTTGAATCCCTGCTCGACAAGAGCATCGCCGGCACGGCCGCCATCTTTGCCTCGGCCGGCTCGAACGGCACCTATTTTTCCTTTCGCAACGACGTCATCCAGCAAGTCTCGCGCGACCTGAACATCAGCCACAGCGTGCATGCGCTGACCCTGTGCTCGGAGTTGACGGCGTATTCGCAGCTGTCCGGTTTCTATGTGCGCAACATGGAGCAGGCGGGCCTGGAAGCGGCCTTGCTGTCGCGCGCGCGGCTGCTGTTTGCCGTGCTGGCACCGCACCGTTTCGGCGACCGCTTCTTCGTGCCGCTGGCCGGCATCACGGACGCCGACGGCCAGTCGCCGTTCTGGGATGCGCTGGGCCGCAAATTCTTCCAGATGGATTTCCTCGATGCCGAAAAAGTCATCGGCGGCGCGCGTAACCGCACCCTGATCGTCGAACTGATGCCGCATTACCCCGTGTACGTGCCGCTGCTGCCCGGCGACGCGCAGGCGGCCATGGGCCAGATCCACCCGAGCGGCGAACTGGCTTTCAATCTGCTGACGGAAGAAGGCTTTGAAGCCGACGATTACATTGACATCTTCGATGGCGGCCCGATCCTGCAGGCGCACAAGCATGCGCTGCGCTCGTTTACGGGCTCGCTTACGCGCCGCGTCGTCGCAGGCGTCACGCCCAGCCGCACGGGCCTGAAAGTGCATTACGCGGTCGCTTCGGGCGCAGAGCGCAACTTCCGCGCCGTCACCTTTACCTGCGATGCGCTCGAAGCGCAGGACACCGTCGGCTTGCCGCCAGAGCTGCTCGAGGCGCTGGCCGTGGCCGAAGGCGACAGCGTCATTTGCGTGCGCATCTAACCGAGAGAACATTATGCTAGTAGTACGCGCCATCAACGCTTCTGACCTGGACGCCCTGTACGGCTTGGCCAGCCAGGTCGGCACCGGCATGACCACCCTCAAGCCGGACATGAAAATGCTGGGCGACCGCCTGGCCATCGCCTGCGCCTCGTTCGCCGAAACCATCCCGCCTGAAAAGCGCGACTACATGTTTGTCATGGAGGATACGGATACAGGCCGCCTGGCCGGCGTGTGCGCCATCAAGGGCGCCGTGGGCCTGGAAGAACCGTTCTATAACTACCGCATCGGCACCCTGGTCCATTCCAGCCGCGAACTTGACGTGTTTACGCGCATGGAAACCTTGTACCTGTCGAACGACCTGACAGGCAGCACGGAACTGTGCTCGCTGTTTTTGCATCCCGATTACCGCAGCGGCAATAACGGCAAGCTGCTGTCGAAAAGCCGCTTCCTCTTCATCGCCCAGTTCCCGCACCTGTTCACGGAAAAACTGATCGCGGAGATGCGCGGCTACCAGGCGCCGGACGGCAGCTCGCCATTCTACGAGGGCCTGGGGCGCCACTTCTTCAAGATGGATTTCCACCACGTCGACGACTTGACGAGCCTCGGCAAAAAATCCTTCATCGCCGAGTTGATGCCGCGCCAGCCCATGTACGTGGCCTACCTGCCCGACGAGGCGCAGGAAGTCATCGGCAAGGTGCATCTGAGCACGGCGCCCGCGCGCCGCCTGCTGGAGCAGGAAGGCTTGCACTTCGAGGGCTATGTTGACATTTTCGACGCCGGTCCCGTGCTGCAGGCGCGCGTGTCCGAACTGCGCGCCATGCGCGACAGCATGCCGGCCGTGCTTGACGCCGACGCTGCGCCTGAAGTGTGCGGCGATGCCGTCCAGGCCGAGCCTTACCTGGTGTCGAATACCGACCTGAAAGATTTCCGCATGATCGTCACCAGCGCCAATCCGCACAGCGGCAAGATCGCGCTGGACGACGATGAACTGCATTTGCTGCGCTGCCATCACGGCGACACCGTGCGCACCTTGTCACTCAACCCGAGGAAGCATCCCCATGTCTAACGTATTTAATTCGTCTACCGCAGCATCGAACTTCATCAACGGCGCCTGGCTGCCAGGCACGGGCCGCGAACTGGTCACCATCGACCCGTCGAACGGCAAGCAGACCTGGGCTAGCCTGGAAGCTACGGAAAACGAAGTGGAGCAGGCTTGCCAGGCCGCCCGCGCCGCCTTTGAAGCATGGGCCGATACGCCCGTCGAAGAACGCATCGCCATCTGCGTGCGCTTCCGCGAGCTGCTGAAGGAGCACGCCGAAGCGCTGGCGCTGCTGATCTCGGAAGAAGTGGGCAAACCGCTGTGGGAATCGCGCACGGAAGTGGCCACCATGGCCAACAAGATCGATATCTCGGTGCAGTCGTACAACGCGCGCACGGGCATCACGCAAAGCAAGATCGCCGACGGCGACGCCGTGCTGCGCCACCGTCCGCATGGCGTGTTCGGCGTCTTCGGCCCGTACAATTTTCCCGGCCACCTGCCGAACGGGCACATCGTGCCGGCCCTGATCGCCGGTAACACCATCGTCTTCAAGCCCAGCGAATATGCGCCGCGCACGGCCATCAAAACCGTGCAGCTGTGGCAGCAGGCCGGCTTGCCGGATGGCGTCGTCAACCTCGTCAACGGCGGGCGCGACACGGGCGTCGCGTTGGGCGCCAATGCGCACCTTGATGGCGTGCTGTTTACGGGTTCCTGCCAGACGGGCATCAGCCTGCACCGCCAGTTCGGCGGCCAGCCGGGCAAGATGCTGGCGCTGGAAATGGGCGGCAACAATGCCCTCGTCGTGTGGGACGTGAAGGACGTGGACGCGGCCGTGCACCACGCGATTTTCTCCGCCTTTGTCTCCGCCGGCCAGCGCTGCACCTGTGCGCGCCGCCTGGTGGTGCAGGACAACGCCGCCGGTGCCGCGTTTGTCGAGCGCCTGGTGGAAGTGGCCGCGAAACTGGGCATCGGCGCTTCCGACGCGCAGCCGCAGCCATTCATGGGCCCTGTCGTATCGAGTGCCGTGGCCGCGCGCCTGGTACAGGCGCAGGCGGATATGGTCGCCAAGGGCGGCACCACCTTGCTGCAGATGCGCCAGCTCAATCCGCAGGCGGGTTTTGTCACGGCAGGTATCGTCGACGTCACCGATGCCGCCGGCATCCCCGACGAGGAATGGTTCGGTCCACTGCTGCAGGTGATCCGCGTGGCCGATTTCGATGCTGCCCTGAAGGTGGCCAACGCCACCGAATTTGGCCTGGCCGCGGCGCTCTTGTCCGACGATCCGGCCCTGTGGCAAACTTTTCAAACGCGTGCTCGCGCCGGCATCATCAACTGGAACCGTCCGACGACGGGAGCGGCCAGCACGGCGCCGTTCGGCGGCATCGGCAAGTCGGGCAACCACCGTCCGAGCGCGTATTACGCGGCCGATTACTGCGCCTACCCGGTCGCTTCGATCGAGAACAGCGCGCTGGAAATGCCAGCCAAGCTGTCGCCCGGCCTGAATTTTTAAGGAAATCCCATGCACAGCACGCGCGAATACAACTTTGACGGCCTGGTCGGGCCATCGCATAACTATGCCGGACTATCGTTCGGCAACGTGGCCTCGTTCAGCAATGTGAAAAGCGCTTCGAATCCGAAGCAGGCCGCCTTGCAGGGCCTGGCCAAGATGCGCGCCCTGGCCGCGCGCGGCTTTGCGCAAGCCTTGCTGCCGCCGCAGGACCGGCCGAATTTCCGCCTGCTGCGCTCCATCGGTTTCACTGGGACGGACGCCGAAGTGCTGGCGCGCGCCTACAAGGAGTCGCCCGTCATCCTGGCCTGCGCGTATTCCGCCTCGCCCATGTGGACGGCGAATGCCGCCACGGTCAGTCCGTCGGCCGACACGCAGGATGGCCGCGTGCATTTCACGGCCGCCAACCTGAATAACAAGCTGCACCGCGCCTTCGAGCACGCGCAGTCGGCGCGCAGCCTGCGCGCCATTTTCAGCGACGACAGGCACTTCGCCGTGCACGAGGCGCTGCCCTCGACGCCGGCCTTTGGCGACGAGGGTGCGGCCAACCACACGCGCCTGGGCGCAAGCCACGGCGCGCCATCGGTTGAACTGTTCGTGTATGGTCGCGTGGAGTTCGACCCATCGGCGCCGTCGCCGAAGCGCTACCCGGCGCGCCAGACCCTGGAAGCGTCGCAAGCCGTGGTGCGCCTGCATGGCCTGGATGCGAAGCGCACCGTGTACGTGCAGCAGAATCCTGACGTGATCGACCAGGGCGTGTTCCATAACGACGTCATCGCCGTCGGCAATGGCAATGTGCTGTTCTATCACGAGCAGGCGTTTGCCGATGAAGAGGCAAGCCTGTCGCAGCTGCACCGCGCCGTCGCCGCCACGGGGGCCGATTTGCAGGCGCTGCGCGTGGACACGGGCCAGGTGCCGATCGCGGACGCCGTCATCAGCTACCTGTTCAACAGCCAGTTGCTGACGAAAGAGGGCGGCAAGATGGCGCTGGTGATACCGCAGGAGTGCCAGGAAAACCGCGCCGTGTCGCGCTACCTGGAAGGCCTGGTGGCCAGCGGTGATCCCATCGATGAACTGGTACATTTCGATCTGCGCCAGAGCATGCGCAACGGCGGCGGGCCTGCGTGCCTGCGTTTGCGCGTGGCCCTGACGGAAACCGAAGCGCGCGCCATGCACCAGGGCGTGATCATGACGGAAACGCTGTACCATCGGCTGGTGCAGTGGGTGGAAAAACACTACCGCGACCATCTGGAACCGGGCGACCTGGCCGATCCGCAACTGGCGCTGGAAGTGCATGCGGCGCTTGAAGAATTGACGATCATCCTCAACTTACCGGGATTGTACGACTTGTAGGCGATAGACAATACACAGAAAAAATCCGAGACAGACTATCCGTAGCACAGACAGAATTGGACGGGCGACCCCCGTCTCTTGACACCGCTGCCGCCCAGCCACAAGCCCGAACGACAGCGTTGGACATTCACATTACCGTAATGGAGATGCAAGATGAATCACACGCCACAAGATTTGCGTACACAAACGCTGGAGTTGATTAACGCGGCTGGCAAGGCAGGCAAGGCGGCAGCGCCTGTCGTGCAACTGGTGCAGGCATGGCTCGATTCGCTCGACGCCGAAGACCTGGCCGACATCGCGCCCGACAGCCTGGCGCCCGTGCTGGTCGACGGCTTCACGCAAGCGGCCAAGCGTACCGGCAACGGCTGCCAGATCGCCACCCTGCGCTATGCGGATGGCCGTGGCGGCATGGCGAGCGCCTTGCTGATCCTGAACGAAGACATGCCCTATCTGGTCGACTCCATCGTCATGGCCATGCGCCGCCAGCACCTGGCCGTGCGCGGCGTGATGAACACCGTGCTGCCCGTGCGCCGCGCCGCCGACGGCAGCGTGGAAGCGGTGCGCCAGTCGGGCGACCCGCTCGAATCGTACGTGCTGGTGCTGCTCGACGAAGAGCTGGCGCCGGAAGCCCTGGCCGCGCTGGTCGCCGCCCTGGAGACGGTCGCGCGTGACGCCGCCATCGTGCGTCGCGATGCCGCTGCCATGAGCGAGCGCCTGGCCGCCGTTGCCACGGCCGCATCGCAGCATGGCGAAGAAGGCGCGGAAGTGGCCGCCTTCCTGGAATGGGCACGCAGCGGCGGCTTTGAAGTGTTCGGCTACGCCTACTACCGCGTCAAGCCGGGCGTGCGCGAACTCGAACGCGACATTCCGAGCCGCGTCGGCGTGCTGCAGGATACGGCGCACCCCGTGTACGGCACCTGCCTGGCGAACATCCCGGGCGACTTCGACACCCTGGCCAAGCGCGACTCGGCGCTGTCCATCGTCAAGGCCGACGTGGCGGGTACTTTGCACCGCGACCAGCAGCTGGATTTCATCGGCGTGCGCGACATGGATGCGCAAGGCGCGATCCTGGGCGAGCATTGCTTCGTCGGCCTGTTCACCCGCGCCGGCAATTCCACTCCGCTGGCGGCACTGCCGTTTGCGCGCGGCCGCGTGGCCAAGGTATTGAGCCTGGCAGGCGTGCGCCAGCAAGGCTTCCGTGCCGAGAAGTTCCGCGAAATCCTCGAATCCCTGCCGCGCACGGAAGCGCTGGAAGCGGACCTCGACTGGCTGGCGCAAGTGTGCGGCGCCGTCGTCTCGCTGTACAAGCAGCCGCGTACCAAGGTCTTCGCGCGCCGCGACGTGTATGCGCGCCACCTGAACGTGCTGGTCTACCTGCCGCGTGAGCGCTACAGCGCCAGCGTGGCATCGAGCCTCGCAAAAGCCCTGCAAGCCAGTTCCGGCGCCACGCATGTGAGCACGCAGACCCTGGTGGCCGACGGCCCCCTGGCGCGCGTCTACCTGATCGCCCACGCTGCCCGCTACCCGCTGGACCTGGAAACGGATATCGAACAGCCGTTGCTGGGCGTGCTCGATGGCTGGCATAACGGCTTTGCGGCCGTGGCCGACGCTGTGCCCGACGTGGCACTGCGTACCAGCCTGCGTAAACTGTGCGCTACTTTGCCGCTCGATTACGTGGCCGCCACCGCGCCGGCCGTCGCCTTCCGCGACCTCGACACCATCCTGCGCAATACCGATCCGGCGCACGTGGCCGTGCGCATCGAGACGGGCGCCGTTACCACCATCCGTTTGTACTCGGCCAACAAGGTGCCGCCGCTGTCGACCATCCTGCCGGCCCTGCACAATGCGGGCGTGGCCATCGACCGCGAACAGGCGTATTCGGTTTCGCTGTCCGACGGCACGCGCTATTTCGTCACCAGCCTGACGGTCGATGCCGCCAGCGCGGCGAAACTGGCGCAGCCATCCGTCGTCGCCGTGGCGCAGGACCTGTTTGCCGCCCTGTTCAACGACACGGCCGAAGATGGCCGCCTGAACGGCCTGGTCATTGAAGGGGGCTTGTCGACGCGTGAAGTGCAACTGGTGCGCGCCTACACCAGCTACTGGCGCCAGACGGGCAGCCGCTTCTCGGTGCGCTACATTGCCGAAAGCCTGCGCAAGCAGCCGGCCCAGGTCAAAGCCCTGGTCGACGCTTTCCTGCAGCGCTTCGATCCGGCGCTGTCCGACGCGCAGCACGCGCTAGCCCTGGAGGCCATCGCCGCCATCAAGGCCGGCCTGCCCTCCGTGAACCATGCGGACACCGAGGAAATCCTCGGCGCGCTGGCCGACCTGATGGCCGCCACCCTGCGCACCAGCTACTTCCAGAACAATCAAGCCGGCGACAAGATCATCTTCAAGTTCGACACCAGCAGCCTGGCGCTGGTACCAGAACCGCGTCCTTACCGCGAGATTTTTGTCTTCTCGCGCCGCTTCGAAGGCGTGCACCTGCGCGGCGGCCCTGTCGCCCGTGGCGGCTTGCGCTGGTCCGACCGCATGGAAGACTACCGCACGGAAGTGCTGGGCCTGGTCAAGGCGCAGATGGTGAAGAATGCCGTCATCGTGCCGGCCGGCGCGAAGGGCGGTTTTGTCTGCAAGATGATGCCGAAGGACGCCGTGCGCGAAACCATCGCGGCCGAAGGCGAAGCCGTCTACCGCCTGTTCATTTCCAGCCTGCTGGAAGTGACGGACAACCGCTCGCTGGGCAATATCGTGCCGCCAGTCGACACCGTGTGCTTCGACGACGCCGACCCGTACCTGGTGGTGGCCGCCGACAAGGGCACGGCCACCTTCTCGGACATCGCCAACGGCATCGCCGTGCAGCGCGGTTTCTGGCTCGGCGACGCGTTCGCTTCGGGCGGTTCGAACGGCTACGACCACAAGAAACTGGGCATCACGGCCAAGGGCGCATTCGAAGCCGTGAAGCGCCACTTCTATGAAATGGACCACGACCTGAACACCACCCCGATCACCATGGTCGGTGTGGGCGACATGTCGGGCGACGTGTTCGGCAATGGCGTATTGCTGTCGCGCCAGCTGAAACTGGTGGCCGCGTTCGACCACCGTCACATCTTCCTTGACCCGACACCGGACGTCGCCGTCTCGTTCGATGAGCGCGCGCGCCTGTTCGCCTTGCCGCGTTCCTCGTGGGATGACTACAACAAGGACTTGATCTCGGCAGGCGGCGGCGTGTATCCGCGCTCCGCCCGCACGATCGACCTGTCGCCGCAAATCCGCGCCGCACTCGATATCGCCGAAACCTCGCTGCCGCCGGAAGAGCTGATGCACCGCATCCTGAAGTCGCCCGTGGACCTGTTCTACAACGGCGGCATCGGTACCTACATCAAGGCTTCCACCGAGACGCACGCACAGGTGAAGGACCGCGCGAATGACCATATCCGCGTCAGCGGCAATGAGCTGCGCGTGAAAGTCGTGGCCGAAGGCGGCAACCTGGGTGCGACCCAGGCCGGCCGTATCGAGTTTGCACTGACGGGCGGTCGCATCTTCACCGATGCGATCGACAATTCGGCCGGCGTGGATTGCTCGGACCATGAAGTCAACGTGAAAATCTGGCTGGATGTGGAAGTCAATGCGGGCAAGCTGACGGAAGCCGACCGCAATCGCGAGCTGTATGCGATGACGGACGACGTCGAGCGCCTGGTCTTGCGCGACAACACGCAGCAGACGCATTTGCTGGTGCGCGAATTGCAGGCGCAAAGCGAAAGCGCCGTGCAGGATGGCTATGCCGCGCTGATCGCCAGCCTGGAAGAAGAGGGTGCCCTGTCGCGCGAACTGGAGCAACTGCCGTCGGTGGCCGAACTGGCGCGCCGCAAGGCCGACGGCCGTGGCTTGACCACGCCGGAACTGGCCGTGGTGATCGCCAACGTGAAGAACCGCTTCAAGCGCATCCTCTCAAGCCTGCCGTTGACCGGTGAAACCTGGGCCGAGCCAGTCCTGAAGCCTTACTTCCCGTCCTTGCTGGTGGAAACGCGTTCGGCGCTCGACCACCCGCTGGCCAACGCCATCCTGGCGACCGTGCTGGCCAATGAAGTGATCAACCGTTGCGGTCCGCTGATGATCCGCAACCTGGCGGCGGAGCACGGCGTGGACGAGTCCAGCGTGATCCTGGCCTGGGGCCAGGCTTGGGTGGCGCTGAACCTGGCGCCCGTGTTCGACGCGCTCGATGCGGACGCGCTGACGATCCCACGCGACGTGTCGATCAAGGTCGATGCGCAAACGCGCGTGCTGCAGCAGACGATGATCGCCGGCGTGCTGTCGGTGCCTGCCGAACAGTTGCGCGGCGCCGGCCTGGCCGAACTCACGCGCCTGTTTGGCGCGGAATCGAAGCGCGACCTGCTGAAAGCCGTCGGCATCAAGTCGGAAGCGGCGCTGGTGCCGGGCTTGACGCCAGCCTTCGTGCAGGCGTGGGATGCGGTCGATGCGCTGGAAGTCGTCGCCGGCTTCCTGTTCCCGGCCCTGTCCGTGCCCCGTCCTGCGGCGATGGACCTGGCGGCCTTCCTGCAAGTGGGCCTGGCCCTGCGCAGCCAGGCGGGTATCGGCACGCTGGAGCGTGGCTTGAAGCTGGCCGCGCAAGGCAAGTCGCAGGAACAGTTGCGCAACTACGCGCAGCAAGCGCTGCGCCGCACGCAACAGCGTCTGCTGACGCAGGTGCTGGCGCGCGCCGAGCAAGGCAATGCAGGCCAGGCCGTCGATGCGGTGACGGGCGCGCTGGGCCTGTCGGCCTATGTGGCGGCGACGGAACTGGAGCAAGCCATGCTGGACGTGTGGACCTTGTCGGAAGCCGTGAATAAAATCACGGCGAAACCCATAGCGGAAGCGGCGGTGTAATGACGCAAGCAGTAACGCAGGTAGTAACCCAGGTAGTAGCGGGGGCTGGCGGCTTGCCGCCAGCCGTGCAGGCACTGGCGCAGGCCGATTTCAGCGGCGTGGCGCAGCTGTTCGCCAACGCCGGTTTCACGGTGGCCTTGCCAGCGCCCGGCATGCTGCAAGTCGTCAAGCCGCAGGCCGATGCGGGGCGCGCCAGCGTGGCCGTCTCGGTGGGCGTGCATGGCGACGAAACGGGGCCGATCGAAGTGCTGGCGCATCTGCTCGACGCCTTGTCGCGCGATGCGTCGGCGCTGGCCGTCGACCTGCTCGTTTGCGTGGGCAATGTCGATGCGATCCGGGCCGGCAAGCGTTTCATCGACGCCGACCTGAATCGCATGTTCCGTCCCGTGCGGGGGAGTTTGGCGCAAGCGGCGGAAAGCGCGCGCGCCGATGAAATGATCGCTGCGACAGCAGCGTTCTTTGACGCGGCGGGCCCCGTGCGCTGGCACCTGGACTTGCACACGGCCATCCGGCCTTCCGTGTACCCCACGTTTGCCATCGTGCCCGACCTGGTGGCCGACGACGCCAAGGCACAGCTGATCGACTGGCTGGGCCAGGCGGCTATCGGCGCCATCATCATGAACCCGCAGTCGGCCGGCACCTACAGTTATTACTCGGCCGAGCATTTCGGCGCGGCCGCCAGCACGGTGGAACTGGGCCGCGTGGGTACCCTGGGGCAGAACGATTTGTCCCTGTTCGACGATGTGTCGCGGGCGCTCGATGGCTTGCTGCGCGGCTTGCCTGCGCAGCCCGTCAAGGCGCAACCGCACGTGTTCAAGGTGGCGCAGGAAATCATCAAGCACAGCGATGAATTCCGCATGGCGTTCGATCGCAGCACGCAGAATTTCACGTCCCTGCCGCAGCACGCCGTGATCGCCAGCGATGGCGACCATGTCTACACGGTGCAGCATGCGGAAGAGCTGGTGGTGTTCCCGAACCCGGACGTGCGCGTGGGCTTGCGCGCGGGCTTGATGGTGGTGCGTACCTCCTGATCGTCCCGCCATCACGCAGCATCAGGCGCCAGCCGGGGAAACCCGCCTGGCGCTTTTTTTGCCAAAAAGATGCCGCACAGAAATAATTATCCATTAGGCAATCAACTGGTTTAAAATATTTTCCCTTTTGCAATTTATTGGACCGTTCATGTTGAAACGCCTGCTGACAGCCCTGCTGTGCCTGACCCTCTCCGGCCTGACGGCTGCCGCCCCCGCCGATGAGAAGGCTTCTGCGCCGGAAATGACGGCCGAGCAATTCCTCGCCCAGTTGCACCTGCAGCGCGGCAAGATCACCTTGCCGGGCGGCATCGCTACCCTGGATTTGCCCGCCAACTTCCGTTATCTGTCGCCGACGGACGCCGAGCGCGTGCTGGTCGATGCCTGGGGCAATCCACCGGGCATGGTATCGCTGGGCATGATCGTGCCCGCCAAGACCAGCGTGCTCGAGCGTGACAGCTGGGGTGTCATCGTCACGTATGAAAAGGAAGGGCATATCAAGGATGACGATGCGGACAGCATCAAGTACGACGAATTGCTCAAGGATATGCAGACGTCCGTGCTGGAAAACAATGCGGAGCGCAAGAAGCAGGGCTATCCGGGCATCCATTTGATGGGCTGGGCGGAAAAGCCCAGCTATGCCAAGGATACGCACAAGCTGTACTGGGCCAAGGACTTGATGGTCGATGGCGGCGAGCATTCACTGAACTACAACGTGCGCGTGCTGGGCCGCGAAGGCGTGCTGAACCTGAACGCGATCGCCAGCATGCAGCAGATCGAGGCGATCAAGAAAGAGATGCAGCAAGTGACGGCGTTCACGGAATTTACCGAGGGTAACCGCTACACGGATTTCGACAGCAAGACGGACAAGGTGGCCGAATATGGCCTGGCGGCGCTGGTGGCAGGTGGCGTGGCCAGCAAGCTGGGCCTGTTTGGCAAACTGCTGGCGCTGTTGCTGGCCTTCAAGAAAGTGCTGATCCTGGCCGTGGTAGGCGGCGGTGCGGCCATCGTCAAGTTTTTCGGCGGCAAGCGCAAGGATAAGCCGGCGCCGCAGCCGCAGCCAGTACTGCAGCCGGAAGCGGCGGAACAGCCCGGCCATGCGCCGGATGGCAAGGTAAACCTGGACAAGTAATAGCAACTGTGCCGCTCGGTGCGCTGGCGCACAGGAGTGGCATGGTGCGCGCTGCCGGAAGACGGCGCCTCGGGTACACTGGCTCATCGTTCATTCTCAGGAGTCCGCCATGTCCGTGTCCATGTATCAGGCAACCATTCCCGTCTTTATCCGCGGCTTGCGGGTCGTTTCGTCCTTGCTGGAAAAGGCGCAAGCCCATGTGGAGGAAGATGGCATCGTGCCTGAGATTTTATTGGGCGCGCAGCTGGCGCCCGACATGCTGGATCTGACGGCGCAGGTGCAGCGCGCCAGCGATACGTCGAAGATGTCGGTCGAGCGCCTGAGCGGCGTGCCGGCGCCGAAGTTCGAGGATAACGAAGCGTCGTTCGAGCAGCTGCAGGAACGTATCGCCAACACCATCGCCTACATCGACAGCGTGAATGCGGGCCAGATGGCGGGCAGCGCGCAGAAGGAAGTGGTGCTGAACTGGACCGACGAAGGGAAAAAATTCTCGGGCGACAATTACCTGCTCAGCTTTGCTTTGCCGAATTTTTATTTCCACGTTTCCATGGTCCACGCCATCCTCAGAAACAATGGCGTGGCCGTGGGCAAGCTCGATTATCTGGGACCGTACGATTAACGCTGTGGCTGCTGTTGGACCTGGTTCTGCACAGCATTGCCCAGCATGCCGCCGCCGATCACGCCGGCCACCGTCGCCAGCGCCTTGCCGCGGCCGCCACCGACCTGATTGCCGATCAAGCCGCCGATGACGGCGCCCGTGCCGATGCCCACGTAGTTCGGTTGTGCCGGCGCCGGTGCAGGCACTGGCTGCGGCTGGCGTACGGGTTCGCGGTAAGCCGTGTCGCGGTAGCCATCATTGTTATCGTTGTAGGCAGGACGCGCCTGCGCCACTTGTGTGTGGTGCACGACACGCTTGTGCACGACGGGCGCCGGGGCTGGTGCCGGGGCGGCTTGGGCCACGACAGGCGCGGCGAGCGGGGCCGCCACGGGCGCTGCCAGGGCAGCGGCGCTGGCCGGCGTCATGGCGGCCACGTCGGCAGGGATGGCTGGCGTGGCAGGCACGTTCGCCCGCGAATTGGGCAGGATGCCGGCGATGGACGCCGCGCCCACCAGGCACAGGACCGTCACGGAAATGGCGGCGCCGGCCATCAAGGGGTGGATGCGGCTGGCGGTAGTCGTCGTGTTCATGTGTTCTCCTGGGGGGCAAGGTGTTGCGCTGTTGTTGATGTGTCCAGATTAACGGTCGCGCCGGCCCAAGGCTAGCCCTTGCGCTGTATCAAACGTAAGCAGGTGTAAGCCGCACTTTCCAAAGCACAGTAGAATCGGTGCATTCCCTTTTCCGGAGTCCGCCATGAGCCAGTTATTCACGCCATATGCACTGGGGCCGCTGCTCGTGGCCAACCGTATCGCCATTGCGCCCATGTGCCAGTACTCGGCCGACAACGGCAACGCCACCGACTGGCACATGATCCACCTGGGCCACCTGGCCCTGTCCGGGGCGGGCTTGCTGATGACGGAAGCGACGGCCGTCTCGCCCGAGGGACGCATCTCGGCCGAAGACCTGGGCCTGTGGTCGGACGCGAACCAGGCGGCGCTGGCCAACGTGGTGCAGGCGATCCGCCGCCACGCGCCGATTCCACTGGTGGTGCAACTGGGTCACGCAGGACGCAAGGCGTCGAGCCGCGCGCCCTGGCAGGGCGGCGCCTGCGTGCACCTGGCCGAGGGCGGCTGGCAAACGGTGGCGCCGTCCGCCATCGCCCACTCTCCCGGAGAAACCGTGCCGATCGCCCTCGATGAAATGGGTTTGTTGCAGATCAAGGGCGCGTTTGTCGCGGCCGCGCAGCGCGTGCATGCGCTCGGTATCGAAGGCATCGAACTGCATGCGGCGCACGGTTATTTGCTGCACCAGTTCCTCTCGCCCCTGTCCAATCACCGTACCGACGTGTACGGCGGCAGCCTGGACAACCGCATGCGTTTTCCGCTGGAAGTGTATGAAGCCGTGCGCGCCGCCGTGCCCGACAGCGTGGCCGTGGGCGTGCGCCTTTCCGCCACCGACTGGGTCGATGGCGGCTGGGAAATCGAACAAAGCGTGCGCTTCGCGCAGGAACTCAAGCAGCTGGGCGCCGACTTCATCCACGTCTCCAGCGGTGGCATTTCGCCACAGCAGCAAATTCCCGTGAGTCCCGGCTATCAGGTGGCGTTTGCCGAGCGCATCAAGCGCGACAGCGGCTTGCCCACCATCAGCGTGGGTTTGATCACGGAAGCGCAGCAGGCGGAAGACATCATTGCGCAAGGTCAATCCGACATGGTGGCGCTGGCGCGCGCCATCCTGTTCGACCCGCGCTGGCCCTGGCATGCGGCGGCCCAGTTGGGCGCACAGGTGCAGGCGCCACCGCAGTACTGGCGTTCGCAGCCGCGCGAGTACAAGCACCTGTTCGGCGACACGACCCTGGGCCAGCGCTAGGAGTCCCGGCCGGGAGCGTAATCCGCCGGCGGCTGGAGGGCTAAGGCGTATGCGTAAAGGCGGGTCCCGTGACGCTCACCCCCACTGCGGAGCGACCATCGATCAGCATGCCAACCGAGCGGCCAAAGAAGAAGCTCGCCCCCATGTTCAAGGTCAGGTAAGGCGCGCCCACGGCGCCGGCCAAACCCTCGAACGCATGGGCGGTCGGATGCGCGGTGAACGCGGCCAATGCGTCCACGGTGAGGATGGAGACGCTCGAGACCGTGCCGGCACGGCCAGTGTTCGAGGCCGTGAGCGACAGGGGACCGCCGGGGCAGAAGAAGGAGGAGATTGCTCCACTGCAGGAGATGAAGTTGCCGCCAGCCGGGAAGAAGTTAATGCTCGAGCCGCTGTCGATGAAGCTGTTGCTCAAGGTACGGCCATTGAAGTCCGACGAAAAGTAGCCGAGATTGGTGGCGCCCAGTACCGAGCTGCCCGCTGGCAGGGCATTGTTCGAGCGGGTTCCCAGGCCGAAGATCAGCATGCCCTCGGCGCGCTCGGCAACGTGGTTCGACAAGGGGGGCAGGATGATGATGTTGCCATTGTTGTCGGCCCCAAAGCCCGTGAGGGGATTGCCAACCTGGTCCGCCAGCGGCACTGGAATTTGGCGGCATGGAACCGAGGAGCACGCGTAGTAGACGGGCGCGGCGAAGACCGTGCACGCGGAGCCGCAGTCTTGCGCGAACAAGCCCACGCCAATGATGCCCTTGGCGCCCATGTCCGCAGCCGTTTTCAGCATGGTGCCCTGGGTTTGGCACGATGCAGGGATGCTGGCAAATCTGGCACCCGGATCGGCGATGATCTGGATGGCCATGTTGGTGGCCAGCTTGCCGCCTTGATTGGTGCCGCCCATGCGGATGTCGGCCTTGCGGACGCTGCCCCAGGTGGTGCCGGAAATGAAGGAAATGCACTGGCCCAACGGTTCACCGCCTGAAGTGGCACTGGCCAGGCTGCCCAACAGTTGGGAGGGCACGTCGGCGGCAAACACGCGCAGTCCGACCGAGCCGGTGTCAACCAGGACATGGTCGATGACGGCGCAGTTGTTGGTGTTGCCCGGAGCGCAAATTTTGACATCCACAAAGATCGCGTTCGGCGTGTTGCCGTTGCCGTTTGCAGGACCGGCATCGACATAGATAGGCGCGACATTGTCGTCGCCGATGACGGCGGCGACCGGATTCAACGGCGAGCCGCCGGGCTTGTTTTCCGGAGGCTTGATGATGATCGGCGGATCGACGGGGGTGACGGGCGGATTGGTGACGACCGGAGGCTCCACCACCACAGGCGGGCTGACGACGGGAGGCGCCACCACGGGCGGGGTCACGGGCGGGTTAGTCTGCACGGGAGGAGGGGTTGACGAGCCGGACCCGCCGCCGCAGGCGCTCAGGGCGAGGGTGGCGAACAGGGCAAATGCCGCGGACATCAATGGCAGGCGGAAGCGGTGCGCGAAGGAGGGCGTTTTCATGGAATCCTTGAGGGGTGAATTGGGAGAGGCGCTTAGCGCAGTGTCGCCAGGTCGAAGCCTGCCGGCAGCCGGGAACTCAGGTAGGAGTAGCCCGAATAGGCGCGCAGGTGTCCGCTTGAAACGATGGTCCAGTCGCCGGCGGTGGCATTGAGCAGGCGCGGCGAACGAATCCGCGACGAACGCTGGGCGACCTGGGCGCGATCGAGGGAGGGTTTGTAGGCGCCCAGCAGGGATGCCAGGTCAGGCATGGTCGGGGCGGCCCACGACACGGCGAATACGAAGCCGCCTGCATCCGCAAACTCTGTGGCGACGCCGCCATCGGGCAGGACTATCCTGTGGCTGGAATACGGCAAACTCGTCGAGGCCGATGCGTCCAGGACGGTTGAAAAGGAGCGCGCATGCATGGCCCTGGCGTCGGCGACGGACCCTTGGGCCGGCGAGATGATGTCGCCCAGGCCTGCCTGGGAGGCAGGGGAGAAAATACCCAGCAGGCATACCAGGATGGCGGGACGCATGGCAGGCAGCGCAGGCAGCGCAGCGGCTGCCATCGCCAGCTGGTTTGTGCGCCGCGCCGGGCCACTACGTGGATAATTAAACATACCGACACCTCTTCATTTGCTAATCATAAATAATCGCCCCTCTTTTCCGCTTGCATCCTTGCGCGGATTCGGGAAAGGCGTCTCTATTGGAAATTTCCTCAGGGAAACATGCTGATAAGAAAAGTCCTGCTGCGAAGCCATTGCATGACTCGCGCATAACATCGTCTTGCCATCGAATGCCGCTCCAGCATCGGGTTCCACCGCTGCGATGGACAGACGATGAAATTCTTGCTTTGCGACAAGATGAAAAATACCGCAGCCGTGGAGAATAAGATTGAATCTGTGCGACAAATGCTGATCGATATGACAAAAATTCCGCGTGGCCCGCATCGGGCAATAGCTTTCATCTTCTGCTAAACTCCGGTTTCTTCCACTATTCATTCCGGACACTTCGACATGCGCCATTGATACTGCCGTGCTGTGCACGGCCTCGCCCTTCCCGCCACAGCGCCTTTGCGCCGCGCGGGTTCGCCAGCCCTGTCTGCACGTACAAGGAGTATCCATGCCCGCATTACTACAACTCGACCGTCTTTCCTTCGCGCTGCCCGATGGCCGCACCCTGTTTTCCGATTTGCAATTCGCGTTTGCCCCGCAACGTATCGGCCTCGTCGGCGATAACGGTGTGGGCAAGAGCGTGCTGGCGCGCCTGCTGGCATGCCAGGAGCAGCCGTCTTCTGGCGCCGTGCGCTGTGACGGTGTCGTGCATTACGTGGCGCAGGAACTCGATCCGCAGCGCTATCCCACCGTGGCGGCCCTCGCCGGCGTGGCCAGCTTACTGGCGGCGCTGGCGCGCATCGCCGAAGGCAGCGTCGACGAGGCCGACTACGCCCTGGTGGGAGACCGCTGGGATGCCCATGCGCGCTTGCGCCAGGCGCTCGACGCGCTTGATTTATCTCATGTCGATGCCGACACGCCGACGGCTGGCCTGAGCGGTGGCGAGCGCCAGCGCATTGCCCTGCAAGGCGCCTGGCTGTCGCAGGCGGACTGGCTGGTCCTCGATGAGCCGAGCAACCACCTTGATGTCCATCAACGTGCCCGCCTGGTGGCGCAGATGGCGCGCTGGCCGGGCGGCTTGCTGCTGATCAGCCATGACCGCGGCTTGCTGCAGCACGTCGATGAAATTGTCGAGCTGTCGCCGCAGGGCTTGCGCAGCTATGGCGGCAATTACGCCATGTTTGCGCAGCAGCGCGCGCTGGAGCAGGCTGGCTACGCCGCCGTCCTGCAGGCGGAAAAGTCCGGCGCCAGGCGCGAACAGCGCGAGGCGCAGCAGCAGGCCGAACGCCAGCAGAAACGGGTGACGCGCGGTGAGCGCGAGGGCCGCGAAGGCAATCAAAGCAAGCTGCTGCTGGACGCGAAAAAGGAGAAAAGCCAGGATAGCCAGGGCAGGCTGCGCGTGCGCGCGCAAGAGGCGCAGCAGGCGCGCCAGCAAAGGGTGATGGACGCCAGCGCCCGCTGCGCGCCCGAGGCCGAACGGCTGCTGCTGGCGCCCGGGAGTGGCGTGCCGAACGGGAAACTGATCCTGGAGCTGCGCGCATTGGTCTTGCCGCATGGCCAGACGCACGCCATCAACCTGGTGCTGAGCGGCCCGCGCCGCCTGGCCGTGACGGGAGACAATGGCAGCGGCAAGTCGACCCTGCTGCGCGTGATCGCGGGACAGCTGGCGCCCGCCAGCGGCGCGCTGCGCTGCCATGCGCAGGTGGCCTGGCTGGACCAGCATGCTGGGCTGCAAGACGGCGAGTGGAGCACCGTGCAACGTTTGCAGGAACGCAACAGCATTGTGCCGGAAGGCGAGTTGCGCACGCGGCTGGCGCTGCTGGGCATTGCCGGCGCGCGCGCCACCATGCCCAGCCGTTTGCTGAGCGGGGGCGAGCGCATGAAGGTGGCGCTGGCGGCCGAACTGTATGCGCAGACGCCGCCGCAATTGCTGCTGTTAGATGAACCCGACAATCATCTGGACCTGGCCAGCCTGCAGGCGCTCGAGCAGATGCTGCTGCAATATCAGGGGGCGTTACTTGTGGTTTCGCATGACAAGGCATTTCTGGAGGCGATAAACCTTGACCCGGAGGGCTTGACATTGCATAAGTGATAATTGAATGAAAAAATACACGCTCGATGCCTGGAGAGCATGCTTCATGAACCGATGCTGAATTTTGTTTGATTGTCGGTATAATCCACTGAATAACCGGGCCTATTTGTGAACTAAAACTGCTGGTTCACCAATATGATGACGTTTAATCTGGCACTGTTGTCGGTCACTGCCGCGCTGCCAGGGCGTCATCCTCCGTGCCCTGCCGTGCATGAATTTTGGTTTCGCTTATATTGTTTTCTTGGAGAAATAGCATGTCGTTTTACGAAAAACTCAAAGCCCTCAACATCGAATTGCCAGTCGTTGCCGCACCAGCTGCCGCCTACGTGATGCATGCCCGCACGGGCAACACCGTCTTCCTGTCCGGCCACCTGGCCAAGAAGGATGGCAAGGTCTGGGTGGGGCAACTGGGCAAGGACGTCACCACGGAAGAAGGCAAGATCGCTGCGCGCGGCATCGCCATCGAACTGATCGCCACCTTGCAAGACGCGTGCGGCGGCGACTTGAGCAAGGTCAAGCGCATCGTCAAGGTCATGAGCCTGGTCAATTCCACTTCCGAATTCACGGAACAGCACCTGGTGACCAATGGCGCCTCGGAACTGTTCGTCGAAGTCTTCGGCGACAGCGGCAAGCACGCCCGCTCCGCCTTCGGCGTGGCGCAAATCCCGCTGGGCGCTTGCGTCGAGATCGAACTGATCGCCGAACTGGCCTGATCAGCTGAGCATGCCGGCGCCTGTCGCCGGCTCGCCTTTTCCTCCTTTCCAGCAAGAGCGGAACCGCCATTGGGGTGGAGGGATCGGTGTATTCAAGAAAAAAACGGAGACACGTAATGAAAACGAGTGAACAAGGCTTGCACCGCGGCCTGGGCGAGCGGCAGATTCGCCTGATGGCGCTGGGCGCCGCGATTGGCGTGGGCCTGTTTTTGGGTTCCGGCAATGCGATCAAGATGGCCGGTCCCGGCATCATGCTGTCGTACATCATCGGTGGCGCGGTCATCTTCATGATCATGCGCGCGCTGGGCGAAATGGCCGTGCACAATCCCGTGGCCGGTTCCTTCAGCCGCTATGCCCAGGATTACCTGGGCCCCCTGCAAGGCTACCTGACGGGCTGGAACTACTGGTTCCTGTGGCTGGTCACGTGCGTGGCGGAAATTACCGCCGTCGCCATCTACATGGGTATCTGGTTCCCCGACGTGCCGCGCTGGATCTGGGCCTTGGCGGCCCTCGGCTCCATGGGCGCGATCAACTTGCTGGCCGTGAAAGCCTACGGCGAATTCGAATTCTGGTTTGCCCTGATCAAGGTGGTCACCATCATCCTGATGATCGTCGGCGGCACGGGCATGATCATCTTCGGTTTCGGCAATGGCGGCGTGGCCATCGGTATTTCCAACCTGTGGACGCATGGCGGCTTCTTCCCGAATGGCGCGCAGGGCGTGCTGATGTCGCTGCAGATGGTGATGTTTGCCTACCTGGGCGTGGAAATGATCGGTCTGACGGCCGGCGAAGCGGCGAACCCGAAGAAATCGATTCCTGACGCTATCAATTCGGTGTTCTGGCGCATCCTGATTTTCTATGTCGGCGCACTGTTCGTCATCCTGTCGATTTACCCATGGAATGAAATCGGCACCACCGGCAGCCCCTTCGTCATGACGTTCGAACGCCTGGGCATCAAGACGGCCGCCGGCATCATCAACTTCGTCGTGCTGACGGCAGCCTTGTCGTCGTGCAATGGCGGTATCTTCAGCACGGGCCGCATGCTGTACAACCTGGCCCTGCAAGGCCAGGCGCCGAAGGCGTTTGCGGAAACCACGGCCAGCGGCGTGCCGCGCCGCGCCATCCTGGTATCCGTGTTTGCCCTGCTGCTGGGCGTGCTGCTGAACTACCTGGTGCCGGAAAAAGTGTTTATCTGGGTCACCTCGATTTCCACCTTCGGCGCCGTCTGGACCTGGGGCGTGATCCTCGTCACGCAAATCCAGTTCCGCAAGACCTTGACGCCGCTGGAAATCAAGAACCTGGCCTTCCGCATGCCGTTCGCGCCCTACGGTTCCTGGATTTCGCTGGCTTTCCTGGCGCTGGTGATCGGCCTGATGGCGTATTTCCCCGATACGCGCATCGCCCTGATGGTGGGACCGGCCTGGCTGATCCTGCTGACGGTGCTGTACTACGCGCTGGGCCTGGCGCCGAAAGACCGCCGCGATGACGTGCCGCAAGGCTACGAAGCGGGTTGGCCGCCGGCCGATGTGCCGCACGGCAAGAAGTAACCCAGCCTAGTTGAGCTGAATCAAAAGCGCGCCCCTGCACTTGCAGCGGCGCGCTTTTTCTTTCATATTGGCCATTCCATGTTCCCCTAGCGCCAGTGCGCGTTTGATGGCGCACGCCTGGCGTTGTTTCCTTGCATCAAAGTTCTGTTTAGCTGAACCGATGAAAGCCCTATAATCGCTTAGTTTTGAAAATGGACGCGATCTTTCCGGTTTTTTGCCAGGTAGGGCCGGAGCGCCGTTTTTAAGTGTTTTTACCCGTCATGTTTCGAACGACACCTGACAAAACCGTAGCGAGCGGATGCGAGTTGTGGCTAAGAAGCGCAGCTGTGCGAATGCACAGTGAGCATCGCAGGCCGCAAATCACGACGCGCAGTAGGTTTTGGCAGGTGTTCAAGTGCATGCCTCATAAAGGAATGCTAGTGAGCCAAACCCTGGTCCAGAAACTTTGCCGCACCAAGCCGATCGATACCACGGTCGAATATGGTGAAGGCCTCAGCAGCAGTGGCTTGAGCCGGTCCATCGGCCTGTTTTCCCTCACCATGATCGGCGTGGGCGCCACCATCGGCACGGGCATTTTCTTTACCATGGTCGAAGCCGTCCCCAAGGCGGGCCCATCGGTCGTCCTGTCTTTCCTGATCGCCGCCATCACGGCCGGTCTGACGGCCCTGTGCTATGCGGAGCTGTCGTTCCGCATTCCCGCCTCCGGCTCCTCGTATTCGTTTGCTTACGCCACCGTGGGCGAGTTTCTTGCCTTCATCATGGCCGCCTGTCTGCTGCTGGAGTACGGCTTGGCGGGCAGTGCCGTGGCCATCGGCTGGTCGTCCTACCTGAATAATTTCCTGGAAAATGCCTTCGGCTGGCATATTCCCGAGATGCTGCGCACGCCGATGATCGTTTCTGGCCCGCATGGCATGGAGTTTCATGCCGGCCACATCAACCTGCCGCCCATCTTTTTGATTTGCATGTGCGGCTTTTTGCTGCTGCGCGGCGCCAAGGAATCGGCTCTGATGAACGCCATCATGGTCATCATCAAGCTGGCGATCCTCGTGTTTTTCATCGTCATCGCGTTTTCCGGCTTCAATGCCGACAATTTCTTCCCCTTCTTCAATACCGACAATAGCAAGGGCTTTGCCGGCATGACGGGCGTGACGGCGGCGGCCGGCACCGTCTTCTTCTCCTTCATCGGCCTCGATACGGTGGCGACGGCCGGTGACGAAGTGAAAAATCCCACGCGCAATGTGCCGCGCGGCATTCTTGGCGCCTTGCTCATCGTCACCGTGTTTTATTTGCTGGTGGCCGTGGCCGCCCTCGGCGCGCAGCAGGCGAAATTGTTCGAAGGCCAGGAAGCGGGCCTGGCGGTGATCCTGCAAAACGTCACGGGCAAGACCTGGCCCGCGCTGGTGCTGTCGGCCGGCGCCGTCATTTCCGTCTTCAGCGTGACCCTGGTGACGATCTACGGCCAGACGCGCATCCTGTTTGCCGTCAGCCGCGACGGCCTGATCCCGAAGTCGTTCCAGAAGATCCACCCGCGCACCCTGGTGCCTGTGAGCAATACGATCATCGTTTGCCTGGTGGTGGCCGTGGTGGCCGGTTCCGTCGATGCGACTTACTTGTGGGACATGGTCAGCATCGGTACTTTGACAGCCTTCATGGTGGTGTCGATCGCCGTGCCCGTGCTGCGCCACAAGCAGGGCGCGAACCGCATCGAAGGCTTCAGCGTGCCGTTCGGGCCGTACGTGATTCCTGGCCTCAGCGTGCTCGCTTGCCTGTACATCATGCGCGATTTGCCGCATACGACGTTCGTTGTGTTCAGTGTGTGGATGGCGGTGACGGTGGCCATTTATTTCCTGTACAGCATGCGGCATTCGCACCTGGGCAAGAAGGCCCGCTAATGCAGTCTGTTCCATCCGAAACCGCCGCGCTTGCCGGCGGTTTTTTTTATTTCTAACCGGAATTTACATGATGAAAATAACTGATCTGGCCGCCTGCAGCTTGCTGGCAAGCAGCCTTCTGGGCACCCTGGCACAGGCCGCTCCTGCCACCGAGCCGGCCTTGCGCGATTACCGCGCCGTTGCCCTGTCGGCCAACGGCCAGCGCATCGCCGCCATCGAATCGAGCAAGGCCGGTGAACAGCCGCAGCGCCCGCATGCGGCCATCGTCGTGCGCGACGCCGCCAACGGCGCCATCGTGCAGCAATTCGACCCTTGCGCCGTGTGCTCGTACGACAAGCCCAGCTGGTCGCCGGATGGCAGGCAGCTGGCCTTTGTTGGCTACGATGCCAAGGCGGGCATGGCGCATCTGTACCTGGCCACGATGACACAGGCGCAAGCCCAGATATTGACGAGCATCAAAGGTGTGGCCAGTACGGCGCGCTGGTCGCCGGATGGCAAGCAGCTAGCCCTGCTCGCGACGGTGGGTGCGCGCAAGCTGGCCGGCGCCGTCGAGGCGGGTGCGCGCCAGGTGGGCGAAGTGGGCAGCGAAGACGATGCCCAGCGCATCGCCGTCGTGCCGGCCAGCGGCGGCGAGCCGCGTCTGCTGTCGCCAGGCGACACCTATGTGTATGAATACAGCTGGACGCCCGATGGCCGCGGCTTTGTCGCCACCAGCGCGCAAGGCAATGGCGACAGCAACTGGTGGGTCGCCAAGCTCAGCCATATTGATGCGGCCACGGGCGCCCTGCGCGTGATCGCGTCGCCGGCCATGCAGCTGAACCTGCCTTCGGTCTCGCCGGACGGCAAGACGGTGGTCTTCATCGGCGGCCTGATGAGCGATTTCGGCTCCATCGGCGGCGATATCTACACCGTACCGCTGGCCGGCGGCACGCCGCGCAATCTCACGCCAGACTATCGCGGCACCTTCAATGGCGTCGTCTGGCGCGGCGCCGGCTTGCTGGCAACGGCCCTGATCGACTCGCAGCTGGCGCTGGTGCCCATCGATGCGCAAAGCGGCCCGGCCCGGCCTGTGCTGCTCGGTGAGCTCAGCAGCAGCGGCAGCGATGGCCGCCTGTCGTTCAGCGCCGATGGGCGTCACGCCGCTGCCGCTCAGGAAGATTTCACGCACGCCAGCTACCTGGTGGCGGGACCGGTGGGCCAGCTGAAAAAGATTACGCGCGACAATGACGGTTTTGCGCCGCAACTGACGGTGCAGAACGTGGGCTGGAATAACGAGCAATACAAGGTGCAAGGCTGGCTGCTGGGGCCGTTGAAGGCGGACGCAGGCAAGCGCTACCCGATGGTCGTCAATGTGCATGGCGGCCCGGGCGCCGCCGCCTCGCCCCGTTACGTGGGAGCGAGCACCCTGATCCACGAATTGACACAAAAGGGTTATTTCGTCTTCCTGCCCAATCCGCGCGGCAGCTTTGGCCAGGGCCAGGCCTTTACGCGCGCCAACATGGCCGACTTCGGCGGCGGCGACTGGCGCGACATCCTGGCCGGCATTGATGCCGCGCAAAAAGTGGCGCCCATCGATGGGGACCGCCTGGGCCTGATCGGCCATTCGTATGGCGGCTTCATGACCATGTGGGGCGTCACGCATAGCGACCGTTTCAAGGCGGCCGTGGCGGGTGCAGGCGTGTCGAACTGGATCAGCTATTACGGCCAGAACGGCATCAACCAGTGGATGATCCCGTTCTTTGGCGCCTCCGCGTATGACAATCCGGCCGTCTACCGCAAGGCTTCACCCATCGAATCGATCAAGGCGGCCAAGACGCCGACCCTGATCTACGTGGGCGAGCGCGACGTGGAAACGCCAGCTGCCCAGTCGCTGGAATTCTGGCACGGCTTGCGCGCCATGGGCGTGCCGTCCAGCCTGTTCATCTACGACGGCGAAGGCCATTCCTTCCGCAAGCCCGAGCATCAGCGCGACTTGCAGAAGCGCACCATCGGCTGGTTTGAGCAGTATCTGAAGTAAGTTGCGCCAGCTTAGCGCGGTGCTACAATATGCACGATCGCCGCGCTATGTATCACGATCTTGTCCGCATCTGCCTGTAACAAGCGGATGCGGCGCTGCACCAGAGGCCAGCCCGACCAGGCCACGTCGCTGACGGGCGGCGCGGCAGGCACTGCCAGCGGGGCGCTGATGGCGGCCTGGTTGTCGAGCTGTTCCAGCGCGCGCGACAGGGTCAGACACACTTGCGTATGGCTGTGGCCAAGCAGGGCGTTGACGGGCGCGACGGGCAGCTGGCTGGCATGCCGGCCCAGGATGGAGCGCAGCGCCGCCACGTGGGCGACCAATAAATAATTTTGCACGATGAACAGGTTGATGTCTTCCACGGCCCGCTGCTTGCTGGCCGGTTCATCGAGCATGCGCACCAGCGCCGAGCTGAGCGCAGCCAGGCTGTCCATCAATCGCTTGCGCTCAATGCGGTAGGCGAAGTCATCGAAACATTTCCCCTGCAGCAGCGCGAAGCTGGCCTGCATATAGCTCACATTCACATTCAGCACCTGGCGCACCAGCCGTGGCAGGCTCTGGTATTCCCAATTGGCCAGCACGAAGCTGAACACGGTCGCCACTGCCGCGCCGATCAGGGTATCGATCAGGCGCTCGCTGACGAGGTTCGGGTTGCTGGGCGCCACCAGGTGCATTTGCAGCAGAATCATCAGGCTCACGGCGATGGCCGTGTAGCGGTAGCGCAAATAGATGAAGGTGGGCGTGGCCACGATGGAGAGGAACAGGATGGCCATCAGCACGATATTGCTGTGCACGAAGCGGATCACGATGGCCGTGATGATGCAGCCGATGATGGTGCCGATGATGCGGTCGGCGCGGCGCTGGCGCGTCATGCTGAACGTGGGGCGCAAGATGATGACGATGGTCAATACGATCCAGTAGCTGTGCGCCGCATATGGCAGCCAGTGTCCGATCAGCAATCCCACCGAGATGGCCATCGAGACGCGCAGGGCGAAGCGGAACACGGGCGAGTCCGGGCGCAGATTCGACAGCAGGGTTTTCAGTTCGTATTTCTGCTGCGACAAGAACGGCGCCATGTCCGCGCCGCTCCAGAACGGCACGTTGTCATACACTTTCTGGCTGGCCAAGTGCAATTCCGCGATCATTTTCAGAATGGCGCGGATCTTGTTGCGCTGCGCGCGCAGGGTGGCCAGCGCTTCCTGCGCAGCATCGCCTTTTGCGTGCAGACGGGCAATTTCCTCTTCGATATCGGCCCATTCCTTGTCGTAACTGATCTGCGCATACGAGGCGCGCTTGCGCGTGACGGCGTAGGCCACGGCTTCGATGTCGCGCGCCGCCTTGTAAGCCAGGTCGTGCAAGGATTTCAGCACGTCGGAGTCCGCCAGGTGCTGGCGCAGCAGCGCGTAATCCGTGTGCGTGGAGAGTATCAGTTCATACAGATCCAGCATGCACACGTGCACCTGCACGACGATAGCATCCTTGCTGTTCTTGTGGCTGCGCAAGATCAAGTCGCGCGATGCCTGCTGGCGGTCGGCCAGGATGCTTTGATGGCGCACAAGCTTGTTGAACTGTTCCGTCAGGTTAAAACGGGTGTCGTAGAAATCGGCCTTGATGTCGATGTAGGCGGCCAGTTCGAACAGGGCTTCGGCCAGCACTTGCTGCTTGATGCGGTGGCGCAAGACCCAGGCGATGGCCATGGCGTAGGCCAGATAGATGAGGCCACCGAGCATGAACAGGCCCGCATGGTGGAACGATTGCTGCCACGTCATCTGGTGCTCCATCGACATGGTCATGATGAACAGGGTGGCCAGCTGCAAGGGCATGGATTTCTTGCCGTACACCACCATCATGCTGGCGAGGAAACTCACGAGCACGAGCACCGTCATCAACAGCCACTGCACGGGGCCGCACAGGCTGATTAGCAAAGTGACGGCGCTGCACAGCAGCACGGAAGCGAGCATCTCATTGAACTTGTGGCGCAGCGGGCTGGGCATGTCCATCAGGGTTGTGCACAGGGCGCCGATGCACACCGTCATCGCGGTGGCGCTGTCGCTGATTTCCTGGGTCAGCAAGGCCAGGCCGACGAGACCGATGGCAACGCGCAAGCCCAGGTAAAAATAATGGCTGTAAATAAAGGTGCGCAGGTTCAGTGCGTAGTGCATGGGATTACCTTGTGGGTAGGGCACAGAAAGAGGCGCCGCACCGGGGTCTCCGATGCGGCGCCAGGATGTTGCAGTCGCTACAGCCTTGATTTACATCAGGGCAATCACGGGATATCTACGCCATTCTGGCTCGGCAAAGCGCTGGCAGTGTGCAAAGATGAAATTCAGCACGGCTTCCTGATTGCTCAGCAGGGCCGGATTCGCTGCTTTCCACTCGGCGAATTTGGCGGCCAGCGCCGGCTCGTCGCGCAGCAGCTCGGATGCCATGTCTTCGAACACGTAATCGGAGAACGCTTCTTTCTTCTCCAGCACGCTGTTGAAGAAACCCCAGCGGAAGAAGCTGTCGTGCGCCTGCGGCTCCAGGGTTTCCACGGCGTAGCGGGCGTTGTCCTGGTCCAGGCTGACGACATAATCGCCTGCCTGCACGGTGAACTGGCCCGTACGCGCTTCGAGTTCCACATTGTCGTGGAACATGTGGCCTTCGTAGGCCGTGGCCCGCGTGCCGACGTCGGTGATGTGGTAGTAGCGCGCCGTTATCGTCTGTTCGGTGGTGATGCGGCTCATTTCGACGCCGTTCCAGCGCAGCCGTTCGATGACTTCGCGCCACGCTTGCGGCACGATATAGGCTTTTGGCGCGGCCACGGTGACGTCCGCATCGAAGCGGTTGTAATACTTGATATCGCGTTCCCACGGCTGCGAGCGGTCATACGACAGGCGCTGGTAGTCGCCCAGGATACTCGGCGTGTATTGCGCCGCATAGCCCTTGAAGGGGAAGGTCGACGGCTGTTCTTCATTCATGGCCCAGTGGATCGGCCATGCGGCTTGCGTGCGTCCGGCCGCCTTCGCTTGCGCGCGCAGCTGCTTGATCTGTTCGCCATGTTTGACCGTGAACGCCATGGTGATGTCGAGCAGGGCGCGCATGGATGCGTAGCGGTCGGCAAACGGTTTCAGCATGTGCGTTTCCGGCATGAAACCAATGACGTGATGCAAGGCCGCAAACCCGGTCGAGAAACGGGGCACTTCGAGAAATTCGGCGATGCCGTGGTCGGGACTGTCCTTGACGGGATTCACGTACGGGCAGGTGGGCCAGCCAGCGTTTTCCATCTGGGCAAAGATGTGCGGCAGCATGGTGTCTTGCAGGAAGGGGCCGAGGCCATTGCCCAGCTTATCCGTCTGCGTGTGGATCAGGGTCATCGTGTACGGATAGTCGGCGCCGTTCGACGTGTGCGTGTCGACCATCACGTCCGGGTCCCAGCTGGCCAGCAGGCGGTTGAACACTTGCGCGTTCAGGCTGTCGCACTTGATGAAATCGCGGTTCAAGTCCAGATGGCGGCTGTTGCCGCGGAAACCGAATTGCTCCGGCCCATCCTGGTTCACGCGCGACGTGTTGGCGCGGTTCAGGCTGCCATCGACGTTGTAGATCGGAATGAACAGCAATACCGTGCTGCCCAGCGCCGCCAGGCGTTCCGGCTGCGTGCAGAGGTCGCGCACGATGGCCATGCAGGCGTCGATGCCTTCCGGTTCGCCCGGGTGGATGCCGTTATTGTTGAAGAATACGGTGCGGCCTGCGCGCTTGATTTGCTCGCGGTCAAACACGCCGTCCGCGCTGACGACGCCAGCGTGGATGGGCACGCCCGAGTCGGACAGGCCGATCTGTTCGAAGTGCAGCACCTGCGGATAGCGTGCGGCAAGATCTTGATAGAAGGTGATGCATTCCAGCCAGGTCGTGGTCTGGTTGTGGTTACCGAGTTCGTAGGTCGTGCGCAAGTCTGGTGGCATAGCGGTCTGAGTCTGGGAGGGGGAAGGCGCGCTGGGTAAGTACGCCCGCTAGGGGCCAATTGTAGCACCGGCGCTCCTGCCTTGAGGCGCCGCAGGGGCTTGTTGCCATACTTGTGTTATGAATACGTTTCACGCGCAAGGGGAGGCGGCATGGGCAAGGCGGCGATGGCAGCGATGGCGGCGCTGGTGTGGGGGATCGGCCTTTCGGCGCAGGCGGCGCCATTGCGCTTGCCTGCGGGCAAGGAACCGGTGGCGCAGGGCGGGTCTGTCACGGCCGTCGCGCAGGGCGCGTTGATACGCTACCGGGGCTGGCTGCTGGCCATCGATGGCGCCGTGCCGGAAGAACAGCCTGACATCGTGCTGACGTCGGCGGATGCGCGCCACGCGCCGCTGCTGCAGATCGGCGCCACGCAGCGCACCTTGCCCCTGTGGTCGGCCTTCGAGCTCGTCAAGGGAAGCGCGCGCCTGCGCATCACGGCGCTGCCGGGGCTTGAAGCGCTTCCCGCGCTGCTGCTGGACTTTGGCGAGAGCGATTACCGCATCGTGATTCACGCCGCCCCCATCGAGCGGCAAGCCCATCCACTGCTGGCGCAGCGCTTTCCCGGCGCCGACCTTGCCTTGCTGCTGCAGGATGGCCGGCGGGTCATGTTGCCGCTGGGAAGTGGCAGCGCGCAAGTGTTTGGCGCAGAGCAAGCCGTGCCTTACCGTTTTGCGAAAGTGAAAAAACGTTAGGCGAAAAAAAGCCACTCCCGCAGGAGTGGCTCAGGCTAAAGCGCCCGTTGCCGGGTTATTGCTTTTTGTTATTCAGCGCCCATTTCTTTCAGCAGGTTGTCTGCGTGGTCGATGTGTTTCATGTTCCACAGCATGTAGCGCAGGTCGACCTGGATCGAACGGGTGTTGGCCTTGTTGTAGTCCCAATCGGAAATGATCGAGTCCAAGGTGCCGTCGAAGGCCAGGCCGATAAATTCGCCTTTCGAGTTCAGCGCAGCCGAACCGGAATTGCCGCCGGTGATGTCCAGGGTCGCCAGGTAGTCGACCGGCACGGTTTTCAGCTTCGGATCGACGAATTTACCGAAGTCCTTGGCTTTGATCGCGGCCAGTTGATTTGCCGGTGCATTGAACTCGCCCTGGCCCGTGGCTTTGGCCACGACGCCATTGACGGTGGTGAACGCGGTCCAGGTGGTGCCGTCGGCGCCATGGTCACGGCCGGCAACGCGGCCGAAGGTGACGCGCAGGGTGCTGTTGGCGTCAGGATAGACGGCTTGGCCTTTGCTCTTCATGAAGGCAATTTTTGCTTTCATGTAGTTGGCGTAGGCTTGCTGGATCTTGCCGGCCAGTTCTTCGTCTTCCGCTTCGTTTTTCAGCGAATCCGGATACATGGCGACGGCTGCCTGGATGAAGCTGTCCTTGCTGGCCTGGAATTCGGCTGGCGTGCGTTTCAGCCATGCTGCGCGCTCGGCTTTGTCGGCCAGCTTGCTGCCCGCATACAGTTTGTCCAGGGCGGCGGACAGGTCGGCTTGCGACATGCCGTCCTTGATGCCGATGGCGGCGTCAAAGCTGGCGCGGCGCTGTGCTGCCGGTTGCGCGGCGTACTTGGCCAGGCTGTTCAGTACCAGCGCCTTGTCGACTTTTTCATCGTAGGTGCGCTCGACCGACGTGATGCCCGCTTCCAGGCGTGGCAAGTCGCGCGACTGGTAGCCGGACTTGCGTTCCGTGTCGGCCTTGGTGCTTTCGTTGGACAGACGGTACAGGCTGCGTGCCGTGTTCAGCAGGCGTGGCTGTGCGTAGCCCAGGAAGAAATCGCGCTTGGTGTCGGCATCGCGCTCGGCGATCAGCTTTTCCACTTGCTCGATGTCGCCGGCAAATTCCGCCTTGCGGGCAGCATTCGCGTTGACCCAGGTTTTCAGGGCTTCATGTTCTGCCGTCTTGCGTGCCAGGAAGTCGCTGCCAGCGTACGAATCGAGCATGCCTTGGCGGTTCTTGTAGTAATTGTTCACGCCAGCCACCTGGCCCGCGTATTTCAGGGCAACATCCTTGTTGTCCTTGGTTTCGCGCGCGATGATGGCCAGGGTTTCGCCCGACGCTTTCACGAAGGCCGGGTAGTTCCAGTCAAACGTGAATGCCACTTCCGATGGCAGGCGGTGACGGTTGGTGCGGCCAGGGTAGCCCAGCGCCATCACGAAATCGCCTTCTTTCAAGCCATCCTTGGCCAGTTTCAGCACGTGTTTTGGCTGGTATGGCACGTTGTCCTTGCTGAAGTCGGCAGCTTTGCCGTCCTTGCTGACGTAGGCGCGGTAGAAACCGTAGTCGCCCGTGTGGCGTGGCCACATCCAGTTGTCGGTGTCGCCGCCGAACTTGCCCACGCCGGCCGGAGGCGCGTGCACCAGGCGCACGTCGCGGATTTCCAGTTGCTTGATCAGGTAGAACTCCAGGCCGCCGTAGTAGCTCGACACGGTGCAGCGGAAACCCGCTTCTTTTTCGCATTCGGCGACCAGTTTCTTCTGGTTTTTCTCGATCGCGTCGATGCGTGCCTTGCCTTGCAGCTTGGCCACGTCGGCGGTGATGATCTTGTCGCTGACATTGGTCACGGCGGAGGTGACGAAGATGCGGCTGCCTGGGGCGGCCGGCAATTCTTCAGCGAACGTCTTGGCCAGGAAACCGTTGGCCAGCAAATCGCGCTCCTTGGTCGAATTGACCGCTACGCTGTTGTAGACGCAATGGTGGTTGGTGGCAACCAGGCCTTGCGGCGAGACGAACGAGGCCGAGCAACCGCCCAGGCTGACGATGGCGCCCATCGGGAACTCGGTCAGTTTGGTCAGGGTGGTCGGATCGAGTTTCAGTCCGGCCGCTTTCAGTTCCTTGGCTACTTGTGGCAGCTGTTGGGGCATCCACATGCCTTCGTCGGCGTGTGCGAAGTTGCTCAGGATAGCGAGCGCGATTAAAGATTTTTTCATTCGAGTTCTAGTCTTTTACATGAAGGGAAGTCGGAACCAACGTGTACCCAGTGTTTTTTCTCAGCGGGCGACCTAGAGTATCCGCACCGAACTCGCACTAGTCAATCACATTTTCCCGGCGGCATGTTTGTGGTTGCTTGTTTAAATGGTACTATTTTCGGCATCACAGGGGCAGAAAGCGGCTGCCAGCTGGCATTTTCCCGTGCCGCGGCTGTGGTATTGTCCATACAATTGTCCTGGCAGCAATAAAAATGGCCGGGCGCCTGCGCGGCCCGGCCACTTGCGGATGTGCTGCTTTTGGTCTGCTTAGCGTATTTTGCCGCGGCGCAAAAGATTTACGATGCCCAGCAGGATCACGGCGCCCAGGAACGAGACGAGCAGCGAAGACAGGCTGAAATTGTCGCTGTTGATGGTACCCGTGCCGAACAGGGGCGCCAGCAGCCAGCCGCCCAGGAAGGCGCCGACGATACCGACGACGATATTGAGGAAGATGCCCTGTTGCGCATCCGTTTTCATGACCATGCTGGCCAGCCAGCCGATGACACCGCCAATAACGATCCAGATAATGAAATTCATGTAATCCTCCGCGCGATGGATGAGTGGTTGTGCCAGAGCGGTGCGGCCTGCACGTCATGGCAAATTGATACTGATGCCGCACGATAGAAAAGTCCAGCGGATTCGCATGGCGCATGCAAAAGCCCGCCTGGCTGCGGGCAGCGAGGCGGGCTTGTCATGCGGCAAGGCAGTGTTTAATCGGCCTTGATGGCTTCCACCTGGATGGCCAGCTTGACTTCGGGCGAGAACGCCGGCATGCCGTAGTTCAAGCCAAAGTCGCTGCGCTTGAATTCTGCCGTGGCATCGGCGCCGCACACTTCACGCTTGTAGCGCGGGTGCATGATGCACTTGAACTTGCTTACGCTCAACTTGACGGGCTTGGTCACGCCCAGCAGGGTCAGTTCGCCATCGACTTCCACCAGTTGCTCGCCGTTGAACTTGAGCGACTTGCTCTTGTAGGTGATTTCAGGGAATTTCTCGACGTTGAACATGTCCGCTTTTTTCGCGTGCGTGTTCATGGCGTCCAGGCCGAAGTCGATTGAATCGGCATCGATGACGAGGTCCAGGCTGCCCGCCTTGGCGGCGCGGTCCAGGGTGACCGTCCCCTTGGTCTTGTTGAACTTGCCACGCCACACGGACATGCCCATGTGATCGGCTTCGAAGCTGGGGAACGTGTGCGTCGGGTCGAGGTTGTAGGTGTCGGTAGCGGCCATGGCCGAACCCGCGCCGGCGGCTGCCAGCACGGCGATCATCAAGTGCTTAAGTTTCATCAATATCCTAAAAAGAATCGGTTGGTGGTGTGATTTTAATCAGTAACGGTTGAAAAACGTTCAGGGCAAGGCGCCTTGCCGAAGGCAGTACGAATAGTACGACGAGGCAAGAGCAACGCAGCCATGGACGTTTTCTCAGGTGTTACTGCGCAGCGACGTGGAACTTGATGGTGACCTCGTCGGCAACCATGCTCGTGTCTTTCCACTCGCCTTCGCCGATGTTGTAGGTCAGGCGCTTGATCGGCAGGGCGCCGTCGAACGCATATTTACCGCCGTTGGCTTTCACCGTCAGGGGGAAGGTCACGTCGGTGGTCTTGCCTTTGATGCTCAGCTTGCCGCTGACCGTCAGCTTGCCCGCGCCAGCGGCCTTGATACTGCTCGAGACGAAGGTGGCTTTCGGGAACTGGGCCGCGTTGAACCATTCTTTCTTGGCCACTTCCTTGTTGTATTCCGGGTCGCCGATATCGATGCTGGCCGTCTCGATTTCCACCGACGCTTTCGACGCGTCCGGCGTGGCCGGGTTGTAATCGATGGCGATATTGAATTTCTTGAACTTCGCTTCCACGGGCACGTTCATTTGCTTGAACACGGCCGACACGCTGGTCTTGGCGGGATCGACTTTCAGCAGGGTGGCGGCAGTGGCGGCCACGGACAGGCCCAGCAGGGAAGCGAGGACGATGCGTTGGGTGGTTTTCATCTTATTTTTCCTGGAGTTTCAGTGAGCAAGGGTGAAGTCGGTGTTACGGCAGCATGCGTTTCAGTACGCCATCGCGGTCGATGAACTGGTGCTTCAGCGCCGCCAGCACATGGGCGGCCACGGCGGCGGCCATCGTCATGTTCAGAACATAATGAATCTCTTTTAAAAGTGGCTTAAGTTCCGGGTTCGGCGCCATGATGACGGGCAGCTGGAACAGACCCAGGTAGACCACGGGCACGCCGGCGGCCAGGGTGTACAGGTAGCCGGAGACGGGCACGGCGAAGATCAGGATGTACAGCAGCACGTGCATGGCGTCGGCCGCCTTCTTTTGCCAGGCCACCATGCTGGCCGGATGCGGCGGCGGCACATTGGCCTTGCGCCACAGCAGACGGATGGCGGCGATAGCCAGCACGGTCACGCCCAGCCACTTATGCCACGAGAAATATTTGAGCTTGGTGGGCGTCAGGCCGGGAATATCGACCATGACCAGGCCCATGACGAAGGCGCTGATGATCAGCAGGGCGGTCAGCCAGTGCAGGATGATGGCGGTGGTGGTGTAGCGTTGCATCGACGGCTTTCTTGAAAGTAGTACGTGTTAGGACTAATTCGGCCTAATATACCAAAGAAAAGCAAATTGCGCTGCGTGCTGCAGATTCTACAAGAAAGATTGCCGGAAAAACCGCGGGGCGGACAGCATTTGTGTGCTGGCCGCCCCGTGGGAGTGGGATCGTGAAGATCCCCATGTGGAAACTGCTTAGATGGCTTTGGCCAATTGCGCGGCGATACCGATGTAGTTAGCCGGCGTCATGGTCAGGAGCACGTCCTTGGCATCCTGCGGAATGGCCAGGCCATTGACGAAGGTTTGCAGCGCTTCTTTCGAGATGCCCTTGCCGCGCGTCAGCTCTTTCAGCTGCTCGTACGGGTTTTCGATGCCATAGCGGCGCATCACGGTTTGTACGGGCTCGGCCAACACTTCCCACGTCGCGTCCAGGTCTTGCGCCAGGCGCGCGTGGTTCACTTCCAGCTTGTTCAGGCCGCGCAGGCAGCTGTCATAGGCCAGCAGGGTGTAACCGAGGCCCACGCCGATATTGCGCAGCACGGTCGAATCGGTCAGGTCGCGCTGCATGCGCGAGACAGGCAGTTTTTCCGACAGGTGTTTCAGCACGGCGTTGGCCAGGCCCAGGTTGCCTTCCGAGTTTTCGAAGTCGATCGGGTTGACCTTGTGCGGCATGGTCGAGGAACCGATTTCGCCCGCTTTCAGTTTTTGCTTGAAGTAGCCCAGCGACACGTAGGTCCAGATGTCGCGGTTCAGGTCCAGCAAGATCGTGTTGGCGCGCGCGAAGGCGTCGAACAACTCGGCCATGTAGTCATGCGGCTCGATCTGGATGGTGTACGGGTTGAAGACCAGGCCCAGGCGCTGTTCGATGACGGCCTGCGAGAATGCCGGCCAGTCGAAGCCCGGGTAGGCCGACAGGTGGGCGTTGTAGTTGCCGACGGCGCCATTCATCTTGCCGAGGATTTCTACTTGTTCGATGCGTTTCACGGCGCGCTGCAGGCGGGCCACGACGTTGGCAAATTCCTTGCCCAGGGTGGTCGGGCTGGCCGTCTGGCCGTGCGTGCGCGACAGCATCGGCACGTCCGCATTATCGTGCGCGATCTGCGTCAGCTTGGCCACCAGGCCGTTCAAGGTCGGCAGCATCACGCCATCGCGGGCCGCTTTGAGCATCATGCCGTGCGAAGTGTTGTTGATGTCTTCCGAGGTGCAGGCGAAATGGATGAATTCCGACGCCGCCACCAGTTCCGGCACGTCCGCCACTTGTTCCTTCAGCCAGTACTCGACGGCCTTGACGTCATGGTTGGTGACCGCTTCGATGGCCTTGATGCGGGCCGCGTCGGCTTCCGAGAAGTCGGCTGCCATCTTGTCGAGCAGGGCGCTCGCTTCGGCCGAAAACGGCTTGATTTCGGCGAAACCGGCTTGCGACAGCGCTTGCAGCCAGGAGATTTCCACTTTCACGCGGTGGTGCATGAAACCGGCTTCGGACAGGATCGGGCGCAGCAGATCGGTCTTGCTGGCGTAGCGGCCATCGAGCGGAGACAGGGCCGACAGCGTGGAATACGGAGTAGTAGAAGTCATGAGAGCGGACGCAAGTTAAAGAAACGGTTGGCGTGTGGCGCGCGGGGAGGGCAGGGCTATTGCAATACAGCAACACTGACGGCGCCACAGTAAAGGGCGATTTTACCACCGCTGGCCGCTGGCCAGCCGTCCGTTGGCCGCCGGCACGCCGCTTTTGGACCGAATCCGGCGCCGATGCGGCGTGCCTGCCACACCCGCCGGGCCGCCGGGCGCGTGCTGCCAAACAGCGCTGCCGCCGATGCTATACTGCTTGCTGCTCCCTTACCTTAAAGTACCTATGAAACTGATCGGTTCCCTCGCCAGCCCGTATGTCCGCAAAGCCCGCATCGTGCTGGCGGAAAAAAAGCTCGACTATGTCTTCGAGCTGGAAAACGTGTGGGTGCCGGAAACCCGCATCGCCCAGGCCAATCCCCTGGGCAAGGTGCCCTGCCTGGTGATGGAGGATGGCAGCACCTTGATCGATTCGAAAGTCATCGTCGAATACCTCGACACGCTCACGCCCGTGTGCAAGCTGCTGCCGGCCGGCGGCAACGGCCGCGAGCGGGCCGATATCAAGAACTGGGAAGCGCTGGCCGACGGCATTCTCGACGCGGGCGTGCTGGTGCGCCTGGAGCGCACGCAGCGCCCGCCCGAGCAGCAAAGCGCGGCCTGGATCGCGCGCCAGCTGGACAAAGTCACCCTGGGCCTGGCGGCGCTGGAAGCGCGCCTGGGCGAGAGCGCGTATTGCGCCGGCAAGAACTACACGCTGGCCGACGTGGCCGTGGGCTGCACCCTGGGCTGGCTCAGCTTCCGCTTCCCGGAAATCGACTGGCGCGCCGATCACCCCGCGCTGGCGCGCCTGTTCGACAAATTGTCCGAACGCCCATCGTTCAAGGATACCGTGCCGCAGTAAAGGCGCGGACGTAAAAAAACCGGCGATTGCCGGTTTTTTTATCTGCCTCGAAGAAAAATTACTCTTCAATCGCCATCTGGCTTTGCAGGTAGTTCTGGATGCCGACTTTGGCGATCAGGTCGATCTGCGTTTCCAGCCAGTCGATATGTTCTTCCGTATCTTCCAGGATCATCAGGAACAGGTCGCGCGAGACGTAGTCGCCCGCTTTTTCGCTGATGGCGATGCCTTCCTTGACGGTGGCGTGTGCGGCGCGTTCCAGCTTCAAGTCGCATTCCAGCATTTCCGGCGTGTTCTCGCCGATCAGCAGTTTGTGCAGCGCTTGCAGGTTCGGCAGGCCGTCGAGCATCAGGATGCGGTCGATCAGCTTGTCGGCGTGTTTCATTTCGCCGATCGATTCTTCGTATTCCTTCTTGCCCAGCTTTTCCAGGCCCCAGTGCTTGTACATGCGCGCATGCAGGAAGTACTGGTTGATGGCCGACAGTTCATTGGTGAGCTGTGCGTTGAGCATGCGGATGACTTCTTTATCGCCCTTCATGGGATTTCCTTTGTTCTGTGTCGCGTTCGATGATGAAACCGGAGGCTGCTGGCGTTCACTGCCGGGTGGCGCTGGCTGCCTGGTGGCGCGCAGGTTGCCGGTTTCGCTATGCCCGCATGATAGCGCAAAATATGGGCGATTTCGGGCGGTAAACGGCATTTTTCCGTCTTTTTAACGTAAATATCGTGCGAATAAAACCCATTCTCAAATGGATTGGCACATTTTTCCGTTTTTTATTTGCTAAGGAAAATGATGGCCATTCTCATTCGCGTTCCTGGCGCTTTTTTGCTGCTGCTGGCGCGCCTGCATGGCCGCGCTGAAAAGGCGGGAAATGTTGCTCCGTTCTTGCTTTTGTGTCTTCTTGGGCGCTGCCGGCGATGCGATAATCAGGCAGCGATATTTACTGAAAAAGGATAGCAAGATGATGCTGCATATACCCGGCGTGCTGACGCCGGAACAGGTCACGCAGTTTCGCCAGCGCCTGGCGCAGACGGACTGGGTCGACGGGCGCGCCAGCGTCGGGGCACAAGGGGCGCAAGTCAAGCGCAACCGCCAGCTGGCGGAAGGTTCGCCGCTGGCGCTGGAACTGGGCGAGATCGTCAGCCGTGCGCTGATGGCCAATCCCCTGTTCTTTTCCGCCGTGCTGCCGCTGCGCATCCTGCCGCCGTTCTTCAACAGCTATGCGGGCGGCGAGCACTATGGCCTGCATATCGACGGCGCCATCCGCACGCCGAAAAACGGCATGCAATCGATGCGCGCCGACGTCTCGTCGACCGTGTTTTTGAGCGAGCCGGACGAGTACGAAGGCGGCGAGCTGGTGGTGGTCGACGCGTATGGCACGCATGAAGTGAAATTGCCGGCCGGCGACGTGATCGTGTATCCGTCGAGCAGCGTGCATCAGGTGCTGCCCGTCACCAGCGGCGAGCGCATCTGCTCCTTCCTGTGGACGCAAAGCATGGTGCGCGAGGATTGGAAGCGCAGCATGCTGTTTGAGCTCGATCAAAACATCCAGAGCGTGCGCGGAGAACACGGCGATTCGCCGGCGACGGTGGGCTTGACGGGGCATTATCACAATCTGCTCAGGATGTGGGCGGAGATGTAGCGCGCAAAAAAAAGTCTGCCTGGCCCGGGGATGTAGGCTGGCAGACTGAAACAAGCAGTTGCTTGACTGGTACAGAAAACAGGGCGCAAAAAAGCAAGCAGGGCACAGGGTGCGGTGCTTGCGGGCTGGCAGCGGCGCAAGGGCCGCCGGAAGGCTAGCTCAGTTGGAAGGTCAGCGGTACTAACACGTACACGGGAACAGGCTTGCCGTTCTCGATCATCGGCTTGAACAGCGCGCGCTGGGCGGCTTGGCGGCCCGCTTCATCGAGGTTGCCGTAGCCGGTCGATTTATGAATCAGGATTTGCTCGGGCAAGCCCTTTTCATTGATCAGGATGCGCAACACCACGGTGCCGCTTTCGCCCAGGCGGCGCGACAGATTCGGGTAGATCAGTTGCGGCGCCTTGATGTATTCGACGCTGCTGACGGTGCGCGGCGTCGACGGTGCCGGTGGCGTCGGCGACGGTGTCGATGGCGCTGTCGGCGCGGCGGTGGCAACCGGTGCCGCTTCGGCGCGCGTCGGCTGCGGCGGCGTGATCGTCGGTTCGCTCGGCGCTACGGCGATCAGCGGCAGCGGCGGGATCACGGCGCGCGGCACGGGGGCGCTCAATTCCACGGTTTTCGGTACGGACGGTGCCGGCGGCTTGGGCGGCGCCGGCGGGGCGATGATGCTGATGGTGGTAATGGTCGGCATGGCCGCCGTGACCACACGGCTCAGCAGGCCGCTCTGGATGGCGTAAAAGCCGGCGATGTGCAGGACGACGATGGCCATCAGCGGCGCGAATTTGTTGCGCTTCTTGTCGAAGTCGGCAAATTGCTGCACGGCCTGCACCGTTACGGGCGGGGGCATCATCGTCATGGCGTTCATCGCTTTCTTTAGTTTGTCAGTACAGCTCGCATCAATACGGTTTCTTGCAGCGCCGCGGTGGCGTTCAGGTGATCGTTCAGCACTTCCCGCGCGCAGGTGTGGCATTTGCCGCAGCAGGTGGCCACGCCCAGGTCGCGGCGCAGTTCGGCCATGCTGGACAGGCCAAGATCGACGGCTTGACGGATTTCACGATCAGATATGTTGTTGCAGACACATACAATCATTGATACACCTTCTGGCTGGAGGATGAACAGACACTAGTGCTGGAAAGCATTGTTGCTAGTGTTTTAATGAGAATCATTATCATTACGTTTCATTGTCGCGCAAAGCGGGGGACAATGCAAGTGATTTTGATCAAGTGTGCGGCAATTGGCGGCCTGGCGCCGCAGCTTCACAGGCCATGTTTCCGAATGACGCAGCCCTTGATGGGGGCGGCTCTCCGGGCTAAATAAAAACTATTCGCATTCATGTTTATAATGCTGGTATTGTCTCGGACGGTCACCGTCTGGACAGATTGAATGGCCGCTTGTCGGTAATGCGCAACAGTTGCGTTTTACGTCACAAACCTGGAACCGGTGCAAGGCGCCTTGCGCCGTCGCCGGTATCAGGTGTTCTTAATTTGAACGGAATTTGCTCATGACTCTAGTTCCACCCATGATGACGCTCGATGCGCTGGCAGTCGGCCAGAGCGGCACGGTGTTGCATATCACGCCCCACACGGCAGGACAGACGGAGGACGGCGTCGACCTGGCCCGCCGCCTGATGGAGCTGGGGTTCGTTCCCGGCGAACGAATCCGCATGCTCAAGCGCGGCATTCCCGGCGGCGATCCGCTGGCCATCAAGGTCGGCAATGCCACGTTCGCACTGCGCCGCTTCGAAGCGGCGCTGATTACGATTCAACCGCTGCTTCAACCGGAATGACCATGGGTGCTGTCGAAACTATCGTGGATGCAGGCGTGCACAAGCCGCCGCATCAGCCACAAATTGCCTTGCTGGGCAATCCGAACTGCGGCAAGACCGCCCTGTTCAACCGTTTGACGGGCGCGCGCCAGAAAGTGGCGAACTACGCCGGCGTGACCATCGAGCGCAAGGAAGGCCATTTCACCTCGCCAGCCGGCAAGCCCGTGCGCCTGCTCGACCTGCCGGGCGCCTACAGCCTGTCGGCCACCACGCCCGATGAAGCCATCACGCGCGACGTGGTGGGCGGCTTGCGCCGCGGCGACCCGCGTCCGGACGCCATCATCTGCGTCGTCGACGCCACCAACCTGCGCCTGAATCTGCGCCTGGTGCTGGAAGTCAAGCGCCTGGGCCTGCCCATGCTGCTGGCGCTGAACATGACGGACGTGGCGCGCAAGCGCGGCATGCTGATCGACACGGTGAAACTGTCGCAGGAACTGGGCATGCCCGTGGTGGAAACCGTGGCGGTGCAGCACGATGGCGAAAAAGCCTTGCTGAACGCCATCGACGCCATGCTGCCGCTGCCGGCAGTGGAAGCGAAACCGCTGGCGGCCATCGATGCCGTCACCGTCGAAGAAACCCAGCGCGAAGTGCGCCGCATCCTGTCCGCCGTCAGCAATGACACGAGCGACAAGGGCAACCTGACGGAAAAGATCGACGACGTGGTGCTGCACCCCGTGTTCGGTCCCATCATCCTGGCCGTGCTGATGTTCCTGATCTTCCAGGCCGTGTTTGCCTGGGCCGCCACGCCGATGGAAATGATCACCGATGGCGTGGGCCACCTGGGCGCCGTGCTGACGGCGAACATGCCAGACGGTCACCTGAAAAGCTTGCTGGTGGAAGGCATCATCGGCGGCGTCGGCAGCGTGCTGGTGTTCCTGCCGCAGATCCTGATCCTGTTCTTCTTCATCCTGAGCCTGGAAGACTGCGGCTACCTGCCGCGCGCCGCCTTCCTGCTGGACCGCCTGATGGGCGGCGTGGGCTTGTCCGGCCGCGCCTTCATCCCGCTGCTGTCGAGCTTTGCCTGCGCCATTCCCGGCGTGATGGCGGCGCGCACCATCCAGAATCCGCGCGACCGCCTGGTCACCATCATGATCGCGCCGCTGATGACGTGCTCGGCGCGCCTGCCCGTGTATGCGCTGATCATCGCCGCCTTCATCCCGGAACGCCAGGTATGGGGCTATCTGAGCCTGCAAGGCCTAGTACTGTTCGTGCTGTACTTCGCCGGCATCATCTCGGCCATGGCCGTGGCCTGGGTCATGAAGCGCGGCATGGGCGTGCGCGGCAACCAGCCGCTGATGCTGGAATTGCCCGCCTATCACTGGCCGCACCTGCGCAACCTGGCCGTCAGCCTGTGGGAGCGCGCGAAGATCTTCCTGACGCGCGTCGGTACCATCATCCTGAGCCTGATGATCATCCTGTGGTTCCTCAGCACCTTCCCCGGCGCGCCGGATAACGCCATCCATCCGCCGATCTACTACAGCCTGGCCGGCATCCTGGGCCGCGGCCTGGAAGTGATCTTCGCGCCCATCGGCTTCAACTGGCAGATCTGCATCGCGCTGGTGCCGGGCATGGCGGCGCGCGAAGTGGCCGTCGGAGCCCTGGGTACCGTGTATGCGCTGTCGCAGACGGGCGATGCGCTGGCCACCACCCTGGAGCCGCTGATCGCCCATTCGTGGTCGCTGGCGACCGCGCTGTCCTTGCTGGCCTGGTATGTGTTCGCGCCGCAGTGCCTGTCGACGCTTTCCGTGGTCAAGCGCGAGACGGGCGGCTGGCGCTATCCGCTGCTGATGGCCGGCTACATGTTTGCCCTGGCGTATGCCGCCTCGTTCATCACGTACCGTGTCGCCCTGATGCTGGGCGCTTAGGAGAAAACCATGTGGCAAACCCTCATCGTCGCCCTGATCGTCGCAGCCGCGCTGCTGCATTTTTCGACCAAGTACCTGCCGGCGGGCGTGCGCCGCGCCATCGTGCGGGGCCTCGTGCGCTGCGGCCTCGATGAGGCGAAGATGTCGACCTTCTTCAAGGTGGCGCCGGGCTGCGGTAGCGGTTGCGGTTCCTGCGGCTCGTGCGACAGCCCGCCGCCGCCGTCAAGCACGCCGCCAGCCGATGGCAGCAGCAAGCGCGTGATCCTGATGCAGGTGCAGCGCCAGGACTGATGTACGTCTAGCCACGGGCGCGCCCGTGGGCTACACTGGGCTTTCCGTATGGCAAGGAGTGGCAATGGCGATACTGTTGATCTTCATGTTTTTGTTTGCGGTCGCCACCTGGCTGCTGGCCAGCCGGCGCGGCCGCCACGGGGGACTGTGGTTCGGCATCGGCCTGTTTCTCGGACCGTTTGCCTTGCTGGCGGTGGCGGCCCTGCCGCCCGTGCCGGCGCGCTGACCTTGTATGATTAAAACCCGCAAGCGCGGGTTTTTTTACGCCTGCGCGTTCGCGTGGCGCAGCCGGTACTGGCGCGGCGAGCAAGCCATGACGCGCTTGAAGGCGTGGCTGAAGGCGCTGTCGGAATCGTAGCCCAGCGCCTGCGCAATCAAGGTGACGGGTGCGCTGCCGTCCTTCAGGCGCCGCGTGGCCAGGCGCATGCGCCAGCGCAGCAGGTAGTCGAGCGGCGTCACGCCCACCCGCTTCTTGAAGTGCAAGGCAAAGGCGGAGCGCGACTGCCCCGCGACGGTAGCCAGCTGCGACAAGGTCCAGCGCCGCGCCGGTTGCGCGTGCATGGCCTCGATGGCGGCGCGCAGCCGTGGATCGGCCAGCGCGAACAGCCAGCCTACCGGGTGCGAGGCCTGCGCTTCAAGATACTGGCGCAGCATTTGCAGCAGCATCATGTGACCCAGGTGGCGCGTCATCAGCGCCGCGCCGGGCGCCGTCGCCTGCAGTTCCTGTGCCAGCCGTTGCAAGGCCCAGTGCAGCACGCTGGCCTGGTCCGTATCGCCGCGCACGTGCAGCAGCGGCGGCAGGCAGTCGAGCAGGATGGCCGCCTCGTCGCCAAAGTGGAAGCGTCCGCCGATGAGGAAGAAATCGTGCTGCGGCGCGCCGTGGCGGGCCACGCCCTGTTGCGTATGCCGGTACACTTCCAGCGCTGGCGCGGCCGGCAAGCCGGGCGTGCTGGCCAGGGTGAACGCGCGTCCCGGCGCCAGCAGGAAGCAGTCGCCCGTCTGCAGCTGCACGGGAGCGTCGATGCCCGCGACCGTCAGCCAGCAAGCGCCTTCGATCACGGCGTTGAACTTGATGCCGTCCGGCGGCGGAAAATCGATGGCCCACTCGCCGCCCGCCTTCAGGCCGGCAAAGTAGGAGCTGCGCGTATCAAACAGCGAGAGTACATCGGAGAGCAAATCCATGGTGGCGGCAATTCTGGACGATGGCGATAGTATTACGGATTTTACGCCATTCACCGTCCAGAACTGCTCGCGCAAAATACGCATGTCGTCAGCCATCCCGCGCTGGCCACCCACATGCAGAGGCAGACATGACATACGGCGATCACAGGCAAATTCCCCTTCATTCCGGCTTCGGCGCGGCCACGACCGCCAGCGAGGTGCTGGCCGGCTGCGACCTGTCCGGCGTGCAGGCCATCGTCACGGGCGGCGCGTCGGGCCTGGGGCGGGAAACGGTGCGCGTGCTGGCCGGCGCCGGCGCCAGGGTGCTGGTGCCGGCGCGCGACCAGCATCAGGCGCAAGCGGCCCTGGCCGGCATGGCCGGCGTGGAGGTCGCGGCGCTCGACTTGCTCGATCCGCAATCGATTGACGCATTCGCGGCCGCCTTCCTTGCCACCGGCCGCACCCTGCACCTGCTGGTGAACGGCGCCGGCATCATGGCCATGCCCTTGCTGCGCGATGCGCGTGGCTACGAGGCGCAGTTCGCGACGAATCACCTGGGGCATTTCCAGCTGACGGCGCGCCTGTGGCCCGCCTTGCGGCAGGCGCAGGGCGCGCGCGTCGTGTGCGTGTCGTCGCTGGGACACCGGCAGGCGGGCGTCGACCTGGACGACCCGCATTTCCTGCGCCAGCCGTACGACAAATGGCGCGCATATGCGCAGTCGAAAAGCGCCAATGCGCTGTTTGCCGTGGAACTGGACCGTCGCGGCGCGGCGCACGGCGTGCGCGCCTTTTCGCTGCATCCGGGCGCCATCCTGACGCCGCTGGTGCGCCACCTGGACCAGGATGATTTGCGCAGGGTGGGAGCGCTTGACGATGCGGGCCAGGTGAATCCGCCGCCGCAGTCGGGTTTCAAGAATGTGGCGCAGGGAGCGGCCACCACCGTCTGGTGCGCCACCAGCGCGCAGCTTGAGGGCATTGGCGGCGTGTATTGCGAGGATGGCGATATCGCCCCCTTGGTGGAGGACGACAGCATGGGGCCGGGCGTGCGGCGCTGGGCCATCGATCCCGGGCAGGCAAGCCGGCTATGGATGCTGAGCGAACAGATGACGGGCGTGCGCTTCGATTGCGACGCGGCATAAAAAATGCCGGGCAAGGCCCGGCATGTGCAGGAGGGGGCGTGGCTTTACGCCTTGCCCGCCAGTTTTTCCACCACGGGCACCAGCGCGGCCGGGCGGCAGCCGAAGGCGGCCAGGCGGCCTTGCGCATTCGGCGCCAGGTCCAGGTCATACGGCAGGCGGCCCGCCACCAGCCACAGTTTATCCTGCGGCAGGGCGTCGACGAGGCGTCGCTGGCCGTCGACGAACATGGCGTTATACGTTTGCAGCACGATCTGCTGCGCGCCTTGCGCAAAGGCGATGGCCGCATTGACTTCGTCGTCCAGCGCCTCGGCCGACAAGGCGTACTCGCGCACGTCCAGGCCCGCTTCGAGCAGCGCCGGCAGCATCGAGCTGCGCGCTTCCTTGTTGCGGCCCAGCGCCACTTCGTCGATTTCGCTGCGCGAACGCACTTCCACCGTCAGCAGGGTCACGGGCAGGCCCGCGTCGAGCGGGCGGTAGTCGCCCTGCACGCGCAATGCCGCTTTTTGCAGCAGCTGCGACAGGGCCATGGCGGCCGGCTGCATCAGCGCCGGCGGGGTGAGCGGGCGCGCGCGCCAGTCGCGCACGGCGCGGTTGCGCTTGAGTTCAGCCACGCGGGCACAAGCGGCGTCGATGCGGGAGAGCGCGATGTCGCCGCGCTGCACGGCGGCGATGACGGCGTCGATGGCGGCCGTCTGCTGTGCTTCGCGGTGCGAAATGAGGACGATGTCGGCGCCTGCCTGCAAGGTAGCGATGGCGCCCTGGGCGATGCCGATGCCGTCGGCAATGGCCGCCATTTCCAGGCAGTCGGTGATGACGACGCCCTTGTAACCCATTTCACCGCGCAGCAGGTCCGTCAGCACGCCTTTCGACAGGGTGGCCGGCACGCTGGTGTCGGACTCGAAGGCGGGGAAGACCACGTGCGCCGTCATGATGGCGTCCACGCCGCCGGCAATGGCCGCGCGGAAGGGCGCCAGTTCCACGGCGCGCAGGCGTTCCTTGTCGTGCGGGACCAGGGCCATGGCGTAATGCGTGTCGATGGCCGTGTCGCCGTGGCCGGGGAAATGCTTGGCGGTGACGGCCATGCCGCTGGCGCGCTGGCCGCGCATGGCCGCCATGCCGTAGTCGATGACGGTGGCGGCATCCTCGCCATACGCGCGCACGCCGATGACGGGGTTGTTGCGGTTGTTGTTTACGTCCAGCACGGGGGCGAGCAGCAGGTTGATGCCCACCTGGCGCATTTCATCGCCGCTGATCTGGTTCATGCGTTCGCAATCGTCGATGGAGCCGGCCGCCTGGAAAGCCATCGCGGCGGGAATCGGCGTGACGCCCTGCTCGATGCGCATCACCATGCCGCCTTCCTGGTCGATGGAGATCAGCAGCGGAATGTCGGATACTTCCGCGTTGATTTCCTGCAGTTCGCGGCACAGGGCGGACACTTGCGCGGGCGTGTGCACGTTGCGGCGGAACAGGATCACGCCGCCCACCTTCTTGTCGCGTATCAAGGTCTTGATATGCTCGTCCGCCTGCAGGGCGTCGAAGCCCACCATGAATAGCTGTCCTACTTTCTCGCGCAAACCCTGCTCCATGCTGCAACTCCTCCGGTATTCATTCTGATGACGACAAGTCCGTATTGTGGCCCGCGGCGGCGCAATGGAGCGCTCACCGGAAAGCTGCCTTGGTTTTGACCTTATTTTGGTATTGTATTGGATTTGGGTTTTTGCGCAAGTGGTTATTAAGTGGTATTGCTCCACTTGCGCAAAGCCGGGTTCAATCCAGGCGCTGGAACGATGCCGATTGCGCCTTGGGCCAGTACAGGCCGAACACGGGCGGCAGCTGCGGCAGCTGGCTCGGGTCGAGCAGCTGGCCCGCTTCGAGGAAGGGCAGCAGGGCCGAGGCCAGTTTCACCTGGTTCGGCGAGATGCGCCGCACCAGGTGGTGCGGGCGCAGTTCCTGCGGATGCGCCAGGCCGGCGGCGGCGATCAGTTCGGCCAGCGCCTTCATGGTGTTCTGGTGGAAGTGCGCCACGCGGGAGATCTTGTCCGACACCACCAGCGCACGCTGGCGCTGCGGGTCTTGCGTGGCCACGCCCGTGGGGCAGCGGTCCGTATGGCAGCTTTGCGATTGGATGCAGCCCAGGGCGAACATGAAGCCGCGCGCCGAATTGCACCAGTCGGCGCCCAGCGCCAGCAGGCGGGCGATGTCGAAGGCCGTGATGATCTTGCCCGAGCAGCCGATCTTGATCCTGTCGCGCAGGTTGGCGCCCACCAGCGTGTTATGCACGAGCACCAGCGCTTCCTGCAGCGGCGTGCCCACGTGGTCCGTGAATTCCAGGGGCGCGGCGCCCGTGCCCCCTTCGCTGCCGTCGACAACGATGAAGTCGGGCGTGATGCCCGTTTCCAGCATGGCTTTGACGATGGCGAAGAATTCCCACGGGTGGCCGATGGCGAGCTTGAAGCCTGTCGGCTTGCCACCGGAGAGCGTGCGCAGGCGGTCGATGAAGTGCAGCATTTCCAGCGGCGTGGAAAAGGCGCTGTGCGCGGCCGGCGAGATGCAATCCTCGCCCACCATCACGCCGCGCGTGGTGGCGATCTCGATCGTCACTTTCGGCCCCGGCAGCACGCCGCCGTGGCCCGGCTTGGCGCCCTGCGACATCTTCAGCTCGATCATTTTCACCTGCTCGGAGCTGGCGTTGGCGATGAAGCGTTCCTCGGAAAACGTGCCGTCCTGGTTGCGGCAGCCGAAGTAGCCGGAGCCGATTTCCCACACCAGGTCGCCGCCGTTTTCGCGGTGGTAGGGGCTGATGCTGCCTTCGCCCGTGTCGTGCATGAAGCCGCCGCTGCGCGCGCCGCCGTTCAGGGCCAGGATGGCGTTGGCCGACAGGGCGCCAAAGCTCATCGCCGAGATGTTGAAGACGCTGGCCGAATACGGTTTGGCGCGCGGGCAGTCCGGATGGTTGCCGATGTCGATGCGGAAGTCGTGGCCCGTCACCTTGGCGGGGGCGATGGAATGGTTGATCCATTCATAGCCAGCTTCGTACACGTCGAGCTGGGTGCCGAACGGGCGCTTGTCCGTCTGTTCCTTGGCGCGCTGGTAGACGATGCTGCGCTGGCTGCGCGAGAACGGCGTCGCCTCGCTGTCGCTTTCCAGGAAATACTGGCGGATTTCGGGGCGGATGCTCTCAAAAAAGAAGCGGAAATGCGCGAGGATGGGGTAATTGCGGCGCAGGGCGCGCTTCGTTTGCAGCAGGTCGCTGATGCCGACCAGGGTCAGCGCGCCGGCCAGCACGGGCAGCCAGTAGTGATCGTAGTAGAACAGGGACAGGACAAAGATGGCTGCCGTCGCAATGAAGGTCAGGTAGCGAAATGGTACTAGGTGCATGGGCACTCCGGTGAAGTCAGACTGATAACTGATGAGTCTACCTTCGATTCGCGGAACGTGCTGGCTGGAAAGAACGCGGCGCCCGCCGGACGCCGCGTGGGTGCTTAGGGTTGTGCAGCGCGGATGCGCTCGACCCGTTCGGTGCTGGCCGGATGGCTCGACAGGTACGGCGTGCCGTGGTCCAGCTTGCCCAGGGCGACAAACACTTGCGCCAGGTGTTCCAGCGGGATGCCGTTCTGGCGCAGCATGGCGATCGCGTAGTCGTCCGCATCGCGTTCGACATCGCGCGAATACTTCAAGTCCAGCAGCAGCGGCGGCAGGGTCGCCACCACCGTCGACACGTCGCCGAACAACAGCGCGGCGCCGGCACCCACGGCCGAGGTCTGGATGATGCGCCGCGTCAGGTGGCGCTGCTGCAAATGTCCCAGCTCATGCGCCAGCACGCCCATGATGGCCTGGTCGTCCGGCAGCAGTTCGATCATTTCGTCGGTCAGCACGATGTCGCCGGACGGCAGGGCAAACGCGTTCGGGCCGATCTTGCTCTTGCGAAACACGATGCGGTGCTCGGGCGTGCTGTCGCCGGGCGTGGCCAGGCGGGCGAACTGGGCGCGCAAGGCTTGCTGGCGCGCGCCATCGAGCTGGCTGGGCGCGAATACATGGCGGTCCAGCATGTCGAGCACGCCCTGGCCCAGCTGCCGTTCGACCGACTGCGGCAGGGCATACGCGATACCCTTGGCCGCCAGCGGCAGCAGGTATTGATAGCTGAGCCACAGGGCCACGATGGTGGCCACCGTAGCCAGCAGGGCGCCGCGCCAGCTTTGCTGCAGCCGCACCACCCAGCCGTCGCGGTGGCCCGTGTCGTGCAGCAGGCTGTTGAAGGCCGCCTGGTCGGCGATTTCCAGGTAGGCGCCGTCGGCAAAGCTGACCTTGCGGACGGCGTGGCTGCTGCGTTCGGACACGTGCAGCTCGCCCAGCGGGCAGCTGCGCTCGATGTCGCCGGCCAGCACGGCCTGGCCATCGCGCACGCTGAGCGTGACGTGGTACAGGCGCGAGGTCTGGCCGTCGAAATAGCGCGCGGGCACGGGGGCCGCGCCCGGCGCGTGGTGATCGAGCGTCATGCTACAGCGACAGGTCGAAGTCCAGCAGGTCGACCACGCCTTCGCCCGTGGCCGATACTTGCTGGCCCGTGGCGGCGACAAATTCGTCCAGGCTGCCGTGCACCAGCATGGACGTCGCTTCCAGGCGGTACTTCAGCCAGCGCACGTGGGCGAATGGCGTGAACAGGCCCAGGGTGACGACGATGCCCAGCAGGTTGCTCAGCATGACGAAGGTGGTGCGGCCCCACGTCAACTGCGACTGGAACTGGTGCTGCTGCAGGCGCGTGTGGTTCCAGATCAGGTTCTGGATCATGGTCAGGAACAGCGGCAGCACGGTGAACGCCCACAGGTACAGGGCGCCGATGGCAAACAGCAGGCTGCCAACCTTGGTCTTGTCATTCGCATTGGCCGCAAACGAGGCGAACACGCTGCCGAAGACGACGAAAATCAGGACCAGCAAGCCGCCCAGCAGCAGGGCGAAGAACAGCAAATAGGTCTTGTAGAAGCTGCCGACCGTGGCGTCAAAGCTGAAATGGGTGGCGCCGAAACGGCTTTGCGTGTGCTGGAAGCGCTTCAGGCGCTGGTGCAGGAAAGGCGTCATCAGGCCGCCCGTGAAGGTATTCAGGATGGGCAGCCACAGGAAGTACTTGTAGGCTTCCCTGGCGCTGCCGCCAAAGCCGAAGCGGATGCCGCGGTAGCTGGTGTTGTACAGCTTGAATTGCAGGCTTTTCCAGACCAGCCAGGGCAGGATGGCGGCCAGCAGCACGAACATCAGCAAGCCCACGATGGGCGAGACCTGGAAGGCGATGTTGTAGCCGGCGATCAGCACCACGGCGGCGATGCGGCCTTTCAGGATGGCGACGGCGTTGCCGTGGTATTCGAAGCTGCCGCCCGCCAGGTGGGTGCTCGAATAAAAGTAGCGGTTACGGCGCACCTTGGCCCAGGCGGAATAAATGCCCAGGGTGACGATGCTCAGCAGCAGGTTGACGATCCAGATACGGAAGTATTCGCTGCCGGTGGCACTGAAGGTGATGGCTTCTTGTCGGGGAGTAGTGTTGTTTGCGTCGAAATCCACAGGGGTTTCCTTACTTATTGGAAACAAAACAAGATAAGGGATTATTGAAAAGTTATCAATTGAAAATACTGTTTTTCGCAATATTTTCGTCGATTCGCTTGCGCTGACCCGATCCGGCCATCCCCGGCTATACTGGAACTCAACCATTGTTACCGGGAAAACCATGATCGTCGTCCACCATCTGAACAATTCGCGCTCGCAGCGCGTGCTCTGGCTGCTCGAGGAACTGGGCCTCGACTACGAGGTCAAGCGCTACCAGCGCGACCCGAAGACCATGCTGGCACCCGCTTCGCTGAAGGCCGTGCATCCGCTGGGCAAGTCGCCCGTGATCACGGATGGCGCCAACACCATCGCCGAATCGGGCGCCATCATCGACTACTTGGTCGAGCGCTACGGCAATGGCCGATTGATCCCGGCGGCGGGCACGCCGGACAAGCTGCGCTGGACCTACTGGCTGCATTTCGCGGAAGGCTCGGCCATGCCGCCGCTGCTGCTGAAGCTGGTGTTCGACAAGGTCGAGTCGTCGCCGATGCCGTTTTTCGTCAAACCCATCGCGCGCGGCATCGCCAGCAAGGTCAAGAGCAGCTTCATCATGCCCAATATCAACAGCCAGCTGGCCTATATGGAAGCGGAGCTGGAAAAAACCAAATGGTTTGCCGGCAATGAATTCACGGCGGCCGACATCCAGATGAGCTTTCCGCTGGAAGCGGCAGCCATGCGCGGCGGACTCGACGAGCGCCTGCCGAAGCTGACGGCCTTTCTGCAGCGCATCCATGCGCGCCCGGCCTACCAGCGCGCGCTGGAAAAAGGTGGGCCCTACGATTTCGTCAAATAAGCGGCATTCAAGGCCGATATGCGGGGAACCATACGGTAAAATGCCCGATTCAACCAGTATCCACTTACCGCATGGCCAGACTCCTCGCTATCGACGGCTTGAATATCGTACGCCGCGTCTACGAAGCCAGTCCTGAACCCGATTCCGACCTGAAGGCGGAGATCGCGCTGCGCCATGCGCTGTCGTCGTTCCGCACCCTCATCAACGACCACGAGCCGACGCACATCCTGCCGGCCTTCGACTTTGGCGGCCCCACCTGGCGCCACGCCCTGTATGCCGGTTACCGCGAGGGGCGCCAGCCCATGCCGCAGGTGCTGCGCGACGCCTTGCCCGGCTTCTATGCCACGCTGGCCAGCTTCGGCATGCACGTGGTCAGCATTCCCGAGGTCGAGGCCGATGACGTGATCGGCACGGCCGTCATGCGCTGGCTGCACGAGGGGCGCGGCGCGGCCGTCATCGCCACCACCGACAAGGATTTGCACGGCTTGATCGCCCATGGCGCGCTCGTGTGGGACCATTTCAAGGGCGTCTGGCACGACCACGCCTGGGTCGAGAAAAAGTTCGGCGTGCCGCCGGAACTGCTGCCCGACCTGCTGGCGCTGATGGGCGACGTCACCGACAGCATCCCCGGCGTGTCGAAGATCGGCCTGAAGACGGGCGCGAAACTGTTGCGCGCCTACGGCAATATCGATGCCGTGATGGCCGGCGCGGGCATTTTGCCGGGCGCGCTGGGCGAAAGCCTGCGAAAAGAGCGGGAAATACTGTATCTTTCAAGAAAGTTAGTGGCGCTGAAAACGGATGTCACGTTAGGCGTGACCTGGAACAAGCTCGTGTGGGAAAAATAGAGCTCTTTTGGCCAGAACACGGAATAAATCAAGCAAGGAAAGTAATCATGATGTTAAAGACAGTCCTGATCGATAGCAGCGCCGTGGCGCGCGGCCTGCTGAACACGGTCCTGACCGATGGCGGCTACGATGTCTGCGGGCAGACGCATACCAGCGCGCTGGGGCTGGCGCTGCTGGTCAAGCACCATCCGCATTTCGTGTGCATCGCGCGCGAGCAGGTGGAAGACGGGAGCAATGTGGTGCAGACCATCCGCGCCCAGTATCCGAAGACGCTTATTTTCATGGTCTCGGGCGGCATCGACGCCGCCTCGCTGCAGGCGGCCCACGCCATGGGCGTGTCGGGCTTCATCGTGAAACCGTTCATGGCCGACACGGTCCTGAAAACCGTGCGCAATACCGTCATTGCCATGGTGCGCAAGCAGCAGGCACTCGCTGCCGCCGCGCAAGGCAATTCCTAGACGCCGCTCAGGCCTGTGGCGCTGGCGATGATGCCGCCGCCGAGGCACACGTCGCCGTCATACAGCACGGCCGACTGGCCCGGCGTGACGGCCCATTGCGCCTGGTCAAACGCCAGGCTGAAGTGTTCATTCCCGTCCGGCAGCAGCTGGCAAGCCACGTCGGCCTGGCGGTAGCGCGTCTTGGCGCTCAAGGCGCCCGCCTGCGGCGCGCTGCCTGCCACCCAGCTGGCCTGGTCGGCCGTCAAGGATGGCGACAGCAGCCACGGGTGGTCATGGCCCTGCACCACCCACAGGGTGTTGTTGGCGATATCCTTGCGCGCCACATACCAGGCGTCGCTGCTGCCGTCCGCGTTCTGGTACGACTTCACGCCGCCAATGCCGATGCCCTTGCGCTGGCCCAGGGTATAAAAACTCAGTCCCACGTGTTCGCCCACGGTCTTGCCGTCGGCCGTCTTCATGGGACCGGGCTTGTAGGACAGGTAGCGGTTCAAGAATTCGCGGAACGGGCGTTCGCCGATGAAGCAGATGCCCGTCGAATCCTTCTTTTGCGCGTTCGGCAGGGCCAGTTTCTCGGCGATCTGGCGCACTTGCGTCTTCGGGATTTCACCGAGCGGGAACAAGGTCTTGGATAGCTGCGCCTGATTTAACCGGTGCAGGAAGTAGCTTTGATCCTTGCTGGCGTCGACAGCTTTCAGCAGCTCGTAGCGGCCCGCATCGGTGGGCGCCTGGCGCACGCGCGCATAGTGGCCGGTGGCGATCAGGTCGGCGCCCAGGGTCATGGCGTGGTCGAGGAAGGCCTTGAACTTGATTTCGGCGTTGCACAGCACGTCCGGGTTCGGCGTGCGGCCGGCCTGGTATTCGCGCAAAAAATCGGCGAACACGCGGTCCTTGTATTCGGAGGCGAAATTGACGGCTTCGATATCGACGCCGATGACGTCGGCCACGCTGGCCGCGTCGATCCAGTCCTGGCGCGTGGAGCAGTATTCCGAATCGTCGTCATCTTCCCAGTTTTTCATGAACAGGCCGATGACTTCATAGCCTTGTTCCTTCAGCATCCATGCCGCGACCGAGGAATCGACCCCGCCCGACATGCCGATAACGACTTTCTTCTTGCTCATCTTGCTTTCCAGTTACTTTTAATAATATTGCTATGCGCTATTGAAAACGGACGCATGCGTGTGCAGCAGGGCCAGCGGCGCGCGCCGGCCAGCCAGGTATTCGTCCACGCACTGCAGCACCAGCGGGCTGCGGTGGCGTTCCTGGCACGCCGCCAGCTCGTCGCGCGTCATCCACAGGGTGCGGATGATGCCTTCGTCCAGCGGGCGGTCATGCTCGGCGCCGGCCGTGCCGCAAAAGGTGAAGCGCAAATAGGTCACGTCCTCGCCCGTGCGCAGTGACTGATAGCGCGACATGTACATGCCGACCAGTGCCGTGGGGATGAAATCGTAGGCCGCTTCTTCCAGCGTTTCGCGGATCACCGCCTGTTCCAGCGACTCGAACGGGTCGAGGTGACCGGCCGGCTGGTTGAGCTTGATGCCTTCGCTGGTCTCTTCTTCAATCAGTAAAAACAGGCCGTCGCGCTCGACGATGGCGGCAACGGTGACAGAGGGTTTCCAGATTCTCGGCATGATTCCATCCTTGAAAGAGCCGACATTTTATCTTGTTCTGCGCGCGCGGTTTGAACCCGGCCTTCTGTTGCGCGGACATATTGATAAATGACAACGTTTTAGCAAATAGCGGTGGGAGGTACTTACGTCTTTCCCGGGGAGCGCACTAGCATGGGGGCTTAGTCGCCAAGATGGCAGGAAACGCCCGCTAATATAGGCTTTCCCTGTGGCCAAAACAAGCGCGCACGCACGCTCGACTGTGGTGAGATTGACACACCTTTCCCACAATATGGGCGCCGCGCCGCATGGTGAAACGAATCGTGGGATGCTGGTGAAATTAGTGTCGTACGACTAAAAGTTGCTGGTTCACAAACGTTTAACGCGCTGCTTTCCGTGTTAGATTCTAGTCAGTTTATCAATTAGCGGAGGCATCATGAGGATAGGCATACCGGCCGAAACACGGCCTGGTGAAACACGGGTGGCAGCAACGCCCGAGACAGTCAAGAAGCTGGCAGCCAAACATCAGATCGTCGTGCAATCGGGAGCGGGCCTGCAAGCGTCGATTCCCGACGACGCGTATGCCGCCGCCGGCGCGCAGATCGGCACCGCCCAGGAAGCCTATGGCTGCGCCATCGTGCTCAAGGTGCGCGCGCCCGATGCCGATGAACGGGCCCTGATGGCCAGCGGCACGGTACTGATCGGCATGTTGAACCCGTTTGACGCGGACAATATCGTCGCCATGGCCACGGCCGGCCTGTCCGCCTTCGCGCTGGAAGCCGTGCCGCGCATCACGCGCGCGCAGTCGATGGACGTGCTGTCGTCGCAGGCGAACATCGCCGGCTACAAGGCCGTGCTGGTGGCGGCCAACACTTACCAGCGCTTCATGCCGATGCTGATGACGGCGGCCGGCACCGTCAAGGCGGCCCGCGTGCTGATCATGGGCGTGGGCGTGGCAGGGCTGCAGGCGATCGCCACGGCCAAGCGCCTGGGCGCCGTCATCGAGGCGTCCGACGTGCGCCCGCCCGTCAAGGAACAAGTGGAGTCGCTGGGCGCCAAGTTCCTCGACGTGCCTTTCCTCACGGATGAAGAAAAAGAGATCGCCAAGGGTTCGGGCGGCTATGCGCGCGCCATGCCGGCCGACTGGATGCGCCGCCAGGCCGAACTGGTGCATGAACGGGCGAAACTGGCCGACATCATCATCACCACGGCACTGATTCCCGGCCGCGCCGCGCCCGTGCTCATTTCCGAAGAAACGGTGAAAGCCATGAAACCCGGTTCCGTCATCGTCGACCTGGCCGTGGAGCAGGGCGGCAATTGCCCGCTCTCGGAACTGGGTAAGACGGTGCTCAAGCACGGCGTCTACATCGTGGGCGAACCGAATCTGGCGACCCTGGTGGCGGCCGACGCTTCGGCCCTGTATGCGCGCAACGTGCTGGACTTCTTGAAGCTCATCATCGACAAGGACGATCAGTTGCTGATCGACCGCGAGGATGAAATCATCAAGGCCAGCCTGGTGTGTGCGGGCAGCGAAATCTTACGTAAATAAGTTACAAAAACAACGCGGCACCGGGAGAGAACCACATCATGGAAATCAGTCACACCATCATTAACCTGATCATCTTCGTGCTGGCCATTTATGTCGGCTACCACGTCGTCTGGACCGTCACGCCGGCGCTGCATACGCCGCTGATGGCCGTCACCAATGCCATTTCCGCCATCATCATCGTCGGCGCCATGCTGGCGGCCGGCCTGACGCAAGGCCCGCTGGCGCAGGCGGCCGGCACCCTGGCCGTGGCCCTGGCCGCCGTCAACGTGTTTGGCGGCTTCCTCGTCACGCAGCGCATGCTCGAGATGTTCCGTAAAAAAGAACCGAAAGCCAAGCAAGGAGCAAAAGAATGAGTCATGCCATGAGCTTCGTCACCCTGAACCTGGTGACGATGATGTACCTGATCGCCTCGGTGTGCTTCATCCAGGCCTTGAAAGGCCTGTCGTCGCCCTCGACGGCGCGCCGCGGCAATGCCTTCGGCATGAGCGGCATGGCCATTGCCGCCGTCACCACCGTGGCGCTGATCCTGAAACTGAAGGAGCAGCAAGCGGGCGGCATGGGCCTGACCCTCGTCATCATCGGCATCGTCACGGGCGGCGCCATCGGCGCCTACCTGGCGAAAACCGTGGAAATGACGAAGATGCCGGAACTGGTGGCGGCCATGCATTCGCTGATCGGCCTGGCGGCTGTGTGCATCGCCGTGGCGGCCGTGTCGGAACCGTGGGCCTTCAATATCGCCAAACAGGGCGAGGCGCTGCCCATCGGTAACCGCTTCGAGCTGTTCATCGGCACCTTTGTCGGCGCCATCACCTTCTCCGGTTCGGTGATCGCCTTCGGCAAGCTGTCGGGCAAATACAAGTTTCGCCTGTTCCAGGGCGCGCCCGTCAGCTTCAAGGGCCAGCACATGCTCAACCTGGTGCTGGCGCTGGTGATGATCGCGCTGGGCCTGGTGTTCTGCTTTGCCGACGGCGCCGAGCCGGCCTGGACGCCGTTCATCGTCATGGCCGTCATCGCCTTTGCGCTGGGCGTGCTGATCATCATCCCCATCGGCGGCGCCGACATGCCGGTGGTCGTGTCCATGCTCAACAGCTACTCGGGCTGGGCCGCGGCCGGCATCGGTTTTTCGCTGAATAACTCGATGCTGATCATCGCCGGTTCGCTCGTCGGCTCGTCCGGTGCGATCCTGTCGTACATCATGTGCAAGGCCATGAACCGCTCGTTCTTCAACGTCATCCTCGGCGGCTTCGGCGGCGATGCGCCGGCCGCCGGCGTGGCGGGCGCGCAGGAACAGCGTCCCGTGAAATCCGGTTCGGCCGACGACGCCGCCTTCATCATGGGCAATGCGGAAACCGTCATCATCGTGCCCGGCTACGGCCTGGCCGTGGCGCGCGCGCAGCACTCGCTGAAAGAGCTGGTGGAAAAGCTCACGCACAAGGGTGTCACCGTCAAGTATGCGATCCACCCCGTGGCGGGGCGCATGCCGGGCCACATGAACGTGCTGCTGGCCGAGGCGGAAGTGCCGTACGACCAGGTCTTCGAGATGGAAGACATCAACGGCGAATTCGGCCAGACGGACGTGGTGCTGGTGCTGGGCGCGAACGACGTGGTCAACCCGGCGGCGAAAGACCCGAAATCGTCGATCGCCGGCATGCCGATCCTGGAAGCCTACAAGGCCAAGAGCATCATCGTCAACAAGCGTTCGATGGCGTCCGGCTATGCGGGCCTGGACAACGATTTGTTCTATCAGGCGAACACGATGATGGTGTTCGGCGACGCCAAGAAGGTGATCGAGGATATGGTGAAGGCAATCGAGTAAAGTCTCCCGGTGCAGGAGGAGCGGCCCGCCTTGCGCGGGCCGTTTTTATTGGCCGGCCGCTGCCGCGACGACCTGGTTGCGTCCCTGGTGCTTGGCGACATACAGGGCCTTGTCGGCATCCGACATGGCCGCATCCAGACTGGCGCCTTGCACCAGCGGCGCCACGCCGATACTGATGGTGACGTGCAGCGGGGAACCGTCGGGCAGCACGGTGACCGCCGCCGCCACGGCTGCGCGGATGCGTTCGGCCACCTGGTGTGCCTGCTGCAGGCTGGCGTCGGGGAACAGCAGGCCGAACTCCTCGCCGCCGAGGCGCGCCGCCACGTCGGTGATGCGTCCCGTGTCGCGCAGCGCCTGCGCCACCGTGCGCAGCACGGCGTCGCCCACGGCATGGCCATAGCGGTCGTTGATCTTCTTGAAGTGGTCGAGGTCGGCCACGCCCACGCTCAGGGCGGCACCGCTGCGCGCCGCGCGCGCCATCGCCTGTTCGGCTTGCGCTTCATAGGCGCGCCGGTTCGGCAGCGACGTCAGCGCATCGTGCAGCGCCTGCTGTTCCAGCTGCGCCAGCAGGCTGGCGTTTTTCGCCGCCAGTTCGCGCCGTTCGCGCACGTCGAGCAAGAAGGCGCCGAAATAGCGCATGCCGTCGACCACGCCCAGGTCCATCGCCTTCATTTCGATGGGGATCATTTGCGTGTCGCGGTGGCGGATGGCGAATTCGCGTATCTTGCCCAGCACGCTGGAGGTGCGCGAGCTGCGGATGTAATTGAGCACGTGGTTGTCGTGCTGCGCGCCGACGGCGTCGGGCAGCAGGCCGTTCAGGGTCTGGCCCAGCAATTCCCCGCTGGCATAGCCCGACAGCGTTTGCATGGCGCCATTGATATAGCGGATGCGGCATTGCTCGTCGATGATGATGACGGCGTCGAGGGCGTCTTCCAGCAGGCGGGAAAAGAGGACTTCGGGAAGAGCGGCAGGCGGTGCTGCGGGCAATGCATCTGTCATGGAACGGTCGCCAAAAGCCAGGTGACAGCCATTGTCGCATCCGCGGGCCGTTTACTCCATGCCGGATCGCCCGCCTGTTTCTTTTTCGCCCGTGCCCTTTCCTTATTGCTAAGACTTAGCGGCGGCCGTACATCATCAGCTCGGCCAGCGTCTTGCGCGCAGGGGGAAATGCGTCCAGCAGGCCCAGCGACAGGCCCAGCAAGCCTTGCGTGGGTGCGCTGCCCGTGAAGATGCGCGCCATGGTGTCGGTGACGCGCACGGTCAGCCCCCGGTCGGCCTGGCGCAGGCTGGCGTAGCGTTCCAGCCCGGCCGGGCTGCTGTCCTGCGCCAGCACGCGGGCCAGCACGGCGGCGTCGCGCAAGCCAAGATTCAGGCCTTGTCCCGCCACCGGATGCAGGGTTTGCGCCGCATTGCCGATGGCGACCGTGCGCGCCGTGCCGCCCGCCTGGGCGTTCAGGCCCAGCGGATAGGCCAGGCGCGGCGTCGTGTGGGTAAACCGCCCCAGGCGGCTGCCGAAGGCGGCGCCCAGGCGCGCCAGGAAGGTTACCTCGTCGAGCGCCAGCAACTGTTCCGCGCGCGTGGGCGGCACGCACCAGACCAGCGCGTAGCCGTCGTCCTGCGGCAGCAGGGCCAGCGGCCCTTCATCAGTGAAGCGCTCGTACGCGCGGTGGGCGACGGGATCGCTGGTACGCACGTGGGCAATGATGGCGCTTTGACCATAATCGCGGCTGACGGCGCGTTCCGGCTGCTGGCCGAACAGGCCGCCCTCGGCCTGCACCAGCAGGCTGGCGCGCAAGCTCGAGGCGGCGCCCTCCTGTTCCAGCTGCACGCTGACGCCATCGGCGTCTTCCACGCTGCCCGTCACCAGGGCCGGGCGCAAACTGGCCACGCCCAGGCGTTCGCACACGTCGGCCAGCGCGCTGACGACGGCGCCGTAACGGGCCACATAGCCGAGCGCCTCGACGCCATGCTCGCCGCGGTCCATCAGGCTGCGCCCGAACTTGCCGCGCCGCGAAACGTGAATCTGGTGAATCGGGGTCGCCGCCACGGGCCAGGCGCCCGCTTCCTCGAGAATCTGGCGGCTGCCGTGCGACAGGGCGATGGTGCGCGGATCGCGCCTGGCTTGGTCGAGGGATTTGGCGTCGAGCAGGGCGATGCCGGCGGCGCAGCTGCCGCGCTGCACCAGCAGGGCGGCCAGCGCCATGCCGACGGGGCCGGCGCCGCAGATGGCGAGATCGAAAGTGGACGGTGTATGCATGCGGCGGCGTTAATCCTGTGACATCAGTTGTTCGATTTCAGCGACACCCTTGGGCGCCGTGCTGAAGACTTCATGGCCTTGCGGCGTGACCAGCACATCGTCTTCGATGCGGATGCCGGTATGCCAGAACTCCTCCGGCACGTCCGCGCCGGGGCGCACATAGATGCCCGGTTCCACCGTCAGCACCATGCCCGGTGCCAAAGCGCGCCATGGCTTGCCGGGCGCGTCCGTGTCGCGGTAGGCGCCCACGTCGTGCACGTCCATGCCCAGCCAGTGGCTGGTGCCGTGCATGTAGAAGGGCATATAAGCCTTGTCGGCGATGACGTCCTGCGCGCTGCCGCTTTTCTGCCGGTCCAGCAAACCCAGGTCCAGCATGCCTTGCGCCAGTACCTGCACGGCCGCCTCGTGGATGGCGCTGTGCGGCAAGCCGGGGCGCACCATGTCCAGCGACGCCTGTTGCGCGGCCAGCACCAGTTCATACAGGGCCCGCTGCGGGCCGCTGAAACGGCCGTTGACGGGCCAGGTGCGCGTGATGTCGGAGGCGTAGCCATCGAGTTCGCAGCCGGCGTCGATCAGTACCAGCTGGCCGTCCTGTAATACCGCGTTGTTGGCGCTGTAATGCAGGATGCAGGCGTTGTCGCCGCCGGCCACGATGGAGGAATACGCGGGGAATTGCGCGCCGCTGCGCCGGAATTCGTACAGCAGCTCCGCTTCCAGCGCGTATTCGTGCATGCCGGGCCGTGTGGCGCGCATGGCGCGCGCGTGGGCCGCGCTGGAAATGGCGGCCGCGCGGCGCATCAACTGCTGTTCCTGCGTGTCTTTCAGCAGGCGCATGGTGTCGAGCATGCCATGGATGTCATGCGCGATGGCGGGCGCCGTGACGCCGCTGCGGGCCTTTTGCCGCACGTTGTGCCGCCAGACCTTGACCTGCGCATCGAGGCTGCCGCCCAGCGCATAGTAGATGGCGGGGACGTCGGCCAGCAGGCGCGTCATTTCCACGTCGAGTTCCTCGATGGGGAAGGCGGCGTCGAAGCCGAAGCTGGCGCGCGCCGCCTCGGGGCCGTGGCGGAAACCGTCCCAGATTTCACGCTCCGTATTCTTGGCGCGGCAAAACAGGATGGTGCGCGCCGGCGCCGTGGCGCTGGCGGCCACCAGGGCCACGGCGCTGTCGGGCTCCGTAAAGCCGCTCAGGTAATAGAAATAGCTGTCATGGCGGTACGGATAATCGCAATCGCTGTTGCGCGGCACTTCGGGCGCCGTGGCAAGGATGGCCACGCTGCCCGGCAGCATCTGCGCCAGCAGCGCCGCGCGCCGTGCCGCGTAGTTGGCCATCATGTTGCGCTGGCCTTGGCCGTGACGCCGTTGAGGGCGTCGAGCTGCGCCGGCGTGCCCACATTCGTCCATTCGCCCGGATAGACTTCGCCGCCCACGCGGCCCTGGTCCGCGTACTGGCGCAGCAAATCGCCCAGTTTGGCGTGGCTGCCGGGCGCGATGCCGTCGAACATCTCGGGACGGTACACGCCGATGTTGGCGAAGGTCCACTTGGTATCGTCCGTATTGTTGATCGCGAACAAGGTCAGGCCGAAGTCGCCTGTGGGATGGAAGTCGGGATTGGGCACCAGGTACGTCCAGGCGATGTCGCGCTGGTCGGCCGGATACGGCGTGCCCAGCACGTCCTTGTCGGCCAGCACATCGAGTACTTGCTTGAAATCAAAGTAGGGGCAATAGATGTCGCCGGAAATGGCGAGGAATGGCTCCTCGCCCAGCAGGTGGCGCGCCTGGGCGATGCCGCCCGCCGTTTCCAGCGGCGTGCTCTCGGGCGAATACGCGATGCGCGCGCCATACGCGCTGCCGTCGCCCAGGGTTTCCTCGATCAGGTGGCCCAGGTGGGAATGGTTGATGACGATGTCCGTGATGCCGGCGCGCACCAGGTTCAGCACATGCCAGACGATCAGTGGACGGCCGCGCACTTTCAGCAGCGGTTTGGGGCAGGTATCGGTAAGCGGACGCATCCGTTCACCGCGGCCTGCGGCAAAGATCATGGCTTTCATGGGTAGGACTCGTTTTCTGTTTTGTTCGGTAATTGTTGCGTGGCGTGAGCCGCACAATAAGTTAATTCTGCAGTAGCGACACCTGACAAAACCGTAGCGAGCGGCAGTGCTTTGTGGCCGAGAAGCGCAACCGTACTGTAGTACGGTGAGCATCGCCGGCCGCAAAGCGCGACGCGCAGTAGGTTTTGGCGGGTGTCATCAGAAGGTATAGCCGACTTGCGGCGTCTTATTCTCCAGGGCATCGAGCAGACGCACCAGCGGCTTGAGTTCCGTATAGCGGTTGGCCGTCTTGCGCACGTAGTCGAGTACGGTTGGCAGGTCGCCCATGTACAGATCCTTGCCGTCGCGGTAATTCAGGCGCGCGAACAGGCCGAGGATTTTCAAATGGCGCTGCAGGGCCGTGAATTCGAAATCGCGGTAGAAGGCGTCGATGTCGGGATTGACTGGCAAGCCCAGCTGCTTGGCGCGCTGCCAGTAGCGGATCACCCAGTCGAGCACCAGTTCTTCGTCCCACTGGAGATACGCATCGCGCAGCAGCGAGGCGATGTCGTAGGTGACGGGGCCGAAGACGGCGTCCTGGAAATCGAGAATGCCGGGATTGGGAATCGAGCCATCGTTGATGTGCATCAAATTGCGCGAATGGTAGTCGCGGTGCATGAAAACTTGCTGCTGCGACAAGATATTCGCCGTGATGGCTTCGAAGACCTTGTCCAGCTGGGTTTGTTGTACATCCGTCAAGGTGGCGCCCAGGTGCTTGCCGATGAACCATTCCGGGAACAAATTCATTTCGCGCAGGATGAAGGCGCGGTCGAATTCGGGCAAGACGTCCGGCTGGCTGGCCAGCTGGATTTTCATCAGCGACTCGAGCGCTTCCGCGTACAGCACGCTGGCATTGTCGTGGTTCAGGGCGTCGAGGTAGGTGGTCGTGCCCAGGTCGGAGAGCAGCAGGAAGCCATTGTCCAGGTCTTGCGCAATGATCTCGGGCACGGACACGCCGGCGCCTTTTAGCAAGCCGGCCACCTTGACGAAGGCGGGCACGTTTTCGCGCTCGGGCGGCGCATCCATGGCAATCAATGTACTTCCTGGCAATGTTGTATTGCCTGGCAGCACATCGAGACGGTAGTAGCGGCGGAAGCTCGCATCGCTGGAAGCGGGGCGGGCGGAATCGGGCGCAACGAGGTTCAGCGGGGCCAACCAGGCTTTCAACAGGGTCAGGCGAGCGTCGGCGGAGGCCGGCGCGGCAGGGGAATTGGGGGAGAATGACATTAAGCGGCCTGTGGAATCGGGTTGATGGTGCAGATTCCCATATAATAAGGGATTCAAATCAAAAAATCGCCTGTCAATGGTGCTTGCCCCTTCCAATTCATGAGCTGGTTTTCGGCCTCCCCCCCTTCGCAGCGCTGGGCTTTCGCCATCAGCGCGCTTGTCGCCGCCACGACGGTGCCTGTCCACGCCCAGAAAGCGCCGCGTCCGGTTCATGTGGAAGATCCCGACGCGCCCACCGTCATGACGGCGAACAGCATGAAGGGACGCCCCGAAAGGGAGCTCAATCTCGATCAAAATGTCGTGATCGAGCGCGGAAAAACCACAAAAATGACGGCCGATACAGCTTGTTACAAACAAGTTGAAGATGAGTTCGACGCCGAGGGCCATATCAAGATGTGGCGTTTCGGCGATTACTACACGGGCGACGTCCTGAAGCTGAACATGGAGACCGGCAAGGGTTTCCTGCTCAACCCGACGTACCGCTTCGAAGTGGGCGGCGGCCAGGGCAAGGCCGAGCGCGTCGACTTCATCAACCCCGATGAAGCCAATGTCATCGATGGTACCTACAGTACCTGCGAAGGGCCGAATCCGGACTGGTACCTGAAATCGAGCACCTTGAACCTCGATACGGGCCGCGACGTGGGCACCGGCAGCAAGACCATCATCTATTTCAAGGACGTGCCGATCCTGGGCACGCCGGGCATCTCGTTTTCGCTGTCGGGCGCGCGCCGCTCGGGCTGGCTGGCGCCCACGCCGGGCTTTGCCTCGAAGAACGGTTTCGAGCTGCTGATGCCGTACTACCTGAACATTGCGCCGAACCGCGACCTGACCCTGTACCCGCGCTACATCCAGCGGCGCGGCATCCAGCTCGGTGCGACGGGCCGCTACATGGGCGAAACGGATGCCGGCCTGTACCAGGGCGAAACGTCGTTTGAATTCTTGCCTAACGACAAGCAAACCAAGACCAACCGCTACATGATCAAGTCCAAGCATGAGCAGGCGCTGGCCAAGGGCTGGAGTTACAGCTGGGATTTGCGCGAGGCGTCCGACAATAATTACCCGAACGATTTTTCGAAAACCGTCGCCACCGCCACCGAGCGCCAGTTGTTGCGCGAATTGCGCACCGATTACCGCACCGAGGACTGGAGCCTGACGGCGCGCGTGCAGAATTACCAGGTGCTGCAGGATCCCGATCCCACGGTGACCGTGTCGCGTCCGTATGACCGCTTGCCGGCGGTGAACTTCCACGCTGGCAAATATGACGTCTGGGGCGGCTTCGACTGGACCTTCGACGCGGAAGCGACGCGCTTCGCGCACCCGACCCTGGTGCAAGGGTCGCGCCTCGTGGCTGTGCCGCAAGTGAGTTTCCCCATCATGCGCCCTGGCTACTTCATCACGCCCAAGCTGATGCTCAATGCCAGTGCTTATCAGCTTGATAATGATGCCAGGACCAAGGCGCTGTTCCCGACGACCTCGTTTACGCGCGCCGTGCCGACCTTCTCGGTCGACAGCGGCCTGGTGTTTGAACGCGACACGAATCTGTTTGGCGCCAAGGGCGGCACGCAAACCCTGGAGCCGCGCCTGTTCTATGTCTACACGCCGTACCGCGACCAGACGCAGTTTCCGAATTTCGATACGGCCGACGGCACCTTCAACCTGACGCAGATCTTCACGGAAAACCGTTTCGTCGGCAGCGACCGCATCGGCGACGCCAATCAGGTCACGGCCGCCCTGGTATCGCGCTTCCTGCAGGCGGACGGCACGGAGCGCATGCGCCTGACCTTCGGCCAGCGTTTCTATTTTGCCGACCAGCGCGTGCAGCTCAATTCGACCACGCCCGTCAACCAGTCGCGCTCGGATATCCTGCTGGCCGCAACGGGCCGCGTGTCCGAGACTTGGACCGCCGACAGCCTGGTGCAGTACAATCCCAGCGATCGCCGCTTGATGAGCTATAACTACACCTTGCAATATCAGCCAGGCGCCAAGAAAGTATTGAATTTCAGCAATCGTTTCCAGCGCGGCAGTTTGCGCAATGCGGAAGTGTCGACGCAATGGCCGTTGACGGACCGCCTGTATGGCGTGGGACGCATCAGTTACTCCATCAAGGATCGCAGCATGCTGGAAAGCCTGATCGGCCTGGAATACAAGGGCGACTGCTGGGTGTTCCGCATGGGCGCGCAGCGTTTCGTGACGACGTCCAATACCGTTTCGACGCCGATCTTCTTCCAGCTGGAATTGACGGGCTTGTCGAATGGCCTGGGCCTGGGCGCGAATGGCTTGGAAACTTTTACAAAAACCATCCCTGGTTACCAGACACTGAGCCAGCCACTCCGTTAAGATAGGCACCGTTGCCGCCGCCGGTGTTCCCGGCGCTGGCACAAACCGGTTTTTTTATTCACCTGAACTCATGAGCGCTCTACACATTATGCGTAATGCCAGTATGCACCAACTCAAAATTGCAACGGTTTTGTTGTGCGCCATTTCCGGCGCCACGACCAGTAGTGTCTGGGCGCAACAGGCTGCGTCAGCGCCTGTCGCCAAGCCCGCCGCCGCGGCACCGGCCAAGGGGTTCACACCACCGGCCTCGAGCAGTGGCCAGACCATCGACTCCATCGCCGTCGTCGTCAATGACGAGGTGATTACGCGCAATGAAGTGGCGGCCCGGATCAAGAGCGTGGAGCAGCGCATGAAGGCGCAGAACGTGCCCTTGCCCGATCCTGCCGACCTGCGTCGTCAATTGCTGGAGCGCATGATTGTCGAGCGCGCCCAAATGCAGCTGGCCAAGGAAATGGGCGTGCGCGTGGATGACCTGACCCTGGACCGCGCGATTGGCCGTATTGCTGAACAGCAAAAAATGACGGTACAGGAACTGCGCAACCAGATGGAAAAGGAAGGCACGCCGTTTGCGACTTTCCGCGAAGAAATCCGCGATGAAATCATCATGCAGCGCCTGCGCGAGCATGAAGTCGACGCCAAGATCCAGATTTCCGATTCCGAAGTGGATAACTTCCTGGAAGCGGAAAAAGCGGCCGCCAGCGAACAGGTGGAACTGAACCTGGCGCAGATTCTCGTGCGCATTCCGGAAAATTCCAGCCCCGAGCAGATCGCCGCACGCCGCGCGCGCGCCGAAGAAGTCAGCCGCCAGCTGCGCACGGGCGCCGATTTCGCCAAGATGGCCGCCACCTATTCCGACGCCAGCGATGCGCTGAGCGGCGGCGATATCGGCTGGCGCCATAGCGACCGCGTGCCGCCCCTGTTCACGGAGCAGTTGCTGAAACTGAAGCCGGGCCAGATCACGCCTATCATCAAGAGCAACACCGGTTTCCACATTCTCAAGCTGGTGGACCGCCGCAGCGCGGCCGAAGCGCAAGCCGTCGCTGCCGTGCAGCAGACGCATGCCCGCCATATCTTGCTGAAAGTAACACCGACCTTGTCGGCTGCCGAAGCCAAGCGCAAATTGCTGGAATTGAAAGAGCGTCTCGATAACAAGGCCGCCAAGTTCGAAGACCTGGCCCGCTTGTTCTCGAACGACGGTTCGGCCGCCAAGGGCGGCGACCTGGGCTGGCTGTATCCAGGCGACACCGTGCCGGAATTTGAAACGGCGATGAATGCGCTGAAACCGGGCGAAGTGAGCCAGCCGATCGAATCGAGCTTTGGCTTCCACCTGATCGAAGTGCTGGAACGCAAGAGCGATGACGTCTCGAAGGAGAAGCAGCGCGCCGCCGCGCGCAATGCCTTGCGCGAACGCAAGCTGGAAGAAGCGACGGAAAACTGGGCGCGCGAAGTGCGCGACCGTGCCTACGTCGAATTCCGCGCGGACGACCAGTAATGCTGCTGATTCATTGCGCATGAGTAACTTGCCCCTTGCACGCCGCCCAGCCATCGCCATCACTTGTGGCGAACCGGCCGGTGTCGGCCCGGAAATCTCCATACGCGCGGCCTGGGCCATGCGCAATGAAGTCAACTGCATCCTGCTGGGCGACGCCGCCTTCCTGGCGCTGACGGCCAGCCTGATCGACCCGGACATCCGCCTGGCGGCGCTGTCGCTGCAAGCCGTGCGCAACAGCGGCCTGCCCCAGTTCGGACCGGGCCGCCTGGCCGTGATCGATATTCCCACCGTCAACAATGTCATCCCCGGCGTGCTGGACAAGGAAAACGGGCGCTCCGTGCTCGCTACCCTGGACGCGGCCGTGGAAGGTATCCAGGCCGGCTGGTTTGGCGCCATGGTCACGGCACCCTTGCAAAAGAGCACGATCAACGACGCCGGCGTGGCCTTTTCCGGCCATACGGAATACCTGGCAGAAAAAACCGGCACGCCGCAGGTGGTGATGATGCTGGCCGGCGAACCCGGCCATGGCGAACCGACCCTGCGCGTGGCGCTGGCCACCACGCACCTGCCCTTGAAGGACGTGTCCGCCGCCATCACGCTGGACAGCCTGGCCGTCACCCTGGACATTATCCAGCGCGACCTGCAACAGAAATTCGGCATCGCCGCGCCACGCATCCTGGTGACCGGCCTGAACCCGCACGCGGGCGAGGGCGGCTACCTGGGACGCGAGGAAATCGATGTCATCGCTCCGGCGATTGCCGCGGCGCAAGCGCGCGGCATCGATGCGCGCGGACCGTATCCTGCCGACACCTTGTTCCAGCACAAATACCTGGCCGATGCCGATTGCGTGCTGGCCATGTACCACGACCAGGGCTTGCCCGTGCTGAAATACGCGACCTTCGGGCGCGGCATCAATGTCACGCTGGGCTTGCCGCTGATCCGCACCTCGGTCGACCACGGCACGGCGCTGGACCGGGCCGCGCAAGGGCTGGGGCTGGCCGATGGCCACAGCATGGAGCAAGCCCTGCAAACGGCGCTCGCCATGCTGCGCGCCAGCACCCGCGCCTGACCGCCCACCGGTTTTACCCCGCTACACCGCCTCTAGAATAGAAAAACAGAATATGAAACACGTTGCCCGCAAACGCTTTGGCCAGAACTTCCTGCATGACCGCTTCGTCCTCGACGACATCACGGCCGCCATCGTGCCGCAGGCGGACGATGCCATGGTCGAGATCGGCCCCGGCCTGGGCGCCATGACGGAGCAGCTGCTGCGCCATTTGAAACAGATGCATGTGGTCGAGCTGGACCGCGACCTGATCGTGCGCCTGGAAAAGACCTTCAATCCCGCCAAGCTGACGATCCACTCGGGCGATGCGCTGAAGTTTGATTTCGCGCAAATTCCCGTGCCGGCCGGCCAGAAGCTGCGCATCGTGGGCAACTTGCCGTACAACATCTCCAGCCCGCTGCTGTTTCACCTGGCGGACTTCGCGCCGCTGGTGCAGGACCAGCATTTCATGCTGCAAAAGGAAGTCGTCGAGCGCATGGTGGCCGAGCCGGGCAGCAAGGCGTATGGCCGCTTGTCCGTGATGCTGCAATGGCGCTATGACATGTCGCTGCTGTTCATCGTGCCGCCGACGGCCTTCGACCCGCCGCCGAAAGTGGAATCGGCCATCGTGCGCATGATCCCCGTGGCCGAGCGCCTGGCGTGCGACCAGGCGACCCTGGAAGCGGTGGTCATGAAAGCTTTCTCGCAGCGTCGCAAGGTGATCCGCAACTGCCTGGCCGGGATGTTTACGGAAGAACAGATCAAGGCGGCCGGCATCGACCCGACCCTGCGTCCGGAAACCGTGGGCCTGGAACAGTATGTTGCTTTGGCGAACTTGCTGAAGGCGCCGGCCTAAGCCCCCGGTTTAACTCAAAACCACTGGTCGACCTGTTGCAGATCTTGCCGCAACGCTGAAAAGCAGTCGTCGACATGGTGGTTGCGGCTGATTTCATTGCGCCGCATCAAGGCGATCTTGCGCTTGCAGGTGGGCTGGCGCAACGGCGCCACGTGCAAGTCCTCGTCATTGAGGAAAGTCGTGTACAGGCTGGGCATGATGCCCACGGCGATGCCGGCGCGCACCACGCCATACAGCGACTCGCTGTGGATCATCTGGTACAGGCTCGACGGACTCAAGCCATGCTGGCGCAGCGCGCTCGAGGCGAACTCCCAGATGCTGCCCTTGGTAAACACGACGATTTCCTGGCCCGCCAGCTGTTCCCAGCGCACTTCCTTGAGCGGCGCCAGCGCATGGCGTCCCGCCGTCACCAGCACCAGCTCGTCTTCGAACAGGCCCACGCTTTCCAGCGACACGGAGCCGGGCACCTCGATGCCCACGCAAAAGTCCAGCTGGCCCGAATGCAGCGCGTGCAGCAAGCCGTCGTTGGGCATGTCCGACAGGACGATTTCCACTTCATCGCCATGCTGCTCGCAGTAGCGCGCCACCACCACGGCCGTCATCGCCATGGCCGAGGGGATGGCGCCGATGCGGATGCGGTGGCGGCCGCTGCCGATGGCACGCTGGATGTCGGCAAAGGTATTGCTCGCCGTATTCAATAAATGCGTGGCGTAATCGAGCGCCAGCTTGCCTTCGCGCGTCAGTTCCAGCTGGTGGGTTGTGCGGTTAAACAACTTTTTTCCCAGTTGATTTTCCAGCAGCTTGATCGACGCGCTGAGGGCCGGCTGGGTCACGCACAATTCCTGTGCAGCCTTGCTGAAGCTGTTTACCCGGGCTAAGGTGGCAAACGCTTGCAAATGTCGTAAGGAAATCTTCTTGCTCAACTCATGCATGGTTTTGCTTATTAGAAAAAGTAATGGATTTATAAAAATAAACAAATTTTCTTATCCCGCAATTTACCATATTCTGGACTGGTCTTTACTTGTCTTGAATGCAACAATATTCGGGAGAAGAGCCTGGAATGCGGCGCCGGCACTCGCGGCGGTGCGCCAGGCAAGGGACGCATCAATAAAATAATTCCAAAAAAACTCAGGGTTTATTCTTTTTAGGGCGGCGGCGATGAACAAATGGATGACTGGAACGATGGTAGTTGGGGGCTTGCTGGCGGCGCAGGGCGCGGCGCAGGCGCAAAGCAGCGTGCAAGTGTATGGCTTGCTGTCGGCCGGTATCGGCTATGTATCGGATGAGGGTAACGGCAGCCGCACGCACGCGCTGAGCGGCACGAACCAGAATCCCCGCATCGGTTTCCGCGGCCAGGAAGACCTGGGCAACGGCACCAAGGCCATCTTCGCGCTGGAAAACGGTTTTAACGTCATGACGGGCACGGCTGCGCAAAGCGGGCGTCTGTTCGGTCGCCAGTCGTATGTGGGCCTGTCGAGCAACGACAAGGGCACCCTGACCCTGGGCCGCCAGTACGAAGCCGTCAAGGACTTGCTGGGTCCGGTGGTCATCGCCAGTAACGGCGTGCACATCGGCGACAACGACAATGGCTACAACAACCTGCGCGTGCAAAATGCCGTCAAGTACGTCAGCCCGAACATCAGCAACCTGTCGTTTACGGGTTTGTACGGTTTCAGCGAAAATCCGGCAGATTCCAACCGCAACCGCGTCTACAGCATGGGCGCCGGCTACAAAGTCGATGCCTTCAGCTGGGCCGTCGCCTACACCAAGATGGATCGCCCGAACAGCCCGGACGCGCCGAATGGCGCCATCGGCAATGACTACGGCAGCTCCCTGTTGATCTTCAACAAGAGCGCCGTCAAGGGTGCGGGCGTGGACAGCCAGGCCATCGCCGGCACGGGAGGCTTTTATAATGTGGGCAGGACCAAGTTCGGCGCGCTGTACACCAACGTGCGCTACCACTACCTGGACCAGAGCAACCTGACCTTGCAAAACGTGGACCTGAACGTGAACCACAAGCTGACGGAAGCGTTGAACCTGGGCGCGTCGTATTTCTTTACCACTGGTAAATATGATGTGATCAACAAGACGCCGAAATGGCATCAGGTCAACTTCCAGGCCGATTACTTCCTGTCCAAGCGCACCGATGTCGCCATCACCTGGAGCTACCAGAAAGCGGCCGGCGATGCGACGTTCGCGCGCGTGTTCGGCTTTGGCGCCTCGGGCGGCAAGACGCAAAGCGTGCTGATCGTCGGCATGCGACATTATTTCTGAGTCTGATTCATCTTTACAGGCGCTGTCCCGCAGCGCCGTCCCCTGAAAGGAAGCATCTTGAAAAAGCACCTCATGTTGGCGTTGAGCCTAGGCTTGCTGGCCAACGCCGCCCACGCGGAAAAACGCGAGCTGGTCATTTCGGCCTACCCGATTGCCCAGCCCTTGTTCATGAAGTATGTGTACGAGCCGTTCAAGGCCAAATGCGGTTGCGATATCAAGGTGGAAACGGGGAATAACGCGGACCGCATCGCCAAGCTGGTGGTGCACAGCAAGAACCCGGTGATCGACCTGGTCTTGCTGTCCGATTCCGGCATGCTGGAAGCGGCGCAAAAGGGCGTGATCCAGCCCATGGATTACTCCAAGCTGAGCAATTACAAAGCCTTGTATGACGTGGCGAAAAACCCCATCGGCGGCAACTACGCCGTCGGCTACACCCTGTATTCCGTGGGCCTGGTGTATCGCAGCGACAAGATCGCCCCGCTGACGTCCTGGAAGGACCTGTGGCGCCCTGAACTGAAGGGCCGCGTGGCCTTCCCCGACGTGAGCACCACGCAGGGCCCGTTGATGCTGCGCATGGCCGATGCGGCCTGGGGCGGCAAGACGGACGATTACGCCACCGGCTTTGCGAAGATCGTCGGCATGAAGGGCAACGTCGTCACGTTCTCGAAAAACAGCGCGCAGCTGGCCGCCCTGTTTGCCCAGGATGAAATCTGGGCCGCGCCCGTGGCGCGCTTCACCTGGTCGCAAATGCTCAAGACTGGCTTGCCCCTGAAATGGAGCATCCCGACCGAAGGCCAGGCGGCCGGCATGAACGTGATGGGCATCGTTGCCGGTTCGAAGAATGCGGACCTGGCGTACCAGCTGATGGATTTCTGGCTGTCCAAGGAAGTGCAGACGCAGCTGGCGACCAACCTGGTCGACTCGCCCGTCAACAAGGACGTGCGCCTGTCCGTGGCCGCCGCGCAATTCAACACCTATGGCGCCGACCAGATCAATTCGCTGAAATTCGTCAAACCGGAAACCATCATCAAGCAGCGCAGCAACTGGATGACGCAGTGGAACAAGGCCATGAGCAAATAGTGGTGACGAGGAGAAAACACCATGTTTGCTGATCCAAAAAAGCGCCTGGGACTGCTGCTGGTCCTGCCGGCGCTGATCTTTATCGTTGTCTGCTTCCTGCTGCCCGTGCTGGCCTTGCTGGTCGACGCCTTCCGCGTCGGCGACGGCATGCAGTGGGGCGTGGACCGCTTCGTCGAATTCTTTTCGCAAGAGTTCAACCGCACCATCTTCTGGCGCACGCTGCGCATCGCCGCGCTGGTGACGCTCGCTTCCATCATCCTCGGCTACCCGGCCGCGCAAGCCGTGGCGCGCGTGTCGCCGAAGTGGCGCGGCCTGGTGGTGGGCATGATGATCCTGCCGCTGATGGTCTCGCCGATCGCGCGTACCTACGCCTGGATCGTGCTGCTGGGCCGCAACGGCGCCGTCAACGCGGCGCTGGTCAACATGGGCTTGACGGAAGAGCCGCTGCGCCTGCTGTTCAGCGAGTTCGCCGTGTTTGTCGGCCTGCTGCAACTGCTGCTGCCGCTGATGCTGATGTCGCTGGCGGGCGCGCTGGAAAACCTGCCGCGCGACGTGGAACCGGCTGCCGCCACCCTGGGCGCCAATCCATGGCAAGTCTTTTGCAAGGTCACCCTGCCGCTGACGCAGGAAGGCCTGGTTGTCGGCGGCACCCTGGTGTTTACGGGCTGCGTGACGGCCTATGTGACGCCGGCCCTGCTGGGCGGCACCAAGGTGCTGATGCTGGAAACCCTGCTGTACCAAAAGGTCAGCGTGGAGAGCGATTTCGGCGCGGCGAACGTCATCGCCGTCATCCTCGTCTGCATGACCTTGCTGGTGAATGCCGGCCTTAAACGTATTTCCTCGAGCCGGAGTTCCGTATGAAAGAAAGCCTGTTTTCACGTGCCGTTTTATGGCTGGTATTCCTGTTCCTGCTGGGGCCTTTCGCCATCGTCGTGCTGGCCGGTTTTTCCGGCGGCGAAACCCTGGCGTTTCCGCCCGAGTCGTATTCGCTGCGCTGGATTCTTGAAGTGTGGTCGGCGCCCGAGTTCCGCCGCGCCTTCCAGACCAGCCTGGAAATCGGCCTGATCGCCACCGTCATCGCGCTGTTGCTGGGCATTCCCGTCGCGTATGCGTTTTCGCGCATGCCGCCGCCCGGCATCGGCGCCATCCGGCAGATATTGACGTCGCCGCTGATCATTCCCGCCATCCTCGTGGGCCTGGGCTTGCTCCACCACCTGGTGCTGACCATCAATGCGCCCGTCTACGTGGGCCTCTTGATCGGCCATATCGCGCTGCTGATTCCGTACTCGGTGCGCGTCGTGTACGCCAGCCTGGTGAACCTGCGCGTCGATATCGAGGATGCCGCCATCACGCTGGGCGCGTCGCGTTTGCGCGCGTTCTTCATGATCGTGCTGCCGAATATCCGCAACGCCGTGATCGCCGCCTTCTTCCTCGCCTTTGTCACCTCGTTCAACCAGGTGCCCGTCTCGCTGTTCTTGACGGGCCCGGGCATCAGTACCTTGCCGATCGAGATGCTGGGGCATATGGAAAACAGCTTCGATCCATCGATCGCTGCCCTGTCGACCTTGCTGGTCTTGTTCACCATGGCCTTCGTGATGGTGACCGAGAAGGTGCTGGGCATTTCTAAATACATGTAAGAGGCAACACACCATGAGTTATCTGGAACTGCACAAGCTGAACCTCGGCTACGCCAAGAACACGACGTCCGTGAAAGACCTGGACCTGCACGTCGAGCAGGGCGAGCTGATTTCCCTGCTGGGCCCCAGCGGCTGCGGCAAGACCACCACCATGCGCGCCATCGCCGGCCTGATGCCGCTGCAGTCGGGCCGCATCGTGCTCGACGGCCGCGAAATCGGCAAGCTGGCGCCGAACAAGCGCAATATCGGCATGGTCTTCCAGTCGTACGCGCTGTTCCCGCACTTGAATGTATACGACAACATCGCTTTCGGTTTGCGCTTGCGCAAGGTCGCGCCAGCTTTGCTGAAAACGAAGGTGGAAGCGGTGATCGCCGCCGTCGGCCTGACGGGTTTTGAAACACGCCTGCCGGCGCAGATGTCCGGTGGCCAGCAGCAGCGCGTGGCGCTGGCGCGCGCCATCGTCGTCGAGCCGGCCCTGCTGCTGCTCGACGAGCCGCTGTCGAACCTGGACGCCAAGCTGCGCGTGCAGATGCGTGCCGAACTGCGCCGCATCCAGCGCGAGCTGGGCATCACCATGCTGTATGTGACGCACGACCAGGAAGAAGCGCTGGCCCTGTCCGACCGCATCGTCGTCATGAATGGCGGCCGCATCGAGCAATTGGCCGCGCCGGAAGCCGTCTTCAATACGCCGTCGACGCGCTTCGTTGCCAACTTCATGGGCTTCGAGAACCTGTTCGACTACCGCGACGGCGCGCTGCACCACGCGGGCGCCAGCCTGCCGTACACGTCGCCCGTCGCGGCCGGCACCACGGTGCTGGGCTGGCGTCCGGACAAGGTGCGCGTCTGCGCGCCCGACGACGCGGCGGGCCAGTATCCGGGTACCGTGCTGGCGCGGGGCTTCCTGGGCGACACCGTCGAATACCTGCTGCAAACGCCGCTGGGCCAGGTCAAGGGCATTTGCGCGGCCGGCGGCGCCGCCTGGCGCGAAGGCACGGCCGTCTCCTTCGTGCTGCCGTCCGACAGCGCCCTGTGGCTGGGCGCGTAATTTCTTACTGGAAAGCATCATGACCCAATCCTTGAAAAAGATATGGCTCGATACCGATCCCGGTTTCGACGACTGGCTGACGATGTTGCTCTTGGGCAGCAATCCCGATATCGAGTGGCTGGGCGTGAGCGTGGTGGCGGGCAATGCGCCCGTCGATATCACCTACGACAACGCCTTGCGCATCAAGGCCCATGATGGTTTGACGGTGCCGATCTACCGCGGCTGCGAAGAGCCGCTGGTCGGCGTCATCGAAACGGCGCAGCGCATCCTCGGCGACAGCGGCATGCCGACGACGGGCGAGATCCTGCCGCCCGGTGCCGCCAGCGACGCTGCCGGCCACGCCGTCGACGCGCTGATCGCCGCCGTGCGCAAGTATCCTGGCCAGATCACCATCATGGCGATCGCGCCGATGACCAACCTGGCGACGGCCTTGAGCCGAGCGCCGGACATCGCGGAAAAAATCGTCGAAATCATCCTGATGGGCGGCTCGACCGACCAGGGCAACCACACGGCGGCGGCGGAATTCAATATCTATGCGGATCCGGAAGCGGCCGCCCAGGTCTTCCAGGCCGGCATCCCGCTGCGCATGTTCGGCCTGAACCTGTGCCGCCAGTTGCTGGTGACAAACGTGGAAGTGGAGCAGCTGCGCGCCATCGGCACGCCGCGCGCGCAGCGTCTGGCCGGCTACCTGGAAGCGTATGTGCGCATCCGCAGTGCCGACGGTTCCGTGCCCATGCCGATGTACGACCCCGTGGTGGCCCTGTACCTGGAAGCGCCGCGGCTGTTCCAGTTCCAGAGCGCCCACGTGGCCATCGAATTGACGGGCGAACTGACGCGCGGCATGACGGTATGCGAATTCCGCGTGCCGCGCCGCGCACCCATCAACACGCAAGTGGCGATGCTGGCCGACGGCCCGGCCGCCATCGAGCGTCTGATGCGCCGCTTGGCCGCCATTCTCGTCTGACCCACTTCACTACGAAACGAGCTTCATGTCTAATTCCCCCCTGAGCATCGAACAGTTTTTACGCGCCATGCCGAAAGTGGAGCTGCATTGCCACCTGTTCGGCACGGTGCGGCAAGCCACTTTCCGTGCGCTGGCCGCCAAGACGGGCAATGTCGTCACTCCCGAGGAAATCGACGCGTTTTACACGCGCGGCGACAAGCCCGTCGGCGTGCTGCGCGTGCTGCGCGCGCTCGACGCGCACCTGATCGTCTCGCCGACGGACCTGTATTGCCTCGCCTACGAATACCTGGAAGACGTGCATGGCCACGGCGTGCGCTACGCGGAATTTTTTTGGAACCCCACCGGCACCGTGCGCGTGTCGGGCATCCGCTATGACGCGGCGCAAGACGCCATCGTGGCCGCCATCCGCGACGCGCAGCGCGATTTTGGCGTGATCGGCCGCCTGATCCCCAGCATCGACCGCGAAGCGAGTCCCGCCGAAGCCGTGCAGATGGTGGAATGGATGAAGGCTTACCGCGCGCCGGAAGTCATCGGCATCGGCATCGATTACCGCGAAAACGACCGCCCGCCAGAACTCTTCATCGACGCTTACCGCGCCGCGCGCGAGGCCGGCTTCAAGTGCACGGCGCACGCGGGCGAATTCGGCATGCCGTGGATGAACGTGGAGACGGCCATCGAGCAGTTGCAGGTGGACCGGGTCGACCACGGCTACACGATTGTTGATAATCCTCAATTGGCGCAGCGCTGCGTGGAGCGGGGCCTCGTATTTACGGTCGTGCCGACCAATTCCTACTATCTGCGCACCCTGGCGCCCGAGCGCTGGGCATTGGACCACCCGATCCGCGCCATGGCCAAACTGGGCCTGAAACTGCATCCGAACACGGACGACCCGACCCTGCACCACGTGACGCCGACGGGCGCCTGGATGATGATGCGCGAATTCGGTTTCGGCCTGGACGACATGCGCGGCTTCATGTTGAATGGCCTGGACGCGGCCTGGATAGCCGAATCCACGCGGCGCGACTGGCGCGCGCAATTTGCGCGCGAGTTCGACGCGCTGCGCGCCCAGGTCGTCGAGTAAGTCAGGCGGACGCTGGCGGCGGTGCCAGCAGCGACGGAAACGCCCGCTGCGGGCAGCTTTGGCGCTCGCACACCTTGCAGCCCGTGCCGATGGGCGTGGCGCTGGTGGGGTCGTGCAAATCGAGTCCCTTCGAATAGATCAGCCGGTGCGCCTGCGAGATGTCGCAGCCCAGCGCCACGGCAAAGGTCTTGCCCGGTGCCCGGAAGCCCGGCGACGCCGTGCTGACCTGGCGCGCGATCCACAGATAGGTGCAGCCGTCCGGCATGCTGGCCACCTGCGTCAGTACCTGTCCCGGATGGCTGAAGGCGTCGTAGACGATCCACAGCGGACACGTGCCGCCCACCCTGGAAAAATGGAAGTCCGTGGCCGACTGGCGCTTCGAGACATTACCGGCGCGGTCGACGCGCACAAAGAAAAACGGCAGTCCCGCCGCCTCGGGGCGCTGCATGGTGCTCAGGCGGTGGCATACGGCTTCGAAACCCACGCCAAACTGGTGCGCCAGGCGCTCGATATCGTAGGCGCGCGTTTCCGCTGCCTGCAGGAAGCGCTGGTAGGGCATCAGCAGGGCGCCGGCGAAATAATTGGAAAAGGCCAGGCGCGCACTCGTTTGCGCGGCCGCGCCGGAGAATCCCGCCGCCAGCACCAGCGCGTCGATCAGCGAACTGTGTTCCAGCAGGCTGATCTGCGCCGCCATCTGGAACGCGCGCTGGCCGCCCGTCAGGGTGTCGGGCAGCCACAAGATGTGTTGCTGGGCATCGTAGCGGTGCTTGCGCACCATGCCCGCGTCGCCATCGGACAGTTGCACCCGGATGCCGTGGCGTTCCAGCAGACGCCCTTGCAGCGCATCGAGCGTGCGCAGGGCCGGATCGAGTTCACCCGCCACGCTTTCCGCCGCCCGGTCCAGCTCGTCGATGTAATTTTGCCGCCGGTTCAGGTATTCGCGCACTTCCTCGTCCGTGGACGGCGCCGCCGAACTGGCGCCGCGGCTGCCGTCGTCGAGGCGCGCGGCCAGCGTGTCGGCCCGCTCCGCCATGACGCGGTAGCGCCGCTGCAGCAGCAAAATCGAGCGCGCCAGTTCCGGCATGTTTTCCACCAGCATTTTCAATTCCGCCATCGAGGTGGGCGGCGCGTCGGGCAATTCGCCGAACACGTCGCGCACGTCGGCCACCAGGCTGGCGCTGTCGTGTTCGGAAAAGATTTGCGGATCGACCCCCAGCACGCTGCCGATGCGCAGCAAAATGGGCACCGTCAGCGGGCGCTGGTTGCGCTCCATCTGGTTCAGGTAGCTGGGCGAGATGCCCAGGGACTTGGCCAGCGCCACCTGCGTCATGCGCCGTTCCTCGCGCAGGCGCTGCAGGCGCACGCCCATGAAAACCTTCGCCATCGCGCTTCTCCTTCCCCGGTTTGTGGAGTCTGCAAATTTACAATCTTTGCAGATTAACAGATTCATCTTTGCATTATCTCGCATTTTCACGCCTTGTTTGCGGCCCGTATTGTGCGAATAATGCAAACAGACCTATACCCCCAACGAGGAGACACCGAGTGACCACGCAAACTTCCATCCCTACCGTTCCACTGCTGATCAACGGCGAGTGGGTCGAATCGACCACCACCGTCTGGCGCGACGTCGTCAACCCTGCCACGCAGGAAGTATTGGCCCGTGTGCCGTTCGCCACGCCGGAGGAAGTCAACGCCGCCATCGCCTCGGCCCAGCGCGCCTTCAAGACCTGGCGCAAGACGCCGATCGGCGCCCGCGCCCGCATCTTCCTCAAATTGCAGCAATTGATCCGTGAAAACATGGCCGACCTGGCCGCCACCTTGACCATGGAACAGGGCAAGACCCTGCTCGACGCGGAAGGCGACGTCTTCCGCGGCCTGGAAGTGGTGGAACATGCGGCCAATATCGGCACCCTGCAAATGGGCGAATACGCGCAAAACGTGGCCGGCGGCGTCGATACCTACAGCGTGATGCAGCCGCTGGGCGTGTGCGCCGGCATTACCCCGTTCAATTTCCCCGCCATGATCCCCCTGTGGATGTTCCCGATGGCAATTGCCTGCGGCAATACTTTCGTGCTGAAACCATCGGAGCAAGACCCGCTGGTGACGGAAAAACTCGTGCGCCTGGCCTTGCAGGCGGGCATCCCTGCCGGCGTGCTGAACGTCATCCATGGCGGCGAAGACGTGGTCAACGCCCTGTGCGACCATCCGGACATCAAGGCCATCTCGTTCGTGGGTTCGAGCAAGGTGGGCACGCATGTGTACCAGCGCGCCAGCCTCAACGGCAAGCGCGCGCAGTGCATGATGGGCGCCAAGAACCATGCCGTCGTCTTGCCTGACGCCAACAAGGAACAGACCCTGAACCAGTTGCTGGGCGCGGGCTTCGGCGCGGCCGGCCAGCGCTGCATGGCCGCGTCCGTCGCCGTGCTGGTGGGCGAAGCGCGCGACTGGCTGCCGGAACTGGCGGCCAAGGCGCAAACCCTGACCGTGGGCGCGGGCAAGGACAATCCGGACCTGGGCCCTGTCATTTCCTGCGCAGCCAAGGATCGCGTGCACAGCCTGGTCGCCAAGGGCATCGAGCAGGGCGCCGTGCTGACCCTCGATGGCCGCGACGTGAAGGTCGATGGCTATCCGAACGGCAACTTCGTCGGACCGACGATCTTGTCCGGCGTCAAACCCGGCATGGTCGTATATGACCAGGAAATCTTTGGCCCCGTCCTGATCGTCGTCGAAGTCGATACGCTCGATGAAGCGATTGCCCTGGTGAACGCGAATCCGAACGGCAACGGCACGGCGCTGTTCACGCAAAGCGGCGCGGCCGCGCGTTATTTCCAGGAAGAAATCGACGTGGGCCAGGTCGGCATCAACGTGCCCATCCCCGTGCCCGTTCCCCTGTTCAGCTTTACGGGTTCGCGTGGCTCGAAACTGGGCGATTTGGGCCCGTTCGGCAAGCAAGTCGTGCTGTTCTACACGCAGACGCAGACGATTACCCAGCGCTGGTTCACGGACGCGGCCTCGGTGGGCAAGGTCAACACCACCATCAGCCTCAAATAAGGAGCTGGCATGGACTTTGAACTGAGCGACGAGCAGCGCGAGTTCCAGCAGGCGGCGCGTGCGTTTGCCGAAGGCGAACTGGCGCCGCACGCGGCGCATTGGGATGCGGAATCGATTTTCCCGGTGGAAACCATCGCCAAGGCGGGCGAGATGGGCTTTTGTGGCCTGTACACGCCGCAGCGCTGGGGCGGCCTGGGCCTGTCGCGCCAGGATGCGGCCATCGTCTTCGAGGAGCTGGCCGGCGGCTGCACCTCGACCACGGCCTACATCACCATCCACAACATGGCCACTTGGATGCTGTCGCGCTGGGGGCAGGAAGCCCTGTGCGACGAATGGGTGCCTGCCCTGGCGGCCGGCCAGAAGCTGGCCAGCTATTGCCTGACGGAACCGCAATCGGGCTCCGACGCGGCCTCCTTGCGCACCAAGGCCGTGAAAGAGGGCGATTTTTATGTTCTCGACGGCACGAAGGCCTTCATTTCCGGCGCGGGCCAGACGGACATGCTGATCGTCATGGCGCGCACGGGCGGCGAAGGCGCGGCCGGCATTTCCGCGTTTGCCGTGCCGGCGAACCTGCCCGGCATCGTATATGGCAAGAAAGAAGAAAAGATGGGCTGGAACAGCCAGCCCACGCGCATCATCAGCTTCGACCAGGTGAAAGTGCCTGTTGGCAACTTGCTGGGCGCGGAAGGCGAAGGCTTTGCCATCGCCATGAAGGGCATCGATGGCGGTCGCATCAATATCGCCGTGTGCTCGGTGGGCACGGCGCAGGCGGCCCTGACGCGGGCGCAGGCCTACATGAAGGAGCGCACGCAGTTCGGCCGCGAGCTGGCGCAATTCCAGGCCCTGCAATTCAAGCTGGCCGACATGCTGACGGAACTGGTGGCGGCGCGCCAGATGGTGCGCCTGGCTGCCTGGAAACTGGACCAGGAAAGCCCGGACGCCACGGCGTATTGCGCTATGGCAAAACGCTTCGCCACGGATGTGGGTTTCAATGTGGCCAACGATGCGCTGCAATTGCATGGCGGCTATGGCTACATCCGCGAGTACCCGCTCGAGCGCCACGTGCGCGACACGCGGGTGCACCAGATCCTGGAAGGGACGAATGAAATCATGCGCCTGATCGTCGCGCGAGCGATTTTGAAAGATGGCGCCACGGAGACCTTACGATGACCAAAGTGTATACCAATCTGCTGCTGGAACGCCGTGGCCATACGGCCCTGGTAACGCTGGACAACCCGCCCGCCCACACGTGGACCCTGGCCAGCCTGAACGCGCTGAGGGACCTGGTGGCCGACCTGAATCTTGATCCGGACGTGTATGCGCTGGTGATCACGGGCGGCGGCGCCAAGTTCTTCTCGGCCGGCGCCGATTTAAAGGTGTTTGCCGACGGCGACAAGGATATGGCGTTCGCCATGGCCGCCGCGTTTGGCGAGGCATTCGAGGCGCTGTCCGCGTTTCGCGGCGTCAGCATCGCCGCCATCAATGGCTACGCCATGGGCGGCGGCCTGGAATGCGCGCTGGCGTGCGACATCCGCATTGCCGAGGAACACGCGCAGATGGCCTTGCCGGAAGCGTCCGTCGGCTTGCTGCCGTGCGCGGGCGGCACGCAGCACTTGCCGTGGCTGGTGGGCGAAGGCTGGGCCAAGCGCATGATTTTGTGCGGCGAGCGGGTCGATGCGGCCAAGGCCCTGGCCATCGGCCTCGTGGAGGAAGTCGTGCCAACCGGCAAGGCCGCCGCCACGGCCCTGGCCCTGGCCGCCAAGGTGGCGCGCCAAAGCCCCAGCAGCGTGACGGCGTGCAAGACCCTGATCCAGGGCGCGCGCAGCCATCCGCTGGTCGATTCCTTGCCCGATGAACGCACCCTGTTCCTGGGCCTGTTCGATACGCAAGACCAGAAAGAAGGCGTGCAAGCGTTCCTGGAAAAACGTCCGGCGGAGTGGAAGAATGGCTGAAAATACTGTGGCTGAAACCTTGGTTGAGACCGTCAAGATAGAGGAACGCGACTGTCCCGGCGGCATGAAGCTGGGCGTCATCACCCTCGATGCGCCAAAGTCCTTGCACGCGCTGACCCTGGAGATGATACGCGTCATCGATGGCGCCCTCGTGCGCTGGGCCGGTGACGACGCCATCGCCTGCGTGGTGCTGCAATCGTCGACCGACAAGGCCTTCTGCGCGGGCGGCGACGTGCGTAGCCTGCGTTCGGCCGTCGTCGAGCAAGCGGGTGTCGTGCCGAACCCGCAGGCGCTGGCCTTCTTTGCCGAGGAATACCGGCTCGACCACCGCATCCACACGTATGCGAAACCGCTGCTCGTGTGGGGCGGCGGCATCGTCATGGGCGGCGGCCTGGGGCTGATGGCGGGCGCCAGCCACCGCGTCGTGACGGAAAGCACGCGTATTGCCATGCCGGAAATTACGATCGGCCTGTTCCCGGACGTGGGCGGCAGCTGGTTCCTGGGCCGCATGCCGGGCCGCAGCGGCCTGTTCCTGGGGCTGACGGGGGCACCGCTGAACGCGGCAGACGCCCTGTTTGCGGGCCTGGGCGACTATTTCCTGCGCCAGGAAGAGCGGAACATGGTGCTCGACGCGCTGGCGCTGGCGCAATGGCAAGCCAGCCCGCAGGCGAACAGCGAGCAGCTGGACCGCCTGCTGCGCGGCTTCTCGGCTCCTGCGTCCTTGCTGCCCGTGTCCGAAGTGCGAGCCAACTTCGACGCCATCGCCGCGCTGACGCAAGCGCCCACCTTGCCCGAAGTGGTGGCCGCCATCGCCGCGTATGACGGCGATTCGGCCTGGCTGCAAAAGGCGGCCCACTCGCTGCACAAGGGCGCGCCCAGTTCCGCCGCTCTGGTCTGGGCCATGCGCGAACGCACGCGCCATATGAGTTTGGCGCAAGTGTTCCAGCTGGAATTGATCGTTGCCGTGCAGTGCTGCGCCCATGCGGACTTCAGCGAAGGCGTGCGCGCCTTGCTGATCGACAAGGACAACGCGCCGCAGTGGCAGCCAGCCAGCCTGGCCGACGTCGGCGACGCGTATCTCAATGGGTATTTCACGGCGCCGTGGGATAGCCATCCTTTGCGCGACCTACATTAAAAGAACAACAGGAGACTTCAAAAATGCAACATATCGCTTTCATCGGCTTGGGCAACATGGGCGCGCCGATGGCCCGCAACTTGGTGGCCGCCGGCTTCCACGTATCCGTATTCGACCTGACGCCGGCGGCAGTGGCGTCGCTCGTCGAGGCGGGCGCCACGGCGGCCGCCTCCGCCAGCGCGGCCGTGCAGACGGCCGACGCCGTCATCACCATGTTGCCAGCCAACAAGCACGTCCAGGAACTGTACCTGGCGGCGGGTGGCGTACTGGACTCGGCCAAGCCCGGCGCCCTGTTCATCGATTGCAGCACCATCGCCGCCGATGTGGCGCGGCAAGTGGCGCAGGCGGCCAGCGAGCGGGGCTTTACCATGATCGATGCGCCCGTCTCGGGCGGCACGGCGGGCGCGGCAGCCGGCACCCTGACCTTTATCGTCGGCGGCAGCGAAGCGGCCTTGCAGCAGGCGCGTCCCCTGCTGGAAAAGATGGGCAAGAACATCTTCCATGCGGGCGAGGCGGGCGCGGGCCAGGTGGCGAAGATTTGCAACAACATGCTGCTGGGCATCTTGATGGCGGGCACGGCCGAGGCGCTGAACCTGGGCGTGGCGCATGGCCTGGACCCGAAAGTGTTGTCCGACATCATGGCCAAGAGTTCGGGCCGCAACTGGACCCTGGAAGTGTACAACCCGTGGCCCGGCGTCATGGACGGTACGCCCGCGTCGCGCAATTACACGGGCGGCTTTGGCACGGCGCTGATGCTGAAAGACCTGGGACTGGCGCAGCAATCGGCCCTGTCGGCGAACGCGCCCACGCCCTTGGGCGGCCTGGTGCGTCAGATGTACCAGATGCATGCGCAAGCCGGTTATGCGCAGCAGGATTTCTCCAGCATCGTGCAGATGTTGCAGCCGGGCTTGAATAAACCCGCGTGAGAAATTCTGGGCAAAAAAAAGCCCGCTGGTAAAAGCGGGCTAAATCCAATTCTTGGAAGAGTTGGAGGAGACAGATGCATTATGCTGCATCGCCACATATAACTCCAATTTATCTTTGGAATATCAATTATATATTTCCGTGATATCTCTTCCCGGTAGCCGCCTGGCGGCTACCGTTTCCGCAACTCAGACGGGTTTGCAGGCGATCTTCAGCGCCGTTACATTCCCTTCGCCCATGGTGCCTTTTTCAGTACCTGGGGCCAGGTCGCACTGCAGACCCTTCGGCTGAGCGGAGACGCTGATGGCATAGGTTTCGCCATAGGCGACAAAGCCGCCTATGGTAAAGGTCGTGGCATCCTTGAGCACCGGTGTTAGTGTACTACCGTTAATCAGTACCAGGCCATCCACGGTCAGGCCGGAAATCGTGCCGCCCACGGTATATCTGTTTTGCGAGCAAGTAACAGCGGCGCTGATATTGATGTAATGACCAGCCGAGCCGGAACCGCCGCTGATGCCGCAAGTCATGTGGGCCGGTTGTTGCTTGACGGTGATGTCATACGCGGTGCCGTAGTCGATGCGCTTGGCAAAGGTGAAGTTTGTTTTCCCCGCAGGAACCGGCAGGGGGTCGCCGCCATTGGCCAGGATCAATCCTTCATTGTTCAAGCCTGAGATCGTGCCGCTGACCTCATACGAGGCCTTGCCGCCGCAAGCGGCCAGTCCCAGGGTCAGCAGCAGCGCGGCGAGTGGGCGCAAGCAGGATAACTTCATGTAATTCTCCAAAAAATAGGTGACGGATCGCAAGGATTACTGCGGCGTGCAGTCAAGTGTGGCCGCGGTCGTGGCGGCAGAGCCCATCGTGCCGACCGTATCGCTGGCGTCGGCACTCTTTGAACCCTGGAAGCGGCACGTCAGGCCCGTTGGCTGAGCCAGTATGGAAATACCGTACGGGGCGCCGTCAGCTACCGATTCGAATGTGTAGGCGGTGGCGCCAGCCGACAGGGTGATGCCGGTGGAGCCCATCACCAGGCGCAAGTTGCCGGCGGTCAGGCCCGTGATCGTGCCTGTCAGCGGGTAGGTGTTGGTCTTGCAGCTCACCACGGCCGTGGTCACGGAGTAGCTCGATGCCTTGCCAACGCCATTGATGATGGTGCAAACGGCGCCCTTGGGCTGTTCCGCGATGGTGATATTGTAGCGATCATCGGTCTTCACCAGCTTGGTGAAGGCAACGTTGGTCTGGCCCGCAGTAACCGGCAAGCGTTCGCCGTCATTCTGGAGAATCAGGCCATCCTTGGCCAGGTCGCTGACTGAGACTTGCAGATACAGGTTGCCGCCGCTGCCGCCGCAGGCTGCCAGTGTGACGGCGCAAGCCGCCGCCAGCATCGAGCGCAGGTACAAATTTTTCATACATTCTCCAAAACGAATTAGGTTGGGTAGCGCAACGCGGACGCTGGCGCCGCATTGGAATGGCGCCTATTTTAGTCTATCTGGCAAGCTCGATGACCTTGCCTTGTATCACCCTGTAACAATTTTTCGCCAGGAAGCGCTGGCCCGGCCCCATTTCACGGGGGCGCAGCCATGCCGGCGGCGGCGATCGGTGCGACAATAGGCGCATCCTGCGCATCCTGCGCACCGTGACGCAGCATCCCATTGTGAGTCCCATGTCTCTTGCCCCCGTAAAACCCGCCGTGCCGCCCAAGGCCATCCTGTTCGACCTCGACGATACCTTGTGGCCCATCGCGCCCGTGATTGCCGCCGCGGAAACCCTGCTGCACGACTGGCTGGCCACGCATGCGCCCAAGGTGGCGCAGCAGTTTTCCATCGAGGTGCTGCGCCAGCACCGCCTGGCCATGCTCAATGAACAACCGCATTTCCATGGCAACCTGATCGAGTTGCGCCGCGCGGGCTTGCTGGCCGCCTTCGAGGCTGCCGGCGAGGATCCCGCCCTGGTCGACGGCGCTATCCTGCAATTCCTGGCCGCGCGCAACCGCGTCCAGCCCTATGACGACGTCTTGCCGGGCCTGGCCTGGATGCGCCAGCGCATGCTGGTCGGTTCGATCTCGAATGGCAATGCGGACCTTGACATTATCGGCCTGGCGCAGCATTTCAAGGTATCGATCGCCGCCAGCGATTTTGGCGTGGCCAAGCCTGACGCCAGCATCTTCCTGGCAGCTTGCGCCGCGCTGGACGTCGCGCCCCATGAAGCCGTGTATGTGGGCGACGACCTGTATTTCGACGTGACGGGAGCGCAGGGGGCGGGCATGCGCGCCGTCTGGATGAACCGCAAGGGCAGCGATGCGCACCTGGCCGCCGGCGTGCAGCCCGACGCCATCTGCGCCAACTTTGATGAATTGTTGCTGTGGCTGCAAGGGCAACTGGAAGATTGATCGCCGCAGGCCGGGCGAACGTGCATAATAGGCGCTGTTGATGCACGTTCGGCCGCTTTCGTTGCCGCTTGCTTAACAAAATACTTGCCTAAATAAAACACCATGCAACTCGATACACGTGCCCAAACACTGCTGAAAGCCCTGGTCGAGCGATATATCGCCGACGGCCTGCCGGTCGGTTCGCGCGCCTTGTCGAAAATTTCCGGCCTGGACCTGTCGCCGGCCACGATCCGCAACATCATGGCCGACCTGGAAGAGCTCGGTTATGTGTCCAGTCCGCATACCTCGGCCGGACGCATCCCCACGCCGCGCGGCTACCGCATCTTTGTCGACACCTTGCTGACCGTGCGGCACCTGGACGAGCACCTGGTGGAATCGCGCATGCGCCTGCAGACGCCGCAACCGCAAAAAACCATCGCCAACGCGGCGCAGATGTTGTCGTCGCTGTCGCAGTTTGCCGGCGTCGTGCTCAGTCCGCGCCGCGAATCCGTGTTCCAGCAAATCGAATTCCTGCGCCTGTCGGAAAAACGCATCCTGCTCGTCATCGTCGCCCCAGGCGGCGACGTGCAGAACCGTTTATTGCTGACGGAGGCCGACTACACGCCGGCGCAACTGGTGCAATCGGCCAATTACATCAACCAGAATTATGGCGGCCTGTCCTTCGATGCCGTGCGCGTGCGCCTGCAGGGCGAATTGCGCCAGTTGCGCGACGATATGGGCAGTTTGATGCAGGCGGCCGTGGAAGCGGGCAGCGAAGCGATGGCCGACCATAGCGACGACATGGTGATTTCCGGCGAGCGCAACTTGCTCAGCGTGAGCGATCTGTCGTCGAACATGCATTCGCTGCGCCAGATGTTCGACATGTTCGAGCAAAAAACGGGCTTGATGCAGTTGCTCGACGTGTCGAGCAAGGCGACGGGCGTGCAGATTTTTATCGGCGGCGAATCGAACCTGGTGCCGATGGATGAGATGAGCGTGGTGACGGCGCCGTATGAAGTCAACGGCAAGATCGTGGGAACGTTGGGAGTGATCGGGCCGACGCGCATGGCTTACGAGCGCGTCATCCCGATCGTCGATATCACGGCCAAGCTGCTGTCAAGCGCACTGAGCCATCATTGATCGTACTGCCTGGCGCGCCGGCCGTTCCCTTGCGGAAACGGCTGGCTTGGGTCAGGCTGTTTTGTGCGGGCAAGCCGTCTTGATGCAGTTGCCGTAGATGGCCAAAGCGTGTTCGGCGATCTTGAAGCCGCGCTCTTCGGCCACTTTTTGCTGGCGCACTTCGATGTCTTCGTCGAAGAATTCTTCGACCCGGCCACAGTCGAGGCACACCAGATGGTCGTGGTGGGAGCCTTCGTTGAGCTCGAAAATCGCCTTGCCGGTTTCAAAATGGTTGCGATTGAGCAAGCCGGCCTGTTCGAATTGCGTGAGGACGCGGTAGACAGTTGCCAAACCGACATCCATATTGTCGGCCAGCAGAATCTTGTAGACGTCTTCCGCGGTCAGGTGGCGTACCGGGCTACTCTGGAAGATATCGAGTATCTTCAGCCGTGGCAGGGTGGCTTTCAGGCCGCTTGCCTTGAGATCACTAGGATTGTTACTCATGTTTGTTGCTCGTATGTGGGTCAGGTGCTTTATCATATAGCGTTTTGTCGGGGAGTGCCAAAATATGCTTTTTTTTGGCGGGCCGGTCACTCCTGGCGTTTTGTTCATCCAATTGAGGTCATTTATGCGCGTAACACCGGCTGTATTGCCATCTCTCTGGCACCGTATTCCATTTCGAGCACCAGTCTTGGCAGGCATGGTCTGTGTCGCGCTGGCCATGTCCGGCTGCGCCAACCGTGGCATCCTGGGCGAAAAGCCGGCAGCTGCTCAAAAAGAAGGCAAGGAACTGGTTCCCGAACAGGGCGCACAAACGACCACCATTACGCCGCTGCAGAAATTCATGTGGTTTTTCTCGCCCTACCGTCCTGACATTCAACAAGGCAACTTTGTCTCCGAAGAGATGCTGGCCCAGTTGAAAGTGGGCATGACGCGCGACCAGGTGCGTTTCGTCCTCGGTACCTCGCTGCTGACCGATATCTTCCATGCCGACCGCTGGGATTATCCATTCCGCCTGGCACGGGGCAGTGGCGAAACCACCAGCAGCCGCGTGGTCGTGTACTTCGGCAAGGATGGCAAGGTTGAACGTTTCGAAGGCGGTAACTTGCCGACGGAGAAAGAATACATCGACCGCATCGCCGGTCCGTCGCCGTTCGCCAAGGTCGCCAAGGCCGACGCGCCAGCCGCCGCCGTGCCGTCGCCCGTGGCGCCGAGCGCCGTGCCCGTGCCGGCCGATGCCGCACCCGCCATTCCTGTGAGCAAGCCGGAAGTGACGCCTGCGCCTGCCGCCGAGCCTGCACCTGCACCCGCTGCCGAACCCACCAAATAAGTTGCTGTAAGAGAATAAAATGACTGAACTGAAAATTGCCATCGCTGGCGCCAGCGGCCGCATGGGCCATATCCTGATCGAAGCGGTCAGCAATGCGCCCGACGCCGTGCTGGCCGGCGCGCTCGACCGTGCCGGTTCGCCATCGATCGGACAGGATGCGGCCGCCTTCCTCGGCAAGCCGGCCGGCGTGCTGACGCAGTCCGACCTGGCGAAGGGCCTGGCGAACGCCGACTTCCTGATCGATTTCACGCGTCCGGAAGGCACTTTGCAGCACCTGGCGTATTGTGCCGAGCACGGCATCAAGATGATCATCGGCACCACCGGTTTCGATGACGCTGGCAAGGCTGCCATTGCCGCCGCCGCCGAAAAGACGGCCATCATGTTCGCGCCGAACATGAGCGTGGGCGTGAATGTCACCATGAAATTGCTGGAACTGGCCGCGAAAAGCTTGTCAGAAGGCTACGACATTGAAATTATCGAAGCCCATCACCGCTTCAAGGTCGATGCGCCGTCGGGCACGGCCCTGCAAATGGGGGAAGTGGTGGCCGGCGCCCTGGGACGCGACTTGAAGGAATGCGCCGTGTACGGCCGCGAAGGCGTGACGGGCGAACGCGACCCGTCGACCATCGGCTTTGCCACCATCCGCGGCGGCGATATCGTTGGCGACCATACGGTGTTGTTTGCCGGCATCGGCGAGCGCATCGAGATCAGCCACAAGTCGAGCAGCCGCGTCACCTACGCCCATGGCGCCCTGCGCGCCGCGCGTTTCCTGGCCGACAAGCCCACGGGCCTGTTCGACATGCAGGATGTGCTGTCGCTGAAGAACTGAGGAAGACCATGGCCACTGCCATCCTGAATGGAAAAGACATCACCGACGCAGCGAGCTTCCACGCGCAATGCGTGCAAGCCTTCGGTTTCCCCGAGTTTTACGGCAACAGCATGGATGCCTGGGTCGATTGCCTCAGCTATCTGCGCGACGACGAAAACATGACGCAGTTCCGTTTGAAACCGAACGAAGTGCTCGACATCGTGGTGCAGGACGCCGAAAGCATGAAGGCGCAAGTGCCTGATTTACTGGAAGAAATCACGTTCTGTATCGCCGGCATCAACGAGCGCTATGAAGATTACGGTGAAAAACCGGCGCTGAAACTGGTGCTGAAATAAGGCTGAATCGATAAAAAAACGCCGGACAGTGTTGCCACTGCCCGGCGTTTTTCTTTAGACGACCTTGCGTTCGCGCAAGCCGTCGATCTGGCCGCCATCAAGGCCCAGCCATTGCTGCAGCACCTCCTGGGTATGCTGTCCCAGCAATGGCGGCGGCAAGCGGTACTGCACCGGCGAGCCCGACAGGCGCACGGGATTGGCCACCAGCGCCACCGTGCCCGCCGTCGGATGCGGCATCTCCACTTTCAAGCCGCGCGCCACCACTTGCGGGTCGGCAAAGACCTGGTCGATGCGGTTGACGGGGCCGCACGGCACGGCTTGCGCCTCGAAGGCGCTGATCCACTCGGCCGTCGTGCGCATCACCGTGGCCTGGCGCATCAGGGGAATCAGGATTGCCCGGTGCGCCACGCGCTGCGGATTGGTGGCGAAACGTTCGTCCTGCGCCCATTCCGGATGGCCGGCGACGGCGCAAAAGCGCGAGAATTGCCCATCGTTGCCGATCGCCAGAATCATGTCGCCGTCGGCCGTGGGAAAGTCTTGATATGGAACAATGTTCGGATGCGCATTGCCCATGCGCTGGGGCACTTTGCCGCCGCACAGGTAATTGGCGGCCTGGTTGCCTAGCGCCGCCACTTGCACGTCGAGCAAGGCCAGGTCGATATGCTGGCCCAGGCCCGAGCGTTCCCGTTCGGCCAGCGCCGCCTGCACGGCGATGGTGGCGTACAAGCCCGTCAGGATGTCCGTCTGCGCCACGCCCACTTTTTGCGGCCCGGCGCCCGGCTGGCCATCGGGCACGCCCGTGATGCTCATCAAGCCGCCCATGCCCTGGATCAAAAAGTCATAGCCGGCGCGCGCCGCGTACGGCCCATCCTGGCCGAAGCCGGTAATCGAGCAGTAGACGAGGCGCGGGTTGAGTTCCAGCAAGCTTGCCGCGTCCAGGCCGTATTGCTTCAAGCCATCCAGCTTGAAATTTTCCAGCAGCACGTCCGCCTCGGCGGCCAGCCGGCGCACCAGGGCTTGCCCTTCCGGGGCGGCCAGGTCGATGCACAGGGAGCGCTTGTTGCGGTTGGCGCACTGGAAGTAGGCGGCCTCGGCGGTGTCGCGGCCATCCTCGTCTTTCAGATACGGCGGCCCCCAGGAGCGCGTGTCGTCGCCGCGGCCCGGTTGTTCAACCTTGACCACGTCGGCGCCCAGGTCGGCCAGCATTTGTCCGGCCCACGGGCCGGCCAGCACGCGCGACAGGTCCAGCACGCGCAAGCCGGTCAGCGGTGCGGGCCGCAGGGTGGAAGCCAAGGCGTCCATTAGTTGAACGCGGCGATGCCGGTGATGGCGCGGCCGATGATCAGCGCGTGCACATCGTGCGTGCCTTCGTAGGTGTTGACCACTTCCAGGTTGACCAGGTGGCGGATGACGCCGAACTCGTCGGAAATGCCATTGCCGCCCATCATGTCGCGCGCCACGCGAGCGATGTCCAGCGCCTTGCCGCAGCTGTTGCGTTTCATGATGGACGTGATTTCCACGGCCGGCGAGCCTTCATCCTTCATGCGGCCTAGGCGCAAGCAGCCTTGCAAGCCCATGGTGATTTCCGTCAACATGTCGGCCAGTTTCTTTTGCACCAGTTGATTTGCAGCAAGAGGGCGGCCGAATTGCTGGCGGTCCATCGTGTACTGGCGGGCCTTCAGGTAGCAGTCTTCGGCCGCGCCCAGCGCGCCCCAGGCGATGCCGTAGCGGGCGCTGTTCAGGCAGGTGAACGGGCCTTTCAAGCCGCGCACGTCCGGGAAGGCGTTTTCTTCCGGGCAAAATACTTCATCCATGACGATTTCGCCCGTGATGCTGGTGCGCAAGCCGACCTTGCCGTGGATTTCCGGCGCCGACAGGCCTTTCCAGCCTTTTTCCAGCACGAAGCCGCGGATCGCGCCTTCATCATCCTTGGCCCAGACGACGAACACGTCGGCAATCGGGCTGTTGGTGATCCACATCTTGGCGCCCGACAGGCTATAGCCGCCCGGCACCTTGCGCGCGCGCGTGACCATGCTGCCAGGGTCGGAGCCGTGGTTCGGTTCCGTCAGGCCGAAGCAGCCGATGTATTCGCCCGTCGCCAGTTTCGGCAGGTATTTCTGTTTGGTTTCTTCGTTGCCGAAAGCGTTGATCGGCACCATCACCAGCGACGATTGCACGCTCATCATCGAGCGGTAGCCCGAATCGACGCGTTCCACTTCGCGCGCGGCCAGGCCGTAGCAGACATAGTTCAGGCCGGCACCGCCGTATTCCTCGGGAATGGTGGTGCCCAGCAAGCCCAGTTCACCCATTTCGCGGAAGATGGCGGCGTCCGTGCGGCCATGGCGGAACGATTCGAGCACGCGCGGCACCAAGCTGCCCTGGCAATAATCGCGGGCCGCTTCCAGCACGGCGCGTTCGTCGCCCGTCAGTTGTTCTTCCAGCAGCAGGGGGGAATTCCAGTCGAATACGGTTTTGCTCATCACAGGCCTCGCAGGTGAGCGCCGGTGATCGGCGCAAGATTGAATATGACTCATGGTAGATTTTTGCCTAGCCTTGCGCAAACGATTTTTTCGCACCCAGACATGCGTGCTGCGCATATCTTGCGGCATACTGGCGTTCTTTTACCGGCCGGATATTCCCATGTCACGCAAAATCCCCATGCTGCAAGCGTTAAATTGTTTCGAGGCGGCTGCGCGGCACCAGAGCTACACGCACGCGGCGCGCGAACTGTCGCTGACGCAAAGCGCCGTGTCGCGCCAGATTTCATCCCTGGAAACTTTTCTTGGCGTGCAACTGTTCCAGCGCACGCGCCATGGCGTGCTGCTGACCAGCGCCGGCGCCGCGTATGCGCGGCAGATCGCTGCCCGCCTCGATGGCCTGGAGCGCGACACGCTCGACACCATGGCGCGACAGGGCGGCGGCGGCGCCTTGCAGCTCGCTTCCGTGCCCACGTTTGCCACGCGCTGGCTGATGCCGCGGCTGTCTTCGCTGGCGGACTTGCATCCGGACATCGTCGTGCATATCGATGCGTATACAAAACCGTTCATGTTTGCCGATACGGAATACGACGGCGCCCTGTACGCGGGCACGCCCGAGCAACTGGCGCGCTGGCCCGGCACGCGCGCCACCTTGCTCATGCACGAAGAAATCGTGCCCGTCGCCAGCCCCCGCCTGCTGGCGGCGCGCAGCGACTGGCAGCCGCAGGATTTATTGGAATTAACTTTGTTGCAACAAAGTACGCGCCCGGGCGCCTGGCGCCAGTGGTTTGACGCCATGCAGGTCGAGGGCGAGGGGCGCGACGGGGCGCACTACGGCGCCCGCTATGAACTGTTTTCCATGCTGGCCATGGCGGCCGTGCAAGGGCAGGGCGTGGTCTTGCTGCCACGCATGCTGGTCGAAGCGGAACTGGCGCGCGGCGAATTGCAGATCGCATGCGAGCGCCCACTGCGCGGCCAGCGCGCGTATTACCTGATCACGCCCGAAACGGCACATGAAAAGACGGCCTTGCAGCAGTTCCGGCTATGGCTGCAGGGCGAAGCCGCCTGAGGCAATTCAAACCACCTTGGCCGTGTCGAAATGGGGATTGTCGATCAGGCCGATCTGGTTGCCGAACGGGTCGAGCAATTCCACCGTGCGGATGCCGTCGCCCACGTCCGTGATCGGGTGGTGCAGGGTGCCGCCCAGCGCAACGATGCGCTCGACTTCCTGTTCGATGCCGTCCACGCCCCAGTACGTCACGCTGCCCTGCGTGCCCGCTTCGCCGCCCGGCAGCAGGCCCAGCTCGAAGCCGCCGATGGCAAAGCCGACATAGAACGGCTGGTCGAAATAGGGCGCCGTGCTGAAAACCTGGCTGTACCAGGCCTTGGCCTTGTCCAGGTCGGGGACGGGGTAGGTGACGGTGCGCAAGCCCTTGATCATGTTCTGCTCCTGTTGGTTGAAATAGTCGGCGAAATACCTGGCGCCATGATGCCACCGGCGCGCGCCGCGCGATTGGAAAAATGGAAGGTGGTCATGCACGCCGGCCCGACAGCCACGCCTCGGGCGAGCTGCGGGCGAAATCCTGGAAGTCGTGGATCAGGTGTGACTGGTCGAAATAACCATATTGCAAGGCCACTTGCGCCCAGTCCGGCTGTCCCGCCAAGCTTGTCAGGCCCTGGCTGGCGGCGCGAAAACGGCAGATGCGGGCAAACAGCTTCGGGCTGATGCCGACTTGCTGGCGAAATTGCAGCGTCAGGTGCTGGCGCGACACGCCCAGTTGCTGCGCCAGGCCCTCCACGCGCACCTGGCCGGATGCGCGCTCGATGGCCGCGATGGCATGTTCGGCCGCGCCGGCCTGGCGCCGTGGCGGCGCGGCGCGCAGGCGCAGCAGCAGATAATCTTGCAAAATGGAAATTCTTTGCGTATTGGACAAGGGCTCGCTCCACAGCGCGTCACCGAGGCGCGCCGCCAGCTCGCGGCCCCACAGTTGCTGCAAGCCCGTGCGGCCATCGTTGAGTTCGCACAAGGGCAGCTGGAAAAAGCGTGCCGCCGCGCCCGGCTTGAAGCGGGCCGCCACCGTCTGCACGAGACCCTGGCTGACGATGGCAATCGGCGCCGTCATCATGCCGACGGCAAAGCTGGCGTCCTGCTGGTCCTGGCACAGGATGTCGATGCAATTGTCCGGCAAGACCTGGTGCGTGAGGGGCGTGGCGCCCGTCTGCACGCGGCACGTCCAGACGCAGTCCAGCCACGGCCGAAGGGCGGGGATGGGCGGATATTCCTGGTAGACGATCATGGCCGGCGTTGATGCAAAGAACAAGATTGTGGCATATGTATTGTTGCATACGACATAGCATAATTGTGCGCCGGCCGAAATATGCGAGACCGGGCCGCCGGCGCGCCGCGCTATCGGGCGGCGACAACCAGTATAATGCTCGGTTCATATCCACTATTGGCCGCACATCATGCAAGATAAATATAGTCCCGCCGACGTCGAACAAGCCGCCCAATCGCACTGGAAGGCGATCGACGCCTATAAAGCCGTCGAACACGACCCGCGTTTCCCAAAAGGCAAGTATTTTGCCTGCTCGATGCTGCCTTACCCTTCGGGCAAGCTGCACATGGGTCACGTGCGCAACTATACGATCAATGACGTGATGTACCGCTACCTGCGCATGAACGGCTACAACGTGCTGATGCCGATGGGCTGGGATGCGTTCGGCATGCCGGCGGAAAACGCGGCCATGGCCAACAACGTGCCGCCCGCGCAATGGACGTATTCGAACATCGCCCACATGAAGCAGCAGATGGAATCGATGGGTCTGGCCATCGACTGGTCGCGCGAAATGACCGCCTGCAAGCCCGAATACTACAAATGGAACCAGTGGATGTTCCTCAAGATGCTGGAAAAAGGCATCATCTACAAGAAGACCGGTACCGTGAACTGGGACCCGATCGACCAGACCGTGCTGGCCAATGAACAAGTGGTCGACGGCCGCGGTTGGCGTTCGGGCGCGCTGATCGAAAAGCGCGAAATTCCCATGTACTACGCGCGCATCACCGATTATGCGGAAGAATTGCTGGCGTATGTGGATGATAAGCTGCCGGGCTGGCCCGAGCGCGTGCGCACCATGCAGACCAACTGGATCGGCAAGTCGACAGGCGTGCGCTTCGCCTTCCCGCATGACATCAAGGACGCGAATGGCGCCCTGATCGGCGACGGCAAGCTGTATGTGTTTACTACCCGTCCGGACACCGTCATGGGCGTGACCTTCTGCGCCGTGGCCGCCGAGCATCCGCTGGCCATCCACGCCGCGCAAAGCAATCCTGCGCTGGCCGCCTTCAACGCCGAATGCAAGCTCGGTTCCGTGATTGAAGCGGATATGGCAACGATGGAGAAGAAGGGCATGCCGACCGGCCTGTTCGTCACCCATCCGCTGACGGGTGCGCAGGTGGAAGTCTGGGTCGGCAACTACGTGCTGATCACCTACGGCGATGGCGCCGTGATGGGCGTGCCGGCGCACGATGAACGCGATTTCGGCTTTGCCAAGAAATACGACCTGCCGATCAAGCAAGTCATCGAAGTCAAGGGCCAGGAATTCTCGACCGACGCCTGGCAGGAATCGTATGGCAGCAAGGATGGCGTCTGCGTCGCTTCCGGCAAATACGACGGCCTGCATTTCGCTTCCGCCGTCGATGCGGTGGCTGCCGACCTGGCCGAACTGGGCCTGGGCGAGAAGAAAACCACGTTCCGCCTGCGCGACTGGGGCATTTCGCGCCAGCGCTACTGGGGCACGCCGATCCCGATGATCCATTGCGCCGATTGCGGCGTGGTGCCGGTGCCGGAAAAAGACTTGCCAGTGGTGCTGCCGGAAGACTGCGTGCCGGACGGCACGGGCAATCCGCTGAACAAATACGAAGCCTTCCTGCAGTGCGACTGCCCGCAGTGCGGCAAGCCGGCGCGCCGCGAGACGGACACCATGGATACCTTCGTCGATTCGTCGTGGTATTACATGCGCTATACCTCGCCAGGCTCGAACGACGCGATGGTCGACGCGCGCAACGATTACTGGATGCCGATGGACCAGTACATCGGCGGCATCGAACACGCCGTCATGCATTTGCTGTACGCGCGCTTCTGGACCAAGATCATGCGCGATTTCGGCCTGGTCAAGTTCGACGAGCCATTCGTCAACCTGCTGACGCAGGGCATGGTGCTCAACGAAACCTACTTCCGCAAGGATGCCGCGGGCAAGACCACCTGGTTCAACCCGGACGACGTGCGCCTATCGCTCGATGACAAGGGCCGTCCGCAATCCGCCATCCTGGTGGCCGACGGCCAGCCGGTGGAAATCGGCGGCACGGAAAAGATGTCGAAGTCGAAGAACAACGGCATCGACCCGCAAGCGCAGATCGAGCAGTACGGCGCCGACACGGCCCGTTTGTTTACCATGTTCGCTTCGCCGCCGGAACAGACGCTGGAATGGTCGGGCAGCGGTGTCGAAGGCGCGAACCGCTTCCTGCGCCGCGTGTGGAACTTCGGCTATGCGCAGTCAGCGACGATTCAAGCCGCGCTGGCTGGCGGCGCCGCACCGGCCACGGGCGACGCGCAGAAAAACCTGCGCCGCGAATTGCACAAGCTGCTGCAGCAAGCCGATTACGACTTGAAGCGCATCCAGTACAACACCGTGGTATCGGCCTGCATGAAGATGCTCAACACGCTGGAATCGGCCAAACTGGACGATAGCGCGCAGTCGAAGGCGCTGATCGCTGAAGGCTTCTCCATCTTCCTGCGCCTGCTCAACCCCGTCGCGCCGCACATCACCCACGTGCTGTGGCAAGAACTGGGCTACGCGGGCGTGCACGGCGACCTGTTGAACGTCGCCTGGCCGCAAGTCGACCCGGCTGCATTGGAGCAGTCCGAGATCGAGATGATGATCCAGGTGAACGGCAAGCTGCGCGGCTCGATCACCGTGTCCAAGGATGCGGACAAGGCCAGCATCGAAGCGGCTGCGCTGGCGTGCGAAAGTGTGCAGAAGTACGTCGAGACCACGCCGAAGAAGATCATCGTCGTGCCAGGCAAGTTAATCAGCATCGTGGTGTAATCATGACGACTTCCTCTTCCGTATCGCTGTTGGGCCGCCGCGCCGTGCTGGCCTTGGGCCTGACTGTTTTGCTGTCGGCCTGCGGCTTTCATTTGCGCGGTTCGAACGGCAGTTTCATGCTGCCGTTCGCGACGATGTACATCGGCTTGCCCGACACGTCGCCGCTGGCGATCGGCCTGAAGCGCTATATCCGCGCCATCGGCAGCACGGAAGTGGTGAACACCAGGGATGGCGCCGACGCCGTCCTTGAAGTGCTCAGCGACCCGGAGAGGAATCAGACCAAGACCATTTTGTCGCTGAACAAAAATGGCCGGGTACAAGAGTATCAACTTGGCTATTCGATCAATTTCCGCGTGGTGGACAAGGCCGGCAACCAGTTGCTGGCGCCGACGACCATCAGCCTGGTGCGTCCGATTACCTTCGATGAATCGCAGGTACTGGCCAAGGAAACGGAAGAAGCGGCGCTGTACCGCGACATGCGCAACGACCTGGTGCAGCAGATCATGCGCCGCCTGGCCGCCATCAAGCCGGTGCTGCCGGCCATGTCGGTGGCGCCAGTGGCGCCCGTGACGCCGGTCGCGCCGGCAGCTCCGCAGCAGTAACGGGGACGCCATGCAATTGCGGATAGACGCGCTCGATGGGCATGTGGCCAAGCCGCTGGCGCAGCTGTATGTGATCACCAGCGACGAACACCTGCTGGCGCTGGAAGCGGCCGACAAGATCCGCCGCGCGGCGCGCGCGCAGGGTTACTCCGAGCGCGACGTGCTGACGGTGGAGCGCAGCTTCAAGTGGGGCGAACTGCTGGCGGCGAACCAGGAGCTGTCGCTGTTCGGTGACAAGAAAATGATCGAGTTGCGCATCCCCACCGGCAAGCCGGGCAAGGATGGCGGCGCGGCGCTGCAAAGCTACGCGAAAAACCTCAGTCCAGACAACCTGACCCTGATCACCTTGCCCAAGCTGGATTGGGCCACGCAGAAGGCGGCCTGGGTCGCCAGCCTGCAGCAGGCGGCCGTGTATATCGACATTCCGAATGTGGAACGGGCGCAGTTGCCGGCCTGGATATCCCAGCGCCTAGCCGCGCAGGGACAAAGCGCCGAACGGGCCAGCATCGACTTCATCGCCGAACGGGTGGAAGGTAACTTGCTGGCGGCGCACCAGGAAATCCAGAAACTGGGCTTGCTGCATGCCGTGGGCAAGCTGACATACGAACAAGTGCAGGACGCGGTGTTGAACGTGGCCCGCTATGATGTCTTCAAGCTGTCCGAAGCCATGCTGGCCGGCGACCCGGCGCGCCTGGTGCGCATGCTCGAAGGCTTGAAAGGCGAGGGCGAGGCGCTGCCGCTGGTCTTGTGGGCCGTCTCCGAAGAAATCCGCACGCTGTTAAAATTGAAGGCGGGCATGGCGCAAGGGCGTCCATTGGGCGCGCTGCTGAAGGAATACCGCATCTGGGGGCCGCGCGAGCGGATGATGGAACCGGCCCTGCGGCGCATTTCGCTACCCGTGCTGGAAGCGGCGCTGCAGCAGGCGGCGCAGGTGGACAAGATGATCAAGGGCTTGCGCGCCAAGGGCTACGCGGGCGATGCCTGGGATGCCATGCTGCAGTTGGGCCTGAAGATCGCCCGAGGCTAGTTTTTTACTATATGGATACGAGCATGGACATCACAGAATATATGCAGGACGTGGGCACGCGCGCGCGCGCCGCCTCGCGCGCCATGGCGCGTGCCGACAGCGCCACGCGTAACCGCGCCTTGAGCCTGATCGCCGCCGCCATCGTGCGCGATGCCGACCTGCTGCGCGCGGCGAACCAGCGCGACCTCGATGCGGCCGCCGCCGCCGGCCTGGCGCCGGCCATGCTCGACCGCCTGACGCTATCCGACGCTGCCATTGCCACCATGGTCGAAGGCTTGACGCAGATCGTGTCGCTGGCCGATCCGATCGGCGAAATCTCGAACATGAAGTTCCGCCCGACGGGCATCCAGGTGGGCCAGATGCGCGTGCCGCTGGGCGTCATCGGCATCATCTATGAAGCGCGTCCGAACGTGACGGTGGACGCGGCCGGCCTGTGCATCAAGAGCGGCAACGCGACGATCTTGCGCGGCGGCTCGGAAGCGATTCACTGCAACCGCGCGCTGGCCAAGCTGGTGGCCGAGGGCTTGCAGGGAGCCGGCTTGCCGGCCGATGCCGTGCAAGTCATCGACACCACCGACCGCGCCGCCGTCGGTGCCCTGATCACCATGCCGCAGTACGTGGACGTCATCGTGCCGCGCGGCGGCAAGGGCCTGATCGCGCGCCTGATGGATGAGGCCACCGTGCCGATGATCAAGCACCTCGATGGCATTTGCCACGTCTATATCGACGCCAAGGCCGATATCAGGAAGGCGATCGATATCGGCTTCAACGCGAAGTGCCACCGCTACGGCACCTGCAATACCATGGAAACGCTGCTGGTGTCGCGCGCCGTCGCCGCGACCGTGCTGCCGCAGCTGGCCGAACTGTACCTGACCAAGCAGGTGGAACTGCGCGCCGATCCGGAAAGCCATGCGATCCTGGCCGCCGCTGCTTATCCGCACCTTGTGCCCGCCACCGAGGAAGACTGGCGCACCGAATACCTGGCGGCGATTCTGTCGGTGAAGGTCGTCGACGGCATCGACGAAGCGATGGACCACATCAACCAGTATTCATCGAAGCATACGGAATCGATCATCACGGAAGACTACAGCGATGCGCTGCGCTTCCTGCGCGAAGTCGATTCCGCCTCGGTGATGGTGAACGCGTCGACGCGCTTTGCCGACGGTTTTGAATATGGCCTGGGCGCCGAGATCGGCATTTCGAACGACAAGCTGCACGCACGCGGCCCGGTGGGACTGGAAGGCCTGACCTCGCTCAAGTACGTGGTCTTTGGCCACGGCGAAGTACGAAAATAGTCTCTTTCGCGGGCTGCCCACAAGGCGGCCCGCGCTCTCGTTTCTCTCCACCTCTGACACTGGGAACCCCATGCTCTTTCTCTGGACCAAAGCCTTCCACATCATCTTCGTCATGTCCTGGTTTGCCGGCCTGTTTTATTTGCCGCGCATCTTCGTGAATTTGGCGATGGAGACGGAAACGGTGGCCACCGAGCGCCTGCTGCTGATGGCGCGCAAGCTGTACCGCTTCATGTCGCTGCTGGCGCTGCCGGCCATGGTGCTGGGGTTGGCGTTGATGTGGATGCTGTACGGTGGCGGCGAGGGCCGCATGAAGATGCCGGGCTGGATGCACGCCAAGCTGACGTTCGTGGTGCTGCTGCTCGGCTATCACCACGCCTGCGGTTCCATCCTGCGCAAGTTTGAAAAAGGTCTCAACAAGCGCAGCCACACCTGGTTCCGCTGGTTTAATGAAGTGCCGGTGGTGATGCTGCTGGCCGTCGTCGTGCTGGTCGTGGTCAAGCCTTTCTAAGGGAATCGAGATGAGTGCAAGTCAGAACAAAGTCGTGCAGTATTTCTTCGCGCCCCACTCGCCATGGACTTACCTGGGGCACGCACGCCTGATGGCCATCGCCGCGAGGACGGGCGCACAGATCGACGTGCGGCCCTTCGACTTGGGCAAGGTTTTTAGCGTCTCGGGCGGCCTGCCGCTGGCCAAGCGCGCACCGCAGCGCCAGGCGTATCGCTTGGCCGAACTGGCGCGCTGGTCGGCCTTTTTGCAAGTTCCCCTGACCTTGCAGCCCAAGTTTTTTCCCGTGTCGCCGGAAGCGTCGGCCAAGCTGATCATCGCCACGCGCCTGGCGCACGGCGTGGAGGCATCGCTGAACCTGGCGCACGCCATCATGCGCGGACTGTGGGCCGAAGAGCGCAACATCGGCGACGAGGAAACCCTGGTGCAGATCGCGCTCGACGCCGGTTTTGATGGCCGCCAGTTGCTGAAAACGTCGGAGACGGCCAGCGTGCAGGCCGAATACGACGCCAACACGGAGGCAGCGACCGCCGCTTCCGTGTTCGGCTCGCCGTGGTACATCGTCGATGGTGAAGGGTACTGGGGCCAGGACCGCCTCGATTTTGTCGAACGGGCGCTGGCAGGGTAGTCAAGAAAAAGCAGTTTTTTAAACGTCGTATTTTTTAACGTAGTAAGCAGCGCCTGTAATTTAGCGGGCGTTTAACACAATGGAATAAGGGTACACCAACCATGGCTTCATATTTTTGCCCATGCCCGCGCGGCATGGAAGCGGCGCTGGCCGAGGAACTGGGCGAGATCGCCCAGGATAGTTCGACCATGAAGGTCCATAACCAGGTGCCGGGCGGCGTACACTGCTCGGGCGACCTGCTGGACTCCTACCGCATCAACCTGCATTCGCGCATCGCTTCGCGCGTGCTGATGCGCATGGCCCATTCCGGCTACAAGACGGAAAACGATATCTATGACCTGACCCTGGCGCAATCCTGGGAAGACTGGTTCGGCGTGCACCATACGATCCGCGTCGACGTCACGGCCGTCAAATCGCCGCTGCGCAGCCTGGAGTTCACGACCCTGAAAATCAAGGATGCGATCTGCGACCGCTTCCGCGACCAGTTCAACGAGCGTCCGTCGGTCAACACCAAGACGCCGGACATGCGCATCGTCGGCTTCCTCGATGCGCATACGTTTACCGTGTACCTCGACACCTCGGGCGAAGCCCTGTTCAAGCGCGGCTGGCGCGAAGAGACGGGCGACGCGCCGCTGCGCGAAAACCTGGCCGCCGGCCTGCTGCGCGTGTCGGGCTGGAAGCCTGGCATGGTGCTGTTCGACCCGATGTGTGGTTCCGGCACCATCCTGGCCGAAGCGGCGCAGATGCTGCAGGGGATTCCGCCGGGCGCCTCGCGCCAGTTCGCGTTTGAAAACTTCCACGACTTCGATCCGGCGCCGTGGAATGCCATGAAAAATGCCATCAAGGTCAATCCGCTGCCGGCAGAACCGACCATCTTCGGCAGCGACATCTCGGGCGACATGGTCGCCATGACGCGCCATAACCTGCGTTGCGCCGGTGTGCGCTTCGACGTGCCCTTGAAACAGATCGAGGCGCAGGAAGTCAAGCCGCCAAGCGACGTGCCGGGCATCATGCTGACCAACCCGCCGTACGGCGAGCGTATCGGCGTGCGCGGCGACAGCACCATCCCGGAAGACGAACTGTCGACGTCCTTCTATTCGGCCATGGGCACGACCCTGAAGCAGCGCTTTGCCGGCTGGACCGTGTTCCTGTTCACGGCCGACCTGGGTCTGCCCAAGCTGCTGCGTTTGAAAGAAGCGCGCAAGACGCCGTTCTTCAACGGCGCGCTGGAATGCCGTCTGTTCCGCTTTGATATGGTCGCCGGCTACAACCGTAGAGAAGAAGCCAAACCGAAAAACATCTGATTAAACCTACTGCGTGTTGCCACTTGCGGCTTGCGATGCTCACCGTACTTTTGTACGATTGCGCTTCTCGGCCACAATTGGCGGCCGCTCGCTACGGTTTTCTCAGGTGTTTTACGCGCTAAAAAATGCAGTATCACGCGCGCGGACCGTAACCGGTCCGCGCGCCACTTTGGATTCGCCATGTTTCCCACCCCTCCGGCCGATGTGCCGCCCGACCCGGTTACCCCCGTTCCTCCTCCCACGCCGAGCCACATGGCGCCGTTGAGCCGCGGTGCGCTGGCCATGATGCTGGCCGGGCTGTCGATGCTGGGGCCCCTGTCGATCGACACGTATCTGCCCGCGTTTGGGGCGATCCAGGGTTCGCTGCAAGCGTCGCCGCTGGAAGTGCAGCAGTCGCTGACGTTCTACATGTTGGCCTTTGCCGGCATGGTGCTGTGGCATGGCGCGATCTCGGATACCTTCGGCCGGCGCAACGTCATTCTCGTATCGCTGCTGATGTTTGCCATCGGTTCGCTCGGCTGCGCTTCCGCGCACACGGTGCACTACCTGTGGTTCTTCCGCATCATGCAGGGCGTCTCGGCCGGCGCCGGCGTGGTGATCAGCCGCGCCATCATCCGCGACCTGTATGCCGATGCGGCAGCGGCGCGGCTGCTGTCGCTGGTGACGATGATCTTTTCCATCGCCCCTGCGGTGGCGCCGATTCTTGGTGGCTGGATCGTCATCTGGTTCGACTGGCGCTCGATCTTCCTGTTCCTCGCCTTTTACACGCTGGTGCTGCTGGCGTTCTGCTATTGGCGCCTGCCCGAAACCCTGCCGATGGAAAAGCGCCAGCCGTTCAATCCGCGCTTCCTCGCGTCGAGCTATGGCCAGATCCTGCGCTCGCCCCTGTTCCACATCAAGGCTGGCATCGTCGCCCTCAATTTCGCGGGCCTGTTCCTGTTCATCACGGCCGCGCCGGAAATGCTGCCCAAGCAGCTAGGCCTGGGGCCATCGCAATTCGGCTGGCTGTTCATTCCCTGCGTGAGCGGCATCTTCATGGGCGCCGCGGCGGCCAATCGCATCGCCGGCAAGGTGACGTTCGCGCGCCAGATCGGCATCGGCTTTGCTTTCCTGCTGTGCGCCGCCAGCGTCAATGTCGTGTATCACCTGTTCCTGCCGCCCTCCTTGCCCTGGTCGGTGCTGCCCCTGTTCTTCTACACTTTCGGCATGTCGCTGGTGGGGCCGGGCGCGACCTTGCTGGCGCTCGACCTGTTCCCGCATATCCGCGGCACGGTGGCCTCGTGCCAGTCGTTTGCCAGCACCTTGCTGGGCGCCGTGGTGGCCGGCGTGATCTCGCCGCTGCTGTCCGGTTCCGTGCTGTGGCTGGCCTCGGGCCAACTGGCGTTTACGGGCCTGGCGCTGGCGCTGTGGCTGATATCGCGGCGCTTCCGTCACCGTTTGCTGGGTTCCTTCAAGGCATAAGTTTCCACTGCAGAACGCTAGATTTATTTCAACTTAATTTTCTATATTGCAAGTAATATTCGGCGCTTATGATAAGATGACTTCTTTTCCCGGCATCCTCTCAGGCGACATTTTTTTGGGTTACAGGAGTAGAGGATTCCTCTGACGTGGCCGCGCTTCGCTGCTAAGCGCTCATCCTTTTCGAACCGGCAATGCCTGATACGATGCATCAATCTGATCAAGATATTCGCAATCGCCTGCTGATTGCCCGCCTGCCGGCCATGCCGCAGATCCTCATCAAGCTGATCGCCCACCTGCAGGCCGACGATGCCGGCATGCCGGAGCTGGCCGCCCTGATCGCCAAGGATGCGGGCATGACCAGCAAGATCCTCGGCGTGGCCAACAGCTCGGCCTACCATCGCCAGGGCAAGGTCGTCAGCCTGGAGCAATCGCTCGTGTCGTTGGGCACGGACATGATCAAGACCCTGGTCATCAGCGAGTCCGTCTTCCAGACCTTCAACAGCTTCCCCCATTCCTGCAGCACGGATTTGCGCGCCTTCTGGAAAAGCTCGCTGTCGGCCGCCGTCATGGCGCGCGCGCTGGCCAAGGCCATGGGCTATCCGCACGCCGAGGAAGCGTATCTGGCCGGCTTGCTGCACAACGTGGGCCGCCTGGCCTTGCTGGCCACGGCGCCAAAGGAATACGCGTTCAATTTCACGGCGCGCGACGATGCCGCCCTGTGCGCGGTGGAGCAGCGCACCTTGCAGATCACGCATGCCGAAGCGGGCGCCTGGCTGATCGAACGCTGGCATCTCGATTCCTTCCTGGCCGACAGCGTGTTGTATCACCACGAACCGCTGGCGCGCCTGGAAGCGAGCCATCCTCTGATCCGCATCGTGCGCCTGGCGCACCTGCTGTGCTGCCATGCCGACGATGCGGAATCGATCACGCAGGCGGCAAGCCTGTGCGCGCTGGACGTCGAGGTACTGCAAGACCTGGCCGGCAGCGTCGCGCGCCAGGTGGCGCAGGCGGCGCAGCACCTGGGCATCGACCTGGCCGGTGCGGACGATATCGCCACGCCGCCCGCGTATGCGCCGCCATCCGTCGATCCGGTGCAACGGCGTCTGTCCGATGAAGTGCGCAATATGGTGCTGGTGTCCGAAGTGGGTCAGACCTTATCCCGCCAGCAGGGAGAAAGCAGCCTGCTGGAAGCCATCACGCGCTCGGCGCGCATCCTGTTCGATTTCGACACCGCCGTCATCCTGCTGCAAAACCCCACCGGCCATGCGCTCGTCGGCGTGGCGGCGGGCGAACATCAGCAGCGTCTGGCCGGCTTCTCGATCCCGCTGGCCAAGGGCGGGCTCCTGGCCGCTTCGGCGCTGGAGTGCCAACTGGCGTTCCTGAAGCGCGACATGCCGGCGCTGGGCATCGTCGAGGAGCAGCTGTTCCGCATTCTTGGTACCGACAGCCTGGTTTGCGTGCCGCTGGTGGCGGGCCAGCGCAGCCTGGGCGTGTTGATTGGCGGCGTGGCGGCGTGGCAGATTCCCGCGTGCCAGAAGCGCGAGGGTTTCCTGCGCGCCTATGCCAACCAGGCCGCCACGGCGCTGGAAACGGCCATCAGCGCGCGCGGCCTGGCACGGCGCCAGCTCGATCACGTGGCCGAGGAATACCGCGCCGCGTCGCGTCGCGTCGTGCATGAAGTGAACAACCCGCTGTCCATCATCAAGAACTACCTGAGCGTGCTCGATCACAAGCTGGAGAAGCAGGAGCCGGTCACGGGCGAGATGTCGATCCTGAACGAGGAAATCGACAGGGTCGGCCAGTTGATCGGCGGCCTGGCCGATCTGCAGCCGGTGGCGGCCAGTGGCGTGACCGATTGTGCGCGCGTGGTCGACGATGTGCTGCGCCTGTTCCGCGCCACCGACTTCCTGCCGCCGAAGATCGAGGTGGTCACGCGCATGCAGGATGCGCCATGCGAAGTGGAGGCCGATGCCGACATGCTCAAGCAAATCCTGCTCAACCTGCTGAAAAACGCCGTCGAAGCCTTGCCCGATGGCGGACGCATCGAAGTGGCGAACCGTGGCCACGTCAACCGTGACCGCCGCCTGTATCTGGAACTGTGCGTCAGCGACAATGGCGCCGGCCTGGCGCCGGAAGTGCTGGCCAATCTGTTTTCCCCTGTGCGCAGCAGCAAGGAAGGGGCGCATCACGGTCTGGGCTTGTCCATCGTGCATGACCTGGTCACCCGCCTGCATGGCGTGATCGGCTGCCGTAGCAGCAAGTCCGGCACCTCGTTTGAAATTCTGCTGCCCATTCCCTTGCCGGCGAGTGCTGCAGCCGCGCTGCCCGCGCCCGGCAATACCGCCTTGTCTTCGTAACGTTCATGAACTCCTCCGCCATTCCGTTTGACCTGGAAAACAGCCCGCGCATCCTGCTGGTCGATGACGAGCCCCGTTTGCTCGCCTCCCTTCACGAATTGCTGAAGGACCGCGGCTACCAGCTGTACACGGCCACCTGCGGCAGCGAGGCGCTGGCGCAGTTGTCGAAACTGCGCTTCGACCTGATCCTGCTCGACTTGCGCCTGCCCGACATGAGCGGCCATGAAATCATGGACCACATCAACCGGCGCGGCATCGAGGGCGACGTGATCGTCATGAGCGGCGACGTCGGCATCGAGGCGGCCATCGGCGCCTTGAAGCGTGGCGCCTACGATTACCTGCGCAAGCCGTACAGCCGCGAGGAGCTGCTCAAGACGGTGGAGAACGCGCTGCAAAAGCGCAAGCTGGCGCTGGAAAACGAGCGCATCGCGCTGCAGCTGGAAAACTCGGAAAAGATGTACCGCTACCTGGTCGACAGCTCGCCCGACATCATCTACACCCTGAACCACGAGGGCCGCATCACCTTCATCAACGACCGGGTACACCAGTTGCTGGGCTTTAGCCGCGAAGAGCTGATCGGCAGCCATTATTCGATCCTCGTGCACGATGAAGACCAGGAGCGGGCGCGCTATGCCTTCAATGAGCGCCGCATCGACGAACGCGCGTCGCGCAATGTGGAACTGCGCCTGAAGTGCCATAGCGGCAGCGGCAGCGACCGCACCTTCAACAACACCCTGATGACGATTCCGCTCAACTCGATCGGCATGCACAGCCACGATCACGAAGCCCGGAAGCAGGAATACTTCGGCACCTACGGCGTGGCGCGCGACATCACCGACCGCAAGCGCGCCGAGGAAGTCATTTCCTACCAGGCCTACCACGACATCCTGACGGACCTGCCGAACCGCATGCTGTTCAAGGACCGTCTTGGACTGGCCGTGATCCAGGCGCGGCGCAAGCTGACGGAACTGGCCGTGATGTTCATCGACCTCGATCGCTTCAAATTGGTCAACGATACCCTGGGCCACGTGAAGGGCGACGAGCTGCTGCAGCAGGTGGCGCTGCGCCTGAAGGATTGCCTGCGCCGCGGCGATACCCTGGCGCGCCAGGGCGGCGATGAATTCACCATCGTGCTGCCGGAGCTGCGCGACCGCCAGGATGCGCGCCTGATCGCCGACAAATTCCTCGAATGCCTGCACCAGCCGTTCGACCTTGATGGCAACCAGGTGCATATTTCGGCTTCCATCGGCATCGCCATCTATCCGGGCGACGGTGAGACTATCGACGAACTGCTGCGCCATGCTGACATCGCCATGTACCAGGTCAAAGCGCTGGGCAAGAATGGCCACAGTTTTTATCACGAGTCCATGCTCGACGTGTCGCACCAGAAGATCGCGCTCGAACAAAGCCTGCGCAAGGCACTGGAGCTGAACCAGCTGGAGATGTATTACCAGCCGCAGGTGGACGTGATGACGGGCCGCATCGTCGGCGCCGAAGGGTTGATGCGCTGGAACCACCCGCAGCGGGGCTTGTTGACGGCCGGTGAATTCCTGCCGTTCGCCGAGGAGAACGGTTTGATGCTGCCGATCTCGGACTGGATGCTGGGCGCCCTGTGCCGCGACCTGGTGCAGTGGAACGCGGCCGGCGGCGAAGCCGTACGCCTGTCGCTCAATCTGTCGCCGCAATACCTGGATCGGGGCGACTTTTTCGAGAAGATGCGCGGCGCGCTGACGCGCTACGGCATCGCGCCGGAAAAGATCGAAGTGGAGATCACGGAAAACATCTGCATCCGTAACCCGCAGTATGCGATCGAGCAGTTGAACAAGCTGTGCCAGCTGGGCGTGTCGGTGGCCATCGATGATTTCGGCACCGGCTATTCCTCGCTGTCGTATTTGCACCGCTTCCCCATCCACACCATCAAGATCGACCAGTCGTTTGTGAAGGAAATCCACGACGAGCACGGACACTATCCCGTCATCCTGGCCATCATTTCGATTGCGCGCGGACTGGGCCTGCACCTGATCGCCGAGGGCGTGGAAACGGAAGGCCAGGCGCGCTACCTGCAGGACAAGGGCTGCACCACGATGCAGGGATATCTGTACCACCGGCCCATCTCGCTGGGCAGCTTCATCGGCGTGCTGCAGGAGCAGAACCGCCTGATCGCCGATGCCGCCCCCGCGCTGTCGCAGACGCTGGCTATCGAGGCTTGACCATGCCGCTTGCCGATCCCCGTTACACGGCCGCTCATTACACGGCTGATTACCTGCGCCTGAAAGGGCTGGCCGAGAAGGGCAATGCGAACGCCCAGCACAGCCTGGGCTTCATGCATTTCAATGGCCAGGGAATTGAGCAAAGCTATGCGCTGGCGCTGCACTGGTATGGCCTGGCCGCCGCGCAGGGCCTGGAGCATGCGCAATACAACCTGGGTGTGATGTGCCAGAAGGGGCAGGGCGTGGCGCAGGATTTTGCGCAGGCCGCGCACTGGTACCAGCAGGCGGCCGAGCAGGGTTACGCGGCGGCTCAGTACAACCTGGGCTGGCTGTATGCCAAGGGCCAGGGTATCGCGCAGGACAGCGGGCAAGCCATGCTGTGGTTCAGCCGCGCGGCAGAGCAGGGCGACGCGGGCGCGCAAAACAATCTGGGCATGATGTATGACAATGGCAAGGGCGTGCCGCAGGACTTCGTGCAAGCCATCGCCTGGTACCGCAAGGCGGCCGAACAGGGCTATGCACGGGCGCAGTTCAACCTGGGCCTGCGCTACGACAATGGCCAGGGCGTGCGCCAGGACCGCCAGCAGGCGACGGCCTGGATGCGCAAGGCGGCCGAGCAAGGCTATGCGCCGGCCCAGTTCAACCTGGCGCTGCGCTATGAAAATGGCGACGTGCTGCCGCAGGACAGCGGGCAGGCGGTCACTTGGTACCGGCGCGCCGCCGAGCAGGGCCACGCCAGTTCGCAATTCAACCTGGGCCTGATCTACGACAATGGCCAAGGCGTGCCCTGCGATAAACAGGCGGCGCTCGAGTGGTACGTGAAGGCGGCCGGCCAGGGGCACGCGGCGGCCCAGCACAACCTGGGCCTGCACCATGAACATGGCGCGCAGGACTATACGCGGGCGCAGGTGTTCTATCGCCAGGCGGCCGGGCAGGGTTTTCCCGCGGCCCAGTATCAGCTGGGACTCCTGCATGAGCATGGACAGGGCATGCCTGCCGATGCGCAGGAAGCCATCTTCTGGTACCGCAAGGCAGCCGACCAGGGACATGTGCGGGCGCAGTTCGACCTGGGCCTGCGCTATGAACATGGCCAGGGCGTGCCGCAGGATCTGTCGCTGGCGCTGGAGTGGTACCGCCGCGCCGCCGAGCAGGATTACGCGCCGGCGCAATACATGCAGGGCGTGCTGCACGACCGCGACGATGGTCCGGCGCCCGATAGCCAGCTGGCCTGCGCTTGTTACTGCCGTGCCGCAGCACAAGGCCACAGCCTGGCCCAGTTCGCACTGGGCCTGCGGCATGACAATGGACAGGATGTGCCGCAGGATTATGCCGCCGCCTGGGACTGGTATGCGCTGGCCGCACGCCAGGGCCATGCGCGGGCGCAAATGAATCTGGGCTTGATGGCGGCCAGCGGCCAGGGTGGCCCGCTCGATTTGCAGCAGGCGTATATCTGGCTGTCGATGGCGGCGGCGGCCGGCGTGGCCGGCGCGGAAAAATCCCTGCGTCAGACGGCGGCGCGCATGCGCGAGACGGATCTGGCGCGGGTGCGCGAACAACTGGCGGCGATAGCAGACTGAACTATGCCGCCGGCGTTAGCGTGCGCGGATACAACAGCTGATGTTGTATAGTCCTTTCCCTCCGCCATCTGTGGCACCCTTTGTTTTCCCCAAGACGCAAAAAATTGCTGCAGTATTTGCAGTTTTGATGTGCTAAGGTTCCAGCAGAAGGTAGTCTGTCTATTCTCTAGAAAAGGAAAACTATGCGCCTGAACCCTTTCCCTGGCCGTTCGGCCGCCCTCCTGTGTGCGTTGGTGTTGCTGTCGTCCGGCGCAGGCGCCGGTCCCCTGGATGCTCTCAGTAACCAGGATGCGAGCAATGGCTTGAAGGCGGCGCTGGAAGCCGGATCGGCCGCCGCCGTTGCCAAGTTGGGCATCGAAAATGGTTTTCTCAATAACGACAAGGTGAAGATCAAGCTGCCCGGCATCCTGGAACAAGCCAAGCCCTTGCTGAAAATGACGGGGCGCGGCCAGCAACTGGACGACCTGGTGGTGTCGATGAACCGTGCCGCCGAGTCGGCCGTGCCCATGGCCAAGCCCTTGCTGCTCGACGCCGTCAAATCGATGAGCGTGAGCGATGCGAAAAATATCCTGTCCGGTGGCGATACCTCCGTCACGGATTTCTTCCGCCAGAAGACATCGGCACCCCTGGCCGTCAAATTCCTGCCCATCGTGAAATCCGTTACCGACCGTTCCGGCCTGGCCAGCAAGTACAACAGCACCATGAGCCAGATCGGCAAGACGGGACTGGTGCCGCAGCAGCAATCGACGGTGGAAGGCTATGTCACGGACCGTGCGCTTGACGGCCTGTACCTGATGATCGGCGAGGAAGAAAAAGCCATCCGCAGCAATCCGCTCGCATATGGCAGCAAGATTATCGGCAAAGTATTTGGCAGTTTGAAGTGACCTTTCCCGCCTGCCGCAGCGCCGCAGGCGGCGTTTGAGGTGCATGGGCAGGTGTGGCGCTAGGGAAACAAGTTAAGCATTTGCTACAAGAAAACAATGTTAAAATTCTGCGACATATATTCCTGAGGCATGATTAAGCAACGATCAATTGCCCGGAAGTACCGAGTTTTAGTGGCGAACTGATGCGTGGCATTGCAAGATGCCCGTCGGTTGGCCTTTTTTCGTTTTATTCACGTTTCCCCAAGCTCATTGATTTTCTGAATACATTGTCAGGAATTCCAGGTGCAGGATCTTTTAGGTAGCCGGATTTGTTAAGCGTACTCAGAAAATCAATCAAATATACCTGGTGTGGCTGTCTGGTGCTTGGCGCGCCTTCGGTGATGGCCGCGACCCCGAATCATGGTGGCCAGTCCGGGTATATCAATATGCCCAGCGCCGTGGTGGAAACGGATGGCACCTTCAGCGTCGGCTACAGCTACGACAGCCCGTATGGCCAGCTATGGGCGACGGCGAATATCCTGCCTTTCCTGCAAATGACGGGACGTTATGTGTCGATAACGGGCATACCGGGTTTTACCAATGTGCCCGGTGAATATGGCAGTGGCTATGGCCGCTACAAGGATAAAGTCGTTGACGGCAAATTGCGCCTGTGGACGGAAACGGAGTGGATGCCGTCCGTTGCCGTCGGCATGACGGATCTGTTCGGTACCGAGTTGTTCAAGGGGCAATATGTTGTTGCCACCAAGACTTTTGGCGCCAGCAAGAATATCGAAGCGAGCCTCGGCTATGCCCATAAACGCCCGGACGGGGTGTTCGCCGGCGCGCGCTGGACACCGGCCGCGCTGCCGCGCTGGTCGGTGGTGGCCGAATACGATACAACGAATTACTTGCGCGACTTCCGCGCCAGCGAAACGGACGCCGGCAAGCGCCGCAAAGGCGCGTCCGTGGGCCTGGAGTACCGCTGGGGCTGGCTTGCCTTGCAGGCGGCACGCAACCGCGACCAGTTCAGCGTGAACGCCTTTATCAGCATTCCGTTTGGCGAACGTGAGTTTGTCCCCAAGGTGTACGAGCCGCCGTATTTCGTGGACGACAAGAATCCGCCACCGCTGCCGAGCAAGGAAGAATGGCACCGCGATGCCGTGTATGGCGCCGACCTGGTCAATGCCTTGGTAAAACAGGACTATAAGAATATCCGGGTCGAACAGGAAGGCAATGTCCTTAGCCTGAGCCTGACCAACAGCCGGATTTCGAACATGGGCCGCGCCGTTGGCCGCGCCGCGCGCACGGCTGTCGCCTTCGCGCCAAAGGGCGTGACGACCCTGCGCATCACGTATACCAAGCTGGACCAGCCAATCGCCACCTACGAATTCTTTGATTTGCCAAAACTGAATGACTATTTGGCAGGCAAGATCGACCGCAAGGCCTTCCTCGATGTCGTGCTGCTGCGCTATCCTGAAAAAAGCGATGTGATCCGGGACGATCAGCAAGGCTGGCTGCAGGAATTCCTCGACAAGCCGGCACCCGTCGTTGCCGCCGCACCTGCACCAGTACCTGCGCCCGCGCCGGTACTGGCCGCCGTTTCCGCGACTGCCATGGCGCCAGCGGCGCCTGCTCCTGACGTTTCCGCACCTGCTCCCGCCAAGGCCGCCAATGTCCTCCAGGACGACGGCAAACTGGCCGTCGGCGTTGGCGTCGATGGCGACGTGGTGCAAATCAAATCGCTGGATCGGGAGGCGAACCGCTTCAAGGTCGCTCCCAAGGTGGGCTTCTTCTTCAATGACCCGAGCGGCGCCTTCCGTTATTCGATCTCGGCGGTAGCCAACTACGACCGCCGCCTCGGCGACGGTCTGTACCTGAATAGCGCCGCCAGCCTGCAGTTGCTGGAAACGGTATCGGGCGTCAAGCAGCCATCGAACAGCAATTTGCCGCACGTACGTACCGATATCGCGGAATATTTGCGCGGCGGGCGTTTTTCGCTGAGCCGCGTCTTGCTGAACAAATACGACAATCCCGCCGAGCGCGTGTATACCCGCGTGTCGGCCGGCCTGTATGAAGACATGTTCCGCGGCGTGGGCGGCCAGGTGCTGTACCTGCCGAAGGATAGCCGCTGGGCGGCCGACGTGGCTGTCGATGCCTTGCAGCAGCGTGGCTACAAGGGCTTGCTCGATTCGCGCGACTACAAGACGGTGACGGCGATCGGCTCCCTGCATTACCGCTTGCCGCACGATATTACCGTGACGGCGCGCGCCGGCCGCTTCCTGGCCAAGGACACTGGCGTGCGCGTGGAATTCAAGCGCCGCTTCCAGTCCGGTATCGAAGTCGGCGCCTGGTACACGCATACGAACGGCAACGACATCACCAGCCCTGGTACGCCGTCGAAGCCGTACCAGGACCGTGGCATCTTCCTGTCCGTGCCGTTGAACAGCATGTTGCCGATGGACACGCAATCGACAGCCGGCTTCGCCCTTGCGCCATGGACGCGCGACGTGGGGCAAATGGTGGCTTCGCCGGGCGATCTGTACGACATGTTCGAGCGTCCGCGCGCCGATATGCACAGTTACGATGGTCTGGGCAACTTTGCCGAGCGTCCGGACGAACAGCACCTGCCTGCCGTCAATCCGCCAGACCGGCCGTTTGTCAGCCCATGGCCCGCCATGCGCGCACGCCTGGAGCAATCCGCATCTGCAACGCCCAGCGCCCCTGAGTGGCTCAAGGCGACGGCAGTGGTCGGGGGCGTGGTGCTGGCATCAGCCCTCAGCGACAAGCCCGTCGACCGTTTCGTCAAGAAGCACGAGGATTCCAAGGTCTACCGCAACTGGGACAAGCTGGGCAAGGCCATGCCGTACGCGGCAGTGGGCGCCGCTGCCGCCGCCTTCGCCCTTGGCGATGAGCGCATGCAAAATATGGGACTCATTTCCCTGCAATCGGTTGCCGCGGCAACGGGCGTGGCAGTGGCCGGGAAATATGCGTTTGGCCGCGCCCGTCCAGAGGAAGACCTCGGAACGTGGAGCCGCGTCGGTAGCGGCAGTTCCCGTTCAAACTCGTCGTTCCCTTCTGCGCATGCCGCCATCGGCTTTGCCGCCGTGACGCCGTTTGCCAAGGAATACGATGCGCCATGGCTGTATAGCGTGGCTGCCGTGGGTTCCGCTGGCCGCGTGTTCGGCCGCAAGCACTGGGTGTCCGACACGGTCGCCGGCGGCATCGTCGGCTACGCCATGGGCAGCTGGCTGTGGCACGCGCAGCGCGACCAGAGCAAATCGGGCCTGTCGATCAATCCCGGCCCGAAGGAAATCAGCGTGACCTGGCAGGGCAAGTATTAAGCGCGCATGGCGCTCCCTTTACTCATACATCATTCATCCAGACAAAGACCAGCATGAAAAAGCAATTTCGTACTCCCCCGCCTTTCGTGAAACACATGATTTTCTCGGCTTTCCTGTTGGGGGCAACCTCTACCTATGCCGCAGGGCAGGACCTGGACATGGCTGACATGTCGCGCTCGAACCTGTCTCGAGCACAGGCAAGTGAGTCGGGCGCAGGTACCTTGCCCAGTATTCGTAGCGGCCGCAGTGATCCGCGCCAGGAGAAAACGCTGGCTGCCAATAATCTTAGCAAACAGGCTGCGGCAGGTACCAAGGCCGGCGCTTTCGAAGATTATGTCGATGGCGTGACGGGAAAGAAACTGAGCATCTTCGGCAAGGATCTGTTCAGCGACGTGCCGTCCACCTTCGCGCCGCTCGATGGTGTCCAGGTGAACCAGGAATACGTGATTGGCACGGGTGACGAGTTGCAGGTGCGCGGCTGGGGCATGGTTGACATCGACGTCAGCGCCACGGTCGACCGCAGCGGTGCGATTTTCATTCCGCGCGTCGGCTCCATCAAGGTCAGCGGCGTGCAGTACAAGGATTTGCAGGGCTATTTGAAAAAGGCCATCGGCAAGATCTACACCAACTTCGACCTGACAGCGAGCATCGCGCAAACGCGTGCCGTGCAGGTATACGTGGTTGGCCATGCTGTTCGTCCTGGTACGTATACCCTCAATTCCATGAGCACCCTGCTCAACGCCCTGTTTACCTCGGGCGGTCCGGACGCCACCGGCAGCATGCGTAATATCCAGCTCAAGCGCGGCAAGGATACCGTCAGCACCTTCGACCTGTATGACATGCTGGTCAAGGGTGACAAGAGCCGTGACGTCACCTTGCGCGACGGTGACGTGATCTATATCCCTGAAGTGGGTCCGCTGGTGGCTTTGACGGGTAGCGTGAAGCAGCCGGCCATTTTCGAGCTGAAAGGCAACGCGACACTGGCCGATGTACTGAGCTGGGCCGGCGGCTTTGATTCGGCTGCGGAAACCAAGCAAGTGATCGTCGAGAAAAACGTCGATAACCAATACAAGACCGTGCTGGAATTGGTGGCCGATAAAGGTGTCTCCAGCAGCCAATTGGCCGGCATTGCCGTCAAGCCTACCGATATCCTGCGGGTGTTCGCACCAGGCGCCGTACCGGTCCAGGCGCAAATCCAGAATGAATACGTGCGCGTGGCTGGCGAAACAAAGCAAAGCGGTATTTTCTTGCTGAAAAAAGGTGAAACCTTGCGCGAGCTGATCGCCCGCGTCGGTGGCGCCAATGAAAACGGCTACCTGTACGCCATGCAGTTGAACCGCGAATCCGTGCGCCGCGCCCAGCAAATCAAACTGAACCAAGTGGCCGACCGCTTCGAGCGCGACCTGGAATCGAATGCGACCCAGCGCATGTCTGCCTCGGGTGACAAGGAAAATGCAGCGAAGACCGCGGCCGAAGTGGAGCAGCAGCGCCGCATTGTGCAAAAGCTGCGCACCGTCAAGGCGGAAGGCCGCATTGTGCTTGATTTGCCGGGCGTCGATACACAAGTGAAAAACTTACCCGATTTGCCTTTGCAGGACGGCGATTCCATCTTGATTCCGCGCCGCCCTGGTACCGTGGATGTGCTGGGCTCCGTCTTCCAGCAAAACGCTTTCGTCTACCGTTCGCAGCGCACGGTCAACGACTATGTGCAGCAAGCTGGCGGCATCACCGCGAATGCGGATAAATCCGAAATGTACGTGATTCGTGCCGATGGCACGGCGCAAAGCGGCCGAGGTACGGGCTGGTTCAGCGGCATTGGTGGCGCGGCGTTGAACCCCGGTGATACCGTTGTGGTACCAGAGAAGATCGAGCGCAGCACGTTCATGCAGAGCTTGAAGGATTGGACTGCAATTTTCTATCAATTTGGTCTTGGTGCAGCAGGTTTGAAGGTGTTGAAAGATTAATGACTTGGCTGATGCAGATCAGCTGTTATGCATTATTCTAAAGTACAACCAATCACGGTGACGTTTTAAATATGATGGGTTATAACTCGAAAGAAAAAGATGTCTGAGGAAAATGAAAATATGGGGCAGCGTTCTCCGGTAACCGAAAATATTGATGAGATCCATTTATTGGATATATTAACGGCGCTTGCCCGGCAGAAGAAAATATTATTTACAGTGCCTTTGATTACCGGAGTGTTGGCAATAGCTGCAGCGTTCCTCATTCAGCCTATATTTTCGTCTAGTGCAGTTATTCTTCCACCTCAGCAGCAGAATTCCGGCGCAGCTGCCATGTTGGGGCAACTTGGCGGGTTGGCAGGGGCTGCAGGCAGTATTGCAGGATTAAAAAATCCTAATGATTTATATGTGGCCATGTTGCAAAGTAGAACTGTGGCGGATAAATTGATATCTAAATTTGATCTGAAAAAACGTTTTGGTGTGGAGACGTTTGATGAGGCAAGAAAAATATTGAGTGGAATGGTTGTTGTTGCCAGTGATAAAGCTGGATCTATTTCTATAATTGTTGAAGATTATGATTCAAAATTTGCGGCTGAATTGGCGAATGCATTTGTTGCTGAGTTATCGAATTTGACTAGTAATTTGGCAATTACTGATGCCGCACGTCGCCGGCTATTTTTCGAAAAACAGTTGCTTACAGCGAAAGATGCCCTAGGGAATGCAGAAGTGGATCTGCAAAAAATGCAAGAAAAAACTGGTCTGCTGCAACTTGATGGACAAGTAAGAAGCATTATCAGTAATATTGCGCAATTAGAAGGAACAATTGCAGCAAAAGAGGTACAACTTAATGCAATGCGTAGTTTTGCAACAAATAGCAATCCAGAATTAATGCGTTTGCAAGGTGAAATTCAGGGCTATCAAGCACAACTTGGAAAACTTAAAAATGGAAAATTATCCAACGATGGTGATATTACTGTCCCAAGTGGAAAGATTCCTCAAATAGGCGTCGATTATGTGCGTAGTCTACGTAACGTAAAATATCAAGAAACTATTTTTGAGTTTCTTTCAAAGCAATACGAGGTGGCCAAGATTGATGAAGCAAAAGAGTCTTCGGCGATACAAATTCTTGATAGCGCAATACCGGCAGAGAAAAAATCAAAACCAAGAAAATTAATTATTGTCATTTTTGGATTTGTTGGCGGTGGATTGCTTGCACTATTCTTTGCATTGATGCGTGATGCTTTTCAGCAATCATCTAAAGACAGCACAGGAAGATATCGTTGGCAAGTCTTGAAAAAGACTTGGAAAGAGGGCTGATTTTGTTTTGCTGGATGAAGAAGCCATGATTGGCTTCTCATTTTACTTTGACAAGTAGGGAAAGAAATATGAAAGCTGTTATTTTGGCGGGTGGATTAGGAACCCGAATTAGCGAAGAAACTTCTACGAAACCGAAGCCGATGGTGGAAATTGGTGGTAAGCCCATCTTATGGCACATCATGAAGTCGTATTCGGCCCATGGAGTGAATGATTTCATCATTTGCTGCGGCTACAAGGGTTATGTGATCAAGGAGTATTTCGCGAACTATTTCCTGCATACCTCGGACGTGACTTTCGATATGCAGAATAACCAGATGGAAGTGCATGTGCGCAACGCTGAACCCTGGAAGGTGACGTTGGTCGATACCGGCGATGAGACCATGACAGGTGGTCGCCTGAAACGCGTCGAGCGCTACCTGGAAGGGGAAGAGGCGTTCTGTTTCACGTATGGCGATGGCGTCAGCGACGTCAATATCACTGAATCGATCGCCTTCCATAAGACACACGGCAAAATGGCAACGTTGACAGCGACTCAGCCTCCTGGCCGCTTCGGCGCGCTGATCTTGGATGGCCAGAAAATCAATAGTTTCCAGGAAAAGCCGCAAGGCGATGGTGCGTGGATCAACGGCGGCTATTTTGTGCTGTCGCCGAAAGTCATCGATTACATCGCGAACGACAGCACCACCTGGGAAAAGCAGCCGCTGGAACGCCTTGCCGCTGAAGGTCAACTGGACGCCTTTTTCCATCATGGCTTCTGGCAACCGATGGATACCCTGCGCGACAAGGTGCATCTGGAAGAACTGTGGCAATCGGGCAAGGCCCCCTGGAAGGCGGCTTGATGAATCCCGCATTCTGGCAAGGAAAACGTGTTTTTCTCACCGGCCATACCGGCTTCAAGGGTGGCTGGCTGAGCCTGTGGCTGCAGCAGCTTGGCGCCGACGTGACCGGCTATGCGCTGGCGGCACCGACCACCCCCAGCCTGTTTGAGGTCGCCGACGTGGCCAGTGGCATGCAGTCGATCATCGGCGACGTGCGCGATGGCGACGCAGTCAAGCGCGCCATGGCCGCCGCACGTCCGGACATCGTCATTCACATGGCCGCCCAGCCGCTGGTGCGCTACTCATACGCCAATCCGGTGGAAACGTATTCCACCAACGTCATGGGCGTGGTGCATGTGCTCGAAGCCGTGCGCGCCACGCCTGGCGTGCGTGCGGTGGTGAATGTCACCAGCGACAAGTGCTATGAAAACCGCGAATGGCCGTGGGGCTACCGCGAAAACGAGGCCATGGGCGGCTACGATCCCTACAGCAACAGCAAGGGCTGCGCCGAACTGGTGACAGCCGGCTACCGCAGTTCCTTCTTCCATGCCGACAAATACGCCGAACACGGCGTGGCTCTGGGCAGCGGCCGCGCCGGCAACGTCATCGGCGGCGGCGACTGGGCGCTGGATCGCCTGATTCCCGACATGTTGCGCGCCATCGGCGCCGGCGAGCCGGTGATGATCCGCAATCCCCATGCGATCCGCCCGTGGCAGCACGTGCTCGAGCCATTGAGCGGTTATCTGACCCTGGCGGAAAAGCTGTACACGGCAGGCCCCGTGCATGCCGAAGGCTGGAACTTCGGCCCGCACGATACCGACGCCAAGCCCGTCGAATGGATCATCGAGCGCATGACGCAAGAATGGGGCGCGGGCGCCTCCTGGTCGCTCGACGGCCAGGACCATCCGCATGAGGCAACCTATCTGAAACTCGATTGTTCCAAGGCGCGTGGCCAGCTGGGCTGGCATCCGCGCTGGGACATCGGCCAGACCATCGCCAGAATTGTCGAGTGGCATAAGGCGTGCGACCAGGGCGCGGACATGCGGGCAATGACGCTGGCGCAAATCGCCACCTATCAAAATACCTGATTAATTACCTAATAAATTGAAGGCTGTATCATGAGCGAACAACTGACCCAACAACAAATCCGCGAGCAGATCGCTGCCCTGGTGGCGCAATACGGCGCACTGGCCAGCGTGCCGAAACCATTCGAGCCGGGCGTGACGGTGATTCCACCGGCCGGTAAAGTCGTCGGCGCACCCGAGATGGGCCTGATGGTCGAAGCCTCGCTCGACGCCTGGCTGACCACGGGTCGTTTCAATGACGAATTCGAACAGCGCCTGGCCAAGTTCATCGGCGTCGAATTCCTGATCACGGTGAACTCGGGTTCGTCCGCCAACCTGGTGGCCTTCTCGGCGCTGACGTCGCCCAAACTCGGCGCGCGCGCCATCCAGCCTGGTGACGAAGTCATCGGCGTGGCGGCCGGTTTCCCGACCACCGTCAATCCGATTTTGCAATATGGTGCGGTACCCGTCTTCGTCGACGTGGAACTGGGCACCTATAACATCGATGCCACGAAAATCGAAGCGGCCATCACGGACAAGACCAAGGCCATCATGCTGGCCCATACCCTGGGCAATCCGTTCAACCTGGAAGTCATCGTTGCGCTGTGCAAGAAATACAATCTGTGGCTGGTGGAAGATTGCTGCGACGCCCTGGGCGCCACGTATAACGGCCAGATGTGCGGCACCTTCGGCGATATCGGCACCATGAGTTTTTACCCTGCGCACCATATCACCATGGGCGAAGGCGGCGCGGTGTTTACCAACAATCCGGAACTGAAAGCGATTGCCGAATCGTTCCGCGACTGGGGCCGCGACTGCTATTGCGCGCCAGGCAAGGACAACACCTGCGGCCAGCGTTTCTGCTGCAAGCTGGGCACGCTGCCGGAAGGCTATGACCACAAGTACACCTACAGCCACCTGGGCTACAACCTGAAAATCACGGACATGCAGGCCGCTTGCGGCCTGGCGCAGATGGACCGCGCGGCCGGTTTCGTGCAGGCGCGCAAGGACAATTTCAACTACATGAAAAATGGCCTGCAGAGCTGTGCGGAGTTCCTGATCCTGCCGGAAGCGACGCCCAATTCCGATCCATCGTGGTTCGGTTTCCCGATCACCATCCGTCCGGAAGCGAATGTGGACCGTGTCAGCCTGCTGACCTTCCTGGATCAACACAAGATCGGCACGCGTCTGCTGTTCGCCGGCAACCTGACGCGTCAGCCGTACATGATCGGGCGTAACTACCGCGTCTCGGGTGAGCTGACGAATACGGACCGCATCATGCACGACACCCTGTGGATCGGCGTGTTCCCTGGCTTGACCCGCGAAATGATGGATTTCTCGATCAGCAAGATCGAAGAATTCTTCGGTGTGAACTTCTAAGTGTAATGATCAATACGCATCAAGAGCCGCAAATGAAACAGACCTACCAGCCTGGAGTGGCCGTTGAGGATCTGCGGCTGATACTGGAGCGCACTCCTGCCAGCGTATGGCATGCGTTGCGCGGACAGCGCATCTTTATCACCGGCGGTACCGGCTTCATAGGCTGCTGGTTGTTGGAGGCGCTGATCTGGGCCGACCGCCAGCTTGACCTAGGCATCAGCGTGGCGGTGCTGACCCGGCGCCCCGAAGCCTTTCGCAAGAAGGCGCCGCATTTGGCAAACGATGCGATTGTTCAATTGCTCGAAGGTGATGTCAATGATCTGCGCTTCTTTAGTGATGCCGTTGACATCGTGTTGCATGCGGCGACTGATGTCGCCACTGCCGTTGCCGACCAACGCACGGTATTTGACGACATCGTCAATGGGACGCGCGAAACGCTGGCCCTCGCGACGCGTTGCGGTGCGCAACGTTATTTGTTGACCAGTTCGGGTGCTGTGTACGGACGTCAGCCAGCAGACATGACGCATATCCGCGAGCACTATCAGGGGGCACCCGATACCTTGCAAGCCAATACTGCTTATGGGCAAGGGAAACGGGTGTCGGAATGGCTGGTGCAGGTGCACGCCAGTCAGCAAGGTTTGCAAACCGGCATCGCACGTGTTTTTGCGCTGTTGGGTCCGTATCTACCACTCGACGCACAATTTGCCGCTGGTAACTTCATTCTCGACGGACTCAATCAACGAGATATCAAGGTAGGCGGCGACGGTACTGCGCAGCGATCCTATTTATATGCAGCGGACATGGTGATATGGCTGTTGAGAATATTAATCGACGGGGCGCCTGGCCAAGCCTACAACCTTGGTTCTGCCCAGGCATTGAGTATTCGTGAACTAGCGGAAACCATTTCGGACATCATGTATGGCTGTGAACGTATCGTAATGGGAGCCGAGCCTGTGCCAAATGCGCCTGTATTGCGTTATGTCCCCAATGTAGACAAGGCGCGTGTGCAATTGAATTTACTTGAATACACCGACCTGCGGTCGGCCATACGTAAAACCATCGATTGGCGGCTCCATTTATTACAAGCTGCCGGTCGCGAACAATCCGGGAATTCATAATGTCTGAATTTAATCCTCGCCAGTTGCGCCGCACCGTCCTCGAAATGGCGTATGCCGGCTCGACTGTGCATATTGCTTGTGCATTTTCGCTCATTGAAATTCTGGCTGTGCTGTACCGCAATCACTTGCGTTATCCGGGCGATGATCCGCGCGCCTTGGAGCGCGATTACCTGGTGTTGAGCAAAGGCCATGGTGTCATGGGCCAATATGCCTGCCTGCATGAAAAGGGCTGGTTGCCGAAAAGCGAACTTGATAATTATTTCAGCGATGGCTCGCGCCTCAAGGGCTTGTCTGACGGACATGTGGTCGGTTGCGAAGTTACCTCTGGTTCGCTTGGACACGGCTTGTCGGTAGGTGTCGGCATGGCTCTGGCCGCAAAGCTGGTCAAAACTGACCAGCTTTGCTACGCAATCGTCGGCGATGGAGAAATGAATGAAGGCACGATGTGGGAAGCGATGTTGTTCGCGACCCATTGGTCGTTGGATAATTTGGTAGTCATCGTGGATGAAAACGGTTTCCAGGCTATGGGCAAGACCATCGATGTAATGAAGCTTGGAAGCCTGCAAGACAAATTCAGCGCGTTCGGTTTCGATGCTGTGAGCATCGACGGCCATGATGAGATGGCGATTGAAAGCGCATTGACACAATTAAAAGCAAATAAAAATGGCAAACCCAAAGCGATCGTGGCGCGCACGGTCAAAGGCAAGGGTGTGTCGTTCATGGAACATCAAAATATCTGGCACTACACGCGTCTGACGGAAGATTCCTTCAATGCGGCGATGGCAGAGTTGGAGCGCACATAATGAGAGCAGCATTTTCGAAGGCGATCGTGGATGCGGCAAAGGCCGATCCGAAAATCCTGTTGCTGACCGGCGACCATGGATACGCCTTGTTCGACGATTTTCGCAAAGCATTGCCCGATCAATTCATCAATGCCGGCATCGCAGAACAAAACATGGTGGGCGTCGCGGCTGGCCTGGCCAAGGCGGGTTTCAAGCCTATCGTGTACGGTCTGGCTGCATTTGTTCCGGTTCGAGTACTTGAGCAGATAAAAATTGATATCTGCTATGAAAATCTTCCAGTGATCTTGATTGGAGACGGCGCTGGTCTGGTTTATAGCCACCTGGGCACTAGTCACCAGTCGACCGAAGATATCGCCTGCACGAGAGCCATTCCAGCTTTGACAATCCTGTCGCCAGGCGACCGCTTTGAAATGGCAGCGACCATGAGGCTGGCCTTTAGCCTCCATTCGCCCGTTTACATACGCATGGGCAAGAGCGACCGCGGTGACATTCATAGCGCGGAGCTGATACTGTCAGCAGGACAGATGCTCAAGGTAAGAAAAGGATCGGCAAAGACAGCCATTCTCGCGACTGGATCGATGGTGCGTACAGCGCTTGATTTGGTTGAGCAAGGCCTGGATGCGGAAGTCTGGAGTGTGCCTTCGATCAAACCATTTAACCGCAAGCAGTTGAACGACATAGCACAAAATGTTGATTGCATTGTGACAATTGAAGAGCACTCTGTCATCGGTGGCTTGGGGGCATGCATTGCCGAGGAGATTTCTACGAGCAGCACCTTGCCGATCTGCCGTATCGGAATTGAGGATCGTTTTTCGAGCGCTTGTGGAACTTGGGATTATTTATTGAAAGAGCACAAATTAGATGTGACATCAATATCTTATAAAATTCACGAATTTATTACTAGGATAAAAATTCAGTAGGGAGTTAAATAGTGGAAATTATTATGGTGCAACGTGATCTTTTCGGTGCTAAACGAATATATTGTATTCTGGAAGAAAAATGATTTTATTGACAGGCGCAACAGGATTTTTGGGAAGCCGCTTATTGGCGGCACTGCTGAAGACCGGATATGAAGTCGTTATTGTCAAACGATCTTTTTCGAATACTGCCAAAATTGCAGAAAACTTAGAGAACGACAGGCTTCATATTTTCGATATCGACCGTGACGACCCCCGGAAAATATTCGAGACGTATAAGATCAAGACAATTATTCATGCGGCAACAGAGTATGGTCGTGGAACGACGCCGGTATTTAAGATTCTGGAGGCCAATTTAATTTTGCCGATACGTCTTGCTGAGTTAGGGATTGACTACGGTGTAAAATGTTTTATTAATACCGATTCATTTTTCAATAAAGGGAATAGCTCTTATTCAAATTTGTTGAATTATTCACTATCCAAGAAAAGCTTGCTTGTCTGGTTAAACCAATTATCAAAAAAATTAAAAATAATCAATGTTGTACTCGAGCATATTTATGGTCCGGGTGATGATAACCTGAAATTTGTTGAAAGTGTAGTTCAAAAAATAGCCATTGAGAAAGTGGGGAAAATTTCGCTTACACATGGCCATCAGAAGCGCGATTTTATTTATGTCGACGATGTGGTCAAGGCATATTTGAAATTGGTGGACTATGCGAATAGTCATGATTTTTCATTTAAAACTTTTGAAGTTGGAACAGGGAAAAGCTTTCAAATTCGTGAGTTTGTGGAAATTGTCAAGAATATTTCCGGTAGTCAGACCGAATTATGCTTTGGTGATATTGAATACCGTAGCGACGAAATTATGGATTCCAAGGCAGATATCAGCCAGTTGAGCGAATTAAGTTGGATGCCAACTACCTCGTTGAGAAGCGGAATTGAAAAAATATTACAAGAATATAGTCTAAAAACAAGAAAAAAAAATGCGATTTGAGAAAACTTTTTCCAATTTGATCGGCCGCCTCTGGCAGCACATTGGTCGCAGTCGCCGCCGTCAATTCTGGCTGCTACTTGGATTGACAATACTGGCGTCATTTGCGGAGATCGTAAGCATTGGATCGGTGCTTCCCTTTATTGGTGCTCTGACAAATCCAGAGAAAATCTTCGATAGTAGTGCTGCCGCGCCGATGATACAGTTTATGGGCTTGGAAAATGCAGATCAGCTATTGCTCCCACTTACCATAATTTTTAGCGTGGCTGCATTGCTGTCTGGGCTATTACGTATATTCTCATTGAAATTTTCAGTAAAAGTATCGTTTGAAGTGGGATCTGAACTGAGCAATAACGTATATCGCAAAACACTATATCAGCCTTATGCAACTCATATTGCGAGAAATAGTAGTGAAGTGGTGAACGTAATATGGGTAAAAATTAGCGAAGTTATATTTTATATTCTAATGCCAGGTTTGACATTGATCAGTAGTATAGCGATGATAATCGCCATACTATTTGTCTTATGCTATGTCATTCCAGGTGTTGCGCTAGGTATCATTGCTTGCTTCGGATTGATTTATGCATTTATTATTAAAATTAGTCGTAGGCATTTGAAGGAAAGTAGTCGCCGTATTGCTACAGAATCTAATAATGTTATTAAATCCTTGCAAGAGGGATTGGGTGGAATACGCGATATTCTAATTGACGGGAGTCAGGAGAGTTTTTGCGCAATTTATAGGGAAACTGACCGCATTTTACGTACGGCTCAAGGGAGTAATCAGTTTATTAGTCAAAGCCCAAGATTTGCAATGGAAAGCATGGGGACGGTATTAATTGCTGGTTTAGCCTATGTACTATCACAGCGGCCGGATGGAATAACGAACGCAATTCCTATCTTGGCCGCACTTGCTTTGGGACTGCAACGATTATTGCCTGCTTTGCAGCAAGCCTATAATTCTTGGTCTTTGATGCAAGGAGCACACGCGTCCCTTCAAGATGCATTGGATCTGTTAGATCAGCCCATGTTGCAAAATACGGGAGAGGAAAAAATTGCACCGATATCGTTCGAAAATGATATCAGCTTAAAGAAAGTTTCTTTCCGTTATAACAGCGAATCGCCCTGGATATTCGAGGATGTCGATCTTGAAGTTAAGAAAGGCAGCAGGGTTGGGTTTATCGGCGGAACCGGTAGTGGAAAAAGTACGATGATAGATATTATCATGGGATTACTGGATCCGGCTCGCGGCGCTCTTGAAATTGATGGCAAGAAGATATCGTCCGAAAATCGCCGTGCATGGCAATCTCGTATAGCCCACGTCCCACAGACCGTTTTTCTAACGGATAATAGTATCGAAGAAAATATTGCATTTGGTATTCCGAGGGAAAAAATTTCATACGAACGTGTAAAACTAGCCGCAGAACAAGCGCAGCTTGCCGAAACCATTGAGCAGTGGCCCGAAGGATATCGCACAGTAGTCGGTGAACGAGGGATTCAACTTTCTGGTGGACAGAGGCAACGAATTGGCATCGCACGTGCGTTGTACAAGCGTGCCGATGTGATCGTCTTTGATGAAGCCACTAGTGCTTTAGATACGGAAACTGAAATGGCGGTAATGCTTGCGATAGAGTCTCTTAGTAAGGACATTACTATTTTAATCATTGCTCACAGATTAAATACATTAAAGAATTGTCATAAAATTGTTGAAGTTAGAAAAGAAGGTATTTTTATTAAAGATATGAACTTTAACGAAGTAATTGGTGACTTTTCATGAGTGATATTTCAGTAAGTTTCTGCATCCCAACTTACAATCGTGCAGAAATTGTTTACCAGAATGTCTTGAGTATTTTGGAATGTCCCGATATAGATATCGAGGTTGTGGTCCTGGACAATGGATCAACTGACTCGACAATAGAGTTATTAAAAAAAATTAAGGACACAAGACTTTCAGTATATGAAAATGGAGAGAACAAGGGGGTGCTCTTCAACATATTGCATGCCGTTGATAAAGGATGTGGGAAATACCTGGTTTTTTCTACAGACAAGGACAGTTTTCATTCGGATGCAATCTCCAGTTTCAGGTCTTTTTTGATGGCACAGCCGGAGTTGGCTGCTGGATATTGCGAATATAATTCAACTGTATTAAATGAGTATGATCGTTTTCCAAAAGGTATATTGGCCGTCAAGGCTATAGCTTATATGGCTAGACACCCGACGGGATATTTTTTTAATAACCATCTTCTTAAATCAATTAATTTAGTTAAAAGATTTTCAGACTATAATGTAGTTGATACTTTTCCTTTTGATTTTGTCTTTGCTGAATTATGTTTGCTCGGTGACGGATATATTTACAATCCAGACTTGATCACTACTGAGGATGGTGCTGCGGCCGCAAAAATTAAATCATTTGGTACCGATGGCAATAAGAAAGATGCATTTTTTTCCCCTGATTCCAGACTACGTATGGCAGTTAACTTCAGCCAGCATATATATACATTGAATCTATCGAAAAAAGAAAAGAATCATTTGATTATTGGTGTATTTATAAGAGGATTGCTTGGTGCGACCGTCGGATATCGTGCCATTCTAAAAAATGCCAATCTTTGTGAGCATTATGGTATGCCGTCCAGGACTGTTAAAAATGGAGAAATTCTGAATTATGGAATTACTTACGCCATCTCATTTGTTAGAAAAACAAATACTATTTTTGGAGCTTCTATTTTTTCAAAAATCATATTTTTTAAAAATGTAGCATTTTATATTATAAAAAAAATCTTTATCAAAGTATTAAAAGGTGAAAAATGATCCAGCCTTTTATTTTGTCTATCGTCATTCCGACTTTCAGGCGAGCTGCGTGCTTAGAGATTTTGCTATCATCGATAACATCGCATTTATCATATTTCCCGACGGACCTTGAGATAATTGTTTTAGATAACGCATCGCCAGATAATACGGAGAATATTGTTTCAGAATTTGCAAATACCTTTCCGATTAAATATTTTCGTCATGATGAAAATATAGGTATGGATGGTAATATCGCAGCATGTTTCAATGTAGCATCTGGGAGGTATCTATGGGTGCTTGGCGATGATGAAATATTGTATCAAGGTACTTTAAATTACGTATTGAATTTATGCCGAAATAGGGAATTCGGTATTTTATATATGGAGAATGGTGGGTTTAAAGATGGCCAAGAGGGAGCGATTGCGCTACGCTCGATTCCAGAGAATATTAAAATAAAAACATTGAATTCTGAAAAAATATTTCGCGAAGTCAATGTTTTCCTTACATTTATTTCTGCCAATATAATTAATAGGGAAGAAATTCTAAGAAAAATCCCAGATTTTGATTTTAGATCTGATACTGGTACGTTTTTACCTCAGATGGCTTGGATGTATAGTGCACTAAAAATAATAAATTCTCATATTTATATATATACACCTATGTTCGGTGCGATGACCGGAAATACGGGGGGCTATAAATTGATTCAGGTCTTTGGCGCAAATCTTATAAATATAACGAAAAAATATTTCTCTGAAGACTCTTTTAACAATGCCAATATCATGTCGAATGCTGTTGTGACAAGACTTCTTCCAGGTGAGTTAATGCATCAATTTGGAAGTGCCGCTAGTAAAAGTAATTTTGAACATGAAGATATCAATTTAATGATAGCTTCTTGTTTTGGAAATAATAAATATGCCAATGTTTTCTTAAAAGGTATACTGTCAAATTCAAAATTAAGAAGAGAAATTTCATTTTTTGGCGTTCGAGTATTGAATAAAATAAATAAAAATTTGCATTATGCGCTTCTTTGATGTCGATTTTTCTTTGTGCCTAAGAAAAGTATGTGTATTTACGCTTGGATTTGGTATTTTCAATACATATTGTATTTAAATGATGTAATTGAACGCAAAATTTTCCATACGTTTATTCATGAAAAAATTTATAAAAGTTCTAAAAAGAGAAAATTTCAATTTCCTTTCTTTGATTTTTTTGGCGGTAAAATTAAAACTTCGACGTATATATTATAAAAAACTGTTTGGCTGGAATGTCAATACAATTTTAGGGCCTGCTTATATTCGTGGGAAACGCCATATAACCATAGGTGATAATTTTAATTGTAGAAGTAACCTATGGATCGAAGCTGTTACTGAGTTTGGTGATCAAAAATTCAATCCGAGAATAATTATTGGGAATAATTTTGGCGCCAGTGATTTTCTTCATATAGCGGCAACAAATTTAGTTGATATTGGAAATAATGTATTGGTGGGTAGTAAGGTTTTGATCACAGACCATTTACATGGCGATTATCGAAGTGACTTTCCATCATCACCCGATGAGTCTCCCCATGATAGAAAACTGTCGACGGAACGCCTAGTCATCATTGAAGATAATGTTCTAATTGGCGACAATGTTTGCATTTTACCCGGAGCACGGATTGGTTTTGGTGCTGTTATAGGTGCTAATTCAGTTGTGACTTCGGATATTCCCCCTAAGACGATCGCCGTAGGTATTCCTGCTCGAATAGTGAAGAAGTATTGTGATGCCCAGAAAAAATGGATAGGTGTAGAAATTTAGTCCGCCTGAATCTATTTATCCTAAAGAAATTTATTGATTATAAGTGAACTTAAAGCAATGTTGTTAGAACATGGAAAGTAAAGTTATGGATTTAGATCGTAGTAAAAATTGTGGTGATGGAAATTATTCTGGATGCACGATTGTATCGAAAAACTATTTTGCTTACGCCTTAACGCTGAGAAATAGTTTTTTAAAAAAACATCCTGATGGTGCTTTTCATATACTTATCGTCGATACAAAAGATGAGACTTTTAAAGTAGATGATGGTGTTGCCATTACTTGGGTCGAAGATCTTAATATTCCAAACTTCACATCATATGCCATTCGCTATGATATTTTAGAATTAAATACAAATGTTAAACCGACATTTTTATTGATGCTGTTGGGAAAATACAAGAAAGTTACCTATATAGATCCTGATATAAAAATTTTCCGGCATCTTGATATCATATTCGACAGATTAAATGATCATTCAATCGTGTTGACTCCTCATATTGTCAGTCCTATTATTGATAGTATGAAGCCTGGAGAAGTTGATTTTCTAATTAATGGTCAATTTAATCTTGGATTTATTGGCGTTAATGATTCCGAGCAGGCCATAGAAATGCTTCGCTGGTGGCAGGCCCGTTGCCTTGAGCAGGGATATAATGAACCGGCTCATGGGCTTTTTGTCGATCAAAAATGGATCAACCTGGTTCCTTGCATATTTTCTGGTGTTTATATTGAGAAATCACTTGGCTGCAATATGGCCTACTGGAATTTGCACGAGCGCTTGCTTGGACAAAAGGACAATGAATGGGTAGTGAACGCTACAGAACCATTGTACTTTTTCCATTTTAGCGGATTGCTGCTGAATGAGGAAAATGCTATTTCGAAATATCAGAATAGATTTGATTTGGTACAACGGCCAGATCTAAAAGAAATATTCGCTGCATACCGTCAGGAGTTGCGGGACAATGGGCATTTGAAATTTCAAAAAATAAAATATGGTTTTTCGACGTTTAATGATAATAAATATATTTCTTCCGTTTCACGTCGCTTATATAGAATGTCAGAATTTCCAGTTACCAGCGACAATCCATTTTTAGTCGACAGTAAATTTTATAAATTTTGCAAGAGAAATAATTTGTTTGCGACTCCTAGTGGGGTTAAATCATATAATAGCTACAATACAAATCACAATGATATTCGTCTTAAAATAATTCGTTGTGGTATGAAGATCGCGTTTCGGTTTCTTGGTGTGGAAAAATATCAGTTACTGTTGAAATATATGATTTATATTGCTTCTATTCGTAATCAAAGAGATATTTTTAAATAATTATTTTTCCATGATAGGTTTCCCTTGGTGAAGAAGGTATACATCGATGAACGCTGGATAGGTGAGCATGGAATAGGAAGATTTGCACAAGTTATTGCAAGCAAAATTTCTTTGATTCCTATGAATATGACAGGCTCACCATCTTCTCCTCTTGATGCAGTGCGCTTTTTTTTACATACATTGCGCTATGCACGAAATAAATTAATATTTAGTCCCGGCTATAATGCGCCGATTTTTATTTGGACTCCATTTGTATTTACTATTCATGATTTGAATCATATCGATCGTACCGAAAATAGTAGCGTATTGAAGCGAATTTATTACAAATGGATCATGCGTCGTGCATGTCGTAATGCTAAGGTGGTATTGACGGTGTCTGAATTTTCCAAGCAACGTATTATCGAGTGGGCTGGGGTTGATCCTGCACATGTTGTTAATGTTGGAAATGGCGTCGGGGAAGAGTACTCTTTAAATGCTTTGGCATACAAACCAGGTTACAAGTATGTATTAAGTGTCAGCAATAGAAAGGCACACAAAAATGAAGCAAGAATAATTGAGTCTTTTGCGCGAGCAAATATCGAATCTAACGTTCGATTATTATTTACGGGCGATGGAAATCAGGCTCTCCTGGATATAGCGCAAAAATTTAATGTTCAAGATCGGGTTGTATTTATCGGGCGTGTTGCTGAAGTTGATCTTCCTGGTCTTTATCGTGGTGCTGTAATGCTTGTGTTTCCTTCCTTATACGAAGGATTTGGTTTGCCCGTGATCGAGGCGATGGCTTGTGGTTGTCCGGTACTGACGTCGAACACGACCTCCTTACCCGAGGTTGCAGGCGACGCAGCATTGTTGGTCGATCCAACATCTATTCAGAGTATTGCCGATGGTATCACCTTGATTTTTACCGATGCTGTTTTGCGTTCCAAAATGATTGGAGACGGCCTGGCTCAGGCTAGTAAATTTTCATGGGACGAGGTCGTCCGCAAAGTAGATAATGTTCTGAGCAATGCCTAAACGATGACTGGATGGCCTTGCGCAGTTTGATTTGAAAATGATATTGAATTACCGTTTCTGTAATAGTACTAGAGAACATATTTAACATAATGAAAAAAATTGCATTAATGCATGAATGGTACACGACTCTGGCAGGCTCAGAAAAGGTAATGGAGCAGTTATCCGGGCTGTATTCCGAAGCCGATATGTTCGCTGTATATGCAGATACTGACTTTGTGCAAGCTACTAATTTTTTGCGCAATCGTAAACTGACAACAACATTTATTCAAAATTTACCTAGGGCATCGAAATCGTTTCGTTCATATCTGCCTTTGATGCCACTTGCCGTGGAGCAACTAGATTTGTCATCATATGAACTGGTGATATCAAGTAGTCATGCTGTTGCGAAAGGGATTATTACTGGACCAGATCAGTTGCACATCAGTTATGTCCATTCCCCAATTCGATATGCCTGGGACTTGCAACATCAGTATCTACGCGAGTCTGGACTTGACACTGGTCTGAAGGGTTGGGTAGCGAAATGGATGCTACATAAAATTCGTATGTGGGACGTTAGAACGGCAAATGGTGTCGATCATTTTGTTGCTAATTCCAAGTTTATTGCACGTCGTATTAAGAAAGTTTATGGTCGAGATGCTGATGTGATTTATCCGCCAGTTAATGTATCTGCTTTTTCTCTAGTTGAAGAAAAAGAAGACTTTTATCTTACTGCTTCACGTCTCGTTCCTTACAAAAAAATGGACTTGATCGTCGAGGCATTTTCAAAAATGCCTGAAAAACGTTTGATTGTCATTGGTGATGGGCCTGATATGCAGAAGATCAAGGCAAAAGCAGGAAAAAATGTTGAAATGTTGGGCTATCAGTCGTTTTCGGTGCTAAAAGACATGATGCAACGGGCGAAGGCATTTGTGTTTGCTGCTGAGGAGGACTTCGGGATTATTCCGGTTGAAGCTCAGGCGTGCGGTACACCAGTTATCGCTTTTGGAAAGGGGGGGAGTTTGGAAACTGTAATTGACGGAGGACCTGAACCGACAGGTTTATTTTTTATGGAGCAAACGGTTTCTGCGGTTTGTATGGCCGTTCATGACTTCGAAAAACGACGCCATCTTTTCCTTCCCATTAACTGTAGGAAAAATTCTGAACGTTTTTCGATTGAAAGATTTAATCTTGAGTTTTCGAACTATGTAAATTCGAAATGGTTCGATTTTTCAAGCAAGAAGTAAATTAATTTAGATAGAATAGTGAATTTAAAAAATGGATTCCATAGAAAAATTTAATAATTCATCTCCTAAATATAAATTCGCAGTCTTTATGATGACAGTTTTTATTATTTATTTTCCGAAAGGGGGGGTGAAAATTGGAGGCGTACCTTTAACGTGGGGATATGTGGCAATTTTCATTTTTTCAATTATTGCTATTCCTCGCTTCCTTTTGAATATTGGGAATATTTCTTTTTCTACCTGCCGTTTGAATGTAATTTTTTCGTTGTTGCCATTTCAGAGTATTGTGATTGTTAGCTTCATATTTAATGGAGTTGAAAATTTCGGTTTTGGTATTTCACTTATCGTTTCTGTGATATTTCTTCCATTTACATTCATTATATTATTTCATCAATATATGGAGGAAATGAACTTGTCATATCTTTTTGGTATGGTGAGAAAAGGTGTAATATTTGTATCGATGTTTGGTATATTTTTATTTTTTTATAAATTGTACACAGGTTCCTTTCTTGAAATTCCATTTTTAACTGTAAATTATGATGACCTTGGTGAGCTTGAGGGAAAACATATCGATAGAGGTGGTATATTTAAACTAATATCAACTTACAATAATGGAAATATATATGGTATTTGCATATTGATGCTTCTTCCTTTGTATGAATTTCTTGAAAATTCAAAAATTAAAAAAATTATTGTTAAAACATCTTTGGTGTTGACTTTGTCTAGGACCGTTTGGTTAGGAATGATTATATATGAATTTTTTAAATTGTTTTACCTTTCAAGAAATTCTATAAATAGGCATTTTTTATTCATTCCGAGATTGTTTTTGGAATTGAAGATAAAGAAGTCAGATTTCACTGCTATTTTATTATCATTTATTGGAATAATTTTATTTGGTGGAGCCATTTTTTATATGGTTTTTATGATAGGACAAAATGCCTCATTTTTATTTGATAAAAATCTTGGTGGCAGAATTGACCAGTTAAATATCATAGATGAATTGACTTTTTTCCCTGAAAAGAAATTTTCCCAAGTTTCAGAAATTGTATATATGTCAATATTGAATGGCTTTGGTATATTGGGGTTCTTATCATTTTTATTGGCTATGCTGTCTCCTGTTATTTATGGTCTTTTAAGGCGAGTGCCATTTGGCGGCTCATTATATAAAAAATCTATTATGTCTGGATTGATCATATATCTTATATTGGCAATTTCTGACGGTGCCTTTTTATATATTCCTGTAATGGCAATTTATTGGTTTTTGGTTTCACTATTGTTATTGAGTAATCGTCATTCGAATAGTTGAATATCATGAATGGAGTTTCTCAAGCACCAAGTGCAACACCTTTTCTGTAAGGTGCCACTATGGCGAAAATCTGCAAAAATTTGACCATCTTGGAGCGCGCCATCGTGATGGGTATGCGCGATGAGCTGTGTTTCATTCGTAAGCGGTCCATAAACCACAGCCTTGTGGCTTGATTCCGATTTTCGCATGCCTGCCGTTTCAATTTGAACTGGAGCAGGCATGGGGGATGCTCAGAGCACAAGAACTGGGCACCCTGGGCGACTTGCTGGTGCGGGCGCAGTACAACCGCTGCCTTCCGCACGCCGAGAGGCTGTGACAGCATACCAGCGCCGGGGTGGCCGCTCGATGAGATCGTCTTTGAAATGGGCACGGCGCGGCGTCAAGGCGCGCACCGTACATCAGTAATTGTGGGCGTGTCAGGCCGAACTGCCGGCGGCGCAAGGCAAGCGCGTCGGCGCCACCTGCCTCATTACCCGGGAAATCGACGCGCTGACCGACGTCAAGCCAGTTGAATGGCGCTTGCAGAGTAATTGCGCCGTGGACACGTTGGCGCAAGCGGTGGAACTGATCCAATGGTATCGGAACCGTTAGGAGATCGGGCTCTTCTTCAATGTCCTGAAAAATACCTAGAGGGGCGAGGCGCTTCAACTTGGCTCGATCATGCATATCGAACGCGCCTTGACGCTGTTCATGCTGGTGGCGTGGCGCATCGCCTTTCTGATGCCCAGGAATCGGACCAGTCCCGATTTGGATGCGACGTTATTCTGCGGCGTTATTCTTCGATCCGGATGAAACTGAAGCAGTCTATCTGTTGCGTGGAAAATCCCCGCCGCCAAAGGCAACGGTTAATCCGCTACTGCGCCAAATCGCGTGTCTAGGAGGTTTTCTAGCGCGCAAGGGCGACGGTGAGCGTGACGTAAAAACCATCTGGCTCGGCTTGAAGGATCTACAGGTAGCCGTCAAGATGATGCGCGCTCTGCGTAGCCTAGGGCAACGCTAGAGTTGTGTATAACGAAGTGCCTTATAGCCCGGAACTGAAGCGTATCGAGATCTTGTGGAAGCAGGCCAAGTACTGCTGGCACCGCTTCGCCGGGCTGAAAGGAAACGAGTTGGTGAACGAAGTGGAATCCTTGATGAAAGGTTTCGCCACCGCATTCACAATAGATTTCGTCTGACTACTTAGATTCAAACTGGTACAACAGATCGAATACATCTTTGTTATTTTCGATCTTTAGTGGTGCCTTGTTTTTCAGATTGAAAGTAGCAATGATAAGCGGCACTTGATTTGATATCTGTGACGAGTCAGGCTTGCACTTGATTGCCATGTAGGTCTTGTCGGCACACCAGATTTCTGGCCGTAAGGGGTGATCGGAAAATACAACGATTCTGAAATTGTCTCCAAACACCAATTTGGCTCTGTGTGCCACCAGTCCAACTACCGAAGCACCGTATGTAATGTTGTCAGAATATTCTTCATTCAACGTCTTTAAAGGAATCCCCATTAGCGGGTGTGGCACCAGAAGATGTGCAAATAGAATGCCTCCTTTTTTCCAGAAGGGCGCTTCCATCAGCATTTTTTTCATGTTGTCACGTAAGGCCAGGAATGATTTTCTGTCTGACTCGGATGCTTCGCAGCCCAAAAATTTCAGTTCTTGGCCCCCTGGATAGCTGCAGGCCAATTCTGTGGCAGCTGACTTTGTTGGAAAGGGAGAAAAAGAGCAGGAACGCAGGCCTTGAATGGAACAATAGCGGTGATAGAAACCCACGATGTCAATATTTTCCGAACTAGCTTTTACTTTGGAAAAGTCCAATACTTTGCTTGTACTACAGAGTTGCGTGGGCCCACACGCCACTGATTGGTCAAAATTTGTCCTCATCCAAATGGCAGGAATGACATTGATCGTGTTCTTGCCTGCCGGATCTATATTGGTTGCTGTGACATGTAATCCGGTTGCCTGTAGTTGCTTGACAACAGGTCCGGCTGAGCTGGCACTGAGTTCATCTAGTAGCAAAACAATCGTGTTTTGCGATGGCATATTTGGAGCGGCTATTGTCGGGGGTTGATAACTTGGGCTTGGCCAGTAGACCGTGGAGGCATTCGTGTTCGCAAGCACCACTGGGAAAAAGATGAAAATCATCCCTCCGACGATTCCGGCCAAGTAAAGACGTTTCCAAGTGTCAATAGTGATTTTGAGAGTTAACAGACTTGCAGTGATAGCCGATGCCACTGCGAGCGTTTTGTGCAAGGCATTGCTTTGCATCGGAATCAATTCCAACTGCTTAAGGTAAGCGAACCCGACCAAGGTTAACAACAGGGCTATGCCGACGTTTATCATTTTTATTGTTGTGGCTTGCCCCAACCCACCACGCAGCAGTGCGATACAAACGATAACAAAGGTAGCTAGCAGCCCAAAAGCGAGGGTGATTTCGCTCGCTGTGTGATACTGAAAGTAGAGACTACTCCAGATCCAGTTAGTCTGCCCAAGCAACAGTAGCGTGAGCAACGCCAGGGTCGCTGCATAAAGCGGCTGCCCTGCCTGCATTTCGGTTACAGTTTCTTGAGTAGACATAGCGTGCGCAGTGTATTGGGTACGGAATAGCTCGCAACCGTACTGAAATATTGGCTAAAGGCCGCCATTTGTACAGCCACAGAAAACTCTTTGGGCTCGCGCTTGCGCTGGCTGCATAGGTGCAAGACCATCGGATCAGTTTCATCGAGTAGTTCAACGATCAGGAACTCGCGCGTAATATGTGCCGCCATCTGCGCAATTTTCCCCATATGAATACCTTCAGATATCGCCAGGTGATGAATAAGCGCCAGCATCAACAGCATGTCGGCGCGCTGGTGCAGACGAGTTATGAGCGAGGGAAACTCATCACCACCCCAACCACGCCCGCCAACCATATCCCCCAAATTGGTGACGAGAGGGTGGATATTGGTGGCGTTGCTTTGCGAAAGCACAAGCTTTTGAATGGCGTCATGGTCCAGATCGACGGCGATCACGTCGGCACCGGTTCCGGCCGACAGAACCGTAAATTCTCCGGTGTTGCAGCCGAGGTCCACCACCCAAGCAGGCGCAGTGTTTTCCAGCCATTCACCTACCTTTTGAAATTTTGCAGTGGAAGCTTCGTCGGTATAGTGATGGCGCGTATCGGTATAGCCAGCCCAATGGCTACGCGCCTGGTTGGGTTTCCCACCATTGAGCATGGATTGGCAGAAACCGTAGAGATTGCCATGTAGATGTTTGCCATCTTTTGTCGGTACTTGAGCGCGAGGTTGGGATTTGTTGTTGCTTGCCACCATGAGTGGCCAGTATCGCGTCATGTATCGTTTGAAACCAAGCAAAGTACGAGCAACATCTGCTGGAATACCATCGCGATAGGTGCTGTAACTTTGGTGTGGCTTCAGGCCGCGCTGCTGCGACACTGCAAGCGGCAGCAGAAAATGACGAGTGAACTGGCCAAACGCCCACCATTGCGGCGTAACAATCGGCTGGAACGAAAGGTGATCACAGAACATGGGCTGGTTGCCCTGGAAAATTACGTTCCATGCGGAAGCGTCTTTCAGTTCATGCCCAGCACCGAGAATTTCACGCGAGATATCTAACGTGAGTTGAGCCGCCAAATAAAGTTGTGCGTCACACCATTCAAAGGGATAACTGACGAAAGGCAATCTAGGTGACTCGACTGTTTCGGGTGCCGTGAACTCGAACGGAATCAGCCTGCCGGCTTCGACGAGCGTCGCAGCAGCTTTCGATAGAAGAAATTGCTTGGCGGTGGCGGCGGGGCGGATGCGTCGAATGACTGTTTGTCCCTGAAATTCAATTGTGCCTTCAGGATCACGCATCGTTATTTTTCTTTCGACTAAACAGCTTGGCGATCATTTGCCGAGGTTTTTTGATAAATGTTAATGCCGCACCAATGATGGCAAAAATACTCTGTAGAAGCAGGAGGGCTGAGCCTGGATCAACATAGGCATAAGCCGGGGAAGAAAAAGCTATACAGAGCAGTACTGCACGCAAGACGATCCTTAATTCGATGTAAATAAATTTCATTACTTCTGTACCTTTTTCAATATATTTATCAGGACGGCTACCATTGGTGGCGTTCTCAAAAAACAAGTGCAACACCTTCTGCTGTAAAGTGCCGTCACGGCGAAAATCTACAAAACTTCTCGCCATCTAGTAGTACAGGTCGTCACGGCCGTGCGCGATGACCTGTACTCTATTCGAGCTATTGCTAAGCGTATTTGCCGTTTGGGCAGTACGATTGGCCGTAAAATCGGACGCACCCGTGATGGTGGCATCTACGATGTCAACCGGGCGCATTTGCAGTGCCAGGCCCGCCGGATTGAATCGCGGCGGTTGGCCAAACTCCGGGCCGACAGTGTCCTGCCCGAAGTCGTTAGACATCAGCTCAAACTTCTCTGGTTGCCACAGAAAGAACGTAAGAACCGGAGCTCCCATGGCGCGACAACCCTGATGTAACCGTGCGCCACGAGACTATCTACGACGCCATCTACATGCATACGTGCGGCGAGGCCAAGCGCGAACTTATTGCCTGCCTGAGCCACCACAATCAGGTGCGCGAACCGCGCAGCCGCTGCACCGATCGCCGAGGGTAGATTCTGGACGCCAGATCATGATATCTGCCCTCTGGCGATCGAGGGCAGCCTTGTCCCCGGCCAATGGAAGGGTGACGTGATAACGGCGCCAGCAAGTGTCTATCGCGTCGGTGGACACGCTGGTCGAATGCGCGACCGGTTTCGTGGCATTGGCCAAAATGGTTAACGCAACCCGTCAAGAGTATCGTCGCCAGCATCGCCAATGCGCCCTCAACAGCGAGCCGGTGGTGATGTGCAAAACGATGACGTGCTACCAAGGCTGCGAGATGCTCACTGAGCGCACCGGCGTGCGGACTGACTTCGCCGATCCGCACGCCCCTTGGGAACAGGGGGCAACGAGAACGCCAAGGGGCTGTTGCACCAGTACACCTCCAAAAAGCATCGACTTATCGATTTGCTTCCCTGACGAGTCGAATGCCATTTTGCTGTCGCTCAATTCGCGTTCACGGACCAAGCTTGAATTTGAATAGACGCAGCTCACTTATACTCAACACATAGCATTGCTGCAATACCTAACGAGCACTGTTCATTAATCCTGTGTGGAACTTGGAGTTTGAAATCGCAGGGCGTCAAATATATACCATCTGTCACACTGCAATAATATAGCGGATCCATGATTTGAGACAGCAGTTTAAGCCATATCGTTATACATGTCGGGGCTCGATGTCCGCGATGTGGCGCTGGTGCAACCGGCTGGCCACGCGAAGGCCGGATTTGTTATCATTATTTAAAGTTGTTCTTGTCCGTTTCGGATAGTCTCGAGAGATAGGGGGGGGGGCGGTGGCATGCAGGAGTAATACGGTAAAAAAGTTTCGTTTACAACTGTTATTTCCGGTGTTTACTCAGGCTGAACAATTCCCATTTTTTCATTTCTGTTGACAGGGTAATATTTAATTTTGACACAGCCTTAATGTATCCTGCCAATCCGGAATGCGACAAAAAGTATCCATCAGGCGCTGTGATGACAGTACTGAATTGGTCGGACGCTTCGCTGGTACAGGATAGTCTTTAGCTAATATCGGTTTTAATATTGGTTTTTTGGCAACTGAGGGGTGGGCCATGATCGCTTCGGTAAAACCGAACCAGCTGGTCCTTCCCTGCGCCGTCAAATGATACAGACCGGAGCGTGCTTGCCACCATGCTTGCTGGTCGCTTGCCGTCAGGCTTTGCGCCACGATATGCGCCGTGGTATCTGCGATGGTACGGCTCCATGTCGGTGCGCCGAACTGATCGGATACGATACTTAGTTCTTCGCGCTCCTTTGCCAGGCGCAGCATGGTCAACAGAAAGTTTTTGCCATGTGTGCTATAGACCCAACTGGTGCGCAAGATCAGGTAAGGGATGCCGGCGGCCTCGATCGCCTGTTCGCCGGCCAGCTTGCTGCTGCCGTAGACATTGATCGGGCAAGTGGAATCGGTTTCGGTGTAGGGACCATCTTTCGAGCCATCAAACACGTAGTCAGTGCTGTAATGGATCATCGCAGCCCCCAGCTTTTTCGCCTCTTCCGCCATCACGCCCGGTGCTTCGCCATTGATGCGCAGCGCCAGTTCAGGTTCGCTCTCGGCCTTGTCGACAGCGGTGTACGCGGCCGGGTTGACGATCAGCGTCGGCTTGATGCGGCGGATGACGTCGCGCACCTGGTCCAGGTCGGCCAGGTCCATCTGGCTGCGGTCCACCGCAATGATCTCGCCCAGGCCCTGCAGGCTGCGTTCTAGTTCGTAACCGACCTGGCCGGTTTTTCCTGTGATTAAAATACGGCTCATGAAATAGTTTTGTTCCAGTGTGTCAGATTGGTCGGTAACGGTCAGGAAAAAACGTCGGCGTTGGCCAGCAAGGTACCGACTTTATCTTTGCCAGACAGCAGTGGTTCGCCATCGAGCGGCCAGTCGATACCGATGGCTGGATCGTTCCACAGGAGGCTGCGTTCGAACTTCGGTGCCCAGTAGTCGGTCGTCTTGTACAGGAACTCGGCGCTGCTGCTGGTGACCACGAAACCGTGGGCAAAGCCTTCCGGTATCCACAACTGGCGTTTATTGGCCGCTGATAAGGTCACGCCTACCCAGTGGCCAAACGTCGGCGAGCTTTTGCGCAGGTCGACGGCGACGTCGAAGACTTCGCCAGCGGTCACACGCACCAGCTTGCCTTGCGGTTGCTGGATTTGGTAGTGCAGGCCGCGCAACACGCCCTTTGCCGACTTGGAATGATTGTCCTGCACGAAATCGCGCGTGACGCCGGTCAGTTCGGCAAAGCGCTTCTGGTTGAAGCTTTCGTAGAAAAAGCCCCGGTCATCGCCGAACACGGTGGGTTCAAGGATCAGGACGTCCGGTATGGCGGTGGTTTGAATTTGCATGGTGTGAAATGAGCCGTTCGGGCTTTAGTATATTTTTTCTTCGAGCAGGCGCAGCAGGTATTGACCGTAAGCGTTCTTTTTCAAGGGTTGCGCCAATGCTTCGAGCTTGGCGGCGTCGATGTAGCCACGGCGGTAGGCGATTTCTTCAGGGCAGGCAACTTTCAAACCCTGGCGATTCTCGATGGTGGCGATGAACTGGCCTGCTTCCAGCAAGGATTCATGGGTGCCAGTATCGAGCCAGGCCATGCCACGCCCCATCAACTCCACATTGAGCTCACCGCGCTCAAGATAAACTCGATTTACATCGGTGATTTCCAGTTCGCCGCGCGCTGACGGCGCTATTCCTGCGGCAATTCCACACACTTGACTATCGTAGAAGTACAGGCCGGTGACGGCGTAGTTCGATTTTGGCTTGAGCGGTTTTTCTTCGATGCTGACGGCGTGGCGCTGATCATCGAAGTCGACCACACCATAGCGTTCCGGATCGTGCACGTGATAGGCGAATACGGTCGAGCCGCTGGTGCGTGCCGAGGCCTCGCGCAACTGCGATTCAAAGTCGTGACCGTAATAGATGTTGTCACCCAGAATCAGCGCCGATGGTGCATCGCCGACAAACTCTTTGCCGATGATGAACGCCTGTGCCAGGCCATCCGGGCTGGGCTGCACTGCATAGGTCAGGCTGATACCCCACTGGCTGCCGTCGCCCAGTAATTCCTGGAAGCGCGGTGTATCTTGTGGCGTTGAAATGATCAGGATATCGCGTATGCCGGCCAGCATCAGGGTGGTCAGCGGATAGTAGATCATCGGCTTGTCATATACGGGCAGCAGTTGCTTCGATACGGCCATGGTGACAGGGTACAGGCGCGTGCCGGAACCGCCAGCCAGGATGATGCCCTTGCGTTCGATGGGTGTTGCCATTATTGTTGCTCCTTGGCCATGTCGCGTGCCGCGTAGTTTTTCTCTACCCACTTGAGGTAGTCGCCCGACTGGACATCGCGTACCCAGGCCTGGTTGTCCAGGTACCATTGAACGGTCTTGCGGATGCCGGTGGCGAAGGTTTCGGCCGGCTTCCAGCCCAGTTCGCGCTCGATCTTACGTGCGTCGATGGCATAGCGGCGGTCGTGGCCAGGGCGATCCTGTACATAGGTGATTTGTTCGCGATAGCTGCCGGACGCCTTGGGATCGAGCGTATCGAGGATGTCGCACAAGGTATGCACGACTTCCAGATTGGCCATTTCATTCCAGCCGCCCACGTTGTAGACCTCGCCCAGACGACCTGCTTCCAGGACGCGGCGAATCGCCGAGCAGTGGTCGCCCACGTACAGCCAGTCGCGCACTTGCATGCCATCGCCATAGATAGGCAAGGCCTTGCCGGCGCGGGCGTTGCTGATGATGAGCGGAATCAGTTTTTCCGGGAAATGGAAAGAGCCATAGTTGTTCGAGCAGTTGGTCGTCAGCACCGGCATGCCATACGTATGGAAATAGGCGCGTACCAGATGATCGGACGCCGCTTTCGATGCCGAATACGGGCTGTTTGGCGCATACGGCGTCGTTTCCGTGAATGGCGGGTCATTCGGTCCCAAGGTGCCATACACCTCGTCGGTCGAGACGTGCAGGAAGCGGAAGCCGTCCTTGGCCTCGCCCGTCAAGCCGATCCAATAGGCGCGCGCCTCTTCGAGCAGGCTGAAGGTGCCGTTGACGTTGGTCGAAATGAATTCGCCGGGGCTATGGATCGAGCGGTCGACATGGCTCTCTGCGGCAAAATGCACGATGGCGCGTGGCTGGTGTTCTGCCAGCAGGCGCGAGACGTGAGCGGTATCGCAAATGTCGCCACGCACAAAGATATGTCGCGGGTCTTGCTCCAGGCTGGCCAGATTGCTGAGATTACCAGCATAGGTCAGCTTGTCAAAATTGATCACGGGCTCATCGTTGAGCGCCAGCCAGTCGCGTACAAAGTTGGAGCCGATGAAGCCGGCGCCGCCAGTCACTAAAATCATGCTGCTATCCTTTTTTGCTAGAACATCTTCACGATGCATCGTTCTTCTATTTTTGAGATGAAATGATTGAAATTCTATTTGATCATGTACTTAATACGCGCCATCTTTCTTGAAAATGACTTTAACCGTTTTCAGTAGAATAACAATGTCATTGAATAAAGACCAGTTCTTGACATACCATGCATCGAGATAAACGCGGGTATCGTAGCTGACGTCGTTCCTGCCGCTGACTTGCCATAGGCCCGTGACACCGGGTTTCGCTTCCAGGTAATAGTCGACCTGGTTGCCATAACGCTCCAGTTCCGCATCGACAACCGGGCGCGGACCGACCAGGCTCATTTCGCCTTTCAGTACGTTCCATAGCTGCGGTAATTCATCGAGACTGGTCCGGCGCAGGAAGTGGCCGATCGAGGTGATGCGGGGGTCGTGCTTCAGTTTGAAATCACGGTCCCACTCGGCACGGGCTTCAGGGTCGCGCTCCAGCAATTCTTTCAGCAATATGTCCGCATTTACGGCCATGGTGCGGAATTTGTAGCAGAGAAAATGCTTGCCATTCTGCCCCACACGTTTGTGGCCGTAGAAGATGGGACGGCCCGATGCCATGACCTTGGCCGCGATCCACAGCAGGATGGGGGCGCCGACGATCAGCACGCAGATTGAAGCCATCAGATCAAAGCAGCGCTTGATCATTTGTAAACCTGGCCGTGCCAGGTTGTTGCGCATGGTCAGCAGCAGCACTTCATGTGTAAAGAAATGGTTGACCTCCATGCCATACAGGGGCAGGCCGCGTACGGCAGGTACCACTTGCATATTGGCAACGCAACGGCTGACTTGCTGGATCATGCCCTGATAGGCATCGATGCCGCCTTGTTCCAGAGCGACAACTGCATGCGGATCACCCAGCAGTTTGAGCGTTTCCTCAGGATTGACACCAAGCGGAATGCACGGCACCGTCTGTTTGCTGCGGTTCACGTAGTGTTGCTCCAGGCGGCCTTGGCCTTCGGGGATCAGGAACGCAATCAGGCGATAGCCCATCAACGCTTCCTCATCGAAGGCGCGCGCTGTTTGCAAGGCATTGTCACCCCAACCGATGATGACCATGGGACGTATCCAGCCACCCGCTTTCATCAGCAAGTATTTGACCATGCCTCGCAGCAGCAAGACACAGCACGGCACCAGTAGCCAGGTGGCCAACAGTGCCTCGCGCGAAGAGTCGCGCTTGCCCAGGAATACCAGGGCCGCGTCGATCAGGCCCATGACCATGGCGACCTTCAGGAGTTCCTTGATTTCATTCGAGTACGGACGGCGCTTGGCATGATGGCCCTTCAGCTTGAAGATAGCCACAGTGACTACGGATAGCAGGCTGTAACTGAGCAAACGCGAGCTATCCACCCCGAAGCTGTTCAAGTCTGTGTTATCGAGGGTCCATTTGCCAGCGAGCCAGAATGCCATGAACAGGGCAAGTGCATCAGCAAAGGTGAGGAAATATTTCTCTGCCCTGCTGCTGCAATACCATTTCACTTCTTGTACAAAGATGCCTTCGATTGGTTTCATGATGACTTGCTAAACCTTATAAACTTCAGTGTGAATTCTTGCGGTGCCGTATACATGGTGCTTACGTATCTGCTCGGTCAAGTGCGGCCGTAGCGGTCTTCAAAGCGGACAATGTCGTCTTCCCCAAGGTAGCTACCCGATTGAATTTCAATCAATTCCAGCGGCAGCTTGCCCGGGTTGGCCAGGGAGTGGACGACGCCGAGGGGAATATAGGTGGACTGGTTTTCGGTCAGCAAATATTCCTTGTCGCCATTCGTGATCTGGGCAGTGCCGGAGACCACGATCCAGTGCTCGGCGCGGTGGTGATGCATTTGCAATGACAGCTTGGCGCCAGGCTTGACCGTGATCCGCTTGACCTGGAAACGGTCACCATTGCCGATGGAATCATAGGAACCCCACGGACGGAAGACTTCACGGTGCATGGTGGCCTCGGAACGCTCCCTGGCGACCAGCTGCGCGACCATGGTTTTCGTTTGTTGTGCCTGATCCGCGTCCATGACCAGCACGGCATCGGCGGTTTCTACGATCACGGTATTACGCATGCCGATGGTGGTGACCAGGCGGCTGGTACTGTGCACCAGGCAATCGTTGCAATCCTGGATCAGCACATCGCCGTGGGCGCTATTATTATTGGCATCTTTTTCCGCCACGTCGAGTACGGCTTTCCAGGAGCCGATATCATTCCAGCCCGCATCGAGAGCGATGGTAGAGGCATGGCTGGTGCGCTCCATGACGGCGTAGTCGACGGCAATGTCGGGACTGGCAGCGTAGGCATTCTTGTCCAGGCGAATGAAGTCGAAGTCGCTTTTCGCGGCGCTGATGGCCGCGCGGCACGCGGCCAGGACGGCAGGTTGGAACTGTTCCAGCTCTTCCAGGTAGCGGCTGGCGCGGAACAAAAACATGCCGCTGTTCCAGAAGTAATCGCCGCTGGCGATATACTGCTCTGCAAGCTCCAGGGCCGGCTTTTCCACGAATTCAAGTACGCGCTGGACTTGCCCGCTTGCGGCACCTTCGGCGCGAATATAGCCGTACCCTGTTTCTGGTCCCGTCGGCGTGATGCCGAACGTCAGCAAATGACCCGCTTCTGCGGCAGTACGCGCCAGCGCGATTGCGCGATGAAAAGCCGGGGTATCCAGAATGACGTGGTCCGAGGGCAGCACCAGCAGGAGCGGATCCTCGCCATTCTCCATTGTATGCAAGGCGGCTGAGGCGATCGCCGGCGCTGTATTGCGGCGCATGGGTTCAAGCAGCATGCGACTATTTTCCAGACCGATCTCACGCACTTGTTCTGCGACAATGAAACGCGAGGATTCGTTGCATACCAGCAGTGCTGGCGACACGGCGTCGATGCCTGCCAGGCGCTGTAGCGTTTGCTGCAGCATGCTGCCCTGAGCGGACAGGCGCAGAAACTGCTTTGGGAACGCCTCGCGCGACAGCGGCCATAAACGTGTGCCGGAACCACCACAAAGAATTACCGGTAGGAGGGGAATAGTCATTTATGCTTCAATGTAAATGTAATAGTTGCTAACAAGGCAATATTTTAATAAATTACAGGATTTTTGTATTTTTCCCGGCTCCATGGAGCCTGAGAGGCACGCACTTTGGCTCGTCCTGTATTGTAGTTTGCTCCCCCAGTATTCCTGCTTAGCACGCAACGTTTTCAAGCAAAAAAGCAACAAACACGCATAGGGCGCTGATACTGAGAATGAGCACGGCTCCTGCGGCGCAATCCTTGACGATCTTGATGCTGGGATGGAGGGCCGGGTGGAGGTGATCAATCAGATTTTCGAGAGCGGTGTTGAAGAGCTCCGCCGCGAGGACCATGCCACAGTTGAGCAATAACAAAGCCCACCAGATCATCGCTGGCTGGCGCCAGGCAAGTACAAGCAATACCAGGAGGGCGGCAAGGCATTGCAGCCGGAAGCTCGATTCCATGCGGAAGGCGGCACCCAAGCCTTGCAGGGCAAATCCCATGCGTTTGTAGAGTGGCTGGTTTTTCATTAACTATGCATGATTGGTCAGGGCATTTCATGTTCCTGACGGCTGCTGCTCTTGGCGCGCGCATTATTGAAGAAAAATAAAAAGCCCGTTTTCAAGAAATGAAAAAGGGCTTTTATCGAGGAAGTGGCGCTGCGTATGACAAGGCCGGCTTCTCGTGAGACCAAGCCAGCGTTTCGCGGTTTGACGTCAGTCCGCGGGCTTGGTCTTGTCTGTTTCAGCCAAAGGCGTCGACAGATTATTTGGCGTGGCTTGGGGTCGTGTGCGCGGTGGTCGAGTCCGAGCTAGCTGCACCGGCCACAACGGCAACTGCTGCGCCGATGGCGATCAGGGCGCTCGTGCTCAGGCCGGCAACAGTGCCGCCAGCGGCAGCGCCGGTAGCGCCAGCTGCTGGTGCCGCTGCTGGTGGAACCGGCGCTCCGCCAACTGGTGCCGTCGTTTGAGCCATGGCTTGTGCGGAAGCGAAGCACAGGATTGCCGAAGCGATCAGAATTTTCTTCATGGGATATCCTTTTAGGTTGAACAGCGGAAATGCTAAACTGTCACATGATTGTAGCAACATTTCTCTTGCTAGTCTGCGCCGTACAGTCCGTGGCAACGATAATTTATTCTATTTTAGCTACATACCTGACCATTCTGCGTGTCTGGCGGCCTGAAGATGTTGTTCTCTATCAACAAAAATGGCACCTTGCCGAGGCTGCGGTTCATGTTTTTGTCAAATATCGCGGGAATTGCTGATGCATTCGAAAGCGATCCACAAGTTTGCCAAGTCCTCGTCATCCCGCGTAAAATGCAGGCTTCGCGGGTGTAGCTCAATGGTAGAGCAGAAGCTTCCCAAGCTTACGACGAGGGTTCGATTCCCTTCACCCGCTCCATTTTTCGCTGGCGCCTGGCTTGATGCGGCGCAGCCACTTATTTCTCCATTCCCATGTCTTCTGATACCCCAGCAAACGGCCCGGCGCGGCCGATGATGTACGATCCGACCGAACACCGCATCCGCAGTTTCGTGACCCGCGCGGGACGGCTTTCCGTGGCGCAGGCGCGCGCGCTCGAGACCCTGGGCCCGCAGTTCCTGTTGCCTTTCGCCAAAGAACCGATGGATTTCGAGCAGGTGTTCGGCCGCAAGGCGCCCGTCATCCTGGAAATCGGCTTCGGCATGGGCGCGACGACCGCGCATATCGCCAAAGCCATGCCGGAGAAGGATTTCATCGGCGTCGAAGTGCATACGCCTGGTGTTGGCAGTCTGTTGAAGCTGATCGGTGAAGAGTCGCTGACGAATCTGCGTCTGCTGCAGCACGATGCCGTGGAAGTGCTCACGCACATGATTCCCGCCAATTCGCTGGCCGGTATCCACGTTTTCTTCCCCGATCCATGGCACAAGGCGCGCCACAACAAACGCCGCCTGATCCAGTCGCCGTTCGTCAAGCAATTGACCGATCGCCTGGCGCCGGGCGGCTATCTGCATTGCGCCACCGATTGGGAAGATTACGCGGTGCAAATGCTGGAAGTACTGGGCGCCGAGCCGCAGCTGCACAATAGCGCCGATGGCTATGCGCCGCAGCCGGCGTATCGTCCTCTGACCAAGTTTGAAAACCGTGGCTTGAAGCTGGGCCATGGCGTGTGGGATCTGGTGTTCATCAAGAAATAACCTGGCGGTTTGCCCACCCGTGCCGTTTGCACGAGAACAAGCCTGCCGCGGCGACGCCGCAGGCTTTTTTAACGCGCACGCTAGCGTGCGCTGGCTAGGCAGGGCGGGTGAATTACGGTAGTCTTATCTTTTTTGCATTGATTGATATTATGTCCAAGAAAATACTCGTGACCGGCGCATCCGGTTTCATCGGTTCGCATACCTGTGTCGAATTGCTGGCTGCCGGCTTTGAGGTCGTCGCGGTGGATAACCTGTGCAATAGCGCGCGCGAAGCGATGGCGCGCGTGGAGCGCATTTCTGGCAAAAGCGTACCCTTCTATGCAGCGGACGTGCGCGACCGCGCGGCCATGGCCGCCGTCCTGGGCGAACACGCCATCGATGCCGTGATCCATTTCGCGGGCTTGAAGGCGGTGGGCGAATCCGTGGCGCAGCCACTGATGTATATGGACAACAATGTCACGGGCACCGTGGCCTTGCTGGAAGTGCTGGCGGCGGCGAACGTGAAGCGTTTTGTGTTCAGCTCGTCGGCCACCGTGTATGGCGACCCGGAAGCCTTGCCGATCCTGGAAACGTCGCGCCTGTCCGTGACCAACCCGTACGGCCGCTCGAAGCTGATGGTCGAGCAGATCCTGGCGGATCTCGTGCATGCTGATGCACAGTGGCAAGTCGGCGTGTTGCGCTACTTCAATCCGGTGGGCGCGCATGCCAGCGGCTTGATCGGCGAAGATCCGGCCGGCATCCCGAACAACCTGATGCCGTTCATCGCCCAGGTGGCCGTGGGCCGCCGCGAGCGCCTGGCCGTCTTCGGCAACGACTACGCCACGCCGGACGGCACGGGCGTGCGCGACTATATCCACGTGGTCGACCTGGCGCTGGGCCACGTGGCCGCGTTGAACCGCCTGTTTGCCACCGAGGGCGGCTTTACCGTCAACCTGGGCACGGGCCACGGTTACAGCGTGCTCGATACCGTACGCGCCTTCGAAGCCGCCAGCGGCCGCCAGGTACCGTACGACATCGTGCCGCGCCGCCCGGGCGACATCGCCAGCTGCTACGCCTCGGCCGACAAGGCGAAGGAACTGCTGGGCTGGCAAGCACAGAAAAACATCGACGACATGTGCCGCGACCACTGGCGCTGGCAGCACCAGAACCCGCAAGGCTACGCAGCGTAAACAAGTCCGCAGATACAAAAAATCCCGCTCACACGCAAGTGTGGCGGGATTTTTTTTAGAGCGCCATCAACCCAATGGCGCCTGAAAAATGTCTGGGGCTAGGCGCAAAGCCGAAGACAGTACGCAAGTACGGCGAGGCGAAGCAACAACGCCCCAGGCATTTTCTCAGGCAGCCATTAAGGGTACAGGCCGCGCACTTCGCGAGCTTGCAGCACGCGCGTGCACGCCAAGATGAAGGTCGCGGTACGCATCGACACTTTCTTCTCTTGCGACACTTGCCATACGGCGTCGAACGCTTCGCGCATGATGCGGGTCAGGCGGCTGTTGATTTCTTCTTCCGTCCAGAAGAAGCTCGAGAAGTTCTGCGCCCACTCGAAGTAGCTGACGGTTACGCCGCCGGCGTTGGCCAGCACGTCCGGCACGATCAGCACGCCGCGGTCCGTCAGGATGTCGTCCGCTGCCGGCAGGGTCGGGCCATTGGCGCCTTCCAGGATGATCTTGGCGCGAATGACTTGAGCGCGTTCAGCCGTGATCTGCTGTTCCAGCGCAGCCGGGATCAGGATGTCGCAATCGATGCCCCAGAAATCTTCGCGTGGCACGAATGCCTCGGCGCCCGGGAAGCCTTCGACGCTGCCCACTTCGGCCACGTGTGCCAGCAGTTGCGGGATGTTCAAGCCGCCAGCGTGCACGACGGTGGTCTTGTGGTCTTGTACCGCCACCACTTTCGAGCCGGCTTCAGCGAACATGCGTGCAGCGACGCCGCCCACGTTGCCGAAACCTTGCACGATGACTTTCGCGCCTTCGAGCGACATGCCGACCTTGGCGGCCGCATCGCAACCGACGACGAACACGCCGCGGCCCGTCGCATCGCGGCGGCCCAGGCTGCCGCCCAGCGAGATTGGCTTGCCCGTTACCACGCCGGTCGACATGTTGCCGCCGATCATGGCGTAGCTGTCCATCATCCACGCCATGACTTGCTCATTCGTGTTGACGTCCGGCGCCGGGATATCCTTGTTCGGTCCGATGATCATGCTGATCTCGCTCGTGTAGCGGCGGGTCAGGCGTTGCAGTTCGTTGCGCGACAGGGTTTTCGGATCGACACGGATACCGCCCTTGGCGCCGCCGTATGGCACGTTGACCGCGGCATTCTTGACCGTCATCCAGGCCGACAGGGCCATCACTTCCGACAACGTCACGTCCTGGTGGAAGCGCACGCCGCCCTTGCCCGGGCCGCGCGACAGATTGTGCTGCACGCGGTAGCCTTCGTAGTGGGCAATGGTGCCGTCATCGCGCTCGATGGGCACGTCGACCGTCAGGATGCGCTTTGGACGCTTCAGCGTTTCCACCCAGCGCGACAGGTTGCCCAGGTACGGCGTAACGCGGTCGATCTGCTCGAGGTAGACGCCCCATGGGCCAAGGTCTTCAGGATTCAGGTAGGAAGGAAGTGCGTGCTTGCTGGTCATGCTTGATAAGCTCCTGGACAATACGAGTACGTTAGAGGCACAGCCGATATGCAGCTGCGCGCAGCGGAACCGCATCGTAGGCGATAGCCTCATGCCCCGGCCAATGCTTTGTGCGCATCCGGTTATGCATTTATTGCATAGTTGTGTTGCCAGGATTGCCAGTCAGGACTGGGTGGCCTCGGTGGCGCGTTTGCGGCGCTTGCCCATGCGCGCCTTGCCATCCTGCGACTGCACCAGGTATTGCCACAGGCTTTCGACGATCTGCTTGCCGGGACGCAGGCTCGATGGGCGTTCGCGGTACAAACGGATTTCCAGCTCGATTTCCCAGCCTGGCGCACCGCCATCGGCGCGCGCCAGGTGTTTGTATTTGACGTCGCGCATGACGGCCGATTCGGGCAGGAAGGCGATGCCGCGGCCTTCCAGCGCCATCATCTTCAAGCCTTCGGCCATGTCCGTTTCGTAGCAGGTTTCCAGGAACAGCGGCGCCTTGGCGTCGGCCACCAGCAATTCCACCATGCGTCCCAGGTAGGCGTTGCTGGTGTAGGAGAGGAATGGCAGCGGCTCCTTGGCGCTGCCGGGCAGGACGAAGTCCGGCACCTTGTCCTGGCCGCAGCGCGCATAGGCGCGCAGGGTTTCGCGGCCCATCACCAGCATGTCGTAGCGGCCCGGGTCCAGCTGCACCGGCTGGCGCGGATGGTGATAGCACAGCAGCAGGTCGCAGCCGCCGTCGACCAGCTGCAGCACGGCGTCGTGCACGTTCAGGGCCATCAGGCGGCTGTTGATCGGCGCAAAACCTTCTTCCAGCGCCGTCAGCCATTTCGGCATGAAGGTCAGCGACAGGGTATGCGGCACGGCGAAATCCACGCTCGTTTGCGTGGCCGCGCGCTTGCCGCGCAACAGGGCGCGCACGCCGTTGATCTGCCCCAGCATTTCCAGCGCCTGCTCGTAGAACACGGCGCCGGCCGGCGTCAGGCGCGTGGGGTAGGAGGTGCGGTCGACCAGGTCGATGCCGAGCCAGTTTTCCAGCGACTGGATGCGCCGCGAGAATGCTGGCTGAGTGACGTGGCGCAGGGCCGCGGAACGGCTGAAGTTATGCGTTTCAGCGAGCGAGATGAAGTCTTCCAGCCATTTGGTTTCCATCGCGGCAGCGTTCCGTTATCAAGGACAGGGGCAAAGTGTAGTGGTCAGGCCGTGCTGGTCGATGCCGCCGGCTGGTACAGCGATGCCGGCAGGCCGAAGAAGGATGGCGGACCCAGGGTCGTGCCTTCGAGCGAGCCGCCCGCATTCAAGGCCTTGTTGATGGCCGACAGCAGGGAGCTGCGGCTGGCCAGGTTTTGTATCAGCGCGCGCGGGCCGTTGTGGAAAGTATGCTGGGCGATATCCGCGGCGACGACAAAGATCGGCTCGCGGCGCATGGGAAACTCCACCCATTCGCCGTCCTCGTCCTGGGCGCAGAAGGTATGGGGCAGGGTCATGTTTTCGGCGCCGGGAAGGTGCGACGCCAGCACCAGGCCGAAGGCTTCCGGCACCACGTCGGCCAGGCGGCGCACGGTGAGATCGTCCTGCACCAGTAACCGTACTTGCGCTTCCACCGCGTCTTCGGCGTCGGGCTGGGCGCCGAGAATTTTCACGGCCTGATAGATCAGGTCGGACGAGAGTGCTTCCATCAAATCTTCCATCAAATCATCTCCAGGATCATGGCGACGATTTCGTCGCCGTACGAGGCCAGTTTTTTCTCGCCCACGCCGCTCACGCCGCGCATCTGCTCGAGCGAGGTGGGCTTGGCCTTGGCGATTTCGCGCAGGGTGGCGTCGACGAAAATCACGTAGGCCGGCACATTGTGCGTGCGCGCCGTCTCCACGCGCCACCAGCGCAGCTTGTCGAAAATCGCCTGCTCGCTGGTCGACAGATCCGTCTCGACATAGCCCTTCGCCACGCTGGTGCTGCGCTTGCTGGTTTTCACCGGTTTCTGGTACTGGCGCAGCTGCACTTTCTGGCCGCCCTTGAGCACGGGACGCGAGGCGTCCGTCAGTTTCAGCGAGCTGTATTGTTCATGGTCGACCGACACGAGGCCCAGCGCGATGGCCTGGCGCAGGATCGACTTCCATTCCGCTTCGCCCAGGTCCGAACCGATGCCGAACACGGACAGCGAGTCGTGGTGCCAGGTCTTGATGCGTTCGGACTCCACGCCGCGCAGCACGTCGATCACGTGGCCGCCGGCGAAGCGCTGGTCGACGCGGTAGATGGCCGACAGCAGTTTTTGCACGGGCACGGTGCCGTCGAACGAGATTGGTGGCACCAGGCAGGTGTCGCAATTGCCGCACGGCGAAGCCGGTTCGCCAAAGTATTCGAGCAATCGCATGCGGCGGCAGCTGAGCGTTTCGCACAGGCCCAGCATGGCGTCGAGCTTGACGCCCAGCACGCGCTTGAAGGTGTCGTCCGCCTCCGATTCGTCGATCATGCGCCGCTGCAGCACCACGTCCTGCAAGCCGTACGCCATCCACGCGTTGGCGGCCATGCCGTCGCGGCCCGCGCGCCCCGTTTCCTGGTAATAGCCCTCGATGCTTTTCGGTAGATCCAGGTGGGCGACGAAACGCACGTCGGGCTTGTCGATGCCCATGCCGAAGGCGATGGTGGCGACCATGACGATGTTTTCTTCGCGCAGGAAGCGCGCCTGGTTGGCGCTGCGCTTCGCGTACTCCATGCCGGCGTGATAGGGCAGGGCGCGGATGCCGCTCTGGTTCAGAAATTCCGCCGTCTCCTCGACTTTTTTACGCGACAGGCAGTAGACGATGCCGCAGTCGCCCGTGTGTTCCGTGTTGATGAAGTCGAGCAGCTGCTTGCGGCCATTTGCCTTTTCCACGATCTGGTAGCGGATGTTCGGGCGGTCGAAGGACGAGACGAACTGGCGCGCGTCTTCCAGCTGCAGGCGCAGCGCGATTTCGGCGCGCGTCTGCGGATCGGCTGTGGCCGTCAGTGCGATGCGCGGCACGTCCGGGAATTGCTCGTGCAGCACCGACAGCTTGATGTATTCGGGACGGAAGTCGTGGCCCCACTGGGCCACGCAGTGCGCCTCATCGATGGCGAACAGGGAGATCTTCGAGGCCTGGAACAGGTCCAGGCAACGCTGCGTCATCAGGCGCTCGGGCGCCACGTAGACGACATCGATGCCGCCCGTGCGCACCAGGCGCTCGATGCGGCTCGCTTCTTCGTAGGTTTGCGTGGAATTGAGGAAGGCGGCGCGCACGCCGACTTCCTCCAGCGCGTCCACCTGGTCCTGCATCAGCGCGATCAATGGCGAGACGACGACGCCGACGCCGTCGCGCAGCAGCGCGGGAATCTGGTAGCACAGCGACTTGCCGCCGCCCGTGGGCATCAGCACCAGCGCATCGCCGCCATGGCTGACGTGGTCGACGATGTCGGCTTGCTGGCCGCGGAAGGCCGGGTAGCCGAAAACCGTTTGCAGCAGGTGCAGCGCGCGCTGGTTAAGATCTTGATTCATAGTGCCTTATTCTGCCCAAACAACCCAGCCGTAGTGGGCGCTGGCCAACACCAGCAAGCCGAACACAATGCGGTACCAGGCAAAAAACGTGAAGTCGTGCGAGCTGATGTAGCGCAGCAGCCAGCGCACGCACAGGAAGGCGGAAATGAAGGCGGCCACGGTGCCCAGGCCGAACAGGGGCACGTCGGTGGCCGACAGGATGTCGCGCGCTTTGTACAGTGAGTAGAAGGTGGCCGCGAACAAGGTCGGGATGGCCAGGAAGAACGAGAATTCGGTGGCTGTCTTGCGCGACAGGCCCAGCAGCATGCCGCCGATGATGGTCGAGCCGGAACGGCTGGTGCCCGGAATCAGCGCGAATGCCTGCGCGCAGCCCACTTTCAGGGCGTCGAACGGCGTCATTTCATCGACCGAGTTGACGCGTACGGTGACGGGATTGGTGCGCGCGCGGCGCTCCACCAGCAAGATGATGATGCCGCCGATGATGAAGGCCATGGCGACCGGTACTGGCTTGAACAGCGCATGCTTGATCATCTTGCCGATGGCCAGGCCGATGACGGCCAGTGGAATGAAGGCGATGGCCACGTTCAGCACGAATTTGCGTGACTTGACTTCTGTGCCGAAGGTGGACAGCACGCTGCCGATGCGCTGGCGGTATTCCCAGCACACGGCCAGGATGGCGCCGGCCTGGATGGCGATCTCGAAGACGTCCATGACTTCTTTCGAGACATCCTTGGTAAAGTCGAGCAGACTGCCGGCCAGGATCAGATGTCCCGTGGACGAAATCGGCAAGAATTCGGTAAAACCTTCGACCAGCCCCATGATGATGGCTTTTAACGCAAGAATGAGATCCATAGATGTATAAAAGGGTATAAGTACGGGTATAAGTGACAGGATGGGGTGACCGCGTGGCGCCAGCAATGTGCGCGGGGTCGAAGCTTACCATGCCGCAGGCCCGTGGACCTTATTTGGGCGCAGTTGGGCGGCGCTTTTTTAGCGCCGTCCGCCAGGCAGGAGGAAGGATCAGGATACTTGTCTTGCCTGCGCCACCAGGCGCGCGCTGGCCGCCACCAGCAGCAGGGCGGCGCCCAGCATGGCGAAGGCGATGTTCAGGCTGGTGGCGTGGGCGACGAAGCCGATCACGGCCGGGCCGGCCAGGATGCCCGCGTAGCCGATGGTGGTGATGGCCGCCACGGCTAGGCTGGCCGGCATGGCATGCTGGTTGCCTGCCGCCGTAAACAGGATGGGCACGATATTTGCCGCGCCCAGGCCGATCAGCACGAAGCCTAGCATGGCCAGGCTGGCGTGCGGCGCCAGTACGGCCAGGAAGAAGCCTGCCGCTGCGCACAAGCCGCCAAAAGTGAGCACGCGCTTGCCGCCAAAGTGGCTGACCACCTTGTCGCCGGTGAAACGGCCCACCGTCATGGCGATGGCGAAGGCGGCGTAGCCGAGGCCGCCCTTGGCTTCTTCCACGCCGCGCGTGGTGGTGAGGAACAGGGCGCTCCAGTCGAGGATGGCGCCTTCGGCCAGGAAGACGATAAAGCACAACAGGCCAATGAAAATGACGGCGCCATGCGGCATGACGAACAGCGGCGTCTTTTCGCCGGAGGCGGACGCCGTCGGCAGCAGATGGCCTTGCGCCGCGCCCAGGACGCCGCACAGCAGCAGCATCACCACCACGCAGGACCAGGCCGGCGTCAGGCCCAGCCACAACAGCAGGGCCATGCAGGCCGCGCCGGCGAAGCCGCCCACGCTGAACAGCGCATGAAAGCCCGACATCATAGCGCCGCCGTTGGCTTTTTCGATGATCACGGCCTGGATATTGATGGCCACGTCAAACGTGCCCATGGCCGCGCCGAACACCAGCAACACCAGGCCCAGTTGCAGCGGCGTGGCGGCCAGCGCCAGGCCGGGCAGGATGGCGGTCAGCAGCAGGCCGGCGCCGACGATGACCTTGCGGCAGCCGAAGCGTGCCGTGAGCATGCCCGTAAACGGCATCGCGCACAGCGAGCCAGCGCCCAGGCACAGCAGCAAAATGCCGAGGGTGGCTTCATCGAGGCCCAGGCGCGACTTGGCGTAGGGAACCAAGGGAGCCCAGGCGGCCATGCCGAGGCCGGCGGCGAAGAAGACCAGGCGCGTGGCGCGTTGTTGCAGGGTGCCGGTGAGATGCATGGGGGAGCTTTTCAAAGTCGGGGTGGATAAAATCAGGCGCGGGCGCGCAACACTTGCACGCCCAGCCGTTCAAAGGCGGCCACGTGGGCAGCGTCGGCATCGGCTTCCAGCACCAGGTGCTGCAGCAAGCCCGTGGCCAATACGCCAAAGGGTGCGGCGGTGCCCAGCTTGTCGCTGGTGACGGCCACGACCACCGCCTTGCTGGCGCCGGCGATGCTGCGCTTGAATTCCGCCTCGTCGTAATTGAAGGCTGTCACGCCCGCGTCCGCATCGGCGCCGCAAGCACCGAGGAAACACAGGTCGGGATGCATGCGTTCGACGGTGCGCAGCGCCTGCGGCCCCAGGCTGGCGCCGGCGCGGCGGTCGACCCTGCCGCCAGCCATGATCAACTCGATTTCCGGGCGTTCCATCAAGGTCATGGCAATGGCTGGCGCGTTGGTGATGACAGTAAGTGCTAACTCTGGCAGGGCGCTGGCGATAGCCAGGTTGGTCGAGCCCGCATCGAGAAACAGCACCTGGCCCGCGCGCACGAGGGAGACGGCGGCCTGCGCCAGGCGCGCCTTGCGTTCCGGTGCTTCCTGCTTGCGCTGGCTCAAGGTGCCGCCGTCCGGCGCCAGCGGCAGGGCGCCGCCATACACGCGCTGGCACAGGCCGGCCGCAGCCATCTCGCGCAGGTCGCGCCGTATCGTATCTTCGGAAACATCGAGCTGGCGCGCCAGGTCCAGCGCCAGTACGCGACCGTCGGCATGCAATTGTTGCTGGATCAGCGCGTGGCGTTGTTTGAGGAGCAGGGTGGCGGACATGGTGAACCTATAAACGTGCAAGAATGTGCATGAATATACGCAAACGTGCAAACAGAGTCAAGCGTACGCAGGTTTCCGTCAAATATTGCCGAAAAGATATAAGTTCTGTTAGTGTTGTAAAAAATGGAATGAAATAAGGGTCGCCATGTTTTCAAGTACCTCTTTCAAGGCAAGCTTGCCGGGCCGCGCCCTGCGCCGCAGTGGATGGTTGATCCTGGGCATGATGATCGTGTTGAATGCGCTGCATTGGATGCGCCATGGCACGCTGGGCTGGAGCGATGCACGCGACTCCGTGTGCCTGCTGCTGATCTATCTGGGGATTGCCACCTTGCTGGAATACAAGCGGCAGCGCGACGCCGAGGAAGCGGAAGACGCGCGCTAAGCGCGACGCAAGCAGGGACGCCGTGCGCGCCGCCGCTCAGGGCGCCGTCAGCCGTTCCAGCTCGGCCAGCCAGTGCACCGCGTGTTCGCGGCTGTCGCCGCACATCTCCGCAGATGGCTGCAAGCCGCCGCAAAACGCGGGCCGTTCCGGCTGGCCAAAGATCTTGCAACGGTTGTCATCGGCCAGCTGCACGCAGCGCACGCCCGCCGGTTTTCCCTCCGGCATGCCGGGAATCGGGCTGGTGATGGACGGTGCAGTGCAGCAGGCGCCGCACGAGGGACGGCATGCCAGGGTGGCAGATGGTGACATGGGAGTTCAGACGGGCGGGTGAGGAGCCGACAGTATAGCAAGCCGGCTCCCATGTGTTGCCCGGGCGCGTTCAGCGCACGATGCTGACGCGCTTGCCCGACAAAGTGCGGCGGGCCGGATCGCCATGCACGGTGATGCGGCCGGAACCGCTGGCGCGGGCGTTGACTTCATTCTGGACGCTGACGTCGATGTCGCCGGAGCCGTTGCTCGCCAGATAGGCAACGTCGCTGCGCAGCGACGCCAGGTTGACATCGCCCGAGCCATTCACGTTGGCGTCCAGGCGCTGCACGGCGCCGTTGGCGCTGATGCTGCCCGAGCCGTTGACGGCCACGTTGATGCGTTCGCCGTGCACGCTGCCCAGCTGGATGTTGCCGGAACCGTTCTGCACCGCGTCCGTGTTGCCGCTGGCGAGGGCCGCCGCGTTGATGCTGCCCGAGCCATTGTTGGCCACGTCGAAGCGTCCCGTCGTGCCCGACAATTCGCTCTTCATCGACCCGCGCTGTTCCAGGCTGAAATCGTCGCCATTCAGACCGCTGACCACCAGGCGGCCCGAGCCGGAGATGTTGATCTTCCTCAATTGCGGTGTCGTATAGATGACGTGGATACCATTGCTGCTGCGAATGTTCGTGTCGCTCCACAGGCGCAACGTATTGCCGTTCACATCGCTATGGATCAGCGGTTGCAGATTGCTGTCCGCATCGATCACCAGCGATGCCGTCGGGCCGACGCGCACGTCGATCTTGATGTCGATGCGCTTCATGTTGTCGATGTCGAGCGCGCTGATGGTGCTGACCTGGCGCACGTCGCGGCTCACTTGCCCATTGCCCTGGATGACATTGCTGCTGGAATCGGCATAGCGCACTTCGCCATCGTTGGGATTGATGACGATGGCGCAACCGCCAAGGGCAACGGCACAGCACAGGGCCAGCAAGGTACGCATGGTGTTTCCTTTATGATTGTTTTAGTTCGGGACAAGAAAAGAGCCGGCTGCCGCGCCGCGGCTGCCGTGCTGTCGATGAGAAGATAGCAAAGCGGTGCGCTGGCTGGCAGGGAAATGCGACGAACTGCGCAAAATGGGGGCTGAAACGCATTCTGCTTCACCCGGCGCCGCAGTCCGGCGCCAGAGGGAGGTGCCGCCAACGCCGGCACGGAGCGTACAATGCCGGTGTTCGGTGTGCCGAACGATGTCCCGCGCCGCGCGCATGGGAAGCGCTTGACCTTGACGGTAGACCGGTCTACCATTAATGACTCAAAAGTAAGTTACTTGGAAAGACACATGCAAGCCCCGATTGATACCAAGCCCCGCTGGGAGCGGCGCAAGGATGCCCGCCCGCAGGAATTGCTCGCCGCCGCCCTCGACCTGTTTGTCGAACGGGGCTTCGCATCGACGCGCCTGGAGGATGTGGCCAAGCGGGCCGGCGTGTCGAAAGGCACCCTGTACCTGTACTTTGAGAACAAGCAAGAGCTGTTCAAGGCCGTGGTGCGCGACAATATCGTGCATTCCATCGGCGAGGCGGAAGACAGCATGGCCGCCTCGGACAGCACCAGTGCCGAGTTGTTGCGCAGCATGATGATGCAATGGTGGGAAGAATTCGGCGCCACCAAGCTGGCCGGTTTGACCAAGCTGATGCTGGCCGAAGCGAACAATTTCCCGGAACTGGCGCAGTTTTACAACGAAGAGGTGGTCACGCGCGGCAATGCGCTGATCGCCACCTTGCTGGAACGGGGCATGCAGCGCGGCGAATTCCGCCAGGTCGATCCCGTGCTGGTCAGCACCATCCTCAGCGCGCCCGTCACCATGCTGATGATGTGGACGCACTCCTTCCTGCCGTGCGAGGTCAAGAACATCGATCCCGTCGCCTACATGGATGCCTTTATCGACATGAGCTTGCGCAGCTTGCAGGTGGAGGCGCCCGGGAAAAGTTGATATGTAGAGCTTGCCTCTACCGTTCAGTTGCCCCTTTTCCAAGGTTCGCCCCCCCAAATCTGCAGATCGTCGCAAATTTCCTCCATTCCCCGCCTTTATGGTTAACATGTGCTTTCAGCCAGTTCAACGATAAAATGGCGGATTATTACTTCACTTACCGAGTCCAAAGATGAATATCGAACAAGCCCGCTTCAATATGATCGAACAGCAGATCCGTCCATGGGACGTACTGGATATCGACGTATTGGAGCTGTTGAACGTGGTCAAGCGTGAAGATTTCGTGCCGGCCGCCTATAAGAACCTGGCCTTCGTCGATACCGAAATTCCACTGGGCGGTGGCGAATGCATGTTGACGCCGAAGCTGGAAGCGCGCATTTTGCAAGACGTAGCCGTCAAGAAGCATGAAAATGTGCTGGAAATCGGCACCGGCAGCGGCTATATGGCCGCATTGCTGGCGCACAAGGCACGTCATGTGACGAGCGTGGAAATCGTTCCCCAATTGAAAACCCTGGCCGAGCAGACCCTGGCCGCCAACGGCGTGACGAATGTCACCGTGGAACTGGGCGACGGCGCCCAGGGCTGGAGCAAGGGCGCACCGTATGACGTGATCGTCGTGTCCGGCGCCCTGGCCGTGTTGCCGGAAGCACTGTTGCAACAAGTGAAAGTCGGCGGCCGCATCCTGGCCATGATCGGCGAAGCGCCGATCATGTCGGCGCACCTGATCACGCGCAGCTCGGACAAGGCTTATGACACGCGCAAGCTGTTTGAAACCAATGTCACGCCGCTGCAAGCCGTGGCACCGTCGCATTTCCAGTTCTGAGGCGACCGATTCGATGGAGCATTTGAGTGCACCGCAGCTGGCCGCCTGGCTGGCTGACCCTTCCCGCCCGCGCCCCTTGTTGCTGGACGTGCGGGAACAGTGGGAGTTCGACCTGTGTCACCTCGACGGTGCCACCCTGATGCAGATGAATTCGATTCCTGCGCGCATCGATGACCTCGATGAAGACGCCGAAATCGTCTGCATCTGCCATCACGGCATGCGCAGCATGCAAGTGGCAGCCTTCCTGGAGCGCAATGGTTTTGGCAAGATCAGTAATTTGACGGGCGGCGTGCATGCCTGGGCGCTGCAAGTCGACAGCGCGATGCCTAAATACTAAGTTATTTTGCAGTAGATGCACCCAGGCATGTTTTCCTGCATGCCTGCGGAGGCCTGTACCCCGCTCACCCGGCGGGCGCAAGGCAAGCGGTAGCAGATTTTTGATTCCATCAACTTTTGACGACTCCAACGGAGAAATGCAATGCGGAAACCCCTTATCGCCGTGCTGATGACCAGCGCCTTTGTCTCGATGACATACTCGCTGCAAGCGCAGGCGGCCGATCTCATCCAGGTGTACCAGCAGGCGCTGGCCAATGACGCGCAGTACGCCAGCGCGCGCGCGGCCCTGTCGGCCGGGATGGAGCGGGTTCCGCAGGGATTGGCAGGCTTGCTGCCGCAAATCTCCGCGTCTGGCAGCAATACGCGTGGCAATCAGGAACAGATCGCCCAGAACAATGGCGGCAACAAGATCACCTCGCCGTCCGTGAATGTGCGCACGAATGCCTACAATTTGACACTGGCGCAACCGCTGTTCCGCTGGGATCGCTGGGAAACCTATCAGCAAAGCAAGCTGGCGCAGGCGATTGCCGAAGCGCAATTTGCACAAGTGCAGCAAGACCTGATCACCCGCGTGGCGCAGGCGTATTTCGATGTGCTGAGCGCGCAGGACAACCTGGGCGCCACGCAGGCGCAAAAGGTCGCCACGACGGAGCAACTGGCATCGGCCAAGCGCAACTTCGAAGTCGGCACGCAAACGATTACCGATACGCACGAAGCGCAAGCGGCTTACGACCTGGTGGTGGCGCAGGAATTTGCCGCCATCAATGACCTGGCCAACAAGCGCAGCGCCTTGCAAACCATCATCGGCGAAGCGCCGACCACCCTGGCGCCGATGCGCACGGGCGTCGTCATCAGCGCGCCCGAACCGGCTGCCGTCGAGCCGTGGGTGTCGTCCGCGGAAGAGCAGAACTACGGCGTCGTCACGGCCCAGTTCAATGTGGAATCGGCCAAGCGCGACATCGGCCGCAACCGCGCCGGCCACTACCCGACCGTGGACCTGATCGCCAACGCTGGCCATACCTATTCTTCGGGTGGCGGCAATGGCAACGGCAATAACAATAATGCCATCGGCGTGCAGTGGAGCATTCCGATCTTCAGCGGCTTTGCCGTCACCAGCAAGGTGCGCGAATCGATCGCGCTGGAAAACAAGGCCCGCAACGACCTGGAAACGGCACGTCGCACGGCCTCGCAGGGCGCGCGCCAGGCTTTCCTGGGCGTCAATAGCGGCCTGGCGCAAGTCAAGGCGCTGGAAGCGGCGGAAGTGTCGAGCAAATCGGCGCTGGAGTCGAACCAGCTCGGCTATCAAGTAGGCGTGCGCATCAATATCGACGTGTTGAATGCGCAGAAACAATTGTTCTCGACGCAGAAAGACCTGTCGAAAGCCCGCTACGACACCATCATGAACGGCTTGCGCCTGAAGGCGGCGGCCGGCACCCTGAAGGAAACGGACTTGATGCCCGTCAATGCCTTGCTCGACAAGTAAGCGCGGTCTTGCTTTGAATGAAAACCAGCCCCGGCGACGGCGCTGGTTTTTTTTCGTCTTGCCGTGTTATCACACGGCGCGGCTGTTGGCCACTTGCGTCAGGATCACGCCCGCCACCACCAGGCCCGCACCGGCCCAGTGCAGCGGAGAAATATGCTTCACGGCAAAGCCCAGCAAGCCGTAGCGGTCGATGGCCAGCGCGGCCAGCATTTGCCCGCCGATGACGGCCGCCATGAAGGGGCCGGACCCCATGCGCGGCGCCAGCATCAGCGCGGCGGTAATATAGAACACGCCGGCCGCGCCGCCCAGCCAGGACCAGCCCGGCCCGCGCATGGCGAGCTGGACATCCGGCGCCGGCACCCGCCAGACCAGCATCACGAGGGACGCGAGCACGGCGCTGACGGCCAGCGAGGCGAGGGTGGCCCACAGCGGGTGGCCCAGGTTGCGGCCCAGCGCGGCATTCGCGCCCGCCTGGAAGGGGACGACGGCGCCGGCCAGCATGGCCAGCGGGGCAAATACGGTGATCCATCCATACATGTGCGACTCCATCTTTGTTGAGTTGATGCGATCATCGTATTATGCTGTCATGATTAAATCCAATTCGTAGTTTGTCATCCAACTATGCATGAAATGAATAATCTGCGCGCCGTCGATTTGAACTTGCTGGTGATCCTGGATGCGCTGCTCAGCGAGCGCCATTTGTCGCGCGCGGCCGAACGGTTACATATGAGCCAGCCTGCCGTCAGCCATGCGCTGGCCCGCTTGCGCCACCTGCTCGGCGACCCGCTGCTACTGCGCGGCAAGGGCGGCTTCCAGCCGACGGCGCGCGCACTGGAATTGGCGCGGCCCTTGGCCGAAGCCCTGCAAAGCGTGCGTTCCGTGCTGGGCGGCGCCGTCTTCGAGGCGGCCACGGCGCAGCGCGTGTTTCGTCTGGCCATGTCGGATTACGGCGCGGCCTTGCTCTTGCCCGCTTTGCTGCGGCGTTTGCGCGCGGACGCGCCCGGCATCGACCTGGCTGTCAGCTACGCCAGCCGTCCGGCCGTGATCGCTGGCGTGCAGGATGGCGAGATCGACCTGGCGCTCGGTGTATTCCCGCAACTGCCCGAGCAGCTACACAGAGAAACTTTATTTGAGGAAACGTTCGCGTGCGCGCTCGATCCGGCCAGCCTGGCGGCCGGTGAAATGCTGAGTTTGGACACCTATCTGGCGCGTCCCCATGTGCTGGTGGCGTCCAGCGAGGGCGGCATGGCGGCCGAAGTCGACGCGGCCCTGGCCCAGCTGGGACAGACGCGCCGCATCGCCGTGCGCGTGCCGTACTGGACGGTCGCACCGGATGTCGTGAGGGGGACGGACTTGATCCTGACGGTGGCGCGGCGCGCTTTGCAGGGCAGCGCAGCGCAAGGGCTGGCACAGTACGCTGCGCCGTTTGCCATCGCGCCGTTTGCGTTTGAAGTGATACGGCACCGCCGCACGGAGGGTGACGCGGGCATCGCCTGGCTGCGCGCGGCCATTGCACAGGCCGCCGAGCCAGGCTGAGGTATTACAGGCCGCCGCCCTGGCCGTCGAACTTGCGCTCGATCAATTCGATCTTGTAGCCGTCCGGGTCGGTGATGAAGGCGATGACCGTGTTGCCGCCTTTCACGGGGCCCGGTTCGCGCGTGACGTTGCCGCCATTCGCGCGTGCCGCGTCGCAAGCGGCGACGATGTCGTCGGCCGAGATGGCGATGTGGCCATACGCCGTGCCCAGCTCGTAGCTGGTGGTGCCATAGTTATACGTCAGTTCCAGTTCCGCATGGTCGGGATTCGATCCATAGCCGACGAAGGCCAGCGTGTATTGGTATTCCGGGTTGTCGCTGGTGCGCAGCAATTTCATGCCCAGGACCTTGGTGTAAAAATCGATGGAGCGCTGCAGGTCGCCGACCCGTAACATGGTGTGCAAAATACGCATCGTAAATCCTTGAGGGTGATAGGGGAATGGCAGGATTTTATGCGTTTTACGGCTTTCTTGCCGAGGCCGCCCCTGCCGTCCGGTGATGGGACGGCAGCGGACGGCAGGCCGGCATTACTCCAGATGGGCGTCCAGGGTGATTTCCGTGGCCAGCAATTTGGATACGGGGCAGCCGAGCTTGGCGCGCAGGGCCGCGTCCTGGAACGCTTCGTCGGTGGCGCCGGGGATGGTGGCCACGAGGGTCAGGTGCACGGCCGTGATGGCATAGCTGCCATCGATTTTTTCCAGGCTGACATCGGCCGTGGTTTTCAGGGCCGTGGCGCGCAAGCCCGCCTCGCCCAGCTGGCCGGACAGGGCCATGGTGAAGCAGGCCGCATGGGCGGCGCCGATGAGTTCTTCCGGATTGCTGCCGGGACCGTCTTCGAAGCGTGTGTTGAAGCCATAGGCTACGTTGTCGAGCGCGCCGCTTTGGGTGGAAATAAACCCTTTGCCATCTTTAAGGCCGCCACTCCAGACGGCTGATCCTGTTTTTTTCATGATGTACTCCTTGCGTGGTTCGAGCGTCCATCATGCGCGCCGGGGCTTGCCGCTTCCGTTCGTTGCGTCACACTGTGGGAGCATGCGCGGCCCATGACGGTTCGACTCAGCGCGCCTTCTTTGGTTCCAGTTCTGCGTCGGGGCGTGCCTGTTTCGGTTCGGCCGGCTTGACCTTTTCCACGCCGGGCTGGGCACGCCGGTCCGTATCGACCAGGCCTTGCTCCAGGTCGCTGGCTGCCTGCTGCATGATCTTGCGCGGGCGCACGTTTTGCGCATCGGGCGATTCGTCGCGCTCGTGCGGCAGGCGGTCGACGCCGTCATTGCTGACTTTTTCCTCGGTATTGATCTTGCGTTCGCTTGGCTGGGTAGCCATATGGCCTCCTGACAGTAAAAATGATGTGCCATCAGTGTCCTGCCGCGCCGGGCTGCCCGCAAGCGGATTTGTCCGGGCAGGGAGCGCTGGCGCACGCATGGACGATTCTTTTTCTGCGCTACACTGCGTGCAACACCAAGAACGCCCCTTGCAGGCACGCGGCAGCCGCACTATACTGTGCATATATACAGTATTATGCGATGCCGGCGTGCGATGCGACAGCCTGGGGCGGTTTGCCACCGAATTCACTACCGAGACTCTTATGCCTGTCGATACACACGCCGAACAGCCAGCCGCGACCTTGCCAGCCCCGGGCGAGCGCTTCAACCTGGGCGCCAAGACCATCGCCCTGGTCGTGCGCCAGAATACGGATGGCATTGCCGAGCCCGTGAAAAGCATCGTCGATTTCCTGCAAGTGCTGGGCCACACGGTGGTCTTTGAGGCGGAGACGGCCGCGCACCTGAACCTGGCGTTTCCCGGCGTGCGCGCCATGTCGCCGGCCGAGATCGGCGCCGCCGCCGATTGCGCCATTGTCATGGGCGGCGACGGCACCATGCTGGGCATTGCGCGCCAGTTGGCGCCATTCGACGTACCTTTGATCGGTATCAATCAGGGGCGTTTGGGTTTCATGACGGATATTCCGCTCGAGCGCATGCTGCCCGTGCTGGCGCAAATTCTCGGCGGCCGCTTCAAGGCCGAACGCCGCACCTTGCTTGAAGGCAGCGTGCTGCGTGACGGCGAGTCGATACATGTGGGCATGGCCGTCAACGATGTCGTCGTCTCGCGCGGCGGCGGCGCCGGTATGGCCGAATTGCGCGTCGAGGTCGATGGCCACTTCATGTACAACCAGCGCTCGGATGGCTTGATCATTTCCACGCCTACGGGCTCGACCGCATACTCGCTGTCGGCCGGCGGCCCCCTGCTGCATCCGACCCTGGGCGGCATCGTGCTCGTGCCGATCGCCCCGCATGCGTTGTCGAACCGCCCCATCGTCTTGCCCGATTCCAGCCAGATCGTCGTGGAAATCGTGCGCGGGCGCGATATCAGCGTCAATTTCGACATGCAGACCTTTGCCAGCCTGGTGCAGCAAGACCGCATCCTCATCCGCCGTTCGCCACATGCGATTACCTTCCTGCATCCGGAAGGGTGGAGTTACTACAACACCCTGCGTGAAAAATTGCACTGGAATGAGTACCCGTCTGGCGAGGGCAAGCTCAGCTAACATTTTCTCCACGTCAACCCGCGGTGCGCCGCCCAACCACAGAAGCCATGCTCCATACACTGTCCATTCGCGATTTTGTCATTGTCGATACCATTGAACTGGAATTTTCCGCCGGCTTCAGCGTGCTGACGGGGGAGACGGGCGCCGGCAAGTCCATCCTCATCGATGCGCTGACCCTGGCGCTGGGCGGGCGCGGCGACGCCAGCGTGGTGCGCGAAGGCGCGGCCAAGGCCGACATCACGGCCGATTTTTCCGTCAGCGAGGTGGCGCAAGCGTGGCTGGTGGCCAATGAGTTCGCCAACGACGAGGGCGGCGCCCTGTTGCGCCGCGTAATCGACAACGCGGGCCGCTCGAAAGCGTATATCAACGGCATCCCCGCCACGGCCGCGCAGCTGCGCGAGCTGGGCGACATGCTGGTCGACATCCACGGCCAGCATGCGCACCAGTCCTTGCTGAAAAGCGAGGCGCAGCGCGCCTTGCTCGACGGCCAGGCGACGGCGCGCGAAGCGGGCGCGGAGCAGGATGCGCGGCAAGTGGCGGCCCTGCACAAGCGCTGGCGCGCCCTCGTGCGCCAGCGCGAGGAATTCGAAACGAATGCCGCCAACGTGCTGTACGAGCGCGAACGCCTGGAATGGCAAGTGGGAGAATTGGAAAAACTGGCCGCCAAGCCCGGCGAATGGACGGAGATCACGAACGAGCACAGCCGCCTGTCGCACGCGGCCAGCCTGCTGGAAGGGGCGCAGGAAGCCTTGTCCATCATTTCTGAGCAGGAAGACCATCCGATCGTGTCGCAACTGTCGGGCCTGAACCAGAAGCTGGGCAAGCTGGTGTCCGTCGATGCGGAATTGCAACCGATTGTCGACCTGATCGAATCGTCGCGCATTCAATTACAGGAATCCGTGTACGCGCTGAACAATTACCTGGACCGGGTCGAACTGGACCCGGAGCGCTTGCACCAGCTCGACGCGCGCATGGAAGCCATGCACAGCACGGCGCGCAAATTCCGCGTCACGCCGGAAGAGTTGCCTGAGGAACACGCGAAGCTGTCGGAAAAGCTGCAGCATCTTGCCGACGCCTCCGACATCGAGGGCTTGCTGCGCCAGGAAGCGAAGATCGAGGCGGAATACCGCGCCGTTGCCGAACGGTTATCAAACACGCGGCGCGCCGCCGCCCTGGAACTGGGCCATGCCGTCACGCGCGCCATGCAGGAACTGAGCATGACGGGTGGCAGCTTTGAAATCGCCCTGCACCCGTGCGAACCGGCCGCCCACGGGCTCGAACAAGTGGAGTTTCTCGTCGCCGGCCATGCGGGCACGGCGCCCCGCTCGCTGGCGAAAGTCGCGTCCGGCGGCGAACTGGCGCGCATCGCGCTGGCCATCTCCGTCATCACCTCGCACGCCACCACCACGCCGACCCTGATCTTCGACGAGGTCGACAGCGGTATCGGCGGCGCCGTCGCTGAAGTGGTGGGGCGGCTGTTGAAACGCCTGGGGCAGGGACGGCAAGTGCTGTGCGTAACCCACTTGCCGCAAGTGGCCAGCCAGGCGAATCAGCATTTCCAGGTGGCAAAAAGCACCCTGGACAATGGCAAGACGGCGTCGCGCATCGACATGCTCGACGCCAAGGCCCGGGTGGAAGAAGTGGCGCGCATGCTGGGCGGCCTGGAAATCACGGCCACCACGCGCAAGCATGCGCGCGAATTGCTGGCTATCTAGTACACCTAACCAAACCTACTGCGCGTCGCGGGTCGCGGCCTGCGATGCTCACTGCCTCGGCGGCCCCATGCTTCGCACAGCTGCGCTGCTCGGGCCAACGGGGGCGCCGAGCCTCGCTGCCGCTCGCTACGGTTTTGTTAGGCGTTGTTAGCGTAAACCGGTCTGGCGAGAATGGCAGTTAGCCTTATGCCGTTCCTTTCCATCTTTCCCGATGTTGACGCAATGTAACTATAATGGTCGGCTAATCCATCCAACGCCTTCGAAGAGCTTTCATGTCATTTCAAACAGAACCGCCGTACACGCATGGCAGTATCGACCGCAGCGCCGTGGTGCTGGTCAACCTGGGCACGCCCGATGCGCCGACCTCGTCGGCCGTGCGGCGCTACCTGAAGCAATTTTTGTCCGACCCGCGCGTGGTGGAGATTCCCCGTCTCGTCTGGTGGTTCATTTTGAACCTGATCATTTTGCCTTTCCGCTCCGGCCAGTCGGCCAAGAAATACGCATCGATCTGGACGCGCGACGGTTCGCCCCTGAAAGTGCACACGCAAAAGCAGGCGAAATTGCTGGCCGGCGCCTTGGCCGAGCGGGGGCACGACGGCGTCACCGTCGCCATGGCCATGCGCTACGGTTCGCCTTCGCTGCCCGAAGTGCTGGCCAGGCTGAAAAGCGAAGGCTGCGAGCGTATCGCCATCCTGCCTGCCTATCCGCAATACTCGGGCACGACGACGGGTTCCATCTACGACGCCGTGTTTGCCCATTACGCCACGGTGCGCAATGTGCCGGAATTGCGCTTTATCAAGCAGTATCACGAGCACGACACGTATATCGACGCCTTGCGCGATTCCGTGCTGAACCATTGGGAAGCGCATGGCCGTCCCGAAAAACTGGTGATGAGCTTTCATGGCGTGCCCAAGCGTACCTTGCTGCTCGGCGATCCCTACCACTGCCAATGTCTGAAAACGGCGCGCTTGCTGGCGGAAAAGTTGAAGTTGAGCAAAGATCAATACGTGGTGACCTTCCAGTCGCGCTTTGGCAAGGCTGAATGGCTGCAGCCGTACACGGCGCCCACCCTCGTGGCGCTGGCGCAACAGGGTGTCAAGCGCGTCGACCTGCTGTGTCCGGGCTTTACCAGCGATTGCCTGGAAACCCTGGAAGAGATTGCCATGGAAGCCAAGCATGACTTCGAAGCGGCAGGCGGCCAGCAATTTCATTACATCGCTTGCCTGAACGAAACGCCAGCCTGGATCGCGGGCCTGGCGGAAATTGCCGAACAGCACATGATTGGCTGGCCGACGATGAAGACGGCGGCGCAGCGCGAAGCGGACAAGAAGGCGGGCGAGCAGGCGCGCACGGCGGCCCTGGCCCTGGGCGCGTCGAATTAAAGGAAATTATTTTTTGACAATAAAAAGCCGCGCTTGCGCGGCTTTGTCATGTCTGGCGCAGCCAAGGGGTTTTCCGAATAGCAACATCGCCAGTGGCGATGGCTGCGGCGGGGCTGGTAGAATGCCCGCTTTGCCGTGGGAAGCCTGGAAAATCAAGGGGGCGCGCACGGATCGCTGCCTGAAATGGGAAGTGCTTTGTAATAAGCTGTAACATGGATCGCTGTAATTCCGGTTTTGCCATGCATACCCCTTGAAACAATAGGATATAGCCCCATCTGCCCGTTAGTGTTGTAAAGATAGTTAGACTAACTCATTTAAGTCATTGATTGTAGGAGCTTTTCAGATGCAAGATCAGGAAAACCAAGCTGTACCTAATCCGCAAGCGGACGCCGCGGCGACTGCCCCATCGACTCCCGCAGAGCCTACTTTGGAAGAGCAGCTGGCGAGTACCGAAGCGCGTCTTGCAGAGATGCACGATGCCTTCATGCGTGCCAAGGCCGATGGCGAAAATATCCGCCGCCGCGCGCAGGAAGATGTTGCTAAAGCGCATAAATTCGCAGTGGAAAGCTTTGCCGAAGCCATGGTGCCGGTGAAAGACAGCCTGGAAACGGCGCTGACGGTGGAAGCACCGACCATCGACTCGCTGAAAGAAGGCGTCGAGATGACCCTGAAGCAACTGAACGCCGCGTTCGAGCGCAACCGCCTGGTGGAAGTGTTGCCGGTGCAGGGCGAGAAGCTCGATCCGATGAAACACCAGGCTGTTGCCGTGGTGCCAGCGGACCAGGAAGCCAATACCATCGTGTCAGTCCTGCAAAAGGGCTATATGATTGCGGACCGCCTGCTGCGTCCAGCCATTGTAACGACCGCGCAAGCAAAATAATCAGAGGGCGGCATCAAGCAAGCCTTGAAACCATGCCGCTTTGCCACATATAAGAACCATCTGAAATCTAGCAAATAAAAGGAAAAAAATCATGGGTAGAATTATCGGTATCGATCTGGGAACCACGAATTCCTGCGTTTCCATCATGGAAAACGGTCAACCAAAGGTAATCGAAAACGCTGAAGGCGCACGCACGACGCCGTCGATTATTGCTTATCAAGAAGATGGCGAAATTCTCGTCGGCGCGCCGGCGAAACGCCAGGCTGTGACCAATCCGAAAAACACGCTGTACGCAGTCAAGCGTTTGATCGGTCGCAAGTTCGACGAAAAAGAAGTGCAAAAAGACATCGCGCTGATGCCGTACCAAATCATGAAAGCCGACAACGGCGATGCATGGATCGGCGTACGCGACAAAAAACTGGCGCCGCCGCAAATTTCGGCTGAAGTCCTGCGCAAGATGAAGAAAACGGCAGAAGACTACCTCGGTGAAGAAGTCACCGAAGCCGTCATCACCGTGCCTGCGTACTTCAACGACTCGCAGCGTCAAGCTACCAAGGATGCCGGCCGTATCGCTGGCCTGGACGTCAAGCGCATCATCAACGAGCCAACCGCGGCAGCGCTGGCGTTCGGCCTGGACAAGACCGAAAAAGGCGACCGTAAAATCGCCGTGTATGACTTGGGTGGCGGTACGTTCGACGTGTCGATCATCGAAATCGCGGATGTTGATGGCGAGAAACAATTTGAAGTGCTGTCGACCAACGGCGACACCTTCCTGGGCGGCGAAGACTTCGACCAGCGCGTCATCGATTACATCATCGACGAGTTCAAGAAGATCAACGGCATCGACCTGAAAAAAGATCCGATCGCCCTGCAGCGCATCAAGGCTTCGGCCGAGCGCGCGAAGATCGAATTGTCGTCGTCGCAACAAACCGAGATCAACGAGCCGTACATCGCCATGGCGAACGGCGCACCGGTCCACTTGAACCTGAAGATGACCCGCGCCAAGTTGGAATCGCTGGTGGAAGAGCTGATCACGGCCACGATGGAACCATGCCGTACCGCTATCAAAGATGCTGGCGTGAAAGTGTCGGACATCGATGACATCATCCTGGTCGGCGGTATGACGCGTATGCCGAAGGTACAGGAAAAAGTGAAGGAATTCTTCGGCAAGGATCCACGCAAGGACGTGAACCCGGACGAAGCCGTCGCCGTGGGCGCAGCGATTCAAGGTTCGGTCCTGTCGGGCGAACGCAAGGATTTGCTGTTGCTGGACGTCACCCCTCTGTCCCTGGGTATCGAAACCCTGGGCGGCGTGATGACCAAGATGATCCACAAAAACACGACGATTCCGACCAAGTTCAGCCAGGTCTTCTCGACGGCCGACGACAACCAGCCTGCGGTGACCATCAAGGTCTTCCAGGGTGAGCGCGAAATCGCCGCCGGCAACAAGGGTCTGGGCGAATTCAATCTGGAAGGCATCCCGCCAGCATCGCGCGGCACGCCACAGATCGAAGTGACCTTCGACATCGACGCCAACGGCATCTTGCATGTCGGCGCGAAAGACAAGGCCACCGGCAAGGAAAACAAGATCACGATCAAGGCCAATTCCGGCTTGACCGAGGCTGAAATCCAGAAGATGGTGAAAGACGCCGAGTTGAACGCGGAAGAAGACAAGAAGGTCAAAGAATTGGCCGAGTCGCGCAACCAGGCCGATGCTCTGGTACACTCGACCCGGAAATCCTTGACCGAATACGGCGACAAGCTCGATGCGGGCGAGAAAGAGAAGATCGAAGCGGCGATCACCGACCTGGAAGCAAGCATCAAGGCGGGCGACAAGGCTGAGATCGACGCCAAGGTGGAAGCACTGTCGAGCGCATCGCAGAAACTGGGCGAAAAAATGTATGCCGACATGCAAGCGCAGCAAGCTGCCGGCGGCGCGGAAGGTGCACAGCAAGCTGCTGGCGCATCGGACGCAGGCGCCAAGCAAGACGACGTTGTTGACGCTGACTTCAAAGAAGTCAAAGACAGCAAGTAATTGTCTTGCGCTCCCATGAACTGGGGGTAGCCGGGCTGAACGCTACATCGCGGGATTAGCCGCGAAGACCGGCCGAGCCGAGTCGCTGCGCCTAGCGCAGCACTCGACTCGGCTTTTTCGTGTAATTTTTACATCAGTAGATAGACTGCAAGGTGCCGACAACATGGCAAAGCGTGATTTTTACGAGACACTCGGTGTCGCAAAAAATGCTTCGGAAGAAGAGATCAAAAAGTCTTACCGTAAACTGGCGATGAAATACCATCCGGACCGCAATCCGGATAGCAAGGAATCGGAAGAAAAGTTTAAGGAAGTCAAAGAAGCCTACGAGATGCTGACCAATCCGGAAAAGCGCGATGCGTATGACCGTTACGGTCACGCTGGCGTGGATCCGAACATGGGCGGCGGTGGCGGCTTCGGCGGCGGTGCTGGCGGCTTTGCCGACAGCTTCGGCGATATCTTCGGCGACATCTTTGGCGGTGGCGGTGGACGCAGCCGCAATGCTGGTCCACAGGTGTACCGTGGCGCCGACTTGCGCTACAACCTGGAAATTACACTGGAGCAAGCTGCTCACGGCTTCGACACGACCATCCGCGTGCCGAGCTGGGATAAGTGCGACACTTGCCACGGCAGCGGCGCCAAGCCGGGCACCTCGCCCACCACCTGCGGTACTTGTGGTGGCCACGGCCAGGTGCGCATGCAGCAAGGTTTCTTCAGCATCCAGCAAACCTGCCCGAAATGCCATGGCAGCGGCAAGGTCATCACTGACCCGTGCACGCCATGCGGCGGTGCCGGTCGCATCAAGCGCAACAAGACCCTGGAAGTGAAAATTCCAGTCGGTATCGACAACGGCATGCGTATCCGTTCGTCCGGCAACGGCGAACCGGGCACGAATGGCGGTCCGTCGGGCGACCTGTATGTGGAAATCCACATCAAGCCGCACGCCGTGTTCCAGCGCGAAGGCGACGACTTGCATTGCGAAATGCCGATTTCGTTCACCAAGGCGGCCCTGGGCGGCGAAATCGAAGTGCCGACGCTGAACGGCAAAGTGTCGTTCACGATTCCCGAAGGCACCCAGTCAGGTAAAACCTTCCGCCTGAAAGGCAAGGGTATCAAGGGCGTGCGCTCCGGTTACGCGGGCGACCTGTTCTGCCACGTGGCCATCGAAACACCGGTGAAACTGACGGAAAAACAGAAAGACCTGCTGCGCGACTTTGAAAAGTCGACGACCGAGGGCGGTGCCAAGCACAGTCCGCAAAGCAAGACCTGGAAAGACAAGGTCAAGGATTTTTTTGAGTAAGCACACGTAATACCATGCGCCGGGATGCTGAAACATCCCGGCGTTTTTTTCACCGCGACTGAGAAATATGCGCGCATCGCCGGCCTATGAGCGCGATCTGCCGCCAACTCAGTCGTACGCACACAATGGGAGCGATATGACCGAACCGAAAAATGGCCTGGCCCTGGCGGAACTGCTGCAGCGTAACCGCCGCTGGGCCGACTCGATGGTGGCGAAAGACCCGAACTTCTTCAAGAATCTGGAAGCGCAAACGTCGCCCGAATACCTGTGGATCGGCTGCTCCGACAGCCGCGTGCCCGCCAACGAACTGCTGGGCATGGCGCCTGGCGACGTGTTTGTGCACCGTAATATTGCCAACGTGGTCGTGCATTCCGACCTCAATTGCCTGTCTGTCCTGCAATTTGCCGTGGACGTGCTGAAAGTCAAACATGTCATCATCGTCGGCCATTACGGCTGCAAGGGCGTGCATGCGGCCATGACGGGCACGCGCATCGGCCTGGTCGACAACTGGCTGCGCCACGTCCAGGACGTGGGCCAGAAGCATGAGCGCTACCTGGGCGACGTGCTGACCAGCCGCCAGCGGGGCGACCGCTTGTGCGAACTGAACGTGGTGGAACAAGTCTTGAACGTGTGCCAGACCACCATCGTGCAAGATGCGTGGGAACGCGGTCAGGAACTCAGCGTCCATGGCTGGGTCTATGGCTTGAAGGATGGCTTGCTGAACGACCTGGAAGTGACCGTCAAGGCAGGCCACGAACTGGCGCCGCGCATGGCGGCCCGCCTGGCCCGTTACGAAGCAACGGCGTAAGCCAGCAATGCTGGCGCGGCGCTAAGGTGCCGCGCCTTCCAGGCGGCCCAGGTAGTCGGCCGCCTCCCGCACGCCCTCTTGCGCCGCCTGGCGCAGCCAGGTCTTGGCCTGGGGAATGTCCTGCGGCGTGCCCCGGCCTTCGGCCAGCGCCACGCCATAGTGGTAGCGCGCCAGCCGCGCGTAGGCGGCGTCATCATTCGTATGCGCGCCGCGCCGCATCAGCGCCGTCGCCTGCGCCAGGTTCTTGGTCACACCGATGCCCGTTTCATACAGCTGGGCCAGCCAAATCATCGAATACACATCGTTCCAGCGCCGGATGCAATCCTCAAAGATGGCGACGGCGGCCGCATGGTCGCCCGTCTTGTCGGCCGCATAGCCGTACAAACACTTGATGCGCTTGTCGCTGTGCACATAGGCTTTGTAGCTGAGATCACTTTCACCCTGGCTATCCTGGGCATGGACGGGAACGGTAAACAGCAAGGCGAGCAGCAGGGCGTAGATGGGCATGGCTTTCCCGGGGCTAGGGTTAAAGCTTGGTAGATAAGCAAGTTGCGTGCTAGCGCCATTCCCGGGCAAGGCCGGTACTGCTGTGCCAATTCGTGACAGCCGCTGTGGCAGCGTGGCGCAACGCGCCGCGCATATCCATATAGTAAATGCTTCGTTTGCAAGCAAGGCTGGCCGGCATACAGTGGACTTCCCCTGACTCTAGTCGAGTTCCCATGTCGGCCGTCCTGAAACCCGCGTTTTCTTCCAGCCCGTTCCGTATCGAGACTTTCGATGCGCCGCTCGGCGCGCAAGTGCTGGGGCTGGACCTGGCGCAGCCGCTGTCGCTGGGCGACTTCCAGCGCCTGCACCACGCCCACCTCGACCATCACGTGCTGGTGTTCCGCGACCAGCGCATCACGCCGCAGCAGCAAGTCGATTTCAGCCGCCGCTTCGGCCCCCTGCAAATCCACGTGCTGCGCCAGTTCCAGCTGCCCACGCAGCCGGAAGTGCTGATCATCTCGAACATCGTCGAGGCTGGCCAGCCCATCGGCCTGGGCGACGCGGGCCATTTCTGGCATTCCGACCTGTCGTACAAGGAAGTGCCCAGCCTCGGTTCCATGTTGCACGCGCAAGAATTGCCGCAGGACGGAGGCGATACCGTGTTTGCGAATATGCACCTGGCGTGGGAAAGCTTGCCGGCCGCGCTGCGCCACGCCGTGCGCGGCGCCCGCGCCGAGCACAGCTATTTGAATCAGTACGAGGAATTGCGCCGCCGCAACCCATGGCGGCCCGCCCTGACGCAGGCGCAGGTCGATGAAGTCAAACCCGTGACGCACCCCGCCGTGCGCGTGCACCCGGAAACGGGGCGCCGCGCCCTGTTCGTCAGCGAGCATTTCACCACGCGTATCGTCGGCTTGCCCGACGATGAAAGCCGTGCCCTGCTCGATGAACTGTTTGCCCACAGCGTACGCCCGGAGCATTTATATGTGCACCGCTGGCAGCCGTACGACCTGGTGTTCTGGGACAACCGCTCGCTGATGCACCTGGCGACGGGCTGCCCGCCCGACCAGCGCCGCAAGTTGTATCGCACCACCATCGAAGGCGATGCGCCTTACTGATTTTTTGATTGTTGATCTGACTCAAGGAGTGTCCATGTTGCCGATCTTTAGCTTTGCCCGCCGCCTGCTCGCCGCCATCGCCCTGCTGTGCATGGCCATGCCCATGGCCCGGGCTGAAGGGCAGATCCGCATCGCGGGCCAGCATGGCATCACCTTCTTGCTGCTCAATATTGCGCAGGAACAAAAGCTGATCGAAAAGCATGGCAAACAGCAGGGCGTCGATGTCAAGGTCGAGTGGATCACCCTGTCCGGCGGGCCGGCCATCAATGACGCTTTGTTGTCGGGCAATATCGATATCGCGGGGGCTGGGCTGGGGCCGCTGCTGACCATCTGGGACCGCACCAAGGGAAGGCAGAACGTACGCGGCGTGGCTTCGCTGGGCAATTTTCCCTACTATTTGATCAGCAACAACCCCAAGGTGAAAACCCTGGCGGACTTGACGGACAAGGACCGCATCGCCTTGCCCGCCGTGTCCGTTTCCGTGCAGGCGCGCATCTTGCAGATGGCGGTGGCGAAGCAGTGGGGCGACAAGGAATTCGCCCGCCTCGATAAGATCACGCAAACCCTGCCGCACCCTGACGCGGCGGCCGCCATCATCGCCGGCGGCACGGAGCTGACCGGCCACTTCGGCAATTCGCCGTTCCAGGAACAGGAACTGGCGCAAAACCCGAACGCCCACATCATCCTGAACTCGTACGACGTGCAAGGCGGGCCCAGCTCGTCGACCCTGCTGTATGCGACGGAAAAGTACCGCAAGGACAATCCAAAGACTTACCGCGCCTTCATCGCCGCCTTGGCGGAAGCGGCGCAGTATGCGAGCAGCAATCCGCAAGGCGCCGCCGACATCTATATCAAGGTCAACAAGAGTAAGGTGGACCGCAATTTGCTGCTGAAAATCTTTGCGAATCCGCAAGTGCAATTCAAGATCGCGCCGCAAAACACCCATGGCCTGGCGCAATTTTTGCACCGCGTGAACGCCATCCGCAACCTGCCTGACAGCTGGCGCGACTACTTCTTTGACGACCCTGCCATTACGCAAGGAGGCTGACATGAACGCACCCGCTTTTCACCTGGTACGTCCGCCAGTCGCCTTACAGCCTTTGCTCAGCGTCAAGAATGTCAGCCTGGAATACCGCACGGAACAGCGCACCGTGCGCGCCACGCATGACGTCAGTTTCGACGTGTTCCGCGGCGACCGTTTTGTGCTGCTGGGGCCATCCGGCTGCGGCAAATCGTCCTTGCTGAAAGCCGTGGCCGGCTTCATCGCGCCGCGCGCGGGCAGCATCGCCATGCACGGCCAGCCCATCCAGAAACCGGGGCCGGACCGTGTCGTCGTGTTCCAGGAATTCGACCAGTTGCCGCCATGGAAAACGGTGCTGGAAAACGTCCTGTTCCCCTTGCTTGCCAGCAAGCGGCTGGACAAGATGGCGGCCCGCGAGCGTGCCCATCACTGGATCGCCAAGGTGGGCCTGGCCGGTTTCGAGGATGCCCATCCGCATACCTTGTCGGGCGGCATGAAGCAGCGGGTGGCCATCGCCCGCGCCCTGGCCATGCAGCCGGAAGTGCTGTTGATGGACGAGCCGTTTGCCGCTCTCGATGCCTTGACGCGGCGCAAGATGCAGGAAGAACTGAGCCGCTTGTGGGAAGAGCTGCGTTTTACGCTCGTGTTCGTCACGCATTCGATCGAGGAAGCCTTGGTCGTGGGCAACCGCATCCTGCTGCTGTCGCCGCATCCGGGCCGGGTGCGCGCCGAACTCAACAGCCACCAGTTCGGCCTGCACAGCGCCGGCAGCGCGGAATTCCAGGCTGCCAGCAGCCGCATCCATGGTTTGCTGTTCGATGAGGAGACCGTTGCCGTCCTACCAGCACAGACTGCGCACAGGGAGGCCGTATGAGCGCGCTGCTGGAACCGCCGATCCGCCAGGAATTCGTCTATGCGGCGCTGCCGCCGGCCGGCGTCACCGTCGAGCGGCCGCTGTCGCGCTGGCAGCGCCTGGGCCAGCATGCGCTATGGCGCAAGGCCTTGATTTTGCTCAGCCTGGCCCTGCTGTGGGAAGGCGCGGCGCGCTGGACGCACAATGATTTATTGTTGCCCAGTTTTCTGCAGACGGCGCAGGCATTCATCGGCGGCATCGCCAGTGGTGAATTGCTCACGCGTACGGCCGCATCCCTCGTCGTCTTGCTGCAGGGCTATGCCGTGGGCGTGCTGGCCGCCTTCGTGCTGACTTTGCTGGCCGTGTCCAGCCGCATCGGGCGCGACGTGCTGGAAACCCTGACGGCCATGTTGAATCCCTTGCCGGCCATCGCCTTGCTGCCGCTGGCCTTGCTGTGGTTTGGCCTGGGGCGCGCCAGTTTGATCTTTGTCATCGTCCATTCCGTGATGTGGCCGCTGGCCCTGAACACGTATGCGGGCTTCCAGGGCGTGCCCGACACCCTGCGCATGGCGGGCCGCAATTACGGCTTGAACGGCTTGCGCCTGGTGCTGCACATCCTCGTGCCCGGCGCCTTGCCCTCGATTGTCTCCGGCCTCAAGATTGGCTGGGCGTTTGCCTGGCGCACCCTGATCGCGGCCGAGCTGGTATTTGGCACCACGTCGGGACAGGGCGGCCTGGGCTGGTACATCTTCCAGAACCGCAACGAGCTTTACACGGACAAGGTGTTCGCCGGCCTGGCCGCCGTCATCGTCATCGGTCTGCTGGTGGAAAACATCGGCTTTCGCAGCCTGGAACGCGTGACTCTCAAGCGCTGGGGCATGCAGCGATAGCTATTTCAGCATGCTGCGTGCCGCCGCGACGATTTGCCGCGACAGCTGCTCCAGGCGCGGCGACTGCACCTTCCACGTATGCCAGTACAGGGCCACGTCGGCCGGGGTCTTGGGCGTGAGCATTTCCACCAGCTCACCGTCCGTATTTGCCTTCAGTAACAGCTCGGGCACCATGCCGTAACCGAGGCCGTAGCGGATGGCGTTGAAGTGCGAGGTGGCGCCCGGCACGTAATGGCAGGGGTAGGCCCCTTCGGGCAAGCCCAGCGCCTCTTGCAGGAACGACGATTGCAGCGTGTCCTTGCGCGTGTAGGCGACGACGGGCGCCGTGCGCGCTGCCTTGCGCGTCAGCCCGTGCGCGAACCACTGCTGGCGGAACGCTGGCGTGGCCACCAGCCAGTAGCGCATCACGCCCAGCGGCTCGGCCGTGCAGCCGCGCATGGGCTTGGGCTCCGTGCTGATGCAGCCGATCGCCATGCCCGTTTCCAGCAAGGTGTAGGTGTGGTCCTGGTCTTCCACGGTCAAGTCCAGCAGCACGCGCTCGCGTATCAGCACCTCGGACAGGGCCGGGAAGAACCAGGTGCCCATCGAGTCCGCGTTCAGCGCCAGCACCAGGGTCAGCGGGGCATCCTGCTGCACCGCCAGTTCCGCCTGCAAGTCCGCTTCCAGCAGCTTGGCCCGCTTCAGATACTGCATCAGCCGCTGGCCCATGCGCGTGGCGCGCGCGGGACGGCTGCGCACGATCAGGGCGTTGCCCAGCTGGCTTTCCAGCGCCCGCACCCGCTGCGAAATGGCGGGCGACGTCAGATGCAGCCGCAGCGCCGCCTGCTCGAAGCTGCCCGTTTCGACGACGGCGCGGAACGCTTCCGTGTGCTTGGGATTGAGGTCCATGGTGCGCGCCTAACATAAGAAAAATTTATCAATACTAAATAATACTTACTTTTTATAAGGATAGGTGTGTTGCAGTGCACAATACCTCTTTGATGGAGTGCCGCGCGCCAGCGTGCGGCCTCCTGGCAGCAAAGGAATGACAATATGGAAACGCAAGATACGGCGCAAGACAGCTCGCAAGACAGCGGCAAAGACGGCGCCACGGCGCGCAAGCCGCCATCCAAGCTGGCGCGCAAGCTGAAATTCGGCCTGGGACTGACTCTGGGCCTGGGCTTGTCCGCAGCCATGGCGGGCGGCTGGTGGCTGCGCCAGGCGTGGCAGGATTTGCCCGCCGTCGAGCACCTGGCCCAGTACAAGCCCGCGCTGCCGCTGCGCATTTTCTCCAGCGAAGGCGAGCTGCTGGCCGAATACGGCGAAGAGCGCCGCGAATTCCTGCCCTTGAATGAGATCCCCCTGCGCATGCGCCAGGCCCTGCTGGCCATCGAGGATGCGCGCTTCTACGAACACGGCGCCGTCGATTTCTATGGCCTCACGCGCGCCACGCTCGCCAATGTCGTCACGGGCCACCATGCGCAGGGCGCCAGCACCATCACCATGCAGGTGGCGCGCGACTTCTTCCTGTCGCGCGAAAAGACCGTGCAGCGCAAGCTGACGGAGATGCTGCTCGCCTACAAGCTGGAACAGCACTATGGCAAGGACAAGCTGCTGGAACTGTATATGAACCAGATTTACCTGGGCGAACGCTCCTACGGTTTTTCCGCTGCCTCGAACATCTATTTCGACAAGCCGCTGGCCGACGTCAGCATTGCCGAAGCGGCCATGCTGGCCGGCTTGCCGAAGGCTCCATCCGCCTACAACCCTGTCGCCAATCCGCAGCGCGCCACCGTGCGCCAGCACTACATCCTGCAGCGCATGCGCGAACTCGGTTACATCACGCCAGCCGAATACGATGCAGCGGTGGCGGAAAAACTGGCCCTGAACAAGGACCGCAACAGCTCCGTGCATGCGGCCGCGTATGCGGTCGAAGAAGCGCGCCAATTGATCCTGCAAAGCTATCCCGAGGGCGCCTACAGCATGGGCCTGGACGTGACGACCACCATCCGCATGGCGCCGCAGCGCGCGGCCGACAAGTCGCTGCGCGATGGGCTATTGAATGCGCAGGCGCGGCGCGGCTACCGTGGCCCGGAAGCGCGCCTGGCCGCTTCCGCAGACAGCGTGGCGCGCCAGCTGGCTGCCTATCCGGACAGCGGCGAATTGCGCGCCGCGCTGGTGCGCAAGGTGGAGAGTACCGGTGTGCGCCAGGTCAAGGCGCAGCTGCGCAATGGCGACGAGATCGTGCTGACGGCATCGGACGCGCGCCTGGGCGGCAAGCTGCAGTGGGATGGCAAGCGCGCCATCGTCGAGGGCAGCGTGATCCGCGTGGTGCACGACGCGGCCAAGAACCGCTGGCTGGTGAGCCAGCTGCCCGAGATGGAAGGCGCGCTCATTTCCGTCGAGGCGCACAGCGGCGAAATCGTCGCCATGGCGGGCGGCTTCGATTTCTACCGCAACCACTACAACCACGCCATGCAAGCCTACCGCCAGCCCGGTTCCAGCTTCAAGCCCTTCGTGTACTCGGCGGCGCTGGAAAAGGGATATTTCCCCGGCACGGCCGTGGATGATACGCAGCGCCTGCTGCTGCCGCAGGAGACGGGCGCGCAGCCGTGGCGTCCGCGCAATTACGGCAACAACTATGAAGGCTTCATCAGCGTGCGGCGGGGCCTCGTGCGCTCGAAAAACCTGGTGGCCGTCAGCCTGATGCAGGCGGCCGGTCCAGGCTATGTGCAGCACTACGCCACGCGCTTCGGTTTCGAGAGCGCGCGCAATCCCGTCTCGCTACCGCTGGCGCTGGGCGCGGGTGCCGTCACGCCGCTGCAGCTGGCGCAATCGTATGCCGTGTTTGCCAATGGCGGCATGCAGATGCCGCCGAAATTGATCAAGGAAGTGCGCAGCCGCAGCGGAGAAGTGCTGTTCAGCGATGCGGCGCCACGCGCCAAGGGAGAACCGGTGCTGGGTACGCAAGTGATCTCCACGCGCAACGCCTACGTCATGGACAGCATGCTGCGCGACGTCGTCAAGAGCGGCACGGGCCGTGGCGCGCTGGCGCTGGGACGCGGCGACGCGGCCGGCAAGACGGGCACCTCCAACAACGCCTACGACGCCTGGTTCGCCGGCTATTCCTCGGGCCTCGTCTCCGTCGTCTGGCTCGGCTACGACCAGCCGAAAAGCTTGGGTAACGCCACCGGCGGCACCCTGGCGCTGCCCGTCTGGCGCGATTACATGCAGGTGGCCGTACAGGGCCGCCGCGAGCAGGTGCTGGCCGAACCGGCAGGCCTGTCCCTGCTCGACGGTGATTACGTGTATGCCGAATACCTGGCCGGCGACTGCCTGAAGGATAACTTTGCCTTTATCCACAGCAGCGTCAGCTGCGGCAGCCTGGGTGCGGATACGCGCATGGCGCACGGTGACGCTGGCAACGGCGGCTCCAGCACGGGCACGAACGAGGCGCGCACCCTGAGCGAAGCGCGCGAACGCGAACAAATTCTCAAATCATTTTCGGAAGAGTAAGAGCATGCTGTTATATACGATTTACCTGGTGGCGATTGTCGCCGAAGCGATGTCCGGCGCCATCATGGGCATGCGGCGCGGCATGGATTTGTTCGGCATCTGCATGATCGGCACCGTCACGGCGCTCGGCGGCGGCACGGTGCGCGACGTGCTGCTGGGGCACTATCCGCTGGGCTGGATCGCGCATCCCGAGTACCTGCTGTTTACCATCGGCGCGGCCGTCGTTACGGCCTTTGTCGCGCGCTACCTGCACCATCTGCGCGCCGTCTTCCTGCTGGTCGATGGACTGGGCCTGGTGGCGTTTTGCGTGATCGGTTGCGACATCGCCATGTCGGCCAAGATGCATCCGGCCATCGTCGTGCTGGCGGGGATGATCACGGGCGTCTTCGGCGGCCTGCTGCGCGACATCCTGTGCAACCAGATTCCCCTCGTGCTGCAGCGTGAAGTGTATGCCACCGTGGCCCTGTTTACGGGCAGCCTGTATGTCGGTCTGCTGTACTTCAAGGTCGACAGCTCCGTGGCGCAACTGGCATCCATCGGCGCCGGTTTCCTGTTCCGTTTCCTGGCGTTGCACTTCGAGTGGCGCCTGCCGAATTTCAATGGCGACCGGATTCGCGGATTTGAATAGGGCGCTGGCTTCCTGAATATTTTTACGCGCATTTAACCCCTTTTTCTCCGCCGCTGCGTTTCATGTTGGACACCCCAGCCAACCGGAGAAGAAGCGATGTCCAGCGCCCTCAAGATCACATTGATACTGTCCCTGCTGCTGTCGGCGGGCTGCCACGCCGCCGGCACGGCGCCGCGCAAGACCCTGGCGCCGTTTACCAGCGAGCAGGCCTTGAGCAGCTACCTGCAGCAGTTGCAGGCGCGCCAGGCGGCACTGCAAAGGGAACAGCAGAAACTGCAGGGCGCCACGGCGCAGTACATGTCGGCGCCACCGCCTGCGCCGATGGTGGCGAAAGCCGCGCCGGCAGCGTCTGCAGAAGCGGCGGAATCCGTCACCAATGTGCAGACGACAGGCGTGGACGAAGGCGGCATCGTCAAGCTGCATGGTAAGCACCTGGTGATGCTCAGGCGCGGCAAGCTGTTCACCGTGCAGGTGGGCGGCAAGGCCCTGCAGCCCGTCGCCTCGCTCGACGCGTTCGCGCCGGGCAGCGACCCGTCGGGCAGCTGGTATGACGAGATGCTGATCGATGGCGATACGGTGGTGGTGATCGGCTACAGCTACAGCCGTGGCGGCACGGAGATCGGCCTGTTCGACATCGATGCGGACGGCAAGCTGGCCTACCGCGCCACCTATCACTTGCGCTCCAACGACTATTATTCGTCGCGCAATTACGCGAGCCGTTTGATCGGCAGCAAGCTGGTGTTTTACTCTCCCTTGTCGCTGAACCTGCGCCGTGGCGACCCGTTCGGCGGCTTTCCCGCGCTGCGCCGCTGGCGTCCCGACGCCGTGCCATCGGACTTCAAGCGCATCGCTCCGGCCACGCGCATCTACCGCACCGACGAAGAACCGGAACCGGGTACCAGTCTGGCCCTGCACACGGTCACCGTGTGCGACCTGGCGCAGCGCGACATGCGCTGCGAAGCGACCGCCGTGATGGGACCGCAGGGCCGCGTATTCTACGTCTCGGGCGAATCCGTGTACGTGTGGACGACGCGCCGGGGCAGCGATTCTGGCCTGTTCCGCATCCCCCTCGATGGCAGCGCACCCAGCGCACTGAAGGTGGCCGGCGCACCCGTCGACCAGTTCTCGTTCCTGGAAAGCGCGGATGGCCACCTGAACGTCCTGCTGCGCGCCGAAGGCCAGGGCGACGCCATGTGGGATGGCACGCGTGGCCGGGGTGACATGGCGCTGCTGCGCGTGCCATTGGCGTCGTTTTCCGATGGCCGCGACAGTGCGCCCGCCAGCAGCTACAAGGCGCTGCCCGGTGGTGGCGGCTACGGGCTGCAAAACCGCTATGTGGGACCGTATCTGTTGTACGGCAATCCGGGCAATCCCGGACGCCGCAAGGCTGACCAGGCCTGGCCGCGCCAGCCCCTGTATGCCGTACGCTGGGCCGATGGGGGCAGCGTGCAAGCCCTGTCCCTGCCGCGCGGCGTGGAACGCATCGAGGCGCTGGGCGATGACGCCGTGGTGATCGGCGCGCAGGGACGGGATCTGCACTTCAGCAGCATTCGCCTGGGAGCGCAGGCGGCGGTTGCCACGCGCTATATCCGCGCCGATGCGGCGCAGGGCGAATCGCGCAGCCACGGCTTTTTCTACAAGCCGCAAGCGGCCGGCGAGGGCATGATCGGCTTGCCCATCCTGGGCGCGGACGAACGGCCAGGCTTGAACAAGTCATCGGCTTCCGTGCTGTACCTGCGCAACAGCGGCTTGCAATTGACGGAACTGGGCGCGCTGGCGGCGCGGCCCGGTCAGCCCCCGGACGACGGCTGCCGCGCGTCCTGCGTGGACTGGTATGGCAATGCGCGCCCCCTGTTCCTGCAGGGGCGGGTCTTCGCCCTGCTCGGCTATGAACTGGTGGAAGGAGCGCTTAGGGAAGGGCAGGTCCGCGAAGTGCGCCGCATCAGCTATGCGCCCATTGCATCCGCTTTACGCTGAAGGAGCAGGGAAATTGGCGCTGCCGCGTAGTTCGGCTACACTGCTTCGCATGCCCGACACCCTCATTACCGCGACGGATGAAGACCTGATGCTGCGTTATAGCGCCGGCGACCTGCCGTCGTTTCGCGAATTGTACCGGCGCCATAGCCTGGGACTGTACCGCTTCGTGGCCTGGCGCGCGCCGCGCCGCGCGTGGGTGGACGAGATCGTGCAGGATGCGTGGGCCAGCCTGCATGCGGCGCGCGCCGGCTACCAGCCGCAGGCCGCGTTTCGCACCTATCTGTACCAGATCGCGCGCAACCGCCTGATCGACCTGCTGCGCCAGCGGGAAGGACAGGAACACGACGACGTGGGCGAACTGATGGACGAGGGGGCATCGCCGCTGCAATCGCTGGAGCAGAAACAGCAGCACGCGTTGCTGCATGCGGCCATCGCCGCGCTGCCGGCCGAGCAAAAGGAAGCGCTGGTGCTGCAGCAGTTCAGCGGCATGAGCATTCTCGAGATCGCCGTGGTGACGGGGGCGGAAGCGGAAACCGTCAAGAGCCGGCTGCGCTACGCCATGCAGAAGTTGCGCGCGGGCTTGGACAGCGCCGCTGGCGCGGGAGGACAGGCATGAATACGCACAATCAAGATAACGACGAACGGCACGACGAGGAATTGAACGCGCTGCTGGCCAGCCTGCCGCAGCCCGCGCCTTCCAGCGCGCTCGATACGGTCATTCTGGCGGATGCGGAAAGAGCCTTGCAGCAGCCGGCGGCCGCGAACGACAGCGCCGATGGCGTGCTGCGCACCTTGCCCGCCAAGCAAGCACCGGACTACCTGCAGCGCTGGCGCGTTCCGCTGGGACTGGCCGCGGCCGTGCTGTTGACGGTCAACCTGATCGGCGTGGACTGGTTCGGCTCGAAGCCGGCGCAATTTCCCGTGGTCGGGGAACCGGTCACGCAGGAAGTGATGCCTGCCGCGGCGCCGGTGCCGCAGGCAGTCGTCTCCAGTCCACCCGCGCAGGCACCGGCGCCTGCGCCTGCACCGCGCGCCATGGCGGTAGCCAAGTCAGCGCCGACGGCTGAACTGGCAGCATCGCCGCCACCGCCGCCACCCACGGACATGCATCAGGCGATGGAGCCGCAAGCCGCCATGCAGGCCGAGGCCAGCATGCAGCGCGCGCTGGCCAAGCCCGCGCCCGTCGCGGCCCGCTCCGCGCCGATGCCGCCGCCCGCAAAGCTCGACGCTTCCGTGTGGCTGGTGAAGATCGACGCCCTCTTGAAGGCCGGCGAAGGCGCATTGGCACACGAGGAGTGGACGGCGTTCCGGCAGGCGTATCCCGATTATCCGGTGGCCGAGGAATTGCAGCGGCGCCTGGAAAAGAAGTAGCGGAAGTTAAACGATCCCCTTCCTGCGTTCCCACACGGCGCTGCCCACGAAAATGGCGGCGCACACCCACATCACGGCCGGCAGGGCGTTCACGCCCACCGATTGCATCAGGATTCCCGTCAGCAGGGGGCCGCCACCGCTGGTCACGCCCCAGGTGGCGTTGACGATGGCGCTGGCGCTGGTCAGTGACAGGCCCGTAAAACGCTCGCCGCACGCCACCAGCGCCAGCATGTAGATGCCGCCCGCCGCCGCGCCCAGCAACAGCAGCAAGGTCCACCACAGCCACGGCGTGCCGACGGCGAACGGCAGCAGCGGCAGCAGCAGGCAGACGGCCACGCCGCAGCCCGCGTGGACTTTGGCGCGGCCGAAGCGGTCGGCCATCCAGCCCAGCGCGAATTGCAGGCCCGTGTCGCCCACCAGTACCACGGTGGCCGACAGCAGGGCCAGGTCCGTGCCGATGCCGTGCTCCATCGCGTACAGGGGCAGCAAGCTTAATGCCAGCGTGTCGAACAGGGCGAAGAAGGCGGCGCCCAGCACGATCATCGGCATGCGCGGCAGGATCAGGGTCCATTTCACGCCATGTTCCTCCGGTTCGCGTTCCGGGCCGCTGTTCGAGATCAGCATCAATCCCGGCACGGCCAGCAAAAACAGCAGGCCGCAGGCGGCGAAGCTCCAGCTGATCTTGTCGTTGAACAGGGCCACGAGGGCGGGGCCGATCAGCTGGAAGAAGGTAAAACTGGTGGTGTACATGGCCACCACGCGTCCCCGCGAATTGTCGGGCGCCAGGCGGTTCACCCACGCTTCGCCGATGGTAAACAGCACGCCCATGGCGCCGCCGAACAGGAAGCGCAACACGCTCCACGCCAGCAGGTGATCGGTGAACTGCATGGCGATCGTCGCCAGCGATGCCACCCACACGGCGCCCAGCATGGTGGCGCGCGCGCCGAAGCGTCCTACCCAGCGCGAGACGAACGGCGAGGCTGCCAGGATGCCGAGGGCGCTGACGGCCGTGATCATGCCGATGATGTCCGTGCCCACGCCGCGCTGGTGCAGGGTCAGCGCGGTGAGCGGCATGGTGGCGCCCAGGCCCAGGCCCACCACGCCGATGCTCACCACGAGGGCGAAGAAGTCGCGCCACGGCATGTGCTTCATGGTTGCTCCCATAGGGTGAAACAGGTATTTAGAAAGGCTGGAAAACGGTGTGGATGCATGGGAAAGTAAGAAGACTTTGCCGGTGGCGCTGGTATTTGGCGCCGGACGGGCATATGATGATTTTAACAAAGACAATATTGCAAAGCCGTAGTGTAGGCGATGTGTGCCGCCGCTGGCCACGGCCATCGGTGTGGTCGCCCCTGCCGGCTCTGCTGTACAGTGAAGCGAGCGGCAGCGCCGTCATGGGCTGTCATTGGATCGTCACGCCAGCGAGGTAGCACTCTATGCGCCGTCCCATCGTTCTCGTCCCCGCCTGCCAGCGCCAGCTTGGCAGCCACATCTGGCACATGGCGCAGGACAAATACCTGCACGCCGTGCTGCGCGGCGCCGGCTGCATGCCGCTGCTGCTGCCCGCCCTGGGTGCGGATGTGGACCTGGAAGCGGCGCTGCACATCGCCGACGGCGTCATGCTGACCGGTTCCGCCTCGAACGTCGACGCGCGCCTGTATGGCGAAGACATCCTGCATCCCGACCTGCCGCAAGATCCCGCGCGCGACGCCACCACCTTGCCCCTGATCCGCGCCGCGCTGGCGCGCCAGCTGCCCCTGCTGGCCATCTGCCGCGGCTTCCAGGAAGTCAACGTGGCCCTTGGCGGCAGCCTGCACCAGGCCGTGCACGTCGTGTCGGGCATGCAGGACCACAGGGAGAATGTGCTCGATCCCCTGGCGCGCCAGTACATGCCCGCGCACCGCATCAAGCTGATGCCCGAAGGCCTGCTGTCACGCCTGCTGGGCGGCGAGAGCGAGATGATGGTCAATTCCTTGCATGGCCAGGGCGTCGCCCGGCTGGCCGATGGCTTGCTGGTGGAAGCACTGGCCGACGACGGCCTGGTGGAAGCGTATAGCGTGGCCAGTGCCGCCGGTTTTACGCTGGCCGTGCAATGGCACCCGGAATGGCAGGTGGAAGACAACCCGCAGTCGATGCGGCTATTCGGCGCCTTTGGCCAGGCGTGCCGCGATTTCCAGGAACAGCAGCACAGGAATAAAGAATGACAGGCGCGCCGCACCGGCACCATGCGGCGCTTAATCAGGAAAAGCGCAAGACCAACGAGAGGGAAACATGGCAATACGCGAAAATTTCACCTATACGGATATGGATTTGTGGCTCAATGAAAAGCGCGTCACGGAAATCGAATGCCTGGTGCCCGATTTGACGGGCGTGGCGCGGGGGAAGATCCTGCCGCGCGGGAAATTTACCCAGGAGCGCGGCATGCGCATCCCGGAAGCGGTACTGGGCATGACGGTGACGGGCAATTACCCGGTCGACGATGGCGGCTATGACCGTGCCATTTCCAGCACCGACCGCGACATGATCTTGAAGGCCGATCCCACCACCATCACCATGGTACCGTGGGCCACGGATCCCACCGCGCAAGTCATCCACGACTGCTATTTTGCCGACGGCATGCTGGTCGATTTCGCGCCGCGCTCCGTGCTGCGCCGCGTGCTGAAACTGTATGCGGACAAGGGCTGGAAACCCGTGGTGGCGCCGGAACTGGAGTTCTACCTGACGGCGAAAAACACGGACCCGGACTTGCCCTTGAAGCCGCCCATCGGGCGCAGCGGGCGGGCCGAGACGAGCCGCCAGGTGTACAGCATCGACGCTGTCAACGAGTTCGATCCCCTGTTCGAGGATATCTACGATTACTGCGAATTGATGAACCTTGACGTCGACACCCTGATCCACGAGATCGGCGCAGGGCAAATGGAAATCAACTTTCTGCACGGCGATCCGCTGGGCCTGGCCGACAAGGTGTTTTTCTTCAAGCGCACCCTGCGCGAAGCTGCCCTGAAACACGATATGTACGCCACCTTCATGGCCAAGCCCATGGCGGGCGAACCGGGTTCCGCCATGCACGTGCACCAGAGCGTTGTCGATGCGAAGACGGGCCTGAACATTTTCAGTAACGAGGATGGTTCGGCTGCGCCCATCTTCAAGCATTACATCGCGGGCCTGCAACGCTACATGCCATCGGCCATGGCCATCGTCGCGCCCTACGTGAATTCCTACCGCCGCATCGTGCGCCACACGGCCGCGCCCATCAACATCCAGTGGGGCCTGGATAACCGCACGGTGGGCTTCCGCGTGCCCGAATCGGGCGTGCAGGACCGGCGCGTGGAAAACCGCATCATCGGCGCCGACGCGAATCCCTACCTGGCGCTGGCCGTGACCCTGGCCTGCGGCTACCTGGGCATGACGGAACAGCTGGAAGCGACGCCGATGATGGTGGGCAGTGCCTATGATTTGAAATTCGAACTGCCGCAAGGCTTGCCGGAAGCGTTGCAGCTGCTGCGCGCGGAAGACAAGCTGCGCACGGTGCTGGGCGAGCGCTTCATCGACGTGTATGCGGCCATCAAGGACCTCGAGCATCAGGAATTCATGACCGTCATCAGTCCGTGGGAGCGCGAACATCTGCTGCTGCACGTATAGGAAAGGATCGCAATGAGCACAACACACAATCCGCTGGCGCCCAGCGCCGCCCTGGTCGCCTCCGTGGCGCAGAAAAACGCGGCGCCGCAGGTGTACGACACGGCCGCCATCCAGCAGATGGATTCGGCCCACTACCTGCACCCGTTCACCGATTTCCAGGACCTCGCCGGCAAGGGGGCGCGCGTGATCGTGCGCGGCGACGGTGTCTACCTGTGGGATAGCCAAGGCAAGAAAATCGTCGATGGCATGTCGGGCCTGTGGTGCGTCAACGTGGGCTACGGCCGCACGTCGATCTCGCAAGCCGTGTACCGGCAAATGGAGACGCTGCCCTTCTATAACAGCTTCTTTGGCACGACCAACGTGCCGGCCGCGCAGCTGGCGGCCAAGCTGGCGCAAATATCACCGCCGCATTTCCAGCACGTGTTCTTCACCAGCTCCGGCTCCGAGGGCAATGACACGAATTTGCGCATGGTGCGCCGCTACTGGGACATTCTTGGCCACAAGGAGCGCCATACCGTCATCAGCCGCCACAATGCGTATCACGGCAGCACGGTGGCTGGAGCGTCGCTGGGCGGCATGGATGGCATGCATGCGCAGGGCGGTTTGCCCATCCCTGGTATCGCGCATATCGGCCAGCCGAATTACCTGGAATCGGGTCACGGCTTGAGTCCCGAGGAATTCGGTATCAAGGCGGCCGGCTGGCTGGAAGACAAAATCCTGGAAATCGGCGCCGACAAGGTGGCCGCCTTCATCGGCGAACCGGTGCAGGGCGCCGGCGGCGTGATCATCCCGCCCTCGACCTACTGGCCCGAGATCCAGCGCATCTGCGACAAGTACGGTATTTTGCTCATCGCCGATGAAGTCATCTGCGGATTCGGCCGCCTGGGGCGCTGGTTCGGCTCCGAACTGTTCGGCATCAAGCCCGACCTGATCACCTTTGCCAAGGGTGTCACCTCGGGCTACGTGCCGCTGGGCGGCGTGCTGGTGGGCGACAGGGTCGCCAAGGTGCTGATCGAGCAGGGCGGCGAATTCACGCACGGTTTCACGTATTCCGGCCACCCCGTGGCCTGCGCGGCCGCGCTGGAAAATATCCGTATCATCGAGGAAGAGCAACTGGTGGCCAAGGTGGCCGAGGATACGGGACCGTACCTGAAACAGTGCTTCGCCAGCCTGGGCGAACATCCGCTGGTCGGTTATGCGGACAGCTGCGGCCTGGTTGCGGGCCTGAACCTGGTGCGCAAGAAGGGCGCCACCGTGCACGAGAATGAACTGTTCGACGAGAACCAGGGCGTGGGCATGATCTGCCGCGGCCACATGTTCGACAACGGCGTCATCATGCGCGCCGTGGGCGAGCGAATGATCGTCGCGCCGCCCCTGGTCATGACGCGCGCGCAGATCGACGAAATGGTGGGCTTGATACGGGTATGCCTGGACAAGACCCATGCGGACGTGCAGGCGAAGGGCTGGGTGTAGGTTTTTGCCCCATTTTGCCGCCATCTGCGCATTTTTTGGACCGCAATGGCGACAGTTCCGCTAAACTTCCATCCTGGTCGCTCTTTGTAGCGGCCAGTTTTTCATTTTGACACCCTCTTACCCAGAAGCCACCCACACATGACGATAGCAACACCCTTTGCTTCGGCCAGCGACGCCCCAGCGCCTTTTTTGCTGATTGATCAACTGGTCAAGGAATTCGATGGCGTGCGCGCCGTCAATGACATTTCCGTGACGATCAACAAGGGCGAGATCTTCGCCTTGCTGGGCAGTTCAGGTTGCGGCAAGTCGACCCTGCTGCGCATGCTGGCCGGTTTCGAGACGCCGACGTCGGGCCGCATCGCCCTGGCGGGCAGCAGCATCGTCGATGTGCCGCCGCACCAGCGCCCCATCAACATGATGTTCCAGTCGTATGCGCTGTTCCCTCATTTGTCCGTGTGGGACAACATCGCCTTCGGCCTGCGCCGCGACGGCTTGCCGAAAGCGGAAGTGACGGCGCGCGTCGAGCAGATGCTGGCGCTGGTGCAGCTGGGCCAGTACGCGAAGCGCAAGCCGCACCAGCTGTCTGGCGGCCAGCAGCAGCGCGTGGCGCTGGCGCGCAGCCTGGCCAAGCGGCCGCAATTGCTGCTGCTCGACGAGCCGTTGGGCGCCTTGGATAAAAAACTGCGCGAACGCACGCAGATGGAATTGGTGAACATCATCGAGCAGGTGGGCGTCACCTGCGTGATGGTCACGCACGACCAGGACGAGGCCATGAGCATGGCCACGCGCATCGCCGTCATGAGCGAAGGACGTATCCTGCAGGTGGGGGCGCCAGGCGAAATCTATGAAACGCCGAACTGCCGTTTCGTGGCCGACTTCATCGGCAGCGTGAATCTGTTCGATGGCCGCATCACGGAAGACGAACCGGATCACGTGATCATCGACACGCCCGATGGCCGCCAGTATGTCGCGCATGGCATCACGGGCAACCTGGGCATGGATGTCTCGGTGGCCGTGCGCCCCGAAAAAATCGGCATCCAGATCGAGCCTCCCGCCCTGGAGGAGCGCGCGTCGCCGGCCGAACATGGCTATAACTGCGCCCAGGGCGTGATCGTCGCCATGGCGTATTTTGGCAATGAAACCAGTTACCACGTGCGCCTCGACAGCGGCAGTGTGGTGAAAGTCTCGCGCACCAACGCGGCCCGCCACGATGTCTCGCGCCTCGAGCGCGAGCAGCGCGTGTGGGTCTGGTGGGATGGCGCCGACATCGTCGTGCTGACCAGCTGAGGCCATCATGACGCCTATTTTGCAATTGCTGCGCAATCTCGTCACCCTGCGCTGGATAACGGGGAAAAATGCGGGCCGCAACGTCGTCATCGCCGTGCCGTCGCTGTTCCTGGCGGCCGCCTTTCTGGTGCCCTTCCTGATCGTGCTGCGCATCAGCCTGTCCGACATGGACACAGCGGGCAGCCCGTTCGGCGGCTTGCTGTCGTATGTCGACGGCATCGTCGTGCTGAAGGTGAAAATCGCAAATTACCTGTTCATCGCCGCCGATGAACTGTATCTGCTCACCTACCTCAGCTCCATCAAGTACGCGGCCATCACCACCGCCATCTGCCTGTGCATAGGCTACCCGTTCGCCTACTTCATGGCGCGCGCCAAACCGTCGATCCGCCCCGTGCTGATGATGCTGGTGATGTTGCCGTTCTGGACCTCGTTCCTGCTGCGCGTGTATGCGTGGAAGGGCATCCTGGCCAATCACGGCTTGCTCAACGACCTGCTGATCGCGCTGGGTGTGGTGAGCGAACCGCTGCACATGATGAATACCTCGTTTTCCCTGGTGGTCGGCATGGTGTACGCCTATCTGCCCTTCATGATTTTGCCCCTGTACGCCAATCTGGTGAAAATGGACATGCGCTACCTGGAAGCGGCGGCCGACCTGGGCGCCACGCCATTGCAGGCGTTCTGGCGCATCACGGTGCCGCTGTCGAAGTCGGGCATCATCGCCGGCGCCATGCTGGTGTTCATCCCGTCCGTGGGCGAATACGTGATTCCCGAGCTGCTGGGCGGCCCGGAAACCCTGATGATCGGCAGGGTGCTGTGGGATGAATACTTCACCAATAACGACTGGGCCATGGCTTCGTCGGTAACGGTGCTGGTGATCCTGCTGATCCTTGTGCCGATGGCCATTTTTAACAAATACAAGACGGACCAGGACGCGGAGGAGCGCACATGAACGGACGTAATTTCCTGCAGCGCTGGTTCGGGCGCGGCTGGCTCTCGCTGGGCTATCTGTTCCTGTACCTGCCCATCATCGTGCTGATCGTCTTTTCGTTCAACAGCTCGCGCCAGGACATGGTGTGGAGCGGCTTCTCGCTGCGCTGGTATAGCGAGCTGATGAGCGACATGGAAATCATCGCGGGTTTCGGTTTGTCCTTGAAGATCGCCTTCATGTCGGCGACATCTTCCGTCATCCTCGGCACGTTCGCCGCCTTCGCCTTGACCAGCTATCAGCGCTTCCGTGGCCGCACCGTGTTTTCCGCCATGGTCAGCGCGCCGCTGGTGATGCCGGAAGTGATCATTGGCTTATCCCTGCTGCTGATGCTGGTGTCCATGCAAAAGGTCTTCGGTTTCCCCGAGCGGGGCGTGCTGACCATCTGGCTGGGCCACACCCTGCTGGGCATGGCGTATGCTGCCGTGGTGGTGCAGTCGCGCCTGCAGGAAATGAGCAAGTCGCTGGCCGAGGCGGCCATGGACCTGGGCTGCCGCGCGCACCAGGTGTTCTTCCTCGTGACCCTGCCGAACATCACGCAAGCCCTGGCATCGGCCTGGCTGCTGACATTTACCCTGTCGCTCGATGACGTGGTGCTGTCAGCCTTTTTGTCCGGCCCCGGCTCGACGACGATGCCGCTGGTGATCTTCTCGCGCGCGCGTCTGGGGCTCGATCCGCGCGTCAACGCCATCGCCGCGCTGACGATACTCGTCGTGACACTCGCCGTGATCGCGTATGCCGTGATGCTGGCGCGCGCTGACCGGAGACGTCGCAAGCAACTGTCTGCGGCGTATTCGGCGGACTAGGAGTAAGCTGGCGTTTTCATCTTGCAGGAGACGACCATGACGGAAAACACCAGCTGGCACGCACGTGCCGCAGCGCTCGAGATCGATGGACGCGCCTTCATCAATGGCGAGCGGGTCGCGGCCAGGTCCGGCCAGACCTTCGACAATTTGTCGCCCATCGATGGGCGTTTGCTGGGGCAGGTGGCGCGTTGCGATGGCGCGGACGTGGATGCGGCCGTGCAGGCCGCGCGTGCCGCTTTTGACGACCGCCGCTGGGCAGGGAAATCGCCCGCGCAGCGCAAGCGCGTGCTGATCAAGTTCGCCGAGCTGGTGCAGAAATACGGTCCCGAACTGGCCCTGCTCGAAACCCTGGACATGGGTAAGCCGATCAAATACAGCCAGAGCGTGGACGTGGGCGCCACGGCCAACTGCCTGCGCTGGTATGGCGAGGCGATCGACAAGGTCTACGATGAAATCGCCCCCACCCCTGCCGACAGCCTGGCCCTGATCACGCGCGAACCGGTGGGTGTCGTCGCCGCCATCGTGCCGTGGAACTACCCGATGATCATGGCCGCCTGGAAGATCGCGCCCGCCCTCGCCGCCGGCAACAGCGTGATCTTGAAACCGTCCGAAAAATCGCCGCTGACGGCCCTGCGCCTGGCCGACATCGCGCTCGAAGCGGGCGTGCCTGTGGGAGTGTTCAACGTGCTGCCCGGCTACGGCCACGAGGCGGGCGCCGCACTGGCCCTGCACATGGATGTCGATTGCATCGGCTTTACGGGTTCCACGCGCACGGGCAAATTGATCGTGCAGATGGCGGGCCAGTCGAATCTGAAACGGGCGTGGACTGAACTGGGCGGCAAGTCCGCCAACATCGTTTGCGCCGATTGCCCTGACCTGGACAAGGCCGTGGCGGCCGCCGTCGGTTCCATCTTTTTCAACCAGGGCGAAAGCTGCAATGCGCCCTCGCGTTTGTTCGTGGAAGAATCGATCAGGGACGAATTCCTGGCCAAGGCATTGGCCATGCTGCCCCGCTTTCAGCCGGGCGACCCGCTCGACGAAGCCACCGTCATGGGGGCCATCGTCGACGCCACGCAGATGAAGACCGTGATGGACTATATCGCTTCCGGCAAGCAGGAAGGCGCGCAGCTGCTGGGCGGCGGCGAGGCCGTGCTTCTTGATACGGGTGGCTATTACGTGCAACCCACCGTCTTCGGCGTGGACGCCGGCATGACGATCGCGCGCGAAGAGATATTCGGGCCCGTCTTGTCCGTGCTGGGCTTTACGGATATTGCCGAGGCGGTGAAACAGGCCAACGCCACGCCGTACGGCTTGCAGGCGGCCGTGTGGACATCCGACATCACCCAGGCCATCCAGACGGCGCGCGCCCTGCGCGCGGGCACCGTACACGTCAACCAGTACGACGGCGACGATATCACCGTGCCGTTCGGCGGCTACAAGCAGTCGGGCAACGGGCGCGACAAGTCGCTGCACGCGCTGGACAAGTACACGGAGTTGAAGACGACGTGGATACAGGTGGGGTAAAGCGAAGCGCTGTCGGCCTGGCGCGCAGCGCGCAGGCCGACAGGCGGAATGACATCAGAAGCAGTGTTCCAGCGCCGGGAAGCTGCCATTCTTGACGGCTTTGACATAGCCGATGACGGCGTCGTCGATGCTGGCCGCGCCCTCCATGAAGTTGCGCACGAAGCGTGCCTTGCGGCCTGGGAAGACGCCCAGCATGTCGTGCATGACGAGGACCTGGCCCGAGCAATCGGGACCGGCACCGATGCCGATCGTCGGAATCGTCAGCATCTCGGTCACTTCCTTGCCCAGCTGCGACGGCATCGCTTCCATCAGCACGATGGCGGCGCCCGCGTTTTGCAGCGTCAGCGCGTCGTTCTTCAGCTCCGTGGCGCTTTCCGTGCTCTTGCCCTGCACTTTGTAGCCGCCCAGCTGGTGCACGAATTGCGGCGTCAGGCCGATGTGGGCGCAGATGGGGATGCCGCGCTCGGTGAGGAAGCGGACGATCTCGGCCAGCCAGGCGCCGCCTTCGATCTTGATCATGTGCGCGCCAGCCTGCATCAGGATGACGGCGTTGGCATAGGCTGTCTCGGGCGTGCCATAGGCGCCGAACGGCAGGTCGGCGACGATCATGGCGGACTTGCTGCCGCGCGCCACGGATGCCGTGTGGTAGGCCAGTTCGGCCACGGTGACGGGCAGGGTGGAGCTGTGGCCATTGCAGACCATGCCGAGCGAATCGCCGATCAGCAGGATTTCCACGCCGCAGCGGTCCATCAGGGACGCGAAGCTGGCGTCATAGCAGGTCAGCATGGTGATCTTCTCGCCGGCGGCGCGCAGCGTGGCCAGCGTATGGATGGTCACGGCCTTGTTGGCGACAGGCTTGGATGGCGCCGGTGCCGGTGCGGCGGCCTTGTCTTTGGCTGCCAGATCTGTTCCTTGCAAATAAGCGGACATAGGTATTCTCTAGAGTGAAAGGGGGTGATGCGATTGCGACGCCGCTAGTGTAGTACTTTATGCGGCGCGCTGCAGGAGCGGCATTGTAGAGGATGGGAGCGAGATGGGGCAGAGGCGGGGTCAGAGCTGGCTGATGGCCTGGTCGGCCACGCTTGCCAGGTAGTCCTGCGCCGGCCCCAGGCCGGGCACGGCGATGGCGGGCGCCAGGGCCAGCAGCGGCACCAGCACGAAGGCGCGCTCGGTGAGGCGCGGATGCGGCACCGTCAGGGTGGCGCTGGCGATCTGCTCGTCGCCGTACAGCAGCAAGTCCAGGTCCAGCGTGCGCGGGGCGTTGCGGTAGGGCCGTTCGCGCCCGTGCGCCGCTTCGATGGCGTGCAGGGCCAGCAGCAGTTCCTCTGCCGGCACGGTGGTGCTGATGCGCGCCACGGCGTTGATGTAGTCGTCGCCGCTCGAATCGATGGGCGCCGTGCGGTAGCTGGCCGAGGCGTCCAGCAAGCTGGCGCCGGGCAGGCGCGCCAGGCGCGCAAGCGCATCCTGCACGTTGGCGCGCGCGTCGCCCAGGTTCGCCCCGATGCCGATATAAGCGATAACTGCCGTTGCTGTCTGCATGGCTGCGTTTACTCGCCGCTGGTGCTGCCGCTGGTCGAGCCGCCGGTGCCCGTCTTGCTGCGCGTGCTGCGGCGTGGCGGACGCTTCTTCTTGACGGCGCCCGGCGCGGCATTGGCGCTGACGAGCAGCGCTTCGCGCGTTTCCTCGTCGCCTTCGTAGAAGGCCGTCCACCATTCGCCGATGTCCATGTCGATCTCGCCCGAGGCGCAGCGCAGCAGCAGGAAGTCGTAGCCGGCGCGGAAGCGCAGGTGCTCGAGCAGCTTGTACGGCGCCTTGCCGACGCGGCGCTCGAAGCGCGGCTGCATCGACCAGATGTCGCGCATGTCGGAGCCGATCTTGCGCTGCAAGGCCAGTTTTTCCGTTTGCGAATCGAGCACGTCGTCGGCCGCCAGGTGCAGCGCGGGGATGGTCGATTCGCCGGCGGCGCGGTAGGCCGTCCATTTTTCCAGCACCTGGTGCCACAGCAGCGAGGCAAACAGGAAACCCGGCGAGACGGTCTTGCCGGCGGCGATGCGGGCGTCTGTGGCGTCCAGCGCCAGGGTGACGAATTTCGCGCCCAGCGGCTGCTCCAGCACCACGTCGAGCAGCGGCAGCAGGCCGTGGTGCAAGCCTTCCTTGCGCAGCTGCTGCAGGCAGGCCAGCGCGTGGCCGCTCATCAGGAGCTTGAGCATTTCGTCGAACACGCGCGGCGCGGGCACATTGTTGATCAGCGGCGCCATGATGGGAATCGGCGCGGCCGTATGCGGCTCGATGGTGAATTTCAGCTTGGCGGCGAAGCGCACCACGCGCAGCATGCGCACGGGGTCTTCGCGGTAGCGCTCTTCCGGCTTGCCGATCATGCGCAAGGTCTTGGCGCGGATGTCTTCCACGCCGCCGTGGTAGTCCAGCACTTCCTGCGTGGCCGGGTTGTAGTACATGGCGTTGATGGTGAAGTCGCGGCGCAGCGCGTCTTCGTGCTGCAAGCCGAAGGTATTGTCGCGCAGGACGCGGCCGTGTTCATCCTTGGGCGCGGAATCGGCGCCCGCGCCGCGGAAGGTCGTCACTTCCAGCAAATCCTGGCCGAACATCACGTGTACGATCTGGAAGCGCTTGCCGATGATGAAGGCGCGGCGGAACAATCGCTTGACCTGTTCCGGCGTAGCGTTGGTGGCGATGTCGAAGTCTTTCGGTTTGACGCCCAGCAGCAGGTCGCGCACGGCGCCGCCGACGACAAAGGCCTCAAAACCCGCTTCCTGCAGGCTGCTGGTGACGCGGATGGCATTCGACGACACCAGTTTCGGGTCGATTCCGTGTTGCGCAGGACCGAGCACGATGGGTGCCGTGGTGTCGCGCGCTGCCTCTTTTTTAACGCCGAGGATCTTGCGGATGAATTTTTTAATCATTGAATAAGTGGAGTGATGGCCAGCCGTGGAGGGATGCGTGTGCGCTCAAAGCGGTATTGGGATTGGTCGCGACAGGGTGGGTCACGACCGACAGCAAGGGAATGTCGTTGTGCGAATCGCTGTAAAAATAGCTGCGCTCGAACTGCCCCAGTTCCTTGCCCATTTTTTCCAGCCAGGCATGGGTGTGGGTCAGCTTGCCCGCGCCCAGGGTCGGCGTGCCCACCAGCTTGCCCGTGACATTGCCTTTGTCGTCATACTCGGGCATGGCGGCCAGCAGATGTTCGACGCCCAGCGCATCGGCGATGGGTTTGGTGATGAAATGGTTGGTGGCCGTGACGATGGCCAGCAGGTCGCCCGCGTCCTGGTGCTGTTTCAGCAGGGCCACGACTTCGGGGCGGATGGCCGGCATGACCACTTCGGCCATGAATTGCTTGTGCAGCGCTTCCAGGCGTTCGCGCGGAAATTGCGCCAGGGTGCCCAGGGAAAATTCCAGGTATTCCACCGGATCGAGCGTACCGGCCTGGTATTGCGCGAAAAATTCGTCGTTGCGGCGGGTGAATTCGGCGGCGTCCACGGCACCGATGCGTACCAGGAATTCGCCCCACTCGTGATCCGAGTCGATGGGCAGCAGGGTGTGGTCGAGGTCAAACAGGGCCAGATTCATCATTCTTTCGCTTCCGCCTGCAGCAACTCGCGCAACAATGGCAAGGTGATCGGGCGTTGGGTTTCAAGGGAGTAGAGGTCGAGAGAGTCCAGCATCGTCGACAGCGAACGCATGTCGCGCCGGAAATGGGACAGCAGATAGGGTAACACGCCGGGCGACAAGGTCAAGCCGCGGGTGGTGGCCGCCTGGGTCAGGGCGGCGATTTTTTCATCGTCGGTCAAGCCGTGGATTTGATAGATCAGGCCCCAGCCCATGCGTGTGCGCAAGTCTTCGCGCACGGGCAGCACGGCCGGCGGCACGGCGCCGCTGCATACCATGAACGCCTTGTTGGCGCGGATTTCATTGAACAGGGCAAAGGCATCGATCTGCGCCAGCGGCGACAGCTTTTCGCAGTCGTCGAGCAGGTACAGGTCGACGTCGGGCGAATACACGAATTCGGACTCGATCGAGAATGGCGAAATGTAGCGCGCGCGCTCGGTGCTGGCCAGGGCCTTGAGCAGATGGCTCTTGCCGGCGGCCAGTTCGCCCCACAGGTAGGCAAAATGTTCGCGCGAAGTGCGCGCGGCGAACTGGCGCATCAGCTGCGCCACTTCGGCATTCTGTCCCACCTCGAAGGTATCGAGGCTGTGCGCCTGGTCTGTGCCTAAATCGAGCACCAGTTGTTTCATGGCGTACGCCTTGTCCTGTTTTTCATTACTGCTTGTGCATCATTGGTATTGCCAGGTTGATATGATATCCGCTTTTATTATGCATTATAGAAGGTGCTGGACAGGTAGTGGCGTCTTAGATGCTTAAAAGCGACCATCAACACGGCAGAAGCGGGTAAAGCGAGCAGTACGCCGACGAAACCAAACAGTTTCCCGAAAGCCAATAAGGCGAAGATCACGGCCAGCGGGTTCAGGCCGATGCGCTCGCCCACCAGGCGCGGCGTGAGGAAAAAGCCTTCGATGACCTGGCCGCAGCCGTAGATGACGGCCACGGCGATCACGCCGCTCCAGTCGGCGAACTGCAGCAGGGCGGCGATCAGCGCCAGCATCAGGCCCAGGCCGAAGCCCAGGTAGGGGATGAACACCAGCAAGCCCGTGATGATGCCCACAGGCAATGCCACTTCGAAACCGGCGATGGCCAGCGCGGCCGAGTAATACGTGGCCAGCACCAGCATGACGAGCAACTGGCCGCGCAGGTATTGCGCCAGCAGGGTATCGACTTCCTGCGCCATGCCTACCGTGCGGCCGACCCAGCGGCGCGGCACGGCGGCGGCGATGCGCGCCAGCATGGGATGCCAGTCCAGCAACAGATAGAACAGCACGACGGGAATCAGCACCACGGTGGCCAGCCAGCCCAGCACGGCCGTGCCGCCGATACGGGCCGAGGCCAGTACTGTGCTCCAGATTTCATCGCCGCTGGTGGCCATCTGCTGGCTCAGCATGCGCTTGATGCCCGTGCCATCCAGGCGCACGCGGATGCCCAGGTCGCGCAGTTTCGGCGCCAGGAACTCGTTGGCCTTGCTGAGAAATTGGGGAATCTGCGCCTGCAACAAGGGAATTTCCTTCTGCAGCACGGGCACGACGATCAGTACCAGCGCCGTAATGGCGAGGAAAAACAACACTACGACGACCAGCACGGCCAGCGGACGGGGCAGGTAAAAGCGCTTGTAGTGCAGGCGTTGCAATCGGTCCACGCCGGGATTGAGCACGTAGGCGAGGATGGCGGCGGCCAGGAAGGGCGTCAGGATGGGGCCCAGGCTGACGAGCAGCAGCAGGAATGCCAGCCAGACCGCGATCCAAAATGCTGTTTGCTTCTGTTCGGCGGTGATGGCGAATGGCATGGAGTTTGTACTGTTGCGTTAAAAAAAGGCAGTTAATTACGAAATGGCGGGGCAGTTTGATAAAATAGCGACTTGATCGACCGAATTCACCCGCTGGCGCCCTGCCGCACGATGTTGAAAAACATGCTTGCGCGCGCGTGCCGGCGGGTATCCGCCTTCTATTTTACCGCCTCCGCTGCCACCACACCATGAACCAGACTTCTAATGTTTCCCTTTCCTACCGTGACGCTGGCGTCGATATCGACGCAGGCGACGCTTTAGTCGAAGCAATCAAGCCGTTTGCCAAGCGCACCCTGCGCGAAGGCGTGATGGGCGGCCTGGGCGGTTTTGGCGCCATGTTTGAAATCAGCAAGAAGTACAAGGAACCGGTGCTCGTCTCGGGCACCGACGGCGTGGGTACGAAATTGCGCCTGGCATTCGAACTGAACCGCCACGACACGGTCGGCATCGACCTGGTCGCCATGAGCGTCAACGACATCCTGGTGCAAGGCGCCGAACCGCTGTTCTTCCTCGATTACTTCGCTTGCGGCAAGCTGGACGTGGCCATCGCCACCGACGTCATCAAGGGCATCGCCCAGGGTTGCGAACAAGCGGGCTGCGCACTGATCGGCGGCGAAACGGCGGAAATGCCGAGCATGTACCCGGCTGGAGAATACGACCTGGCAGGTTTTGCCGTCGGCGCCGTGGAAAAATCGAAAATCATCGACGGCACCAAGATCGCCCCGGGCGACGTGGTGCTGGGTCTGGCTTCGTCGGGCGTGCACTCGAATGGTTACTCGCTGGTGCGCAAGATTATCGAAGTGGCAAAACCGGACATGGAAGGCGACTTCCATGGCCGCAAGCTGGCCGACGTGCTGATGCAGCCGACGCGCATCTACGTCAAGCCATTGCTGGCGCTGATGGACGCCATGGAAGTCAAGGGCATGGTGCACATCACCGGTGGCGGCCTGGTGGAAAATATCCCGCGCGTGCTGCAGCCTGGCCTGGTGGCCGAGCTGGACTCGAAATCGTGGACCATGCCACCGCTGTTCACGTGGCTGCAACAGCACGGCGGCGTGGCTGACGCCGAAATGCACCGCGTCTTCAACTGCGGCATCGGCATGACCGTGATCGTCTCGCAGGAAAACGCGGACGCCGCCATCGCCCAGCTGCAAGCGGCCGGCGAAACCGTCTCGCGCATCGGCACCATCCGTGCCCGCGTGGGCGACGAGCATCAAACCATCGTTATCTGATCGCACCTGACCAAACCTACTGCGCGCCGCGCTTTGCGGCCTGCGATGCTCACCGTACTAGAGTACGGTTGCGCTTCTTAGCCACAAATCACTGGCGCTCGCTACGGTTTTGTCAGGCGCTGTGGCGTTCGTAAGAAAAAAGCAGGCCTCTTTGAGAGCCTGCTTTTTTTATGCCAGTTGCCAGCTTACCTTGCGTGCGCCGGCTTCATGCGCCCATCCGGCTGCGAGCCGCCCCTGCCGATCATGGCCACGCTGACGGCCGAGACGAGGGACGCGAACAGGATGTAGCCGACGATGTGCCACGGTTCGCCATTGCCCGTCTTCAGCAGGTAGGTGGCGATGATGGGCGTCAGGCCGCTGGCGAAGATGCCGGAGAACTGGTAGACGAAGGAAATGCCCGTGTAGCGTACCTTGGCGTCGAACAGGTCACAGAACAGGGCCGCTTCCGGGCCGTACACGGCCGAATACAGCACGCCCAGCGGGATGATCACGGAACACCACAGCAGCAGCGGATTGTCGGCGTGGTTGAGCATGATCCAGAAGGCGGGGATGGCCGACACGCCCGTGATCAGTGAACCCCAGAAAAACACCTTGGTGCGGCCGATGCGGTCCGACAAGCGGCCGAAGAACGGGATGCAGAAGCACATTACGACGGCGGACGCCATCACGCCCATCAGCGCTTCCGTGCGGGCGATCTTGATGGTATTGGTCAGATAGGTGATGGAAAACACGCCGAAGATATTGAAGAACACGCCATCGATATAGCGCGCGCCCATACCCTTCAAGACATTGCCCGGGTAGCGTTTCAGCAGGTCGAAAAACGGAATCTGCGTCTCCGCGTTCTTTTCCTTGACGGCCTGGAATTCCGGCGTTTCCATCACGTTCAGGCGTATCCACATGCCGATGAAGACGAGGGCGGCCGACAGGATGAAGGCCACGCGCCAGCCCCAGGACAGGAATTGCGCATCCGTCAGGCTGTACGACAGAACCGCCACCACGCCGGAGGCGAGGCACAGGCCGATGGCCAGGCCGATCTGCGGCAGGCTCGCATAGAAGCCGCGCTCCTTCGGCGGCGCATATTCATACGCCATCAGCACGGCGCCGCCCCACTCGCCGCCGAGGCCGATGCCCTGCAGCACGCGCAGGAACAGCAGCAGGCCGGGCGCCCAGTAGCCGATGTGGTCATACGTGGGCAGCACGCCGATCAGGAAGGTGGAGATGCCCATGATCATCAGGGTCATCACCAGCATGCTCTTGCGGCCGATCTTGTCGCCGAAGTGGCCGAAGATCACGCCGCCGATGGGGCGCGACAGAAAGCCCACGGCGAAGGTGCCGTAGGCCAGCATGGTCGAAACGAGCGGATCGCCGCCCGGGAAATACAGCTTGCTGAACACGATGCCGGCGACGACGCCGTATAAGAAAAAGTCATACCACTCGATGGTGGCGCCGATCACGCTGGCCATCACGACTTTCCGTAGCTCTTTGGCCTTTTTCGGATTGTTGGGATTGTTGTCCATATCTAGTCTCCAATCGATATCGATTATGTATTTTTTGATGCTGGGCTGCTTGCCGAGTCATTGGGGGCGGGCCGGTCTGTCCGCCGTTGGCATCCTCCTTGCTGGGAATGGAGCGGGTGGGTCAGGCCGCCTGCGGCAGCCGCACGGCGTCCGCCAGGATCATGTCGGCCGCTTTTTCCGCGATCATGATGGTGGGAGCGTTCGTGTTGCCCGAGACGATTTCCGGCATGATCGACGCATCGACCACGCGCAGGTGCTGCAAGCCGTGTACGCGCAGGCGGTCGTCGACGACGGCCATGGCGTCATGGCCCATCTTGCAGGTGCCGCTGGGGTGGTAGATGGACTGGCTGAAGCGCCGCGCCGCATCCAGCAGTTCTTCATCCGTCTCGAATTGCGGGCCGGGCACGAACTCGGCAATGATGTGCGGCGCCAGCGACGGCGCGGCGGCGATTTTGCGCGCTACGCGCAGGGCGGCGATCGCCGTGCGCTGGTCGCGTGGGTCGGACAGGTAGTTCGGGTAAATGCCCGGATAGGCGAGCGGGTCGGCGGACTTGATCGACACGTGGCCGCGGCTGTGCGGGCGCAGCTGGCACACGGACGAGGTGAAGGCGGAAAACGGATGCGCGCCTTCGCCCGGCTTGTCGGCGCTCAGCGGCTGCATGTGGAACTGGATGTCGGGCCGCTCCACCTCGGGCGAGGATTTGGTAAATACCGTCACCTGGCTGGCCGCCAGGGTCAAAGGACCGGAGCGCGAAAACACATATTGCATGCCCACCCACAGCTTGCCCCACAGGCTGTTGACTTCATCGTTCAGTGTTTTCAAGCGCGTCTTGAAGACGAGGCGGATTTGCAAATGGTCTTGCAGGTTCTGCCCCACGCCGGGCAAGTCGTGCACGAGAGGCACGCCCACGTCAGCCAGCAGGGCGCGCGGACCCACGCCCGAGCATTGCAGGATTTGCGGCGAGCCGATGGCGCCCGCGCATAAAATCACTTCGCCGCCGGCACGCGCCTGGCGCAGCTGGCCATCCTGGCGGAATTCGATGCCGACGGCACGCTTGCCCTCGAACAGCACGCGGGTGATTTGCGCGTGCACTTCCACGCGCAGGTTGGCGCGCTTGCGGGCCGGCCGCAAAAAGGCTTTGGCCGTGCTCCAGCGCAAACCCTTGCTGGCCGTCTGCTGGAAGTAGCCCACGCCTTCCTGCGTGGCGCCGTTGTAATCGGTATTGAAGGGGATGCCGCTTTCCGTGGCGCCCGCAATAAAGTGTTCGGCGATGGGGCGGCGCAGGCGCAAATCCGACACCTTCAATGGACCGCCCACGCCGTGGTAATCGCTGGCGCCCCGCTCCTGGTCTTCCGATTTTTTAAAGTAGGGCAGTACCTCGGCATAGCTCCAGCCAGCGTTGCCCAGTTCGGCCCAGCGGTCGTAATCTTCCTTCTGGCCCCGCACGTACAGCAAGCCGTTGAGTGAGCTGGAACCGCCCAAGACCTTGCCACGCGGCCATTGCAGCTGGCGCCCGGCGATGCCGGCGTCCGCTTCCGTGCGGTAGCACCAGTCCAGATTCGGGTCGTGCATGGTCTTGAAATAGCCGACCGGCACGTGGATCCAGGGATTGTTGTCCTTGCCGCCCGCTTCCAGCAGCAATACCTGGTTGTTGCTGTCGTGCGACAGGCGGTTGGCCAGCACGCAGCCGGCGGAACCGGCGCCGACGACGATGTAATCATAGTGTGTTTGCAACATTGCTCTTGTCTCCTGCGTTGCGGTATCGCGCCGCCTCGGCGGGCGGTTTTTGCGATACACTGGTCTTTATTGATTATTTTCGGAACTTCTTGTTCCATTTATAAAAGACGTGCAGCACCGGGACAAGCGGAAACAGCCGCATACGCGAGAGGTGAAACAGAACATGCATGATGCGTTTCAAAAACGGCCGGCCGAGGCCGAAGAAGGTAGCCAGGCGGCGTCCAGCACGGCGGCCAGCCATGGCGACGAGGCGCGGGGCTTGCGCGTGCTGCGCCTGATCGAGCACCTGGCCAGCGCCAGCCAGCCCTTGACCCTGTCGCAACTGGCCGCGCGCATGCAGGTGCCCAAGGCCAGCATGATGCGCCTGCTCGATACCTTGGAGCAACATGGCTATGTGCTGCGCACGCCCGTGGGACGCGGCTACGTGCCGGGCGCCGCTTCCACCAACCTGGCGCTGGCGACCCTGCGCAACAATGCCCTGATCCGTGTGAGCCGCAGCATCCTGGGCAGCCTGGTGGCGGCCACGGGCGAGACGTGCAATCTGGCGATTCCCGAGGGGAATGCGATCGTGTATGTGGACCGCGTGGAAACGCAGGAACCGCTGCGCCTGCATCTGGTGCTGGGCACGCGCGCGCCCATGCATTGCACGGCGAGCGGAAAATTATTCCTGGCGCACATGAATTTGCTGGAGCGGCGCGAGTTGCTGGCCATGCTGACCCTGCAGGCGCGCACGCCGAAAAGCATCACGGACCCCGTGCTGCTCGAGCGCGAGATCGTGCGCATCGCCCGCCTGGGCATCGGCATCGACGACGAGGAATTCGTGCATGGCATGGTCGCCGTGGCCGTGCCCATCTGCGCGGCCGACGGGCGCATCGTGGCGGCCGTCGCCTGCCACGCGCCCGTGGCGCGCAAGTCCGTGGAGCAGCTGCTGCAGCACGTGCCGCAACTGAAGGACGCGGCCGTCAAGCTGCGGCCGCTGCTGCTTGCGGAAAACAGCTAGGGTTTCAAGACCTTTGCCACCTTCGCCGCGCGTAGGCGGAAGGCGTCCGGCATGCCAGAACCGAGCAGCGGGCGCAGATACAGTCGGAAAGCATCCGTCACGTCCGTGCCGCTGGCGCTGATGAATTCGTCTTCCATGGTGCGCGTCTTGCCCGCCACGTCCGTCAGGGGCAGCAACTCGTAATCGACGGAATAAAAACCCGTGCGCTTGATGGCGACGGAACCGTCGCGCTCGCCCCACATGGCGAATTGCACGGCCTTTTCACCCACTTCGCGGGCTTCGCGTTGATCTACATCAGAGACGCAGCCGATGAAGGAGCGCTGCAGATAGCCGAAGGTATCGCCGCGCACGCGCTTGATGCCCAGCTTCGCCTTGATCTCGTCGCACAGCAGGTCGGCCAGCGCGCCCGTGCCGGACAATTGCACGTTGCCGTGCGCATCGCGCTCGACCGCATTGCCCGCCTGTGTGGCCAGCAGGCTGGCGATCGGCTCGCCCGAGGCATCGTGGATGCCTTCCGAGACGGCAATCACGCAGCGGCCATGTTTTTCATACATGGCCTTCACGTCGGCGAGGAATTGATCCAGAGCAAAGACACGCTCGGGCAGGTAGATCAGGTGCGGGCCATCGTCGGGGAACTTCTTGCCCAGCGCCGAGGCGGCCGTCAAAAAGCCTGCGTGGCGGCCCATCACCACGCCCACGTAGACGCCGGGCAAGGCCGCGTTGTCCAGGTTGGCGCCCGCGAACGCTTGCGCGACGAAGCGCGCGGCCGAGGGAAAGCCGGGCGTGTGGTCGCTGCCCACCAGGTCGTTGTCGATGGTTTTCGGGATGTGGATGCAGCGCAGCGGATAACCGGCCTTGTGCGCTTCCTCGCTGACGATGCGCACCGTGTCGGACGAGTCATTGCCGCCGATGTAAAAGAAGTGTTCGATCTCGTGCGCGCGCAGCACTTCGAAGATTTGCTGGCAGTAGGCAATATCGGGCTTGTCGCGCGTGGAACCGAGGGCCGAGGATGGCGTGGCGGCCACCAGTTCCAGGTTGTGGCTGGTCTCCTGCGTCAGATCGACGAATTCTTCATTGATGATGCCGCGCACGCCGTGCAGCGCGCCATACACGCGCGTGACATGTTGAAAGCGCCGCGATTCGAGCACCACGCCCACCAGCGACTGGTTGATGACGGCGGTGGGGCCGCCCCCTTGGGCGACAAGAATTTTTCCAGACGGCATGGGATTTCCTCGTAAATGGAACGGCCCTCCAGCCTACTCCTTTTTTGCCGGAGCGCAGTTTTTTCCGATAGTTCTGTCGCGGAATTTCTCCATTTCATCCCTTGGCCTGGATGCGCTGTTATTCCGGCGCCCGGATATGCTCGACCAGTCCCGTGCTGCGACGTCCTGGTGCCGGCGTCAGCCAGCTGACCAGCACGGCGGCGGCCAGGCCGGCCGGCACGCCGAAGATGCCGGCGGAAATGGGCGCGATATGAAACCATTGACCGCTGGCATTACCGCCCAGCATGGTGCTCGTGTGCAGCATGTAATACAGGCACACGCCAAAGCCCGCCAGCATGCCGGCCAGCGCGCCCTGGTGGTTGGCGCGTTTCCAGAACACGCCCAGCACCAGCGGCGGAAACAGGGTCGAGGCGGCCAAGGAAAAGGCCACGCCCACGAGCGACAAAATGTCCGCCGGCTTTTGCGAGGCCGCATAGGCGGCGATGAAGGCTACGGCCAGCAGCAGCAATTTCGAGATCGTCACGCGCTTTTGCGTCGAGGCGGTGGGATCGACCACCTTGTAATAAATATCGTGTGACAGGGCGTTGGAGATGGCCAGCAGCAAGCCATCGGCCGTCGACAGGGCGGCAGCCAGGCCGCCGGCCGCCACCAGGCCGGAGATCACGTAGGGCAGGCCGGCGATCTCGGGCGTGGCCAGCACCAGCACGTCGGCATCGATGGAAATTTCCGCCAGTTGCACGATGCCGTCGCGGTTGACGTCGACGATGCTGATCAGGGGGCTGAGCTTGTCCACGTTGGCCCAGTAAGATACCCAGGTGGGCAGGTTCGTGTATTGCGTGCCCACCAGCGCCGAGTAAATATCGTACTTGACCAGCACGGCCAGTGCGGGAATCGTGAGGTAGATCAACAAGATGAAGAACAGGGTCCAGAAGACGGACACGCGCGTTTCGTGCACGGACGGCGTGGTGTAGGATCGCATCAGGATGTGGGGCAGGGCGGCCGTGCCCAGCATCATGCAGAACACGAGGGCCAGGAAATTGTTGCGCTTGATGTCGGATTGTTCCCGGTCGGCGGCGGGAAACGGCTGCGCGTGCGGAATGATCGGCTCGGCGCGTTTCTGGTTCTGCGCCTGCGCCGCCTGCCACAGCACGCGTGCCTCGTCCGGACTTTTCGGATAGGCGATCAGGTAACGCTCCGCGTTGCGGATGTCGAACAGCGAAGCATTGCGCTGGCGCAAACTATCGAGCTGGCGCTGGGCCGTCAGATGGCCTTGTTCCCAGGAAGCAGGCAAGCCGTCGATGCGCGCCTGGTAGCTTTGCGCGCGCTGGCGGAAGATGGCGCGCACTTCGTTTTCTTTCGGGTCCGTTTCCAGCACGTGTTCGCGCGCGCTCAGTTGCGGCAGCACCTTGCCGTAGGCGATCTGCGGCACGGGATTGTCCGCATGCTTGACCGACAGCCACATGGCGGGAATCAGAAAGGCGACGAGGATGATGATGTACTGCGCCACCTGCGTCCAGGTGATGGCGCGCATGCCGCCCAGAAAGGAGCAGACGAGGATGCTGGCCAGGCCCAGGAAGATGCCGACGGAAAAATCCACGCCCGTGAAGCGCGAGGCGATCAGTCCGACGGCATAGATCTGCGCCACCACATACGTAAACGAGACGATGATGGTGGCGGCCACGGCCACCACGCGCACGCTGGCGCCCCGTTTGTCGGTGCCGCTGCCGTAGCGGGCGGCGAGGAAATCGGGAATCGTGTACTGGCTGAACTTGCGCAGGTAGGGCGCGATCAATAGCGCCACCAGGCAATAGCCGCCCGTCCAGCCCATGATGAAAGCCAGGCCGTCGAAGCCGTTCAGGTACAGGCCGCCGGCCAGGCTGATGAAGCTGGCCGCCGAAATCCAGTCGGCGGCCGTGGCCATGCCGTTGAACATGGCCGGCACCCGGCGCCCCGCCACATAGTATTCGGTGACGTTCGAGGTGCGGCTGATGACGCCGATGGTGGCGTACAGGGTGATGGTGACGAGCATGAACAGGTAGCCGATCCACGCGCGCGGCATGCCTTCCTGTTCCAGTACCGACAGGGCCAGCAGGAAGGCGGCGAAACCGGCGGTAAACAGCAGGTAGTAGCGGCACAGGCGCGCAAAGAAGCTGCGTTGGCCGCTCATGCTTGCTCCTCGGCATGAAACGCCCGGTCGAGGCGCCGCATGCGCCAGGCATACAAGGCGATGATGGCCAGGTACACGAGCGAGGCGCCCTGGGCCGCCATATAAAAGGGCAGCGGCCAGCCGAACAGATTCAAATGTAACAGTTCGCGCGCATAGAACACGGTCAGGAAGCCCGTCAGTAGCCAGACCAGCAGCAGGATGGACGTCAGGCGCCGCGTCTTGCGCCAGTGCACATCGAGGCGCGCCTGCAGCTCGGGGCTGGGCGTGCGCGCCGGCCGCGCGGGGGGAGCGGGTGGGCTCGGCTTATCCATACGTGATGTCATCCTCTTCTGGCGCGTCCGGCAACAGCAGGGCGATGCTCAGACGCAGCAGGGTGCCCGGCAGCTTCGGCGACTGCGCGCGCGGATTGTTAAAAATATCGACTTCGGCGCCATGCTGCTGGGCAATTTCGCGCACGATGGCCAAGCCCAGGCCGCTGCCGTCGACATTGCTGCCGAGAATGCGGTAAAAGCGTTCGAAGACGTGCGCCCGCTCCGCTTGCGGTATGCCGGGGCCCGTATCTTCCACTTCCAGGATGGCCAGTTCCAGGGTGCTGCGCACGCGCACCGTGACGCTGCCGCCAGCCGGCGTGTAGCGCAAGGCATTGTCGATCAGGTTGCTCAGCAGCTCGCGCAGCATCATGGCATTGCCGGATATCAAGATCGAATACGCGGGCTGCTCGAAGCCCAGGTCGATATGCTGGGCAAACGAGGCTTGCACCCAATCCTGCACCACGCCGCGCGCCAGTTCGCTCAGCTCGATCGGTTCGAACGCTGTGCCCGCCTGCGGCTGGTTTTCCGCGCGCGCCAGGGCCAGCAACTGGTTGACCAGGCGCGTGGCCGCTTCCGAACTTTTCGCCAGTTGCAGCAGCGAGCGGTGGATTTCGTCGTGGTCGGTCTGGCGCAGGGCCAGCTCGGATTGCATGCGCATGCCGGCGAGCGGCGTTTTCATCTGGTGCGCGGCATCGGCGATGAAGCGCTTCTGCATGTCGATCGACAGTGACAGCCGCGCCAGCATCTCGTTGAGCGAACCGACCAGCGGCGTGATTTCCTCGGGCACCTGGCCCGATTCGATGGGCGATAAATCGTCGGGCGGCCGGGCGCGTATGCGCTCCTGCAATTGCGCCAGCGGCGACAGGCCGCGCGCCAGGGCAAACCAGACCAGGGCCAGGATCACGGGCAGGATGATGAACTGCGGCAAAATCACGCCCTTGATGATTTCATTGGCGAGCTGGGCGCGCTTTTCCAGGGTTTCCGCCACTTGCACCAGCGCGCGGCTGGGTTCATCGTCGTTGCCGGAAGGAATGTCGAGATAGCTGAACGCCACGCGCACGGGCGTGCCGTGGATTGTGTCGTTGCGAAACAGCACCATGCCGCTGCGGTATTTGTCGGGGTCTTGCGGCGGCGGCAGATCGCGGTCGCCGTTCAGGTATTCGCCGCGCGGGCCCACCACCAGGTAATACAGGGTGTCGACATCGTCGCCGCGCAGGAAGTCGCGGCCCTTGCCATTTTTGTCCGGCACGTGGCGCAGCATCGCGCCATCGGCTTGCTTGACCTGTTGCGTCAGCACCGTCACGCTGTCTTCCAGCGCATGGTCGAACGGTTGATTGGCGATGCTCTTGGCCACCAGATAGGTGATGGCGATGCTCATCGGCCACAGCAGCAGCAAGGGCGCCAGCATCCAGTCGAGGATTTCGCCGAACAGCGAATGCTCGATGGTGTCATCCTGCTCCGTGGTGGGCGGCTCGAACCAGTCGTCGTCGTCCGCCTCGTCCGCTGGCGCCTCGCGCGCCTTCACTTGCTGGCGGGTCCGCTGGCCGGGCTTGCCGACTCGCCCGCTTCGGCGTTCAGGCGCGCCGCTTCCGAGTATTTTTCCAGGCAATAGCCGAGGCCGCGCACGGTGGCGATGCGCACGCCGCCCACCTCGATCTTCTTGCGCAGGCGGTGGACATACACTTCGATGGCGTTGTTCGACACTTCCTCGCCCCATTCGCACAGGTGGTCGACCAGTTGCTCTTTTGAAACGAGGCGGCCCGTGCGGCCCAGCAGGATTTCCAGCAAGCCCAGTTCGCGCGCCGACAGGTCCAGCATCTGGTCGTTGATGTAGGCGCTGCGCCCCACCTGGTCGTAGCTGAGGGGGCCGTGCTTGATGATGGTGGCGCCGCCGCCAGCGCCGCGGCGCGTCAGGGCGCGCACTCTTGCCTCCAGTTCCGACAAGGCGAACGGCTTGGCCATATAATCATCGGCACCGAGGTCGAGGCCATTCACGCGTTGCTCGATGGAATCGGCGGCCGTCAGGATCAGCACGGGCAGCAGCGAGGCGCGCGCGCGCAGGCGGCGCAGCACTTCCAGGCCGGACATCTTGGGTAAGCCCAGGTCGAGGATCAGCAAGTCGAATTCCTGGGTGGACAGGGCCGTATCGGCCTCTTGCCCGGTCTTGACGTAGTCGATCGCATAACCGGACTGGCGCAGCGAGCGGGTCAGGCCATCGGCCAGCACGCTGTCATCTTCGGCAAGTAAAATACGCATGGTGCACTTCCTATGCTTGCGACGGTAGAAGCTTGTATTGTGTTTCATTTTCCGCAAGGTGGCGAATTTTTGTGAAAAACAGGGTTGTATTGATCTGTTTCAAAACAAATCCACGTTCCGCTTGCATTGATCACTGTTTTTTTATACAGTACTGTCTGTGTAAAGAATTTAACCCACTGGCGCTATCGCAGGCCGACCGATTCACGTGAATCGTCGACTGTAGAACGGCTGAAAGAACATATGGACGATAAAAAAGCTGTAGTACCCGCATCGGAAAAAGCCAAGGCGCTCGCCGCCGCACTGGCGCAGATCGAGAAGCAGTTTGGCAAAGGTTCGGTCATGCGCATGGATGCCAGCGCACCGATCGAAGAAGTGCAAGTCGTGTCGACCGGTTCGCTCGGCCTCGATATCGCGCTGGGCGTGGGCGGTTTGCCGCGCGGCCGCGTGGTGGAAATCTACGGTCCGGAATCGTCGGGTAAAACCACCCTGACCCTGCAAACCATTGCTGAAATGCAAAAACTGGGCGGCACCTGCGCCTTTATCGATGCCGAGCACGCGCTCGACGTCGGTTACGCGCAAAAGCTGGGCGTGAACCTGCATGAATTGCTGATCTCGCAACCGGATACGGGCGAGCAGGCGCTGGAAATCTGCGACGCCCTCGTGCGTTCGGGCAGCGTCGACCTCGTCGTCATCGACTCCGTGGCCGCACTGACGCCACGCGCCGAGATCGAAGGCGACATGGGTGATTCCCTGCCAGGCTTGCAAGCCCGTTTGATGTCGCAAGCCCTGCGCAAGCTGACCGGCTCCATCAACCGCACGAATACCCTGGTCATCTTCATCAACCAGATCCGCATGAAGATCGGCGTGATGTTCGGCAGCCCGGAAACGACCACCGGCGGCAATGCGCTGAAATTCTACGCTTCCGTACGCCTGGATATCCGCCGTACCGGCTCGATCAAGTCCGGCGATGAAGTGATCGGCAACGAAACCAAGGTCAAGGTCGTCAAGAATAAGATCGCGCCACCGTTCAAGGAAGCGCACTTCGACATCCTGTACGGCGCCGGCACCTCGCGCGAAGGCGAAATCCTGGACCTGGGCTCGGATGCCAAGATCGTGGAAAAATCCGGTTCGTGGTACAGCTACAACGGCGAACGCATCGGCCAGGGCAAGGACAACGCCCGCGCCTTCCTGCAAGAGCGTCCGGCGCTGGCCCGCGAGATTGAAAACAAGGTCCGTGCTTCTCTGGGCGTGCGCGAACTGCCGCCGCTGGCTGCTGAAAAGCCGGAAAAAGCGGATAAAGCTGCCGACAAGGCTGCCAAGGCTGCGGAAGCCAAGGCCGCCGAGTAAGCGACAGTGGCGGGGCCAGCCTGGCCCGCCGGCGGCAGCTTGCCGCATAAAAAAGTTCTACAATGATTGCCGCCCTGCGCCTGTGCGCCTGGCGGCAATTGTGTTTTCAGTCCGGTGTGGTAAAGATGGGATATGGGTATGGCAGCGGTACAACTAAGCCTGAAGGGCAGGGCGCTACGCTTTCTGTCGATGCGTGAACACAGCCGCATGGAATTGCGGCGCAAGCTGCAGCGCCATGCGCAGGAGGGCGACGATGTGGAAGCCTTGCTCGACAGTCTGGAGCAAGCCAACTGGCTGTCGCAGGAGCGTTTTTCCGAGTCGCTGATCCATCGCCGCTCGGCCCGCTTTGGCAATAGCCGCATCATGGCGGAATTGCAAAGCCATGGCATTGGGGGCGAGGCGCTGCAGGAACTCAAGGCGGGCCTGGCCGAAGGGGAAGTGGCGCGCGCCTGCGAAGTGTGGCGCCGCAAATTTGGTGCAGTGGCGCAGGATGCCGAGCAGCGCAACAAGCAGATGCGCTTCCTGATGCAGCGCGGCTTTTCGCAGCGCGCCGTGCAAGCGGCCTTGAAGGGGCGGGAGCCCGAGGACGACTAGGTGGCTGGCGCGCTTCTGCGAGCTTTCGCGCCGTGCCGGCCGGCCCACCCTGGCCGCGCTGTGTTCCATCTACAACAGTCCGCACGATGCCCTGCTTGCGTGCGCGGGCCAGTCGGCCTTGCTGTTTTTCCATGTTTTCTTTGCAGGATTCTGCTTCTGTCATCGCCCTGTCAATTCAGCGGCGTATTGTTGCGCTGCACGTCGTGAGCGCTGCCTGCGCAGTGCGATCTCGGCGCGGTGGCGGCAACTGGATGCGGTTCGCGGCCCCAGGTGCGCATATCTATCATCACTGAATGTGATAACAGCGTAAATTTCCATGTGCTTTCTTTATACTTTGAAATGTTTTTATCGAAGCAATGAAAAATTATGTTGCGGCGCAACCAGCGCCCAGTGTGCTACACTTTTAGGGTTTTTGCGGCGCCGCAGGTGCGGTTGCTGTTCGTAGAAGCTGCGAACAGAGTGCTTTAGGCACATGGCTGCTTACTAAATTATGGCCGCGCAAGCGGCATCGGTCTTATGCCCCTGTCAACTCCCGTATCCCGGCGCGCCCTCCGGCACTCCCGCGTTATCGACGTCCAAGCGTATGTGCGCGACGACGGCCTGTGGGATATTGACGCCCGTATCACCGATATCAAAAGCTATGACGCGACCCTGGCCTCCGGCCCCCGTCCCGCCGGCTCCCCCCTGCATGACCTCCACTTACGCATTACCGTCGATCGCGAACTGACCATCGTCGAGGCCGAAGCCGCCTCCGATGCCGTGCCCTATCCCGGTTTTTGCGATACCATCGGCCCCGCTTACAGAGCGCTGATCGGTCTGAATTTATTGAAGAATTTCCGCCGCGACTTGAAACAGCGCCTGGCGGGAATCGCCGGCTGTACCCATTTGACCGAACTGGCGCAAGTCTTGCCGACTGCGACGGTTCAGGCATTTGCCGGCGATGTCTGGTCGACCCGTGACGGTGCGAATGCTGACTTGTCGCATGAAAAGCCGTTTCAACTCGACAAATGCCACGCCCTGCGCACCGATGGCGGGGCGGTTGCACAGTATTACCCGCGCTGGGTAGCCAAAGCGTGACCCCGGCGCTCTGTTTTTCCTGTTTTTTTTGCACCACTAACCGTATTTTTACACATCAGTATCAGAAGGGAAGCCAGCATGAAAATCCATGAGTATCAAGCCAAAGAAATCCTCCGGCAATTCGGAGTGACGGTACCACGCGGTATTCCGTGCATGTCCGTCGAAGAAGCCGTCAAGGCTGCGGAAACCCTGGGCGGCCCGGTGTGGGTTGTCAAGGCGCAGATCCACGCAGGTGGCCGCGGCAAGGGCGGCGGCGTGAAAGTGGCAAAATCGATGGAACAGGTCAAGGAATACGCTGACCAGATCATGGGCATGCAGCTGATCACGCATCAGACCAGCGCCGAAGGCCAGAAAGTCAACCGCCTGCTGGTGGAAGAAGGCGCCGACATCAAGCAAGAACTGTACGTTTCGCTGGTCACCGACCGCGTCACCCAGAAAATCGTCCTGATGGCGTCGTCCGAAGGCGGCATGGACATCGAAGAAGTGGCCGAGAGCCACCCAGAGAAGATCCACCACGTCACCATCGAGCCAAGCGTTGGCCTGACCGATGCCCAGGCAGACGACATCGCGACCAAAATCGGCGTGCCTGCCGGTTCCATCGTCGACGCCCGCGTCAACCTGCAAGGCCTGTACAAAGCATACTGGGAAACCGATTGCTCGCTGGCCGAAATCAATCCGCTGATCGTCACCGGCAGCGGCAAAGTCATCGCCCTGGACGCCAAGTTCAACTTTGACCCGAACGCCCTGTTCCGTCATCCGGAAATCATCGCCCTGCGCGACTTGGACGAAGAAGATCCAGCTGAAATCGAAGCGTCGAAATTCGACCTGGCCTACATCTCGCTCGACGGCAACATCGGTTGCCTGGTGAACGGCGCCGGCCTGGCCATGGCCACCATGGACACGATCAAACTGTTCGGCGGCGAGCCAGCCAACTTCCTGGACGTCGGCGGCGGCGCCACGGCAGAAAAAGTGACCGAAGCGTTCAAGATCATGCTGAAAAACCCAGGCCTGAAAGCCATCCTGGTGAACATTTTCGGCGGCATCATGCGTTGCGACGTGATCGCCGAAGGCGTTATCGCCGCGGTGAAAGCCGTTTCGCTGAACGTGCCACTGGTCGTGCGCATGAAGGGCACCAATGAAGATCTGGGCAAGAAGATGCTGGCCGATTCCGGTCTGCCTATCATCGCAGCCGACACCATGGAAGATGCAGCCAAGAGCGTCGTTGCCGCTGCTGCCGGTCAAGCTTAATTAAGGAATCAACATGTCCATTCTGATCAATAAAGATACCAAAGTCGTTACCCAAGGGATCACCGGCAAGACCGGCCAGTTCCACACCCGCGGTTGCCGCGACTACGCGAACGGCAAAGCTGCCTTCGTGGCAGGCGTGAACCCGAAGAAAGCCGGCGAAGATTTCGAAGGCATTCCTATTTTCGCTAACGTTACCGAAGCGAAAAAAGAAACCGGCGCCAACGTTTCCGTCATCTACGTGCCGCCAGCAGGCGCGGCAGCGGCGATCTGGGAAGCTGTCGAAGCTGAAATGGATCTGGCCATTTGCATCACCGAAGGCATTCCTGTCCGCGACATGATGGCCCTGAAGGACCGCATGGCCAAAGCCAACAGCAAAACCCTGCTGCTGGGCCCTAACTGCCCAGGCTTGATCACGCCAGACGAAATCAAGATCGGCATCATGCCAGGTCACATCCACAAGAAGGGCCGTATCGGCGTGGTTTCGCGTTCGGGCACCCTGACCTATGAAGCAGTGGGTCAGCTGACCGCACTGGGCCTGGGCCAATCGTCGGCAGTCGGCATCGGCGGCGACCCGATCAACGGTCTGAAGCACATCGACATCATGAAGATGTTCAATGACGATCCAGATACCGACGCGGTCATCATGATCGGCGAAATCGGTGGTCCGGACGAAGCCAACGCGGCTTATTGGATCAAAGACAACATGAAAAAACCAGTCGTTGGCTTCATCGCCGGCGTAACGGCTCCTCCAGGCAAGCGCATGGGTCACGCCGGCGCGCTGATCTCGGGCGGTGCCGATACGGCACAAGCCAAGCTGGAAATCATGGAAGCTTGCGGCATCACCGTCACCAAAAACCCGTCGGAAATGGCGCGTCTGCTGAAAGCCATGCTGTAATTCCAGCTCGGTCACCGCAGTACAAAAAAGGAGCTTAGGCTCCTTTTTTTTGTCCGCAAGACAGGCCGCATCCCGGCCCTGGACGACGGCGCTGGTCCGAACCGGCCCAAATGTGTCGCTTTTCTTTCCATGTGCACCGCCGCTGCCCGGGCGCGCCGCTGGCATGGCGCTTGCACCATGCACGGTGTGAGCAATGCACAATGGGAGGATACGATGCGCGCGCAAAGCGGATTTACCCTGATAGAACTGATGATCGTGGTGGCCATCGCCGGCATACTGGCGGCCGTGGCCATCCCCCAGTATGGCGACTACACGATGCGGGCCAAGGTCAGCAATGTGCTGGCGGCTGCCGCCCCGTTGAAAACGGCCGTGGCCCTGTGCGTGCAGGAAAACGGCGGGCTGGCCACCGCCTGCAGCACGCCCACCCAGGCCGTGCCCAGCGCCATCCCCGTGTTCAGTGCCACGCGCGAAGTGGCCAGCGCCACAGTGGACAAGGGCGATATCGTGCTGACCCTGGCGGCCGACCTGGGCACCGGTATCGGTGGACAAACCGTGACGATGACCATGAAGCCTGGGACGAGCAGCCTGACCTGGTTCAATAGCACCACCGTGACGAATGCGGCAGCGAAGGAAGCGATTACCAAAAACAACATTCCCGACGTGACGCCGACCCTGTAAGCAAGGCTTGCCGGCAGGGTGTCAGACGATTTTTTGCCGGTCCGCGATCAGCGCTTCATAGGTGAGGTTTTGCAGCAAGGTGTAGTGGGTCGGTTCCAGGTCGATGAATTGCACGCCATACGTATAGATTTCCGCCACCTCGGCGGCGTGGCCATTCGACGGCTTGCCCACGCTGACGTTCTGGATGCGCGCGCGCGTGTTGACGCGCATCTGATGCTTGTTCGGCTGCACCAGCAGGGTAAAGCTGAGGGCCACGCCGTCGTCGTCCGGCGTGAGCATGCTGGGCGCCTCGATCAGCGCGCCCGAAACGCTGAGGTTGACGATGAACACGGGCACGGCCGCCACATCGCGGTAGCTGAGCTGCGCCGGGATGTCCACTTTGACGCGCATCGCCGTGCGCAGGCTGGTGCCCTGGATGGCGTCGGGAAAGCTCAGGTGGACATAATTGAGCGGACGGCCAAAGATGCGCAGCACGCTGCAGGAAAATGAACACACGGTGACGCCGGAAAACACGCGGATGGTCAGCTTGTCGCCCTCGTTGAGCATGATGGCGGCGCCGTTTTCCATGGGAATCTTGACGATCAGGTACTCGTCTTTCACATAGCCGATCAGGGTCGAGAAATGCTGGATGGGTTTGATGGTGCGGTGCGTGATGAACTGGATGCGTCCACCCACCTGCAGATTCATGGCTTCGAATTCGAAGTCCTGGAGCTTGGTTTCTGCGGTGGGCTTGTTGCTAGTCATGCGATGCTCATCTGGATATGGACGACTCGCAGTATGCATGATTTCTTGATGAAAAAGCATTTATATCAATGAAATTCATATTGGCATCGAAAAATGCCATGCACGCGTGGCGGTGCAGGACTCAGGCTTTACAATTGCATCAATATTGACGAATGTAAATCTTATGCCGCGAAGCTACTTCTGGACCATGTTGTTCTTGATCTTGCATCAAATCGACGCTGCCTACTGGAAAGAGTGGGAGATGTTTCATGTGCCGGGCGGCGTGCAGGGTTTTCTGGTGTTTAACCTGGCGGCGATTGCCCTGGTGCTGGCCGGTTACCGGCACGTGCTGCTGGCCACCCCGCAGGCGACCCTGTATGCGGGCATCTGCGCCGCGCTGGGCGTGGGAACGTGTTTGATCCACGCCGGCTTCGTGCTGGCAGGGCAGGAACAGTTCCACTTGCCCCTGTCCGTGGCCATTATCGTGCTGTGCCTGGCATGCGCCGTGTGGCTGTTGCGCGATTTGCGCCGCGTCAAGGTGACGCGGCCAGTGCCCGCCTGAAGCGGTGGCGTCTTACACCTCGGCGTGCCAGTCGCCCGATTTGCCGCCATGCTTTTCCAGCACGCGCACGTTCGTCATGACCATGCCCCGGTCGACGGCCTTGCACATGTCGTAGATCGTCAGCAAGCCGATCTGCACGGAAGTGAGTGCTTCCATTTCCACGCCCGTCTTGCCCGTCGTGTCGACCTGGGCGCGGCAGTGCACGCTGTTGGCCGCCTCGTCCACTTCAAAATCGACGGTGACGCGCGTGAGGGCCAGCGGGTGGCACAGGGGAATCAGGTCGCTGGTGCGCTTGGCGCCCATGATGGCGGCGATGCGGGCGATGCCCAGTACGTCGCCCTTCTTGGCGTTGCCCGAAATAATCAATGCCAAGGTGGCGGGCTGCATGCGGATGGTGCCGGCGGCCACGGCGCTGCGGCGCGTGTCTTCCTTGCTGCCCACGTCGACCATATGGGCCTGGCCCGTGGCGTCGAAATGGGTCAGTTCCCCGGCGGGGGCTTGCTTGTCTGCTGTTGTCATGGCGTCAAAATAGGTGAGGAGTGGGGGAGCGGCAGGCCTGGCCACGACGTCATGCCACTGGCATGGCGCATGCTTGTTGCGTGGGAATGGGCGCCGCGAACAAGGTATGATAGCACCCGTGAATTCAAAAACTCTTCTTCCGATCGTCCTTGAAAACGCCGGCGCGGCATGGCTGCGCAGCTCCCGGCGCGCGTCGGTGCTGGCTGCATTGTGGCTGGCGGCACCCTGTGCGCTGGCGCAAACCTATACCTCCGCGCCTGCGTCGCCGGCTGCCAGCGTGGTGGCCAAGCCGGCCGGCAGCTGGACGCCGCTGGCCGTGCCGCCGGCGCCGAATTTGCCGAACCTGGGCGATACGTCGCGCGAAGACCTGTCGCCGGCGATGGAGCGCAAGATTGGCGAGGAAATCATGCGCGGCATCCGCGGCGACCGAGACTACCTCGACGATGCGCCCTTGCTGGAATACCTGAATACCTTCGGCAACGCCCTCGTTGCGGCGCGTCCCAGCGTGCGGGGCGAAACGAATTACGACTATTTTTTCTTTGCCGTGCGCGATCCCCAGTTGAACGCGTTTGCCTTGCCGGGCGGCTTCATCGGCGTGCACTCGGCCCTGGTGCTGGCGGCGCAAACGGAGGCGGAACTGGCTTCCGTGCTGTCGCACGAGATCGGCCACGTGGCGCAGCGCCATATCGCGCGCATGCTGGGCCAGCAGCGCCAGGATGCCCTGATGCCGCTGGCCGCCATGTTGCTGGCGGCGCTCGCTTCGCGCGCGGGCGGCGACGTGGCCATGGGCGTGTTTGCCGCCGGCCAGGGCCTGGCCATCCAGCGCCAGCTCAATTTCGGCCGCGACGCCGAACGCGAGGCGGACCGCATCGGTTTCCAGATCATGGGCGAAGCCGGTTTCGACACCACCGGCATGGTGGCCTTCTTCGGCCGCATGCAGGCGGCCAGCCGTTCGTACAGCGACCTGATGCCCGCCTATCTGCAGACCCACCCGCTGACGACCGAACGCATCGCCGACATCCAGGCGCGCATTCGCGAGCAGCCGTACAAGCAGCGTGCCGACAGCCTGAGTTTCCACCTGGCCCGGGCCCGCGCCCGCGTGCTGCAGGATGAGAGCGTGCAAGGCTTGTTGAATGCCAAGGCTCTCTTCAAGACGCAGCTGGAACAGCAAAGCCGTTTCCAGGTGACGGCCGCCCATTACGGCCTGTCCTTTGTTGCCGTCAAGCAGGGCAAGCCTGTGGAAGCGCAAAAGGAACTCGATGCAGCCAATGCGGCCCTATACCAGCCGGCCGCGCCGAATGTGTTGACGTCGGGCGGCACGCAGGGCCCTAATTCGCTACTGGCGGCGATGGGGCTGGAAGTGCTGTTGATGCCGGCGCAAAAGAAGGAAGTGGCGCAGCAGGCCCTGAAGGCGGCGGACGCTGCGCGCCAGCAGTTTCCCCTGTCGCGCGGCATTGCCCACCAGTATGCGGAAGCGCTGATGGCTGCCGGCAAGCTGGAGCAATCCACCCTGTATTTGCGCGAGCAGGTGCAGCTCTACAAGGAAGAGCCGGAACTGTATGATTTACTGGCGAAAGCCTATGCGGACCAGGGCAAGATGACCTTGCAGCACATGGCGCTGGCCGAATCCTACGTGCTGCAGGGCGCCACCATGGCCGCGCTGGACCAGCTAACGATTGCCCGCAAATCGACGGACGCGACTTTTTATGACCAGGCCGTGATCGATGCGCGCGAGCGCGAGTTGCAGGAAAAACGCCGCGAACAGATCAAGGACCAGAAGGGTTAGCGCTTACCCGGCTTGCGGCGCCTGCTGGAAGCCGAAGGTCTGCGCTACGCTGGCATAGGCCAGCGGCTGCACGGCAATCTCCTTGGCTGCATGTAATATGGTCAGCTTGCCCCGCTGTTCTTCCAGCCACGCCAGCAAGGCGTCGTCGCTGGCTTGCCGGCCGTCGATGCGCAGCGCGGGCAGCACCTGGGCCATGTCGCGGTCATCCACCTGCGCGACGATGTCGCCGTGGCGCAAGATCAGCGCGCCGTTATCGCACCAATACGCTTGCTCGATCTGTTCCAGCGGCGCACCCGTCTGCAAGACAAAACCGTGCTGCGGGTCGCTGCGGGCGATGTAGGGCGTCGCTTCCAGATTCACGTACACGCGCTGCGGGCCATTCTGGAAAAACCAGCAACCGCGTTCGTCCTGGGCGTAATTGCGGTTGATAAAGCTCAACAGGGCGGCGTGGGCGATCTTGTCGCCCGGCAATTTTTGCTGTTGCGCCTGCTGGTCGCGCATGCGCCAGTGGCCGCGCGCGTCCAGGCCCAGCCAGCCGTAGCAGTGGGGCACGTTCGGCCATTTGGCCAGGGCCTGTTTGACGAGTTCATCCATGTGTAGCGTTTTCCGTGTGAGTGCGCGCATCGCCAGCGTGACAGGTTTGCGGCGCCGATGGCGCCGTGTTGCCGTCTTCAAAAAAATGTATCAGGCGCTGCGGCAGCCAGCGTGTGCTTCCCGGCAACTTGCCTACCGCAAAGCCGACGTGGCCGCCGTGGCGCGGATACTCGAGGGTGACCGTCGGCGCGGCGCTGCGCGGCAAGAAGCGTCCGGGCAGGAAAGGATCATTTTGCGCATTCAGTACCAGGGTCGGCACGGTGATGTCCGGCAAGACGTGCTTGGCGCTGGCGCGGTGCCAGTAATCGTCGGCGTCGCGGTAGCCGTGCAGGGGCGCCGTGACGACGTCGTCGAAGGCGTGCAAGTCGCGCGCGGCCAGCATGGCGTCGCGCGCAAACAGGCCGGGAAACTGTTCCAGCTTGGCCAGGCATTTCGGTTTCAAGGTGTTCAGGAACATGCGCGTGTAGAGCCGGTTGGCGCCGGAAGACAGGGCCTTGCCCCCTTGCGCCAGATCCAGGGGGGCGGACACGGCCGCTGCCGCGTCGACGAAATCGGCCTGGTGCTGCGACTGGCCCAGCCAGCACAGCAGGGCATTGCCGCCCAGCGAGACGCCGGCCGCGTAAAACTTGCCCGTGGCGCGCGGGCGCAGTGTGCGCACGACCCAGTCCACTTCCTGTGCATCGCCCGAATGATAAAAGCGCGGGGCCAGGTTGGCTTCGCCCGAGCAGCCGCGGAAATGCGGCACGGCGCCCGACCAGCCGCGCGCGGCCACCTCGGCCATCAGGGCGCGCGCGTAATGGCTGTTCGACGAGCCTTCCAGGCCGTGGAACAGCACCACGAAGGGCTGGCCCGGCTGGCCGTCGACCAGGTCGACGTCGACGAAGTCGCCGTCGGGCGCTTGCCAGCGTTCGCGGCGGAAGGCCACGGCCGGCTTGGCGAGGCACACGGCCGGATAAATCGTCTGCGCGTGGCCGCCAGGCAGCCAGAGCGGGGCAGTATAGGAAAGAGACAAAGACATCAGTGCAGGATCTGCGCCCCCGTGGCGTCGGCCGGCGCGCCGCCTGGCGCGATCGAGGCATGGTGCAGCACGATGCGCCAGCCGCGCGGCGTTTTCACGTACACATTCGTCGCCAGCAGATGCGCCGGACCGCCTTCTTCCTGGGTGACGCCTTCGATCACCGTGTGCACCGAACTCATCAGGTTATGAGTTTCATGCAGCTGCGCCGGCACGATGTGCAGGCCGCCGCCCGCCAGGATGGTTTCCCACGAGGCGCGGATGGCGGCATGGCCGATCAGGCGCGCGCCGCCCGGATGGATGCAGACGATCTCTTCATCGTCGGCCCACAGCGCCATCAGCGCTTCGAGGTCGGCGCGGTGCAAGGCATCGTAGAACGCCGCTTCGACTTCCGCGGCGCTGCCATTGAGTTCTTTCAGACGTTTCATGACGACTCCGGGCTGGTCGGTATAACTTGATACAAATAAAAACGGCGCGCTGGTGGCGCGCCGCTGGGCAGTTTTTTTAATGGTGGCCGGCGCTGGCGCCTTCCTTCAGGGTGTAGGCCGTGCCGCAGTACGGGCACTTGGCGATACCGTCCTTGTTGAATTCCAGGAACACACGCGGATGCGACGACCACAGCGGCATGGCCGGGTTAGGGCAGTGGGCTGGCAGGTCTTTACTGTCGAGTTCGACCGCTGGCTGGGTGGTTTTTGTCATCTTGTCATGCTCCGTGAGGCTGTATGGAAGGAAGTCGGCTGCTGCCAAAACCACGATTTTAACGGATTCAGGCAGACAGCAAAAATCATGGCTAAAATGGCGGCTCGATCATCTTCGGCTGCGGCGCGGGTTTTTACGGAAATATGGCAGCTGCAGCGCCACACTGACTGGATTTGCCTTGCCGGTATCGCCGTTGTCACCCTTGTCGCCACGCACCATTGTTGTGCAGTTACCACAGTACGCCTGCCGGAGCGCCGCGTGAACGCCGTCCTGGCCGCCAAGGACGACGCCCTGCTGAAAGATGCCTGGCGCGCCGGCCTGAACCTGGGTGCGCCCACCCTGCTGGGCATCGCCGCCTGGGGCATGGTGGTGGGCGTGGCCATGGTGAAAAGCGGCTTGACTGTAGCGCAGGCGGGGGCCATGACCCTGTTTGTCTTTGCCGGCTCGGCCCAGCTCGCATCCTTGCCGCTGCTGGCCGCGCATGCGCCCGTGTGGGTGATCTTCGCCACGGCCCTCGTCGTCAATTTGCGTTTTGTCATCTTTTCCGTGCTGCTGGCGCCCCATTTTTCCCATCTGCCGTGGCGCCAGCGCTTTGGGCTCGGCTATGTGGCGGGCGACATCACGGTGGGCCTGTTCCTGCAGCGCTATCCGCACGAAACGCCGGACCCGGCCAAGCTGCCTTTCCTGAAAGGCTTGATCTATCCCAACTGGCTGGCCTGGCAAATCGGTTCCTTCATCGGCATCGTGCTGGGCGCCGTCGTGCCGGCCGAATGGGGCTTGGGTTTTGCGGGCACCCTGGCGATCCTGTGCGTGACGGTGCCGCTGATCCTCAGCCGCGCGGCCCTGTGCGGCGTGCTGGTGGCGGGTGCGGTGGCCGTGCTGGCCTATGGCCTGCCATATAAACTGGGCTTGCTGGTGGCCGTGCTGGTGGGCATGGTCAGCGCCATGGCCGTGGAAGAATTGACAGAGAAATGGACAAAACGCCATGTTTGACGGCATAGACTGGGGCAGGGCCGACGTGTGGATCGCCATCGCCGTGCTGGTGGTGGCGACAGCGGCCACGCGCAGCACCTTTTGGCTGATCGGCCATCACATCACCATTCCGCGCCGCGTGGGCGAGATGCTGCGCTATGCGCCGGCCTGCGCGCTGGCCGCCATCATCGCGCCCGACATGCTGATGGAGGGGCAGCAGGTGCACTTCGAATTGTCGAATTTGAAACTCTTGTCCGGTATTGCCGCCACGCTCTTTTTTGTGATTCGCCGCAATATGCTGCAAACCATCGTGTTTGGCATGCTGGTTTTCACGGGCTTGCGACTGTTGCACGTTTTTCAGTAAAGCAGGACAAATCGGGGATTTGCTCTGGTCATTGCGGTAAAATAGCGCACTTCCTTCCACTCGTCATCTGGATCGCCATGTCAGCTGTTCTCAACTTCATCCGTCTGCAAGATTTGATCGCCCAAAATGCACTGCAAGGCAAGCGCGTGTTTATCCGCGCCGACCTGAATGTCCCGCAAGATGACAGTGGCAAGATCACCGAAGATACGCGCATCCGCGCCTCGGTGCCGGCCATCCGCGCCGCGCTGGACGCTGGCGCCGCCGTCATGGTGACGTCGCACCTGGGCCGCCCGACGGAAGGCGAGTTCAAGCCGGCCGACAGCCTGGCGCCCGTGGCGGCACGCCTGTCCGAGCTGCTGGGCCAGGAAGTTGCATTGAAACAAAACTGGGTCGATGGCGCCGGCCTGGAAAACCTGGCTGCCGGCCAGGTCGTCCTGCTGGAAAACGTGCGCGTCAACAAGGGCGAAAAGAAAAACAGCGATGAGCTGGCGCAAAAAATGGCCAAATTGTGCGATATCTACGTCAATGACGCGTTCGGTACGGCGCACCGCGCCGAAGCGTCCACGCACGGCATCGCCAAGTTCGCGCCCGTCGCCTGCGCCGGCCCGCTGCTGGCCGCCGAACTCGATGCATTGGGCAAGGCGCTGCACGCGCCAGCCCGTCCGCTGCTGGCCATTGTTGCTGGTTCGAAAGTATCGAGCAAGCTGACCATCCTGAAAGCCCTGTCCGACAAGGTCGATAACCTGATCGTCGGCGGCGGCATCGCTAACACCTTCATGAAAGCTGTCGGCTTGAATGTCGGCAAGTCGCTGGTGGAAGCGGAACTTGTCGAGGAAGCGAAAGCCATCATCGACATCATGGCCAAGCGCGGCGCGCAAGTGCCGATTCCCGTCGATGTCGTGTGCGCCAAGGAATTCTCGCCCACGGCCGTTGCCACCGTCAAGGACGTGGCCGACGTGGCGGACGACGACATGATCCTCGATATCGGCCCGAAAACGGCCGCCTTGCTGGCGCAGCAAATCGGCGCCGCCGGCACCATCGTGTGGAACGGCCCCGTCGGCGTGTTCGAATTCGACCAGTTCGGCAACGGCACCAAGACCCTGGCCTTGGCCATTGCCGATTCGAAAGCTTTCTCGATCGCTGGCGGTGGCGACACCCTGGCGGCGATTGCCAAATACGACATTACCGATAAAATCAGCTATATCTCGACGGGCGGCGGCGCTTTCCTGGAGTTCCTGGAAGGCAAGACTTTGCCCGCCGTTGAAATCCTGATGCAACGCGCCGCTTAAGGCGCTACCGTCAGCAATTCAGTACCAAGCGCAGCCTGATCGCTGCGCTTTTACCTTGCCGGGCGGTTCAGCCGCCAGGTCTTGCTCACCTTCGCTCGCGCACAAGGACTCCTATGCCACGCGGTACAAAAATCGTAGCAACAATCGGCCCCGCTTCCACCGACTTCGATATCCTGGTGAAGATGATACGCGCGGGCGTCGACGTGGTGCGCTTGAATTTTTCCCACGGCAAGGCGCAAGACCATATCGACCGCGCGGCGCTGGTGCGCCTGGTGGCGGCCGAGTGCGGCCGCGAAGTGGCCATCATGGCCGACATGCAAGGGCCGAAGATTCGCGTCGGCAAGTTTGAAAATTCCCGCATCCAGCTGGAAGCGGGCGACAAGTTCATCCTCGACGCCAAGTGGGGCGAAAACGGCGAACTGGGCAACCAGGAGCGTGTCGGTCTCGACTACAAGGCCCTGCCGCGCGACTTGCACAAGGGTGACGTGCTGCTGCTGAACGACGGCCTCATCGTGCTGATCGTCGAACGCATCCACGGCAGCGAAATCCACACCACCGTCAAGATTGGCGGCGAGTTGTCGAACAACAAGGGTATCAACCGCCAGGGCGGCGGCCTGTCCGCGCCCGCGCTGACGGCCAAGGATATGGAAGATATCAAGACGGCCATGAGTTTCCAGGCCGACTATCTGGCTATTTCCTTCCCGAAATGTGCGACCGACATGGAAATGGCGCGCCAGCTGGCCAATATCGCCGGCGAACCGTACCACCACAAGCCGATGATGATCGCCAAGATCGAGCGCGCGGAAGCCATTCCTGCCCTGCAAGAGATTCTCGACGCGTCCGACGGCATCATGGTGGCGCGCGGCGACCTGGCGGTCGAGGTGGGCAATGCGGCCGTGCCGGCCTTGCAGAAACGCATGATCAAGATGGCGCGCGCGTCGAACAAGATTGCCATTACGGCAACTCAGATGATGGAATCGATGATCGTCAACGCCGTGCCGACCCGCGCGGAAGTGTCCGACGTGGCCAATGCCGTGCTCGATGGCACGGACGCCGTCATGACGTCGGCCGAAACGGCCTCGGGCAAGTACCCGATCGAGACGGTGGAAATGATGGCCGCCATCTGCGTGGAAGCGGAACAGTCCGAATACAACAAGCTCGATGCCGATTTCCTCAACGTCACGTTTACCCGCATCGACCAGTCGATCGCGTATGGCGCGCTGTTCACGGCCCATCACCTGCGCGTCAAAGCCATCGTGGCACTGACGGAATCCGGTTCCACCGCCTTGTGGATGAGCCGCCACAGTATCGACACGCCGATCTACGCGCTCACGCCCAGTGTCACCACTTTGCGCAAAGCCGCGCTGTACCGCAATGTTCGGGCGTATCATCTGATGCAGAACGCCCCCAGCGCGCAAGTGCTGAAGCAGGCGGAAGAGCTGCTGGTGGCGCAGGGCATCGTCCGCAAGGGCGACATGATCGTCGTCACCTGGGGCGAGCCGATGGGGCAGGTGGGCGGCACGAATGCCTTGAAGATTGTGAAGGTAGGCGAATTCGAGTAAAAACTGCCCAGGGCGTTGTTGCATTGCCTAGTTGTACTAGTTGTACTGCCTTCGGCAACGCGCCTAGCCCTGAGCAGTTTGTTGGACGTTCTAATTTAGTTGAAAGAATTCAGGCGCCGCCGCGGTTATTGACCACCGCGAAGCGCCGCAACGGTTTCTATTGTTATCTGGAGTATTACCATGTCTCTCGTATCCATGCGTCAACTGCTGGACCATGCTGCCGAAAACGGTTATGGCATTCCTGCTTTCAACGTCAATAACCTGGAGCAAGTGCAAGCCATCATGGCTGCCGCCGATGCGCTGAACAGCCCGGTGATCATGCAAGCGTCCGCTGGCGCGCGCAAGTACGCCGGTGAAGCGTTCCTGCGCCACCTGATCGACGCGGCCGTCGAAGCGTATCCGCACATTCCTGTCGTCATGCACCAGGATCACGGCCAGTCGCCGGCCGTCTGCATGGCCGCCATCCGCTCGGGTTTTACTTCCGTGATGATGGACGGTTCGCTGGAAGCGGACGGCAAGTCGGTCGCTTCCTACGAATACAACGTGGAAGTGTCGCGTGAAGTGGTGAAATTCTCGCACGCCATCGGCGTGACGGTGGAAGCGGAACTGGGCGTGCTCGGTTCGCTGGAAACCATGAAGGGCGACAAGGAAGACGGCCACGGCGCCGACGGCACCATGACCCGCGAGCAACTGCTGACGGACGTGGCGCAAGCGGCCGATTTCGTGCAGCGCACCCAGTGTGACGCCCTGGCGATCGCCATCGGCACCTCGCACGGCGCGTACAAGTTTACCCGCAAGCCGACGGGCGACATCCTGGCCATCGACCGCATCAAGGAAATCCACGCGCGCATCCCGAACACCCACCTGGTGATGCACGGTTCGTCGTCGGTACCGCAGGAATTGCTGGCCATCATCCGCGAATTTGGCGGCGACATGAAGGAAACCTACGGCGTGCCAGTCGAGGAAATCCAGGAAGGCATCCGTCACGGCGTGCGCAAGATCAACATCGACACCGACATCCGCCTGGCGATGACGGCTGCCGTGCGCAAGTATCTGTTCGAGAACCCGTCGAAATTCGACCCGCGCGACTTCCTGAAGCCAGCCCGTGCCGCCGCCGAGCAAATCGTGCGCGCGCGCATGCAGGCGTTCGGCTGCGAAGGCCAGGCGTCGAAAATCAAGGTCATCACGATGGAAAAAATGGCCGAGCGCTACAAGGCCGGCGAGCTGTCGCAAATTGTGAAGTAAAATTCTGTCTGGAACGGGCCGGAAGCAATGCTCCGTGCCCGATTTTCTCGACCGGCGGGCACCCCCTGCCTGCCGGTTTCGTTTCATCCAACTATTCCCCCGCTATGAACAGCCTCTATCAGACTTCCATCCACTCCCTGCCATTGCTGGGCCACGGCAAGGTCCGCGACAACTACGCCGTTGGCGACGACAAGATCCTGATCGTCACCACGGACCGCCTGTCGGCCTTCGATGTCGTCATGAACGAGCCTATCCCCGGCAAGGGCAAGGTCCTCAACCAGATGAGCGATTTCTGGTTCGAGAAACTGGGCCACATCGTGCCGAACCACCTGACCGGCGTGGCGCCGGAATCCGTGGTGGCGCCAGAGGAAGTGGAGCAAGTGCAAGGCCGCGCCGTGGTGGCCAAGCGTTTGAAACCGATCATGGTCGAGGCGGTCGTGCGCGGCTACATCATCGGTTCGGGCTGGAAAGATTACCAAGATACGGGCAGCATCTGCGGCATCGCCTTGCCAGCGGGCTTGCAACAGGCGGAAAAACTGCCGGAGCCGATCTTCACCCCGGCAGCCAAGGCCGAGCTGGGCGAGCATGACGAAAACATCAGCTTTGCTGAAATGGAAGAGCGCATCGGTGCCGAGCTGGCCGCCAAGATGCGCGACGTCGCCATTGCCCTGTACAAGACGGCTGCCGAATATGCGGCCACGCGCGGCATCATCATCGCCGACACCAAGTTCGAATTCGGCCTGGACGACAATGGCGTCATGCATCTGATGGATGAAGTGCTGACGGCCGACTCGTCGCGCTTCTGGCCTGCCGATTCCTACCAGCCAGGCATTTCGCCTCCGTCGTTCGACAAGCAATTCGTGCGCGACTACCTGGAAACGTTGACCTGGGGCAAGACCGCGCCGGCGCCGGCGCTGCCGGCCGACGTCATCGAAAAAACCCAGGCCAAGTACTTCGAAGCCATCGAACGCCTGACGGGCGAGAAGCTGAAGGCCTGAGATGAGCGAGCACAATAAGCCGCTGGTCGGCGTCATCATGGGGTCGTCCTCGGACTGGGACGTGATGCAGAATGCGGTTGCCATCCTGAAACAGTTTGGCGTGCCGTACGAAGCGCAAGTCATTTCCGCGCACCGCATGCCCGACGATATGTATGCGTACGCGAAAAGCGCGCGCGCGCGCGGCTTGCGCGCCATCATCGCCGGCGCCGGCGGCGCGGCCCACCTGCCTGGCATGGTGGCAGCGATGACCATCGTGCCCGTGCTGGGCGTACCCGTGCCATCGAAATACTTGCGTGGCGAAGACTCCATGCTGTCCATCCTGCAAATGCCCAAGGGCGTGCCGGTCGCCACTTTCGCCATCGGCGAAGCGGGCGCGGCGAATGCGGCGCTGACGGCCGTGGCGATGCTGGCCGCTAATGACGATGTCCTGGCCGAAAAGCTGGAAGCTTTCCGTACCACGCAAACGGCCGCCGCCAAGGCCATGGTCTTGCCTGATTAATATGTTTGAAAAATAATGAATAGTAAATCGACTTCCCCATTGCTGCCTGCCGCCCATCCACCGGCATGGCTGGGCGTGATGGGCGGCGGCCAGCTCGGCCGCATGTTTGCCCAGGCCGCACAAGGCATGGGTTACCAGGTGGCCGTACTGGAACCATCCGACGCCTGCCCTGCGGGGCAGGTGGCGCAGCGCCTGGTCCATGCCGCATATGATGATGTCGCCGGTCTCGACGCCCTGGCGGCGCAATGCCTGGCCGTCACCACGGAATTCGAGAACGTGCCGGCCGACAGCCTGTCGCGCCTGGCCGAACGGGTATTCGTGGCGCCGGATGCGCACGGCGTGTCAGTGGCGCAAGACCGCATCGCGGAAAAACGTTTCTTTGTCGACTGCGCCGCCAAGTCCGGCGTGCTGCCGGCGCCGCATAGGGTCATCGCCACGCAGGACGATATCGACGCCATCGGCGACGACTTGCTGCCGGGCATCTTGAAAACCGTGCGCATGGGCTATGACGGCAAGGGCCAGTTCCGCGTGCGCACGCGTGACGAGGTGCGCGCCGCCTTTGCGGAAATGGGCGAGGTAACTTGCCTGTTGGAAAAAATGTTGCCGCTGGCGTATGAAGTGTCCGTGCTGACGGCGCGCGGCCTGGATGGCGAATCGGTCGTGTATCCGATCGCTGAAAACGTGCACCGCGACGGCGTCCTGTTTACCACTACCGTGCCGGGCCCGAACGTGTCGGACGACTGCGCCGCCAGGGCGCAGCGGGCGGCGCAAGCCATGGTCGCCGAACTCGGTTATGTCGGCGTGCTGTGCATCGAATTTTTCGTGCTGGACGACGGCAGCCTGGTGGTCAATGAAATGGCGCCCCGTCCCCACAACAGCGGCCACTACACGATGGACGCCTGCGTCACCAGCCAGTTCGCGCAGCAGGTGCGGGCCATGGCGCGTCTGCCGCTGGGCGACGTGCGCCAGCATTCGCCGGCCGTGATGCTCAACATCCTGGGCGATGCCTGGTTTGCCGGCGACAGCGATGTTGCCTGCGAACCGGCGTGGGACCAGGTGCTGGCGCTGCCGGGCGCGTGCCTGCACCTGTATGGCAAGGACGACCCGCGCCGTGGCCGCAAGATGGGCCACCTGACCTTCATCGCTGCCACCTTGCAAGAGGCGCAGCAGCGCCTGCGCGACGCTTGCCTGATCCTGGGAATCGCGCCGTGAGCGTACTTGCACACGATCTGGCAGCGGCCGCTGCCGTGCTGGAAGGGGGCGGCCTCGTCGCTTTCCCGACGGAAACGGTGTATGGCCTGGGCGCCGATGCGGAAAACCCGGCCGCCGTGGCGCGCATCTACGAAGCCAAGGGCCGGCCTTCGGACCATCCCGTGATCGTGCACGTGGCGCCTGGCGCCGACTTGGCGCACTGGTCCGACGATATCCCGCCCGAAGCGCAGCAACTGGTGGCTGCCTTCTGGCCCGGTCCGCTGACCCTGATCGTCAAGCGCGCCGCGCATATTCCCGATGCCGTGTCCGGCGGCCAGGATACGGTGGGCTTGCGCTGCCCGTCGCACCCGGTGGCTATCGCATTGCTACGCACCTTCAAGGGCGGCAAGGGCGGCCTGGCGGCGCCGTCGGCAAACAAATTCGGCAATGTCAGCCCCACCACGGCGCAGCACGTGCGCGATGAATTCGCGGCGGAACTCGCCAGCGGCTTGCTGGGCCAGGTCCTCGACGGCGGACAGAGCGATGTCGGCATCGAGTCGACCATCGTCGATTTGTCGCGCCTGGCCACGCATGGTCCCGTGTTGTTGCGTCCCGGCCATATCAGCAGCGAGCAGATCGCCGCCGTCATCGGTCGCGCACCGGCCGTGGCGGACGCGGCCGCGCCGCGCGCCTCGGGCACCCTGGAATCGCATTACGCACCGCACACGCCTGTTGCGATGCAGCACAGCGACGACGTGCGCGCCACCTTGAACCGCCTGCTCAATGACGGGCGCCGCGTGGCCCTGATCCACTACTCGGATCTGCCGCCGGCCAGCGCCAGCGTGCGCCTGACAGCGACCCCGGAAAATTACGCACATGCGCTGTATGCCTCGCTGCGCACGATGGACCAGGTCGGCGCCGAGCTGATACTCGTCGAAGCACCGCCCACCGGCCCTGCGTGGCTGGGCGTGAACGACCGTCTGCGGCGTGCCGCCTTCGGCTCAAGTGGTATCTTGCAGCAATTTCTGCCCGCATAATAAAAGCCCCGCAAGGGGCTTTTTCTTGATGCAGCGCAATAGAGATGCTTGCCACGAAACATCTTATATCCTCCATAATTCAGCGGATCGCCCGGTCGTGACGGGGCGCTGGCGGTGTTGTTATTTCGTTGATTTTTAAAACATATTTTCTATACAAGCCTGAGGAACGATGGCATATTAGTTGGGTAGCGAATAGCACGCCCGTTCGTTTAGAAACCAGAAAAAAGACCGAGGAGACAAAATGCATCAAACAAAATTCGCGCTGGCCGTGCTGGCTGCGGCTGTCCTGGCAGGTTGCGGCGGCGCCAGTGGCGGTGATCAAGCCTTGAAAGTCAAATACACGGCGCAGGTGTCGTTCGGCGACAGCCTGTCCGATGTCGGTTCGTATGCCGTCGCCGGCGTGGCGGTGAGCGGTGGCGGCAAATTCACCATCAATGGCGACAATACCAAGATCAATCCTGAACTGACGGGCAAGAACTGGACCGAGCACCTGGCCGCGCAATTCGGCTTGCCGGCGCCATGCGCCGCCGAAACGGGCCTGGAAGGCAGCATTCCCTCCCTGCAGGCTCCGCGCGTCAAGCATGCGGGCTGCTTCGGCTACGCCATGGGCGGTTCGCGCGTCACCAACCCGGTCGGCCCGAACAACAAGTTGGCGGGCGGTGCGCTGGGCGCCCTGACCGTGCCCGTGGTGACGCAGATTGCGAACCACCTGGCCGTTTCCGGCGGCAAGTTCAGCGGTACGGAAGCCGTCTTCGTGATGGCGGGCGGTAACGACGTGCTGTTCCTGCTGGGCGACTTGCAAGCGAAGGCCACTGCTGCTGGCCAGACGGCTGGCGCGGCTGCCGGTGCCGCTGCTGGCGCGAAAGCCTTTGCCTCCAATCTGGTTGCTGCCCTGGCAGCGCGCGCCGCCAACCCTGCCACGGCAGCGCAAGCCATCGGCGCGGCCGTGGCGGCCGCCGCTGCGGCGCCTGGCGCCACGTCAGCATCGATCGTGGGCGCTGCCGTGACCGCTGCCGCCACCGCCGGCGATACGGCGGTCGCTTCGCCAGCCGTGTATAGCCCGCTGGTGACCAAGGCGCAAGCCGATGCGACGGTCACCGGCAACGCCGCCGGTGCCGCTGCCGGCGCCAAGGCTGGTGCCGATTACGCCGCGGCGAATGGTCCTGCACTGGTTGGTGCCATGAAACAGGCTGGCACCGAGCTGGTGGCGCTGGTCAAGGATCAGATCATTGCCAAGGGCGCCAACTATGTGGTGGTCAACAACCTGCCTGACGTGGCCGGTACACCATCGGGCCTGAGCAAGGATGCCAATACCAAGGCGCTCATCAATGCCATGGTCAGCGCCTTCAACGGAGAGCTGAGCGGGGGCTTGAACGGCAACGCGAAAGTCTTGCTGGTCGACGTGTTTGCCGTCAGCCATGACCAGGGCGTCAATCCTGGCCCGTATGGCTTGACCAATGTCAGCGAGACGGCGTGCGACCTGACGCCAGCGAAGAATTTCCTGGGCAGCTCGCTCGTGTGCAATGGCACGAACCTGAAAGCGGGCGACGTCAGCCACTACTCGTATGCCGACGATGTGCACCCTACGCCGTTCAACAACCTGTTGCTGGCCCGTTATGTGGCCAAGGACATGGTCGTGCGGGGCTGGCTGTAAGGGAGGGCCGCGCCAGCTGCATCCCCGCGATGTGGCTGGCGCTGGCAGCGACAAGACTGGATAGCGGGGCTATCCGCACATAATGAATCAGGAGACAAGATGAAGAATCGTTTGAATACCGCTGTACGCGTGCTGGCCGCGGCCGCCGCGATGGCCATGGCGACGGGCGCTTCGGCGCAAAGCGCAGGCACCTGGATGGCCAAGGCTGGCCTCAACAAGATCACGCCGCACGTGGAAAGTGGCGACATTTCCGCGCCAGCATTGCCGGGCACGAAAGCCGACGTCAAGTCGGATACCAAGCCCATCCTGACCTTTGCCTACATGATCACGGACAATGTTTCCGCTGAAATGATTTTGGGCGTGCCGTACAAGCATGACCTGATCGGCGCCGGTTCCATCAAGGGCACGGGCAAGCTGGGGACGGCGGAAGCCTTGCCGCCGACGGCCTTCATCCAGTACCGTTTCTTCCAGCCCAATGCGATGATCCGCCCATACGTGGGCGCGGGCTTGACGTATGCCTATTTCCAGAAGGAAAAAGGCTCGGGCCAGATGACGGCCTTGCTGGATCCGGGTGGAAAACCAGTGACGTACCGCATGGACAACAAGCTGACAGGCAGCCTGGTGGTCGGCAGCACCCTGGCCTTCAACGAGCGCTGGTTTGCCGATGTGGCCGTGGTCAAGACTTACCTGAAAACCAAGGCGAAATTCTCCACCGGGCAGACGCAGGACATCAAGCTCGACCCGGTCGCCGTGAGTATCAGCATCGGGTATAACTTTACCCTGTAAAACAAAAAATCCGCCTCGGCGGATTTTTTTTTGTCCCGCTCAGGCTGGCGGTGTATTGAACTTACCATTGTGGAAGATCAAGGGCGGCTGCGCGGCAAACGCGCATTGTTCCACTTCGCCCACGAAAATGACGTGGTCGCCTTCCGGATAGCGGCTGCGGTTGTGGCATTCGAACCAGGCCGATGCGCCTTTCAGGATGGGCTGGCCCGTGCGCGACAGTTCGTATTCCACGTCGTCGAAGGGATTCGGCGTGCGGCGTGAAAAGCGCGTGGCCAGTTCCGCCTGGTCGGCACCCAGCACATTGATGACGTAATGCGAGTTGCCGCTGAAAATGGGCATGCTGTTCGCCACGGAACCGAGGCTCCACAGCACCAGGGGCGGCGACAGCGAGACGGAATTGAAGGAACTGGCCGTCAAGCCGCGGAAACTGCCGTCGGCCAGGCGCGTCGTAATGACCGTCACGCCGGTGGCAAACTGCGACAGTGCCTGGCGGAAATGTGTCGTATCGAATTCTTGCGCGGGCGCGCGGGGAGAGCGTGTGTTCATGGGTGACCTGTCTATTTGCTGACATTATGCCAAAAATCGGCCATGCCAGCGCAATCGTGGCCGGCATGCCCGTATGTGCGGTGTCCCACGCGCCGTTTCAAGCGGCGCTGCAAGCCATGGCGCTTTGCGTTACAGTGGTGAAATGATAAGTCGCAGCAGCGTTGCGGGAGGACATCATGAATCAACAGACGGAAGTGGCGGTATTCGGCGGTGGCTGTTTCTGGTGCCTCGCCGCCGTGTATGGGGAAGTGCGCGGCGTGACGCGCGTCGAGTCCGGCTACACGGGCGGCGGCGTGCCCCATCCCAGCTACGAACAGGTTTGCAAGGGCGACACGGGCCACGCGGAAGTGGTGCGCCTGGAATTCGATCCTGCCATCATCGCTTACCACGACTTGCTGGAAATCTTTTTCACGCTGCACGACCCCACCACCTTGAATCGCCAGGGAAATGATGTCGGTACGCAATTTCGCTCCGTCATCTATTACCAGTCGGCCGCGCAGGAAAGCGTGGCGCGCAAGGTGCTCGCCGAAATGGCCGGCGTGTGGGATGCGCCCATCGTCACGCAGCTGGCGCCGGCCGCCACCTTTTATCCGGCCGAGGATTACCACCAGAATTATGTCGAGCAGCATCCCTTGCAGGGCTATTGCGCCCTCGTCGTCGCGCCCAAGGTGGAGAAATTCCGCGCCATGTACGCGGGCCGCCTGAAGTAAGACGGCCCCGCGCGCCTGTCAGGGCGCGAGCACGGGCGCCGGCCTTGTTTCCTGCGTATTCTCTTGCGCATACATGTAGTTGCGCGACCAGGGCAGGGTGGACGAGCGCCGGCCTGCCTTCACGCAGACGATCTGGTACAGGCTGATCAGGTCTTGCTCGAAGGCATAGGCGCAGCCGGCCAGGTAGACGTGCCAGATGCGGAAGCGCCGTTCGCCCGCCAGCGGACGGATCTGCTCGGCATGGGCTTCGAAATTCTCCGTCCACAGGGCGCAGGTGCGCGCATAGTGGCGGCGCAGGTTTTCCACGTCCAGCACTTCCAGTCCCCCCTGCTGCATGGTTTTCAAGACATTGCCGATGTGCGCCAGCTCGCCGTGCGGAAATACATACTTTTCGATGAACTCGCCGCCGCCATACGGCGTTTCGCCATTGTCCGGGTCGGTCGAGGTGATGCCGTGGTTCATCGCCATGCCATCGGGCGCGAGCAGCTTGTGGATGATGGAAAAGTAGTCGGGCAAGTGTTTCAGGCCCACGTGCTCGAACATGCCCACGCTGGTGATGCGGTCGAACTGGCCCGTGACGTCGCGGTAGTCTTGCAGGCGGATATCGATCAAGTGGGCCAGGCCGGCCGCCGCCACGCGTTCGCGCGCCAGCGCGTACTGGTTTTCCGACAGGGTCACGCCCACGCAGCGGGCGCCATATTGCTGCGCGGCACGAATCACGAGCGCGCCCCAGCCGCAGCCGATGTCGAGCAGGGTCTGGCCCGGCTGCAGCTGAATTTTCTTCAGGATATGGTCGATCTTCTTGACTTGCGCCTGCGCCAGGGTTTCATCGCCGTGTTCGAAATACGCGCAGGAATACACGAGGGCGGGGTCGAGAAATTGTTCATAGAACGCGTTCGACACGTCGTAGTGGTAGCGGATGGCTTCGGCATCCTTGCTCTTGTCGTGCGTAAAGCTGCGCACGATGCGGGCCAGTTTGCCTTCCGGCTTCAAGGTCGTGCGCGCCAGGGCATTGCAGATGGAAATCATGTCCATCGCCGTACCCTTGACCTCGATATTGCCTTCCACATAGGCCGAGCCCAGGTTGGCCAGCGACGGGTTCAGCAGGTAGCGGGCCGAGGCGACGGTCGGCAGGCGGATGGTGACTCTGGGCGCTTCGCTGGACAGGTCGACATGCTGGCCGTTCCACAATTCTATGCGTAGCGGCAAGGCGGTCTTGCTGCGGATGCTGGCAATCCAGGACTTGAGTTGGTTTTGTACAAACAAAATGGCCTCCAATGAAGCGGCCGCCATGGCAACCGCAAATTGAGAAACAATGTCATTTAGTAACTTCTACCCTCATAGCCTACACCTATATTGACCAGCTTGCTTTGCGCCGCCTTGTCTATCCTGTTCAGGGTTGCAGGCGCTGCATGCTCCATTGCCCGTCAGCATCGCGGGTAAACACGATGCGGTCGTGGAAGCGCGAGCGGCGCCCCTGCCAGAATTCGATGCGTTCCGGCTGCAAGCGGTAGCCGCCCCAGTGGGCGGGGCGCGGCGGCTGCGCATCGCCGACGGCGGCGGCCACGGCCTCGTAATGGCTTTCCAGCTCGGCGCGGTTGGCGATGGGGGCGCTTTGTTGCGAGGCAATCGCCGACAGCCGGCTTTGCAGGGGGCGCACATTGAAATACTCGTCGCTCTCGGCCGCCGTGGTTTTCACCACCGTGCCCTCGATGCGCACTTGCCGCTCCAGCTCGCGCCAGAAGAACAGCAGGGCCGCGTGCGGATTGTGTTCGAGCTGCTGGCCCTTGTCGCTGTTGTAATTCGTGTACCAAGTGAAACCCCGTTCGTCGAACTGCTTGATCAGCACGATGCGCGAGCTGGGCTTGCCGTCGGGACTGACGGTGGACAAATCCATGGCATTCGGCTCCATCACCTGCGCGTGGACAGCCTCGGCAAACCATTTCTGGAACTGGGCGATGGGATCGGCCAGCACGTCCGTCTCGCTCAGGCTCGATTGCACGTAATCGGTGCGCATGGCCGCCAGCACGGCGGTCGCGTCCGGCGCTGCGGGGGCTTCCGGCGCATCGGGTGCGATGCCGCGGCGGCGCTGCATGGCCGTGCCCAGCTGCTCCATCTGTTGCGCGCTGAACAGGCGCTTGGCCATGGGCGCCAGATGGCCTTCTTCCTTGGCCATGTGGGCCTGGTAAGCGGCAACATAGTCGCGCACCCCGTCGGCGGATAGCTGCGTGCCCGTGCCGGCCGCGATGGCGTCCAGTGCCGGGCGCAGGGTCAGCCAGGCCTGGTCCATGCGCTGGTGGTCGGCGAGGATTTCCGGCACCAGCGTGATCAGCAGGGCTGCATCGTCGCCCGTGGCCGTCGCCTGCAGCATGGGCATCAAGTCCTGCTCTTCATCGTCATGGTGCAGATGGGCCGCTTTATTGAAATATTGCAACACCGCCTTGGCCGCCTGCTGCGCGTCCGCCGTGTTGCCGTGCTGCGCCAGATGGCCCAGCAGGTTTTGCAGGGTCGTCAGCTGCTTGCGGATCTTGTCGTGGCAATGCTTGAGCACGGCGATGGGCTGGTCAAAGCCGGGAACGGAGTCGAACAGGGGAGAGGTCATGGCGAGTTCTCGTGGTGAGCGGTGTGGGGGCGCGGCGACAATTGCTCTTGTCGCTGTGTCAATTCGGCTATTTTAGAATATCCGCCAGCGCAGTGTCCGTTAAAATGGCGCCATGCATACCTCCACCAATGAACAAATTTCCATGGACTTGACCGAGATCGATTTTGAGCGGCGTTTCGGCGGCATTGCCCGCCTGTACGGCGCACCCGCTTTGGCGCGCTTTCGCGTCGCGCATGTGTGTGTGATCGGCGTGGGCGGCGTCGGTTCCTGGATCGTCGAAGCGCTGGCGCGCAGCGCCGTCGGCCGCCTGACCCTGATCGACCTGGATAATGTGGCCGAATCGAACATCAACCGCCAGATCCAGGCCATGAGCGACACCATCGGCAAGGCCAAGATCACGGCCCTGGCCGAACGCATCGAACTGATCAACCCGTTTTGCCAGATCACGCAGATCGAGGACTTCATTACCCCCGATAATCTGGAGCAGTTGCTGGGCGGGCGCGATTTCGACTACCTGGTCGACGCCATCGACAATGCCAAGGCGAAAGCGGCCGTGATCGCGTATTGCCGCGCGCGCAACATTCCCATGCTGACCATCGGCAGCGCGGGCGGGCAGACGGACCCGACACTGATCGCCGTGCGCGACTTGTCGAAGACGGAACAGGAACCGCTGCTCAAGCGCGTGCGCAAATTGTTGCGTACGGAATATGGTTTCCCCCGTGGCGTGAAAAACAAATTCAATGTCGATGCCGTGTTTTCCATGGAACCGCTGAGCACGCCCGAGAGCGCGGAAGCGTGCGCCATCGACGGCAGCGCGCCCGCCGGCGTCACCGGCCTCAATTGCGCCGGCTTCGGTTCCAGCGTGGTGGTGACGGCCAGCTTCGGCATGGTGGCGGCCGCCCATGCGCTGAAAAGCTTGCGCCAGGACAAAGTTGCTGAAGTGCCAGCGCCAATGCCGGTGCCGGACGCCGCCTGAGTCACGCTGCTTAAATCAGCTTCCTGCTGGCCAGGATGCGGTAGTCGCCGCTGCTTTTCAGCGATTCCACCAGCACCAGTTCGTCCGCCTGCCAGGCGATGGGCGCGAAATCCTCGATGGCCGGCGGCGGCGCCTGGCGCGCCAGGGTCACGTGCGGCGTAAAGCGGTCGTGCTCGAAGCGCGGCGCCAGCCCTTGTTCCGCCAGACGCTGCATGCAGGCCGCGCGCAAGTCGAGCAAGGCGGGCGAGGGCCGCGCCAGGGCGGCCCAGGCCAGCGCCAGCTGCGTAAAATGGCTGGCGTGATCGACCAGCAGGGGCATGGCATGCGCCGGCATGTGTTCCAGAATATCCAGCAGGGCGGGCAGCTCGCTGGCGGGGCGCTGTCCCAGGAACGCCAGGGTCAGGTGCAGCTTGTCCGCGCGCACGGGCTTGCCTTCCAGGCGCGCCTGCCAGGCGGCCAGGGCCAGGCGCGTGGCCGCGTCGGGCCATAGCGCGTAAAACAGGCGGGGGCAATGGGCATCGGGCGACAAGTTTTTCCTATCGTTGCGGCGGTTTGCTATTATTGGCGTTCCCTGCCGGTTCGCTGGCGCAGGGACCTCACCGAAACTCACTGAAAGAATACATCATGACGCGTAGCTCCGTTTTGTTTGCCCTGATCTGCTCCGTCGCCGCGTCGCTGGCGCAGGCACAGGCGCCAGCGCCTGTTCCCGCCTCCGCCGTCTCGCTGAGCCCCGGCCCTGTCGCCGATAAATTGATCTTGATCGACAACAAGGTCGGCACGGGCAAGGAAGCGTCCGCAGGCAACAACGTCACCGTGCACTACACGGGCTGGCTGTACCGTCCGCTGGCGAAAGATTCGCGCGGCAAGAAGTTCGACAGCTCCGTGGGCCGTGGCCCGTTTGACTTTCCGCTCGGCAAGGGCATGGTCATCAAGGGCTGGGACCAGGGCGTGGCCGGCATGAAAGTGGGCGGCAAGCGCACCCTGATCATTCCAGGCGAACTGGCCTACGGCCCGCGCGGCGCCGGCAATGGCGACATTCCGCCGAACTCGGCACTGATCTTCGATGTGGAATTGCTGGACGTGAAGTAATTGTTCAGTTTGGCGGCGGCGCATGCTCGCGCCGCCGCCATCGGCACGTAACAAAATGTTCAGGGCTAGGCGCATTGCCGAAGACAGTACGAAAGTACGGCAAGGCATTGCAACAACGCCATGAACTTTTTGTTCAGTGTCTTGAAACGCGGTAGACTGGGGTTTCTTGAAATAGCGGAGCTTCCTTCCATGAACATCGCCAACGACGTCACTGAACTGATCGGCAACACCCCCCTGGTGCGCATCAACCGCATCGCCGCCGGCAGTGTGGCCACCATCCTGGCCAAACTCGAATTCTATAATCCCGCGCACAGCGTCAAGGACCGCATCGGCCTGTCCATGATCGTTGCGGCCGAGGCCGCCGGCAAGATCCATGCCGACACCGTCATCGTCGAGCCCACCAGCGGCAACACGGGCATCGCGCTGGCCATGGTGTGCGCCGCGCGCGGCTACCGCTGCACCCTCGTCATGCCCGACACCATGAGCCGCGAACGGCGCATCCTGCTGCGCGCTTACGGCGCCGAGCTGGTGCTCACGCCCGGCAGCGAAGGCATGCTGGGCGCCATCCGCAAGGCTGAGGAACTGGTGGCGGCCGACCCGCGCTACCTGATGTTGCAGCAATTCAATAACCCCGCCAATCCCGCCATCCACCGCGCCACGACGGCCGAGGAAATCTGGCGCGATACGGATGGGCAAGTGGACATCGTCGTCGCCGGCGTGGGCACGGGCGGCACGATCACGGGCATCGGCGAAGTGTTGAAGGAACGCAAGCCTGGCCTGCAAATGATCGCCGTGGAACCGGAAGCGTCGCCGATGCTGTCGAAGGGGACCAAGGGACCGCACCCGATCCAGGGCATCGGCGCCGGCTTCGTGCCGCAAATCCTGAATACGGCCATTTACGACGAAATCATTTGCGTCAAGAACGACGACGCGTTCGCCACGGCGCGCCTGGCCGCCAGCGATGAAGGCTTGCTGGTCGGCATCTCGTCCGGCGCCGCCCTGTGGGCCGCCCTGCAAGTGGCGCGCCGTCCGGAAAACGCGGGCAAGACCATCGTCACCATCATCCCGTCGTTTGGCGAGCGCTACTTGAGCACTGCTCTGTACGCAGGCCTGGGCGACTGATTCAACAGCAGCGGCAGGGCTATCCTTTCCGCCAGCGCCCGGTTGCCCGCGTCGCCCGGGTGCAGGTGGTCGCCCGAGTCGTAGGCGGGCAGCAGGCGCAGCGGGTGCGCGGGGTCGCGCGCCCACGCGTCGAAGTCGAGCACGGCGTCGAACGTGCCGCTGGCGCGTATCCACGCATTGAGTTGCTGGCGCAGCGCATCTTTATCAGGCTGATAATAATCGCTCAGAGGCGTGCCGGGCAGGGCGCCTGCGAATGGCGTCAGGGTGGCGCCGACCACGCGCACGCCGCGGCTGCGGGCCTGGGCCACCAGCTGGGCGTAGCCGCTGCTCAGTTCCTCCAATGTCGGCCGTTGCTCCCGTGGCGCAAACGCCGTGCCGGGCCAGCTGATGTCATTGATCCCCAGCAAGACGACGACCGTGCGCACGCCCGGCTGCGCCAGCACGTCGCGCTCGAAGCGCGCCAGGGCATTGGTTCCCATGCCGTCGGACAACAGTCGCGCACCGGAAATACCCGCATTGATCACGGCCACGCCCTGCGGCGCCAGGCGTTCGGCCAGGAAATCGGGCCAGCGCGCATCCATCCCCAGGCTGGCGCTGGCGCCATCGGTGATCGAATCTCCCAGGATGGCCACGGCTTGCGCGGCTGGCGCCGCTTCCACCTGGATGGCGCTCAGTAAAAGGCGCGCCGTGGTGGTGTGCACGCCGGGAGAGTCATCGATGCGCGGAGCCTGCGTCTGGTCCTGCGGGGCGATCCACGCCGTCTCGCGGCCATCCCAGTGAAACGTGGAAGTCGGGCTGGCTTGCGGCAGGTGGATGCTCACCGTCAGCCGGGCCAGGTCCGGCACGGGCAGGTCGACGGGGTCGCTGACGAGCGGCGCGCCCGGCGCCACGCTGGCCGAGGGTTGGCCGGAAAACGTGAGCGTGCGCAGGCTGCCCGCGTCGATGGCCGAACCGGAAGCGGCCAGGGCCACGGTGGCCGCGCCGATGCGCAGCGGCACCTTGCCATACGCATTCGACAGCACGATGCGCACGCGCGGGCCGCCCACGCTGAGGCGCGCTACCTGGCGCACGGTGTGCCCGTGCAGCACGGCGGGCACATTGCTGGGGAACAGGAAATCGGTGCTCCACACGGCTTGCGGGCTGGCCGTCCAGCTGGCCAGCCAGGCGGTGTCCGCATTGGCGGCCTGGACAGGGCTTGTGCCGAGTGCCAGGCTCAGCAGGGCGGCGGGGAGGATGGAAAATCGTTGCATGGCGGCTCGCTTCATCAAGGGGAATGTCCGCATGATGCAAGCAACGCCATTTATGCACTAGACTATCTTATCGAAGAACATTTATGAGTTGAATTCACAATGGCCAGACTGGAAGTGAATCGTTCCGGCGAGCTGGAAGTGTTTGTGCGCGTGGTCGAGCTGGGCGGCTTTTCCGCCGCCGCGCGCGTTTGCGGCATGACGCCATCGGCCGTCAGCAAGCTCGTCTCGCGGCTGGAAGAGCGCCTGGGCGCGCGCCTGCTGAACCGCTCCACGCGCCAGCTGCAGCTGACGGCCGAGGGCTGCGGCCTGTACGAACGGGGCATGCAGGTGCTGGCGGCCCTGGACGAGGCCGAGCGCTGCGCCAGCGTGCAGGATGCGCCGCGCGGCAAAATACGCGTGAATGCGAACGTGCCGTTCGGCCAGCATTTTTTGTTGCCGCTGGCGCCGCTGTTTCTCGAACGCTATCCGCAGGTGACGCTCGACATCGTGCTCACGGATGCCGTGGTCGATATCCTCGAGCAGCGCACGGACGTGGCCGTGCGGGCCGGCCCCCTGAAAAGTTCCAGCCTGCTGGCGCGCAAGCTGGGCCAGACGCGCATGGCCATCGTGGCATCGCCAGGCTACCTGGCGCGGCGCGGCACGCCGCTGCTGGCGGCCGACCTGGCGTCGCATAACCTGCTCGACGCCAATTACGCGCGCGCCCGCTCGGGCTGGCCGCTGCGCTTGCCCGAGGGCGACGTCGTCGTGCCGGTCACCGGCAATGCGCAGGCCAGCGATGGCGAAGCCTTGCGGCAACTGGCGCTGGCGGGACTGGGATTGGCGCGCCTGGCCGCCTTCCAGGTGCGCGGCGATATCGCGGCGGGCCGTTTGCAGGCCGTGCTGGAAGCGTTCAACCCGGGCGACAGCGAGGACGTGCATGCCGTCTTCGTGGGGCAAGGCGGGCATGTGCCGCTGCGCGTGCGCGCTTTGCTCGATTTCCTGGCGGAGAACGTCGACCTGGACTGAGGGTATCCAGGCGCATTAGGCTACAGGCGGACACGGCCGCGCAGTACAATATCGGACGGGCCGCAATGGTTCGGCCCGTATCGTGCCTTTGAATGGAAATATGTTCCTGGTAAAACCTGAACGCCGCCGCCTGCTGCAGGTGGGCGCAACCGTGGCTGTCATCGCGCTGGGCCTGGCCTCGCGCGCCTATCCCCAATTCCTTCCCGCTGCATTGGGCAAATATCCGGGCGACGCCCTGTGGGCCATGATGATCGTCTTTGCGCTGGGCATCATTGCCACGCGCATGCGCACGTGGCAACTGGCCTTATGGTCTCTGCTGATCTGCTTTGCCGTGGAATTCGGCCAGCTGTACCAGGCGCCGTGGATCGTCGAGCTGCGCGCGCATCCGCTGGGACACCTGGCGCTGGGTTCCACCTTCGGCTGGGGTGATTTGATCGCCTACACGGCCGGCGTGGCCGTGGCGGTGATCATCGACAAGCTGGCGCTGTTCAAGCGCCGCTAGCCTTATTTCACGTTACCTTCAGCATCGCGCAGTTCCACGGGCGCCAGTTTGAGCTTGCTCAATTGCGGGGCGATCTTCGCCTTGTCGCCCACGCCGATGACGATCAGCTTTTCTGGCTGCAGGTATTTTTTCGCCACCTGCTGCACCTGCTTGTCCGTCACGCTGGCAAAGCGCTGCGGCAAGGTCGTGTAATAGTCGAGTCCCAGGCCGTAGATGTACGCGTTCGCCATGCTGGCGCTGATGCTGGCGTTCGTGTCGAACTGGCCCGGCAGCGACAGCACTTGCGAGTTGCGCGCATTCGCCAATTCCTTGCTGCTCAGGGGCTTGGCGATCATGGCGCGCAATTCCTTGACGGTTTCCGACACGGCCGGGCCCGTCACATCGGTGCGCACGCTGGCGGCAATTGAGAACGGTCCAGGCTGATTGCGGTACTGGAATTGCGAGCGCACGCCATACGTGTAGCCCTTTTCTTCGCGCAAGTTGGTGTTCAGGCGGCTGGTAAACAAGCCGCCCAGCGCCGCGTTCATCACTTGCAGCGGCGCGTAATCGGGCGTGGCGCGCGGCACGGCGATGGCGGACAGGCGCACGGCCGTTTGCGGTGCGCCCGGCTTGTCGACCAAGATCAGTTTTGCCTTCGTCGTCTGCGGCGTGGCGGCCACGGACTGCGCCACGGTGCCTGCCTTCCAGCTGCCGAACTTCGCTTCGGCCAGCGCCTTCAATTCCGCTTCGCCGATATCGCCTGAAACGATCAGCGCCGCATTGTTCGGCAGGTAATGCTGCTGCCAGAACGCTTGCAGGTCGGCGCGGCTGGCCGCCTTCAGCGCCGCTTCCGTGCCCAGCTGGATGTAGCCGTACGGATGTTGCGGGCCATACAGGGCCGCCGCTTCCACGCGGGCCGCCACGGCACCCGCGTTTTCGCGCTGCTGCGCCAGCTGTCCGATGCGGCTGGCGCGCTGGCGCTCCACCTCTTCTTGCGGGAATTGCGGGTGCAGCACCACGTCGGCCAGCACGTCGAGCGCTTGCGGGAACGTGGCTTTGAGCGATGTCAACTGGGCAAACGAGGCATCCGTGCCGGAACCGGTGCTCAGCAGGGCGCCCAGTTGCGCCACATCGTCGGCGATCTGCGGCGCGCTGCGCGTGGCAGTGCCTTCCTGCAGCAATTGCGCCGTAAAGCTCGACAAGCCCGGCTGCGCCGGCGGATTGGCGCCCGAGCCGCTCTTGATCACCAGCTGGCTGGAAACGAGCGGCACGGCCCCGTTGTAGTGGTGGATCACGGTCAGGCCGTTCGCCAGGGTGAACGACTTGCCTTGCGGTAGCACAATCTTCGGTGCGGGACCGGCCTTCGGCACGGCATTGCGCCATGGCTCGTCCGCATTGATGGCCGTGCCTGGCGCAGGCTTGACCTTGCCCGGCGCCGGCGTCGGCACTTCCGCGCCAAGGTCCGGCTTGCCCGGCACGCCGTAGACGACGACGCGCGACTGGTTTTTCAGGTAGGTATCCACGGCGCGCTGCACGCCGGCCGCCGTCACCTGGCGGTAGCGCTCGATATCCTTGGCCAGGTAGCCGGGGTCGCCCAGGTACTGGTTGTATTCGTTGAGCAAGTTGGCCACGCCGCGCCCGCCCATTTTTTCCACCTGGCTCAGCATGGTGGTCTCGATGCTGTTGCGCGCCCGTTCCAGTTCCTTCTCGGTGGGGCCCTTGGCGCGCAATTGCTCCAGCTCCACTTGCAGCGCTTGCTCGATTTCCTCGGGCTGGTGGCCGGGGCGCGCCGTCGCGTCGATGGTGAAGATGGACGTGAGGGCATTCGATCCCTGGCTGGCACCCACGTCCTGGGCGATCTGCTTGTCGTACACGAGCGATTTGTACAGGCGGCTGGACTTGCCGCCGGCCAGGATGTGCGCCGCCATCGACAGTTCCGCGTCATCCTTGGTGTAGGCGGACGGCGTCAGCCAGGCCATGAAGACGCGCGGCAATTCGACCCGGTCCTGCACCACGATGCGGCGTTCCTGCGTGATGGGCGGCGTCACGACAGCGGGTTTCGGCACGGCCGGGCCGCTCTTGAAGCTGCCGAAGTATTTGTTGACCAGTTCCTTGGTCTTCGCCTTGTCGATATCGCCGGCGATCACCAGGCTGGCATTGTTGGGGCCATAGTATTTGGTGAAGAAATCCTTGATGTCGGCCAGTTTCGCGTTCTGGATGTCCGCGTGCGAACCGATGACGCTGGCGTAATACGGATGGGTCTTGGGAAACAGCTGGTGGTACAGGGCTTCCTGCACGATGCCGTACGGCGCATTTTCCACGCTCTGGCGGCGCTCGTTGCGCACCACGTCCTGCTGGTTCGTCAGGGCCGTCTGGTCGAGCACGTCCAGCAGGTAGCCCATGCGGTCGGAATGTGTCCACAGGGCCAGTTCCAGCTGGTTCGACGGCACCGTGTCGAAATAATTGGTGCGGTCGAAATCCGTGCTGCCGTTCGAATCCGTGGCGCCCGCGCCTTCGAGCAACTGGTCGGCCATGCCGCGCGGCACGTGCTTGGTGGCGGCAAACATCATGTGCTCGAACAAATGCGCAAAGCCCGTCAAGCCCGGCGCTTCATTGGCCGGTCCCACGTGGTACCAGATATTGACGGCCGTGACGGGCAATTTATGGTCTTCCACGAGAATGACGTCCAGGCCGTTCGGCAAGGTGTATTTTTCGTAGGCGATATGCGGCACGGCCGTCGCGCCCAGGGGCGCCGTCGTGGCGGCCTTGGCGGCATCGGCGGCGTGGGTCAGGCTCAGGGGAGCGCCGTACAGCGACAGCAGCAGGGCGGGGAGGGCCAGCAATTTGATCGGTTTCATGCATGCTTCCAGGGATAGGTGGAGAAGACGCTGCGGCTCGCTCGTGGCTGGCGCAGCGCGACGGTGCTACGGTCGGTGCTACAGTTTATACAACAGGGCCGCGCCGCCCAGCACCAGCAGCGCGCTGGCGATGGAGACGATGGCCGCGGCGCCCAGCAAGCGCCATTCGCGCGGCGTGAAGCCGGTCGGCGCTGGCGCTGGCGCGGGTACGGGTGCTGCAGGCACGGGCTGGGGCATGGCTGCCGCCGGCAAGGGCGGCAAGCCGCCCGCCGCGCGCGCCTGGGCCGCCAGCGCCTGCGTGGCGGCGTCCAGCAGGGTCAGCTGGCGCTCGACGGTTTCCGCCAGCACGGCTTCGTTCAGCGCCACGAGGGCGAATATCGGGTCATCGACGTCGATCTTGATGCCCGTCTTGTCGAATACGTGGCTGCGCAGTTTGTGCTGGTCCATCTACCACTGCACCTTGTCGAGCTGTTCGAAGATGTCGCGGTAGACGACCTTGATGCGCTGCTTTTCCATGATGTTGAACTTGTCGTTCTGCAACACTTCCTGCATCGTCAGGCGCGCCGTGTTCATTTTCTTGACGTCCGCGCCAAAGGTGTCGGGATTGCGCTGGCTCAAGGTGATGCTGCCTTTGACGCGCGCACGGTTGTCGCTGTACGACTGCGATTCGACGAATTGCTTGCCGGACGCCGATTGCAGCAGGCCGAAGTGTTCGTTTTGCCACAGCACCAGCGGCACGGTCGTCGCTTGGGCGGTGGCGACAAAACCCGTGGCCGTGTCGTGCAGGGTATCGCCGCCGCCGACGATGGTGTGGATGTACACCTTGCGGCCCGATTCCTGCAGCAGCGAAAAACAGTCGTTTTCCAGCAGGTAGCCCATCAGCGGCGAAAACGTGTTCGCGCCATTGTCGACCACGCAGTTGCCGTCTTCTTCGAGGATGTCGATCATCAGCGCGTCGAAGCGTTTCGGGTCGATGTTGCGCGCATCCGTCATCACGGGCACATGCTTGACGTTCATCGCCTTGTAGCGCGAGAACGTGGCGTTTTCCTGATCGGTGTCATAGCAGCGCAAAGGCGTGCCGTCCTTGCCGCCTATCCACTGGGCCAGCAGGGTCGAGACGAGGGTCTTGCCGATGCCGCCCTTGCCCTGCAGGATGAAATGTACCGTGTTTTGCATTGCGACTACTCCAAGTTGTTGCGTCAGTGACAATCAAAGATCCGTGACAGCGGCGCAGGCGCCCGGCCAGGCCACGACTGGCATTTTTACCACAATCCTTTGCAAATATGCCATGCGGAACAGCGAATCTGGTTATGATGTTAATCAGGATACCATTGATACAGAGCAAGTTTTGTGTGAAAAATCCACCCCAGAGTGTGAACGAGGACGCAGTGCCGATCTCCAGTCTCGATAAAGCCGACATTGACCGTCTGAATCAGCAAGCCCTGTCTTGCCTGGTCGGCAACCGCCGCCAGGCGCGCCGGCTGGCGCAGATGGCGCTGGCGGCGGCGCAACGGCAACAGTATGCGCGCGGCGGCGCGTATGCGGAACTCAATCATTGCTGGCTGGCGTATTACGCGGGCGAGGCCGAACCGTCGTGCGAACGCCTGGACGCGTATTTCCAGCACAGCGGCGACCTGGAAGGGGGCATGGAAGTGGCGGCCCTGCAGGGCGCGTATGCGAGCCGGCGCGGCGATTTTGCCGATGCTGAGCAGCATTTCCTGCAGGCGCGCAGCCAGGCCGCGCAGATACCCGACTCGCTGCACAAGTTCATGCTGTACGCGCGCCTGGGCGTCGATGCCCTGAACCGTGGCGATACGCAGGACGGTCCGCGCAATTTCCTGCTGGCGCTGGACATCGCCGAGCGTTTCGGCAGCCCCGCGCACCGGGTCAACAGCCTGTCGAACCTGGCGTCGTCGCAGCATGACCTGGGCAACGATGAAGACGCCATTCCCCTGCTGGTCGAGGCGCTCGACATCATCGGCGCGCAAAAGCTCAAATACCAGCAAACCATCGTTTCGGCCAACCTGGCCATGTGTTTATTAGCCACGGGCAAGCCGGCCGAGGCGCTGGCGCTGGTGGAGCCGTTTTACGAGTGGCCGGAAGAAGACCTGGCCGTGCGCGCCTTTTTGTTTTGCATCGCCGCCCACGCCGCCATCCTGCTGCAACAGCCGGCCAGCGCCCTGCAATTGCTGTTGCGGGCGGAAGAATATGCGCGCCGCGGCCAAGACCTGGAAGAGCAGATGCATGCGTGGCTGGTGCGCGGCAAGCTGGACTTGCACGCGGGCCAGACGGCGCAGGCGCTGGCGTCGCTGACGCAGGCGCACAGCCTGCTGAGCTGGACGCGCAACCCGTTTCACCAGCAGCAGATCTTGCGCGGTTTGTCCGATATCAATGCCCAGCTGGGCGAATGGCAAGCTGCGTATGGTTTCCTGCAGCAATACCAGGCCGCCTACGAGGCCAGCAGCAAGTCGGCGCGCGCTTCGCGCAGCCTGATGCGCAACCTGGAAAAGGAAATGCACAGCCTGAAAGCGGAGCGCGACAAGGCGCTGGAGCTGCAGGCGGCGCGCGAGACGGAAAACGCCAAGCTCGAGCACCTGAACCGCGAACTGGCGCACCAGATCCTGCACGTCAATTCCCTGCAGGACAGCCTGAAGGAGCAGGCCATGCGCGACCACCTGACGGGCCTGTACAACCGCCGCCATTTTGAAACTTGCCTCAATGCCATCCTGCACGAAGCCGATGCGGATGCGCCCGTGGCCATCGCCATCATCGACCTGGATTTTTTCAAGCGCGTCAACGATACCTACGGGCATAACTTTGGCGATGAAGTGCTGATCCAGTTCGCGCGCCTGGTGGAAGGCCAGTTGCGCGGCAGCGACATGCTGTGCCGCTATGGCGGCGAGGAATTCTGCCTGCTGTTGCGCGAAGCCGACAGCCTCATCGCGGCGCACAAGATCGACGATATCGCCGCGCGCTACCGCCAGCTGTTGATCCAGCAAGCGCCGCACAGCTTGTCCGGCTGCACTTTTTCGGCCGGCATCGCCGAGTATCCGCGCCACGGCGCCGGCCGCCACGAATTGCTGATGCGCGCCGACAGCGCCCTGTACGCGGCCAAGCAGGCGGGCCGCGACCGCGCCTGCATCGCCGATGCTACTGGATAAAGCGCAGCAGTTCCCGCAGCGCGTGCGCTACGGCCTGCTCGCGCACGGCCTGGCGGTCGCCGGCGAAGACCCGGCGCTCTGTCTGCACGCGCCCGGCCATGGCCCAGCCGAAGCAGACGGTACCGACGGGCTTGCCCGGTACGCCGCCCGTGGGGCCGGCGATGCCCGTGGTCGAGACGGCCACCTGGGCTTCGCTGTGGCGCAGGGTGCCTTGCGCCATGGCGGCGGCCACTTCCTCGCTGACGGCGCCGTGTGCGGCGATCAGCGCGGCGGGCACGCCCAGCATGCCGGTCTTGGCCCCGTTCGAATAGGTGACGAAACCCCGCTCGAACCAGGCGCTCGAGCCGGAGATATCGGTGACGGCTTGCGCCACGCCGCCGCCCGTGCACGATTCGGCCGTGGCCAGCAGCAAGCCCTTCGCTTGCAAGGCCAGGCCGAGCGCGGTGGAGAGGGGGACGAGTTCGTTGCTCATGGATGACTCCTGCAGGCGGTGAAAATGGTGGCAAGACTGTAGCATGGCCAACGGTAAAAGAAACTTTCCCCGGTCACAGCGAAAATGCGTACACTCTTTTATACATTTGCTACCACTTCGGGCCGGCAGGCGCTCTGTCGCTGCGCCACCCTGGTGTGTATCGCTCGAACAGGCCAGCGGCATGGTGCCGCGCCTTCGTATGCATTATCTTTACTCGGTTGTCATGGCAATTCTGAACTGGACCTGGTGGCGTCATCCTGGCCCCCTGCGCCACCCCGCGCGCGGCGCCGGCCGCCGCGCTCACCGCTGGGGCTGGCTATTGCTGCTGTTGGGCGTGCTGTGCGCGGAGACGCGGGCACAGGTGCCGGGGGAGCTGGAGCGCCAGGTCAAGGCCGCGTATCTGTACAAGTTTGCCGGTTTTGTCGAATGGCCCGACGGCAGCTTTGCCCGGCCCGACGCGCCGCTGGTGATCGGCGTGGCGGGCGCCGATGCGCTGGCCGAGCAGCTCGAGCAGAGCGTGGCCGGGCATAGCGTCAACGGCCGTGCCGTGCAGGTGAAAAAAGTGCGCCGCGGCGAAACGCTGGCCGGGCTGCACGTGCTGTACCTGGGCGCGCTGGAGAAGGCGGCGCTGCAGGAGATGCTGGCCGCCAGCCGTGGCCTGGCGTTGTTGACGGTGTCCGATTCGGATGAGGTCTACGCGATGGGCAGCATGATCAATTTTGTGATGGCCGAGGACAAGGTGCGCTTCGACGTGGCCCTGAAACCCGTGGCGCAGGCGCATATCCGCATCAGCGCGCGCATGCTGCTGGCCGCCTACCGCGTGCAGACGGGAGGCGCTTAGATGATACGACTGCGCTCCATCCGCCACAAGCTGATGTCGGTGGTCTTGCTGACCACCCTGGTGGCCCTCGTCATTTCGCTGGGCACCATCGTCGTCTACGACTTGCGCGCCTACCACCGCAACCTGGTGGCCGATATCAGTACCCAGGCCGAGCTGCTGGGGCACATGAGCTCGGCTGCGCTGGCCTTCGACGACGAACGTCTGGCGCTGGAAAACCTCAACCTGATGCGCATCCGCCCGCGCGTGACGGCCGGCGCCCTGTACAAGGCCGACGGCAGCCTGTTCGCCAGCTACCGCGCGAACCAGAATGTGGGCGAGCTGCCGGCGAAGGTGGGCAAGGAAGGCGAAAGCATCCAGGGCACCTCGGTGGAGCTGTTCAAGCCCATCGTCGACAATGGCGAACTGCTGGGCACCGTGTATTTGCGCGCCGATTACGAGCTGGCCGGCCGCACGGCCGATTACCTGGCCATCGCGCTGGGCGTGACGGTGCTGGCGCTGCTGGTGGCCTTGCTGTTGCTGCGCCGCCTCGATTTCGTCATCACGCAACCGATCCTCGATATTGCCGACGTGGCGCGCGAAGTGATCGAGACGGGCGACTATTCGCGCCGCGCGCGCAAGCTCAGCGTCGACGAAGTGGCGCAGCTGGTCGATTCCTTCAACAAGATGCTGGCCGAGATCGAGCTGCGCACGCAGGCGCTGGAGCGCTCGAACGGCGAGCTGGCGCGCGAAGGCGAGCAGCGCACCCAGGCGCAGCAGGAAGTCATGCGCCTGAACCAGGAGCTCGAAGTGCGCGTGCACGAACGCACGGTGCAGCTGGAAATGACGAATGGCGAACTGGCCATGGCGATGGAAGAGGCGCGCAGCGCCAACTATGCCAAATCGGCGTTTTTGTCGTCGATGAGCCATGAATTGCGCACGCCGCTCAACGCCATCCTGGGCTTCGCGCAAATCCTCAGTTCCGACCGCCTGCCGTCGACCCTGGAGCAAAAGAAGGAGTTCGCCGGCCATATCCTGAAATCGGGGCGCCACCTGTTGACCTTGATCAATGAAATCCTCGACCTGGCGAAGGTGGAATCGGGTACGGTCAGCCTGTCGCTCGAACCGGTGGGCCTGGACGCCATCTTGCAGGAATGCCGCGACATGATCGCGCCGCTGGCCAGCCAGCGCGGCATCGGCATGGCTTTCCCCGACGCCTGCCCCCTGAACGTGCTGGCCGACCGCACGCGCCTCAAGCAGATCTTGTTGAACCTGCTGTCGAATGCGCTCAAGTACAACCGCGAGCATGGCGAGGTGAGCATCGCTTGCGCGCCGCAGGCGGGCGGGCGCGTGCGCATCAGCGTGCGCGACACGGGCGTGGGCCTCGACGGCGAACAGGTGGCGCTGCTGTTCCAGCCCTTCAACCGGCTGGGGCAGGAGGGCGGCACGGAAGAAGGCAGCGGCATCGGCCTGGTGGTCACCAAGCGCCTGGTGGAGCTGATGGATGGCAGCATCGGCGTGACCAGCGCGCCCGGCGAGGGCAGCACGTTCTGGATCGAGTTGCGCGTGGTCGATGCCTTGCCCGCGCCCGCCACCCTGGCCTTGCCGCGGCCGGACTTGGCCGGCGCGCTGCTCGAGCACAGCGCCCCCGTGACCTTGCTGTACGTGGAAGACAATCCCGCCAACCTGACCCTGGTCGAGGAAATCGTGCGCTATTGCCCGCAATTGCAGCTGCTGACGGCCACGGATGGCCGCCTGGGCGTGGAAATGGCGCGCACGCACCTGCCGCAGCTGATTTTGATGGATATCAACCTGCCGCACGTGAACGGCTCGGACGCGCTGAAATTGCTGCGCGCCGATCCCCGCACGGCGCACATTCCCGTCATCGCCCTGACGGCCAACGCCATGCCGGGCGACGTGGAGCGCAGCCTGGCGCTGGGCTTTTACCGCTATCTGACCAAGCCGATCAACCTCGATGAATTTACCGAGGCGATCAACAGCACCCTGGCTTACGTGGCGCAGCAGCGCCGGCAGAAGGGAACAGGCGCTCCATGATCAGCCAGGCCGATATCTACGCGGCGAAAATTCTCATCGTCGACGACCAGGAAGTCAATCTGCGCCTGCTCGAGCATTTGCTGCAAAGCGGCGGCTACACGGCCGTCAGCAGCACCCTCGACGCGCGCGCCGTGGCCGGCCTGCACCAGCGCCACCAGTTCGACCTGATCATCCTCGACCTGGCGATGCCCGGCATGAGCGGCTACGAGGTGATGGATGCCTTGCGCCCGCTGGAACTGGAAGGCTATCTGCCCGTGCTGGTGATCGCCGCCGACCCGGACGCCAAGCTGGCGGCGCTGGAAGCGGGGGCGCGCGACTTCATCAGCAAGCCGTTCGACGCGCTCGAGGTGCTCACGCGCATCCGCAACATGCTCGAAGTGCGGCTGTTGCACCGCGCCGCGCGCCACTACAACACCTTGCTCGAACGCACGGTGGGCCAGCGCACGGCCGAACTGCAGCGCTTTCGCGGCGCCATGGACGCCACCACCGACGCCATCTTCCTCGTCGACGTGCTGGGCATGACCCTGGTCGACGTCAACGATGGCGCGTGCCGCCTGCTCGGCTATGCGCGCGCCGAACTGCTGGCGCTGGCGCCCGGCACCTTGCTGCCGTCGCCGCCGGCCCCGCCGCTGGCCGGGCTGCCGGGCGGCCCGGCGCACCTGGCCACGGAAGTGACGGAGTGCGAACTGGTGCGGCGCGACCTGAGCCTGATACCCGTGGAACTGGGCTGGCACTGGTATGCGCAGGCGCCCGTGGCGGGTGGGCAGGGCGCGGGCGGCCTGCTGCTGATCGCCGTGGCGCGCGATATCAGCGAACGGCGCCAGGCGCAGGAGCGCCTGAAGCACCTGGCCCATTACGATGGCTTGACGGGGCTGCCGAACCGCAGCCTGTTTTACCAGACCCTGGCCCAGGCCGTCGAACTGGCGCAGGAAAAAAGCTGGCGCATCGTGGTGCTGTTCATCGCGCTGGACCGCTTCAAAAGCATCAACGACACCCTGGGCGCGGCGCTGGGCGACGAATTGCTGCGCCAGTTCAGCAACCGCCTGGTCGAATGCGTGCGCCTGCGCGACACGGTGGGCCGCCTGGGCAACGACGAATTCGCGCTCATATTGACCATGAGCCGCAACCAGCAGGAAGCCGTGGCCGTGGCGAACCAGGTGCGCGAAGCCTTGCGCGCGCCATTCGACTTGCGCGGCCATGCGGCCACCCTGACGGCCAGCATCGGCATCGCCATGTATCCGGATGACGCCACCGACCCGGAAACCCTGATCAAATACGCGAATACGGCCATGGGCGGCGCCAAGCAGGCGGGCCGCGACGGCTACCGCTTTTTCACGGCCGGCATGAACGTGCAGGTGCTGGCGCGCCTGGACCTGGAACTGGCGCTGCGCCATGCGCTCGAACACGAGCAGTTCATCCTGTACTACCAGCCCAAGGTGGATTTGCGCACGGGCCGCATCAGCGGCGTGGAAGCGCTGCTGCGCTGGCGCCGTCCCGGCTACGGCCTGGTGGCGCCGGCCGAATTCGTGCCGGTGCTGGAAGACACGGGCCTGATCGTGCGCGTGGGCGCCTGGGTGATCCAGGCCGCCTGCCGCCAGATCGCCGAGTGGCGCGACAGCGAGGTGGGGCCCGTGCACGTGGCCGTGAACGTGTCGAGCCGCCAGTTTGCCGAAGGCGACCTGGAAGGCGAGGTGACGCGGGCGCTGGCGCTGCACGGCGTGGCGCCGGAATTGCTGGAGCTGGAATTGACGGAAACGGCGCTGATGTCGAACGCCGAGCGCACCATCGTCGTGCTGGGAAAATTGAAGAAAATCGGCGTGAAGGTGGCCATCGACGATTTCGGCACCGGGTATTCTAGCCTGGCCTACCTGCAGCGCTTCCCCATCGACAAGCTGAAGATCGACATCGCCTTCGTGCGCAACATCACCAGCAACCCGAACGACGCGGCCATCGCGCTGGCCATCGTCAGCATGGCGCACAGCCTGAAACTGAGCGTGGTGGCCGAAGGCGTGGAATCGCGCCCGCAGCTGGAATACCTGCGGCGCAACCGCTGCGATGAAATCCAGGGCTTCTATTTCAGCCGCGCCCTGCCGGCGCTGGAACTGGGGCAGATGATTGTCGCCGGCGCCGGCCTGCCGCCCGGCCACGACCCGGCCGCGCAGCCAGCGCAAACCCTGCTCATCGTCGACGACGACGTCAACGTGCTGTCATCGCTGCACCGCCTGTTCCGTCCCGAGGGCTATCACATCCTCACGGCCAGCACGCCGGCCGAAGGTTTCGAGATGCTGGCCCTGCACCGCGTGCACGTCATCGTCTGCGACCAGCGCATGCCCAGCATGAGCGGCACGGAATTCCTCAGCAAGGTCAAGGAGCTGTACCCGGAAACCATCCGCATCATCCTCTCCGGTTACACGGGCCTGGAAGCCGTGCTCGATTCGATCAACCGCGGCGCCATCTACCGCTTTTATACGAAGCCGTGGGACGACACCCAGCTGCGCGACAACATCCGCCTGGCCTTCCAGCACTACTGGATGGTGAACCAGCCGGGGCTGGCGCGGGTGGCGGTGCGGTAGAACTTAGTCGCTGAAGTGGTCGAAGGACGATAAGCGCAGGTCGAGCGGCTGCCCCGTTGCATCCACCAGCCGCAAGCCCGCCTGCGCCTCGACGCTGCCCACGCGCGTGACGGGCGTGCCGCAGCTTGCCGCCAGGGCGGCGATGGCCTCGCGCGACGATGTCGGCGCCGTGAAGCACAGTTCATAGTCGTCGCCGCCGGCGGCCGTGTAGCGGCGGCGCACGCTGGCCGCTTGCCGCGCCAGCACGGGGCCGGCCGGCAGGGCGTCGACGTCGAGGGTGGCGCCCACTTGCGACGCTTTCAAGATATGGCCCAGGTCTCCCGCCAGGCCGTCCGAGATGTCGATGGCCGCATGCGCCAGGCCCGCCTCGGCCAGGGCGCAGCCCAGCGCCACGCGCGGCGTGGGCGTGTGCATGCGCGCGGCCGCTGTCAGCAGGTCGGCGGGCGCCAGCTCCTGTTCCATGCGGTAGCCGGCCAGCGCCAGGCGCGCGTCGCCCACGGTGCCGCTGACCCAGATATCGTCGCCCGCCACGGCCGCGCCGCGGCGCAGGGCTTGCCCCGGCGCCAGTTCGCCAAATACGGTGATGCAGATATTTAAGGGCCCCTTGGTGGTGTCGCCGCCGATGAGTTCGCAATCAAAGGCGTCGGCCAGCGCGAACAGACCTTCGGCAAAGCCGGCCAGCCAGGCGCGTTCCGCCTGCGGCAGGGCCAGCGCCAAAGTAAATGCGACGGGACGCGCGCCCATGGCGGCCAGGTCGGACAAATTCACGGCCAGGCTTTTGTGGCCCAGCATGCGGGCATCGGCGCCGGCAAAGAAGTGCCGGTCCTCGACCAGCATGTCCGAGGAGATGGCGATCTGTTTGCCCGCGCCGGGCGTGAGCAGCGCGCAATCGTCGCCGATGCCCAGGGTGGCGCGGCCGGGGCGCTGGCGCACGAAATATTGTTTGATCAGGTCGAATTCGGAAAGCGCGTCGTGTGGGGCCATGGTTCGTCTGCAGGTTGAGTAAGGGTGTGGCGCCACTATTATAGGCTGGCCTACAATGCCCGTCTTTGCCAGCCTTGTTCATTTTCTATGCCCCTACACGATATCCACACCGTGCTGCAGTCGTATCTTGACGACGGCTGGCTGCGCGAACCGCAGGCCGTCGGCCTGGACACGTTTACGGCGCCGGAACTGCTGGCGCGCGGGTTTTACGAGCTGTGCGATGGCGGCCAGCTGTGCCTGTATGAGGACGAACGTTACTTCCGCCGTGCCGGCCGCGCCGTGCAGGCCTCGTTCAAGGTGTATCTGCAGCAGGGTCGCTTGCACGCGAACGGGCTGGAGCTCGGCTATCAAGTGCGCCTGGCCAGCGTGCTGCGCGCGGCGCGGCGCCCCCTGCCGCCGTTCCGGCTGCTGCTGGAAAGTGGCGCCCACAGCGGGGCGCTGCTCTTCGACAGCGGCCTGGTGCTGCAGTTCGCCACCAACCTGCGCGGCGCGGCCCGCCATTATTTCCTTACCCTCGTCGAGGGACAGCTGCCCGATCCCGGCGCAGGCGACCTCGACCTGCGCGCCGCCAGCGAGGGCCACGTCCAGGCCCTGTACGGCCACTGTGCGCCAGAAGAATTGCAGCGCCAGGCAAGGCGCGGCCATGCTGCCCTGCGCGAGCTGGCACGCGTGCTCGCTTAAACCTTCTTCGCCTGCGCCATGCCCTGCAGCAGCTTGGCCAGCAACTGGTCGAGCTGGCGCTGCTCGTCCGAGTTCAAAGCCGAGAGCATCGCGCGCTCGTTGTCCACGTGCAACAGCACCAGCCTTTCAATCAATTCCAATCCCCTTTGCGTCAGGGCCACCAGCACGCCGCGCCGGTCCGTCGGATGCTTCCGGCGTTCGATCAGGCCGGCCGCTTCCAGGCGGTCGATGCGGTTGGTCATGCCGCCCGAGGACAGCATGGCCGCCTCGTACAGGGCCGTCGGCGTCAGGCTGTAGGGCGCGCCCGAGCGGCGCAAGGTGGCCAGCACGTCGAATTCGCCCGGCTGCAAGCCGTGTTCCGCAAACAGGGGGTTGAGCCAGTCGCGCGCCATCAGCTGGGCCACCGTGCCCAGCTGGCCCACCAGCTGCATGGCGTTCGTATCCATCTGCGGCAGTTCGCGCTGCCATTGTGCGGCGGCAAATTGCGCGCGCGTGTGTTCTTGCGGGGTATCTGTCATGGTGCCATCCATTTATCTCGACATCAAGATACATTTCTATCTTTATGTTAAGATACTTTTCATCGAGTTATTTTATATGACGCATTAAACCATGTGCCTCCCAGCGAGGCAAGGACTACTCTCCCATGCCATCCGAACGCCCCGTCTCTTCCCCGCTTCCCTCGTCCGCCCTGGTGGTGGCCGCCATCATCCTGCTGGGCCTGAACCTGCGGCCCATCCTGGCCGCCATCGGCCCCTTGCTGGACAGCATCCAGGCCGGCACGGGCCTCAGCAATGCTGACGCGGGCTTGCTCACCACCGTGCCCGTGTTCGCCATGGGCGTGTGCGCCTTGCTGGGCGCGCAGCTGCAGCGCCGCCTGGGCGTGGCGCGCGGCATCGGCATCGGCATCGCCATCATCGCTTGTGCCTGCGCGCTGCGCTGGCCCCTGCACGGCAGCGGCGGCCTGATCGCCACGGCGGCCCTGGGCGGCCTGGGCATCGCGCTGGTGCAGGCGCTGTTGCCCGCCTTCATCAAGCGCCATTTCCCCGCGCGGGCAGGGCAGCTGATGGGGTTTTATACGACGGGCATCATGGGCGGCGCGGCCATTGCCGCCGCATCCGCTTCGCCCCTGGCGCAGTCGCTGGGTTGGCAGGCGCTGCTGGCCCTGTGGGCGCTGCCCGCCGTGGCGGCCGCGCTGCTGTGGCGCCGCGCATCCGCCTCGCGCGTGGACGTGGCCAGCGGCGCCGGCGCCAGCCTGCCCGTGGGCAGTGGCCGCGCCTGGCTGCTGATGGTGTTTTTCGGCATCGGCACGGGCGCCTACACCCTGGTGCTGGCCTGGCTGCCGCCGTTTTATACGGAACTGGGCTGGAGCGCGGCCGACAGCGGCTTGCTGCTGGGCGGCCTGACCCTGGTGGAAGTGCTGGCGGGACTGGTCATTTCCAGCGTCATCCACCGCTTTCCCGACCGCCGCATCCTGCTGCTGTCCGTCTTGCTGGCCGTGCTGGCCGGCCTGGCTTGCCTGATCGTGGCGCCCGCGCAACTGGCGCTGCCCGCCGTGATATTACTGGGCTGCGGCATCGGCGCCCTGTTCCCCCTGTCGCTGATCGTCAGCATGGACCATGTGACGGACCCGGCCGGCGCCGGTGCGCTGCTGGGATTCGTGCAGGGCGGCGGCTACATCATCGCCAGCAGCATGCCCTTCATCGCCGGCCTGATCCGCCAGCATTCGTCCAGTCTGGTGCAGGCGTGGATGGTGATGGCCGCCGGCGTCGTGGTCTTGCTGCTGATCGCCGTGCGCTTCGCGCCCGGTGCTCATCTGGCCCCGTCGCGTTAGCGTGCGCTTGCCGGGTGCCGGCAACTGCTATATTTCGCCCATGAACATCGTCGACCACTATTTGGCAGGCTTGCGCCAGGCCATGCCGCCGGAACCGCTGGCGGAGCTGGCGCTGGCCAGCGGCGCCAGCGCGGCGCAACTGGCCAGCCTGCGCCAAACGTATCCGCTGTGCCCGGACAGCCTGCTGCGCTTGCTGGGCCAGTACAACGGCACCTATTATCAGGAGTATCCCGGCGGCACGGTGCTGGTGTACATGCTGGGCTCGGACGTGTTCGAGTATCCGTATTACCTGAGCTCCGTCGAGCAGATCTTCAAGGACGGGCAGGCGAACCAGCGCAGCATCGCCGACATCTACGGCCATTATCTGGACGACGATCCCGGCATCGTCGACGCCCGCATCGACGCCGGCATCCGGCAGGGCCAGCGCCTGTGTTTTTCGCATTGCATGAACAATGGCGGCTCGTCGCGGCTGTATATCGATTTCACGCCCACGGCGTCGGGCAAGGTGGGGCAGGTGGTGCGCTTCCTGCACGATCCCGACAGCTACCTGGTCATCGCCGACAGCTTCGACGCTTATCTGCAGATGCTGATCGATGATGGCTATGCCTTCCTGACCGATGAAAATTTTGAATAACCGGGCCGCGCCGCCGTCCCTGCTGCCCGCCAACCGCCGCATCGTGCTGTCCGGCGAGGATGCGCTGCGCATCCTGCGCGAGATCGAATTCCTGCTGCAGTCGCTGCATCACATCGGCCGCCATTATTATCCCGACGGCGACGATGACGGCGCCGATGCCCTGCGCCGCGTGCAGTATTGCGCGGAGACGACGCGCTTCATCGACGCGCAGCAAGCGACGACGCGCCTGGCGCTGATGCGCCGCATTTTGTCCGCGCCGTTCGACGGCACCCTGGGCGCGGACGACATGGACGATATCGAGCGGGCCGTCGCCGCGCTGCCGCTGTGGCGCGCCGCCGACATTCCATCATAAAAACTAATTGAAATCTAAAATTTGATAGTTTTTCCTGTTCAGGACGTTTGTGCCGCCGCACGGCCTTACAATGCTAGGTTATGCGTTTTCGTGATATCAGACTGTGGCTAGCGGAAAATACCTAGCTAATTGAAAGAATCGGTCTGATAAAATCCGGAACACCCGATCGACCAAACAGGAAGGCAGCACAGCATGGATTCGTCATCTGATAAAAAAGAAGAATTGCGTCAACAATTGCGCTTGGCCGCACTCGAGTATCACGAGTGCCCGCGCCCCGGCAAAATCAGCGTGACGCCGACCAAACAACTGACCAACCAGCGCGACCTGGCGCTGGCCTACTCGCCAGGCGTGGCCGCTCCCTGCGAAGAAATCGTCATCGATCCGGCGAATGCCTATAAATATACGGCGCGCGGCAACCTGGTGGCCGTCATCACCAACGGCACGGCCGTGCTGGGACTGGGCAATATCGGTCCGCTGGCCGCCAAGCCGGTGATGGAAGGCAAGGGCGTGCTGTTCAAGAAGTTCGCCGGCATCGACGTCTTCGACATCGAAATCAACGAGATGGACCCGGACAAGCTGGTCGACATCATCGCTTCGCTGGAACCGACCTTCGGCGGCGTGAACCTGGAAGACATCAAGGCGCCCGAGTGCTTCTACATCGAGCGCCAGCTGCGCGACCGCATGAAGATTCCCGTCTTCCATGACGACCAGCACGGCACCGCCATCATCGTCGGCGCGGCCATCCTGAACGGCTTGAAAGCCGTCGGCAAGAAGATCGAGGATTGCAAGCTGGTCGTGTCGGGCGCGGGCGCCGCGGCGCTGGCCTGCCTGGACCTGATCGTCGACCTGGGCTTCCCGCTGAAAAACATCTACGTCACCGACCTGGCCGGCGTCGTCTACAAGGGCCGCACGGAACTGATGGACCCGGACAAGGAACGCTTCGCGCAAGACACGCCGCTGCGCACCCTGGCCGAGATCATCCCGGACGCCGACATCTTCCTCGGCGTCTCCGCCGGCGGCGTGCTGAAGCAAGACATGGTGCGCAAGATGGCGCCGAACCCGCTGATCCTGGCGCTGGCCAACCCGAATCCGGAAATCCTGCCGGAAGAAGTCAAGGCCGTGCGCAGCGACGCCATCATCGCCACGGGCCGTTCGGACTATCCGAACCAGGTCAACAACGTGCTGTGCTTCCCGTACATCTTCCGCGGCGCCCTCGATTGCGGCGCCACCACCATCACGCGCGAGATGGAAATCGCCGTCGTGCACGCGATCGCCGACCTGGCGCATGCCGAGCAGTCCGACATCGTGGCCACCACCTACGGCATCAGCAACCTGTCGTTCGGTCCTGAATACCTGATCCCGATGCCGTTCGATCCCCGTTTGCTGATCAAGATCGCGCCGGCCGTCGCCAAGGCGGCCGAGGATTCGGGCGTCGCCACGCGTCCGATCAAGGACTTGCAAGCGTACGCGGACAGCCTGCAGCAATTCGTCTACCGCAGCGGCACCTTCATGAAGCCGCTGTTCCTGATGGCCAAATCCACGCCAGCCGAACTCAAACGCATCGTCTACGCCGAAGGCGAAGAAGAGCGCGTGCTGCGCGCCGTGCAAGTGGTGGTCGATGAAAAACTGGCGCGCCCCATCCTGGTCGGCCGCCCACCGGTGCTCGAAGCGCGCATCCAGAAGTTCGGCCTGCGCCTCAAGCAAGGCGTCGACTTCGACGTCATCAACCCGGACTTCGACGAGCGCTATCGCGATTACTGGAATACGTACTACGCCATGACGAGCCGCAAAGGCGTTACCGAGGAATACGCTAAACTGGAAATGCGCCGCCGTCACACCCTGATCGGTTCGATGATGATCCACAAGGGCGACGCCGACGGCATGATCTGCGGCACCTTCGGCACCACCCAGCTGCACCTGAAATACATCGATCAGGTGCTGGGCAAGCGCGCCGGCAGCAATGTCTACGCCGCCATGAACGTGCTGATCATGCCGGAACGCCAGCTGGTGATGGTCGACACGCACGTCAATGAAAACCCGGACGCCGACCAATTGGCCGAGATCACCATCATGGCCGCCGAAGAGATGACCCGTTTCGGCCTGTCGCCGCGCGCGGCCCTGCTGTCGCACTCGAACTTCGGTTCCAGCGACAGCGCCTCGGCGCAAAAGATGCGCGCCGCGCTGGCCATCATCAAGGAACGCGCGCCGGACCTGGAAATCGACGGCGAAATGCACGGCGATACGGCCCTCGACAGCAAGCTGCGCCAGAAAATCATGCCGAATTCGGCACTGAAGAACGACGCCAACCTGCTCGTCATGCCGAACATCGAATCGGCCAACATCGCCTACAACCTGGTGAAGACGGCCGCCGGCAACGGCATCGCCGTCGGTCCGATCCTGCTCGGTTGCGCCAAGCCCGTGCACATCCTGACGCCATCGGCCACCGTGCGCCGCATCGTCAACATGACGGCCCTGTGCGTCGTCGACGCCGTGGCGCAGCGCAAAGCCTAAGGGTTTAGCTGCCGCCTGAAAGCCGCGCCATCCGCAAGGAGGCGCGGCTTTTTTTACATGGGCGACACGGGCAGGGCCGCGGCGGGCGGATGGCGGCGCAGGTAGTAATGGCGGTACAGCATGATCTCGCCCCATACCAGCAGCAGCGCCACCAGCGCGAACAGGCCCAGCGTGATCTTGAGCGAATTGAAATAGGCGCCGGCTTGCCGTTTGATGGCGTCGATGAAAATCATCGGCACTGACTTGTCGAGTTTGCTGAAGTCGGCATGGCGCGCCACGTCGGTGGTCAAGCGCACGGCCAGGTCGGTGCCCAGCGCGGCCAGCTCGCCAGTCGCCTGGCCACGGAAGTTGGCGCCCTTGAGCGCTTCGCCGAGCAGGCCGACCCTGGCGATCAGCTGTTCCTGCAGCACCTGCGTCAGCAGCACGCTGCCGCGGCGCAGAATGAATTCATTGATCCAGCGCGCCTTGCTGCGTTCCCAGTAGCTGCTGGACGTGGGCTGGTAATACATGCCTTGCACGAACGGTTCGAGCAGGCTGCGCACGCTGATGGGCTGGCCCGGGGCGATCAGCTTGACCTGCTGTTCCAGGTAGACGCGCAGCGCCGGCATCTGTGCCTCGACCACGGGCTGCAAGTCGCGCTCGAGGGCCTGGTTGACCACGCGGTGCACGCTGTGCACGGCGCCAAATCCGGCACCGAGGAGCGGCAGCGCGAGCAGGATCAGCACATAGCTGAGCTTGGCGGCCACATGCCAGGCGCGGGGACGGCGCACCAGCAGGCATTTTCTGGCCAGCTGGTAGCAGATGCCGAGCGCCAGCACGAAGCCGGCCGCGCTGCACAGCAGCATCCACGGCAGGGCGGTCCACAGCAGTTCGCCGCCGAACGGCACCAGGCTATTGCCCCAATTGACGAGTTGTTGGTTCATGTACATTGCTTTGATATGGATAAACAGGCAAGTATACCCATTGTGCAACGACATGGAGCGCGCTTGGTGTCAGTGCGCCATCAGCACCGGCAAGGTCATCTGGCGCAGCACGGTTTCCGTCACGCCGCCCAGCAGGATTTCGCGGAAGCGCGCGTGGCCGTAGCCGCCCATCACCAGCAAGTCCGCATGCACTTCGGCGGCCATGGCCAGCAGCGCCGCGCCGATGTCGCCCGTGGCGACGGCCGGGCGCACTTCCACGGGCACGCCATGGCGGCTCAGGTAGGCGGCGATGTCGGCGCCCGGATGGCGCGCCGGCTGCGCGTGGCCGACCGGCGGATGCAGCAGGGCCAGCACCACCAGGCGCGCCGCGCGCAAGAGGGGCAAGGCGTGGCCGATGGCGCGCGTCGCTTCCATGCTGCCATCCCAGGCCACCACCACCGTGTTGTCCACTTGTGCGAACTGGCCGCTGCGCGGCACGATCAGCACGGGACGGGCCGCGTTCAGCATCACGTAGGGCACCAGGTCGCTCATGGCGCCGGGCAAGGCTTCGCTGTCGTCGTGCTGGCTCAGCACGGTCAGATCGCTGTAGCGGGCGCTGACGGCCATGCCGCCATCCTCATCGTCTTCGATCAGGCGCCGCTCGAGCGAGACGGCGCCGGCCTGGCGCGCCAGCGTCTCGAACTGGTCCAGCGCCTGTTCCGCTTGCCCGTGCAAGGCTGAAATCTGCGCCGCCACGGCCGCGCCGCGCATGCCGCGGTTGTTTTCCAGGGTAAAGCGCGACATGCCCGTCATGGCGGCGCCGATCAGGTGCGCCTGGTGCGCGTGCGCCAGCCGCGCCGCGATGGCGATGCGTTGCGGCGCATGGCGCGACAGGTCGGCGTGGACGAGGATGGATTTGTAAGCCATGTTGTCACTCGGTAGTCAGGATGGCAACAAGGCTAGAACGGCAACACGGGCAAGTCCAGCATTGCCGTGCCGGCCGGGGCTTTTCTTATGCTGGGCTTGATGTAAGTCAAAAAAAGAGAGGCCAAGGCCATCTGCAAGTGCGCAGCCAGGAATTTGCAAGCTGTTTGATGTGCATCAAAATGCCTGCCCCGCCGCCAGCCATAATGGCATTGAACTCCTGGCCCCTCCAGTGGTCTGCATCGGCGCCGGCGCCATCTGTCCGGCACTTGCTTGTGTGACGCAACAACGCTGGCCGTGGCGGGAGTTCACTCTTCAAGCGGGCGCGTGGTGTTCCGCTTTCTCAGCCCAGCGCAGCCGGATGGCGTCGATGGCGGGCAATTCCCCGACAAACAGGTCGACCAGCCGCGCATCGAAATGGCTGCCTTGTTGCGCCCGCAGATAGCCCACGGCGTCCGACACCGACCATGCGCGCTTGTACGGGCGCACCGAGGTCAGCGCGTCGAACACGTCGGCCACGGCGACGATGCGCCCCGCCAGCGGGATCGCTTCGCCCGCCAAGCCGTTCGGGTAACCGCTGCCATCCCATTTTTCATGGTGCGACACGGCGATGGCGCGCGCCAGCGCCAGCATGCCGCCTTCCGCATGTTCGCCGATGATGTCGCCGCCGATGCGCGCGTGCGTCTGCATGATGGTCCACTCGTCCGCGTCGAGCTTGCCCGGCTTTTGCAGGATGCGGTCGGGGATGCCGATCTTGCCCACGTCGTGCATGGGCGCCGCGTGCAGCAGGTCGTCCGCGGCGGCCTCGTCCATGCCGGCGGCCACGCCCAGCAGGCGCGCGTAATGGCTCATGCGGATCACGTGCAAGCCTGTTTCATTGTCCTTGTATTCGGCCGCCAGGCCCAGGCGCTGGACGATCTGCAGCCGCGTTTCCTTCAATTCATCGATGCGCACCAGCGACAGGTGCGTGCGCACGCGGGCGCGCACGATGGCGGGGCTGAGCGGCTTGGTGATGTAATCGACGGCACCCGCCTCAAAACCGCTCAGTTCGTCGCGCATGTCGTTCAGGGCCGTGACGAAAATGACGGGAATGGCGGCCGTCAGCGGCGCGGCCTTCAGCTGGCGGCAGGCGTCGTGGCCGCTCATGCCGGGCATCATCACGTCGAGCAGGATCAGGGCCGGGCGCTCCTGCTGCGCCAGTGCCAGCGCCCGCGCGCCATCCTTGGCGAACAGCAGCGCATAATCGTTCTGCAAGATCTGGCGCAGCAATTGCAAATTGGCCGCCTCATCGTCGACGATGAGAATCACGGGCCTGGCTGGTGCATTCATGGGGACTCCGGGGCGTAGGTGTGCAGCAAGTCGTGCAGCAGCGACTGTGCTTGGGGGAAATCAAAGTCGTCGATGGCATGCAGCAGCGGCGTCAGCTCGTCCGCTTGCGCGCCCATGGCGTGCTGCAACTGTGCTTGCGCCGCGTCGTCGAGTTCGCCGCGCCGCAAGGCGCTTAACAGGGCATTGGCCGCTTGCCGGACGGCGGGCGCGTCGATGGCCGCCCCCGTAGCCGCCGGCAAGGCAGGCGGCGCCAGCCGGGCGATGGCGGCCGTTGCCGCCGGCCATTGCGTCAGCAGGGCGCCCAGGATCTCGTCGAGCTGCAGTGCCGTGGCGGGAGCGGTACCGGGACCGGGACCGGGACCGGCGCAGCATTGCTCCAGCGCCGCCAGGCTGGCGGCCAGTTGCTCCAGTCCCAGGTTGGCGGCCACGCCGCGCAGTTGGTGGCTGTGCGACAAGAGCGCCGCGTGGTCGCGCGCTTCGATGGCGGCCAGCAGGGCGGGAGGCAGGCGCGGATGCTCGCGTCCGAAACGGGCCAGCGCCGCGCGGTAGGCGCTGTCGTTGCCGGCCCAGCGCTGCAGGGCGCCCGCATGGTGCAGCACCCGTCCGCCAGCGGGCGGCGGTGCGAGGCTATCGTCGGCCGGGTCCGCCGCCAGGCCCAGCACGCGCGCGATTTCCAGCGCCAGCGCCTGCCATTCGACGGGCTTGGTGGCGAAACCGTCCATGCCGGCCGCCCGCGCCGCCTTGCGGTGCGCCTCGAGCACGCTGGCCGTCATGGCGATCACGGGCACGCGCGGGCGTCCGTCGCGCAGGGCGGCGGCACGGATGGCTTGCGTGGCGGCCAGGCCATCCATGTGCGGCATTTGCAAGTCCAGCAGCAGCACGTCGAAGTCGTCCTGCTGCGCCAGCTGCAAGGCTTGCGCGCCATCGCCGGCCGTGACCACCGTGTGGCCACGCTTGCCCAGCAGTAAGCTCAGCAGTTCCAGGTTTTGCGGCACGTCGTCGGCGGCCAGCACGCGCAGGGGCGGCAGGCGCACGCTGCGCCGTTCGCTGGCGGGCAGCGCCGCCTGGCGCGCCGGCAGCAAGGGCAGCATGACGTGGAACACGCTGCCGTGCGGCAAGGCGGCATCGGCCCAGATGCGCCCCTGCATCAGGGTCACCAACTGCCGGCTGATGGTGGTGCCCAGGCCCGTGCCGCCGAAGCGCCGCGTGGTCGAGGCGTCCGCTTGCACGAAGGGATCGAAAATGGCGTCGCGCCGTTCCGCGGGGATGCCGATGCCGCTGTCCTGCACCAGCAGGTGCAGCTGGCCCTCGTCGCGGCGCGCCGCCAGGCTGACGACGCCGCCGGGCGTGAACTTGATGGCGTTGTCGAGCAGGTTGCCCAGCACTTGCCGCATGCGCAATTCGTCGCCATGCAGCATGGCCGGCAGTTGCGGGTCGTACTGCACCTCCATGCGCAAACCCTTGGCGCGCGCATGGATGCCATACGTGGACGCCAGCTCATCGACCAGCGCCAGCAGGCTGTAGTCGCGCAATTCCAGCGCCACGGCGCCCTTGTCCAGCTTGGCAGTATCGAGCACTTCGTTGAGCAGGCGCAACAGCGAGCGGCCGGATTGGCGTACGGTATCGAGGTGGCGCCGCTGTTCCGGCGCCAGCGGCGAGTCGAGCAGCACATCGGTAAAGCCGAGGATGGAATTCATCGGCGTGCGGATTTCATGGCTCATGTTGGCGACGAAGCTGGCCCGCGTGGCGGCCGCCAGCTCCGCTTTTTCCTTGGCCATGCGCAAGTCTTCCTCCATTTGCCGCCGTTCGCTGATGTCGAGGATGACGCCGTCGACCCAGCGCACGGCGCCTGCCGCGTCGTGCACGACGGTGCCCCGCTCCCACAGCCAGCGCGCCGTGCCGTCCGCATGCAGCAGCCGGTATTCGAGCAGGTAGGGCTCGCCGCTGGCGACGCTGCGGTTGAAGACGTCGATGACGTAGGCGCGTTCTTCGCTGGCGATCAGACCCGTGATGGTGCGGCGCGGCGCCGCGCCGAGAAAGTCGGCGGGCGGATAGCCGGTGACCCCTTCCACGCCGTCGCTGATGAACAGCATGGGCTGGTTTTCCGCCGTGGTGCAGCGAAAGGCGATGCCGGGCAGATTGCCGATCAGCGAGCGCAACTGCTGCTCGCTTTCGCGCAGGGCGGCCAGCATGGCGCGCCGTTCGCTGATGTCCGTAATGAACAGCACATATAAATCCTGGTCGGCCAGGCGCGCGCTGGCCATCGAGCGCTGCACGGCGACCGGGACCCCATCCTTGCGCAGGTAGACGATTTCCTCGCTGGTGTGGACCGCCTCGCCTTCGCCCGTGCGCAGGTAGTGCAGCAGGCCCTGCTGTTCTGACTGGCGCACGTCGCTGACCAGCAGGCTGACGTGGCGGCCGACAATTTCCGCCGCCCGCCAGCCGAGGATGCGCTCGGCGGCGCCGTTGAAGTCGACGATGCCGCCATGCCGGTCGATGGTGATGACGCCGTCGACCGTGCTCGTCAACAGCGAGCGCGTCCAGTGTTCGCTCTGGTTCAGGTGGCGAAACAGTTCGCGGTAGCGCAAGATGCCCACGGCCGAGGCGACGAGGATCGTCAGGGCGATGGTCAGCAGGGTCACGCTGATCACCAGCATGGGCCGGTTGGCATCGGCATCATTGCCTGGGGGAATCGTCCCCACGAAGCGGGCGGCTTGCATGCCCATGTAATGCATCCCGGCAATCGCGCAACCCATGACGCCAGCGCTGATCAAGGTGCGCCGCGAGGCGGACACGCGGCCGCTCCAGCCGCGCAGGCCGAAGCGTATCCACAGGGCCACGGTGGCCAGCGCCACGGCAACGACGAGCGACAGCGCGAACAGCAGCGGGTCGTAGCGCAGCGACAGGCCCATGCGCATGGCGTGCATGCCCGTGTAATGCATGGCGCCGATGCCCAGGCCCACCAGCAGGCCGCTCCTGAGCAGCAGCGGCGCCGTGACGGCGCGCCGGCTGATGGTGGCCAGGGCCACGAACGAGGCCGCCACGCTGGGCACGATGGATAGCAAGGTCAGGCCCGGATCGTAGGCGACGCTGGTGCCCAGCTCGAAGGCCAGCATGCCGATGAAATGCATGGCCCACACGCCGCAGCCCAGCGCCAGGCTGCCGGCCAGCAGGCACAGCAAGTGCAAGCGGCGGCTGATGCTCGCCTGCGCGCGGCTGTACGCCGTCATCTGGAAGGCCATCCACGACGTGAAAATGGCGATCACGAGCGACAGCAGCACCAGGCCCGGCGCATGCTGGCCGTGGTGCAGCTGGGCCGGATCGGCGGGCAGGTGGAACAGGTGCTGGACGCTGGCAGGTATCATCGTGGGCAGGCAAATAGAGCGTCGTGGCGCTGAAAACAGGATCGGGGCCGGCCATCGCTGCGGGTGGCCGATGCAAATGACCTTACCAGATTTCTGGAAACAAATATCTTATTTGTAATTATTTTCTCTGTCGTGCAAGCCGTGCGCAGGCGAAAAAGTGGGGCGTATGCCTCGCCGCACCAAGGGAATGGCGGTGCTGGCGAAGAAGTTTCCGTCAGGAATTGTGTGGTTTTTTTGCAAAGTGCGACGTCTTGCCGGGCGTCATGCTACATTCGCGTCCTGCTTTTTTCTGAAAGGATGACGATGCCTTTAGGTAACAACTTCTTGCGGCATAATCAGCAAGCCTGGGATGCCCAGGCGACCCGGAACAGTCCCTGGTCGCAGCCCGTCGACAGCGCCACCATCGCGGCGGCGCGCGCCGGACAGTGGCTCATCCACCTGACGCCCGGCCCCTTGCCGGCCGGCTGGCTGGATGACGTGCGTGGCAAGCGCATCCTGTGCCTGGCCGGTGCCGGCGGGCAACAGGCGCCCGTGCTGGCGGCCGCCGGCGCGCATGTGACCGTCTTTGATCTGTCTGAGCAGCAACTGGCGCAAGACCGCATGGTGGCCGAGCGCGACGGCTTGCAGTTAATCACCGTGCGGGGCGACATGCGCGACCTGGCCTGCTTCGCCGACGCCAGTTTCGATGTCATCGTCCATCCCGTGTCGAACCAGTACGTGCCCGATATCGCCCCCGTGTGGCGCGAATGCGCGCGCGTGCTGGCGGACGCTGGCGTGCTGTTGAGCAGCTTCTTCAACCCGGCCGTGTTCATCGGCGACCGCGACCCGCAATGGGCAAAACAGGGCTTGATACGGCCGCGTTTCGTGCTGCCGTATTCGGATGTGGAGGATATGGATGCCGATGCGCTGGCGGCGCGCATGGAAAGGGGCGAGGCACTGATCTTTGGCCACGGCCTGGACAGCCAGATCGGCGGCCAGCTGGCGGCGGGCTTCGTGCTGGTGGGTTACCACGAGGAAATGCATCCCCACCCGCGCTTTGAAATTGAAAAATACCTGCCCAGCTTTATCGCCACGCGCGCCGTCAGGCTGGCGCGCGCGGGATAGCTTTAGTTGTAGGGCTGCAAGTCCAGCCAGACGGCATACGACAGGCGCTTGCCATTCCACAGTCCGCCGCCGCGGATGACGGCGTCGCACGAGGTCAGCTGGCCCACCAGGTCCATGCGGCCCAGGTTGCGGCGCAGGCGCAGCGCGTCGTTGTGCGACAGGTAGCCGACCAGCTGGCCGTCGATGAAGACGGCGATGGCCTTGTCCTGGAACGGGTTGGCGTCGTCGCAGACGAGCAGGGCCAGGCATTTCTCTTCCGCATTGCCGGGACCGTGCTCGCCGGCCAGTTTGGCGATGGCGGGCTGGTACATCGATTCGTTTTCCACTTCCGACGCAAAGCGCCCCTCATCGGTCCAGTGATGCGCGGGTGCGCCCGCAGGAATCGCCGGCACATACTGGCGCACCGACATGAGCGGCTTGTGCAGCGGTTTGGCGGGCGTGCGGCCGCTGAAGACGTAGTACAGCAGGGCGATGACGATCACGATGGCAAGCAGGTAAAGCATGGTATCTCTCTGATTTCTGAAGGGGAAGCCGGTGGCGCGGGCGCATTGCGCGGCGTTGCCGCTACTATAGCAAGTTCGTCGCCCGGTTCCGGGTAAATCTGGCCATCAGGCGGCGCCGGCGGCGCAGTGCGCGCGGGTCGATCAGCACGATGGGCGAGGCGCCCGTCAGCCCCGAATAATACTGGCCGTGCTGGCGCAGCACGATGGCATAGTCGCGCAGCGCGTGGCCCTGCGCCAGCATGCGCGCGTCGCAATCGACTTCGATGGCAAAGCGCAGCCGGTGCAGCTGCCACCACAGGGGCACATTCCACGGCATGAGAATAATCAAGGCGTACGCCACGGCCAGCAGCTGCGGGTCGCGCGCGGCCAGCCGGCATTGGGCGTGCGCCAGCAGCAGCGCTTGTTGCTGGGGCGAAATCAATCGCAGCCAGACGGGCATCACGATGCGCGGCCGCAGCAGTCCCGCCACGCAGGGACCGATGCCGCCGCTCAGGAAGACGGGTGTGCCCAGCAACGATGTTTTCTGCCAGCGGCGCTGGTGCGACAGCAGCCAGACGCTGCGCAGCGCCAGCAGCAGCAACATGCCGCTCGATAGCATGAACCAGCCCAGTTTCAGCTGCGCCTGTTCCGCCGGCATGGCCGCCAGCACGCCGGGCAGCCATGCCAGGGGCACGATGGCGGACGCGGCGATGGCCGCCAGCCACAGCCAGCGCGTCGCGCGCCCGCGCCTTTGCTGCGCGCGCTCGGCGCGCCAGGCGGCGGCGCTCAACAGCAGCGCCAGCGTCATGGTGCACAGCAACCAGGCCGGCATCGGGCGCCTAGCGCTTCAGCGCCATGCCGACGGAGGCGGGCGCCGTGTGCTTGAAACCGAACTGCGCATACAGGTCTTGCGCCTGGCCATCGGCGATCAGGCTGACATACGCGCTTTCCGGCACGTCGCGATCGATGAACTGGCGGATTTCGCGCATGATCAGCTTGCCCAATCCCTTGCCCTGGTGGGCCGGCAGCACGGCGATATCGACGACCTGGAAGAAACAGCCGCCATCGCCGATGATGCGGCCCATGCCCACCACCTCGTCGCCATGCAGCACTTGCACAGCAAACAGGGAATTCGGCAAGCCCCGGGCCGCGGCATCCGTGGTTTTCGCGCTCAGGCCGGCGGCGACGCGCAGGTGCTGGTAGGTGGCGATGGACGGGATGGCCAGGCGGGTGGTGTAGGGCGATGCTGCGGTCAAGGCGGTCTCCTGTAGAAATAGTTTGGAGCGGCAATTATAGGCGGCGATGGATTTTCGTGACGGCAGGCTTTATTCATCGCGCCCTATGTCGTCCGTGCCGCTTTTGCGCTATGGTGGCGCCATCCCCATATTTGTTGAAAGCACGCCATGTCCGCAGGATTTACCGCCACCGAGTTGTCCGTCATCAATGAAGACGACGCCCTGATCACCACCCTGGCCGCGCCAGTCGGCAAAGGCGAGCCCGTCTACCTGATGCTGCAGCGCGCCGACCAGTATGACGAGCAGGACGTGGCCATGGGCATGGACGAGCCCTACATCGAATATGGCGGCCAGGAATTTGCCTGGTACGGCCACATGCACGCCGTGATCCTGCATCCGAACCGCCTGTCCGTGCAGATGGATGCCGAGGCCGCCATGCAGATGGACGACGACGGCCAGATCGACGTGCGTTTCAATTTGACGCCCGAGCGCTACGCCCAGCTGCAGCAGGCGCTGCGGACCACGTTCGAGGGCTGCGACTACTATCGCGAAGAACGTTGATCTGCGTGGACGGCACCGGCCATGATGTCGGGTATGCTGGATAGAGGATATGGACTGGGGAGTGGACGATGACGGTGCTGATACTCGGTTTGCTGCTGTTCCTGGGCTTGCACTCGGTGCGCATCGTCGCCGACGGCTGGCGCAGCGCCCAGCTGGCGCGCCTTGGCGAAAAGCGCTGGAAGGGCCTGTATTCGCTCGTGGCGTTCGTGGGGCTGGGCCTGATCATCTGGGGCTACGCCCTGGCGCGCCAGCAGCCGCAAGTGCTGTGGACGCCGCCCATGGGTTTGCGCCACGCCAGCGGCCTGCTGATGCTGTTCTCGCTGATTTTATTGGCGGCGGCCAATGTGCCGCGCAACCATATCAAGACCCTGGTGCACCACCCCATGCTGCTGGGCACGCAATTCTGGGCGGTGGCGCATCTGCTGGCCAACGGCAATGTGGCTGACGTGCTGCTGTTCGGCGGCTTTCTCGTCTGGTCGTCAGTCGATCTGTATGCCGCCGTGCAACGCGACCGCGCGGCCGGCGTGGCGTACGAGGGCGGCACCATGGCAGGCACTCTGATCGCCGTCGGCGCGGGCTGCGCGCTGTGGCTGCTGCTGGCGTTCTGGCTGCACGGCGTGCTGTTTGGCGTGCGGCCGTTTGGATAGGCGGAGGGAGCAAGCGCAATTCCGTGCGTTTCAGCATTATCGATACGGGGTGGGCGGCGGTGAAGGCAGGCCTGGAGGGCAGGCTGCGGTGTTAGGGGATTTTTGGCCGGATGGAAGAGCGGCCGCTGGCGTCCAGCATATCGTGTAACAGCTGGTCGCCCAGGCGGTTTGAGAAGTGCGTTTCATCCCAAAACATGGGCATGGAAGGAGGGGTATTGTCAGATTGGTCACTTTCATCGTTACGCAGCTCATAGTCAAGCAAAGGCACATGGAATTGCGATGCGAGCAAGGTGACCTCCCTTTTCCACTGCGCGGCTTGAGGCACGAGTCCGGCCTGGCGGATACGTGTTTGCCATTTTTCGCTAACAGGCAAAATCAGCAAAATAACTTCTATCTGCCTGGTTTGCGCGAGATGGAAGATGGCCGTCAAATCCCTGATATCGGCGGCATTGTTTGCATGATTTTGACAAGCGCTTGCAATCGTCTTGAAGAGCTGCTTAAAGCGCGACTCATGTGCTTGCGCTCCCCCTGCACGTGTAGCCCCTTTGGCAGGATCGTCATAGTAACGTCCTTGTTTGTCAAAATAGCTGTCGAAGGAGCGCGGAGGGAACAGATTTATTTTCAGCGTTCTTAGGCTGTATATGACGGCATTTTCGGGCGACAGATAATGAAATGGCGGGTCGAGCTCATTTTTTGTCACCGCATTTTCATCTTTCGTTTCGCAGGCATTGGATGTGAGGTAATTGACTTCCAAATACAGCCTTCGAATGCGTGCCTCTTGGCTAAGGATGAAAAACAGATCCCTGGCTGTTGATAGCGGCAGGGCATCGATGCCAGCCACTTGAACGTTGCCGCCGTATAAGCTGGAGGCGAGCGTTTCGTTGAAACCACGCCGTACCCGGGAAGAACCAAGAATCAACACGTCAGGCGGGTTCAGCGTGCTGCGCAATACAGCCGCGCTTGTCTGGCTGCTGTTAGGAATCTCCAGTCTGATGGTATTGATCTTATGGCTCGACTGGTGCCGCCAGATGGCATAGGGATCGACGATAAAAACGAGTCCGGCAATAAGGAGCGCGAATCCGAGCGCAATGAAAAAAACGCAGGCGAAAAAGCGCGCGATGGGGATGTCTTGATTAAAACCCTGCATATTTGAACTCTTTGACAGCGGACAAATTGATGAGCGCCAGGCACAGCGCGACGGCGACTGCTACCGCCCACGCCAGGCTGGGTTTCCAGGCCAACGAGCTGGTCGTGGATTTTTTCAGTTGCACGCTCCAGGCGGGGAGTTCTTTCGCCATCAGGTCGATCAGGGAGGGGGCAGACCAGTTAAATGCCACGGCGGCGAGGATGGCGGTGATGCCGAAAAAACCTCCAGGCCAGGCGCTTGCCTGTCCGGCACCCAGCAAGCCGAGAATGACGTGCCGTGCCTCCTGCCAGTCGGGCGTGGCCCACAGGCTGACGGAAAAGCCGATGGCCGCCAGCGTGAAGGTCCTGCCAGCCCAGTGCTGCAGCTTGCCGCCCTTGCGCGACACCAGATTCCAGCGCCGCAAGGCGTGGTTGCCCGTGACGAGCAGTCCTTGGTAAACGCCAAAGATCAGCAGTGGAATGGTGGCGCCATGCCAGATGGCGACAGCCATCATCACCACGAACAGGGCTGCGTAATGCCGCCATACCTGGCGTTTCCTGGTCAGGGGCCGATACAGGTAGTCGCGCATGAAGGCACCCAGGGTCACATGCCAGCGCGTCCAGAATTCGACCGGGCTGGACGACTTGAACGGGGCATGGAAATTGACGGTCAGGTGGATGCCGAACATGCGGCTGATGCCCATGGCCATTTCCGAATAGCCGCAAAAATCATAGTATGTTTCAAACAGGAAACCCAGGCAGGCGATCCAGGTCTCGATGAGGCCGATGGGGTCGCCTTGCCCTGCGCGCAGGAAAACATCGCCCTGGGCGTGGTGAAAAATGGGTGCGACGCAGGATTTCTTGAACAGGCCCATGGCAAACAGGGTGAGGCCGACGGCATAGTCGCGCGGCGCCGGATGCAAGGCCGACGACGTGCCCGGCACGCCCAGGAATTGCGGCAGCATGTCCTTGTGCGACAGCAGGGGGCCGGCAGGCAAGTGGGGAAACCAGGCCACGAAGAGCGCGTATTCGAGCGGATTGGTGCCGCGGGCCTGCCCCCGCGCCGTATCGACCAGGAAGGCGATTTGCGTAAATGTAAAATACGAGATGCCCAGTGGCAAAGCGGGAATCGCCGTGCCGGGCACGGTGAAGAATGTCGCATATTTATAAAACGCGAGAAAACATAAATTGCCCGCAATGGCCAGCGCCAGGTAGCGGGTTTTCCCGCGGCTCCTGCCGATGACGCCCGCAAGCAGCCAGTTGGCGCCCATCGACGCACAAAACAGCAGCAGGTTGTGCGCATCGTTGAGGTAATAAAAGGCCAGCGAGATCAGCAGCGGCAGCAGCAGCTTGAAATGGCTTGTCGACAGCAATTGGCGATAGCCATACGCGGACAGGGGCAGGAAGGCGAAGGCAAACCAGTACGAGGTAAAACTCATCGTATTACAGGGGGGCCTTGGCTGAGTTGTTGGCGTTCAAAAACAGCTTGGCCCAGATTTCCCGCACTTCCAGCCATTTGGCGAGCTCTTCCGGTTTTCTGACGGCTTCACGGATACGTGACAGATAGGTCGATTGTCCCATCGCATATGCGCGGCAGTTGCTGCAATCGATATTCGAACTGCAGCACTTGCCCTTTCCCGGTTGATGATCGACATGCACATGCACTTGCTTGGTGACGCGGAAACCGCAGTTCCTGGCGATCTTGGTGACGGGATCGATGTCATAGAGCTTGTCGCCCGTGACCCAGTCGTCATAGTGCAGGGAGTATTGCACCGTTTCCGGATAGGCCAGCATGGCGCGCACAATTTCCTCGCGTGCATGGGCAAAATCGGCTTGCGTCAGGGCCAGGCTTTGCGTGGCACTGCTGATGCGGAAATACGCCTTGTCGTTATCGGCCTTGTTTTCCAGCTTGTCCAGATAGCGGGTGGTGGGGCTGAAATAGCTGAAGGTGAGCGGCAAGCCGTGACTGTTGGCAAGCTCTGCCATGATCATGATCTGATTGATATTCAGGGAGGTAATGGTAAACACGCAAACGGCACGCGGGTCGTCGCGGTAGTTGTTCATCGCCTTGGTCAGCACGTCGCCGGCACGCAATGAACTGCCGATTTCATCGACCCCCCAGGAAGAGATATGGATGCGATAAAAGATATCGTCCGGCAAGCGTATCGTGCCATTGGTAAACACAATGCCATGCGGGATGTATTTTTGGGCCGCACGCAGCCTGTCGGGCACCAGGCTCGGTTCCGCGCCCGCCATGTAGGCCAGCGTGACGCCACGCGCCGCATCGGCGGCAAACAGGGCATCCCATTCGGCAAGCGAACGGCTGTCTTCGTGTCCTTCGTTCTCCTCGCCTTCGAAGAAGAGGCAGCCCTCGCAACGCAAATTGCATTTTGACGCCACATCATAGTTGGCCGCCTTGAGGGTTCCCAGCCGCGCATTGAGTTCACGAAAATAGGCGAAGTCATTGTGCTTCGTGGCGGACGCAAGTTCAGAGAGGGAGTTCATAAGCACCGGAAGGTAAGATCGAAAAATTTATGGACATTGAACATCCTGTACAGCGAGGCATGATGGCAGCTTGCATGCCCAGGCGTGAGCCGTAAAATGGGCGAGGGCCTGAGGCCTTAGTATGCCGCTTGCTCCGGCAAAATGAAATATTGGCTATAAATTAATTTACTTTTAAGCCACATCTTTTTATTGCAATGCAAGATTTTCTTGACAGCATGAAATACTCCATTTCCGCCGTTTGCAGGGCCTGCGCGGCCGGTGCTGCGGCGCGTGACTAGCAAGTTGGGTGCACAGGGTGCGCATTTGACACGGAGGGGGCGGCGAAAGCGTGGAAAATCAGGCGAAAAAAAACCACCCGATCCTGAGAATGAGTGGTTGTTTTCTGGTGTTGCGATGTCTGGTGGTGCCGGGAGCCGGAATCGAACCGGCACGCTGTTTCCAGCGCGGGATTTTGAGTCCCGTGCGTCTACCTATTCCGCCATCCCGGCAACGCGAGACGCATTATCACTGATTTATCGCGATACGGCAAGTTTTTCGCTTGGCATACGGTTTAGCCCATTAATAGGATGTTGCCTTTGCATGAAAAACGCCGTCCCGGGCGCGAACCGGGGACGGCGTGGTCAGGCTGCGGCGATGCTGGAATCAGTTATGCACGGAGTTCAGCTGGCGCGCGATGATGTCGTGGTTGAGCCAGACGACGGGCGCTTGCGGCTCCGACATGGCGTGGAACATCAGCGGGCCCGTGCCTTCCAGGACCAAGGAACTCAGGTGGTCGGTGATCAGTTCCTTGCGGTCCTTGTGCAGCTTGGTGATGTCGTCCGAGGTGCCGATCATGACCTCGGCCAGCTCTGGCGTGTTGTCCATCGGCCAGGCGGCGAAGTTGCGGAACTGCACGCTGGTGGCGTCGCCGTTGTAGGCGGCGATACGGTCGAGCAAATCTTGCAGCGAAACGCCGTCTTCCAGCAAGCCCTGGCAGATTTTCCATTGCTCTTCGGCCCAGGCTGCGCCGCCTTCTTTTTTCAGCGCGTCGAGCAGGGGGAACAGCGACAGTTCCACGCCGACGAAAATGTCGGACGAATTCGTGCGGATTTCCGGGCAATTGAAGACGGTCGCCTTGATGCCTTTTTCCCACGCAGCCTTGGCCACGTTTTCCAGGCGCATCTTGGCCAGGCCTTGCGTGTAGTTGCTGTACGTTTGCCACTGGTACTTGCCGTCGATCAAGATCTCCGTGCCGTGGTAGCCATAGGCGCTGTAGCGCACCTGGCCGCCCGTCTGCTCGATGCGGGCGCGGATGGCGGCGCTGCCGTCGATCAGGTGTTGCAGCGTGTTGGCCGTGACTTCGTCGAAGTTCATCAGGATCAGCTTGCCCAGGTCGCTGTCGAGCAGGGCGCGCGAGGACATGAAGCGCTCGCCGCGGCCTTTGTAGATGCGGTTGGCAATCGCCAGGAAGACCTTGACCTTCGGAATGCCGCCAGCCATGGTGTGGGCGAAATACACATTGCTGCCGTCAGGAATCAGGCTGTCCAGCTCGGCCATGGCTTTCGCCACGGAAGCGCTGAAGCGGGCGATGCCGGCTTCGCGGCAGCGTTCGATCTGCGCCCAGTCCAGCTTGTCTTCTTGCCAGCTTTTCAGGGTCATGTCGGCCAGCAGGGCCGTCGGGGTCGGTTCGCCGGCTGGCGCGTCCAGGTCGAAACCGGCCATCAGCGGCACATTGATGATGCGGCCGCCCAAGTTGGCTTCGGCTTCGGCCAGCTCTTCCGCGTTCAGCGGGCGCAGCGCCATGTTTTCATCGCGGCGGCCGACCGTCATGCCGACGATATTCATGCCCGCCTTGCGCGCTTCGTCCAGCAAGCCATTTACATAGCCGCGGCCGAACAGCTCGCCGAACAGCACAAAGGTGTCGCCCTTGCGGAAGATATTTTTTTGCGGGATGTCTCTTAAGGACGTGATCTCGGTCATGGTATCAATTCATTCAAAAATTAGCGGGGCAGACGGCTAAACGCGCCGCCCGCTGGTTCAACATAGTGTGAAATTATGGCCATTTCAGCGTGGAAAATCCTGTTGCGAACGATTCTCGTCTGGAATGGCATCTTCTTCTTCGTGCAGCTCTTATTCTTTCGCCATGGCGTATTTTACGCTGCCGCGGCGCACAGCGCCTGTTGGGCAGGGGCAGATAAGCCCGGCAGGCGCCGATATTACCTCAGCTTTGTCATGCTGGTCAGTAAAATTGATCTAAAACAAATCCTGCTGCCCGGACACGAGGCGCGAAAAATCATCGCCCAGGAAGGGCAATATCGCGTCGGCCACCGGCTGCAGCTGGCGCGTCAGGTAATGGTGGTAGTCGATGGGCGAGCGCTGCGTTTCCAGCGGTTCCGGCCCCGCCACCGTGATGACATAGCTGATCCAGCCGCCGTTCTGGTACTGCAGCGGCCGGCCCTGCGCCAGGTTGTAGGCGTCGGCAGTGCGCGCCGCGCGCACGTGGGGCGGCACGTTGCGCTGGTAATCGTCGAGCGGGCGGCGCAGGCGCTTGCGGTAGACCAATAAAGCGTCGAATTCGCCGCGCACGGTGCGCGCCACGTAGTCGCGCACATAGTCCTGGTAGGCGTCGCGCTGGAAGATGCGCAAGTACAAGGCTTGCTGGAATTGCTGCGCCAGCGGCGTCCAGTCGCTGCGCACCGTTTCCAGGCCCTTGTAGACCATCTGCTCGCTGCCGTCGGGCTTACCCACCAGGCCCGCGTAGCGCTTCTTGCTGCCTTCTTCCGAGCCGCGGATGGTGGGCATCAGGAAACGCCGGTAATGCGTCTCGAATTCCAGTTCCAGCGCATTTTCCAGACCGAATTCCTCGCGCAGATGCTGGTCCCACCAGGCGTTCACATGCGTCACCAGGGCGCGGCCGATCTTGCCCGCCTCTTCATCCGTATGTGCCGTTTTCAGCCACACGAAGGTGGAATCCGTGTCGCCGTAGATGACTTGATATCCTTGCTCGGTGATCAGTTCTCGCGTGCGGTGCATGATGTCGTGGCCGCGCAGGGTGATCGACGAAGCGAGGCGCGGGTCGAAAAAGCGGCAGCCGCTGGAGCCCAGCACGCCGTAAAACGCGTTCATGATGATTTTCAAGGCTTGCGACAGCGGCGCGTTGCGCTCGCGCTTGGCTATCTCGCGGCCCTGCCACACCTGTTTCACGATGGCCGGCAGGCAATGTTTGACCCTTGAAAACTGCGCGCCCCGGTAGCCGGGCACGGTGTCGGCCTCGTCGCCGCTGGTGCCCACCACCAGGCCGACGGGGTCGATGAGGAAAGTGCGGATGATGGACGGGTACAGGCTTTTGTAGTCGAGCACGAGCACGGAATCGTACAGGCCTGACTGCGAATCCATGACGAAGCCGCCGGGGCTGTTTTCGCCGGACACATCGCCCAGGTTGGGCGCCACGTAACCCTGCCGGTGCATCAGCGGCAAGTACAAATGTTCGAAGGCGGCCACGGAGCCGCCGCTGCGATCGGCCGCCAGGCCCGTCACGCTGGCCCGTTCCAGCAAGAAGGTCAGCAGCTCGGTCTTGGCGAAGATGCGCGTGACCAGCTCGCAATCCTTGAGGTTGTAGCGCGCCAGCGCCGGCTTGTCTTCGCGGAAACGCCGGTCGATCTCGGCCATGCGCTGGTAGGGATTGTCGATGGACTTGCCTTCGCCCAGCAAGGTCTGCGCCACGTTTTCCAGGCTGAACGAGGAGAAATTCCACGTCGCCGATTTCAATGCTTCGATGCCGTCGATGATCAGCCGGCCCGCGGCGGCGGCAAAATAATGTTCCTGCTTGCCGCCATGTTCGCGCCATTCCATCACGGCGCCGCCCCGTCCCAGCTTCAACGGGACTTGATAACGCTCAGCATGTTGCTTGAGCACGCGCAAGTCGAACTGCACCAGGTTCCAGCCGATGATGGCGTCCGGATCGTGGCGCTCCATCCACGTGTTCAGGCGTTCGAGGATCTGTGCGCGCGAGTCGCAGTATTCGAGGTCGAAGTCGCGTTCCCCGTCGACGCCGTTTGGCGGGCCCAGCATGTAGACCTGGCGCTGGCCGCAGCCTTCCAGGGCCAGCGAATACAGCTCGCCGTGGGCCGTCGTCTCGATATCGAGCGACACCAGTTTTAATGCGGGACGGTAGCCGGCTGCCGGTTTCAGCTGCACTTCCTGCAGTGTTTCTCCGCTGAATGTCACCGGCGCCGTAATAAAGCGCTCCATCAGATAGCGCTCGGGCGGGCGGATGTCCGCTTCATACACATCGATGCCGTGTGCGCGCAGTTGCTTTTCCAGCTTCAGCAAATGCCGGTATTGCTTGCAGTACAGTCCCAGCACGGGGCGATGGTGGAAATCGCACAGCGACAGGGGACGCAGTTCCGCGTGGCGCTCGCCGCGCAGCAGCTGTTGCGCCTGTTCCTGTTGCTCCATGGGAAGGAAGGCGACGGCCGTCTGCACGGGCAGGCGCACGTGGCGGGGCCCGGCATCCGTTGCCAGCCAGAAATCGACCTCCGTGCCGGCGGGCGTATCGCGCCAGTGGCGGGTCAGGATGAAGCCCTGTTCGGGCGGGTGCTGCGTGTTGCCTGTCATGGTGCCGTGAATGTCGGGTGTGCTGGCCTGCACATTACAGCAAGCCGGTGCAGGACGGGGGCGGTTGCGGCTATAATTTTTGTAGTCGATGACCATAAGAAGAGCGCGTCGCGCCATTACCCTGGAGACAGCATGCAAGCAATGAGTTATGTACACGGCGCCCACGAGACGCCGTTGATCGGCGAAACGATAGGCGCTTACCTCGATGGCATCGCCGCCCGCTACGGCCAGCACGACGCCCTGATCGTGGCGCACCAGAACGTGCGCTGGACGTATCTGGAATTCCAGCAGCGCGTGCACCGCCTGGCCGCCGGCTTGCTGAAGCTGGGCTTGCAGCCGGGCGACCGGGTCGGCATCTGGTCGCAGAACTGCGCCGAATGGGTGCTGACGCAGTTTGCCACGGCGAAAGCCGGCTTGATCATGGTCAACATCAACCCCGCCTACCGGCGTTCGGAACTCGAATACGTGCTCGACAAGGTGCAATGCAGCGCGCTGATCCTGTCACCCAGCTTCAAGTCCAGCGATTATCTGGCCATCGTGCAAGACGTGGTGCCGGAAATCGCCCGTTCGCGCGCCGGCGCCCTGCAGTCGCCGCGCTTGCCGCAATTGCGCCACGTCATCCGCCTGGGCGCGGCCGCCACTCCCGGCATGCACAACTTCGACGCCCTGATGGACGGCATTGCCGACGCCGACCTGGCGCACCTGGAAGAAGTGAGCGCTACCTTGCAGTTTGACGACGCCGTCAATATTCAGTTCACGTCCGGCACCACGGGCGCGCCGAAGGGCGCCACCTTGACGCATCACAATATCCTGAACAACGGTTTCTTCATCGGCGAAGCCATGCGCCTGACGCAACAGGACCGCTTGTGCATTCCCGTGCCCCTGTACCACTGCTTCGGCATGGTGCTGGGCAACCTGGCCTGCGTCACGCATGGCGCGGCCATGGTGTTTCCCGGCGAAGGTTTCGACCCGAAAGCCGTGCTGGAAACCGTGCAGGCCGAGCGCTGCACGGGGCTGCACGGCGTGCCGACCATGTTCATCGCCATCCTCGACCATCCTGATTTCAAGCAATACGACCTGTCGAATTTGCGCACCGGTATCATGGCCGGTTCGCCATGCCCGATGGAAGTCATGACGCGGGTCATCGAATTGATGCACATGGCGGAAATCACGATTGCGTATGGCATGACGGAAACGTCGCCCGTCAGTTTCCAGACGGCGATCGAAGACCCGCGCGAAATGCGCGTGTCGTCCATCGGCAGGGTCCATCCGCACCTGGAAGTGAAAATCGTCGATGCGGAAGGGCGCATCGTGCCGCGCGGCGAAAAGGGCGAATTGCTCACGCGCGGCTATTCCGTGATGCAGGGTTACTGGGGCGATCCAGAAAAAACCAGCGAGGCCATCGATGCGGCGCGCTGGATGCACACGGGCGACCTGGCCGTGATCGACGCCAACGGCTTTTGCAGCATCGTCGGCCGCTCGAAGGACATGGTCATCCGCGGCGGCGAAAACATCTATCCGCGCGAAGTCGAGGAATTCCTGTACCGCCACCCCAGCGTGCTCGACGTGCAATGCGTGGGCGTGCCGGATGCCAAGTACGGTGAAGAGTTATGCGCCTGCATCATCTTGCGTCCGGGCACGCAGGCCACCAGCGACGACATCCGCGCCTTTTGCGATGGGCAGATCGCCTATTACAAGATTCCCCGCTATGTGCGCTTCGTCGAGGAATTCCCCATGACGGTGACGGGCAAGATCCAGAAATACCTGTTGCGCAAGCAGGTGGCGACGGATCTGGGGCTGAGCGGGGACTAAATCTTTTTGCCAGCGCATAAAAAAACACCGGGACGCTCGCGCGGCCCGGTGTTTTTTATGGATTCAGCGTAAAGCTCAGGCCATCGCGGCTTGCGGTGCGCGCGCTGGCGTGCGGCGGCGTACGAAGGCCAGCAAGCCCAGGCCGGCCAGCAGCATGGCGTAGGTGCCTGGTTCCGGCACGGCCGAGACGTTCACCGTGTTGAAGCCGGCGCCGTTCATCGAGACGTGGCCATAATTGATCGAGCTGACCGAATTGGCGACCAGGGTGCCGTTCATGCTGCCCGAACCGGAAAACGCGCTGTTCGGCGCCAGGATGCTGCCGTTGATGCCGACGTTGTTCAGGCTGGTGGTGGTGGCATTGGCGAAGTTCAGCAGCGTACGGTCGGCAAAGCTGCCGAAATTGTCGAAGCCGCCGCTCATGGTGATGTTGGTGGCGGTGCCGTTGATGATGATGCTGGCCGTGCTTTTCAGTGACGAGACGTCCAGGCTCAGGTTATGCAGGTCGTTTGCATTGATTGTGAAGACGTTGACGTCGGCGTTGATGTCGCCTACCAGCTTGAAGCCGCCGTATTGCGAAATCACGGTGCCGTTCGATTGCAGCTTGGCCACATCGCCCGACAGGGTCGTCAGTTGCTGCTGGGCAGCTGCAAAGTCCAGGGTGGAAGCATTGCCCTTGCTGAAGGTGCCCGTTGGGTACCACGATGGGGCCGTCACGGTGCCGTTGGCATTGCTCACGCCATACACGCCCGTACCGTTGATGCTGCCGCCGCCGATGTTCAGGTTGTTACCAGCGACCAGCGTGTTGGCGGCGCTGCCCGGCTTCTTGTTGGTGCCGACGCTGTAGCCTTCCAGATAGATATTGCCGCCGGCGGCCAGGCTGCCGCTGACGCTGGTAAAGCCGCTGGCGTTGCTGCTGCCGATGTTGCCGAAAATGAAGGCCGAGTAGCCGTTGGCGACGCCGAGGTCAATCACGGTGGCCTGGGCCGAGGCGCTGAAAGAGAAGGCGAACAGGGCGGCGCTGATGAGCGGCAAGGTACGTGTGGCAAATTTTTTCATGGACAGCCTTATGGTGAATTGGGGGACGAATAGGGCGGGAAAGCAAGACACCGCCATCGCGCAAGCCATCATTATAATATAAAAAGCAATTCTAGTTCAATTTAGGTAATTAACTATATTTAAAAGCAACACTTTTGCTGACGGCAGTGATTGGCTTGCGGACATAAAAAAACCGGGCAAGGCCCGGTTTTTTTGCTGCTTACCTGACGCGCTGGTACAGGCGGAAGCGTTCCACGTCATCCGTGGGGCGGCGCCCTTCCCACAGCTTGATCCAGTCCGCGCCGTGGTGCTCGGGCAATTGTTCCTTGCTGTCGGGAACCTTGATGCTGTCTTGCAGCAGGAACACATCGCATTCCTGCTGCCCCACGCTGGCAAACGGCAAGTGGCCGAAGTAGGCGAACGAGGCGCGTTGGGCAGCGCCGACGTTGCTGTTGATGCACTTGCTGCCTGGCGGCAGGTGGACGGAAATCTGGTGCGCCACGCTGGCGTAGCTCTTGCTGTAGTTCAGCGGCGGCAGGAACAGGGTCATGATCAGCACCCAGATCAGGATCAGGCCGCCGGACGACAGCACCACGGCGCGCCACAGCACGGCCGGCTGGCGCGAGATGCGCCAGTGCACCAGCGCCACCCAGCCCGCGCTGGCGCAGGCGGCCACGAAAAAGGCCAGCAAGTCCAGCTCGGGCTTGAATCCTGGCATGAGTTTCAGGGCGTTGTGCGCCAGTTTTGGCGGCCAGCCGGTCAGGATGGCGAACCAGAACAGCCACAGCGCGAGGGCGCAGATGGTCAGCACCATCACGGAGAACCAGTCGATGGCGTTGATGGCGCCCCGCTTCATGGTCAGCAAGCCAAACGCGGCCATGACGGCCAGCGGCGGCAGCAGGGGCAGCAACTGGCTCGGGTCGGGATCGGGATGGCACAGGCCCAATATTGCCAGCATTGCAACAAAAGTCAGCGGCACGACGATGTGCAGCACGTGGTGCTGGCGGCGCCAGGCGTACACGGCCCAGGCGGCGAAAGGCCATGCAGGCCAGAAGAACCAGATGCCGACACGCAGGAAATACTGCACGCTTTTCAGGCTCGGAGCGCTGAACTGGCGGCAATTCCACTCCATCCAGGCGTGCAGCGGCGAATGGCCGTACGGCAGCAGCCATTCGCCCGGCAGCAGCCAGACGAGGGTCAGCGCGATGCCGATCAGGATGGCCAGCGCCAGGTGGCGTATGCTGCGCAGCAACGGCAGGCGCAGGAAGATAGTGCACAGCAGCAAGGCGATGCTCAGGGCCGCCGGCGTGATCCAGCCGCGCGCCAGGGCCAGGCCGCCCATCGCCAGGCCCAGCAGGGCCGCATTGCGCACGGAAGGGCCTTCCATGTAGCGCACGGCGCGGTACAGCAAATAGGCCATCAGGGACACGTACAGCGCTTCGGCCGTGATGTCGTGGCTGTGCTGCAGCAGGCCCAGGCAGCCCAGGTAGATGAGCACGGCGGCATCGGCCAGGGTGCGGCCGAAGTCGTCCGGCTCGGGCTGGCCGCCGAAGGCCAGGCGCAGCGGCTGGGCATCGCTGCGGCGTCCCAGGTTGAAGGCGGTGTACCAGACGGACAGGGTGCTGACGACGAAGATGCCGATGGTCGACATGCGCGCGCCAAAGACGTCGCCGTCGATCCAGCCGAACAGCTTGATGAAGATGGCGCCCAGCCAGAAGGCCAGCGGGCCTTCATCGGGCAGCGACAGGCCGGCCACGTTGGGCCACAGCCAGTCGTTCAGGCCGCCATGCGCCATGGTCCACATGATGCCGAAACTGGCGGCATCATCGTTCTTCCACGGTTCGCGGCCAATCAGGCCAGGCAGGATGTACAGCAGGCCGAGCGCAAACAAGGCCCATCGTGGCAGCGCGAGTGTGGCGGCGGCGGGAAGGCGGACTGGCTTCATCGATAATCGGTATCAGAATAGTGGCAAGACGCGACGAATGGCGTCGGGTATGCGCGAGTATAAAGTAAAGCGGCCAAAGACAAAAAAGGCAGCCGTAGCTGCCTTTTCTCTGGTAGCCGAAGCTGCCCTTTTTTGCCGCAAAGCGGCAAAAATTAGCCTGCTGCGACTGCGGTTTTCGAACCAACCGAACCGAACTTCTGACGGAACTTCTCGACGCGACCGGCGGTATCGACGATTTTGTGCTTGCCCGTGAAGAATGGGTGCGATTCAGCCGAAACCTCGATCTTCACCAGTGGGTATTCTTTACCGTCGTGGGTGATTTTTTCGCGGGTTTGGATGGTCGAGCGGGTAACGAATTTGAAATCGCACGACAGATCGTGGAAAACAACTTCGCGGTATTCTGGATGGGTATCGACTTTCATGGTCTTCTCTCTAGTTTGGTAGCCAAACAGCACTTCGTCGGTCGTCCAGCTTCTTGACCCGATTGCCGATCACTTGCCAGGGTTTAAAATAATGCAACCGTCGATTATATAGCGCTTTCCGGCGGACGGCAATAAAAAAGCCGCTCGATGAGCGGCTTGGGCCGGTAGCGCATTGATATGACGCCACCGAGGGGAGGGAAACCGTAGCGAGCAGGCCCGATATACGGCCGAGTAGCGCAGCTGTACGAAGGTACAGCGAGCAACACAGGCCGTAGAGCGGGACGCGCAGTAGGTTTACCCCCCTCGGCGCATCATGTCGAAGAACTCGGCGTTGTTTTTCGTCGCCTTCATCTTGTCCAGAATGAACTCCATCGCCTCGATCTCGTCCATCGAGTACAGCAACTTGCGCAAAATCCAGATTTTTTGCAATTCGTTCGGCTTGATCAGCAATTCTTCGCGGCGGGTACCCGATTTGTTCAGGTTAATTGCCGGATAGACACGTTTTTCAGCCAAACGGCGTTCCAGATGCACTTCCATGTTGCCGGTACCCTTGAATTCTTCAAAGATCACGTCATCCATGCGCGAACCCGTTTCGATCAGCGCCGTGGCGATGATGGTCAGCGAGCCGCCTTCTTCGATATTGCGCGCGGCGCCGAAGAAGCGTTTTGGACGTTGCAGCGCATTCGCGTCGACACCACCGGTCAGGACCTTGCCCGAGGCAGGGATCACGGTGTTGTAGGCGCGTGCCAGGCGGGTGATCGAGTCCAGCAGGATCACGACGTCTTTTTTCATTTCGACCAGGCGCTTGGCTTTTTCCAGCACCATCTCGGCCACTTGCACGTGGCGCGTGGCCGGCTCGTCGAAGGTCGAGGCGACGACTTCGCCGCGCACCGAGCGTTGCATTTCGGTAACTTCTTCCGGACGTTCGTCGATCAGCAGCACGATCAGGGTGATGTCCGGGTGATTTGCCGTGATCGCATGGGCGATGTGCTGCAGGATCACGGATTTACCGGATTTCGGCGACGCCACCAGCAAACCGCGCTGGCCTTTGCCGATCGGGGCGATCAGGTCGATGATGCGGCCGGTGATGTTTTCCTGGCCATTCATTTCACGTTCCAGGCGCAGCGGCTCGTTCGGGTGCAGCGGCGTCAGGTTTTCAAACAGGATGCGGTGTTTCGACATCTCCGGCGATTCGCCGTTGACCTTGTCGACTTTGACCAATGCGAAATAGCGTTCGCCATCTTTCGGGGTCCGTACCTCGCCTTCGATCGAATCGCCGGTGTGCAGGTTGAAGCGGCGGATTTGCGAAGGGGAGATGTAAATGTCGTCGGTGGACGCCATGTAGCTGGCGTCGGGCGAGCGCAGGAAGCCGAAGCCGTCAGGCAGCACTTCCAGGGCGCCGTCGCCAAAAATCTGTTCGCCGGACTTGGCGCGTTTTTTCAGGATAGCGAACATCAGCTCCTGTTTGCGCAAGCGGGCTGCGTTGTCAATGTCAAGACCGATCGCCATCTCAAGCAGGGCGGATACGTGTAGGGCCTTTAGTTCGGATAAATGCATATGTGTTGAGTGTCCCGAGACGGGATGTAAAGGTAGGGGAGGGGACTGCGTGGCGTTGATTAATTATTGGGGAAGGCTGTGCACGAATGAGGGCAAAGCCGCTTCCCGGTCGTTCCAGTCAGGCGGCGCTGCGGGCGCAGCGCTGCCCATCATACATTAAATGTTGCTGTCGACGAAAGCGGTCAACTGGCCCTTGGCCATGGCGCCCACTTTTTGAGCAGCTGCAACACCATCCTTGAACAGGATCAGGGTCGGGATGCCGCGGATGCCGAACTTGGCAGGCACTGCCTGGTTCGCGTCCACGTCCATCTTGGCGATCTGGATGCGGCCGGCGTATTCCTTGGCCACTTCTTCCAGGATCGGGGCGATGGCCTTGCAGGGACCGCACCATTCTGCCCAGAAGTCGACCAGGACTGGCAAATCGGATTTCAGGACGTCTGCTTCAAAAGATGCATCGCTAATGTGTTTGATATTTTCGCTCATATTTTCCTCAAATGAGGGTGGGATCAATAATGCCTGGAATTAACCATACGCTGGTTCGCCATCCATGCTTCCTGGAATGCAGTTAGAAGATGGGGACAATGGGCACGACTTCAATGTCTTGGAAGGTGCGACCAGAGGTATGCAGGCGGGGATGGCTGAAATAATAACCCATTTTTTCAAAGCGTGGCGATTATTGCAGAAAAACTTGAGGCATATCGTCCCCATGCGTGCCGGCAGGGCGGCAAAGCCGCATGCCTGCTGGCCTGCAGCGCCGTGTCCGCCCTCCCGGCCGGCCTGCGCGCTCAGGCTTGGACGCTGGCCAGACGCGCCGAGTGCTGCAGTTGCAAGTTCACCATCAGCTGCAATTCCGCGCTTTCCATCGGCTTGCGGAAAGTGCCCAGGATATGCAGGCCGTTGGCCATGGCCAGGCGCTCGGCCGCCAGGCGCACGGCCGAATGCAGGCCCGACAGCAGGACCACGCCGCCGCGGAAGCCGTTTTCCGCCGCCATGCGCAAAAATTCGATGCCGTCGATGTCGGGCATCGACAGGTCGCAGATCAGCAGGTCGGGCTGGTGCTGCTTCAGGGTCGACAGCGCCTGTTCGCTGTGCGACTCGCAGCGGATATCGAACTGGCCCATTTGCTCGAGCATGTCGCTGAGCACGTCGAGCATGAAGACGTCGTCGTCCAGCAGCAGCACGCGCAATGGCGCCAGGCCTGCTTCGTTGTGTTCCCGGCTTGCTTGGTTTGATACAGTGTTCATCGTCATGTCTTTCTGTTGATATGCATCGTTGTCGATGCCGATACCTTGCCGCAATCCAATTTGGCGGTAGCTAATCGTCATTGGCAAAGCTGGTGTTATTCATGATTTGTTCGGTAATCTGTTCCAGCAGGGGCCACAGGCGCGTGACGATGCGCCGTGCCCGCTCCGCCTCGTCGGCCGGTTCGCCCGGCGCCAGGGTTTCCAGGTTGTGGCACAGCTCGGCCAGCCCCAGGGCGCCCACGGTGCGCGCCGACGACTTGATGCGGTGACCCAGTTCGCGCACCTGGTGCACGTCGCCGCGCGCCAGGGCCGCATCGATGTCGCCGAAGCCATCCTGCGTGGTCTGCAGGAACTTGAAGGCGAACTTGCGCACCTTTTCCGGGTTGTAGCCCAGCAACTTGGCCAGGATGGACAAGTCGATCACTTGCGGATCGCCCGCCAGGGTGGTCTTGAAGGCGGGCGCGGCGCGGCTGCGCGCCGGCGGCGGCGGTGTTTCGTGCGCCGGCAGCCAGCTGGCGATGGTCTGGTACATCATGGCTGGCTGGATGGGCTTGGAAATGAAATCGTCCATGCCCGCCTCCAGGCAGCGCACGCGGTCTTCGCTGGTGGCCGTGGCCGTCATGGCCAGCACGCGCAGGTGCGCCAGCTGCGGGTCGGCGCGGATGTGGCGCGTCGCCTGCAAGCCATCCATCAGCGGCATCTGCACGTCCATCAGCACGCAGTCGAACTGGGTCTGGCGCAGCAGGTCGAGCGCTTCCTCGCCATTGTTGGCCAGGCAGACGGAGGCGCCCGCTTCCTCCAGCAATTCCAGCGCCACTTGCTGGTTGAACGTATTGTCTTCCACCAGCAGGATGCGCGCATGCTTGAGCGTGCGCATCACCAGGGCCGCGTCGGCGCTGGCGCGCATGGCGGCCGCCGTCTGCACCATGCTGTCGAGCATGGCGGGCGCGGCCTGGTCGGAAATGCCCAGGTTGGCCGTGAACCAGAAGGTGCTGCCGGCGCCGGGACGGCTGTCGACACCCACGTCGCCGCCCATCAGCTGCGCCAGCTGCTTGCAGATGGCCAGGCCCAGGCCCGTGCCGCCATATTCGCGCGTGGTGGACGTGTCGGCTTGCTGGAAGGACTGGAAGAGTTTACTCATTTCATCCTGCGACAGGCCGATGCCGTGGTCGCACACTTCAAAGCGCACGAGGCAGTGTTTCGCGTCCGCCACCACCCTGCGCACTTTCACGGTAATACTGCCCTGTTCGCTGAACTTGATGGCGTTATTGGCGTAGTTGATCAGCACTTGCCCCAGGCGCAGCGGGTCGCCCACGAGCACGGCCGGCAATTGCGGGTCGATCTCGAACAGCAGTTCCAGGTTCTTGCCGGCGGCGCGCGGCGCCACCACCGTCATCAGGGTTTGCACGACATGGTCGAAACTGAAGTTGACATGCTCGATTTCCAGCTTGCCTGCCTCGATTTTCGAGATGTCGAGGATATCGTCGATGATGCCCAGCAAGTGTTCGCCGGCAAAGCGGATTTTTTCCAGGTAGTCGCGCTGGCGCGGTTCCAGGTCCGTTTTGAGGGCCAGGTAGGCCATGCCGATCACGCCATTCATCGGCGTGCGGATTTCATGGCTCATGTTGGCCAGGAATTGTCCCTTCGCCAGGCTCGCTTCTTCGGCCACCTGCTTGGCCTGGTCCAGCTGTTCCGTGCGCTGTGCCACGCGTTCTTCCAGATGTTCATTGAGCTCGCGCAAGGCGCTCTCGCTGCGCTTGTGATACGTGATGTCCGTCAGGCTGGCCACCACCATGCCCACCTTGCCGTATTCATCGCGGATCGCTTCCGTATTCACGGACAGCCACGACAGGCTGCCGTCGGGTTGCTGCACGCCCATCAGCACGTCGCGCATGGCTTCGCCCGTCGACAGGGTGATGTGCACGGGATGGCTGCGCTGGTCGAAGGCGGAGCCGTCTTCGCGGATGGCTTGCCACAGGCTGTTGCCGGCCGGACTGGCCGCCAGCATGCGTTCGGCGGCGGCATTGCTTTCCAATATGTGGCCGTGGCTGTCCTGCACCACCAGGCCATTCGTCACGGCGCCGAACACGGACGCCATGCGCTGGCTCGAGTTCGACAGGGCGATCGATGCCTGGCGCCGCTCGGTGATGTCGGTGATCATCGCCAGCGTGCCACCCGGCTCGCCGTTGTCCGACTGGATGCTGGTGCTCGACAGCAAGCCCCACAGGCTGGACTGGTCCTTGCGGAAGAAGCGGAAATCGACCTGGTCCGGCTGGCTGGCCTGACTGCCGTGGCTGGCCAGGCGGCGCTGCATCAGCAACTGGCTGTCGCGGTCCATGAAATCGAGCAGGGGACGGCCCAGCATTTCCTGCACCGTGTAGCCCAGCATGTGCGCCATCTTCGGGTTGACGAACGTGGTCTTGCCGTTCGCATCCGTCATCCAGATGCCTTCGGCGGCCGTCTGCACGATCAGGCGATAGCGTTCCGAACTGGCGTGCAGCGCTTCTTCGGCGCGTTGCCGTTGCGTCATGTCGCGCAGCGAGACGATGGAAAACACCTGGCCGGCCATGCGCAGCGGCGACAGGCTGACCTTGGCGGGGAAGTGCGTGCCGTCGCGGCGGCGCGCCATCATCACCCGGCCCGGCAGGCTGTGCCGCCCTTGCGGGTCGCCTGCGGAGTGGCTGGCCGTGCTTTCCGGCACCAATTGCTCCAGCGACATACCCGTCAATTCGGCCAGCGGATAGCCGAAGCAGCGCGCGCCGATCTGGTTGGCGTAATGCACCTTGCCTTCGACGTCGGCCACCAGCATGGCTTCGGGTGCCGCTTCCAGCATCGAGCGCATGCGCGATTGCTCATCCTGCTTGCGCTCGCTGATATCGCAGACGATGCCGCTGGCCTGCGTGGCGCCGCCGTTCGAGGCGCGCGACAGGACGGCGCCGCGCGCCAGCAGCCAGCGCCAGTGGCCGTCGCTGTGGCGCAAACGGAATTCGCAATTGAAGGTGCCTGGCGCCTGGCCATCCAGGTGCTGGCGGAAGGCAAGGCTCAGGCGGGCGCGGTCATCCCGGTGGACTTCGGCCAGCCAGTCGGCCAGCGCATGGTCGAGTTTGGCATTCTTGTCGCCCAGGACATCCTGGTACTGGGGCGCGAACTGCAGCCGGTCGGACTGGGGCCGCCAGGTCCAGCCGGCCATGGTGGCGCCGCGCAAGGCTTGCACGGCATCCTGTTCGGCCTGGGCTTGTGCCGGTTGGGGCTGGCGGTGCAACTGCTGGCGCAGGCGCCAGGCTTGCCAGCAAGCCAGTCCCGCCAGGGCGGTGGCGCTGGCAGCCGCATACGGCCACAGCAATGCCGGCGCCATGACGGCTGCCGCCGCCTGCGCCGGCAGAGAAAGTGTCATGCCTGCCGCCAGCATCGTACGAGCGAGCCGGCGCAGCGCAGGGCGCCGTGGGCGTGGTGCGCCGAAACTCGTGTGGCTGCAATACGACAAATGCATCCCTTTCTGGGGCGTGATTGGACTAGGCTGGCAGTACATGAGGCGCGCTCAAATAAACGCCTGCGGCGCTTTCTGGCGGCAACTATAGCATCGAATATTTACTCGGAGTATTTAAGTTCAGAAACGGCCAAAACGGGATTTTTTTTGCCCCGAAATGGCCGTTTTTTTCGCGATTTGGTGAGAATTCGTGAGAAAGTTGGCGCGAATTCGTGCTACTCAATCGAGGCGATAGCCTCAGCTAAAGCTGCCGGCGAATTGATAGCGGTGTCCCGGATGCCACATGGTGGCGATCGAGGCGATCTTGCCGCCCGAGCGCGTCTGGCGGCGCAGCACCAGGCACGGCTGTTTGGTGTCGATGGCCAGCATTTCGGCGATGTCGCGCGGCGCCGACAGCGCTTCGATGCTGTAGGTGGCGCCTTGCAGGGGCGCGGCAGCCATCAGGTATTCGTTTGGTGTGATGCTGGAAAAATCCTGCGTCATGTAGTCGGGCGCGCACTCGGGATTGACCCAGCGGTCTTCCACCTGGATCGGCACGCCATTTTCAAAATGCACGATCAGCGAATGAAACAGCGGGTGTTCCGGCGGCAGGCCGAATTGCTTGGCCAGCAAGTCGGACGCCTTGGTGCGTTCCAGCAATTGCAAGCTGCTGCGGTGGATATGTCCGCGCGCCCGCACTTCATCGGCGATACTCTTGATTTCCAACAAGGTCGCCTGGTATTTTTGCTGTGCCACATAGGTGCCGGAACCCTGGCGGCGCGTCAGCACCTGCTCGCTGGTCAGTTCGCGCACTGCGCGGTTGACCGTCATGCGCGAGACGCCGAATTGTTTGACCAAGGCTTGTTCGGAGGGAATCACGTCGCCTTCCTTCCAGCGGCCGGCAGCGATGCCGGCCAACAGAAAATCCTTGATGCGCTGGAAAATGGGCGTATTTTCTTGTGTATTGTGGTCGTCCAATGCGGTTTCTCCGGGGCACGGGCAGGGCGCGCCGCCGGCTGGAGGCGCGATGGCCGATTTTAGCACCGAGCGCGATGCCTGCCGCCAGCCTTTTTTTTGAATTCAAAAGCAAGCGCCGGAGTGTGGCGCGCCCTGGCGCTGGCTATGCTGGAGACTGACTATTGACTTGCACGGAGTTCGCCATGGAACACGCTTACCTGACTGACGATGAACGCTGGGATGCCCTGCAGCGGCGCGCGCCCGACGCCGACGGCGTCTTTTACTATTCGGTGCGCACGACGGGCGTGTATTGCCGGCCATCTTGCGCGGCGCGCCCCGCCTTGCGCTGCAACGTGGCTTTCCACGCCAGTTGCGAGCAGGCGGAGGCAGCCGGTTTTCGTCCCTGCCTGCGCTGCAAGCCCAACCTGCCGCCGCTGGCCCAGCGCCAGGCGGCCATCGTGGCCGATATCTGCCGTTTGATCGACGCCAGCGACGAGCTGCCCGACCTGGACAGCCTGGCACAGGCCGCCGGCCTGAGCCGCTTTCACTTTCATCGCGTCTTCAAGGCGCACACGGGCATCACGCCGAAAGCGTATGCGGCGGCGCGGCGCGGCGAGCGCCTGAAGGCCGGCTTGCAGGGGGCGGGCAACGTCACCGAGACCTTGTACGCGGCCGGTTTCAATTCCAGCGGCCGCCTGTATGCCGCCACCCCGGGCTTGCTGGGTATGACGCCGGGCGCGTTTCGCGCCGGCGGCAGCGGCGCCGTGATCCGCTTTGCCATCGGCGCCTGCTCGCTGGGCGCCATCCTCGTGGCCAGCACGGACAAGGGCATTTGCGCGATTTTGATCGATGACGACCCGGAAGTGCTGCTGCGCGACTTGCAGGACCGCTTTCCGCAAGCGGAGCTGCGCGGCGCGGAAGCCGACTATGAACAGACGGTGGCGCAAGTTGTGGGCCTGGTCGAGGCGCCGGGCCTGGGCCTGGACTTGCCGCTCGACGTGCGCGGCACCGTGTTCCAGCAGCGCGTGTGGCAAGCCTTGCGCGAGATTCCCGCCGGCAGCACGGTCAGCTATGCCGAGCTGGCGCGGCGCATCGGCGCCCCGCAAGGCGCGCGCGCCGTGGCGGGCGCCTGCGCGGCCAATGCGCTGGCCGTCGCCATTCCCTGCCACCGCGTGGTGCGCAACGATGGTGCGCTGTCCGGCTACCGCTGGGGCGTGGAGCGCAAGCAGGCGCTGCTGGAACGCGAGGGCGAACGGTGAGGGCGCTGGACTGGCGCCAGATCGAGGATGATCTGAATCAATACGGCTGTGCCGTCGTGCCGGGCTTGCTGAATCCCGCGCAATGCGCGGCGCTGGCGGCGCAGTATGATGATGCGTCGCGCTTTCGCAGCAAGGTGGTGATGCAGCGCCATGGTTTTGGGCAAGGCGAGTACCAGTATTGGGCGCATCCGCTGCCCGACGCCGTGGCGGCCTTGCGCACGGAGCTGTATCCGCCGCTGGCAGCCATCGCCAACCGCTGGCACGCCAGCATGGGCCTCGATAGCCGCTTTCCCGTGGCGCACGCCGATTTCCTCGCGCGCTGCCATGCGGCGGGGCAAACCCGGCCCACACCGTTGCTGCTGCGCTACCGGGAAGGCGATTACAACTGCCTGCACCAGGACTTGTATGGCGAGCACGTGTTTCCGCTGCAACTGGCCGTATTGTTGTCGCGTCCGCAAGACGATTTCACGGGCGGCGAGTTCGTGCTGACGGAGCAGCGCCCGCGCATGCAGTCGCGCGCCGAAGTGGTGCCGCTGGCGCAGGGCGACGCCGTGCTCTTTCCCGTCGCGCAGCGTCCCGTGAATGGCACGCGCGGCAGTTACCGCGTGAACATGCGCCATGGCGTGTCGCGCCTGCGTTCTGGCTTGCGCCACACCCTGGGCATCATTTTCCACGATGCGAGCTGAACGGTAGCTGCGGCGCTTGAGTTTCCAGGATTACATGGCATGATGGCTGCTTCTTGTCACTCTTTCATTTCTGCCATGTCCGCGCTGCTCCGCCTGTTGTGCCTGTTGACCATTTTCCTGCTGCCCGCAGCCCATGCGGACGATGGCGTGCCCGCGCTCGTTGCGGAGGCCGCGTCCGTCGTGGCGCCGTCGCAGGCCGGGGCGGCCAGGACGGCGCCGCTGATGTTTGCCAACCGCAAGGTGTTCGTCTTCCGCGCCGCGCTGGCCGGCTATCCGCCCGATGAGCGGGCCACGGGCGCGCAGCGCCGCCTGGAAGGCGTGCTGGCCAAGAATGGCCCCTTGCAGACGAGCACGCGCATGATTCCCGAAGGCACGCAAGTGCTGCTCGACGGCGTGCAACTGTTCGTCGTCGTACCTGGCGACGTCAACCAGTTGGCCGGCGACACGACGGAAAGCGTGGCGAAAACGGCGGCCGGCGAGTTGAGCAAGGCCGTGCTCGATTACCGCGAACAGGGCAGCTGGCGTTACCTGGCCATCGCCGCCGCCGTGTGCGCGGCCGCCACCCTCGTGTTCTGGCTCGTGTGGATGGGGCTGACGCGCCTGTACCACTGGGCCAAGCGCCGCAGCGGCATCCTGCTGGCCTCGCGCCTGCGCGACGTGCGCCTGAAGAATGTGCGCGTGCTCGACGCCGAACACTACATCGCGTTCGCGTATCAACTGCTGAGCGCCGTGCTGTGGGGCTTGCGCCTGATGGCCACGTACCTGTGGGCCGCCTTCGTGCTGGGCCGCTTGCCCTACACGCGCTCGTGGGGCGAAAGCCTGAGCGGCTATCTGTTCGACGTGGCCGCCGACGTCTTCCACGCCATCATCGGCGCCTTGCCGGGGCTGGTGCTGGTGTGCGTGATCTTCGCCATCGCGCGCCTGATCGCCGCCACGGCCACCTCGCTGTTCAAGCGCGTGGAAAGCGGCGAATTGCAAATCGGCTGGCTGGACAAGGACACGGCCCTGCCGACGCGCCGCATCGCCAGCGTGGTGATCTGGCTGTTCGCGCTGGCCATGGCCTACCCGTACCTGCCCGGCTCGCACACGGCCGCTTTCCAGGGCCTGTCCGTGCTGGTGGGCCTGATGGTGTCGATCGGCGCGTCGAGCATCGTGGGGCAGGGCGCCAGCGGCCTGATCCTGATGTACACGCGCGCCCTGCGCAAGGGCGAATATGTGCGCGTGGGCGACAGCGAAGGCACGGTGGTTGACGTGGGCATGTTCGAGACGCGCCTGCGCACGGGCCTGGGCGAAGAAGTCGCCTTGCCGAACGCCTGGGTGATGTCGCAAACGACGAAAAACTATTCGCGCGCCCAGCCCGGCGGCGGCTTCGTGCTCGACTCCACCGTCACCATCGGCTACGCCACGCCATGGCGGCAAGTGCACGCCATGCTGGAACTGGCCGCGTCGCGCACGACGGAGCTGTCCACCACGCCGAAACCGTATGTGATGCAATTGGCCTTGCAAGATTACTACGTGCAATACCGCCTCGTCGCCTACGCCAGCGCCGAAGTCCCCCGCCAGCGCGCCGAAGTGCTGAACCGATTGCACCAGAACATCATCGACGTCTTCAACGAATTCGACGTGCAGATCACCTCGCCGCACTACATCGATGATCCGAAAGAGTCGCATGTGGTGCCGCCGGAGCAGTGGTTCAGGGCGCCGGCGCAACGGGGGGAGGAAGATAAATAACGTCGAATTATGGGCGTGATGGATGGGGTGGGCAGATTTCAGTGCGCCACTCCTGCATGTCTTTGGTGATAGCAATGATTTTTTGCCGGCCAGCCGTGTCAATGATCAGGCAAAATTTCCCTCTATAGCCGCGGGTCGAATCAGAGGGGTCATCCGGTCTTCCATTCAAAAAGACGCTGTACATCCTGTCTGTTTTCAGCATCGTCGCGGCAGTCGATTCGGCTCCTGTCGGTACTTGGCCATACAAATAGCAGGTTTTGGCATGCATGGGGAGGGTCGTCTCTCCAGGGAGAATGAAGGACCAGACCTCTACAGGCGGTTTTATTGATATATCGTAAACCATGAGGGCGCCAAGCATCGGCGTTCCATTGCGGTGTTCTTCTCTTTTTGAGATGGTGAAGCAAGGCATACCTTTGAATGCGCTAATCTCGGCTTCAGCCATGCGTGACACTGGGTACGCATCACGGTATGTCAAACAGAGGCTCATGATCAATGTCATTTCCAGGAAGATTGGTCTTGCTTTTTCTATTTTTAAGAAATTCATTGATCACCTCTTCGTAGAGAGTCAGGGAGTTTCGGTATTCTTTTTGATTCATAGCTTTTGGTGTTTTCAAATACCTTAGTCCGAAATAATCTGCTAGTAAGTTGCCCTGCGCCTCCATGTTGAAGTCAGATAGTTTTTTTCCTCGTTTTAGAAAATACGTGTAACTCAATCCGAAACGGATAGCCCCACGCAATGCAACCGGGTAGCCCAATTGATACTGCCAGACGTGGACCATTTCATGCATGAACCAATTTTTGTCTATTGGCTGAGCTATGGAAAAATCCTCTCGATACTCAGACTCATGAAAATAAATCTCCCCATCCGGCGTCATGGCCACATCCTTCGGCTGCAAGCCAAACCATAGATACGGCTCCCCATGCACCTTGACCTTGCCGTAGTCAATCGCATCCTGGAACAGCATCCACGCCATGTCGATCTCGCCCCTGGTCAGCGGGCGAACCTTGTCCTTCACTTTGACCTGTTTCACGGACGAGCCGACATCCTTGCCGGTCGTCTTGATGCCATCGAGCTGGACGACCTTGACGGCAGGCGCTGCGTGTTTTGGCGCGGCGGCGCAGCATGGCGATTTGTCTGCGTGCGGCAGGAATTCGGCCTGGGTGATTTGTTCCTCCCGCTTGCTGGCGATACGCCCCGTGCGCCCCTTCGCATCCGTCGTCCCCGTCCACGTTTCGCCATTGCTCAAGGTGAGCCGGTAGTCGGCGTGCGCCAGCGGTGCGTTGGCTTGCGAGACGAATTCCAGCTGCTCGTCATAACCGCAGCACCAGCATTCGTCGGGCTGGCCGGCCAGGCGGTGCAGTTCGCAGCCGCTTGTCGCGTTGCGCAGGGCGGCGCCCAGCACGGGCTGGCCGTCGGCGCTGAAGGTGACGATCATGCTGTCGAAGCGCGCGCCCAGGCTGCTCTTCTGGTGCGCCACGAGCTTGAAGAACACGTCGCACGCGGTGGTGCTGATGACATGGTGCCTGGCCATGGGGTATTCCACCTGAAAACCTCAGCGTAGACCTGTGGAGCCTTGCAAGTATTGACTGGGCGCAAGGCCTGCGCGCTTGCGTTAAGATGCCGGGCGTTTCAATGAGAAGAAAGAGTCCCCATGTCCAGCCCATCCAACATCGAATCCTCCCGCACCGCCCGCAGCCTGGCCGCCGCCCTGACCGACGATCCGTTCTACCGCACCGTCACGGTGGCGTGCGGCGACGACGAGGCGGCGCGGCACGCCATGCTGGAAGCCTACTTCGCGCTGGCGCTGGCCGAGGGGTGGCAAGCGGGGCGCGTCGACCTGGCGGATGATGCGGGCAATGGCGCCGCCATCTGGACGACGGATACGCCGGCGGCCCTGCGCCAGGCCGCGTATGCGCAGCGCGAAGCCGCCTTGCGCGCGCTGCTGGGGGAGCTTGGCTTTGCGCATTTCACGGCCATCGTCGCGAACATGGAGCACGCGCTGGCGCCGCATGGCCTGCAGGATGCCTGGTACCTGTCGATCGCCGGCATCGCTCCGGCCGCGCAAGGGCAGGGGCTGGGCGCGTCCGTGCTGGCGCCGGGCCTGGCGGCCGTCGATGCGGCGCGTGCCGCATGCTTCCTGGAGACTTACAACGAGCGCAGCCTGCCGTTCTATGGCCGTCTTGGCTTCGTGGAGGCGGGCCGCTACGCGGAAGCCGTCACGGGCTGTGACTACTGGCTGATGGTACGAGCGCCCCGCGCTGCCTGATTGACCATTTTGCCAATTTCTATACACTCGTCTTTTTGCTAACGACTAAAAGACCTGGAGATGGAAATGCCGACCTTGCCACTGCGCCGCACCCTGCTCACGCTCGCCTGCCTGGGGGCCATCGGCCACGCGCATGCCGATACCATCATCGACAATGCCAACGGCTACACGCTCAATGCTGCCGGCAAGGTGCTACGCTTTACGGCGCTGGCGTTTGACGAGGCGGGCAAGCTGCTCGCCGTCGGCAGCGCCGCGCAGGTGAAACGCAAGGCGGCCAAGGGTGCCACGCACGTCGACGTGCAGGGAAAAACCGTGCTGCCTGGCCTGATCGACGCGCACGGCCACGTCTTCGGCCTGGGGACGATCGCCAGCGGCGTGATGCTGTACGGTTCCGCCTCGCTGCCGGCCGCCGTGCAGGCCGTGGGCGACTTCGCCAAAGCGCATCCCGAGCGCAGCTGGGTCGTCGGCAATGGCTGGAACCAGGAAATCTGGAAGCTGGGGCGCTTTCCCACGGCAGCGGAACTCGATGCGGCCGAAAGCGCGCGGCCCGTGTGGCTGCGCCGCGTCGATGGCCACGCGGGCTGGGCCAACAGCCGCGCGCTGGCGCTGGCCGGCATCACGCGCACCACACAAGACCCGGCGGGCGGCAAGATCGAACGCGATGCAGATGGCAATGCCACCGGCGTGCTGGTCGACAGCGCCATGGACTTGATGGACGCCGTGCTGCCCAAGCCGGGCGACGTGGAAAACCGCGCCGCCCTCGATGGCGCGCTGGCGCAGCTGTCGCAAGTGGGTCTGACCAGCGTGCACGATGCGGGCATCGGCCAGATGCAGGACCGGCTGTTCCGCGACTATGCGGACCACGGCAAGCTGACAGTGCGCGTGTACGGCATGATTTTTGACACGACGGAAGACTTCGACGCGCTGTCGAAAAACGGTCCCTTGAATAGCTATGCGCGCGACATGTACGCCTTGCGCGCCGTCAAACTGGTGTCCGACGGCGCCCTGGGCAGCCGCGGCGCGGCCCTGCTGGCGCCGTACAGCGACGATCCCTCTACCCGTGGCCTGCTGTTCTACCCGGACGCCGCCATGCGCGCGAAGATGGAAAAGGCCATGCGCGCCGGCTACCAGGTGAATGTGCACGCCATCGGCGACGCGGGCAATCACCAGATCCTCGACGGCTATGCAGCCTTGATCGCGCAGTATCGCGGCGCGGGCCTGCGCCACCGCATGGAACATGCGCAGGTGGTGCAATTGAGCGATATCCCCCGCTTCAAGACCCTGGGCATCGTCCCCTCGATGCAGCCGACGCACGCCACGTCCGACCAGAACATGGCGGAGCAGCGCGTGGGCCATGAGCGCATCAAGGGCGCGTACGCGTGGCGCACCTTCCTTGCGCAAGGCTCGCGCATCGCCTGCGGTTCCGACTTCCCCATCGAGTCGCCGAACCCGTTCGAAGGCATCCACGCGGCCGTCACGCGGCAAAACAGCGAGGGCTTCCCGGCCGGCGGCTGGTATCCGCAGCAAGCCATGACGGTGACGCAGGCGCTGCGCTGCTTCACCCTCGACGCGGCCTGGGCGGCGCACCAGGAAAAGGCCATCGGTACCCTGGAAGCGGGAAAATGGGCGGACTTCATCGTCGTCGACCAGGACTTGTTCAGCGTGGAACCAAAGGCCATCGGCAAGACGCAGGTGCTGCAGACGTGGGTGGCGGGCAAGCGCGTGTTCGAGAAAAAATAAGGATTTGACGCCTGCAAAAACCTGTTGACTTGGTTGTATAGACAACCTATGCTGGGAGTACCAGAGCGGGCCACGTATGTCCGCTCGCACCCTACGAGGAGACAGCATGAACAGCACAATGGACACCGATCCACGCTTTGATGCCAGCCGTACCATCCGCGCCCCGCGCGGCACGGTCATGGCTTGCAAGAGTTGGCAGGCCGAGGCGGCCTACCGCATGTTGCAAAACAATCTGGACCCGGAAGTGGCGGAAAATCCGCAGCACCTGGTCGTCTATGGCGGCATCGGCCGCGCGGCCCGCAACTGGGCCTGTTTCGACCAGATCCTCGCCTCGCTGCGCGAACTGGAAGACGACCAGACCCTCCTGATCCAGTCCGGCAAGCCGGTGGGCGTGTTCCAGACCCACGCGGATGCGCCGCGCGTATTGATCGCCAATTCCAACCTGGTGCCGAAATGGGCCAACTGGGAGCATTTCAACGAACTCGATCGCCAGGGCCTGTTCATGTACGGCCAGATGACGGCCGGCAGCTGGATTTACATCGGCACGCAGGGCATCGTGCAGGGCACGTATGAAACCTTCGCCGAAGCGGGCCGCCAGCATTTCGGCGGCGACTGGGGCGGGCGCTGGATTCTGACGGCGGGCCTGGGCGGCATGGGCGGCGCGCAGCCGCTGGCCGCCACCATGGCGGGCGCCGTCTCGCTCAATATCGAATGCCAGCAAAGCAGCATCGACTTCCGCCTGCGCACGCGCTACCTGGACAAGCAGGCGGCCAGCCTGGACGAAGCCCTGGAACTGGTCAAATACCACACGGAGCGCAAGGAAGCCATTTCCATCGGCCTCCTGGGCAACGCGGCCGAAGTGCTGCCGGAGCTGGTGCGCCGCGCCAAGGCGGGCGGCCTGGTGCCGGATCTGGTGACGGACCAGACGTCCGCGCATGACCTGGTCAACGGCTATCTGCCGCGCGGCTGGAGCGTGTCGGACTGGAAGGCGGCGCAACAAGACCCGCAGCGCCATGCGCGCTTGACGGTGGCCGCCGCCGATTCCTGTGCCGCCCACGTGCAAGCCATGCTCGATTTCCACGCCATGGGCGTGCACACCGTCGATTACGGCAACAACATCCGCCAGGTGGCGTTCGACCAGGGCGTGCAAAATGCCTTCGACTTCCCCGGCTTCGTGCCTGCCTACATCCGCCCGCAATTTTGCGAAGGTCGCGGGCCGTTCCGCTGGGTGGCCTTGTCGGGCGACCCGGAAGACATCTATAAAACGGATGCGAAGATCAAGGAGCTGTTCCCGCACCACGCGCAGGTGCACCACTGGCTGGACATGGCGCGCGAGCGCATCGCCTTCCAGGGACTGCCGGCGCGCATCTGCTGGCTGGGACTGGGCGAGCGCCACATCGCCGGCCTGGCCTTCAACGAGATGGTGCGCACGGGCGAGCTGAAGGCGCCCATCGTCATCGGCCGTGACCACCTCGATACGGGGTCCGTCGCCAGCCCGAACCGCGAAACGGAAAGCATGAAGGACGGCACGGACGCCGTCTCCGACTGGCCGCTGCTGAACGCCATGCTCAATACGGCCGGCGGCGCCACCTGGGTCTCGCTGCACCATGGCGGCGGCGTGGGAATGGGGTATTCTCAGCATGCGGGCATGGTCATCGTGGCCGATGGCAGCGAAGCGGCGGCGAAACGCCTGGCGCGCGTGCTGATCAACGACAGCGGTTCCGGCGTGATGCGCCATGCCGATGCCGGCTACGAAACAGCGGCCGCCTGCGCCAAGCGCAACGGCCTGATTCTTCCCATGATTCCTTGAGACCTCGATTCGAATGACTATGACACAGCATGCCAAAAGTTGGACCCTGAAACCAGGCGCGATGACCCTGGCCGACCTGCGCGCCGTCTGGGCCGCGCCGGCAAAATTGACCCTCGCCGCCGAGGCCTATCCCGTCATCGAGGCGTCGGCCGCCGCCGTGCAAGCCATCGTCGCCAAGGGCGACGCGGCGTACGGCATCAACACGGGCTTCGGCCTGCTCGCCAAGACGCGCATCCCCGATGAAAAGCTGGAGCAATTGCAGCGCAACCTGATCCTGTCGCACTCCGTCGGCACGGGAGAACTGCTGTCGGACGCCGTCGTGCGCCTGATCGTGCTGATGAAGATCGGCAGCCTGGCGCGCGGCTTTTCCGGCGTGCGCCCGCTGATCGTCGACACCCTGATCGCGCTGTACAACGCGGGCATCATGCCGGCCATTCCCGCCAAGGGTTCCGTCGGCGCCTCGGGCGACCTGGCGCCGCTGTCGCACATGACCCTGGCCATGCTGGGCGTGGGCGACGTGCGCGTCAATGGCGAATTGATGGCGGCCCCCGAGGCGCTGGCGCAGGCGGGCATCGCGCCCGTGGTGCTGGCGGCGAAAGAGGGCCTGGCCCTGATCAACGGTACGCAAGTGTCGAACGCGCTGGCGCTGCATGGCCTGTTCATGGCCGAGCGCCTGCTGGAAGCGGCCATGGTCACGGGCGCGCTGTCGCTCGACGCGGCCAAGGGCAGCGACTCGCCGTTCGACGCGCGCGTGCACGCCGTGCGCGGACAGCCGGGGCAGATCCTGGCCGCGCAGATGTACCGCCAGCTGGTGGCGCACAGCGCGATTCGCGCTTCGCACCTGGAAGGCGACGAGCGCGTGCAAGACCCGTACAGCCTGCGCTGCCAGCCGCAAGTCATGGGCGCCTGCCTCGATTTGATCGGCAACGTCGGCCGCACCCTGCTGATCGAAGCCAATGCCGTCACGGACAACCCGCTGATCTTCCAGGATGGCCCCAACGGCCAGGCGGAAATCGTCTCGGGCGGCAATTTCCATGCGGAGCCTGTCGCCTTTGCTGCCGACACCTTGGCGCTGGCGATTTCCGAAATCGGCGCGCTGGCCGAGCGCCGCATCGCGCTGCTGATCGACGCCACCTTGTCCGGCCTGCCGCCTTTCCTCGTGCGCGACCCGGGTGTCAATTCCGGCTTCATGATCGCCCACGTGACGGCTGCCGCGCTGGCGTCGGAAAACAAGTCGCTCGCGCATCCGGCCAGCGTCGACAGCCTGCCGACGTCCGCCAACCAGGAAGACCATGTGAGCATGGCCACGTTCGCCGGGCGCCGCCTGGACGACATGGCGCACAACACGGCCGTCATCGTCGGCATCGAGCTGCTGGCCGCCGCGCAGGGCATCGATTTCCACCGTCCGCTGAAAACCTCGCCGCACTTGGAACATGTGCATCACCAGTTGCGCCAGAAAGTGCCGTTCTTCGACGCCGACCGCTTCTTCGCGCCCGACATCGAAGCGGCCAAGCAGATGGTGCTGCAGGGTGAGTTGAGCAGCACGTGCAAGAATTTGTTCGCCCCGCTGTACGCTTGAGCTGGAGCAAGGAGACAAGCATGGATTTCCGCTTTAATGAAGGCAGCATCCCGCTGCTGGTGTCGATGCCCCACGTGGGCACCGACATACCGGACGATATCGCCGCGCGCATGACGCCGCAGGCCCTGGTCAAGGCCGACACGGATTGGCATCTGCGCGAGCTGTATGGCTTTTTGCAGGAGATGGATGCGTCCGTGCTGTCGGCGCGCTGGTCGCGCTACACCATCGACTTGAACCGCCCGCAGGAAGACACGAATCTGTATCCGGGGCAGGATACGACGGGCTTGCTGCCCAACGATACCTTTCATCGCGAGCCGCTGTACCTGGCCGGCCGCGAACCGGATGCGCAGGACGTGCGGCAGCGGCTGCAGAGTTACTGGGCGCCGTATCATGCGCAGCTGCGCGCGGAACTGGACCGGCTGCTGCGCGTGCATGGCGCCGTGGTGCTGTGGGATGCGCACTCCATCGCCTCGCGCGTGCCGCGCTTCTTTGACGGCAAGCTGCCCGACCTGAACTTCGGCACGGCCGATGGCGCCAGCTGCGCTGCGGGCCTGATGTCCGCCGTGGTCGATATCGCGCGCGCGCAGGAGGCATTTACCGTGGCCTTGAATGGCCGCTTCAAGGGCGGCCACATCACGCGCCATTACGGCCAGCCGGAAGGTCGCGTGCATGCTATCCAGCTGGAGATGTGCCAGTGCCTGTACATGGATGAAGCGGCGCCGTTTGGCTACCGGCCCGACCTGGCGGCGCAAGTGCAGCCGCTGCTGCGCCAGATGATGGAAGCGGCCGTGGCATGGGTGGCGCGTTGAGTGCGTCCCTGTTTGCGCGCCATGCGCTGCTGCCGCAAGGCTGGCGCCGCGACGTGCTGCTGGAATGGGACAAGAATGGGGATTTGACGGCGGTGGCGGAAAACGCCGCGCCGCCCGCCGGCGCCGAAGTGGCCGAATATGTCTTGCCCGGCATGGTCAACCTGCATTCGCATGCTTTCCAGCGGGCGCTGGGCGGCATGACGGAGGTTGCGGGTGACGGGCCGGACAGCTTCTGGACCTGGCGCGACCTGATGTACCGCTTCGCGCGCCACATCACGCCGGAACAGATGGAAAGCATCGCCGCGCAGCTGTTTGCGGAATGCCTGCGCCATGGCTACACGGCCGTGTGCGAATTCCACTACCTGCAGCGCGATGCGGCCGGCGCGCTGTATGCGCGTCCCGCCGAAACGGCGCAACGGGTGCTGGCGGCGGCGCGCCTCAGCGGCATCGGCCTGACCATGCTGCCCGTGCTGTACAGCCATGCTGGTTTTGGCGAGCAACCCCTGAAGCCGGAGCAGGCGCGCTTTCGCACCGGTGCGGACGATGTCTTGCGCATCGTCGAGGCGCTGGCGCCGCAGCGCGGCGGGCAGGTGGAGGTGGGCTTTGCGCCCCATTCGCTGCGCGCGGCCGACGTGGCGCAGATCAAACAGGTGGCGCAGGCGCTGCCCGCGGGCCGCCCCATCCACATCCACATCGCCGAACAGCAGGGCGAGGTGCGCCAGTGCCTGGACTACAGCGGCCGGCGCCCGGTGCAGTATTTGTACGAGCAGGTCGACGTCGATGCGCGCTGGTGCCTCGTGCATGCCACGCATGTGCAGCCCGATGAAGTGGCGCTGATGGCGGCCAGCGGCGCCGTGGCGGGCCTGTGCCCGACGACGGAAGCGAACCTGGGCGACGGCCTGTTCCCGCTGGCCGAATTCATCGCTGCCGGCGGGCGCTTTGGCGTCGGCAGCGACAGCCATGTATCGCAATCGCCCGTCGAGGAATTGCGCTGGCTCGAATATGGCCAGCGCCTGCAGCGGCAGCAGCGCAATGTCGCCGCCACGCCGGAGGAGCGCCATGTGGGCGACTACCTGTGGCAGGCGGCCCTGCAAGGGGGCGCGCAGGCGGCCGGGCGCAAGCTCGGTGCCTTGGCGCCCGGCTGCCGCGCCGACTTGCTGGTGCTCGACGAGGCGCATGTGAACCTGTGCGGCGTGGCCATCGAAAATGTGCTGGGCAGCGTACTTTTCTGCGGCAACGATAACCTGGTGCGCGACGTGCTGTGCGGCGGCCAATGGCAGGTGCGCGATGGGCGCCACGTGGCGCAGGACGCCATCGCCGCCGCCTACAAGCGCACGCTGGCGCAACTGAGGGCGCTCTGATGGCGACCTTCATCCCGCAGGAATGCCTGCGCGCCGCGCCGTGGAAAAATGGCGGCGGCAGCACGATGGAAATCGCCATTTCTCCGCCCGGCGCCAGCCTGATGGAATTCGACTGGCGTATCAGCCTGGCGACGATCACGGCCAGCGGGCCGTTTTCCAGTTTTCCCGGCATCGACCGCAGCCTGATGCTGGTCGATGGCGAGAGCGTGCAGCTGACGCTCGATGGCGCGCGCAAGGTGACCTTGAGCGCGGCGCAACCGATGCTGTGGTTTCCCGGCGAAGCGGCCGTGGAGGCGCAAGTCAGGGGAACGACGACGGATTTCAATGTGATGACGCGGCGCGACCGCTGCCGCCACCAGCTGGAAAAAATCACGGCCCCGTGCCGGCTGGTGCGGCGCAGCGCGGCGACCTTGCTGTTTGTCGCCGGCGAAGGCCACGTGCTGGCGCGCGGTGGCGAGCAGCAGTTCGCGCTGGCCCGCCATGACGCGCTGCTGCTGGACGCCGACGATGCGCAGGAATGGCGGCTCGACGCCTTGCAGCGCTCGCCCGTGCTGTGCGTCGACCTGTTTACCTAGGGAGAGATAGCGATGCAAGACTGGGACCTGGTCATCCACAACGTCCACCTGGCCACCATGGAGCACGGTTATGGCGAGCTGCTCGATGCGGCCATCGCCGTCAAGGATGGCCGCATCGCCTGGTTCGGCCCCGGCGACGAATTGCCGGCCAGCGGCGCGGTGCTGCAGGATGGCCAGGGTTGCTGGCTCACGCCCGGCCTGATCGACTGCCACACGCACATCGTCCACGCAGGCAACCGCAGCGACGAATTCGAGGCGCGCCTGAATGGCGCCAGCTATGAAGACATCAGCCGCGCCGGCGGCGGCATCATGTCCACCGTGCGCGCCACGCGCGCGGCCAGCGACGATGAATTGCTGCGGCAAAGCCTGCCCCGCGTGCTGGCGCTGCTGGCCGAGGGCGTGACCACCTTGGAGATCAAGTCCGGCTACGGCCTCGACGCGGCCAGCGAAGCGAAGATGCTGCGCGTGGCGCGCCGCATCGGGCAAGAACTGCCCGTGTCCGTGCGCACCACCTTCCTCGGCGCGCACGCGCTGCCGCCCGAGTATGCAGGCCAGGCCGACTCGTATATCGAGCTGCTGTGCGGGCAGATGCTGCCCCAGCTGGCTAGCGACGGCCTGGTGGACGCCGTCGACGCCTTTTGCGAGCGCATCGGTTTTACGCCGGCGCAAACGCAGCGCATGTTTGAGGCGGCGACGGCGCTGGGCCTGCCCGTCAAATTGCATGCGGAGCAGCTGTCGGACCTGGGCGGCGCGGCGCTGGTGGCGCGCTACGGCGGCCTGTCGGCCGACCACCTGGAATTCCTGTCGGCAGAGGGCGTCGCCGCCATGGCGCAGCATGGCACGGTGGCCGTGCTGCTGCCGGGCGCGTATTACTTTTTGCGCGAGACGCAGCCGCCGCCCGTGGCGGCCTTGCGCGCGGCCGGCGTGCCGATGGCCGTGTCCACCGATTGCAACCCGGGCACGTCGCCCATGACGTCCCTGCTGCTGGCGATGAACATGGCCTGCACCCTGTGGCGGTTGACGCCGCAGGAAGCGCTGGCCGGCTGCACGATCCACGCGGCGCGCGCGCTGGGGCTGCAGCAGGAAACGGGCAGCCTGGCGGTGGGCAAGCGCGCCGATTTCGCCCTGTGGCGCATCGCGCGCCCGGCCGACCTGGCGTATGCGCTGGGCCTGAACCCGTGCGCGGGCGTGGTGCATGGCGGTGTCTGGCGCGCGCCGGTGGTAAGCTTGCCGGATTGATCATCCGTCCCGGAGCGCCGCGTGCGTCTTGCTTACTTGCTGTTGTTACTTGTCTTCGCCGCCGCGCCCATATCCTCCCTTGCCATGGACGGCGGCACCTTGAAGGTGGGTTCGAAGCGCTTCACGGAATCGTATATTCTCGGCGAAATCGTCAAACAGAGCGCCGCGCCGCACGTCAGGGCGGAACACCGCCAGGGCCTGGGCAACACGGCCATCGTGCTGGCTGCGCTGCAGGCGGGCAGCATCGACGTGTATGCCGAATACATGGGCACCATCGCCGGCGAAATCCTCAAGCACGACAAGGCCATTGATCTGGCGCAGATGCGGCGCGAGCTGGCGGCGCTGGGCCTGGGCGTGGCCGTGCCGCTGGGCTTTAACAATACGTATGCGTTGGCCATGCGCGGCGATGAAACGCGCATCGCCAGCCTGGCGCAGCTGGCGCAGCATCCCGCCCTGAAGTTCGGCCTGTCGCATGAATTCATCGGCCGGGTCGATGGCTGGCCGGGCCTGGCCGCGCGCTATGGCTTGCCGCAGCGCCCGCGCGGGCTCGATCACGGTATCGCTTACGAGGCGCTGGCGCAGCGCCAGGTGGATGTGATCGACATTTATTCGACGGACGCGAAGATACGCCAGTACGGCTTGCGCGTGCTGGCCGACACGCAGCAGTATTTTCCCCGCTACGACGCCATGCTCCTGTACCGGCTCGACGTGCCGCAGCGTTTTCCCGCCGCCTGGCTCGCGCTGCAAGGCTTGCAGGGGCGCATCAGCGAGAGCGACATGATCGCCATGAATGCGGCCGTGGAAATCGATGGCAAGACTTTTTCCGGCGTGGCGCACCAGTGGCTGGCTTCCGGCACGTCAGCGAAAAAAACGGCCGCCGCGCGCAGCAAGCTGCTCGATAAACTCATCGGCGACGATCTGTGGACCCTGACGCGCCAGCACCTGACCCTGGTGCTGCTGTCGGTGGCGCTGGCGTGCCTGATCGGCATTCCGCTGGGCGTGCTGGCGGCGTTGTCGGCGCCGCTGCGGCAAACGGTGCTGGCCTTTGTCGGCGTGCTGCAGACGGTGCCGTCGCTGGCCTTGCTGGCGATATTGATCCCGCTGCTGGGCATGATAGGCACCGTGCCGGCGCTGGTCGCGCTATTCGTGTACGCCTTGCTGCCCATCGTGCGCAACACGTGCACGGGCATCTTGCAGGTGCCGCAAGGCTTGCGCATGGCGGCGCTGGCGCTGGGCTTGAGCAAGCGCGACCGTCTGCTGCACGTGGACTTGCCGCTGGCCTTGCCGGTGATGCTGGCGGGCATCAAAACGGCGGCCGTGATGAGCGTGGGCACGGCCACCATCGCCGCCTTCATCGGCGCGGGCGGTTATGGCGAACGCATCACCATCGGCCTGGCGCTGAATGACAACGACATGCTGCTGGCCGGCGCGATCCCCGCAGCCGTGCTGGCCCTGCTGACGCAAGGCTTGTTCGAGCTGGTGGAGCGCTGGGCCGTTGCCGGCCGGCAGCACTGACGGCATCACGGTTACAGCGAGTGCAGTTTGGAGCGCACCGAGACGACGGCCTGGTGCAGGATGCGTTCAGCCTGGAAGTCGTTCTCGCGCTGTTCGGCGATGGCTTGCAAGTCGCGCGTATAGCGCTCCAGGCGGGAGCGCAGGTAGGCGCGGTAGATTTTCATGACGAGCGGTTTGGCAGAGACATTCATGATGTGGCTCCCAGGTGCGTAACGATGCGTTCATTTTGTGTGAGCGGAATGCCGCCACTTTGCGCCATATCAAATGCCATGACCCCGTCAAATTGGCGCGTTTGAGATTGCGCAAGGCTCCCCAGACCGAAGATGCCACACTGAATCTTCCCTGCTCGCCCGGTCATCATCAGGCGCCGCGGGTCCTGATTCCCTCAAGCATACTCAAGGAGCGTCGCATGGTCATTTTCGCCGTGGTTGCTGGCTGCATCGCCTGCCTGACAGTGTACCAAATCTATACAAATACGCAGGGCGGCAGTGGGGTTGCGCAACAACATATCGGTTTGCACGGCACATTGATTGAACCACGGAAATAATCAGTGTCATCCGAGCGACACTCGGTGACACTTGGTTAGCGGATTTAAGTCAAATGTAAGGCCCGGTAAGCAAATGTAAAGGTCTGCGCGGTGGCAAGCGGCAGCGTTTATATTGATAACCGTTGATTGCATTCTCCCCCTCCCACTTGACAATGGGTTCACCCCGCGGTGCCGCTAGCCCGCGGGGATTTTTTTTGGAACTTGCGTTTGCAGTTCCCGCTCCAGTCAGGCCGGCTTTGGCGTACCCGCCGACAATTGCGTCAAGGCATCGCCAGCGACCCGGCAGATGCGCCAGTCCGGCATCACGTCCGCGCCCATGCCCTTGTAGAAATTGATCGCGTTTTCATTCCAGTCCAGCACCGACCATTCGAAACGGCCGCAATCGCGTGCGACGGCCAGTTGCGCCAGCGCCACGAGCATTTGCTTGCCATAACCCTTGCCGCGCACCGATTGCTTCACATACAGGTCTTCCAGATACAAGCCCTTGCGGCACAGGAAGGTGGAAAAATTATGGAAGAACAGGGCGAACGTCACCACCTCGCCATCTTCCTCGCCCACCAGCGCTTCGCACGCGGGATGGGCGCCGAACAGGCTGTCGTGCAGCATGGATTCCCGGGCGATCATCATGTGTTCGAGTTTTTCAAACACGGCCAGTTCATGGATCATGCCAAAGATGGCGGCCACGTCGGATGCGGTCGCGGGACGGATGGCGAGGGAGGAAGAGGTGCTCATGTTGCCTTTGTGGATGGAGTGGTGGAAATAGAGGAAACGGCAGCCGTCTTGCGCGCGCCCGAGGTCAGGGCCCAGGCCACGCTGGACAGGCACAGTACCATGCCCACCCATTCGATGGCGGCGGGCCGGTAGTGTTCGAACTGCACCGACAACAGCACGGAAATGACGGGCGTGACGACGCCGATATACACGGTCTTTTGCGTGCCGATGCGGGCGATTAACGTGAAATACGCGCTGAAGGCGATCACCGAGCCGAAGATGGCCAGGTACACCAATCCCATCCAGTAACTGGGGCGCGTGGGCAATTGCCAGGACTGGCCCGTGGCGATGGCCCAGGCGGCCACCATCAAGGTGCCCCACAGCATGGTCCAGGCCATGGTCAGCATCACGTTGCCGGAATGCTCGCGCACTTTCATGACGAGGGCGTTGCCCACCGTGCTGGACACGGTGGCCACCAGGGCCAGCATGAAGCCGAGCAGGAAATGGCCATTGCCGCCGCCCAGGATATCGTGCAGTGCCGCACCGATGGACTGGTAAAACAGCAGCACGATGCCGCAGATGGCGACGAATGCCGCGCAGCAGGTGCTCCAGGTGATGGGCGTGCCGAAGGCGATGCGGTTGAGCAATGGCGTCCAGAACACCATCAGCGCAAACAGCACGCTGACGAGGGCCGAGACGAGATATTGCTCGGAACTATACGTGCACACATAGCTGAGGGCAAACGAGGCCAGGCCCTGCAGCAGCATCCATTTCTGCGCGCGCCAGGGCAGGCGCAAGCGGTCGCCGCGCAAGGCGCACCAGGCAAACAGGGTGGCGGACGCGAGGCCGAAGCGGTAGACCACGGAAACGGCGGGGGCGACATCGCCCAGCTGCAAGGTGATGGCCCAGAAGGTGGAGCCCCAGATCAGGCAGGCAATGATGAACAGGAGAGGAGAGGACATCGCGCAAGTATACGGGCATCGCGCGGGGATGGCGAGTCTTGGCCGGGCTTGCTCAAAGAGTGGTCAGGAGACAACGAGACATTGAGCCAGCGCAGTGCTTCTGGAAAATGTTGAATTTATGAAAATATTTACTTTATTATCAAGTAAACATTTTCTGAATTGCATCTTTGAAGGGGACCGCCATGCCAGCCTCACTGCAGATCAAAGTATGGAGCGTGCTTGTATATGTCGTGGTGGCAACCTTGGTTGCCATCTGGCTGCATGAGGGCATGTCGCCCTCGGCCTTGCTGATGGCTGCCGGCGCATTCGGCTAAAGCGCATGCGCCGGCAAGCAGATCAGTGGGTGACGCGGGTCTTGCGGCCATCGGACAGCAGGCGCACGCGTTCGCCCGGACGGAACAGTTCGTCCGCGTCTTGCACGATGGCGCGCATGTCGCCATTGTCCAGGCGTACGGTGATTTCCAGGCCGGGTTTGTTGGAAGCGTTCGCTTCGATGCTTTTGCCCGCCATGCCGCCGGCGACGGCGCCCAGGATGCTGGCAGCGATGGCGCCCTTGCCGCCACCGACTGTCGAGCCGGCCACGCCGCCCAGCGCCGCGCCAGCCAGTACGCCCGTGCCCGTTTCACCCTTGTCGATGGTGACCTGGCGCACAGATTCAACCGTGCCCATGCGAACCGATTGTTCATTCTGCGCCTGGCGCGCGTTGTACACATTCGCCGAGTTCGGTTGTACGGCGCAGCCGGCCAGGGTGGCCAGCAATGCCACTGCAATAATTGGTGCTTTCATGTGGGACTCCCTTGGACAAAAGTTAGTTGCCGATTACATTGACCGACAGATGATGACTTATCATAAGGACACTTGCCTCATATAACTAGTTGCGAATAGTAAAAATCTGTTACGGCCCCGCGCGACCGCTTGCTGCTCAATACGCCAACCGCAGGCGCCGGTACAAAAATCCCAGCACGAACAGCGGTCCCACCAGCAAGAAGCGCAAGTCGTCCAGGAACGACGGTTTCTTGCCTTCGATCTGGTGGCCGATGAACTGGCCTATCCAGGCCAGCACGAACAGCGCCAGCGACACGGGCAGGACGGTCAGCGCCGGCATCAGCAGCAGCAGGCCCAGCATGGCGGCCAGCATGGCCAGCATGCCTGCCGCAAACGGGCGCGACAGCTTGTAGTAATAGTATAAAGCGAGAATACTGCCGAGCAGCGCCACGCTGGGATGCACGCTCCACAGCAGCCCCAGCAGGCTGAAGACGATCAGCGGCACGCATACGATGTGCACCCATTCATTGACGTGGTTGCGGTGGCTTTCGCCATACTGGGCCAGCAGGGTGTCGATGGTGCGCATGGGCGGTCTCTTGTGTCGGGATGGTTGTCCGGGAATTCTACACCGTCGCGTGGCCGGGTAAAATGGCCCTTCATTTCCCCTTCCGGACCGCTCATTTGAATAGCCCAGCCTTCTTGCCGGACCCTGCCGCCGACCCGCGCAAGCGCTGTTTCGATCCCGTCGTCGACGCCGATACGCGCTTGTTGATACTGGGCAGCTTGCCCGGCGAAAAATCGCTGGCGCACAGTCAGTATTATGCGCATCCGCAAAACAAGTTCTGGCGGCTGCTGGGAGAGGTGCTGGGCGTGGACTTGACGAGCCAGCCCTATGAAGCGCGCTTGAGCACCTTGCTGGCGCACGGCGTGGGCCTGTGGGACGTGGTGGCGCAGGCGCAGCGCACGGGCAGCCTGGACAGCAATATCCGCGCCCGCGACGATAACGACCTGGCGGCCCTGGCCGCCAGCCTGCCGCAATTGCACACGATCGCCTTCAACGGCGGCACGGCCGCCAAGCTGGGCATCAAGGTGCTGGGCGAGCACGCGCAGCGCTACCGCATCGTCAGCTTGCCGTCGAGCAGCCCTGCTTACACACTCGCGTATGGCGCCAAGTTGCTGCAATGGAAAACATTGCAGCCGTTGTAATGCGGGGAGTCAGTTGATCAGTTTGCCGGCTTTATGCCGGCGCGTACGGCTGCGCTTCCACCGGCTGTCCCTTGGCGTCGAATTTCAGCGCGACTGACAAGCGGGTGACGCCGATGGTGGCCAGCGCGTCGCAGATGTCGTCGACTTCGTCCTGCAGGTCGGCGGCCAGGTCCAGCGGCTTGTCGGCGCTGTGCAGCAGCTGGCCGTCTGCCGTGCTGACGTTGACGCGCAACAGCATTTCGCCGTGCTCATCGGCCGGGCCGACGACCACCGAGACGTCGCCCGCATCCACGTTGTTTTCCGCCAACGCATGGTTGATGCCAGACATCATCTGCAGCATCGCATACTCGCTCATGCCTTGTTCCTTGCCACCGTGGAACAGATCCTGGTAGAGGAAGCTTACTTCCAGGGTGTTGCCGGCCGGCGCCAGGCAGCGTTTCACCAGATCGCCCACTTCCGTCGTCCACTGCTGGTAGCGGGCCATGCGCGCGTCGAACCAGGCGTCGAGCGCCGCTTCATCCTTCGGTTCCGCATAGAACGGGTCGTCCACGCGCTTGAGGGCAAAGCCCAGCAGGAAGCGCAGTTCGACGGCCGTGTCCTGCGAACCGAAGGCCGTCTCGCTCCAGCCGACGATGCTGCTTTCCAGGCCCGGCGTGGCGACGATTTTCTTGTCCGTCATCGACGAGTACGCATCGCGCACCATCTCGTGCAGGTGGCTGTAGGTGATGCGGTCGATTTCATCGAGGTCGTAGGCGTGGCTCATCAGGACTACCTTGGCCTTGGCGCTTTCCAGCTCTGCCTGCTGGAAACTTTTCACCAGCGCTTCGAACGCGTCCTGGTCCTGGAAGCTGTCCGCTTCCTTCAGGCCGCCCGTGCTTTGCACCAGCAGGGGCACGACGAAGGCGTTGATTTCCATGGCAGGGGCATTTTCGCGGCGGATCACGGAAATGGACGCCGCTTCCTCGATATGGCTGCGCAGGTACTGGTAGGCGCCCACGTCCTCGTATTTCGCCCGCTCGATGGCGTCGTACAGGATTTCATCCTTCTTTTGATTCAAGGCCTTGCGGATCAGGCGGCCGAACTCGACGGCTTGCTCGGCCAGTACCGTGCCCTGCGATTCGCTGTCTTCCTGCTCCGCCAGGTTGAGGGCCATCGTGCACAGCATGCGCGTGACGGATTCATCCTTGTCTTCAGGCGTGTTGGCGGATTTACGGGGGACAGGGCGCTTATTTTTGGGCATGGCGATCAACAGGTTAAGAAAGACGGGTCGGGCAAACGGAAACAGGCGCCAGGGCTTGTGCCAGGCGCCGGGACGGATCATACAGGCGGACGCGGCCGCCTGATACCTCAATGGTCGGTATCGAACATCTCGTGCAATTCGTCGAGCAGGTCGGCGGCTTCTTCCTGCGACAGGCCAAGATGCTGGCAAGCAAGTTCGCCGCCCTTGTCCCACTCCAGCGAGGTACTGTTGCCATGGTAGCGCTGAATGCCCTTTTCGGCCAGCAGCGACAGGGCGACGAGCGAGCGGATGGCGTCGTCCGTGGACGGGTCGGCCAGCACCGTGTAGTCGTGGTGGTGCAAAATCGCCCACGAGACGTCGGAAGACAGGCCCCAGTTGCGCGCGAGCAAGCAGCCGATGGCCGCGTGGTTGGTCTGGTGGCGCGCGTCTTCCAGTGCTGTAAAACAATTGTGCGCATCGTTGGCGGCCGCCGCGTACGTGTTGACGTAGTCGGGAAAGCGGTTCATCAGCAGGGGCACGCCGATGTCGCAGAACAGGCCGAAGGTGTGGGCGATGTCGGGCGGGGCGATGCGCAACTTGCGTGAGGTAAATACCAGGGCGCGCGCGCGCTTGGCCGACACATCCCAGAAATTGGTCAGTTCCACGCCTTCCGCTTCCAGCGCCTGGCGTGCCAGCAAGCCCGTCATCATGGCGCTGCACTGGTTGATGCCGAGAAAATTGATGCCTTGCTCGACGGACTTGGCCTTGCGCGCGGCGCCATAGAACGGCGAATTGGCCAATTTCAGCAGGGCGCCCGACATGCCGACATCGTCGGCGATGATGCGCGCGATGCGGCGCGGCGACGGGTCCTGTTCCGCCAGTTCGCGCTGCAAGTCGACCAGCAGGCTGGGACGCGGCGGGATACGGATGGAACGCATCAAGGCGTCAACCGGATCTTCCTGCTCTATCTGCTTTTGCGCTGCCGTTCTCATCATCACGCTTTCATCATCATTTTTGTGCCCGGTGCTTATTCTGTCGCGCGCTGCCGCTGCCCGCTTCATGAGCGTCTGGCGCAGTGCCCGACGATTATCGCTGTTTATGCATAGCAATAGTTCATATCTGCAATATATTCTGGAAAAAATCCCCGTTTTGGCCCGGTCCAGCCGTGATTTTCATCATTTTACGACCTTGCCCATCCCGGTATCCATGATGAAAAAACCAAGTTTTATTTGTTTTCAAGGCGGGGCCAGGCGTGCGGCCGGATGCGCGGCAGTACAATTGCCTGATGAAAAAAATCCTTGCGGGTATCGATTTCGCGGACGATTCCAGCAGCGTGGCGCGCCAGCTGATCGGCGTGACCGTGCTGGTCGACGGCGTGGGCGGGCGCATCGTGGAAACGGAAGCGTATGACCGGCTGGACCCCGCTTCGCACACGTATGGGGGCATGACGCCGCGCAATGCGGCCATGTTCGGCCCGCCCGGGCACGCCTATGTCTACCGTTCGTACGGCATCCACTGGTGCCTGAACTTTGTGTGCCGCGAAGCGGGGCATGGTGCGGGCGTGCTGATCCGCGCGATCGAACCCGTGGAGGGGCTCGATGCGATGCGCGAACGGCGTGGCGTCGAGGGGGAGCGGCTGCTGTGCTCGGGACCGGGCAAGGTGTGCCAGGCGCTGGGCGTGAGCCATCTGCACAACCGGCTGGCACTGGACGCGCCGCCGTTCCTGTTGCTGGCCCGCGAAGGCGATGTCACGGTGCAAACGGGGCCGCGCATCGGCATTTCCAAAGCGATGGACACGCCGTGGCGCTTCGTGCTGGCCGGCTCGCCCTATCTGAGTAAACCGCTGCGCGCGCCCGCCGTCTAGCTGCGCCGGCGCCGCGATGCATCGTTGGCGCTATGCCGGCCGGGCATGCCGCGCAGCGGGCTGTGCAATGCGCGCCGGTCCTTGCCTTCTCCGTTGGCGGGGCTGGCCGGATGCTGGAATGCTTCGTCTTCGGTGTGGCCAGCCGGTGAGGCGGGGCGCTCATCCAGGGTGAACACGGCCACGGCCGCCGACAATTTGACGGCCTGGTCCTGCAAACTGGCCGCCGCCGCTGCCGCCTGCTCCACCAGGGCTGCATTTTGCTGGGTGACGTCATCCATTTGCGTGACGGCCTGGTTCACTTCCGTGATGCCCGACGCCTGTTCCGCGCTGGCCTGTTTCACGCGCTGGATGATCTCATTGACTTGCTGCACCGAGGCCACGATGGCGCCCATGCTGTCGCCCGCTTGCTGCACGGCCACGCTGCCGCCGTCGATGGTGGTGACGGACGTGGCGATCAGGGTCTTGATTTCCTTGGCGGCCTGCGCCGAGCGCTGCGCCAGGGTGCGCACTTCCGACGCCACCACGGCAAAGCCGCGGCCCTGTTCTCCCGCGCGCGCCGCTTCCACCGCCGCATTCAGCGCGAGGATATTGGTCTGGAAGGAAATGCCGTCGATCACGCCGATAATATCCACGATCTGGCGCGAATTGGCGCGTATTGTCGCCATCGTCGTCACGGCTTGCTGCATCGACACGCCCCCTTGCACGGCCAGGGTGGATGCCTGCCCCGCCAGCTCGCAGGCCAGCTGGGCGTTGTCGGCGTTGTCATTGACGGCTTGCGTCAGCGCTTCCATGGCGCTCGACGTTTCTTCCAGTGAACTGGCTTGCATTTCCGTGCGCGCCGACAAATCCAGGTTGCCGGTGGCAATTTCGTGCGAGGCCGTGTCGATCGATTGCACGGCGTCCATGATGGTGCGCAAGGTCTGATTCAGGTGGGCGATGGTCTGGTCCAGCACGCGCGAGGTGGCGGCGATTTCGTCATTGCCCTGCTTGGGCGCGCCGGCCATCAGCTTGCCCGCCGCCAAGTCTTGCACGGCGTCGGCAATGCCGCGGATTTCCACCAGCATGGCGCGCCGCACCAGCATGGTCACCACGATGGAGACGAGGATGGAGAGCAGGACGGTCAGCAGCAAGCTCCAGCACAGGGTGCGAAACTCGGCGCTGGCCGTCGCATGGGCCTGGCTGCTGAGCGTCGTTTCCAGCGCGGACAGTTGCGCCAGCTGCGTATTGAACTGGCCGAACTGCGTTTCCGCCTTGAGCATGGAATTGGTGGCGATCGACTGGTCCATCTGCGCCATTTCCATGGTTTCCAGCACGGCCTTGCGATAGCCGGCCAGTGCCGTGATGGCCGCATCGACCAGGGTGAGTTCGGCGCCCGTGGCCGTGGCGCGCAGCGAGGCCAGCTGGGTGCCGATGGCCGCGTGGCGCGCCTTGATCTGTTGCTCCAGTGTGTCGAGACGGGCCTTGGCGAAGCTGCCATTCGTCCACGACAGCAACTGGTACATATTGCCGTGCACATGCTTGGCCTCCCCTAGTACGTCGGCGGCTGCCTTCAGGTGCGTGATGCGCACCCGCACCATGTTTTCCAGCGAGGCATTTTGCCGCACCATGCCATACCAGGCGCCGGTCGAGCTGAGTATCAGCAACAGCAGGACCAGGGTGGGCGCCAGCAATAATTTTGGCCCTATGCGTAATTGATTGAGCATGCTCGACTCCTGGCGATGGCCGTTCAAACCGCAGGCGGCGCGCGGTGTGCGTGCGCGCCGCCCTTGCCCTATTTTTTGTAGATCCCCGCTTCCAGCACCACATCGTTGACGCGCAGGATGTAGGTGGTCTTCGGTTCGATCTTGCCGGTGGTGGGATTCTTGTATTGGTAATCGACCCAGCCCTTGCCTTGTTTTTGCGCCAGCTCAATGATTTCACGGCGATATTTCTTGCCATTCGCATCGGGCACATCCGTCAAATCCTTGCCCACGATGGAAGGATTGATGGGGTGGGCCAGCACGATGCCCGTCTTGATGTCGCGCATGTCCACATACAGCGAGCCCTGCACGAAGTCCGGGTCTTTCGCCGTGATTTTCTTCATCATTTCTTCCTTGCCATGCGCCTTCATGAAGGCGGCGCCCCGTTCGGCCATGGCGATGGCGTCTTTTTCCGTTGGTTCGACCGCGGCGCTGACGTTGCCACCGGCAAATGCCAGGCACAGCAGGCTACCCGTGAATAAGCGTTTCATGAAAGCTCCTTGTGATATCGAGGGATATGTTGCCAAGTCGTAATTTACGTCGCCGACGCTGCCCGCAAATTGCGATGGCACAAACTAAGGTGTTGCTTGTCGGTAGCTTGCAACGTATCGACGGCTTGTTGATATGTAACAATTTGGTTCCGGGCGGCAAGAACTATGATGACTTTCACAGCATGCCAAGCGGGCAAGGCATGGCAGAGGAAGAGGCTGGAATTGGCCGGGATAGGGCTGGTTTCAAGGAAGTTATCGCTGTTTACTGGCAAGGAGCCGATCGTGTCCGCACCCATTACCGAGCCGTTTTCACCCAAGTTCAAGCCGTATACGCGGCACACCATACAACAGGCGCGGCAGTGGGAATGGCTGCCGGAAGAGCAGCGCGAAGCCGTGCAAGTGGTGTCGCACGTCTTGCCGTTTCGCACCAATGCCTATGTGCTCGACCAGTTGATCGACTGGAACAACATCCCTGACGACCCCATATATCGCCTCGTCTTTCCCCACCGCGACATGCTGGCGCCCGAGCAGTACGCGCACCTGCGCGAGCTGGTGCTGGTGCAACAGGACAAGGCCGCTATCGATGCCTATGTGCATGGCTTGCGCCTGGGCATGAATCCCCATCCGGCCGGCCAGATGACGCACAACGTGCCCCGGGTCAACGATGCGCCCGTGCGCGGCTTGCAGCATAAATATGCGCAAACGGTGCTGTTTTTCCCCAGCGCAGGACAGACGTGCCACGCGTATTGCACCTTCTGTTTCCGCTGGCCCCAGTTTGTCGGCATGGACGACATGAAGTTCGATGCGCACGAGTCGCATGAGCTCGTCGCTTACCTGAAACTGCATCCGGAAGTGACGGACGTGCTGATCACGGGCGGCGACCCGATGATCATGAATACGCGGCAACTGGCTGCCTACCTGGAACCGTTGCTGGCGCCGGGCCTGGAACATATCCAGAACATCCGCATCGGCACCAAGGCGGTGGCGTATTGGCCGCAGCGCTTTGTCTCGGACCGCGATGCGGACGACTTGATGCGCCTGTTCGAGCGCATCGTCAAGGCGGGCAAGAACCTGGCCGTGATGGGCCATTACAGCCATGCAGTCGAGTTACGCCAGGACATCGCCCAGCAAGCGGTGAAGCGCATCATTTCCACGGGCGCCACCTTGCGCATGCAGGGGCCGCTGATCCGCCACATCAACGAAGACCCCGCTAGCTGGGCCGAGCTGTGGCAGACGGGCACGCGCCTGGGGGCGATTCCGTACTACATGTTTGTCGAACGGGACACGGGCCCGCGCAGCTATTTCGAGTTGCCCCTGGCGAAGGCGCACGAGATTTTCCAGGCCGCCTACCAGATGGTGTCCGGCTTGTCGCGCACGGTGCGCGGGCCTTCCATGAGTGCGTTTCCCGGCAAGATCGTCATCGATGGCATCGTCACCATCCATGGCGAAAAACTGTTTGCCCTGCAATTTTTGCAAGCGCGCAACCCGGACTGGGTGCGCCGGCCGTTTTATGCCAAGTTCGATGCGGAAGCGACGTGGATGGACGATTTGAAGCCGGCCTTTGGCCAGGACAAGTTTTTCTTTGAAACGGATGACCCTGTGCCGCAGGTGCCGCACAAAATCATCCGCCTGGCACAGGCCGCCTGAGCATGCACGGCCACGGCGCGCCTGCCCGCTCCGGCGCGGCCGTGTTTTGCCTGGTGTTCCTGCCGTTCGCACTCGGGCACTACCTGTCGTGCCTGTTGCGCGGCGTGAATGCCGTGCTGACGGCCGAATTACTGGGCGCCATCGCCCTGACGCCAGCCCAGCTGGGCCTGCTGACCAGCGCCTTTTTTCTCGCTTTTGCGCTGGTGCAATTGCCGGTCGGCATGGCGCTGGACCGCTACGGCCCCCGCACGGTGCAACTGTGGCTGCTGGCGCTGGCGGCCCTGGGCGTGTGGCTGTTCAGCCGGGGCCACAGCTTTGCCGAACTGATGTGGGCGCGCGCCTTGATGGGGGCGGGCCTGGGCGGCTGTTTCATGGCCGCCGTGAAAGCGGTCTCGTGCGCCATCGCGCCAGCTCGCCTGCCTTCCGTGCATGGCTATCTGATCGCCGTGGGCGGCCTGGGGGCGGCCACGGCCACCATGCCCGTCAAGCTGGCCCTGCACTACACGGATTGGCGCGGCGTGTTCCTGGGCCTGGCGCTGGCGGCGCTGGCCATCGGCTTGCTGATCCGCCTGCTGTCGCCGGCCCAGCCTGCGCCCGCCGCGGCGAGGAACAAGGTCAGCGTCTGGAGCGTGTATGGCGACAGGGCCTTTCGCCGCACCATCGCGCTGATCCTGCTGCCGCACACGGTGTTCTTTGGCGTGCAGGGCTTGTGGGTGGGGCGCTGGCTGGCCGACGTGGGCGGCTTGTCCGACGATAGCGTGGCGTATCTGTTGTACCTGGGCATGGCGGCCGTCATCTTCGGCGCCATCGGCATGGGCATGCTGACGGAGTGGGCGGGGCGGCGCGGTATTACACCCATGCAAGTGGCGGGCGTGGGCATCGTCCTGTTTGTCGCCGTGCAAGTGGCGATGGCGTGCAATGTGGTGCCCAGCCTGCCTTTGCTGTCCGTGCTGTTTACCTTGCTGGGCACGGTGACGGGCCTCGAGTATGCAATCGTTGCGCAAAGCATGCCGGCCAGCTTGACGGGCAGGGCGGCCACCTGTTTGAACTTGCTCATTTTCACGGGTGCCTTCCTGGTGCAGGCGGGCTTTGGTTTGATCCTCGGCTGCTGGCCCCTGAACAGCCAGCAGCAGTATCCGCCGCAGGCGTATCAGGCGGCGTTTGGCGTGCTGGCGGCCTTGCAATTGCCGGGACTTGCGATGTTTTTCATTCACCGCTGCAGGCGTGCCGGGCCATCCGGTAAAATGGCAGCCTGCACAGCGGCAATGATCAACTCCAAGGAAGACTATGAAACTCGTTCGTTATGGACGTCCAGGCAAGGAAAAACCGGGCCTGATCGATGAAGAAGGCAAACTGCGCGACCTGTCCGGCGTGATTGCCGATATTGATGGCGCGCAACTGTCCGACAAGGCCCTGCGCAAGCTGGCCAAGATCGACGAAAAGACCTTGCCTTTGGTGCGCGGCAATCCACGCTTCGGCGTGCCGCTGGCGAAAGTCGGCAAGTTCATCGGCATCGGCCTCAATTACGCGGATCACGCGGCCGAGGCCGGCATGCCGATCCCGGCCGAACCCATCGTCTTCATGAAGGCCATTACTTGCCTGAATGGCCCGGACGACAATGTCGTGCTGCCGAAAGGCTCGAAAAAGACGGATTGGGAAGTGGAGCTGGGCGTGATCATCGGCACGCGCGCGCAATACGTGAGCGAAGAGGATGCCCTGAAATACGTGGCCGGCTATTGTGTCGTCAACGACATTTCCGAGCGCTCGTTCCAACTGGAGCGGGGCGGCCAGTGGGACAAAGGCAAGGGCTGCGACACCTTCGGCCCCGTCGGCCCATGGCTGGTGACGCGCGATGAAGTCATCGACGAGCAGGATCTGGACCTGTACCTGGAAGTCAACGGCAAGCGCATGCAGACCGGCAATACGCAAACCATGATTTTTACTGTCGCGCAGATCGTCAGCTACCTGTCGCAATTCATGACCCTGGAACCGGGCGACGTCATCGCCACGGGCACGCCGCCGGGCGTGGGCCAGGGCCGCAAGCCGCAGCGTTTCCTCAAAAAAGGCGACAGCATGCGCCTGGGTATCGCCGGCCTCGGTGAACAGCAGCAGGATGTGGTTGCCTGGACTGCCTGATGGCCGGTAGCGATATCGACCGTTTGCCGCCGTTGCCGCTGGATCAGCTCGATGTCCAGCAGCGCGCGGCCGCGCAAGCCATCATCGACGGTCCGCGCGGGGCCCTGTACGGGCCCTTCGTGCCGCTGATCCGCAGCCCCGAGCTGATGGAAACGGCGCAGCGCATGGGCGAATACTTGCGCTACCGCAGCGCCATCGGCACGCGGCTGTCGGAATTGGCGATCCTGGTGACGGCGCGCCAATGGGACCAGCAAGTCGAGTGGGCCATCCACGCGCCGCTGGCCGTGCAGAACGGCATCGCGCAAGCGGCCGTGGATGCCATCGCCGCGCGGCGCGTACCGCTTGCCCTGAAGGAAGATGAGCAAGCCGTGCACGACTTTTGCATCGAGTTGCAGCAGAACAAGCGCGTCAGCGATGCCACGTATGCGCGGGCGCTGGCGCTGTTCGGCGAGCACGGCGTGGTTGACTTGATGGGTATCAATGGCTACTACACCTTCCTGGCCATGGTGATGAATGGCGCGCAGACGGCGGTGCCGGCCTTGGGTGTGCCGCCCATGCCCGCCTGATGACAGGTGTTTTTCGGGCAAAGATGGACAAAGTGTAATGAAGTTGAAATTATTCAATATATAATTTTACTTCCCTTCCATTGCCAACAAGCTCAATGAAAACTCGTCCGTGCTTCACCCTGATGGGCCGCGCCTTCCTGGCGCTGGCCCTTTCTTTTTGCCCCTTGATGACGGTGCGCGCGCTTGCCGCCGAGACCGCTGCCACCGCCAGCCCCGGCGCTTCCGCCCTGGAAAACTCCGTCGTCAAGGTGTTTTCCACCCTGCGCGGGCCGGATCCCTATAAACCGTGGAGCAAGGCTGCGCCGCAAGAGGTGACGGGTTCCGGCGTCGTCATCGAAGGCCGCCGCATCCTCACCAATGCGCATGTGGTCGGCTATGCCAGCCAGGTGCAGATCCAGGCGAATGGCGCCGGCGACAAGATACCGGCGACCGTGCTGGCCATCTCGCGCGGCATGGACCTGGCCTTGCTGAAAATCGACGACGACAGTTTTTTTGCCAGCCATAAAGCGGTGCCGCGCGCCAATGTCTTGCCGGACGTGCGCGATGCCGTGCTGGCGTATGGCTATCCGACGGGCGGCACTTCGCTGTCGATCACCAAGGGCATCGTTTCGCGCATCGAATTCGTGCGCTACAACTTCCCCGTGTCCGGCCTGCGCATCCAGATCGATGCGGCCATCAATCCGGGCAATAGCGGCGGCCCCGTGATTGCCGGCGACAAGATGATCGGCCTGGCCTTTGCCGGCATGCTCAATGCGCAAAACATCGGCTACATCATCCCCAACGAGGAAATCGAACTGTTCCTGCGCGACCAGGACAGTGGCGCGCCCAAGGGCAAGCCGGCCATGCGCGACGTGACGCAAACGCTGGAAAATCCCGCACTGCGCACGTATCTGAAGCTGGCCAAGGGTGTCGAAGGCGCCGTCGTGATGACGCCGGCCAGCAAGGATGCCGCCTATCCGCTCAAGGAGTGGGATGTCATCACGCATATCGGCGATTTTCCCATCGACAACCAGGGCATGGTCAAGCTGAATGCCAACAGCCGCGTGCGCTTCCAGTACCGGGTACAGCAGTTGGCGAAAGACGGCCAGTTGCCGTTGACGGTGGTGCGCCAGGGCGCACCCCTGAAAATCAAGGTGCCCGTCTCGGCGGCGCACCCGATGCTCATCAGCGGCTTGCAGGGCAATTACCCATCCTATTTCATCTTCGGCCCGATGGTGTTTTCGCGCGCCAGCACGGAATTCATGGCGGCGCCGAATGGCAACCCGGCGATGTTGGGCGGCATGGCGTTTGCCGGCAATCCGCTGGCCACGCGGCGCGGCGATGCGCCCGACAGCGAACGCGAAGAACTGGTGGTGATCGCCGCGCCGTTCTTCCCGCACAAGCTGATGAATGGCTACCGTACCCGTTTCTTCTCGGTCGTCGATTCCGTCAATGGCGTGCGCGTGCGCAGCCTGGCGCACCTGGTGGCCTTGCTGCGCGACCAGACGGATGAATTGCTGACGTTCCGCTTCCAGCAGCGCGATGCGGAAATGGTCGTCGTGCCCCGCAAGGACATGCTGGCAGCGACGGAATCGGTGCTGACGGATAACGGCATCCGCTCGGAAGCGTCGCCCGACATGTTGAAAATCTGGAATGAAAAAACGCCGGTAAACTGATCGTTCCCGGCGTTCCGCAAGACAACAGGCGCGGCGCAGACCGCGCCTGTTTTACTTTAAGCCAATACTTTCTTCAGCCACGCGCCGATGGCGTCGATTTCTTCCTGGCACAGCGAGTGCTGCATCATGTACTCGTGCCATTCCACCTTGTAACCCATGCCGGTGAGCAAGTCGCGCGACTGTTGCGCGCGGTTGATCTGCACCACGGGGTCGGCCGTGCCGTGCGCCATGAAGATGGGCGTCTGCAGGCTGGCCGGCGTGCGTTCCAGAGCCGTCTTGTCGGCCAGCGGCAGATAGCCGGACAGGCACATCAGGCCGGCCAGCGGTTCCGCGTGGCGCAAGCCCGTTTGCAAGGTCATGGCGCAGCCTTGCGAGAAGCCGGCCAGGATGATGCGGCTGGCGGGAATGCCGCGCGCCTTTTCGCGCGCGATCAGCGCTTCGATCTGCAGCTGCGAGGCGCGCAAGCCGCCCTCGTCTTCGCGGCGCACGAGGTCGCTCACGAGGATGTCGTACCAGGCGCGCATCACATAGCCGTTGTTGATGGTGACGGGCATGGTGCCGGCGCTGGGGAAGATGAAGCGGATGGCGGGGCAGCCGCGCAAATCGAGTTCTTTCACCAGGGGAACGAAGTCGTTGCCGTCGGCGCCCAGGCCATGCATCCAGATGATGGAGACGGTGGGGTTCGGTGCGCTGTCGAGTTCGATGGTTTCCAGCAAAGTGCTCATGTATTTTCCTCTGGTAGTGGTTGCGCCGGACGCAGCGCCGATTTGGGACGGAAGGCCTTGCAGATGGCCGGGTCGGTTTCCATGTAGGGGCCTCCGATGAGGTCGATGCAATAGGGCACGGCGGCAAAGATGCCGTTCACCAATTGATTTCCATCAACATCCTTCAAGCCTTCCAGGGTTTCCTTGATGGCTTTCGGCTGGCCCGGCAAGTTCATGATCAGGGCAGCGCGCTCGGGCGTCTCGCGGATCACGGCCACCTGGCGCGACAAAATGGCCGTCGGCACGAATTGCAGGCTGATCTGGCGCATCTGTTCGCCGAAACCTGGCATTTCCTTGGTCCCGACGGACAAGGTGGCGTCCGGCGTCACGTCGCGCCGCGCCGGACCCGTGCCGCCCGTCGTCAGGATCAGATGGCAGTGACTGAGGTCGACCATGTCGATCAGGGTGTTTTCAATTTGCGAGCGCTCGTCCGGGATCAGGCGTTTTTCCAGGCGGAAAGGCGTGCGGATGGCGGCGGACAGCCAGCTTTCCAGGGCGGGGATGCCCAGGTCTTCATACACGCCGCCGCTGGCGCGGTCCGAGATCGACACGAGGCCGATAATCAATTCATCTTCGAGAGTGGTGGACATCGGTCACCTATAAAAGTCTGGAGTGTCTTAAAAACAATAAAACCGGGATTATCCCGGTTTTTTGTCCATCCTTGCGTTTGGGACGGTCAATTACTCGTCGTCTTCCGCTTCTGCGTCATCTTCGTCGGCATCTTTCTTGCCGCCATTTTGCTTCTTGGCGATCTCTTTCAAGATCTGGAAGATTTCACGGTAGGCCTTCGGCGGCTTGTTCTCGGCTTGCTCCTTGCGGGCATTGCGGATCAGGGTGCGCAGGTGCTGCACGTCCAGTTCCGGATTTTCCGACAGCAAGACGGTCAGGGCCTTGTCGTCCGTCAAGAGTTTGTCGCGGCGGCGTTCCATCGCGTGCATATTGGCCGTGTCGGCTTTCGACAAGCCTTTCCAGCTATCGATGGTGCGTTGGATGGCGGCAACTTCGTCTTCATCCAGGGTGCGCATCTTCTTGCCCACGTATTGCAGCTGGCGGCGGCGGCCTTCGTGATCCTTGATTTGCTGGCATTCGAGAATGGCGTCGCGCACGTCTTCCGGCATCGGGACGCGCTTGACGCGGTCGCGTGCCTCATTGACGAGTTCTTCGCCCAGCTTTTGCAGGACGGTCATCTGGCGCTTGAGTTCCGACTTCGAAGGACGTTCATATTCCTGTTCGAATTCGGTGGATTGGAAGCCGCAAGCTCCCCGGTTTGGATTTGGCATGATAAGGCGGGATTGGCCGCGTAGGCCGCACCTGTAAACTGTAAACGACTGCTATGATAACCTTTTTAGCGGCTTTCCGAAGAAAACAGCGCATGAACGACTCCGTATTTACCCATAGTCAAGAGCAATTGCAGCAACTAGCCCGTGATGTGTTGTCTTTTGCGCGGGAAGCGGGCGGCACCGACGCAGCCGTCGAAGTCAGCGAAGGCGGCGGCTTGTCCGTTTCTGTCCGAAAAGGCAAGATCGAGACGATCGAGCAAAACAAGGACAAGGGCATGGGCGTGACCGTGTTTGTCGGCAAGAAGCGCGGCAATGCCAGCACCTCCGATTTCTCGCCGTCCGCCCTGCGCGCCACGGTGGACGCCGCCTACAACATCGCCCGCTTCACGGCCGAGGACGATTGCGCGGGCCTGGCCGACACGGACATGCTGGAAATGTCCCCCCGCGACTTGCAATTGTTCTATCCCTGGCTCATTTCCACCGAGGAAGCCGTCGCCCTGGCCCAGCGGGCTGAAGCGGCCGCGTTTGCCGTCGACCCGCGCATCACGAATAGCGAGGGGGCCAGTGTGCACGTGCAGCAATCGCACTTTGTTTCCGCCAATTCGCGCGGCTTCATCGGCGGCTACCCGTTCTCGCGCCACACCCTGTCCGTGGCGCCCATCGCCGGCAAAGGGGCGAAGATGCAGCGCGACGACTGGTATTCGTCCGTGCGCGACGCCTCCAAAATGTCGAGCCCGGAAGCCATCGGTCGCTATGCCGCCGAGCGCGCCCTGTCGCGCCTGAACGCGCGCAAACTGGGCACGCGCACTTGTCCCGTGCTGTTCGAGGCACCGCTGGCGGCCGGTTTGCTGGGTACCTATGTGCAAGCGACTTCGGGCGGCGCCCTGTACCGCAAATCCACTTTCCTGAACGATTCCCTGGGCACGCAAGTGCTGCCGTCGCACGTGCAGATCTTCGAAGACCCGCACGTGATCGGCGGCGTCGGTTCGGCGCCGTTCGACGAAGAAGGCGTGAAAACCGTCAGCCGCGACGTCGTCAAGGATGGCGTGGTGCAAGGATATTTCCTGTCGACCTACACGGCCCGCAAGCTGGGCATGCAGACGACGGGCAACGCGGGCGGCTCGCACAATCTGTACCTGACCTCGAACCTGACGGTCGCCAGCGACGATTTTAGTGCCATGGTGAAAAAGCTGGGCACGGGCTTGCTGGTGACGGAACTGATGGGACAAGGAACCAATTACGTGACGGGCGACTATTCGCGCGGCGCATCCGGTTTCTGGGTGGAAAATGGCGTGATCCAGTATCCGGTGGAAGAAATCACCATCGCCGGCAACATGAAGGACATGCTGCGCAACATCGTTGCCGTGGGCGCCGACGAACTGCGCCGCGGCACCAAACAGACGGGGTCCATCCTCATCGAGAGCATGGTGGTGGCGGGCGGCTGAGCGCCTGCATGGCAAGCGCGACAACGCCGGGCGGGCGCGCCACGCTTTACTGCTGGACTTGATAGCCATCCGTCAGGGTGGCCAGGAACTTCACCATATCCTCGATCTCGCCCGCCGTCAGCGCCGGCGCCATACCGCGCTTGCGGTCGAACGGCGCTTCCTTGACGTTCACGTTGGCGCGGTATCTGGCGGGTATGTCATTGAATTTCTGCACTTTTCCCCGCTTGTCGCGCGGATACCATTCTTGCGGATGCGTATCGCGCCGCACATAAAAACGCAGAGCATCCGTCAGGTTGTCGAACACGCCATTATGAAAAAACACTTGGCGCGTGGCCACATTGCGCAGGCTGGGCACCTTGAAGGCGCCGCATAGCTCGCCTTTCGCTGCCAGGTCCGTACGGTCGGGACCGCACAAGCCCAGGTCGAAATAGGCCGGGTCGGCCGTGGCGGGAATGCGCATATTGCGCGGCACGCCCAGATTGTCGAAACTGAAGTCCGTGAACAGGGGCGGCGCGCCATGTTCGCCCCGCACGCTGGGGTGGCAAGCGGCGCAATTGCCCTTGCGTTCATCGTTGAACAGGGCCAGGCCCCGCAATTCGGCCAGCTCCAGCGGAACCTTGTTGGCCAGGTACAGGTCATATTTGGAATCGTAGCGGTGAAAATCCGGCTCTTCCTGCTGGAATTGCTGCAAAGCATACGTGATGCGGCTGAATGCCTGTTGTGGTTGCGCAAAGATGGCGTCGCCAAAGACGCGCCGGAATGCGTCCGCATAGTTGCCGTTGCGCAACCGTTCCACCACCGCATCCGTGCTGGCATTGGCCATTTCGTGCGCTGCCAGGAACGGCCGTTCCGCCTGTTCTGCCAGGCTGGCGGCGCGGCCGTCGCGGTTGATGCCGCCGTTGGGCGCCCCTTCTTCATCAAAGCGGAAGGGCGGCGTGTGTTCCAGGTAGCGCAGCGATGGCGTGGCGCGGTAGCCGTGCGCCTGGCCATCGGCGCCGCCCAGTTGCACGGCCAGCTTGTTGCCGGGCGCGTAGGCGTGGGCCGGGTCATGGCAACTGGCGCACGACTGCCTGCCCGAGGCGGACAGGCTGGCATCGTGGAAGATGCGCCGCCCCAGCTGCGCGGCAGGGCTGAGTTCGGCCGCCATGCCTGGCATGCCGTACAAGCCAAGAAACAAGAATATGCACACGTGTGCAAATCGGGTCGGTGAAAATCGCGCCTCAGCGCGTGGCTGGTCTTTGATGGTCATATGCGGGATGGTTGTCGGCAAGGGGGAGACAGGTAATGCTGCGCCCAGTATAGGCAGCAATGGCTGGCGTGGCAACGATTAGCGATGCTGCGCTGCGCAAGACGGGGAGCGGAAAACAGCCGGCGGCAGAGTAACCGCCGGCCAAGCCCGTCACGTCATGCGTGGCGGGCCAGTTTCATGCGCGGCTCAGGCGCGCAAGGTGGACAGGATAGGCTGCAGCACGGCCGCGCCCAGGGCGGCGCTGCGGGCGCCGCTCCAGCCTGTTTGCGGGTCGGGATCGTTGGCATTGTCCTTGAACGGCAATTCCAGGGTCAGCGACAGGCAGCCGAAGGCGTGGGTGATGTGGGGCGAACCCATGGTCAGTACTTCCGGCGTGAACGGGCCGTCTTCGTAGCCGTGCTCATCCTGGAAGTCGGGGCTGGCCACCTTGAAGTCGGCGATGAAGCGGTCTTGCTCGGCCTTCTGTGCTGGCGTGAAATTTTCCAGCGCATCGCTGCCGGCCACGAAGACGTACGGCAAACCTTCGTCGCCATGCACGTCGAGGAACAGGTCGCAGCCGATTTCATGCATTTTCTGTTTCACCAGGAACACTTCCGGGCTGCGCTCCATCGTCGGCGTCATCCATTCACGGTTCAGGTTGGCGCCGGCCGCGTTGGTGCGCAGGTTGCCATGCACGGAACCGTCCGGGTTCATGTTCGGCACCACGTAGAAGACGGCGTCTTGCAGGCACTGGCGGGCAAATGGATTGGCCTGGTCCAGCAAGGCTTCGAGCATGCCTTCGACAAACCATTCGGCCATCGTTTCACCGGGATGCTGGCGCGCGATGACCCAGACTTTCTTTTCGGCATCGGCGTCGCCGACCACCAGCAGATTCATGTCGCGGCCTTCCACGGTGCTGCCCAGGTCGATCAAGCGCACCAGCGGCGATGCTTGCGCGCTGTCGATCAGGGCCAGGTGGCGGTCCCATGGGTACGGCTCGAAGTAGGCGTAGTACACGCTTTCCTCTTCCGGCGTGTGTTCGATGGTCATCACCGTGCCGTCAAAGCTGGTCGGCACGCGGAACCAGGTTTCGCGGTCGTAGCTGGCCACGGCCTGGTAATCTTTCCAGCCGTCCGGGTAGGCCGACTTGCCTGCGTTCATGAAGCGGATCGTGCACGCCTCGCCTTGCGCGCCTTGCAGGCGGAAGTAAAACCACTGCGTGATGTCGGCGTGGGAATCCTTGCGGATGTTCAGCTCGATGGATTGGGCATCGTCGGCGCGCAGCACCTCGATCGCGCCGGCGTCGAATTGCTGGCTGATTTTAATGGTCATGTGTGTTCCTGATAAAAACGTATGGGTTTTGCATCGTGTGCAATGGCGCGATGATACCTGTTTTGCGGTGGACTTTGTGCTGGCGCAAACGATGACGGACGCGCTTTGCTAACGTGATAGCTCCGACACGGGGAGGCCATCATGGATGACAACGGCAAACACATACGCGAACTGGAAAAGAAAATCAGCGCCCTCAGCGACGCCCTGGCGCACCTGGGCAAGGGCACGACCTTGCAGGAATTGCTGCGCATCATACGTTTCCCCGGCTATACGACGCCGGCCGAATTTACCTTCAACCTCGCCATCCTCGACACCATGCTGGTGCAAACCAATGCGCTGGAAAAGCTGGGGCAGGATTTATTAGCAGGGGCGAAACAGGTGGTAGCAAAACAGTGAGCGCAGGCTCGGACGTATTCCTGAGCGCCTGAAAAAGGACCAGGGCCTGCCGCAGGGCCGCAGGCAGTACGAATGGATGCCCAGGCCCTGCAACGCCGCCATGGACGTGTTGTCAGGTGTTCAGGCCGCCGAAACGTTCGTAGAACCACGGTTCCACATCGGGCGCCTGCGCATCTTCGCGCCGCAAAGTGGTCAGGATATGTTCCTCGGCCGCCGCGTACGTGATGCGGTACAGGTCGCGGGCCAGCGCATACGCCTGCGTGCCGGGCCACGGTTCGGGCAGCAGTTCGACGGGCAGTTGCGGGTCGTGCAATTGCACGCGGCGGTAGGCGTGCGTCAGCAACGAGCGGATGACGAACGCTTGCTCCGCATCGAACACGGGCGCTTCTTGCAGCAAGGTCAGCAGGGGCTGGAAGCTGGCGATGAATTTCTGGTAGCCGGCCATGACTTCCGACAAGTCCCAGCAGTCGCCCACCATGTCGCGCAGGGGGCGCGTGCTGACGCCCGGCAATTCCGTGGTGTGGCAGACATACAGCTTGCCCTGCACTTCATTGCGTACGAGGATATCTTCCAGCGCCTCCGTATTGCTGGCAGGATGGCCAAAGATGCCAGGCGAGATCAAGCCATAGCCAGCCCACAATAATTCCTTGCGCAGCGCACCCCGCTCGGCGGCGCCGATGCTGCCGGCCGGCCCGATCACCAGGGTCCAGCTGCCATCCCAGTGCACGACCAGCGGCGCATAGATGCGGCGATAGGCGCGCTCGAAGCGGGCCAGCGCCTCCGGGCGTATCGTATAGGCGCTGCGGCGGCCGTCGCGCTGCGAGCTGAGCCAGCCTTCCTGCGCCAGGCGGAACACGCTGGTGCGCAATAAACGGTCATTCACGCCAAACGGCGCCAGCAGTTCGATCAGGCTGCCCAGCCAGATGGCGCCGCCGCGCGGCACGATGGCGTCGCCAAAGATGGTCATCACCAGGGACTTCGAGCGCGGTGGGTCGCTTTCCAGGAAATCGGCTATCCATGCCGTGCAGCGAGTGTTCTTCATGTGGTTCCGGTCTGGCCGTGTTGCGGTCGGTTCAATAAAAGCAGCAGTTTACTTGGCTGCGCGGGTAGCGCGGCAATAATTTGCCGGAAGCGCTGGTGGCGCTTCGCAGTGTTTTCTCATAAGCAATATCATACGCACAAAAAAGTTGCACAAGATACGAATTTTTAAAATGATTCATATCAAGTGTATGCAAATCGTTTTTTGTATCGTATTATCTGTTCATCGCACCGCGTTGCTGCGCAAAATCAAAGACATGGGAGACAGATCATGTACGCACAAATGGTTGAAACCGGCCTCAAGAACGTCCGTTCCCTCGACGACATGGGGCAAGAAGAGCGCGCTTTCCAGGCACGCATCGACGAAGGCATCAAGATCGAGGCCAAGGACTGGATGCCGGACGCTTACCGCAAGACCCTGATCCGCCAGATTTCGCAGCACGCACACTCGGAAATCGTCGGCCAATTGCCTGAGGGCAACTGGGTCACGCGCGCGCCCACCCTGAAACGCAAGTCCATCCTGCTGGCGAAGATCCAGGATGAAGCAGGCCACGGCCTGTACCTGTATAGCGCCGCGGAAACCTTGGGCGTGTCGCGCGATGACTTGCTGGCCGCCTTGCATTCGGGCAAAGCCAAGTATTCCAGCATCTTTAACTATCCCACCCTGTCGTGGGCCGACATGGGCGCCATCGGCTGGCTGGTCGACGGCTCCGCCATCATCAACCAGATTCCCCTGTGCCGCTGCTCGTACGGCCCGTATGCGCGCGCCATGATCCGCGTCTGCAAGGAAGAATCGTTCCATGCGCGCCAGGGCTACGACATCATGATGTCGCTGTGCAAGGGTACGCCCGCGCAGAAAGCCATGGCGCAGGATGCCTTGAACCGCTGGTGGTGGCCGTCGCTGATGATGTTCGGCCCGTCCGACGCCGCTTCCGTCAACAGCGCCCAGTCGGCGCAATGGCGCATCAAGCTGTTCTCGAACGACGAATTGCGCCAGCGCATGGTCGACCAGACCGTGCCGCAAATCGAATACCTGGGCCTGACCGTACCCGATCCCGACCTGAAGTTCAATGCGGAAACGGGCCACTATGAATTCGGCGAGATCGACTGGTCCGAGTTCAACAATGTCTTGAAGGGCAATGGCCCGTGCAACCGCGAACGCCTGCAAACGCGCGTGAAAGCGTATGAAGACGGCGAATGGTTCCGCGATGCCTTGGTCGCCTACGCCGACAAGCAAGCCGCTAGCAAAGCGGCAGCCTGAAAACATCTATAAAAGGGGATAGCAACATGAGCAAAGAATGGCCTTTGTGGGAAGTTTTCATCCGCAGCCAGCACGGCTTGGCGCACAAGCATGTGGGCAGCCTGCACGCTTCCGACGCCACCATGGCGGTCAACCATGCGCGCGACGTCTACACGCGCCGCAATGAAGGCGTGAGCATCTGGGTGGTGCGCGCGGCCGATATCGTCGCCAGCAGCCCCGGCGACAAGGGCGCCCTGTTCGAGCCATCGAACAGCAAGGTGTACCGCCATCCCACCTTCTTCCCGATGCCGGAAGAAGTCAAGAATCTGTGATGGGAGCGCCTGCAATGGATGACAAGGTCAATTACCTTCTGCGCCTGGGCGACAACGCCCTGATCCTCAGTCAGCAGCTGTCGCAGCTGTGCGGCAAGGGTCCCGCGCTGGAAGAGGACATGGCGCTGACCAACGTGGCGCTGGACCTGCTGGGCCAGACGCGTTTGTGGTTCAGCTATGCGGCCGAGCTGGAAAACGCGGGCCGCGACGAGGACGACATCGCCTTCCTGCGCGATGCCCACGATTTCAAGAATTGTCTGCTGGTCGAGCAGCCGAACGGCAATTACGCCGACACGATGATGCGCCAGTTCTTCTTCGACAGCTGGCACTATTTCCAGCTGCTGGAACTGACGAAATCGACGGATGCGCGCATCGTCGAGGTGGCGCAAAAGTCGATCAAGGAAGTCACGTACCACTTGCGCCGCAGCGGCGATCTTGTTGTGCGCCTCGGCGACGGCACGGCGGACAGCCACGCGAAAACGCAGGCCGCCGCCGACAAGCTGTGGATGTACACGGGCGAAATGTTCAAGTACGACGCCGTCGACCAGGCCATGGTCGCCGCCGGCATCGCACCGCCATCCGACATCCTGCGCCAGGCTTTCCTGGAACACGTGGCCGAGATCTTCGCGGAAGCGACTTTGAGCGTGCCGGCGCCCGACGCCTGGATGCAAAAAGGCGGCAAGCAGGGCACGCACACGGAACACCTGGGCTTTATTCTGGCCGAGATGCAGTTCCTGCAGCGCGCCTATCCTGGGGCGGAGTGGTAATGAACACGGCCGCGGCAGCGCTGGACGCCGCCCAGGTCTGGGCCTGGTTGGGCGACGTGCCGGACCCGGAAATCCCCGTCATTTCGGTGGTGGACCTGGGCATCGTGCGCGCCGTCGAAGTCACCGGCGGCGACGCCTGTACCGTGACGATCACGCCCACGTATTCGGGCTGCCCTGCCATGCAGGTGATCGCCGACGCCGTCACGGATGCCTTGCGCAGCCATGGCGTGGACAAGGTGACGCTGGTGAACCAGCTGGCGCCCGCCTGGACGACGGACTGGATGAGCGAGAGGGGCAAGGCCAAGCTGAAAGGCTATGGCATCGCTCCGCCGCAGCAGCAGGTGATCGACATCAGCGGTTTACGTGGTGGCGTCAAGCGCCAGGCGACGCCGAAACTGGACGTGATTTGCCCGAATTGCGGTTCCACGCATACGCAGCTGACCAGCCAGTTCGGCTCCACGCCGTGCAAGGCCCTGTACAAATGCCTGGCTTGCCGCGAACCGTTTGACTACTTCAAGTGCCACTAAAAAAATCAGGCACACGTTCCGAAGAAACTGGAGATGAAGCATGAGTAAATTTTATCCGCTGTGCGTGGCCAACGTGCGCAATGAAACGCGCGACACCATCGCCGTCACGTTCGACGTGCCGGCCGAATTGCAGCAGCAGTTCCGCTTTCAGCAGGGCCAGCACCTGACCCTGCGCGCCCATATCAATGCGGAAGACGTACGCCGCTCGTATTCCATCTGTTCTGCGGTGCAGGATGGCACCCTGCGCGTGGCCATCAAGCGCACGCCGGGCGGCGCCTTTTCCACCTGGGCGAACGACACCCTGAAAGCCGGCGCCACCATCGAGGTGATGCCGCCCATGGGCCACTTCAACGTGCCGCTCGACTGCGTCAACCGCAAGCATTACCTGGCGTTCGCGGCCGGCAGCGGCATCACGCCCATCCTCTCCATCATCAAGACGACACTGCTGACGGAGCCCCTGAGCCGTTTCACCCTGTTCTACGGTAACCGCGCTTCGTCGTCCGTCATCTTCAAGGAAGAATTGACGGACTTGAAGGATGTGTACCTGGAGCGTTTGAACCTGGTTTACGTGATGAGCCGCGAACAGCAGGACATCGAACTGTTCAACGGCCGCATCACGCAGGAAAAATGCGAACAGTTCCTGCAGCACTGGATCAAGATCGAAGACTACGACAACGCCTTCATCTGCGGCCCGGAAGACATGATGCTGGGCGTCTCCGCAGCCTTGCAGGCAGCCGGCATGCCCAAGCAGAATATCAAGATCGAGCTGTTCGCCGCCAGCATCCCGAAAAACGCCCACAAGCCGCGCGCCCAGCTGGCCGCCGATGTCGTGCAGGAAACGGAAGTGACCGTCATCCTGGATGGCAACCACACCACCTTCACGATGGACAAGGACAAGGAATCCATCCTCGACGCGGGCCTGCGGCAGGGCATCGACATGCGCTACTCGTGCAAGGGCGGCGTGTGCTCGACCTGCCGCTGCAAGATCCTCGACGGCAAGGTTGAAATGGACGTCAACTACGCGCTGGAAGACTATGAAGTGGCGCGCGGCTTTGTCCTCAGTTGCCAGAGTTTTCCGGTTACTGACAAAGTCGTGGTGGACTTTGACCAAGCCGAATAACCCAACTGCCACTGCCGGGGTCAGACCCGACGGGTCTGACCCCAGATTTCCGCTGTGGGTTGATAACTAAAATAGCGAGACGCCATGACCTACCAAAACATCCTCTTCACCATCGAGCAGGGCATCGCCACGCTCACCCTGAACCGTCCCGACAAGCTCAATAGTTTTACGCAAGCCATGCACGAGGAAGTGCGCGACGCCATCGCCAAAGTGAACGCCGACAGTACCGTGCGCGTCTTCGTACTGACGGGGGCCGGCCGCGGCTTTTGCGCAGGCCAGGATTTGTCCGACCGCGCCGTGGAACCGGGTTCGAAGGGCGTGGACCTGGGCGAGTCCGTGGAAAAGAACTATGCGCCGCTGGTGCTGGCCTTGAAGGCTTTGCCGATGCCCGTGATCTGCGCCGTCAACGGCGTGGCCGCCGGCGCGGGCGCCAACCTGGCGCTGGCGTGCGACATCGTCATCGCCGGCAAGTCGGCCAGTTTTGTCGAAGTGTTCTGCAAGCTGGGCCTGATCCCGGACACGGGCGGCACCTTCTTCCTGCCACGCCTGATCGGTTCCGCGCGCGCCATGGGCCTGGCCATGCTGGGTGAAAAACTGACGGCGGAAAAAGCGGAAGACTGGGGGTTGATCTGGAAATGCGTGGACGACGCCAATCTGCCACAAGAAGCGCGCAAGCTGGCCGTGCACTTTTCCACGGCCCCCACCAAGGGCCTGGCGTATACCAAGCAGGCGCTGGCCGCCAGCGGCGCGAATACCCTGCCGCAGCAGCTTGCGCTGGAAGCGCGCATGATGAGCGATCTCGGTAACAGCGACGATTACCGCGAAGGCGTGGCCGCCTTCATGGAAAAGCGCGCACCGCAATTCAAGGGACATTGATATGGCAGCTTTGGACAATAACAGTATCGTCGCCGTCATCGGCAGCGGCGCCATGGGCGCCGGCATCGCGCAGGTGGCCGCAGCCGCCGGCTACCGGGTCAAGCTGTATGACACGCGCTTTGACGCCGTCAGCAAGGCGCTGGCCGACATTGGCAAGATGTATGCGAAGCTGGCTGAAAAGGGCCGTATGACGCCCGACGAAGCCGCGGCCGCCACGGCGCGCCTGCAGGCGGCCGGCAGCCTGGCTGATGTGGCAGATGCTGCCTTGGTAGTGGAGGCCATCGTGGAAAACCTCGACGTCAAGCGCGGCCTGTTCGCCGAACTCGAAGCGCTGGTCAGCGACGACTGCCTCCTGGCGACGAACACCTCGTCGATTTCCGTTACGGCCATCGCGGCCAAGCTGCGCCGTCCGGAACGCCTGGTCGGCATGCACTTCTTTAATCCTGTGCCACTGATGGCGCTGGTCGAAGTGATCAGCGGGCTGGCCACCAGCGAGCAAGTCGCCGCCACCGTGTACGACACGTCGATCGCCTGGGGCAAGAACCCCGTGCATGCGAAATCGACGCCTGGCTTCATCGTCAACCGTGTCGCCCGTCCGTTTTATGCGGAAGGTTGGCGCCTCTTGAGCGAACAGGCGGGCGACGCCGCCACCATCGACGCCGTGCTGCGCGAAGCGGGCGGTTTCCGCATGGGCCCATTCGAGCTGATGGACCTGATCGGCCATGACGTCAATTTCTCGGTCACGCAATCCGTGTTCGGCGCCTATTTCAACGATCCGCGCTTTACGCCGTCCGTGCTGCAGCAGGAAATGGTCAACGCCGGTTTCCTCGGCCGTAAATCGGGCCGCGGTTTTTACCTGTACGGCGAAGGGGCCGCTGCCCCCGTGGCGCAGGCGGAAGGCGCGCAAGCGAAGCCGGAATTCGTTGCCCTGTCGGCCGCCATCGGCGGCGATGGCCGTGGCCACAGCGGCATCATCCGCAGTCTGGTGCAGCGCCTGGAGCAGGCCGGCATCACCGTCAGCCGCCGCGTGACGCAGGAAGGCCAGTCGCATGACGAGGCACCCGCCCTGCATTGCCATGGCGCCGCGATTTATCTGACCGATGGCCGCAGCGCCACCCAGCGCGCGCACGACAACCAGCATCCGGACACGGTGCTGTTTGACCTGGCGCTCGATTACGCCAATGCCATGCGCATCGCCGTGGCCCGCGCCGACCAGTGCAGCGATGCGGCCTACGCGGCCGTCGTTGGCCTCTTCCAGGCGGCCGGTTTCATCGTCACGCGCCTGGACGACGTGCCTGGCCTGGCCGTCATGCGCACGGTGGCCATGCTGGCCAACGAGGCGGCCGACGCCGTCAACCAGGGCGTGTGCACGGTGGCTGCCGTCGATATCGCCATGCAGAAGGGCGTCAACTATCCGTGCGGACCGCTGGCCTGGGCCGATGCCGTCGGCGTCCAGCACATCGTGACCGTGCTGCACCACCTGGCGCAGGGCTATGGCGAGGACCGTTACCGCGTCTCGCCGCTGCTGCGCCGCAAACTCGCCAATGGAGCACAGTTTCATGCATAAGGAAGACCATATCCACGCTGCCCAGGCTTTGGCCGAAGCGGCCGCCGCCTCCATGCTGTCGCGCGATAACGCCACCGCCGCCATGGGCATCGCCCTGGCCGACGTGGGCCCCGGTCATGCCCGCATGACGATGACGGTGCGCGCAGACATGCTCAATGGCCACCAGACCTGCCATGGCGGTTTTATCTTTGCCCTGGCCGATAGCGCCTTCGCGTTTGCCTGCAACAGCTACAACCTGAACACCGTGGGCGCCGGCTGCACCATCGATTATCTGGCACCGGGCCGGGAAGGCGACGTGCTGACGGCGCACGCCGTCGAACAGGCGCTGGCGGGCAAGAGCGGCGTCTATGACGTCAAGGTCAGCAACCAGGAAGGGCGCGCCATCGCGCTCTTCCGCGGCAAGTCGATTCGCGTGGCGGGTGAAGTCATCAGCAATTGAAGTTACAAGAGCAGGCTTGAACTGCCGGAACGAATTACATAGTTATAGAACCGAATCAGGAGACAGAGATGGTCCAGAGAACCCCAGCACCGAATGACCTCGAACCGATCGAGCGCGCCAGCAAGGATGAACTGCAGGCGCTGCAGCTCGAACGCATGAAATGGACGCTCAAGCACGCGTATGACAACGTGCCCCATTACCGCGCCGCTTTCGACGAAGCGGGCGTGCATCCGGACGACCTGAAATCGCTGTCCGATCTGGCCAAATTCCCGTTCACCGATAAAAAGGTCTTGCGCGACAATTACCCGTTTGGCCTGTTCGCCGTGCCGCGCGAGCAAGTGGTGCGCATTCACGCGTCCAGCGGCACCACGGGCAAGGCCACGGTGGTCGGCTACACGCAGAACGATATCGATACCTGGGCCAACGTGGTGGCGCGCTCGATCCGCGCCGGCGGCGGCCGCGCCGGCGACATGGTGCATATCTCCTACGGCTACGGCCTGTTCACGGGAGGCCTGGGCGCGCACTACGGCGCCGAGCGTCTGGGTTGCACGGTCATTCCGATGTCAGGCGGGCAGACGGAAAAGCAGGTGCAACTGATCCAGGATTTCAAGCCATCGATCATCATGGTTACGCCATCGTACATGCTCAACATCATCGAGGAATTCACGCGCCAGGGTCTCGATCCGGCCGAGTCCTCGCTGAAGGTGGGCATCTTCGGCGCCGAGCCGTGGACAGATGCGATGCGCTCGGAAATCGAAGCGCGCGCCGGCATCGACGCCGTCGATATCTACGGCCTGTCCGAAGTGATGGGCCCTGGCGTGGCGTCCGAATGCATCGAGAGCAAGGACGGTCCCGTCATCTGGGAAGACCATTTTTATCCGGAGATCATCGATCCGGAAACGGGTGAAGTGCTGCCGGACGGCGAAGAGGGCGAGCTGGTGTTTACCTCGCTGTCGAAGGAAGCGCTGCCCATCATCCGCTACCGCACGCGCGACCTGACCCGCTTGCTGCCGCCGACCTCGCGCTCGATGCGTCGCATCGGCAAGATCACGGGCCGCTCGGACGACATGCTGATCATTCGCGGCGTGAACGTCTTCCCCACGCAGATCGAAGAGCTGATCCTGAAAATGCCGAAGCTGGCGCCGCAATACCAGCTGGTGGTCACGCGCGACGGCCACCTCGACAAGCTGGAAGTGGTGGCCGAATTGCGCATCGACCTGACGTCCACGATCTCGGCCAGCGAAACGGACGCGCTGGCGCGCGAGCTGGAACACCGTATCAAGACGCACGTCGGCGTGAGCACGTGCGTGCGCCTGGTGGCCGCGGCCGGCATCGAACGCACCTTGACGGGCAAGGCCCGCCGCGTGGTCGACCAGCGCCCGAAGATCTTCTCCTGATAGCACGAACAAGGAACCAGACATGAATGACGCTTTTATCTGTGACGCCGTACGCACTCCCTTTGGCCGCTATGGCGGCGCGCTGTCCAGCGTGCGCGCGGATGACCTGGGCGCGCTGCCGATTGCCGCGCTGATCGCCCGCAACCCCTCCGTCGACTGGTCCGCCATCGACGACGTATTTTACGGCTGCGCCAACCAGGCGGGCGAGGACAACCGTAATGTGGGCCGCATGGCTGCGCTGCTGGCCGGCTTGCCGGCGGCAGTACCGGCCAATACCATCAACCGCCTGTGCGGTTCCAGCCTGGACGCTGTCGGCATGGCTGCCCGTTCCATCAAGGCGGGCGAGGCAGAACTGATCATCGCCGGTGGCGTGGAAAGCATGACGCGCGCGCCTTTCGTGATGGGCAAGGCAGACAGCGCGTTCTCGCGCGCGGCGAAAATCGAGGACACGACCCTGGGCTGGCGCTTCGTGAACGGCAAGATGAAGGCGCAGTACGGCATCGACACCATGCCGGAAACGGCGGAAAACGTGGCCGTGGAATTTGGCATCAGCCGCGCCGACCAGGATGCGCTCGCCTTGCGCAGCCAGCAGCGCTGGGCCGCCGCCCACGCGGCCGGCGTGTTCGAGCGCGAAATCGTGCCCGTCGCCGTGCCGCAAAAAAAGGGTGATCCGAAGATGGTCACCAGCGACGAACATCCGCGTCCGGACACCTCGCTGGAAATGCTGGCAAAGCTCAAGGGCGTGGTCAAGCCGGACGGCACGGTCACGGCCGGCAATGCCTCGGGCTTGAACGATGGCGCCTGCGCCATCTTGCTGGCGTCCGCCGCCGCCATCGACAAATACAAACTGACGCCGCGCGCAAAGGTGCTGGGCATGGCCACGGCCGGGCTGGCGCCGCGCATCATGGGCTTCGGCCCTTCGCCTGCTTCGCGCAAGGTGCTGGCGCAGACGGGATTGACCATCGAGCAGATGGACGTCATCGAACTCAATGAAGCGTTTGCCGCGCAGGCGCTGGCCGTCACGCGCGACCTGGGCCTGGCGGACGACGCGGCTCACGTGAATCCGAATGGCGGCGCGATCGCCATTGGCCACCCGCTGGGCGCATCGGGAGCGCGCCTGGTGATGGCGGCATTGAATCAGCTGGAACGCACGGGCGGGCGCTATGCGCTGTGCACCATGTGCATCGGCGTGGGGCAGGGTATTGCTGTAGTAATTGAGCGCGTATAAAAAGTAAAAACAAAAAAGGCGCAGGCTTGCAAAAAAGCGCCAACCATACATTGACCGTAGTGCCAACCTGGTGGAGACCACAATGATTGCCAATATCTTCAAGAAAACCCTGATCGCCGGCGTGCTGGCCATGTCCGCCGCGGGCGCGTATGCGGCCGATAACATCAAGATCGGCTCCGTGCTGTCCGTCACGGGTCCAGCCGCCTTCCTGGGCGACCCGGAACTGAAAACCCTGCAGCTGTACATCGAGAAGATCAACGCGGCCGGCGGTGTGCTGGGACGCAAGCTGGAACTGGTGCACTACGATGACGGCAGCGACGCGGCCAAGGCCAACGGTTTTACCAAGCGCCTGATCGAGTCGGACAAGGTCGACGTGTTGATCGGCGGCACCACCACGGGCGCGACGATGGCGATGGCGCCGCTGGTGGATCGCGCCAGCATGCCGTTCATTTCGCTGGCTGGTGCCGTTGTCATCATCGATCCGGTCAAGAAATGGGTGTTCAAGACGCCGCACACGGATCGCATGGCGGCCGAGAAGGTGTTCGAGGACATGAAGAAGCGCGGCATCAGCAAGGTGGGCCTGCTGTCGGAAACGAGCGGCTTTGGCGCCTCGGGCCGCAAGGAATCGCAGATCGTCGCCTCCAAATACGGCATCACCCTGGTGGCCGATGAAACCTACGGCCCGAAAGACACGGACATCACGGCGCAGCTCACGCGCATCAAGAACACCGCCGGCGTGCAAGCCGTGTTCGTCTTCGGCCTGGGCCAGGGCCCGGCCGTCGTGACCAAGAACTATGGCCAGCTGGGCATGGCCGCGCTGCCGCTGTACCAGTCGCACGGCGTGGCGTCGGACGAATACCTGAAATTGTCGGGCAAGGCCGCCGAAGGCGTGCGCCTGCCGACGCCAGCCCTGCTGATCGGCGCCATGCTGCCTGACAGCGACGCGCAGAAGGCCGTCGTCGTCGGCTACGACAAGACGTATAAAGACCGCTACAAGATCGACCCGTCGACCTTTGGCGGCTATGCGCTCGACGCCCTGAACCTGTCGGTGGACGCCATCAAGCGCGCCGGCGGCACGGACCGCGAAAAAGTGCGGGCAGCGCTGGAGCAGACCAAGGGTTTTGTCGGTACCACCGGCGTGTTTAACATGTCGGCCAAGGACCACATGGGCCTGGACCTGTCGGCTTTCCGCATGGTCGAAGTGAAGAATGGCGAATGGCAATTGTCTAAATAAGTTCGAGAAGGTAAGCCAGAAGTACCCGCGCGGGCCACCCTCGAAGGCGGTTCGCGCGCAGCCGAACATAATGGAGACACCATGGAAGTCGCTCAATTTCTACAATTTCTGTATTCCGGGATGACGGTCGGTTCCGCCTACGCGCTGGCGGCGCTGGGCTTTACCATCATCTACAACACCAGCGGCGTGATCAATTTCGCCCAGGGCGAATTCATCATGCTGGGCGGGATGCTGGCCGCCGTGATGTCGGCTGCCGGCGTGCCGCTGCCGCTGGCCATCATCCTGGCCGTCATCGCCACCGGTATCGTGGGCCTGTTGATGGAAAAAACCGTGATCGAACCGGCGCAAAATGCGCAGGTCATCACGCTCCTGATCATCACCATCGGCGCCTCCCTCGTGCTGCGCGGCCTGGTGCAAATCTGGCTGGGCAAGGATACGCATTCGCTGCCGGCCTTTTCCGGCGATGCGCCGATCGAATTCCTGGGCGCCAGCCTGCTACCGCAAAGCCTGTGGGTGCTGGGCGTCACGGTGGTCATCGTGCTGGTGCTGGGCTGGTTCTTTGGCCGCACCCTGATGGGCAAGGCCATGCTGGCCACTTCGCACAACAAGCTGGCGGCACAACTGGTGGGCATCAACACGCGCAAGGTGCTGCTGTTCTCGTTCGGCCTGTCGGCCTTGCTGGGTGCTGCCGGCGGCATCCTCGTTGCACCGATCACCTACACCTCATATGACGCTGGCATCATGCTGGGCCTGAAAGGCTTTGTCGCCGCTGTCCTCGGTGGCCTGGGCGGCGGCGCCGGTGCGATTGCCGGTGGCCTGATCCTCGGCATCGCCGAAGCCATGACGGCCGGCTACATCTCGTCGGCCTACAAGGACGCGGTGCCCTTTGTGCTGATTTTATTGATCCTGTTCTTCCTGCCGCAAGGCTTGTTTGGCGCTAAAAATTCGGAGCGTGTATGACCAACTTTTTCACACGCTCGCGCCACGGCGGCTTGTTGTTGCTGGCCCTGGTGCTGGCCATCCTGCCCCTGTTCCTGACTAACGCGTTCTACTATGACGTGGCGATCCGCATCGCCCTGAACGCCATCGTCGTCATCGGCCTGAATCTGCTGATGGGCTACACGGGCCAGATCAGCCTCGGTCATGCCGGTTTCTATGGCCTGGGCGCGTATGCGTCGGCCGTGCTGACCACGCACTACAACTGGCCGCCGCTGGCCGCGCTGGCGGCGGGCGCCGTCGCCACCGGCCTGCTGGCGCTGTTGCTGGCGCGCCCCGTGTTGAAACTCAAGGGCCATACCCTGGCCATGGCGACGCTGGGCCTGGGCATCATCATTTCCATCGTTATCAACAACGAGACGCAGTGGACGGGTGGCCCGGACGGCATCGGCGTGTCCGCCTTCACGGTGGCCGGCCTGGAAATCGCCGGCGAGAAATCGTGGTACCTGGTGTGTGCCGTACTCCTGTTGCTGGTCACATGGCTGGCCCTGAACCTGATCGATTCGCCCGTCGGCCGCGCGCTGCAGGCCATTCACGGCTCGGAAGTGGCGGCCCGCGTGGTGGGTGTCGACACGACCCGCTTCAAGGTGCGCGTGTTCGTGCTGTCGGCGGTGATTGCCAGCATCGCGGGCAGCATCAGTGCCCACTACATCGGCTTCATCACGCCCAACCTGGCCGGTTTCTTCCACTCGATCGAGCTGGTGACGATGGTGGTGGTGGGCGGCATGGCGTCGATCTTCGGCTCCATCATCGGCGCGGCCTTGCTGACCATCTTGCCGCAATTGCTGTCCAGCTTTGAAGGCTGGGAAACGGTGGTGTTTGGCGTGATCCTGATGGCGACCATGATTTTCATGCCGAAAGGCCTGGTACCCAGCCTGGCCAGCCGTTCGCGCAAGCGGGCAGCCGTGCCGAAGGCGCCCGTCAAACCCGTGCAGGAGGTGTGACATGCTGACGATTAACAACTTGAGCAAAAGCTTTGGCGGCGTGCACGCGGTGCAGGATGTCAGCTTCACGGTCAAGGAAGGCAATATCCACTCCGTGATCGGGCCGAATGGCGCAGGCAAGACGACCCTGTTCAACCTGATCACGGGCGTCTACACGCCGAGCAAGGGCGAGATATTGCTCAATGGCGAGAACGTGGCTGCCATGCCGCCCGATGCGCTGGCGCGGCGCGGCATGAGCCGCACCTTCCAGAATCTGCAAGTGTGCATGAACATGACGGCCATCGACAACGTGATGGTGGGTGCGCATTTGCGCTTGAACCAGAACCTGTTCGCCTCCATGCTGCGCCTGCCGTCCGTGCGCCGCGCGGACGCGGCTTGCCGCGACGAGGCAGCCGGCCTGATGGAGTTTGTCGGCGTGGGCCGGCATATCGACGACGAGGCAGGGCAGATGTCGTATGGCGCCTTGAAACGCCTGGAAATCGCGCGCGCGCTGGCGGCCAAGCCGAAAGTGCTGTTGCTCGATGAACCGGCCGCGGGCCTGAACCACACGGAAACGGGCGAAATCGAAGCCCTGATCCGCAAGGTGGCGCAATCGGGGGTGACGGTGGTGCTGGTCGAGCATGACATGAAACTGGTGATGAATCTGTCGGACCATATCCTGGTGCTCGACTATGGCAAGAAGCTGGCCGAAGGGACTGCCGCCGAAGTGCGCGCGAATCCCGACGTGGTGGCGGCATATCTGGGAGTGGCGGCATGATGCAAAATGAAATTCAGGCTCCGCTGGTGCTCGACATCCAGGGATTGACCAGCCACTATGGCCGCATCCAGGCCCTGCACGGCATCGACCTGCAGGTACACCAGGGCCAGCTTGTGGCGCTGGTGGGTGCCAATGGCGCCGGCAAGACGACCCTGTTGCGGGCGATATCCGGCGTGCAGCCGATCAGCGCCGGCAGCATCGCCTTCGCCGGCCAGGATGTGAGCCGCATGAGCGCCGACAGGCGCGTGCGCAGCGGTATCTGCCAGGTGCCGGAAGGACGGCAAGTGTTCGGCCCCATGACGGTGGAAGACAATCTGCGCCTGGGCGCCTTCACGCGCCCGCCGCAGGACGTGGCGGGCGACATGGAGCGCATGTATAGCCTGTTCCCGATCCTGAAGGAAAAGCGCCTGCTGCTGGCCGGGACCTTGTCGGGCGGACAGCAGCAGATGCTGGCCATGGCGCGCGCGCTGATGGGCCGCCCGCAACTGCTGCTGCTCGACGAACCGAGCATGGGCCTGGCGCCGCTCCTGATCGCGGAAATCTTCCGAATCGTGGCCGAATTGCGCGACCAGGGCATCACAATCTTCCTCGTCGAGCAGAACGCGCATGCGGCCCTGTCGATCGCCGACGTGGGCTACGTGATCGAGACGGGCGCCATCACGCTGTCCGGTCCAGGCCCTGAATTGCTGCATAACGAACAGGTACAAAGCGCCTATCTGGGCATGTAAGGAGTCTGTATGGTCAAAGTGTATGAAATCAACGGCGTCACCCCCGTCGTCCACCCCAGCGCCTATGTGCACCCGTCGGCAGTGCTGATCGGCGACGTGATCGTCGGCCCGCGCTGCTATATCGGCCCGCTGGCCTCGATCCGCGGCGACTTCGGCCGCTTGATCCTGGAAGAGGGCGCGAACCTGCAGGACACCTGCGTCATGCACGGTTTTCCCGGCTGCGACACGGTGGTCGAAGTCGACGGCCATATCGGCCACGGCGCCGTGCTGCATGGCTGCCGCATCGGCCGCAATGCGCTCGTCGGCATGAACGCGGTGGTGATGGATAACGCCATCATCGGCGAGGAGTCCATCGTCGCGGCCATGAGTTTTGTGAAGGCGGGCATGATTGTCGCGCCGCGCAGCATGGTGGTGGGCACGCCCGCCAAGATCATCCGCGCGCTGACCGACGATGAAATCAAATGGAAAAGCTCGGGCACGGGCCAGTATCACGAACTGGCCGTGCGCTCGATGCACACGATGCGCGAAGTGGAAGCCCTGACGGAAGTCGAAGCGAACCGCCAACGCCTCAATTTCGAATCGGCCTTGCCGCTGCATTTGCACAAGAACGCCGCAGCGCAGTAAAAACCAACATAGGAGTAAACCACATGGCTCAAATATCTACCCTGCAAAGCCTGATCGCCGGCCGCTGGCTGGGCGAAAGCGCCGCCGTGCCCCTGCACAGCGCCTTGAACAACCGCGTCATCTATCACACGCATGCGGAAAAGATCGACTTCGACGAAGCCGTCACGTATGCGCGCAAGACGGGTGTGCCCGGTCTGATGGCGCTGGACTTCCAGCAGCGCGCCGCCCGCCTGAAGGCACTGGCGCTGTACCTGGTCGAGCGCAAGGAAGAGTTGTACGCGATCTCGCACCTGTCGGGCGCCACGCGCGCCGACAGCTGGGTCGATATCGAAGGCGGAACGGGCACCCTGTTCGCCTACGCCAGCATGGGCAGCAATGAACTGCCGTCGTCGAACGTGCTGCATGAAGGCCCGGCTATCGCGCTGGGCAAGAAGGGCGGTTTCGCCGGTACGCACATCCTGGTGCCGCGCGGCGGCCTGGCCGTGCACATCAACGCCTTCAACTTCCCCATCTGGGGCTTGCTGGAAAAATTCGCCCCGAGCTTCCTGGCGGCCATGCCCTGCATCGCTAAGCCTGCCACGGCGACGAGCTACCTGACGCAGGCCGTCGTGCGCATGATGCACGAATCGGGCTTGCTGCCGGCCGGCAGCCTGCAATTGGTGATCGGTTCCACGGGCGACTTGCTGGACCGCTTGAATGGCCAGGATTTCGTCACCTTCACGGGATCGGCCGCCACAGCCGCCAAGTTGCGCACCAATCCGAACCTGATCGCCCAGTCCGTACCGTTCAACGGCGAAGCCGATTCGCTCAACTGCGCCATCCTGGCGCCGGACGTCACGCCGGACGACGTGGAATTCGACCTCTTCGTCAAGGAAGTCGTGCGCGAGATGACGGGCAAGTCGGGCCAGAAGTGCACGGCCATCCGCCGCATCATCGTGCCGGAGCACCTGATGGACGCAGTCGGCACGCGCTTGCGCGAGCGCCTGGCCAAGGTGGTGGTGGGCGACCCGTCCATCGACGGTGTGCGCATGGGCGCACTGGCATCGAAAGAGCAGCAGAATGATGTGGCCGAGCGTGTCGCCACCCTGTCGCAGGGCAGCGAGGTGGTGTTCGGCGCGGCTGACGGTTTCAATCCGCTCGGTGATGGTGCGCAGGATGGCAGTTTCTTCTCGCCGACCCTGCTGCTGTGCCGCGACGCCTTCGGCAATGATGCCGTGCATGACGTGGAAGCGTTTGGCCCCGTCAGCACCATGATGGGTTACAAGGAGATCGACGAGGCGCTGGCCCTGGCCGCGCGCGGCAAGGGTAGCCTGGTGAGCACCTTGGTGACGCGCGATCCGAAGATCGCCGCGCACGTGGTGCCGCAAGTGGCGGCCACGCATGGCCGCGTGCACGTGCTCGAGCGCGTGGCTTCCGTCGATTCGACGGGCCATGGCTCGCCCCTGCCGCAGTTGAAGCACGGCGGTCCTGGCCGCGCGGGCGGCGGCGAAGAGCTGGGCGGCGTGCGCGCTGTGCGCCACTACCTGCAACGGGCGGCCGTGCAAGGTTCGCCGACCATGCTGGCGGCCATCACGGGTGAGTACGTGCGCGGCGCGGACGTCAATGAAAGCCCGATCCACCCGTTCCGCAAGCATTTCGAGGATTTGAAGACGGGCGACTCGCTGCTCACGCACCGCCGCACCGTCAGCGAAGCGGACATCGTCGCCTTCGGCGGCATCTCGGGCGACTTCTTCTACATGCACTTCGACGAAATCGCGGCCAAGGAGTCGCAGTTCGGCAAGCGCATCGCCCACGGCTACTTCGTGCTGTCGGCGGCCGCCGGCCTGTTCGTCTCGCCCGGCGTGGGCCCCGTGCTGGCCAACTACGGCCTGGACAACCTGCGCTTCGTCGCGCCCGTCGCCATCGGCGACACCATCCGCGCCCGCCTGACGTGCAAGCGCAAGGTCGACCGCAACCGCAAGGACGTGTTTGGCGTAGGACAGGGCGTGGTGGCGTGGGACGTGCAGGTGACGAACCAGAATGAAGAACTGGTGGCCAGCTACGACATCCTGACCCTGGTGTCGAAGCGCGAATAAGACAGCTTGCCGTGCGGGTGCCCTGCCCGGATGGCGCACCTGCACGGTTGCTGCAGGTGCGTTATCAGAAAAGTTGTTGAAAGAGAGTAAATTTAAATTTCCTGTTAGAAAAGTGAGTATTGGACAGTATTGTTGTATTCTTACTAGCTATGATGGCATTCCGTTATCAGCACGTCACTCTTAACTGAATGCCCATGTCCCTCCGCCATATGCTGAACAGTGTTTGCCTGTCCCTTGCGTTATGTTCTTGCGCGGTACAGCAAACGCCGGCAGTAATCTCCCTCGTTCCTGCAGGTGACAGCGTTGAACGTACGCTGGCCTCTGCGCTCGAAATTCAGCTGAACACGGGTTACCACCGTACCTTGAAGGCCGGGAGCCACTGGAGACAGATTGGCAGCGTGCCGCAAGGCGCAGTCTACAAGCCTTACCTGGATGTGTTTACGATCGAGGGGGCGCATATCCATGAAGCGTACCTGGTTGTTGAAAGTGCCATGCTGGTCGGATTTTATCTTCCTGCCGAACGCAGTTATGTCAGCCTGAATCAGCGGAAGTCCATTCTTTTCAACTAAACAGGAAACCATGAAACTCGTGAAACTTGCCCTGATTGGTGCCGTTGTCGCCTTGACCGGTTGTGCCGCCAGCGGTCCCAAGTTCTCTGCCATGCAGGCATCGACGCCAACGCTGAATGCAGACCAGGGCCGTATTTATTTCTACCGTACTAGCAGCATGTTTGGTGCGGCGCTCCAGCCGGCGGTAATGATGGATGGCTCGGAAGTGGGGAAATCCCAGCCAGGCGGATATTTTTACGTGGATGCTGCCACCGGCAGTCATGAAGCCAGCACCTCGACCGAGGCGACCAATAAGGTCAGCTTTGTCCTGGAAAAGGGCGAGGTCAAGTATGTGCGTACGTCGCCGGCGATCGGCCTGCTGGTTGGCCGCGTCGTGCCGGAACTGGTGAACGCGGACGAGGCGACGAAGGAGTTGCCGGAACTGAGCTACACGGGCAAAGCCCAATAAGAATCACCGGGCTTGCCAGCCCCGGCGCCGCCCGCACTGTTTTGCGTGGCGGCGTTTTTTTATGTCGGAGCCAGGAAAATCAGCGATATCGGTCCATCAGTTTCTATTCCGATGAATTATCCATAAGTGTATGAAAAGTATAGTGAAAGTGTGGTTTTGCACGGCGTGCTATTTAGATAAACCCCTCTAGAACGCGTGCTTTTTCCTTGAAAACGGGCGAATTCGCTCATTGCCTCCAGAAAACTTTCCAACGTAAAACCTTTTCTCTGTAGCATGGTTTTACTCACTGGTCACGCCGCCATGCACGCCCAAGGCGATGGCGGCGCGAAAAAAACGGACCCGGCCTTTCACGGCCGGTGAGCCATCGACCTCGAGTCCACTCCACGATTAATGTTCACCGCTACGGGTATTTAATTACTATGAATAAACACGTCCTGATTTTCCTGTTGGCCATGCCTCTGGCCATCAGCCATGCCTATGCCGAAGAGGCCACCGGCCCCGCCGTCAAGATCAGCGGTTACGGCACTGCTGCCCTGACCATGGCCGATACCGACAACGCGCAGTTTGCGCGCCCGAATCAGGCTGCCGGCGCTGGCCGCACGGCCCGCACGGGTGTCGATTCCAACCTGGGACTGCAAGCCAATGTCACCGTCAATCCCTGGCTGTCGGCCACCGTGCAGGGCCTGGCGCGCAAGGATGGCGAGGACGATTTCGGCGCCGAACTGGCCTGGGCCTTTGCCAAGGCCAAGGTGTCGGACAGCTTCAGTGTGCGCGTCGGCCGCATGGGTCTGCCCGTCTTCATGATTTCCGATTACCGCAACGTAGGCTATGCCAACACCATGCTGCGCCCGTCCGGCGAAATGTATTCGCAGGTTCCCCTGAACAGCATCGATGGCATCGACGGTACCTATCAGTTCAGCGCGGGCGATACCAGCATCATCATGCAGCTGGCGCTGGGCCGCACCAAGGCCACCCTGGCCACTGGTCCCGATTCGACCGTGCAGGTGGAAGGCAAGTCCATCGTCGCCCTCAACGTGGTGGTCGAGCATGGCCCCGTCACCGTGCGCTTCGGCCGTGCCGAAACCAAGCTGACGATCAACGATTCACCGAGCCTGAACACCTTGATGGGCAGCTTGCGCGCGGCCGGCAGCGGCTACCGGATCGCCCAGCTAGGTGCCCTGGCCGATGCGCTGGAAGTCAAGGACAAGAAGGCGTCGTTCACGTCCGTGGGCCTGGGCCTGGACTGGAACAATGTCCTGGTGCAGTCCGAATATGCGAAGCGCAAGACGGACAGCTATGTCAGCGACAGCACCTCGTGGTACGTGATGGGCGGCTACCGTATCGGCGCCTTTTTGCCGTACTACAGCCACGCCAGCCTGAAGGCCGATGGCCGCGTGAACAACACCGTGCCCGCATCCTGCCCTGCCGGCTATCCGGCCGCCTGCACGCCGACCCTGCGCGCCCTGTCGACTGGCGTCGACACCCTCGCGTATATGCGCAACCAGCTCGAGCAATCGACGGACAGCATCGGCGTGCGCTGGGACTTCCACCGTTCGGCCGCGCTGAAGGTGCAGATCGACCGCATCAAGCCGAAGAATGGCCCGGGTCTGTTCGTGCAAGCCAAGCCGGGTTTCCATGGCCCCGTCACGGTGGCTGCCGCCGCCATCGATTTCGTTTTCTAAGGAGCGCCGCATGAAACCATTGATCTTGAATGTGGCTGCCTTGCTGGCGCTGTCGACCGCTGTTCCCGCCATGGCCGAAGTGGTTGTGGTGGTCAATCCGAAGAGCGCAGCCGGCGCCATGACGAACGAACAGGTGGCGCAGTTTTTCCTCGGTAAATCGACGGCCATGACGCCGATCGACCAACCGGAAAGCGCCCCCGTGCGCGCCGAGTTCTACAAGAAGGTGACGGACAAGGAGCCATCGCAAGCGAAGGCCCTGTGGTCCAAACTGGTCTTCACGGGCAAGGCGACCTTGCCGAAGGAAGTGGCCAATAGCGCGGACGTGAAGAAGGCTGTCGCCGCCGATCCGAAAGCCATCGGCTATATCGAAAAGAGTGCCGTCGACGGCACCGTCAAAGTGGTGCTGACGGCGCCATAAAGCCGGTTCGGGCCGCGCGCCATGCGGCGGCCCGATAATTCATCAAAATCAGGAGACAGCAATGAGCATCAAACGCAAGATATGGGCGCTGCCTGTCGTCTCGGCCGTGATTTTCGGGCTGGGGCTGGCCGTCAGCGCCTATTTGTCCACGGCCACGCTCAATTCCATCCACGCCACTGAAAGCGCCGACTATCCTGTGCTTGACATGGCCAAGTCGCTGACCCTGGACGTGGCCGCCGTCGGCGACGCCCTGCGCGATGCCGTCAGCGAAGGTGACAAGGAGCGTATCGGGCAAGTCGGCGGCCAGGCCGTCAAGCTGCGCGCCAAGCTGGAGGCCTTTGCGGCGATCCCCGGCCAGCGCGAACAGGGCCAGCGCCTGGCCAAGGAATTCGATGCCTATTATGCACCGGCGCTGAGCGCTGCGCGCATCATGTTGGAAATGGAGGAGGGTGACCCGCAAGCGACCGTGGCGCGCATGCAGGGTGCGCTGGCGGTGCTCAACACGGACCTGGCAAAGACCAACGAACAGGCGCAAATACAGTTCAAGCAGGGCATCGAACGCAGCGCGGCCAATGTGCGCAATGCGCTCAATACCAGTATCGCGGTGGCGCTGGCCGTCATCGTCTGCCTGGTGGCCGTGTCGCATTTCGTCGTGCGCGCCATCTGGCAGCAACTGGGTGGTGAACCCGAATACGCGCGTCAGATCGCGCGCGCCGTGGCCGATGGCGACCTCTCGATGAACATCGTGACCGAGGTGGGCGACCAGAGCAGCTTGCTGGCGGCGCTGAAGGACATGCGCGCCAAGCTCGGTGGCATGGTCTCGGACATCAAGGCATCGGCTGAAACCATCCAGGTGGCCAGTGCCGAGATCGCCCAGGGCAATGCGGACCTGGCCGCGCGCACGGAATCGCAGGCGGGCAGCCTGGATCAGACAGCGCGCAGCATGGACAGCCTGACCGCCACCGTGCGCGACAACGCCGCCAACGCGGGCCAGGCGCATGAACTGGTGGTGTCGGCATCGTCGGTTGCCGTGAAGGGTGGGCAAGTGGTCAGCCAGGTGGTCACCACGATGGGCGAGATCAACGATTCATCCAGACGCATTGTCGACATCATCGGCGTCATCGACGGCATCGCCTTCCAGACGAATATCCTGGCCCTGAATGCGGCCGTGGAAGCGGCGCGCGCGGGCGAACAGGGACGCGGCTTTGCCGTGGTGGCGTCCGAGGTGCGCAACCTGGCGCAGCGCAGCGCGGCAGCGGCACGCGAAATCAAGCAATTGATCGGCGATTCGGTGGCCAAGGTCAACGAGGGTTCGAAGCTGGTCGACGAGGCGGGGCTGACCATGGGGCAGATAGTCGATTCCGTGAAAAAGGTGGCCGACATCATGGCCGAGATCAGCGCCGCAAGCCAGGCGCAAAGCGCCGGCATCGGCGATATCGGCGTGGCCATCGGCAGCATGGATCAAATGACGCAGCAAAATTCCGCGCTGGTGGAAGAAGCATCGGCGGCGGCCGAATCGCTGCAGGAACAGGCCGTGCAACTGGGTACGGCGCTGGCTGTGTTCAAGCTGGCGCAGGGAAGCGCGCCGGCGATGACCACCGTGCCAGCGGCACGGCGGCTGGCGTTGACGAAGGCGGCTTAAATCTTCAGCCCGAACGGATCGTCGATGCTGTGCGCTGGTTCGGTGAACCAGCGCGGGCCGTTTTCCGTCATGTAAAAATGGTCTTCGTGGCGGATGCCGAATTCGCCGGGGATACAGATCATCGGCTCGTTCGAGAAGCACATGCCGACGTCCAGCGGCGTCGTGTCATTGCCCACCAGGTAAGGCCACTCGTGGATATCGAGGCCGATGCCGTGGCCCGTGCGGTGCGGCAGGCCGGGCAGCTTGTAGCCGGGGCCAAAGCCGTCCGCTTCCAGCGAGACGCGCGCCGCGCGGTCCACGTCGCCGCAGGGTACGCCCAGCTGCGCGGCGGCGAATGCGGCTGCCTGCGCGGCCTTTTCGCTGTTCCACACGCTGCGCTGGCGTTCGCTGATGGCGCCAAAAACATAGGTACGCGTGATGTCGGAGATGTAGTTCATCACCTGGCAGCCCGTGTCGATCAGCACCGTGTCGCCCGCTTTCAAAGTCTGCACATAGTTCACGCCATGCGGATAGGCGGTCGCTTCGCCGAACAGCACGATGCAGAAATACGAGCGGGGCGCGCCCACCTTGCGGTGCGCGCGCTGGATGAATTCTTCCACTTCCACCGTCGTGATGCCTTCATACAGCATGCTGGCCGTGGCTACGTGCACGGCCAGGGTCATGTCCATCACGCGCTGCATCAGGGCGATTTCGGCCGGCGACTTGCGGCTGCGGCAGTATGCCGTCACGGTGCGCGCGTTTTCCAGTGCGTAGCCGGGGGCCAGCGGCCGGATGCCGTCGTAGATGAAGAAGGCGGCGCTTTCGCAGATGCCCACGCGCGGCGGCGCGGCCGCATCCTGGGCTATGTCCATGCGCGCCAGCGCGTCGACGAACAGCTGGTACGGGCTTTCATGCTCTTCCCAGCAATTGACCTTGCCCTCGATGACCATGAAGCCCGTCAGGGTGCTTTCTTCGAAGGCGGGGGCGATGTACTCGAGCTCTCCGCTGGCCGGCAGGATGGCGCCCACCATGCGTTCGCTGGCATACCACTTGGTGCCCGTGAAATAGGTGAGGTTGGCGCCCGCGTTCAGGTAGATCGCGGCGATGCCCTGTTTGCGCATGAAGGCTTGCGCCTTGGCGATGCGCTGCGCATGTTCGTCCTTACCGATGGCGACCATGCCGGACGTCATGTCCGACAGCGATGCCAATGCTTGTTCGATGGAAGTGCCACCTATGCTCATGCCTGCTCCTTTGTTCGATGCTGAATATGGAATGCGGGCATGATATCAGTTCGCGCCTTTCGGCTTGAGCCCGGGCGCGCCGCCGGCGGCATCGGGCGGGGCTAGCACCAGGTCGTGCGGATAGGTGAAGTGCCAGTCCGCGTAGCGTTGCTTGCGGCGCAGGCTGGCGTCTTCGTCGAGAAAATTGTCCTGCTTGATGGGCAGTTGCGGCGATAGCGAATGGATGCCGACGATGCGGCCCTCCTGCCGCAGCACGCCCCATTCCGCCTTGCCCGTGAAGGGGTCCGCATACAGGCGGCGCAAATGCCGCCGGGCGTTGGCGAAGCGCGGGTCGCGCAGCAGTTCCTGCAAGGTCAATGGATAGCGGGGCCGCCCGTCGCCCGGCGTGCTGTCGTAGTAGCGCCCCAGCGCGTTGCGGAATTCATGGCCGATGAACAGCAGCTCGCGCTCCTTGTCGCGCCGTGCGGCCGTGGCATGCAATTCGCTGGCCAGCACCAGGCCCACGCCCATGAAGGCGACCAGCATCAGGGTCCAGATATACGCGAAACCCCGTGCGCGGCGCTGGAAACTAGAGCTGCTCAAAGGGGATGCCCTCGCGCGTCTTGCCTTTGGCGCCGCTGCGCACGTCCGCCACGCCGCCGATTTCGCCATTCGGTGAAGGGATCAATTGCCAGGTGGCGGCGGACTCCGTGACGGGGTCCAACGGTATGCTGCGGAAGTAATGGTGGGTCACCAGGTCGGCCAGTGCGGCCGGATACTCGCCCTTGTCGGCATAGTATTTATCCAGGCCGCTCCTGAGCACCTGCAGGTTTTCCTTCAAGGCGACCTCTTTCGATTTTTCCACCGAGCCGAAATAGCGGGGAATGGCGATCGTCAGCAGCAGCGAGATGATCGCCAGTACCACCAGCAGTTCGACCAACGTAAAACCGCGGCGCGGATGTGAGCAGGGCATCGAAATCACCATTCCTTGAGCGGCACGCCGTTCAGGCCCACCTTGGTCGAGCGCGAGGCGACGTCGAACACGTCCTCGCCTTCGCTGGGATTGTCGGGCGGCGAGGCATAGGCGCGCTTGCTCCAGCTGTCGGCCGCGCTGCCTTCTTCCCTGGGCTGGAACGGGTCGCGCGGCAGGCGGCGCAAAAAATAGATGTTCTGTTTCGAGGGACTGCGCTGGTCGGGCACGCCCTTGACCAGTTCCTCGAGTTTTTTCGGATAGCCGGATCCTCCCAGCGACATCTTGATGCGGCCATTGTCCGAGGCGCGCTTGTAGGTATCGATCGCTTCGCGCATCTCGATCAGGGCGTTGCGCAATTCCTGTTCCTTCGCCCGTTGCAAGGCCACCTGCGCCATCGGCACGGCCACCGTGGCCAGGGTCGCCATGATCGCCAGGGTGATCATCAGCTCGATGAAGGTAAAGCCCCGCTGTTTCACTGGCCACCTCACTGGCCACCTTTCACAGTGGCCTTGTCGCCTGCCGCTGGCGCCTCGTCGCCGCCCGTCATGGGCGAGCCGCTGCGTGGGGCGGCCTGCTCGGGGGCGGCGATAGCCTCGGGCGCGCCGCCCACGCTGGCACGGCCGCCCACGGATGCCTCGGTGCCGGAGTTGAATTCGGCCGTCATCAGGTCCGGGCGGCGGATGCTGCGCAGCAGGCGCGGCGTGATCGACAGCACGATCTCGCTGCGCATGGCGTCGTCCTTTTGGCTGCCGAACAGGCGGTTCAGCACGGGCAGTTCGCCCACGCCCGGCACCTTGTTGGCCGTGCCCCGGTCCTCGTCGCTGATCAGGCCTGCCAGCACCTGCGTTTCGCCATCCTTCAGGCGCAGCACCGTCGAGGCGCTGCGCGTGCCGATCTGGTAAGCCTGCGTGCCCGTCTTGCTGATGACTTCCTTGACGACATTCGACACTTCCAGGTTGATCTTGATGGCCACTTCGTCGTCCAGGTAGACGTTCGGTTCGACGTCGAGCTTCAGGCCCACATCGATGTAGTTGACGCTGTCGGAACTGACGCCGTTATTCGTCGTGACGGTAATGACGGGCACGCGGTCGCCGATGAGGATCTTGGCCTTTTCCTTGTTGCGCACGCGGATGCGCGGATTGGCCAGGATATTGCTGTCGCTGTCCGTCTTGTTGGCGTTCAGGGTGACGCCGCCGATGCCCAGGTTGATGTTGTCGCCATTGATGCGGTGCAGGTCCGCCACTTTCAGGCCGCCCAGGCCTCCTGTGCTACCTGCGACGCCGGCCAGTGTCAGGCTGGCCTGGTCGGGCCAGCGCACGCCCAACTCCATCAGGCGCGTGCGCTTCACCTCCAGCACTTCCACCTCCAGCATCACTTCCGGGTCGGCCAGGTCCTGCACGTTGATGATGCGCTCGGCCATGCGTACCATTTCCGGCGTATCGCGCAGCATGATGATGCCCAGGCGCTCGTCGGTGACGACGTCCTTGGCCTTGAGTAGGGTCTTGATGGAAAACGCCACCGTCTTGACGTCCGCATTGGCGAGGAAGAAGGTGCGCACCACCAGCTGCTGGTAATCCTTCACCTTTTGCGGCGTGTTCGGGTAGATCGTGATCGACTTGTCGCTGGTGACGCTTTGTTCGAGCTGGTTGGCACCCAGCAGCATGGCGATGGCTTCCTCGATGCTGGTGTCGCGCACGGAGATGGTGGCACGCAGGGTGGGGTCGACTTCCTTGTCGAAGACGAAGTTCAGGCCCGACACCTTGCTGATGAAGTCAAACACGGAGCGTAGCGGCGCATCGCGAAATTCCAACGTCACGGGTTTGCGGTAGGCGGCCGCCAGCTTGCCGCCGGATGGCAGGTTTTTTGACTGCGCCTCGCCGATGCGGCTTTTCAGGGCCAGCGCCTCGCGCTGTGTGGGGCGCTCCTGCAGCACCTGGCGCAAGGCTTCCTGCGCCTGCGCGATATTCGCTTCGCCGCCGCGCTGGTAGCTGGCCTGCGCTTCCTGCACCAGCTTGCGGTGCCGTTCCTCCTGCGCCACGCCGGCCAGGCCCCGCTGCGCCACATCGTTGCTGGTGTCCAGCGCCAGCGCCTGCTGGTACAGCGCTTGCGCCTCGGGTAGCTTGCCTTGCTGGCGCAGCGCTTCGGCGCGGCCATTCAGGCTGTTCAGCGCGCGCATCCTGCCATTGGTGACGGCGATGCGGTACTTGGCGTTGGTCGGCTCGGCTTGCGCCGCCTGTTCCAGCAGGGCCAGGCCCTGTTCCGTGCGGCCCGCGCCCAGCATGGCCTGGCCATCGTTGTAGGCCTGGTTGCCGGCGCAGGCAGCCAGCAGGGACAGCATCGGGAGCAGGGTGATGATAGTACGAGACATACGTGCGGCGCGTCGTTTCAATTGAGGTCCCCTACGGCGAGTGTCTGTTTCTGGTTGAGCGGCAGATAGGTAAATTGCAGTGCGCCTTGCACCATGCCGTCGAAGCGGTAGCGCTCTTCGAGCGTGTCGCCGGGACGCGCCACCACGTTGCGGTCGCCCGCTTGCAGGAAGTAGGCAGCCTTGCCTTCGTCGACGAAGCGGCCAAGGAATTGAAAGGGCAGCGGCGGCGGTGCGTTCGCATCGGCGCGGGCGGCAGGCAGCGCAGCCTGGGCGGCCTGCTGGTCGAGCATGATCTTTTTCGGCGTCTCCGGCTGCCAGCTTTGCTTGGCAAACAGGGTGGCCGCTTCGTCATCGTCGAGCGCGCGCCGCGGATGGATCGCCAGCGGACGGCCAGACGCCGGCACCGCGGCATCGGGAAGCAAGGGTGCTGGCGTCACTCGCTCCACCTGGCGCGTGGTGGCCGTGGCCGGTCCCACGATGCTGCCTTCATCCTCGGGCGCGAAGAGGGCTGCCAGCAAGGTCGCCACGGCGGCGCCTCCCAGTACGACTTTCTTCATCGGCGCACCTCCGCCTTTTTCACCAGCAGGATGAACTGGATGCGCGCGTCGATCTCGCCCGCCTCGATCTGCTCGCGCTTGAAGAGCACGGAGTCGAGCGTCAGGGTGGGCAGCGCCTGCAAGGCATCGACGATGAACGTTTGCAGCTGCGCGTATTCGGCCTTCACGGGCAGGGTGATCTGGTAGCGCAAAAAGGCCGTGTTACCGTCTTCCTGTGGCTTGTAGTCGGCCTTGGCCAAGGTGACGCCGCTCTTTTGCGCCACGTCCAGCAAGGTTTTCAGCTGCTCGGGAATGCTGTCGTGCGCGGGCAGGTAGGCGTGGAAAGCGGCCAGGCTGTCCGCATCAGCATCGAGCGAGATGGCCGCCGCCGGCGGCAGCGCCGACTGTCTGGCCGCAGCGGCCAGTTGCGCCGCCAGTTGCTGCTGGCGCGCGGCCAGCGCATCGCCTTGCTGCATGGCGAAAGCGGCCAACGCCAGGCAAGCCGCGCCGATGGCGCTGGGCCAGCCCAGGGTACGCCACAGCCGTTGCGCTTCCCACCGCAGGCGCGGGGGCAGGCGCAGTTGAAGGCGTGGACGGGCCACGGGCGTGCTGGCTTTCAGCACGGATTTTATTGCCGCCATTGCGCCTCCAGCTGAAAACGGTATGGATGTTCGGGAGCGTTCGCATTCATCTCGTGTTTGAGCAGATACACGGAACTGAACATGGGCTGCTGGTTCAGGAAGGCCAGGTAATTGAGCATGTCCTGCGGCGTTTCCGCCTCGGCGGCGATTTTCAGGACGCTGGCGCCATCTTGTCCCTGCTGCGCGTTCAGGTCCAGTCCCAGCAGGGCCACGCGCACGTCGCGCGGCGCTTGCACCGTTTTGACCAGGCGCGTGACGGGCAGGTTGAGCTGGCGCACGGCGACGGCCACCTGTTTCAGTTCGCTGTCGCGTTCGCGCTGCTGGGTCGCCGAGAGGGGGGCGCGCACGGGACGCGGGGGCTGCAGCTGGGCCAGTTGCGCTTCCAGGCGCCGCGTTTCCTGCGCCTGCACCAGCCAGTACACGGCGGCCGGCAGCAGCAGCATGGCACCCGTCAGGCACAGGGCCAGGCGCCAGCCGCTGAAGGTCTGCATTGCGCCGGGCGCCAGCAATTCCAGGCGGCTCAGGCCCATGCGGCCTCCCGCATCAGGTGCGCGGCGCTGGCCACGGCAACGGGCTGGAAACGCGCCGGCAGCGCATCCTGCAGTTCGCCGCTCAGGTCGAGCAGCACCACATGCTCGATGGTGTCGAGCTGCGGCGCGCGCAAGTTCCAGCGCCGCCACGCCCGATCCAGTTCGTCGCCCCAGGCGGCGCCGCAGGACTGGCTATGCAGGGCCGTGATACGCCCGCCGCTCGTCGTTGCCAGCAGCAGCCGGCCCGCTTCCACCAGGGCGAAGGCGGCAGGCTTGTTGCCGGCCATGCTGCGCCAGGCATGTCCGGCGATGGGTTCGATGGACAGGCAGCGCCGGCCATGCGCGGCGGCTGCATCCTGCACCCCTTGCAGCAGGGCCGCATCGATGCCGCAGGCCAGGCGCGGCTTGCCGTACGGCGCATCGTCGGCAGCCAGGCGCCAGGCCCGTGCGCCATCGCCATAGACGGCGGCGAACTGGCTGTGCAGGAAGCGCTGCGCGCTGGCCCGGTCGAGCAGGGCGCCGCTCCACGGCACCATCAGCATGGCGCACCAGCGGCTGGCCAGGCTGACGGCCAGCGGCAGTTTTTTTTCATTGTGCTGTTCGAGCCAGCCGCGCAAGCTTGCCAGCGCCACTTCCCAGTTGGCGTCGGGGTTCAGGATGGGCACGTGAAAAGCGCTGTCCGTTACGGGACGGCCGGCGCGGCGCAGCACGCCGTCCAATCCGTGCGGCGCCAGGTGCAGGCACAGGGTGGCGCGGGTAAGGCGTTCAATAAGTGACACGATTGAGCTCCGCTAAAGTGGTTTCGCCGCGCCGCACCAGGTCCAGGCCCGCTTCGCGCGCCAGGCGAAAGCCGTTGCGCGCCGCTTCTTCCTTCATCTGGCTCAGGGGCGCGCGCGTGCAGATCATTTCGCGCATCGTATCGCTGAGCATCAGGACCTCGGCGACGGCCTTGCGGCCCTTGTAGCCGGTACCGCGGCAGTGGCCGCAGCCCTTGCCGGCCATGAATTGCCAGTCCTGCACCTGGTGCAGGGCCAGGCCGCTGTCGCGCAGCTGCTGCGCATCGGCCAGCACCTCGGCGCTGGCGTCGACGGCGCAATGGGCGCAATTGAGGCGCAGCAGGCGCTGCGCCACGATGCCGTTCAGGGCCGCCGCAAAGCTGTAGGCATCGACGCCCATGTGCAGGAAGCGCCCGACCACATCAAAGACGTTATTCGCATGCACGGTGGTAAACACCAGGTGGCCCGTGAGCGCCGCCTGCACGGCGATCTGCGCCGTCTCGTCGTCGCGGATTTCGCCGATCATGATCTTGTCAGGGTCGTGGCGCAGGATGGAACGCAGGCCTCGTGCGAACGTCAGCCCCTTTTTTTCGTTGACGGGGATCTGCAGCACGCGCGGCAAGCGGTATTCGACGGGGTCCTCGATGGTGACGATCTTGTCGCGCCCCGTATTGATTTCCGTGATGGCCGCGTACAGCGTGGTGGTCTTGCCGGAACCCGTGGGACCCGTCACCAGCAGCATGCCGTGCGGCTTGGCGGCCAGGCGCCGTATCTGTTCGATGGCGTCCTCGTTCAGGCCCAGGCTTTCCAGGCGCAGCGCCTGCGCCGCCTCCGTCAGTGCGCGCCGGTCCAGCAGGCGCAGCACGGCGTCCTCGCCAAAGATATTGGGCATGATGGAAACGCGGAAATCGATTTCCGCCCCTTTCACACGCACCTTGAAGCGGCCATCCTGGGGAATGCGGCGCTCGGCGATGTCGAGGTCGGCCATGACCTTGATGCGCGAGATGATCTGCTCCGCCATCGCCAGTCCCTGCACCTGGCCCGCCTGCACCAGCACGCCGTCGACGCGGTATTTGATGACCAGGCTGGCCACGTCGCATTCCAGGTGGATGTCGCTGGCCTGGAATTTCAGGGCGTCGTAGATGGTGGAGTTCACCAGTTTTACCACCGGGCTGCTGTCCTCGCTGATGCGGATCAGCGAGATGTCTTCGATGCTCTGGTCGAGTCCTGGAACGTCATCCCCGTGCTGCATTTCCTGCATCGCCTGCTGCACGCTTTCCTGCTGCTGCAGGTAGGCGGCCAGGTCGTCCGGGTGCGCCAGCGCCACGGTGAAAGGCGTGGACAGGGCGAAGTCGGCCCATTGCAGCAAGTCTTCGGCAAACGGGTTGCCGATGACGAGCACGGGCGGTGCGCCGGGCACGCCTGGTTGCAGCAGCACGCAGTCGCGCTGGGCGCAATCCGTGTAGGGCAGCAGGGCAAAGGCGGGCAAGGTGGCTTGCAGCTCGGCCATCGTCCAGGCCGGGTAGCGGAACAGGGCGGCCAGCTGGCGCAAAAAGACTTCGGGCGGCAGGGCCGCCGTTTCCTGCAGCACGGCCATCTGCGGGCGGCCCTGTTCCAGCGCACTGGCGTGGGCGCGGCGCAGCATGGCGGCATCGAGCACGGCCCGTTCTTCGTCGCGTGCGTTCATGGCATGACCCTCACGATAACGTTCACGATAAGCTCCCGGCCAGTTCAAAGATCGGCATGTACATCAGCACTACCACGCCGCCGATGACGACGCCGATGACGGTCATCAAGAGCGGCTCGAGCAGGCGCGAAGCCCAGTCCACCCAGCGGGCGAATTCCTCGTCGTGGAATTTGGCCGAGCGTTCCAGCATGTCGCCCAGGCGGCCCGTGTTCTCTCCCACTTTCAGCAGCGATTGCGCCACCGGCGTGGCCATGCCGGCGTGTTCCAGCGCGGTGGAAAATGGCATGCCTTCCTGCACCGCGCGGCGCGCCTGTGCCAGTTGCTCCTGCTGCGCCGGCAGCAGCATGGGCGCCACCATGGCCAGCGCCTTGTGCAGCGGGATGCCGGCGTGCAGCAGCAGGCTCAGAGCGCGATAGAAGCGGGCCAGGCGGAATTCCGCCGCCTTCCCGGCCAGCACGGGCAGGCGCAAGAGGCGCAAGACGAGGGCTTGGCGCGCACCGGCATTGGCGATGCCGAAGACCACGGCGCCAACGGCGGCGGCGAGCGCGCAGGCACACAGCAGCGGATGCGCGGCCAGGGTCTGGCCAAAACCCAGCAGCATTTGCGACATCCACGGGATTTCGCGGCCCGAGCTTTCGTAGACGACGCTGAACTTCGGCACCACGTAGCCGAGCAGGAACAGGGTCACCAGACCGCCGACGACGAGCAGCATGCACGGGTAGATGGCGGCGGAAATGAGTTTTTTACGGATGGCGTCGAACTGCAGCTGGTAGCCGACGAAGCGCGCCAGCGCCTCGGGCAGGTTGCCCGAGCGTTCGGCCGCATGCACGGTGGCGATGTAAATGTCGGGGAAGATGTCGGGGAAACCGGCCAGGGTGTCGGAAAAGCTTTGCCCCTGCTGCAGGGTGAGCACGATGGCGGCCAGGGTGGCCTTTGCGCTTGGCCGCGTTTCCTTGTTGTGCAGGGTGGCCATGGCCTCGCCCAGGTTCAGGCCCGCTTCGAGCAGGGCCAGCAGCTCCTGGCTGAATTGCAGCAGGGGCAAGCCCTGCTTGCCAGGGCGCGGCGCGACGCCAGCCTCTTGCGCCGTGCCATCGTCGACGGCCAGCACGCGCCAGCCGCCGCGCACGGCCGCGCGGATCGCCTCGGCCTCGCTGGCGGCGTCGATGGCCAGCGCCTGGCTGCCCGCCGGGCCCTGCACCTGGAGGTGGAACTGCATGGCCGCGTCAGGCGAGCATGGTGGCAGGCGTAAAAATGGACAGGCTGGAATGGGGGAAAGCGCGTGCGGACAAGGTCGAAGTAGGCATCGGTCAGGAACAATCCAAAAAAAGTTCAATTCGTCGCGGGTACCGGCAGCAGGCAAGATGCAATCACTGCCTCAGGGTAGACTGTAATTGCCAGAAAATCAATCGTGCTGTGCGGGCAAGCCTTGTATCGATGGCTTGCCCGCAGGTTCAGCCGCTTACTGGGTAACCAGGCTGACCTTGTCGATCACGAACGAGGTTTGCAGCGATGCGTCCTCGGTCGCGGCGAACGAGATCTGCACGGTCTGGCCCTTGTAGGCGATCAGGTCAAACGTACGGATCTGGTAGCCGGCTGCCTTGTTCACGTTCGAATACGTGGCCAGGGTGCCCAGCACCGTGCCGGCGCTGTTCTTCACGGTGACGACCAGCTTGTCGTACACGGTATTGCCCGTTTCAGCCGTGTCGATATGCAGCGCGAAGGTCAGGCTGGCGGACGTGGCGGCGGCCGGAATGGCCACGCTTTGCGTCAGCGATTCGCTGGCCGTGGCGCCATTGCCGCCCAGCCAGGCGTACTGCGTGCCTTCGTATGCGGTTTGGCCCGTGAAGGTGCCGATAGCGCCCGTGGTGCCGCTCCAGCCCGTGGCGCCGGACTCGAAGCCGCCGTTCGTCACGCGTTCGGTGGCGCTGCTCGTGCCCACCGTCAGCGTGGCGTTGTTCGACGTGGCCGTCACGGCGGGCGAGGACGAATCCGTCACCGTGGCCTTGAACACGGCGCCGCTATCGGCCGCCACGGTCGTGAAGCTGTAGGCAGGCGACGTGGCGCCGCTGATCACGGCGCCGTTGCGGTACCACTTGTAGGTGTACGGTGCCGTGCCGCCGCCCGCGCCCACGGCGAACGAGGCGGTGGCGCCCGGTGCGACGGTGATGCTGGCCGGCTGGCTGGTGATGGTCACCGCGCCGCCCGTGGTCGATTCATCGACGTCGGCGCCCACGTTGATGGCCGCATATGCGCGCTTGACGGCGATAGCCTCGGCGCTGCCCACGCCATACAGTTCCTCGGCTGCCTGCAGCACCTTGTTGCGCGCATCGGCATAGTTGGTCGACGAGGTGAACTTGGTGGTGGCGGCCTTGAACCAGATGCGGTATGCCTTGTCGCTGCCGATACCGGTCATGGCCAGCGGGCTTTTGTTCAGGTAGGAGCTGTAGTAGTCGCTGCTGGACGTGGAGTTCGAACCTTGCGACAGGAAGTAGAACATGCGGTTGTTCGGGCCGCTGCTGTAGTGGACGTCGAGGTTCTTGATGGTGCTGCTCCACGCATTCGGGCTGCTGCCATCCTTGCTTGGCTTGTACAGCCAACGCAGCGGCTGGCCATTCTTGGCGATTTCCTTGCCCGTCATCCAATCGTTGCCCGTGTTGGGGATGCTGGTGCCCGTGCCGCCGGCGCGCGCATAGGCTTCCACCATTTCGCCGGCGATGTCGGAGCTCGATTCGTTCAAGCCGCCCGACTCTTGCGAGTAGATCAGGCCCGAGGTGGCGTCCGTGATGCCGTGGCCCATTTCGTGGCCGATCACGTCGATGGAACCGAGGTTGTTGAACGAGCTGCCGCCGTCGCCGATGTACATGCACTTGCAGCTGCTGTCGTAGTAGGCGTTGTCGTAGGCCGTGTTAACGTGGGCGGCGATGTGGGTGGCCGTGTTGTTGCCGTCCAGGCTGGACCAGCCCAGCACATTCTTGTGCGTGTCGTAGGTGTTCATCAGGCCCCACATCGCGTTCACGGCCGCCGTCTGGCCGTTGGCGTTGGTGGTGCTGCCGCCGTTGATGTATTGCTGGCCGTCGCCCCAGGTATTGCTGGTGCTGCTGTACACGCTGCCCGAGGTGGTGCCGTGGTTGGCATTCGTGATGGCCATGCCGCCGAAGCTGCCGCCCGTGCCGCGGCTGGGGTCTTTCATGGTGTAGGTGCTGCCCGTGAGCGTGGTGTTGAGCGGTACCTGGCCGTTGTACTGGCTGTTGCCGATGCCTGCCACGGTTTTCAGGGCTTTCCACTGGCGCAGGATGCGGCCATCCTTGGCGCTGACGACGGTGTCGTAGTAGACGGGCTTGTTACCGCTGATCATGCGCGTCTGCACCAGGTAGGCCAGCTCGTAGTGGTCGACCACGTCCTGCACGTCGAGGGCGTTCAGCGCGGCTTCCGACTTGTTCTCGGCGCCGGCCACGCGCACCGTTTTCATCACGGGGTAGATCAGCAGTTGCGCATGCGGCGGCACGTGGTCGACGGCCGGCACGCCGATGCTTTTCACGGCAGCGGCGATGGCGGCGGCGGCGCTGACGGCCGGCGTGGTGTCGATATCGGTGGTGGCGCTGCGGGTGACGGAATTGACGCCGCCGCTACCGAGGCCGGAAGCGCGGTCCGACACGGATTCGCTGACGATGTCGCCGGCGTTGTTGCTGACCACGACCGTCTCGGAACCGAAGACGGGCAAGCCCTTGTAGGTGTGCTGTACGCGGCTCACGCGCGTGCCGCTGACGCCCGGATGCTGGGCGCCGACGGCAAAGCCATGCTCGGTATTCAGGCCGCGGCTGCGTGCCTGCGCGGCCAGCTTGTTGACCAGGCTGGCGTTCTCTTGTGGAGAGGCCAGGCTGACCGGGGCGGCCATCAGGGTCTGTGGCAGCGGCGAGGCGGCATCTGCCGTGGTGGCCATCAGCGGCAGGGCGGCGATGGATGCGGTAACTATCGTCAAACGTAAATTCATTTCTGCTCCATGGTATCGGTTAAGGAAATGGTGAATGAGCTGGCCGCGATGCCTGATGGCCACCCCGGCGTGCCTGGCGGCGGGCGGATAGCCTGCCGTTTTGTGGTGGCATGACGCCGGGTAGGGGGACACTAAACTTGTCGAGATCGCCATGTCAAAAAATTCAAGAAATGGGTCACTACGCGAATTTTTGTTAAGAATTGAACATTTATCAGCGCTGTATCGTTGGAAAGTTTGATCTACCACAAGCTGCAACTTTTGTTTTGGACTACTTCCCCTAATGGAGCGCTCTGTTGGAAAAACACTGTTGCATTTTTTAAATGTTGCGATCTACACTAGCTCTTCGCGTGGCCCCAGCGGATCACGCGAAGACAAAAAAAGCGCACGCGGCAATGACCGCGTCCAGATACAGCGCATCGGGAAAAAAATCGGGAGTTTCACATGACGTCAGTTCTGTTTTCTGCTGTTGGTTTCAGCCATTTCCCCTCTGGAGCGGCATTCATGCTGCATCCGCCTTCCTAGCCGCCGCTAACCGGCCCTTCCCCCGCGAGGGGGGCTTTTCAGCGAGTCCGACCGCGCCGCCCGGTGCGGCCGCTGGCGCAGTGCATCCTTTTTTCAGGAAGGGTTGCCGGCTCCTGGTGCGTGCACCGGAATCACCGGCCCGACGAACTATGCTTTCGATAGCGACCAAAGTGGAACAGATCGTGATGGAATCGGCCTTTCTCAGCGAGGGACTGGGCCGGGGCTTGCTCAACCTGTCGGAACTGGCGCGCCAGCTACAGCCGCAATTGCAGAGCGACTTATGGAAACCGGTGGGCCAGGCCGCCGTGGTGATGGCGCTGCGCCGCCTGGCCGAACGGATGCCGCAGCAGAAAAGCGGCGAGATTGTGCTGGCGCACCGCGCGGGCGAACTGTCCACGCGCAGCGAGCTGATGATTTTTACCTACCGTTACTCCGACCAGACGTATGCCTGCCAGCGCCAGTTGCTGGCGCTGGCCGCGCCCCAGCGGGGCACGTTCATTACCGTCACGCGCGGCGTCAACGAGGTGATGGTGATCTGCAGCCGCAGTCTGCATGCGCTGGTGGAAGAGGTTTTCGGCGAAGAGCAGGAGCTGGCGCGCCTCGAACGCGTGACGGCCGTGACCTTGCACCTGGCGCCTGAAACCTGCTATACGCCGGGCGTGTATCACGCCATCCTCAAGCGCCTGGCGTGGGAGCGCATCAATCTGATCAACATCATTTGCACCTACACGGAGCTGACCTTGCTGCTGGAGGCATCGCAGACGGGGGCCGCCTTTGCCGTGCTGTCGAAAATCGTCGCCCAATGAAAAACGCCCCGCTGCAGCGATGCAGCGGGGCGCTGGCGGGACGCAGCCCGTTTATTTTTCCAGCTGCGTACGCACGCGGGCGATCGCGGCGCGTACCTGGCGGGGAGCGGTGCCGCCCACGTGGTCGCGCGCGGCGACAGAGCCTTCCAGGGTCAGCACGGCAAACACGTCTTCATCCGTCAGCGGGGAAAACGCGCGCAACTGCTCCAAAGACAGGTCGGCCAGATCGCAGCCGGCGTCGACGCAGGCGCGCACGGCCAGGGCCACCGCTTCATGGGCGTCGCGGAATGGCAAGCCTTTCTTGACCAGGTAGTCGGCCAGGTCGGTCGCCGTGGCATAACCCTGCAGGGCTGCCGCGCGCATCGCTTCCGGTTTCACCGTGATGCCGCCGGCCATGTCGGCGAAGATGCGCAGGGTGTCGATGACGGTGTCGACGGTGTCGAACAGCGGTTCCTTGTCTTCCTGGTTGTCCTTGTTGTAGGCCAGCGGCTGGCCTTTCATCAGGGTCAGCAGGCCAGTCAGGTGACCATACACGCGACCTGTCTTGCCACGCGCCAGTTCCGGCACGTCCGGGTTTTTCTTTTGCGGCATGATCGACGAGCCGGTGCAGAAGCGGTCGGCGATGTCGATGAAGCCGATGCGTGGGCTCATCCAGATCACCAGTTCTTCGGCCATGCGCGACACGTGCATCATCAGCACGGCGGAGGCGGCGCAAAATTCGATGGCGAAATCGCGGTCCGACACGGCGTCGAGCGAGTTGTGGCAGACGTCGTCAAAGCCCAGCGTCTTGGCCACGCGCAGGCGGTCGATGGGGAAGGTGGTGCCGGCCAGGGCGGCGGCGCCCAGCGGCAGGCGGTTGACGCGCTTGCGGCAGTCGGCCATGCGCTCGGCGTCGCGGCCGAACATCTCGACATACGCCAGCATGTGGTGGCCGAAGGTGATCGGCTGGGCCACCTGCATGTGGGTAAAGCCCGGCATGATGGTGTCGGCATGCTGTTCGGCCAGATCCGTCAGCGCGCTGCGGAACGTCGCCAGCAGGGCGGTGATGTCGTCGATGGCGGAGCGCACGTACAGGCGAATGTCGGTCGCCACCTGGTCGTTGCGCGAACGGCCCGTGTGCAAGCGCTTGCCCGCATCGCCTACCAGTTCGGTCAGGCGTTTTTCAATATTCAGGTGGACATCTTCCAGGTCCAGCAGCCATTCGAACTGGCCGGCGGCGATTTCCTGCGAGATTTGCGCCATGCCGCGCTGGATTTCCGCGTAGTCGGCCGGGCTGATGATGGCTTGCGCATGCAGCATTTCCGCATGGGCCAGCGAACCTTCGATGTCGAACAGCGCCAGGCGCTTGTCAAAAAATACAGAAGCTGTGTAGCGCTTGACGAGGTCCGAGACCGGTTCGGAAAACCGGGCCGACCAGGCTTCGCCCTTTTTGGAGAATTGATCAGTCATGAAAGAAGTCCTTTAGTGTAGGGCGATTATAAACAAGGTTGGCCGGCGGTAGGGCTTTTAGGGGCTTGCAGGGCGCTGAAATGGCCAGGAATGGGGCTGGCAAGCCTCAAATGCCACGGCGCGGGCACGTTGTGCGTTCCATCTGGGCTTTTTGTATTCTGTCCCGCGAATCGTGCGTTTGGTCGCAATCCGATGGCGGTTCAGTGGGGATCGGCCTACAGTTCAATCATCGCAGCACACAACCAGCCACCCAAAGGACATCATCATGAACATCGCTAAAAACATGGAAGCCATCTTCGTTGCCATCATCGCCATCGCCGCCGCCACCAGCCTGGCCACCGCCGCCGTGCCGAAGTTCCGCGCCGCGCCAGCATCCATGGTCGCCAGCGCCGAGCAAGTCACCATGCACACCGTGTACGTCAGCGCCAAGCGCCTGAGCGCTGAAGAAAAAGCCGCACTGTAAGCGGGCCCATGCAATGCAGGCAGCACCCATCACCGGCAATCAGGACGGGCGGCGCCCCCGGTTCTTTCCTGCCCAAGTGACAGCAGCGCGCAAATCGCCGATGATCGGTTTTTTCCACGACAGGCGGACAGCGTGATGTCACATTTGAAGATCAGCAGCGACAAGGCGGAACTCGACGTTCCAGCCATTCACCATTTTCTCAGCACGCAATCGGCATGGGCCAGCGGCATCCCACTGGCCACCGTACAGCGCGCGATCGACCATTCGCTCTGCTTCGGCGGCACGCTGGACGGCCGCCAGGTGGCGTTTGCCCGCGTGGTCAGCGACTATGCCACGTTTGCCTATCTGGTCGACGTGTATGTACTGGAAGAGTACCGCGGCCGCGGCTACAGCAAGCGCCTGATGGAGGCCGTGATGGCACATCCCGACTTGCAGGGCTTGCGCCGTTTCATGCTGGCCACCAGCACGGCGCATGGCTTGTATGCGCGCCACGGCTTTACGGCGCCGCTCCGGCCGGAGACGCTGATGGAGCGGTATTTTCCGGATATGTACCGGCGTTGAACGGCTGGCGCGGTTTGGGCGCGGCTCCGGTCCTGCCCTGCCATTTCCATTGTATTGATCCCCCTACCGGACGCTGACTCCATGACCTCTTTCTTTCTCTGGCCTTTGCTTGCCGTATCGTTCTCGGCGACTGCTGCGCCCATGCCGGAGGCATTCAGCCCGGCGCCTTGCGAGACGGGCATTTTTCGCCAGGACCAGACGGGCTTCGTCGCCCTCACCAAGGGGGCGAAAGGCTACGGCTACACCTTCAGCGACGGGACCGTCGGCAACACGCAGGATGCCGGCGCACTGATCGCGTGCGGAAAGGACGCCGTGCTTGTCCGCGGCAAGGAGCGCTGGCCGAAAGTGGCTTTGGCCGAATCGGATACGCGCTTTGCATCGCATGGCGTCATGCTCGCGGGCCGCTTGATGGAAGCGCCGGGCGCCGGCAAGGACACGCCACTGGTCGTGTATGCCCATGGTTCCGAAAGCAGCGGCTGGATCGACCGCGCGCGCGACCCTTATCAGATGGTGGGACGGGGCGTGTCCGTTTTCGTGTATGACAAGCGCGGTACCGGGCTGTCCGAAGGTGAATATACGCAGAATTTTCCACGCCTGGCCGATGATCTGGTGGCCGCGTCGCGCGAAGCAAAACGGCTGGCGCAAGGACGTTATGGGCGTTTCGGCCTGATGGGCCTGAGCCAGGGCGGCTGGATCGCCCCACTGGCGCAGGCGCGTGCCAAGGCGCAATTTCTCGGCATCGGCTATGGACTGGCGGTCGATATCGCGGAGCAGGATGCGGCGCAGGTTGCCAGGGAACTACAGGACAAGGGCTATGGCGGCGACGTCGTCGCCAAGGCCAGGATGGGGACGGATATCACGGCAAGAATCGTCAAATCCGGCTACCAGGATGGACTGGACGACCTCTCGGCATTCCAGCGGCAGTTTGGCAAGGAGCCGTGGTTTGCCCTCATCAAGGGCGGCTACACGGGCGTGTTGCTGGGCATGCAGGCCGAGGAACTCCGCAAGCACGGCATACCGCAGTTCGACAAGCTCGGTGTCGACTGGTCGCAAGATCCCGTGCAGGCATTGCGCCAGATCGCGGTGCCGCAGTTATGGGCCCTGGCAGAGGACGACCGCCAGGCGCCGCCGGCCGTCACCGTCGAACGCCTGACGGCGTTGCGCGGCCAGGGCCAGGCCATTTCTGTCTACCTCTTCCCGCAGGCCGATCACGGCATGCGCAGCTACGTTCAGGCGCCCGATGGAACGCGCAAGCCCACCGTCATCACGCCCGGGTTTTACGACCTGATGGCCGACTGGGCGAAGGGCGGCGCCGACGGCGCGTACGGACAGGCGTATCGCAAATAAAGCCACGGCGACGCTGTCTCGCCGTGCTTACTGCCAGTGCATCAGGCAGGGGGGAATCAGGAGCAGCAGCGCCAGCACCAGGTAAATCAGCTGCAGCGGGATCATCCACTTGGCCCACGTAATCCAGGGCACGCGCGCCAGCGCCAGCACGCCGACGGTGATGCCGGACGTGGGAATCATCGGCGTGGTGAATTCGCCGAACTGGAAAGCCAGGATGGCAGTCTGGCGCGTCACGCCCACCAGGTCGGCCAGTGGCGCCATGATGGGCATCGTCAGCGCGGCCTGGCCGCTGCCGGAATGGATGAAGAAGTTGATCACCGACTGCATGAAGAACATCTTTTGCGCGGCGAAGACGGGACTCGACGAGGCCACCAGGGGCGTCAATGCATGCAGCATGGTGTCGATGATCTGCGCGTCGCGCGCCAGGATCATGGTGCCGCGCGCGAGCGCGATGACCAGCGCCACGCTGACCATGTCGCGCGCACCTTGCACGAAGGACGCCACCAGGCTGTCCATGTCGAGTCGGCCCACCAGGCCGACGACGATGGCCATCACCAGGAACAGGGCGGCGATTTCATCGATGAACCAGTCGTATTTGACGACGCCGACGACCATCGTCAGCAAGGTCGCCATGAAAATCCACAGCACGGTGCGGTGCGTGCGCGTCATGCCGGCAAAGCTGTCAAGGTCCATCGAGTGCTCACCGCGCTTTTCGATGTCGAGCAAGTACGTGGGGCTTTTTTCCGGATGGCGCTTGATGCGCGCCGCGTACCACATCAGAAACACGATGCTGACCGCCGTGGCGATGGCCCAGACGATCAGGCGATAGCCGATACCGGAAAAGATCGGCACGCCGGCGATGCCTTGCGCAATGCCGACATTGAACGGGTTCAGGAAGGCGGCGGAAAATCCCACTTGCGAGCCGATGAAGGGAATCGATACGCCCGTGATGGTGTCATAGCCCAGGGCCAGCGCCAGCGGCACGAAGATCAGGATGAAGGGGATGGCTTCCTCGTTCATGCCGAAGGTGGCGCCGCCGAGCGAGAACATGGTGAAGAAGACGGGGATGATGGCGGCGCGCACGAAGCGCGAACTGGTGTGCGCCTTGGCGATTGCCTTGATCAGGGAATCGAAGGCTTCCGTTTTTTGCAGCACGGCGAAGGCGCCGCCGACGATCAGTACGAAGCCGATGATCAGGCTGGCGTCGACGAAGCCCTTGATGGGCGCCATCATCAGGGCGGCGAGTCCCTGCGGCTTGTTGTCGACATAGTGGAACGTGCCGGGGATGATCAGCTGCTTGCCGTTCACCAGTTGCGTATCGAATTTCCCGCCTGGCACCAGCCACGTGGCCAGGGCGATCATGGCCAGGATGCCGCACAGCAGGACGAAGGTATTGGGGAGCTTGAATTTTCTCATGGCGTCATTGGCTCAGCAGGCTGCCGCCGCGGAAAGCGACAGTGCCGGCGACCTTGCCGACGTTCATGCCGCGCAGGACGTGGCGGTGGGCGCTGCGCGCAAAAAAGACGCCGGCGACGGTGCAGCGCAAGGTCGTCGTTTCGCCGCTGACGGGGTCGATCAAGTCGGCCACCGCATCGCCGGCGGCCAGTACGTCGCCCATTTCGCGCAGGTAGACCAGCACGCCATGATGCGGCGCGAGGATCGGCTCTACCCCGGCCAGCGGCGTCGGCTTGCATTGCGGCGCGGGCAGGTCGTCGCCGGCGCCGGCTATCTCCAGCACGCCCTCGATGGCGAGAAAACGCAGCAGGGCGGTGGCGTCGCGTTCGGCCAGGGCGTAGCTCACTTCCACTTCGCCGCGCAACTCGACGGTGGTCGACAGGCAGGCGGCGGGAATCGGATAGCGGCCCTGGAAGTGCGCGTCGAGATCCCACCACAATCGGCTGCAGGCTTCATCGAACGGTTCTTCGCCGGCCGCCAGTTCCAGCAGCACGGCGCGCGCGCCCAGCAACGCGGACAGGGGGGCGATCTGCGCGGCCAGCGGCGTGCCCGTATAAATGTGCAGGGCCGCCTCGTTGTCGCAATGCAGGTCGAGCACGATGTCGGCGTCGATGGCCATGCCCAGCAGGGTTTTCTTCAGCGTTTCCGCATCCGTGCCCGGCCGCCAGGCGGCGACGGCGGCGCGCGCATGTTCGCGTATCAGCGCCACGTTGGCTTGCGCATCCTGTCCCAGCAGACCATCGAGCGTGGTTTTCAGTTCATCGGCCACGTGGCGGTAAGCGCGGTTGAAGTTGATGCCGGTGGTCAGGTCGAAGCGCCCGAACGGCGCACCATGGATGGCTTGCGCCAGGCCGATCGGATTGGCGGCCGGCACCAGGATGATTTCGCCGTGGATCTTGCCCGCCGCTTCCAGCGCCAGCAGCTCGCGGCGTAAAAATTGCGACACCAGCATGCCCGGCACTTCATCCGCATGCAGCGCCGCTTGGATGTACACCTTCTTGCCGCTGCGGCTAGCGGCGGCCGCACTGCCGAAGTGGAAGCTGCTCAATTGGCACGCTACGCTGGCGTGCGCGGTGGAGATGGGATGCTGTTGTACTTGCATGGTGAATTCGCCCCAAAACGGGGCGCGGTTGATGGATTTCGGTCGATTATGTAGCATTATTTTCACGAAGTAAATCAATGAAAATCCTTTTACAAATATTTGTTGAGTTTTCTTTTTGATATGAGTACAGTAAGTTTCAGCGACCCGATTTCGCCTTTCCGCCATTCATCCGCAGTATCCAAGAACACAGGCCGCCAGTGATATGAAAGCATCCGCCAGTCCTGCCAGAAGCAGCGCCCGCACGCCACCTGCCGCCGCGCTGTCATCGCCCGATGCCGCCTTCGCGCAGTCTCCGCTGGGACAGGCGCTGATGCACGTGCTGGCCAGCGGTTCGGCTTCGCAGCGGCAGATCGCCGATTACCTGCTGCGCAACCAGATGCGCGTTATTGCGCTGGGCATCGAGGAACTGGCCGACAGCTGCCAGGTGTCGACGGCCACCATCAGCCGCTTTGCGCGCGACATCGGCCAGAAGAATTATTCGGCCATGCGCGGCGCCATGGCCGAAACCCTGCAATCGCTGCTGCAGCCCGTCGACAAGCTGCGCCATACGATAGAGCGGCGCGCGCGCGCCACCTCGCCCGTCACGGAAAGCCTGGAATATGCGGCCGCGAACATCGCCGCCACGTCCGCCGCCCTGTCGCTGCCCGACATGCACGTCGTGGTGCGACGCCTGACGCGCGCCAAGGTGGTGTATGTGATGGGTTTTGGCCTGTCTGCCAACCTGGCCGGCATGCTGGTGCAGCATCTGCAGCCGTTCTGCCCGCATGTGGTGGAAGTGGTGGGCATCGGCGGCTCGGAAGTGGCGGCCGGGCACCTGGTCAACCTGACGGCGCAGGACGTGCTGGTGGTGATTTCGTTTCCCCGCTATACGCTCGATTGCATTGGCCTGGCCAGCTTCGCGCGCGACCGCGGCGCCTGCATCGTGGCGCTCACCGATTCGCCTGCCTCGCCGCTGGCCGAGCTGGCCGGTCATGCGCTATTTGCGCAAAGCACGCATCCCGTCCTACCCAGCAGCGCCAGCACGGCGCTGGCCATGATCGAGGCGCTGGCCGTGGCGCTGATGGTGTCGAACAAGGATAACGTCGACAAGGCCGCACGCCTGAGCGAAGTGATCGCCGCCTACCTGTATGGCGGCGAGCATGGGGTGCAGGCTCCCAGGAAAACAGCAGCACAGCAGCGCAAGGCAGTCCATAAAAAGCAGTCATTATAAAAATCAGGGTCAATACCATTGGGGAGAGTTGGAATGCATAGGGAAAAACAACAGGGCGAGCCTGCACTGCCACGTGAAGCGGCACTTGCGCATGCCGTGCGCCTGGCGCTGGGCGCCTTGAGCGTGACGGCGGCGCTGGGCATGCTGGGCAATGGCGCGCTGGCGCAGGAACAGGACGGAGACGCGGCGCCGAAAAAAATGCAGCGCGTGGAAATCACGGGGTCGGCCATCAAGCGGCTGGAATCGGAAACGGCGCTGCCGGTGCAGATCATCACGCGCGCCGAGATCGAAAAGGCGGGCGTGACGACGGCGGCCGAGCTGATGGCGCGCGTGTCGGCCAACGTGGGCGGCCTGACCGATGGCGCCAGCATCAATATCGGCGGCGACCAGCGCGGCTTCAACAGTGCCAATCTGCGCGGCGTGGGCACGTCATCCACGCTGGTGCTGCTCAATGGCCGGCGCATGGCCAACTTTGCCTCGCCCGGCGACGATGCGGGCGTGGACCTGAATAATATTCCTGCCGCCGCGCTGCAGCGCGTGGAAGTGCTGCTCGACGGCGCCTCGGCCCTGTACGGCACGGACGCCATCGGCGGCGTCATCAATTTCATTACGCGCAAGGATTACCAGGGTGTGGAGCTGAATGCCTACGGCAGCGGCACTCAGGAAGGCGGCGCCGGCAAGCGCACGGTCAGCATCACGGCCGGTACGGGCGACCTGGCCACGGATGGCTACAATATCTTCGCCGTGTTCGACGCGCAGCAGACGGACCGCCTCAGCACCTCGCAGCGCAAGTTCATCCCGAACCTGAGCGTGCCCGAGCGCCTTGGCCATTTGCTGTCGAGTTTTACCAGCCCGGCGAATATCCGCCTGTCGGGCGCCCAGCGCGATCACCTGCAGGAGATCGGCTTCCTGTTGAACGGCAAGCCGATCACCAACCGGCAAATCAACCTGTCCATCCCGGACTGCAATCCACCCGCCAATTTGTACCTGCCCAACGGCACTGGCGGCGTCGACGGCTGTACCTACGATTACATGCGCGATACGGAGTTGTATCCGAAGTCGGAGAAGCAGAATTTTCTTTCGCGGGGCGTGTTGAAGCTGAACCCGGAGCATCAGGTATATGCGGAGGTGGCGTTGAGCCGTTCGCGTACCAATTATGTCGCGTCGTCGACACGGGTGATCGGTTACCTGGATTACAGCAAGGTGCCGCAATTCGCCAATACCAGTTTTGATACCATATTGGATGACGATGGCAAGCAGGTGGAGCGCGAACTGGAAGTCCGCATGCGATTGAAGGAGGCGGGCAACCGCACCAGTGAGTTGACCAGCGAAAGCCAGCGCTTCGTGGTGGGGGCGACCGGTACAGTGGCGGGATGGGATTATGACGTGGGTTTGAATCATAGCGTCAATACCGTCAGGGACCGTGATACCAAAGGCTATCTGCTGAAGGACAAGCTGCGCGCAGGTATCGCCGATGGCAGCATCAATCCCTTCGGGCCTTCCAGTGCCGAGGGCCTGGCACTGATTGAGAGCATCCAGGTCAACGATGAAGTGCGCCACGCGCGCGGCGTCATGGATGCGCTTGATTTCAAGGCGTCACGCGCTCTGATGGCCATGGGTGGCGGCGACATGGCCCTTGCCGTTGGCGGAGAGGTGCGTCGCGAACGTACGCAGTTCCGTCTTTCCAAATTACTGATGAGTAATAATATCAATGACGATTCGGCGCCGGAAGGCGGCAAGGACACCAGCGACAGCCGCACTGTGCAAGCCATTTACAGCGAACTGCTGCTGCCGTTCACCAAGCAGTGGCAGGCGCAGTTATCTGGCCGTTACGACCATTACCAGCAGGTAGGCGGCGCCCTCAGTCCGAAGATCGGTCTGACTTACATGCCCAGCAAGCAGGTGCTGATGCGGGCATCCACCGGCAAGGGTTTCCGCGCTCCATCGATGTCGGACTTGCACCGACCCACCGTCTACAGCAGTACGGCGACCCTGCCCGATCCCGTGTTATGCGCCACTGTGGAGAATAACTACGCCGATTGCGCGCAAAACTGGGATACGCGCCGCTACAGCAACGACAAGCTGAAGCCGGAGCGCAGCCGCCAGTTCACGGCCGGTGTGGTGCTCGAGCCGAGCCAGCACTGGACCTTCAGCTTCGATTACTGGAACATCAAGCGCACGGACCTGATCAGCGAAATTGGCGACGACATCATCCTCGGCAACCTGGCCAAGTACGGCGACCTCGTACATCGCAACGAGGACAATGAAATCGACTACATCGAGCTGCGCAAGGAAAACCGCGGCGCGCAAAAGGCTACGGGCATCGATATTACGGCCGACCTGCATGGCGTAAAGACGGCCTGGGGACGTTTCGGCGCCCACCTGAGCGGCACCTACGTGCTCGATTCGAAAATCCAGACGAGCCCCGGCGATGCCTTTATCAGCAACCTGAATAAATTCGTCACGGACGGCGTGGTGCAGCGCTGGCGCCATACGATTACCCTGGACTGGGACCATGGCCCGTATTCGGCCAGCCTGTCGAACACCTATTCGAGCAGCTACGATGACCAGAACTCGGCCATCAACACGGATGACGGCAGCGTCGTCAAGCCGAATCGGGTCAAGGCCTACACGCTGTGGGACATGTCGGGCGCGTATGCCGTCAGCAAGCAGTTCAAGCTGCGCGCAGGCATACAGAATCTGTTTAATACCAGCCCGCCATACTCGAACCAGGCCTACTTTTTCCTGTCCGGCTATGACCCGACCTATACGGATCCGCGCGGCCGGCGCTTTTATGCCAGCGCCAATTACAGTTTTAAGTAAAAAATTGGAGATACCGCAACAACGCTGTCATATGCAGCAAGTAGTATCGTAGTGCGATGGCGTTGGATTGCAAGCAGCAGTTTTGGCAGCAAGGGCGCGTGCCTGTATCAACAAAAATATGCGCCACTTTCCTTGTATTCGAAAGGCACCATGAAATCATCTTCAAGCCTGTATCAACAATTGTGCGCCGCGCTGCTGTTCGCGCTGGCATTGTGCAGCGTCCAAGCCGTGGCGGCGCCCGGCGGCAGCGCCATCGGCAGTGCGCCGCAGGGGACGCTCGTCATCATCGGCGGCGGCCTGCGCGCCGACAATGCCGAAGTCTGGCAGCGCATCGTCAAGTTGTCGGGCGGGCCAGGCGCGCGCATCGCCGTGCTGGCCTCGGCCGCGATGAACCCGGAAAAATCGGGCGAAAGCATCATCAAAAAGCTGAACCAATATGGCGCCGATGCCTTTTTCGTGCCGCTGGCCGTCAAGCTGCCGAACAGGGATTACCGCAAGGCCGCCGAAGACCCGGCCATCGTCACGCAGATCAAGTCGGCCAGCGGCATCTATTTTGCCGGCGGCGACCAGGGGCGCATCACGCAAGCCTTGCTGCGGCCGGACGGCAGCCGCACGGCCGCGCTGGAAGCCATCTGGTCGGTCTATCGCAATGGCGGCGTGATCGCCGGTTCCAGCGCCGGTGCCGCCATCATGAGCACCACCATGTTCTACGACGCCAAACCCGTGCTCGACATGCTCAAGATGGGCGTGACGGATGGCCGCGAGATCGCGCCGGGCCTGGGCTTCATCGGCAGCGATGTTTTTGTGGACCAGCATCTGCTGGTGCGCGGGCGCTTTGCGCGCATGATTCCCGTGATGCTGAAAAAAGGCTATCACCTCGGGCTGGGCATCGATGAAAACAGCGCCATGGTGGTCGACGCCATGCGCGACGTGGAAGTCATCGGCTACAGCGGGGCCCTGCTGATCGACCTGTCGGGCGCCATCAGCGACCGCGGCGTGAAAAATTTCAATATCAGCAATGCGGCCATCAGCTACCTGGACCGGGGCGACAAATTCAACCTCGTCACGCGCGTGTTTACGCCCTCGCCGGACAAGGCCGACAACAAGCTCGATCCGAACCAGCCCGACATGCGCGAACCCGTGTTCACCAACGATATCCTCGGCAATAACGCCGTGCTCGACCTGATGGGTAATTTGATCGATAACGCGCAGCAGGAAGCCATCGGCATCGCCTTCGGCAACCCGCGCGACCCATATCCGGACCTGGGCTTCGAGTTCCGCTTCAGTAAAACGGTCAACAGCGTCGGCTACAGCTCGACCGAGGCGGAAGCGTATTCGGTACTGAAACTGCGCCTCGACATCCGCCCCATCCAGCTGCGCCAGCCCCTGTACCGCTACAAGTAAGCGGTGCGCCGCCAGCGCGGCCACGCGGCGATCGTCAAGGCCCTGAGCAGCCACTCGACGGGGCCATACGCGTGGCCGCGCAGCCACCAGCGGTTCAATGGCAGCTGCAGGCCGAAGATGATAGCTGCTAGCGCCAGCGCGCCCAGCGGCGACACGCTGCCCATCAGCCGCGCGCCATACGCGAGGAACAGCACGGCGCAGATGGCCGACTGCAGCAGGTAGTTCGACAGGGCCATGCGGCCCGTGTCCGCCAGCAGCGCAAACAGCGTGCCGTCGCGCAGGCGCTCGAACAGGGCCAGCGCCAGCGCCAGGTAGGCGCCCGCCAGCAGTGGCGCGCTCGCCAGGCCCACGGCCAGTCCCGCCACCTGCCATGCCTGGCTATCGCCATACACGGAGGTCCACGCGTAGAAGGCGGCGCCGGGCAATCCCGCCAGCGCTCCGGCCCACAGCAGGCGGCGGCGCAGCGGCAGGTAATCGCTTGCGTGCAGCAGCATCTCGCGCTTGCCGGCGGCCAGGCCGCACAGGAACATGGCCAGCGCGCACGGTGCCTGCACCAGCAGCAGGACGATCCAGATTTCACCCAGTTCGCGCAGGTGCTGATGGACGACGGCGACTGGCGTGGCTTGGTAGGCGGCCAGCGCGCTTGCCGCCTTTTGCGCCATCGCCACGGCGTTGTCCGCGGCGTCGCCCGCCGGCTGCAGGCTTTGCAGCCAGGCCATGCCTGCCCAGAATGCCACGCAGACGGCGACGAGTATCAACGCCAGGAACAGTGCCTGGCGCTCGCCGCAGCGGTGCAGCGCCAGCAGCACGATGCCCAGCAGAGCGTAGGTCGTGAGTATGTCGCCATGAAACAGGAAGACGGCATGCAGGGCGCCGATCAGCCACAGGCCCGCTTGTCGGCGCAGCATGCGCGGCACGAACGGCGCATCGGCGCGTGCGGCCGCCTGCATCTGCAAGGTGAAGCTGTAGCCGAACAGGAAGGAAAACAGCAGGTAGAACTTGGTTTCGAACAGCAGGGCGACGATAAAGTGCGTGGCGCGGTCCACGCCGCCGTGAAAGGCGGGATCGGTCAATCCCAGGCCGAACCAGGGCGTGGCGAAGGCGCCGATATTGACGACCAAAATGCCGAACAGGGCGCAGCCGCGCAGGGCGTCGACGTCGGCGATGCGTGTGGGCGGGGCTTGCATGGCGGCGCTCATGCCAGGGCAGGGCGCAGGAAGCGCGCCAGCAGCAGGTGCAGGCTGGCGCGTTGCGCCAGCGGTGCATAATCGGGATCGACGGCGACCCGGTTGAAGATGCCGTCGATCAGCGCGGCGATCCAGCTGGCCGTTTGCGCGGCGTCCAGCGCGGCGTCGACCTGGCCCCCTGATGCCGCTTCTTCCAGCAAGGCTTGCAAGCCGCCGCGCAGGCTGGCGTCGTTGCGCGCCACCCTGGCCGCGATATCCGCGTCGCGCATCGCTTCGGCGGATATTTCCAGCGCCAGCCCCGCAAAGTCGTCATCGGCCGCCAGCGCCAGCACCAGGTCCATGAAGTCGAGCAGGGCGCCGTAGGCATCGGCGCTGCCTTGCACGCCGGCGAAATAGGCGGCTGTCTCGCTGCCTTCCTCGTCGACGATGGCGGCGATGATGGCTTGCTTGGTGGGGAAGTAGTGAAACAGGTTGCCGGGACTCATGCCCGCCTGCGCGCAGATGACGGCGGTGCTGGTCTGGTGAAAGCCCTTGCGCGCAAAGCAGTGGCGCGCGGCGGCGAGAATGGCGTCACGGCGAGCCGCGTGTTTGCCGGGATCGATGGTGCGCATGGCTCTTTCCTTTAATTAATCGACTAGTCAGTCTAATATAAATCGATTCTATCGCATGGTCAAGCGAATCGCGTGAAATGGGCGCTTTGCACGCTTGCCTCCTGTCGCTACAATGTGCCGCAGCGGTTTTTCCCGCGCCTGCCGGCAGGCCCGCCGATTGTTTGGAAAACCGTTCCCTTCACCTGTTTTTCTACCGTTTTAGGAATGACATGCAGCAGACTCCGATCCGATCCTTCCTCTGCGCGCTGGCGCTGGCCGCAGGCATCGTCCCTGCCGTGCAGGCAGCCTATGCGCCGCAGCCGGCCACCATGCGCCTCGATTACCAGCACAGCGGCAATGCGCTGGGCGAGCACTATGCGGTCGAGCGCGTGCTGGTCGAGCCCCTGCCATGGCCGGGCAACCCGGCGCGTCCCATCGACGACAGCAACCGCGGCAACAACCTGCTGGAAGTGGTCGACATCAAGTCGGGCAAGGTGCTGTACTCGCGCGGTTTTTCCACCATCTTCGGCGAATGGGCCAGCACGGATGAAGCGAAGACCACCACGCGCGCCTTCCAGGAATCCGTGCGCTTTCCGCAGCCCGAACACCCCGTGCGCGTGCGCATCCTCAAGCGCGACGAGCGCGGCCTGTTTTCCGTTGTGTGGAGTACCGATGTCGATCCTGCCGCGCAGGACGTGATCCGCAAGCAGCCGCCGGCGCCCGTCAAGCCGATCCCGATCCGCATCAGCGGGCCATCGCCCGACAAGGTCGACCTGCTGATCATGGGCGACGGCTATACGGCCGCCGAAATGGGCAAGTTCGAAGCGACGGCGCGCAAGCTGGCTGAGCATCTTTTCACGGTCTCGCCATTCCGCGAGCGGGCCAAGGATTTCAACGTGTGGGCCATGGCCGCGCCGACCCAGGAGTCGGGCGTGTCGCGCCCCTCGACGGGCGTGCATCACGCGTCGCCGCTGGGCACGCGCTACGACATCTTCGGCAGCGAGCGCTATGTGCTGACGACGGATAACCGCGCGCTGCGCGACCTGGCGCAGTACGCGCCGTATGAATTCATCGAAATCCTCGTCAACAACGATACCTACGGCGGCGGCGGCATCTTCGGCCAGTTCAGCACGGCGGCAGCGAATAACGATTGGGCCAACTACCTGTTCGTGCATGAATTCGGCCACCATTTCGCCGGCCTGGCCGACGAGTACTACACCTCGCCCGTGGCCTATCAGTCGAATGGCGAGCGGCAGGAACCGTGGGAGCCGAACGCCACGGCGCTGCGCGATCCGGCCAGGCTGAAATGGAAGAATCACGTCAAGGCCGGCACGCCGCTGCCGACGCCATGGCCGAAGGAAGCATACGACAGCCATGCGCGCGAATACCAGAAGCAGCGCGCGGCCCTGCGCGCGGCCAACCGCCCGGAAAGCGAGATGAGCGACTTGTTCAAGGCCGACCTGGCCTACACGCAGCAGCTGTTCTCGAAGGCGCCGCAGCGCCATGCGGTGGGCGCCTTCGAAGGCGCGAACTACGAGTCGTCCGGCTACTACCGGCCCGAGATGCAGTGCATCATGTTCGACCGCAGCGAGACGTTCTGCTCCGTGTGTCAGGATGGCATCAGCACCATCATCGACCTGTATTCGCGTCCCGCCGCGGCGCCGGGCAAATAATGCCGCTCCTGCCGCATCCGTAATGCATGGGGGTCATGTTGCATCGCAATAGCATGGCCCCCTTTCTGCTTCTCCCCACCGCCTGCCTTCTGCCCCTGCCCAGCGCTGCTTGTTTTCCAGGCAATACCAATTGTCGCTCACCTGCGCGCTTTGCTTCTCGCTAGCCCAGTGATATTATCAAATAAACACGTCCGCACGCTTGCCTGAAAAATATTTCATTTAGATAATATTGAGGTAAAATTTGATTTACATCAATGTTGCATTGCCGCAATCGCACTTATAGTTGACCTAGCTCAAAGCGTCATGGAATGCGGATCGGACTCATCACGAATCACGCGTCTAAATGCTGTAGAGTAATTTCGCCCCGTACCAGTTCCCCGAAAATGCACTGGTGCGTGCCTCGAATTTCAGTGACGGAAGCCGATTCATGAAGATGCAGACCCCCGCGCCTGACGCGTGCAGTACCTTACACCCCCACACTCCCATTGCCTTGCCGTATGCGCGTGCCGGCGGCGTGACGCTGGCCACTTGCGCCGCCGCCATGCGTGTCGGCGCGGTGCGATGCGTGCATGCGGCCACGCCGTGGCCCGCCCTGCGTCCAGTCCAGGCATGACGGCCGACTTGCAGCCCTTGCCTTTGCAGGGCAAGCGGGGCCTGGTGGTGGGTATCGCCAACACGCAAAGCATCGCCTGGGGCTGCGCCAGCGCACTGCGCGCGGCCGGTGCCGAACTGGCCGTGACCTGGCTCAATGACAAGGCCCGTCCATACGTGGAACCGCTGGCGCAGCAGGTGCAGGCGGCCATCATGGCGCCGCTCGACGTGGCCGTGCCGGGCCAGCTCGAAGCGCTGTTCGCGCAGATCGAACGGCAATGGGGGCGGCTCGATTTCGTCGTCCATTCCATTGCCTATGCGCCGAAGCAGGACTTGCATGGCCGCGTGACGGACAGTTCTGCTGATGGCTTTGCGCAGGCGATGGATATCTCCTGCCACTCCTTCATGCGCATGGCGAAACTGGCCGAACCTCTGATGCCGGATGGCGGCAGCCTGATGACCATGAGTTATTTGGGCGCGGAGGAAGTCGTCGCCGACTATGGCCTGATGGGGCCCGTGAAGGCGGCGCTGGAAGCGTCGGTGCGCTACCTGGCCGCCGAACTGGGCCCGCAAGGCATCCGCGTCAACGCCATTTCGCCGGGGCCACTGGAAACGCGGGCCGCTTCCGGCATTGCCCATTTCGACCGCCTGATGGCTGACGCCATCGAGCGCTCGCCCATGCGGCGCCTGGCTACCATCGAGGACGTGGGCGCGCTGTGCGCCTTCCTCGCCGGTGACGGCGCGCGCGCCATCACCGGCGGCACTCTGTACGTCGATGGCGGCTACAACATTCTGAATTGACTGGAAGAAGATAACCATGGCTGTTCCTACTTTGCCCAACTGCGCCAGGATGGCCGCGGTGGCCACCGCGCTGGCCCTGGCCGGCTGCGCCTCGATGGTGCCGCCGTATGCGCCACCGCCGTTGCCCGTGGCGGCGCAGTATCCGGAAACCGATTCCGCCGGCGCGCACGCGCCCGACGTCGCCTGGCAAGCCTACTTTGCTGACGCGCGCCTGCAGGTGCTGATTGCGCAGGCGCTGGCCAGCAACCGTGACATCCGCATCGCCGCCCTGCGCGTGGAAGAGGCGCGCGCCGCGTATGGCATTCAGCGCGCCGAACAATTTCCCACTATCGCGCTGGGCGCCTCCGGCAGCCGCTCGCGCGTGCCCGGTGACCTGAGCGTGACGGGCCGCCCCATGACGAGCGCGCAGTACCAGACAGGCTTGAACGTGAGCGCCTGGGAACTCGACTTCTGGGGCCGCGTGCGCAGCCTGAAGGACAGCGCCCTGCAAACCCTGCTGGCCAGCGACGAGGCGCGCCGCGCCGTCGGCGTGGCGCTGGTGGCGCAGGTGGCCAATGGCTACCTGGGCTTGCGCGAACTCGATGAACGGGTGGAACTGGCGCGCGCCACCGTCGACAGCCGCGCCGAATCGCTGCGCATCTTCACGCGCCGCTTTGAAGTCGGGTCGATTTCCAAGCTGGACCTGACGCAGGTGGAAACCTTGCTCAGCCAGGCCTTGTCGCTGTCGGCGCAGCTGGAACAGGCGCGTGCCGTGCAGGCGCACGCGCTGGCACAGCTGGTGGGCGGCCCCGTCGACCTGACGCCGGTGGCTGGTGAGGTGCGCCGCTTCGACGACGCCAGCGTGCTGCAGCCGCTGCATGCGGGCCTGCCCTCGGCCTTGCTCACGCAGCGTCCCGACCTGGTGGCGGCCGAACACCAGCTGCGCGCTGCGCAAGCCAATATCGGCGCCGCGCGCGCCGCCTTCTTCCCGACGATTTCCTTGACGGCAGCCTACGGCACGGCCAGCGCGGAATTGAGCGGCTTGTTCGATTCGGGCAGCGGCGCGTGGAATTTCGCGCCGCGCCTGGTGCTGCCGATCTTTGACGCGGGCCGCCTGCGCGCGAATATGGAACTGGCCGAAGTGCGCCGCGACGTGGCCGTGGCCAATTACGAAAAAAGCGTGCAGGGCGCCTTCCGCGAAGTGGCCGACGCGCTGTCGAACCGGCGCTGGCTGGCGCTGCAGGTCGATATCGGCAAGACGACTTTGGCCGCGCAGAGCGAACGGGCGCGCCTGGCCAAGCTGCGCTACGACAATGGCGCCGCGCCCTACCTGGAAGTGCTCGACGCGCAGCGCGACTTGCTGACGGTCGAGCAGCAGCTGGTGCAGACGCGCCGCGCGCTGCTGTCCAGTCAGGTCAGCCTGTATGCGGCGCTGGGCGGTGGCGCGCCAGCCACTTCCGCCGCCGCTTCCACCCACTAATTTGATCGCCCCCATACCATGACTCCACAACTGAAGAAAAAACTCATTCCCGCGGCGCTGGTCGTGGCCGTTCTCGTACTGGGCTATGTGGCCTGGCAAAAAATGCGTCCCACGGGCCCAGGCGAAGGTTTCGTCAGCGGCAATGGCCGCATCGAAGCGACGGAAATCGACGTCGCCACCAAGCTGGCGGGCCGGGTCAAGGAGATCCTCGTGCGCGAGGGCGACTTCGTCAAGTCGGGCCAGCCGCTGGCCACCATGCAGGTCGACTCCCTGACGGCCCAGCGCGACGAGGCGCGCGCGCGCCAGCAGCAGGCGTCTGACGCCGTGGTGGGCGCGCAGGCGCAGGTGGCCGTGCGAGAGAGCGACAAGGCGGCCGCGCTGGCCATGGTGGCGCAGCGCGAAAGCGAACTCGATGCGGCCAAGCGCCGCCTGGCCCGTTCCGAAACCCTGTCGAAAGAGGGCGCTTCCTCGGTGCAGGAACTCGATGACGACCGCGCCCGCGTGCGCAGCGTGGCAGCAGCATTGAACGCGGCCAAGGCGCAAGTGACGGCGGCGCAGGCGGCCATCGACGCGGCAAAGGCGCAGGTGGTGGGTTCGCGCTCCGCCGTGGTCGCCGCCGAGGCGACGACGGCGCGCATCGATTCCGACCTGGCCGATGGCCAGCTGATGGCGCCGCGCGACGGCCGCGTGCAATACCTGGTGGCGCAGCAGGGCGAAGTACTGGCGGGCGGCGGCAAGGTGCTTAACCTCGTAGACCTGTCGGACGTCTACATGACCTTCTTCCTGCCCGAGACAGCGGCCGGCAAGGTGGCGCTGGGCGGCGAGGTGCGCATCATCCTCGACGCGGCGCCCAATTACGTGATTCCGGCGACGATCTCGTTCGTCGCGGCCAGCGCGCAGTTCACGCCGAAGACGGTGGAAACGGCCAGCGAGCGCCAGAAGCTGATGTTCCGCGTGAAGGCGCAGATCAGCCGCGAGCTGCTGCAAAAGCATCTGGCGCTGGTAAAAGTGGGCTTGCCTGGCGTGGCCTGGGTGCGTCTCGATGCGAAGCAGGCATGGCCCGCTGAACTGACTGCCAAGGTTCCGCAGTGAGCATGGACGTGAACTCCTTTGTCGTCCGCATCAAGGGCGTCAGCCAGCATTACGGCAAGACGGTGGCGCTCGACGCCATCGACCTGGACGTGCCGGCCGGCCGCATGGTGGGCTTGATCGGACCCGATGGCGTGGGCAAATCGAGCCTGCTGTCGTTGGTGGCCGGCGCGCGCGCCGTGCAGCAGGGCAGCGTGATGGCGCTGGGCGGCGACATGCGCGATGCGCGCCACCGCGACGACGTCTGTCCCCGTATCGCCTACATGCCGCAAGGTCTGGGCAAGAATCTGTATCCGACCCTGTCGGTCGAGGAAAACCTGCAGTTTTTCGCGCGCCTGTTCGGCCACGACGCGGCCGAACGCCGCCGCCGCATCGACCAGCTGACCCGCAGCACGGGCTTGCAGCCCTTCCTGGCGCGCCCGGCGGGCAAGCTGTCGGGCGGCATGAAGCAGAAGCTGGGCCTGTGCTGCGCCTTGATCCACGATCCCGACCTGCTCATTCTCGATGAGCCCACCACCGGCGTCGATCCGCTGGCGCGGGCCCAGTTCTGGGACCTGATCGCCGGCATCCGCGTGCAGCGCCCGCAAATGAGCGTGATGGTGGCCACCGCCTACATGGACGAGGCGCAGCGCTTCGATTGGCTGGTGGCCATGGACGACGGCAAGGTGCTCGATACGGGCACGCCGGCCGAACTGCTGGCGCGCACGGACAGCGGCAACCTGGAAGCGGCCTTCATCAAGCTGCTGCCCGACGCCAAGCGCGCCGGTCACCAGCCCGTCGTCATCACGCCGCTGGATGCGGCCAGTGCGCAGGACGTGGCCATCGAGGCCAAAGACCTGACCATGCGCTTCGGCGATTTCACGGCCGTCGACCATGTGAATTTCCGCATCGGTCGCGGCGAGATTTTCGGCTTTTTGGGATCGAACGGCTGCGGCAAGTCGACCACCATGAAGATGCTCACGGGCCTCTTGCCGGCGACGGAAGGCAAGGCCTGGCTGTTCGGCAAGGAGGTCGATTCCAACGATATCGACACGCGCCGCAGGGTCGGCTACATGTCTCAGGCCTTCTCTCTGTATAGCGAATTGACGGTGCGCCAGAACCTGGTGCTGCACGCGCGCCTGTTCCACGTCCCGGAAGCTGAAATCGCTGCACGCATCGACGAGATGGCGCTGCGCTTCGACTTGCGCGCAGTGATGGACGACTTGCCCGACAGCCTGCCGCTGGGCATACGCCAGCGGCTGTCGCTGGCCGTGGCCATGGTGCACAAGCCGGAAATGCTGATCCTCGACGAGCCGACGTCCGGCGTCGACCCCATCGCGCGCGACAATTTCTGGCGCCTGATGATCGAGCTGGCGCGGCGCGACCGCGTCACCATTTTCATTTCCACCCACTTCATGAACGAGGCCGAGCGCTGCGACCGCATTTCGCTGATGCACGCGGGTAAAGTGCTGGTCAGCGATGCGCCGGCAGAACTGGTGCGCAAGAAGGGTGCACCGTCGCTGGAAGCGGCTTTCATCGCCTACCTGGAAGAGGCGGGCGGCGGCACGGCGCCCGCGGCAGTGCAGGAAACGCCGGCGCCCGCGCAGGAAGCGGCAGTGCAGGCACCAGCGCCGCAGCACCGGCGCAGCCGTTTCAGCCTGGGACGCATGCTCAGCTACATGTGGCGCGAAACCCTGGAACTGCGCCGCGATCCCGTGCGCCTGACGCTGGCGCTGGGCGGCTCCGTGCTGCTGCTGTTCGTCATCGGCTTCGGCATCAGCCTGGACGTCGAAGACCTCAGTTATGCGGTACTTGACCACGACCAGACGACTTTGAGCCAGAATTACACGAACAACCTGGCCGGCTCGCGCTACTTCATCGAGCGACCGCCCTTGCGCGACTATGCCGATATCGACAAGCGCATGCGCAGCGGCGAACTGTCGCTGGCCATCGAGATCCCGCCCGGCTTCGCGCGCGACGTGCAGCGCGGCGCACCGGCCCAGGTGGGCGCGTGGATCGATGGCGCCATGCCGATGCGCGCCGAAACCGTGCAGGGCTATGTACAGGGCATGCATCAGCTGTGGCTGGCCGACCAGGCCTTGCACCGCTATGGCATCACGATGAACAACCCCGTCGCCATCCAGACGCGCTACCGCTACAACCCGGACGTGAAAAGCCTGCCGGCCATGGTGCCGGCCGTGATTCCCCTGCTGCTGCTGATGCTGCCGGCCATGCTGGCGGCGCTGTCCGTGGTGCGCGAAAAGGAGCTGGGTTCCATCATCAATCTGTACGTGACGCCCGTCACGCGCCTGGAATTTTTGCTCGGCAAGCAGGTGCCGTACGTGCTGCTGGCCATGCTCAATTTCATCCTCATGGCGCTGCTGGCGGTGACGGCCTTCGGCGTGCCGATCAAGGGTAGCCTGCCGACCCTGATCGGCGCCACCTTCATCTTCAATATCTGCGCCACCGGCATCGGCTTGTTCGCGTCGACGTTTACGCGCAGCCAGATCGCGGCCCTGTTCGTGACCATGATCGGCACCATGATCCCGGCCATCCAGTTTTCAGGCCTGCTCAATCCCGTCTCGTCGATGGAAGGCGTGGGCAAGGCCATCGGCCTGATGTACCCGGCCACGCACATGCTCAATATCAGCCGGGGGGTGTTCAACAAGGCGCTGGGCTTTGGTGACCTGCATGCCTCGTTCTGGCCCCTGATCGTGGCCATTCCCGTGATCCTCGGTGTGACGGTGGCGCTGCTGAAGAAACAGGAGAGCTGATATGCGGCATCTTGAAAATATCTACCGCCTGGGCGTGAAGGAAATCTGGAGCCTGATCCGCGATCCCATGATGCTGATCCTGATCCTCTACACGTTCACCTTGGCCATCTACGTGGCCGCCACGGCCAAGCCGGAAACCCTGCACATGGCCTCGATCGCCATCGTCGACGAGGATGGCTCGCCCCTGTCCGGGCGCATCGCCTCGGCCTTCTTTCCGCCCCAGTTCACGCCGCCGGCCATGATCAACCAGAGCCAGGTCGATGCGGGCCTCGATGCGGGCCAGTACACCTTCGTGCTGACGATACCGCCCAAGCTGCAGGCCGACGTGCTGGGCGGGCGCCAGGCGGAGCTGCAGCTGAACGTGGACGCCACGCGTATGAGCCAGGCCTTCAGCGGCAGCGGCTATATCCAGCAGATTGTCGCTGGCGAAGTGGCCGAATTCGCCAAACGCTATCGGGGCGCGACCGTCTCGCCGGTGGAACTGGTGATGCGCGCGCGCTTCAATCCATCGCTGAGCCAGGCCTGGTTTGGCTCGCTGATGGAAATCATCAACCAGGTGACGATGCTGTCGATCATTTTGACGGGTGCGGCCCTGATCCGCGAGCGCGAACACGGCACCATCGAGCATTTGCTGGTGATGCCCGTCACGCCGGCCGAGATCATGTTGGGCAAGGTGTGGTCGATGGGCCTGGTGGTGCTGCTGGCCGCCGCCCTGTCGTTGAACCTGGTGGTGCGCGGCATGCTGCACGTGCCCATCGAAGGCTCGATCGCGCTGTTCCTGTGCGGCGCGGCGCTGCATCTGTTTGCCACCACGTCGATGGGTATTTTCCTCGCCACCGTGGCGCGCAGCATGCCGCAGTTCGGCATGCTGCTGATCCTCGTGCTGCTGCCGCTGCAGATGCTGTCGGGCGGAAGCACGCCGCGCGAAAGCATGCCCCAGTTGGTGCAAAACATCATGCTGATCGCCCCGACCACGCATTTCGTCGAATTGAGCCAGGCGATTTTGTACCGGGGCGCCGGCATCGACGTAGTCTGGAAGCCGTTCCTGGCCCTGCTGGCCATCGGCACGGCCCTGTTTACCTTCGCGCTGGCGCGCTTTCGCAAGACCATCAGCCAGATGGCGTAGCCCCCGCGCCGGAATGGTCCGGCGTTTTTTGCATGAAAAGGATAGCCATGAAGATCGAAGCTGCACCATTTTTCTCCACCGGCGGCTTGCCGTCGCTGGGCGTGCTGGGCGACTATGCGCGCGATTCGTGGCAGCGCATCGTACTGTACGCGGACGTGATGCGCCGGCGCGGCAACCAGTACCAGGAGCACATGGCCGAGGAAGTGCCGAACGTGCTGGACTTCCCCGCCGAACTGGTGATGTCCGGCCTGGAGCTGGCGCGCCCCGTCAACTACGGCCTGGCGCGCATATTGACGCCCGATGCGCCGGAACCCGATCCGTCGAAGCGGCCCTTCGTCGTCGTCGACCCGCGCGCGGGACACGGTCCCGGCATCGGCGGCTTCAAGGCGGAAAGCGAAATCGGTGTGGCCCTGCGCGCCGGCCACCCGTGCTACTTCATTGGCTTCCTGCCCGATCCCGTGCCGGGACAGACGGTGGAAGACGTGATGCACGCCGAGGCGGCCTTCCTGGAAAAAGTCATCGCCCTGCATCCGCTCAGCGAGGGCAAGCCCGTCGTTATCGGCAATTGCCAGGCGGGCTGGCAAATCCTCATGACGGCGGCCATGCGCCCGGAACTGTTCGGCCCCATTATCGTGGCCGGCGCGCCCGTGTCGTACTGGGCCGGCTGGCATGGCCGCAATCCGATGCGCTACGCCGGTGGGCTGATGGGCGGCAGCTGGGCCACGGCGCTGGCGGGCGACCTGGGCAACGGCCGTTTCGACGGCGCCAGCCTGGTGCAGAATTTCGAGAAGCTGAACCCGGCCAACACCCTGTGGAGCAAGCAGTACAACCTGTATGCAAACATCGACACGGAAGCGCCCCGTTACCTGGAATTTGAAAAATACTGGGGCGGCCACGTCTTCCTGAACGACGTCGAGATGCAGTACATCGTCGACAATCTGTTCATCGGCAACCGCCTGGCTACGGCGGAGTTGATCACGTCCGATGGCGTGCGCCTGGACTTGCGCAATATCCGTTCGCCCATCGTCGTCTTTTGCTCGAACGGCGACAACATCACGCCACCGCCGCAGGCGCTGGGCTGGATCACGGACCTGTACCGCGATGACAAGGATGTGCTGCTGCACGACCAGACCATCGTGTATGCCGTGCATGACAGCATCGGCCACCTGGGCATCTTCGTCTCGGCCAAGGTGGGGCACAAGGAACACCAGAAATTCGCCAGCAATATCGACCTGATCAACCTGCTGCCGGCCGGTATCTACGAAGCGAGGATCGTCGACAAGACGCCCGACACGCCGAACGCCGACCTGGCCAGCGGCGACTATGTGCTGCAGGTCGAGCACCGCGGCATCGAGGATGTGCGCGCCATCGTGCAGCCAAGCGTGGAAAACGACCGCAAGTTCGCCGCCGCTGCGCGCGTGTCCGAAGTGAACCTGGCCTTGTACCGCACGTTTGCGCAGCCGTGGGTCCGCGCCATGGTCACGCCGCAGTCGGCGCGCTTCCTGCAGCTCGCGCATCCGCTGCGCGTGTCTTACGAACGCTGGACGGACCATAATCCGCTGGCCAGGCTGGTGGCCAAGGAGGCGGAAAAAGTACGCGCCCATCGCCAGCCGGTGGCGCCCGACAACCCGCTGCTGGCCATGCAGGAGGCCATCTCCGGCGCCATCACGGCCGGCTTGAACGGCTGGCGAGACTGGCGCGACACGGTGCAGGAAACCACCTTCGACCTGGTGTACGGCTCGCCCCTGGTGCAGGCGCTGACGGGACAAGCCATCGGCGACATGACGCCGCCGCGTCCCCATCCCGGCATCTCGCCCGAGCATTGCGAATACGTGCGCTGCGAAACGCGCAAGATGGACGAGGACATGCAGCGGGGCGGCCTGGTGGAAGCGGCCGTGCGCGCGCTGTTTTACATCTACCGCTTCCGCATGATCGCCGACGAGCGCAGGGTCAACCTGGCCCTGAAATTGATCAAGCCGCAGTACCGGCAGGATGTCAACATGGAGGAATTCCGCGGCATCGTGCGCCAGCAGGCGCGTTTGATGCTGCATGATTTCGATGCCGCCATCGCCGCCTTGCCGATCCTGCTGTCGCGCGCCAGCCCGGACGACATCGGCGCGCTGTCCGAATGGCTGCAGCAAGTGCTGCAAGTGCCCGAAGCGCCGACGCCGGACGAGGAAGCGAGCCTGCAGCAGATGATGGACGTCTTCGAGCGCGCGATCAAGGCGCAAGCGAAGGCGTTGCCGTCGGACGCGCGCTCATCCCCTGCCGGGCCAAAAGCCAAGCCGGCCAAACACATTACCCCTGTATAGAAGACCACGATGACTACTACCCAAGACGATGACTTGAATATCGTACGTAACCGCACCTTCGACCAGATCGCCATCGGCGACAGCGCCAGCATCACGCGCACCCTGAGCATGGACGATATCGCCCTGTTCGCGGTGATGTCGGGCGATGACAACCCGCAGCACCTTGATGCCGAATTTGCCGCCGCCAGCCGCTACCAGGGCGTGATCGCCCACGGCATGTGGGGCGCGGCCCTCATTTCCGCCGTGCTGGGCACGCGTCTGCCCGGAGCCGGCACCGTCTACACGGGCCAGACCCTGCGCTTTTTGCAGCCCGTGCGCGTGGGCGATACGCTGGCCATCAGCGTCACCGTCACGGCCCTCGATCCGCGCAGCCGCCACGTGACCCTGGCGTGCCGCTGCGTCAACCAGCACGGCGCCGTGGTGCTCGACGGCGAGGCGCAGGTGATTGCGCCCGCCGAACAGATCGAACGCCAGCGCGCCACCCTGCCCGAAGTGCGTCTGCATAACGGCGACGGCACGCGGCGCCTGCTGGAACATGCGCGCACCCTGGGCCCCATCAAGGTGGCCGTGATCCATCCTTGCGATGAACTGAGCCTGTCGGGCGCGCTCGACGCGCATGCGGCCGGCCTGATCACGCCCGTGCTGGTGGCGCCGCGCGCGCGCCTGGAGGCGGTGGCGCTGGAAGCTGGCCTGAGCCTGGCCGGCATCGCCATCGAGGACGTCGAGCATAGCCATGCGGCAGCTGCGCGCGGTGCCGAACTGGCGGGCAAGGGCGAAGTGGAAGCCTTGATGAAGGGCAGCCTGCACACGGATGAACTGATGTCGGCCGTGCTGTCGGCCAGCGCCGGCCTGCGCACCAAGCGCCGCATCAGCCACTGCTTCCTGATGCAGACACCCGCGTATCCGCGTCCTTTCATCATCACGGACGCGGCCATCAATATCGCGCCCAACTTGGCCATGAAGGCCGACATCGTGCGCAACGCCATCGACCTGGCGCACGTGATCGGCGTGGCAAGGCCGCGCGTGGCCATCCTGGCCGCCGTGGAAACGGTGAACGCGGACATGCCCGCCACGCTCGATGCCGCCGCCCTGTGCAAGATGGCCGACCGCGGGCAGATCACGGGCGCGATCCTCGACGGCCCGCTGGCTTTCGATAACGCCGTCTCGATCGCCGCCGCCACCGTCAAGGGCATCGTCTCCGAGGTGGCGGGCCGCGCCGATATCTTGCTGGTGCCCGACCTGGAAAGCGGCAACATGCTGGCCAAGCAGCTCGAATACATGGGCGACGCGGACAGCGCCGGCATCGTGCTGGGCGCGAAAATTCCCGTCATCCTGACCAGCCGCGCCGACTCGCGCGCCAGCCGCATCGCCTCGTGCGCCATCGCCGTGATGTTGGCCAACCATTACCGGAGCACGCCGCCATGAACGCAGCAGTCCAACATGCCGATGGCACCCTGATCCTGGTGCTCAATTGCGGCTCGTCGAGCATCAAGTTCGCCCTGTTCGAGCAAGCGGGCGGCGTGCTGCCGCAGCAGGCGCAATGGAGCGGCAAGGTCGAAGGCATCGGCCGCGAAAACGCCACTTACCGCGCTGGCGGACTGCCGGCAGTCGCCTTGCAGCTGGACCCGGAGCAGCCCCATCACGCGGCCCTCGAATATATCCGCGCGCAAGTGGTGGCGCAGCTGGACGGGCGTTCCTTGCGCGCCGTGGCGCACCGCGTGGTGCATGGCGGCAGCAAGTATTTCGCCCCCGTGCGCATCGACTTCACCGTGCTGGCGGACCTGAAAAGCTTTGTGCCGCTCGCGCCCCTGCACCAGCCGTTCGCGCTGGAGGCGATCGAGGTGCTGCTCGAATCGCGGCCCGACATCGCCCAGGTGGCGTGCTTCGACACGGCCTTCCACCACACGGTGCCGCAGGTCGAGCAGATGCTGGCCCTGCCGTACGATGCGTGGGAACGGGGCTTGCGCCGCTATGGCTTCCACGGCCTGTCGTATGAATACCAGTCGCTGGTGCTGGAGCAGCGCTTCGGCGCTGCCGCGCGCGGTAAGGTCATCGTGGCCCACCTGGGCAGCGGCGCCAGCCTGTGCGCCATGGATAATCTGCACAGCGTGGCCACCACCATGGGATTTTCCGCGCTCGACGGCCTGATGATGGGCACGCGCTGCGGTTCGCTCGATCCGGGCGCCGTCATCTACCTGATGGAGATCGAAAAGCTGTCGCTGGAAAAGGTGGCGCACGTGCTGTACCACGAATCGGGCTTGCTGGGCGTGTCGGGCGTGTCGGCCGATCCGCCGGTCTTGCTGGCGCAGCAGGACCGCCAGGATGCCACGGGCGAGCGCATCCGCGCCGCGCTGGCTTTATATATCCGCCGCATCGTGCGCGAGATCGGCGCCCTGACGGCCGTGCTGGGCGGGCTGGACATGCTGGTGTTTACGGCCGGTATCGGTGAGCACAGTGCCGAGCTGCGCCAGCGCATCTGCGCCGAGCTGGGCTTTATTGGCCCCGTGCTCGACGCGCAGGCCAATGCGCGCAACGCCAGCCGTATTTCCAGCGATGCCAGCCGCATCGTGGTGGGCGTGGAGCCGGCCAACGAGGAGTGGGTGGCGGCGCGCCACGCGGCCCTGGCCGTCAGCGTGTGAGGTCCTGCAGTGTACGGCCGCGCTCGATGGGAAGTTTGCCGAAATGCACATATTTTCCGTTGAGTGCGCTAACGCACTGTGTGGTTTGCCAGTTATCTTTACTATGAAGTCATGCCATTGCGCTACATCAAGAAACAGCGCGATGCCTGGCAAATTTTGAACATTTTGCCCGCCTTTAGTAAGAATAAAATTAAACCATATTGAAAGGTCTCATCATGAACAAATTACTCGCCACCCTGATCGCTACCCTGTTTGCATCCGCTGCCATCGCGCAAACGTCGCCAGTTACCCCAGCCGTTGCCAGCGCCCAGGCGTCTGCGCAGCATGACATCAACAAGGCTGCCAACAAGGAAGCCAAAGTCGATGCCAAGGCTGACGCCAATGTCGCCAAGGCAGAAATGAAGGCCGACGAAAAGAAAGCCGACGCCCAGCACAAGGCGAACAAAACCAAGGCCAAGGCCCACGATAAAGTGGCCGATGCCGATCCGGAAGACAAGATGAAGGCGCAAGCCAAGGCTGACAAGGCTGCCGCCAAGGCCGATGCGAAAGCGGGCAAAACCGCCGTGAAAGCGGATGCCAAGGTCGCCAAGGAAAAAGTGGAAGCGAATGCCGACAAAGCCATCGCCGCCACCAAGACGGAAGAAGTGAAGGCCAAGGCCGACGCTGAAGTCAAGGCCGCCGCCGCCAAGTAATCCACCGTTTGCAGGCCGAGGCCTGCAAACCCCAAAGACAGCTTCGGCTGTCTTTTTTTTCGTCTGCTACTTTTCCTTGGCGCCGCTTGCCAGTCTTGATCTGGCGCAAATGCTCCTCTTTTCGCCGTGCCATAGTGATCTGGCAAACAGACGAAGGGAGACATCATGAGCACCGCTAAAACGAAAAAAACACCGGCCACCGGTTCGGCTGAAGGCATGTCCGTCATGTCTTCCATGCAGGCGATGCCGGTCGAGGGCGACATGCAGGCCGATGCTGATGCGGCGGGCGGCGACGCCATGCCGGGGCTGCGCCTGGGCGTGTCATACGCGGACCAGGCGGCGCTCGCCCAGGGCGCGACCGCCGTGGATGCCGGCGCCATGCCGGGCGGCGGCATGCAGCAGGCACCGCAAGGCATGGCGGGCACCAGCTGCATGCAGATCGGTGGCGGCGGCATGGGCGGCGATGGTGGCGGTGGCAACGGCGGTGACGGGGGGCAGGGTGGCGGTACGCCGCAGACGCGCACCTGCGCCACGATGGATGTGCATCGCCGCCTGCTGACCGAAGATCCATCCTATGCGAACGTGCGCGCCGATATCGAAAACCTGGCCGGACTATACGAGGGCGACAGCAGCATTGCCGGACGTTCCGGCGTGACGCAGATACCGGTGGTGGTGCACGTGGTGTGGAATACGGCCGCGCAGAATATTTCGGATGCGCAGATCGCCAGCCAGATCGATGTCCTCAATCGCGACTTCCGACACGTCAACCCGGATGTGAACAGCACGCCGACGCCATTTTTGCCGCTGACGGCCGATGCGCGCGTCGAGTTTGCGCTGGCCACGACCGATCCGCATGGCGCGGCCACCAGCGGCATCGAGCGGCGCCAGACGACGGTCGCCTCGTTTGGCGCGGACGATGCCGTCAAGTCGCAGGCGACGGGCGGCATGGATGCCTGGCCGGCCGACAGCTACCTGAATATCTGGGTGTGCCAGCTCGGTGGCGGCTTGCTGGGCTACGCTCAGTTCCCCGGCGGCCCGGCGGCCACCGATGGCGTGGTGATCCTGCAATCGGCCTTCGGCACGACCGGCACGGCCGCGCCGCCGTTCCACCTGGGGCGCACGGCCACGCATGAAATCGGCCACTGGCTGAACCTGAACCATATCTGGGGCGACGACGGCACCGGCTGCTCGGGCACGGACAACGTGGCCGACACGCCCAACCAGGGCGGGCCGAATACGGGCCAGCCTTCGTTCCCCCACATTTCCTGCAGCAATGGTCCGAATGGCGACATGTTCATGAACTATATGGATTACGTCGACGATCCCGCCATGTTCATGTTCACGGCGGGCCAGGTGGCGCGCATGCAGGCCTGTCTCGATGGTCCGCGCGCCAGTATCGGCACAGGAGGCACGGGGGCAGGCGCCACGCCGCGCCAGAGTTCTTCTCCCGTCGTGGCCTGGGGGGCGAACCGCCTCGACGTCTTCGTGCTGGGTACGGACCGCGCGCTGTACCACAAGGCCTGGAATGGCTCGACCTGGGCGCCGTCCGTCACCGGCTATGAAGGGCAGGGAGGCATCTGTACCAGTGCGCCGCAGGTGGTGTCGTGGGCGCCGAACCGGCTCGACGTGTTCGTCACGGGCACCGACAGCGGTTTGTTCCACAAATGGTGGAACGGTACGGCCTGGGGACCGTCCCTGACCGGCTATGAAGCCATGGGCGGCTTGTGCGTGGGCGACCCGCGCGCCGTGGCCTGGGGGCCGAACCGCCTCGACGTGTTTGTCGTCGGCACGGACCGGGGCCTGTATCACAAGTGGTGGAATGGCGCCGCCTGGGGGCCGTCGCTGACGGGTTACGAAGCCATGGGCGGCATCTGTCTGGGCCAGCCGGAAGCTGTGGCATGGGGGCCGAACCGCCTCGATGTCTTCGTCATCGGCACGGATCGGGCCCTGTACCACAAGTGGTGGAACGGCACGGCCTGGGGACCGTCGCTGACGGGCTATGAGCGCCTGGGCGGCATCTGCACCTCGTCGCCGAAGGCGGTGGCGTGGGGACCGAACCGCCTCGACGTGTTTGTCACGGGTACCGATGGCGCCCTGTACCACAAGTGGTGGGATGGCGCGAAATGGGGGCCTTCCAACGATGGTTTTGAACGACTGGGCGGCATTTGCATGGGCGAAGTGGAAGCCGTGTCGTGGGCGCCCAACCGGCTCGACCTGTTCGTCATCGGCACGGACAGCGCCCTGTACCACAAGGCATGGAACGGCAGCGCCTGGAGTCCGTCGCTGACGGGATTTGAAAACCTGGGCGGCATCTGCACCTCGCGTCCGCGCGCCACGGCCTGGGCGGCGAACCGCCTCGACGTATTCGTCACGGGCACGAATGGCGCCCTGTTCCACAAGGCGTGGAACGGCACGGCCTGGTCGCCCTCCGTGAGCGGCTATGAAAGTCTGGGCGGCGTGGTATCGTGTTTCTGACGTTCATGTGTTAAACGGGAGGCGGCATGCACGGCATGACGATGGCTTTGCCCAGCGGTAGCTGGACGCATTCCTTCGAGGAGGATGCAGACGGTATCGAGGTGTACCGGCCTACGGCCACGTTCGCCTTTCCGCCCAGCCGCCAGGGGCGCAAGGTGCTCGAGTTCGGCGCGCCCGCCGGCGCCATGGCGCCAGGGGAGGCGACCTTGACGTCCATGACGCCCGGCCCCGATGACCGGCCCCGCGCCGGCCCCGTGACCCGGCTGCACCCCCTGGGCATGGGACGCTATGCGCTCAGTGACGCCAGCGGGACGCAGGAGGTGATCGACATCGTCGAAGCGACGCCCGACGTGCTGCGCCTGTCGCGGCGTTAAGGTGTGCCGCGCAGCTTACAGGCGAGCGCCGTGCGGTTGCCCACGCCCAGCTTCTGGTAAATCGCATGCAACTGGTTGCGCACGGTGGCCGGCGACTTGCCCAGTTCCCTGGCGATGCTTTTATAGGGCAAGCCTTCGGCCGCCATGGCCGCCACCAGCCGTTCGGCCGGGGTCAGGCGCTGCATGGAATCCTGCCTGAAACGTTGTTTGTCATCCTTGTTCTCCTGTCCGTGTGCGGCATGCCGGTGGCATGCCTGCAGGGATAACGGGAACGCGGGACGTATCTGTAAAATTATCTGTACAACTATTTTCCCTGCGGCCGCTACGGGGCGATGGGCGAAAAAAAAGACAGGCGAACCTGTCTTTTCGTATGACGGGGTGGCGATCAGCCGATGGCCGCCATGGACACTGGTTTCAGCTTGGCCGCCAGCGCCTTGCCCTTCTTCGCGCGCTTGCCGAAGTGTTCGACCAGGGCCGTGGCGCCCAGCGACGCATCCTGCGGTTTCGATGCCCGGCCGATGCCCGAGACCACCACGCCGCGCTGGGTGATCGGCTGCACGGCCAGCAGCTTGTCCTTGGCATCGAGGTCGATCAGCTTGACGCCCGTGCCGCCTTTGGACAGGGTTTTCATTTCATCGAGGCCGAACACCAGCAGGCGCGCGCCTTCCGTCAGGCAGGCCAGGGCACTGGCCGCCTCGGGGATAACTTTGGGCGCCAGAGGCACGTCGCCGTCGTCCAGGGTGATGAAGGCCTTGCCGCCTTTCAGACGGCTCGTCATGTCGCCTGCCTTGGCGATGAAGCCGTAGCCAGCGCTCGATGCCAGCAGCAAGTTGGTGGCGCCATTGCCCGCAAAGTAATGGAGGATGCGCACGGCGTTGCCGGGCGTGCCGCCGCTCAGGTCGCACAAGGTCGTGATCGGCACGCCGTCGCCGCGGGCGTTGGGCAGTGCCGAGACGGGAACCGAGTAAATCTTGCCATTGTTGCCAAAGCCCAGCAGGGTATCGACCGTGCGGCACTCGAAGGCGCCATGCAGGCTGTCGCCCGCCTTGAACGTGAATTGCGCCGCATCGTGGCCGATGCCGGTGCGCGCGCGCACCCAGCCTTTTTCCGAAATGATGACGGTGACGGGTTCATCGACCACCTTCTGTTCGGCCACGGCTTTCTGCGCTTCCTCGATCAGGGTGCGGCGCGCGTCGCCGAACTGCTTGGCGTCCGCTTCGATCTCGCGGATGACGGCGCGCTTCATCGAGCCCGGGTTGTCGAGCAGGTCTTGCAAGGATTTTTCTTCCTTGCGCAGCTCGGCCAGTTCCTGCTGGATCTTGATCGTTTCCAGGCGCGCCAGCTGGCGCAAGCGGATTTCCAGGATATCGTCAGCCTGGCGTTCGGACAGTTTGAACGCGTCGATCAGGGCCGCCTTCGGCTCATCCGAATTGCGGATGATCTGGATCACCTTGTCGATATTGAGCAGGATCGCTTCGCGCCCTTCCAGGATATGGATGCGGTCCTTGACCTTGCCCAGTTTGTAGCCGGTGCGGCGCGTGACGGTCTCGAAGCGGAAATCGATCCACTCGCGCAGGATGTCGCCCAGGCCTTTCTGGCGCGGACGGCCATCGCCGCCGATCATCACCAGGTTGATCGAGGTCGACGATTCCAGCGACGTATGCGCCAGCAGCATCAGCATGAACTCCGTCTGGTCCTGGTTCTTCGATTTCGGTTCGAACACGAGGCGCACGGGCGCGGCGCGGCCCGACTCGTCGCGGATGGTGTCGAGCGAATTGAGGATCAGCGCCTTCAGGGCCACCTGGTCCGGCGACAGCGCCTTCTTACCCAGCTTGATCTTTGGATTCGTCAATTCCTCGATTTCTTCCAGCACCTTTTGCGACGAGGTGCCGGGCGGCAGTTCCGTCACGACGGCTTGCCACTGGCCGCGCGCCAGTTCTTCGATCTTCCAGCGTGCGCGCACCTTCATGCTGCCACGGCCGCTCGCGTACATGTCCTGGATTTGCGATGGCGGCGTGATGATCTGGCCGCCGCCGGGGAAGTCCGGACCGGGAATGATGGCCATCAGTTCGGCGTGCGTTATCTTCGGATCGCGGATCATGGCGACAGCCGCCTTGGCCACTTCCGCCAGGTTGTGCGACGGGATTTCCGTCGCCAGGCCCACGGCGATGCCGGAGGCGCCATTGAGCAGCACCATCGGCAGGCGTGCCGGCAGCAGCTTCGGTTCTTCCGTCGAACCGTCGTAGTTGGGCTGGAAGTCCACCGTGCCCATGCCGATTTCATCCATCAGCAGCTTGGCGATCGGCGTCAGGCGCGCTTCCGTGTAACGCATGGCCGCGGCGCCGTCGCCGTCGCGCGAGCCGAAGTTGCCCTGGCCATCGATCAGTGGGTAGCGCAGCGAGAAATCCTGCGCCATGCGTACTAGCGCGTCGTACACGGACTGGTCGCCATGCGGATGCAGTTTACCCAGCACGTCGCCGACCACGGCCGCCGATTTGCGGGGCTTGGCCGTGGAATTGAGGCCCAGCTCATTCATCGCATACAGGATGCGGCGCTGCACGGGCTTCTGTCCGTCGCACACGTCGGGCAGGGCGCGGCCCTTGACGACGGAGATGGCGTAGTCGAGATAGGCGCGCTCGGCGAAGGTGGACAGGGTCAGCGCTTCGCCGTCGAATACCGGTTCATCCGGCTCGATCGGCTCAGGCTGGGCATCGTCAAATAAATTGGTTTGTGTGGACATGGCGCTTGTTTCGGTGTTAAGTGGTTGCGGTTGAATTCGTGGAGCTGATTATGACAGCCCGGATTTGGAAAAGGACTTGCCGTACGTCAGATACATGTAGCGCAAGGTCAAATAGAGCACGGCCAGGGCCAGTTCGACGCCGTTATGCATCATCGGCATGGCGCGGATGGCCGGGGCTTGGCTGGCCAGCACGAAAGTGGCGATGGACGGCACCAGCACCACCGGCCAGATCGTCTTCCATTTGAAATCGCTGGGGGAAAACAGCAAGCCGGCACACGACCAGACATACAGCGCGGCGCCGACGAAGGCGGCCGGCAGCAGTTGCAAATACAGTTGCAGCAGCAAGCCCGCGCAGCCGATCAGCCATGCCGCGCGCAGGCGGGGCAAGAGCGCCTCTGGCCAGCCGCAATCGCCATACAGACCGGTGGCGCTGCGCAGGGCCAGCGCCGCCAGGCAAAACATCAATGGCATGGCATCGCCGATGGCCAGCGCCGACTGGCCCCTGCCGCTCATGAACATGGCGGCGAACAGCGACAGGCCCAGGCACAGGAGCAGCAGCATGCCGTGCAGCAACTGGCGGTTCATCGCATACGCGAGCAGGGCCGACGCGCACAGGCCGGCCGCAGTGACGAGGCGCATGGTATCGCCGCGTTCGGGCAGGAACAGCAGCAAGGCCAGCACGAGGTAGGGCGCGATCCAGCCCAGTTGCCGCAAGCCGGGCCGTTGCCACAGCACGGGCAGGCGTTCCTGCAACGTTTCCTGCAGCGCTTCCAGGCGCGCGAACAGGGGCGCCGGCCAGCGCAAGGCATGCATGGCCAGCAGGGAAAAGGCGAGCGCCTGGAAGCCCAGCAGGCTGGCATAGGCAGCCGTGTCGCCGAGCTTGAAGCCGGCCGCATCGAGCACACCCGCGAGCATGAAGTGCAGCACGAAACCCAGGCCGCCCGAGGCCAGCGCCGTCTGCTTGAAGTAGCGTTTGGCATGGACGGCGTGTTCCCACTGCTCGAACAGGTCTGTATCGAGCTTGCAGGCAAGCATCTCGCTGTGCTGCCAGCGTATCGCGTGCAGCAGTTCGCGCAGCTGCAGCGTGAATTTGCGGTCGAACAGCTGGCGCGCGTAGGCGCTTGGCGGCTGCTGCGACATGATGCAGTCCAGGCCGGGGTAGCTGTCGCGGTTGTCGCTGAAATGGGCAAACGAGCGGTCTGCCCGGTAACGCTGCACGGCGCCGCGCACCAGGTCCGCATGGCTGCGCACCAGGTAGGAAAAGTCGCGGTCCCAGCCCAGCTGCTCGAACAGGGCCTGGCGCAGCGCCAGGTCATAGCCGGCGCTGGCGCAATAGCGCAGCGCGCACAGGTCGAATTCCTCGCGCACGTCAAGGTTCAGCATGGCGTCGTCCTGCAGCATGCCGGCCAGCACGTCGCCGGCATCCGCATGCCGCGTCAGCTCCAGGCAGCCTTGCCACAGATTAGCCGCTTCCTGCGCCGGGTCGATGGCGACCACGCCCCATTGTTCCGGCGGGCGCCTCTGTTCTTGCGTTGGTTCGTCGATCACGCCCCACAGTTCCGTGCAGGCGTCGTGTGGGGCCTCGTCGATGACGCCCCACAGGTCTGCCGGTTCCATGGGCGGCGCTTCTGGCGTTTCCGCCGCTGCCGCTTCGGCCGCTTGCGGTTCCGGAAATTCCTCAGCAAACAGGTGCACATGGCGCAGCGCGTATTCATATGCTTCGCGCAGTTCCTGGAAGGCGGCCGGATCGTCTTCGGGACGCGTCACCTTCAGGCGCTTCGCGTACGCGCGCTTGAGGGCGCGCTCGTCGCCCGTCGGCTCCGTGTCCAGGATCTTCCACAGGCTGCGCTGCCCGTTGTGCATGCCGCCGTCCATTTACAGGAAGCTCTCGCTCTCGACCTGGCGCAACACCTCGTCGAGCGCCTGGCGCGCCTTGCGGATGGTGTTCGGGTCCTGCGTTTCCAGCGCCGCCTGGAAATTGGCCGTGTGCGCCGCCAGGTACTGGCGCACGTCGCCCAGCGACTGCTCGTACAATCGGTCGGCGCGCGTGACCAGGGTGCGGTTTTCCATCTGTTCGCGCGGGTGGATCTTTAGGTCGGCCAGTTCCGCAAAGCGCTGCTCGATCTGTTCCGGCGTCATCACGCCCGCATTGTCGCTGATGACCATCTTGTGCTTTTCCTGCGTGGCCAGCACCGTCACTTCCGCTTCCAGCACGCCGCTGACGTCATAGGTGAAGCGCACGTCGATGCCGATCTCGCCCGCCTTTTTCGCGGGTATCGGGAAGCTGATCTTGCCGAGGAAGACGTTGTCGGCCACCAGGCGCGACTCGCCCTGGAAGATCGCCACGTTGATTTCCTTCTGGTTGTCGTAGATGGTGGTGATGTTTTCCGTGCGCGAGACAGGCACCACGGAATTGCGCTCGATGATGGGCAGGTAATGCCCGCCTTCATATTGGTTCGCGCCGACCTGGCGCGAAATCGAAATGCCCAGCGAGTACGGCGCCACGTCCGTCATCACCACTTCATCGAGGGCAGAGTCGCGCATCTTGAGGCCTGCCTGCACGGCGGCTCCCAGTGCCACGGCTTCATCCGGGTCCAGGTGGATGGCGGGGAAGCGGCCGAACATGCGCGAGACGAGTTTACGCACCAGCGGCATGCGCGTGGCGCCGCCGGCCAGCACCACTTCATTCAATTCCGCGGCGCGGATGGTGGCGTCGCGCAGCGCCCGTTCGACGGGCAGGCGCAGGCGCGCCAGCAGCGGTTCGCACAGCTGCGCCAGCTTGTCCTCGTTGATCTCCCAGCTGTATTCCTTGTCCTGGTAGCGCGTGGCCATGCGCACGGACGGCTGCTCCGACAGCAGGCGCTTGACGCGCTCGGCTTCATCGCGCAGCAGCTGCTGCTGGCGCGGGTCGAGCAGGCGGCCGCCGACAGCGTCGCGCAGGCCGCTGCCTTCCAGGAAGGCGTCGACCAGCACGGTGACGAAGTCTTCGCCCCCTAAAAAATTGTCGCCAGCCGAGGCGCGCACTTCCATCACGCCTTCGAACAGTTCCAGGATCGACACGTCGAAGGTGCCGCCGCCCAGGTCGAAGACGAGGAATTTGCTTTCCTGTTCCTTGTCGCGGATGCCGTAGGCCAGCGCGGCGGCCGTCGGCTCATTCAGCAGCCGCTCCACGCGTAAGCCCGCCAGTTGTCCCGCGATGCGCGTGGCCTTGCGCTGCGCATCGCTGAAATACGCGGGCACCGTAATGATGGCTTCCTCGACCTTGTGCCCTAAAAAGGCTTCGGCATCTTCCTTCAGCGCGCGCAGCACCATCGACGACAGCTCTTCCGGACGGAATTGCTGCGTGCCGAGGGTGATCTTCTTTTCGCTGCCCATGTAGCGCTTGAAGACGGCCGCCGTCAGTTGCGGGTGCGTCTGCAGGCGCTCGCGCGCGGCGCGGCCCACCAGCACGGTGCCGTCGTCATCGATGCTCACGCACGACGGCGTCAGGTGTTCACCGAGCGCATTCGGGATGATGGAAGCCTTGCCGTCGCGCCAGATGGCGACCAGGCTGTTGGTGGTGCCCAGGTCGATGCCGATGATCATCAGATATCCGCCTCCGCTTCATTGCCGTGTTCTTCGATCCAGGCGCGGCGTCCTGCCGCTTCGCCTTTACCCATCAACATATTGAAGCGGGAGGCTGAGGCCATGTGGTCGACTTCACCGAGCGTGACGGGCAGCAGACGGCGCGTGTCCGGGTTCATCGTCGTTTCCCACAGCTGCTCGGCGTTCATCTCGCCCAGGCCCTTGAAGCGCGAGATCGACCAGGCGCCCTGTTTCACGCCTTCCTTGCGCAGCTTGTCCTCGATGGCGAGCAGTTCGCCGTCGTCGAGCGCATAGATCTTCTGCATCGGCTTCTTGCCGCGCGCGGGCGCATCCACGCGATACAGGGGCGGGCGGGCGATGCAGATGTGGCCCTTGTTGATCAGGGCCGGGAAGTGCTTGAAGAAGAGCGTCAGCAGCAGTACCTGGATGTGCGAGCCATCCACGTCCGCATCGGACAGGATGCAGATCTTGCCGTAGCGAAGGCCGGACAGGTCGGGCGAGTCGCCCACGCTGTGCGGATCGACGCCGATGGCGACCGCGATGTCGTGGATCTCGTTATTCGCGAACAGGCGGTCGCGGTCCGTTTCCCACGAATTCAAGACCTTGCCGCGCAGGGGAAGAATTGCCTGGAATTCCTTGTCGCGGCCCATCTTGGCTGAACCGCCCGCCGAGTCGCCCTCGACGAGGAACAGTTCATTGCGCGTGATGTCCGACGATTCGCAGTCGGTCAGCTTGCCCGGCAGGACGGCGACGCCCGAGGATTTTTTCTTTTCCACTTTTTGCAGCGAGCGCTGGCGCGATTGCGCCTGCTTGATCACCAGCTCGGCCAGCTTCTTGCCGTAGTCGACGTGCTGGTTCAGCCACAGTTCCAGCGGCGGCTTGGTGAAGGTCGAGACGAGGCGCACGGCGTCGCGCGAGTTCAGGCGTTCCTTGATCTGGCCCTGGAATTGCGGGTCCAGCACCTTGGCCGACAGCACGAAGGAAGCGCGCGCGAACACGTCTTCCGGCAGCAATTTGACGCCTTTCGGCAGCAGCGAGTGCATTTCGACGAAGTTTTTGACGGCGCCGAACAGGCCGTCGCGCAAGCCCGATTCGTGCGTGCCGCCATTCGAGGTGGGAATCAGGTTGACATACGATTCGCGCACGATGGCGCCTTCTTCCGTCCACGCCACCACCCAGGCCGCGCCTTCGCCCTCGGCAAAGCCTTCCGAGTCCGGGCCCGCATACTGCGCGCCTTCAAACAGGGGAATCAGGGTTTCGCCATTCGATACCTGCGCCAGCGTTTCGGTCAGGTAGCCGCGCAAGCCTTCCGCGTACAGCCAGGTCTGCGTATCGCCCGTTTTCGCGTTGGTGAGCGTGACGGTGACGCCGGGCAGCAGCACGGCTTTCGAGCGCAGCAGGCGTTGCAGCTCGGTTTGCGAAATGTTCGGCGAATCAAAGTATTTGGCATCGGGCCAGGCGGTGACGCGTGTACCCGACTTCTTGCCGTCGCGCGGGGCGGGGCGGGAGCTCAGGGGCTCGATCACGTCGCCATTGGCAAACACCATGTGATGCAGGCCGTTGCCGTCGCTTTCCTTGCGCCAGACGGTGATTTCCAGGCGCGTGGACAGCGCATTGGTGACGGACACGCCGACGCCGTGCAAGCCGCCAGAGAACGCGTAGGCGCCGCCCGAACCCTTGTCGAACTTGCCGCCCGCGTGCAGCCGTGTAAACACGATTTCCACCGTCGGCACGCCTTCTTCCGGGTGCAGACCGACGGGAATGCCGCGGCCATTGTCTTCCACGGTGATGCTGCCATCCGTGTTTTGCGTGACGGCGATATGCGTGCAATGACCGCCCAGCGCCTCGTCGGAGGCATTGTCGATCACTTCCTGAATGATGTGCAGCGGATTTTCAGTGCGGGTGTACATCCCCGGGCGCTGCTTGACGGGTTCCAGTCCTTTCAGGACACGGATGGATGATTCGCTGTAGTCGGATGCTGGTTTTTTAGTGGCCATACGTGTTCAAGCTAATAAAGACAGTGGTTGGAACGCCAGGCCAGGGCACTGCGGGGCGCAGTGACAGCGGCGGCGATAACTGTATGAATATACAGTATATCCCGTCCAGCGTCACTGGGGGAGGGCAGTGCGGCAGGCTTGGCGTCCTTGTGCGGACGCTCGCGCATTCTATCTTGTCCCGCGAGCAATAGCGCTACTCCAGGGCAACAACAGTGCGCCGCGCGCGTGGTTTGGCGCCCATTGTGAAGGATTTTATGCGGTAAAGCGCCCGTTTTTACATCTTGTTTACAGCTGCCTCCCCAGTCTTTACGAATTTTTTAGACCCTTTTGGCTAATCTGCTCACTATCAAAACAAACCTGAATGAGGGTGGGAATGGATCTCGTGTATCTCGGCTTGATTGCCGTGTTTTTCGTCGTGGCGGCCGGATTTGCCGTCGCCTGCGACAAATTAGGGAGCGTCAAATGAACGCGTTTTATGTGCTGGGCGCCGTCGTGTCGGCTGGCCTGCTCGTGTACCTGCTGGTGGCGCTGCTGAAGGCGGAGGAACTGTGATGACGACGCAATCGATACTGTTATTGGTGGCTTTCCTGGCCGTTCTGCTGGCCGCGGGCTATCCGCTGGGCCTGTATATGGCCAGGGTGGCCGGCGATGGCCCCGTGCGCGGCCTGGGCTGGCTGCAAAAGCTGGAAAATCTGCTGTACCGCTGGTCCGGCCTGCCCGCCGACAAGGCCATGGGCTGGAAAAGCTATGCCATCGCCCTGATCGTCTTCAATACCGTGGGCGCCGTCTTCGTCTACGGCCTGCAGCGCCTGCAGGGCTTCTTGCCCTTGAATCCCCAGGGTCTCGGCGCCGTCAGCCCCGATTCCTCGTTCAATACCACCGTCAGCTTCGTCGCTAATACCAACTGGCAGGGCTACGGCGGTGAACAGACCATGAGCTACCTGACACAGATGCTGGGTATGGCATGCCAGAACTTCTTTTCGGCGGCCACCGGCATCGCCGTGATCTTCGCGCTGGTGCGCGGCTTCGCCTCGCGCTCGGGCAAATCGATCGGTAACTTCTGGGTCGACCTGGTGCGCTCGACCCTGTACATCCTGCTGCCGCTGTCCCTGGCCCTGTCCGTCGTCTTCATGGGCGAAGGCATGATCCAGAATTTTTCCGCCTACAAGGAAGTAACTTTGCTCGACCACGTGGCGTATGAAACGCCGAAAGTGACCGCCGATGGCCAGCCCGTGCTGGATGCGGCCGGCAAGCCCGTGATGGAAGCGCAAGTGGCGACCACGCAGACGATCGCCATGGGGCCCGTCGCGTCGCAGGAATCGATCAAGCTGCTGGGTACGAACGGCGGCGGCTTCTTCAATGCCAATTCCTCGCACCCGTACGAAAATCCCACCGTGCTGTCGAACTTCCTGCAGATGCTGGCCATCTTCATCATTCCCGCCGGCCTGTGTTTCACGTTCGGCCGCATGGTGGGCGACATGCGCCAGGGCTGGGCCGTGCTGGCCGCGATGACCCTGATCTTTGTCGTCATGACGGCCGGCGTGATGAGCGCCGAGCAGCAGGCCAATCCTGCGCTGCAGGCACTGGGCGTGGACCAGCAGGCCAGCAGCCTGCAATCGGGCGGCAATATGGAAGGCAAGGAAACGCGCTTCGGCATCAGCTCCTCGACGCTGTTCGCGGCGGTGACGACTGCCGCATCGTGCGGCGCCGTCAACTCCATGCACGATTCCTACATGCCCCTGGGCGGCATGGTGCCGCTGCTGCTGATGCAGTTCGGCGAAGTGATCTTCGGCGGCGTGGGCACGGGCTTGTACGGCATGCTGATGTTCGCCATCCTGGCCGTCTTCATCGCCGGCCTGATGATAGGCCGCACGCCCGAATACCTGGGCAAGAAAATCCAGGCCTATGAAATGAAGATGGTGTCGCTGGCCATCCTGATTACGCCAGCCCTCGTATTGACGGGCACGGCGATCGCCGTGATGGTCGAACCGGGTACGGTGGGCGTGGCCAATCCGGGCGCGCACGGCTTCTCGGAAATCCTCTACGCCTTCACGTCGGCGGCCAACAACAACGGCAGCGCGTTTGCCGGCCTGTCCGCCAACACGCCGTTCTACAACGTGATGCTGGCGATCTCCATGTGGTTCGGCCGCTTCGGCGTGATCGTGCCCGTGCTGGCGGTGGCCGGTTCGCTGGCGGCCAAGCAGCGCCTGTCGGCCAATGCCGGCACTATGCCCACGCACGGCCCCATGTTCATCGGCTTGCTGATCGGCGTTGTCGTGCTGGTCGGCGTATTGAATTACGTTCCCGCGCTGGCCCTGGGCCCGATCGTCGAACACCTGCAACTTTTCATCAAATAAGAGGCTACCATGTCACGCACAAGCCTGACTTTGTTCGATTCCGCACTGATCGGCCCCGCCGTCGTCGATGCGTTCAAAAAACTCGACCCCCGCACGCAGTGGCGCAGCCCCGTGATGTTCGTCGTCTACGTGGGCAGCATCATCACGACCCTGCTGGCCATCCAGGCTCTGAACGGCCAGGGTGAAGCGCCATTCGGCTTCATCGTCGCCGTCGCCGTGTGGTTGTGGTTTACCGTGCTGTTCGCGAACTTCGCCGAAGCGCTGGCCGAAGGCCGCAGCAAGGCGCAGGCGGCATCCCTGCGCGCCCTCAAGCAAACGGTGATGGCAAAGAAAATGCAAACGCCGAAGTACGGCACTTCCTGGCTGCCCACGCCGGCCACCGACCTGCGCAAGGGCATGACGGTGCTGGTCGAGGCGGGCGACGTGATTCCCGCCGACGGCGAAGTGACGGCCGGCGTGGCCTCTGTCGACGAAAGCGCCATCACGGGTGAATCGGCGCCCGTCATCCGCGAATCGGGCGGCGACTTTTCCGCCGTGACGGGCGGCACCCGCGTGCTGTCGGACTGGCTGCTGGTGCGCGTTTCCGTCAATCCGGGCGAAGCCTTCATCGACCGCATGATCGCCATGGTCGAAGGCGCCAAGCGCCAGAAAACGCCGAATGAGATCGCCCTGACGATTTTGCTCGTCGCCCTGTCGATCGTCTTCCTGATCGTCACCGTGACCTTGCTGCCGTATTCGCTGTTTTCCGTGGCGGCGGCCGGCAGTGGCACGCCGGTGACCATCACCGTGCTGATCGCGTTGCTGGTGTGCCTGATCCCGACCACCATCGGCGGTCTGTTGTCCGCCATCGGCGTAGCTGGCATGAGTCGCATGATGCAGGCCAATGTGATCGCCACCTCGGGCCGCGCCGTGGAAGCCGCCGGCGACGTGGACGTGCTGCTGCTGGATAAAACGGGCACCATCACCCTGGGCAATCGCCAGGCGTCGAGTTTTGTGCCGGCGCCCGGCGTAACGGAGCAGCAGCTGGCCGATGCGGCGCAACTGGCCTCCCTGGCCGATGAAACGCCGGAAGGGCGTAGCATCGTCGTGCTGGCCAAGCAGAAGTTCAATATCCGCGAACGCGAGATGGCCAGCCTGCACGCCACCTTCGTGCCGTTCACGGCCCAAACGCGCATGAGCGGCGTGGACATTCCCGGCGAACAGCAGGTGCGCCAGCTGCGCAAGGGCGCGGCCGATTCCATGAAAAAATATGTGGAAGCGCTGGGCCAGCCGTATCCGGCCGAGGTGGGGCGCGCCGTCGACGACATCGCGCGCCGCGGCAGCACGCCGCTGGTGGTGGTCGACGATGGCCGTGTCATGGGTGCCGTGGAATTGAAGGATATCGTCAAGGGCGGCATCAAGGAGCGTTTCGCGGAATTGCGCCGCATGGGCATCAAGACCGTCATGATCACGGGTGATAACAAGCTGACGGCGGCGGCCATCGCCGCCGAAGCGGGCGTGGACGATTTCCTCGCCGAAGCGACGCCGGAAGACAAGCTGAAACTCATTCGCAGCTACCAGTCCGAAGGCCGCCTCGTCGCGATGACGGGCGACGGCACCAACGACGCACCCGCGCTGGCGCAGGCCGACGTGGCCGTGGCCATGAATTCGGGCACCCAGGCGGCAAAGGAGGCGGGCAATATGGTCGACCTGGATTCGAACCCGACCAAGCTGCTGGAAATCGTTGAAATCGGCAAGCAGATGCTGATGACGCGCGGATCGCTGACGACGTTCTCGATCTCGAACGACATCGCCAAGTACTTCGCCATCATCCCGGCCGCTTTCGTGGGCACCTATCCGCAATTGAAGGCGCTGGACATCATGCACCTGGCCAGCCCTGCGTCGGCCATCATGTCGGCCGTGATCTTCAATGCCTTGATCATCGTCGTGCTGATTCCATTGGCGCTGAAAGGCGTGCAGTACCGCGCCATCGGTGCGGCCAGCCTGTTGCGCCGCAACCTGCTGATCTACGGCCTGGGCGGCATCGTCCTGCCCTTCATCGGCATCAAGCTGATCGACATGCTGCTGTCCGCCCTCAATTTAGTCTAAAGGAACCATCATGAGCACTATCGTACGTCCCGCCCTGGTCCTGTTTGCCGCGCTGACCGTGATCTGCGGCGTCGTCTATCCGTTTGCCACGGCCGGTATCGGGCAGCTCGCTTTCAACGATGAAGTCAACGGCAGCATCGTCGAGCGAGGTGGCAAGCCTGTCGGCTCGATGCTGATCGGCCAGTCCTTCACCTCGCCCAAGTATTTCTGGGGCCGTCCATCGGCCACCGCGCCGATGGCGAACAACGGCGCCGGCTCGGGCGGCTCGAACCAGGGGCCGAGCAACCCGGCCCTGGTGGACGCCGTCAAGGCGCGCATCGCCGCCCTGCAGGCAGCCGATCCGGGCAATCGCAACCCGATCCCTGTCGACCTGGTGACGGCGTCGAGCAGTGGCCTGGATCCGGAAATCAGCCTGGCAGGCGCCCTGTACCAGGCGCTGCGCGTGGCCCGCGTGCGCGCCGTGCCGCTGGCGCAGGTGGAAAACGCCATCGCCAAGGTGCAGAAAACCGCGTATATCGGCTTTTTCGGCGAACCGCGGGTCAATGTGCTGGAACTGAATCTGGCGCTGGATGCGGCCGCGAAGTAAGATGATGCAGGGGCAGAGCCGCCGGTTTTGCCCCTGGTTTTGACATTAAAAGATGCCCATGCTCCCCAACGACAGCCAACGCCCCGACCCTGATGCCCTGCTGGCGCAAGTGCAGGCGCAGGAAAAGAAAGCCGCGCGCGGCCGGCTGCGCATTTACTTTGGCGCCTCGGCCGGCGTCGGCAAGACCTATGCGATGCTGGCCGCCGCCCGCAAATTGCTGGCCGATGGCCAGGACTTGCTGGTGGGCGTGGTGGAGACGCATGGGCGCCAGGATACGGCGGCCCAGCTTGACGGCTTGCCCGTGCTGCCCCTGAAGGCCATCGAATACCGGGGCAAGACCTTGTTCGAGTTCGACTTGGACGAAGCGCTGCGGTGCGCGCCGGCGCTGATACTGATGGATGAACTGGCCCATTCGAACGTGGCCGGTTCGCGCCATCCGAAGCGCTGGCAGGATGTCGAGGAATTGCTGGCGGCCGGCATCGACGTGCTGTCGACCGTCAACGTGCAGCACCTGGAAAGCCTGAACGACGTGGTGGGCGGGATCACGGGCGTGCGCGTGGCCGAAACCCTGCCCGACACGGTGTTCGACCGCGCCGATGAAGTGGTGCTGGTCGATATCCCCGCCGATGAATTGCTGCACCGCCTGAAACAGGGCAAGGTGTATCAGCCGCAGCAGGCCGAGCGGGCGTCCCAGCATTTTTTCCGCAAGGGTAATTTGATCGCCCTGCGCGAATTGGCCTTGCGCCGTACGGCGGACCGGGTGCAGGACGACGTGCAGGCTTACCGCGTCGAAAAATCCATCAATCCCGTGTGGAAGACGGGCGCCGCGCTGCTGGCCTGCGTGGGGCCGCACGCGGGGGGCGAGCACGTGATCCGCAGCACGGCACGTCTGGCCAGCCAGCTGAATGCGGAATGGCATGCGCTATACGTGGAAACGCCCCGTTTGCAGCGCCTGCCGGCGGGCCAGCGCGAGCGCATCCTGAAAACCCTGAAACTGGCGCAGGACCTGGGCGCGCGCACGGCCGTCAATCCGTCCGCCGACATCGCCGGCGCCGTGGTCGAGTATGCACGTAGCGCGAATATCTCGAAAGTCATCGTCGGGCGTGGCCGCGCCGGCGCGCTGGCGCGCCTGTGGCATGCGCCGCCGGCCGCGCGCATGGCAAGCCTGGCACCCGATATCGATTTGATCGAGGTGGGCTTGCCGCCCGCCGATGCGGCGCCCCGTCGCGCTGCTGGCGACGATGCCGAGGCGCCGCGCCGGCCGTCGCGCCATTGGCGCTACATCCTGGCCGCTGGCGCCAGCCTGGCCACGGCCCTCGCCTCGGTCCCCCTGCAACCCTATCTGGACCTGGCCAATATCGCCATGCTGTCCTTGCTGACGGTGGTGCTGGTGGCCGTGCGCCTGGGGCGCGGGCCGGCGGCGCTGGCCAGCCTGGTGGGCGTGGCTTGCTTCGATTTCGTCTTCGTGCCGCCGCGTTTTTCGTTTGCCGTGGGCGATTTCCAGTATGTGATCACCTTTGGCGTGATGCTGGCCGTGGGACTGATCACGGGCCACCTGACGGCAGGCCTGCGTTTCCAGGCGCGCGTGGCCTCGCACCGCGAAGCGCGCGCCCGCGCCCTGTACGAATTCTCACGCGAGCTGTCCGGCGTGCTGCAGACAGAGCAGATTTTCGACATCACGAAAAGCGCCATCGAACGCGCTTTCCGCGCGCGCGCCACCTTGCTTTTACCTGATGACGAGGGCAGCTTGCAGACCCCGAACGGCGGCGAGCCGCTCGATATCGGCATCGCGCAGTGGGCCTTCGACCATGCGCAGGCGGCGGGGACAGGCACGGATACCTTGCCCGCTTCGCCCATTTTCTACCTGCCGCTGATCGCGCCCATGCGCACGCGGGGCGTGCTGGCACTGCTGCCGCTCGATGGCACGCACCGCGGGCGCTGGCTGCTGGTGCCGGAACAGCGTCAACACCTTGACACCTTTGCCGCGCTGGCGGCCATCGCCCTCGAGCGCGTGCACTACATCGACGTGGCCCAGGGCGCGCTGCTGCAGATGGAGTCCGAGCGGCTGCGCAATTCGCTGCTGGCGGCCTTGTCGCACGACTTGCGCACGCCGTTGACGTCGCTGGTGGGCCTGGCCGAATCGCTGGCCTTGTCCCGGCCAGCCTTGTCGCCCGCGCAGCTGGACATGGCGCGCTCGCTGCAATCCGAAACCGTGCGCATGAGCGCCCTGGTGGCGAACTTGCTGGACATGGCGCGCATCGAAAGCGGGCAAGTGCGCCTGAACCTGCAATGGCAGGCGCTGGAAGAAGTGGTGGGCAGCGCGCTGCGCGCCAGCGGTCCGCAATTGCAGCAACATGCCGTGCAGACGCAGCTGGCGCCGGACTTGCCGCTGGTGCGCTACGACGCTGTGCTGATCGAGCGCGTGCTGTGCAACCTGCTGGAAAACGCGGCCAAGTACACGCCGCCCGGCAGCACCATCACGGTCGCGGCCGGGGTGCACGGCCAGTTCCTGCAGGTGACAGTGGCCGATGATGGCCCGGGCTTGCCGCCCGGCCGCGAGGAAGCCATCTTTGAAAAATTTACCCGCGGCGAGCGCGAATCGAACAAGCCGGGCGTCGGGCTGGGGCTGGCCATTTGCCGCGCCATCGTCGAAGCCCACGGCGGCACCATCCACGCGCAGCCGCACGCGCCGGGACAGGGCGCCGCCATTGTGTTCAGCCTGCCGCTGGGCACGCCTCCGGCGCCGCCGGAGATCGAGCTCGATGACGCCAACGACCATGAAACAGGAAAACCAACATGAACGAACCTTCCGCCACCGCCCTGCTGGTCGAGGATGAACCGCAAATCCGCCGCTTCGTGCGCGCCGCGCTGGAGGACGAGGGCTGGCAGATTTTCGAATCGGCCACCATGCAGCGGGGCTTGATCGATGCCGGCACGCGCCGGCCCGACCTGATCGTGCTGGACCTTGGGCTGCCGGATGGCGACGGCATCGATTTCATCGCCGACATCCGCAAATGGTCGGCCGTGCCCATCATCGTGCTGTCGGCGCGGATCGACGAGCAGGACAAGATCCGCGCGCTCGACGCGGGCGCCGACGACTACCTGACCAAGCCGTTCGGCGTGGGCGAACTGCTGGCCCGCGTGCGCGCCACCCTGCGCCGCCAGCGCCAACCCGCCGCCAGCGACGATGGCGTGGTGCAGTTCGGCGACGTGCGCGTCGACCTGAAGGACCGCCTGGTGACGCGCAACAAGCAGCTGGTGCACATGACGCCGACGGAATTCCGCCTGCTGTCGGTGCTGGTGAAAAACGCGGGCAGGGTGGTCACCAATCCGCAGCTGTTGCGCGAAGTATGGGGGCCGTCGAACAGCGAAAACGGCCACTATCTGCGCATCTACATGGGCCATCTGCGCCAGAAGCTGGAAGCCGATCCGACCCAGCCGCAGTACCTGCTGACGGAAACTGCCGTCGGCTACCGGTTGCTGCTGCCGCTCTAACACCTGTTATTTCCCTGTTTGAAAACAGGCGCCGCGCGCGTCAGGGGGACGCTTTACCCATTTTTTTGCAGCGGCGGGCCAGCTGCGCCATGTTGGCAAAGGCCCATACCACCCATGAAGAAGAAAAAACCATGAATAAAATGCTACTGGCACTTGCCCTAGCCACCCCCTTCACCGCCTTGACGGGCAGCCTGGCCCACGCGGATGAGGTCAAGCCCGACAATGAAGTCAGTTTCAATGTGGCCGGCGTGTCCGATTACCGCTATCGCGGCATCTCGCAGACGCGTTTGAAACCGGCGCTGCAGGGCGGCGTCGATTACGTCAACAACCCGACGGGCCTGTATGCGGGCGCCTGGGCCTCGACCATCAAGTGGACCAAGGACGCGGGCGGCAGCGGCGACGTGGAAGTGGACCTGTATGCGGGCAAGCGCGGCCAGTTGACCGGTGATATCGGCTATGACGTGGGCGTGCTCGCCTACGTGTATGCGGACAACGGCTTGAAGAATATCGGCCTGGCCAACGCGGACACGCAGGAAGTCTACGGCCAGCTGTCGTATGGTCCCGCCTACGTCAAATATTCGCACGCCGTCTCCAACCTGTTCGGCATCGTCAACAGCAAGAACAGCGGCTACCTGGACATCGGCGCGACCATCGACCTGACGAACGGCTGGACCGGCAACCTGCATGCGGGCCACCAGAAGGTCAGGAACAACGACGCGTCGAGCTATACGGACTGGAAAGTGGGCGTCACGCGCGACTTCGGCTTTGTTTCGGGCGCGCTGGCCGTGATCGGCACGAACGCGGGCAAGTCGGCCTATGCCTCGCCCGTGAATGGCAAATTCATGGGCAAGACGGCGCTGCAGCTGACGGTCAGCAAGACGTTTTAATGGACTGAGTTGACTGAAAGGAGAGGCGGCGCATGCGCCGCCTTTTTTGCGTACTTACGCTGGCAGGTTGAAAACGGCGCAGTACAGCTGCCCCAGTCCCACCACGCGGGCGGAGGGAATCTGCGCGGCCAGGGCATGGGCGGGAGCCGCTTGCGTGTCCGTTGCCAGCAAGACGCGCAAGCCTGGATTGACGCTGCGCGCGTGTGCGATGCGGCGCGCCAGGCCCGCCTGCGCGGCGGCGTCGACGACGCCGTCGAGCGGCACCACCAGCACGCGCGCGGCGATCAGGGCCGAACGGCTGCCCATGGAGTCGCGGCCTTCGCTGTCGATGACGATGTCGTGGTAGCAGTGCACCAGGTGCTCGAGCTCCGGCTGCAAGCCCTTGGCGCTGATGGCGCGCGCCATCAGGTGCGGCCGGGTCAGACTGCCGTGCATGGCGCCGTCGTGCAGGTTCCTGGCTTGCGCCATGGCGCCCTGGCGCGGATCGGCATCGAGCAGCAATACCTTGCGTCCGGCCAGCGCGCGCGAGGCGGCCAGCCGTCCGGCCAGGATGGATTTCTCCATGCCCCCGCGTTCATCCGTGATGGCGATGATCATCTTGGCGCACGGCTGGCATGATATTGGCGGGGGAAACCAGCTGCAGCAGACAGCCTTCGCGCGGCGCATCCCTGTCGCAGGCGGTCCATGCGGGCAGTTCCATCAGGGGTTCGAGCGCCGCGGCCAGGGCGGCCTGGCCGGCGGCGGACATGGGCGTCATCGGCAGGCGCAATGCGTCGCGCACCTTGCCTTGCATGGTCAGCGCCGCTTTGACGGGAGCGGGATTGGGTTCGGCAAACAGCAGGCGGATGACGGGCAGCATGGTCTTGAACAGGGCACCGGCGGCGCCGTGGCGGCCCTGCTTGACCAGATGATATAGCTGCGCATACAGATCGGGACGGACCTGGGCGGCGGCCGACATGGCGCCGTGGCCGCCCATGGACAGGCTGGCCAGCAGCAGCGCATCGTCGCCGCACAGGACGTCCAGGCGCGTGTCGAGCAGCAGTTCGCCCAGCTGCTGCAGCTTGCCGCCCGCTTCCTTGATGGCGACGAAGTGCGAGTCGCGCGCCAGCAGCGCGGCGGTCTGCGGTTCGATGTTGACGCCCGTGCGCGCCGGCACGTTGTACAGCACGATGGATTGGTCGGTGGCGGCGGCGATGGCCTGGAAGTGGCGCACGATGCCGTCCTGGGAAGGGCGCACATAGGCGGGAGCGGAGACCAGCAGGCCGGCCAGCGGATGGTCGTTGTAGCGCTGCACCGTGCCGACGACGGTGCGCGTATCGCTGCCGCCGATGCCCATCACGACGGGGAAACGGGGGCCGACGGCTTCGAGCACGCTGTCGAGCAGCATGGTCTGTTCCGCGGCGCTCAGCATGGCCGCTTCGCCCGTGGTGCCGCACACCACCAGGCCATCGATGCCGCTGGCGGCCAGTTCGCACGCCAGTTGCTGGGCGGCGTCGAAGTCGATGTCGCCATCGACATCAAGGAATGGCGTGACCATCGGCACCCAGATACCCTGGAAGTGCGCGGTGATGCGCATGGATGACATCGCGTGTTCGCAGGCATACTGGTTCATAGCGATTTCCCCTGGCTGATGCGGCCAAATTCTGCCGCCGGCAGCAGGCGCATGACGGCATCCATGGTCAGGCGCAGGGCCGGTTCCGTCACGCACAGCCAGACTTTCATGCGCTCGGCGTGGTCGACTGCCTCGACGCGCATGAATGACAGCATGCCGCCGCAGGTTCGCACGACCAGCTGGCGCAGCTCGGCCAGACAGGCTTTGTCGACCGTGATATGCATGAGAAAGGTGGGCAGGCGGGGATGGCGGTGGGGCAGGGCTTGATGCGCTTGATGCGTTTGCAGGCGTGAATGGGGTTCCATGGTGGCTTTGCAGCGGTGGTTGAGGTACGTTCAAGATTAGCAGCGGGGGCGTAAAGATTCTCTAAAAAGCGGGGCCGCCAGCGTAAACGGACTGTATGCATCGGACGTGGACGTGTTGCGTGGATGCCCCGCGCGTGGGCTTTTGTTACAAAATTGAATCGTGCTTTCCGGGGCAGGGGTTTATATTGAAAACGTCTCCGCTTTCAGTCAGCCCCGCCATGTCAGACGAAAAAGATCCCCAGCTTCCCCCTTCCACCGATCCCGCGGCGCCAGCGCCAGCTTCGGCGCGGCCCGACCGGGTAGGCAGGGCGCCCGATGATGAGCACCGCGCGCGCGATGCCGCACCCCGCTATCTGAAGGACAACGACACGCCGCTGGCGCTGGCATGGCGGGTGATCTCGTCGCGCTACCGCTCCATGCGCGACAAGGCCAGCCGCGATTTCATGCGGCGTACTTTGCGCATCGGTATCTCGGCGCGCATTTTTCACCCCGAACCGGGCGCCACTGGCCTGCGCAGCAAGAACCTGCAATACCTGGAAGAGTCGATCGCCCAGTGGGTCATGTCGCGCGACGTGCTGGTGTTCATGATCCCGACCGTCAATACCAGCGGCCAGCTCCACCCGAGCAACATCACCTTGCGCCACTATGCGCGCCACCTGGACGGCCTGGTGCTGCAGGGCGGCGCCGACGTTTCGCCGCAGACGTATTCGGAGGCGGCCACGCGGCCCGAATGGAGCGGCGACCGCGCGCGCGACCTGTACGAACTGGAACTGCTGCACGAATTCGTCGATGCGGGCAAGCCCGTGCTGGGCATCTGCCGCGGCTGCCAACTGATCAATGTGGGCTTTGGCGGCACCCTGTACCAGGACATCGCCTCGGATGTGGAAGGCGCCACCTCGCACGTCAACGACCTGTATGACCGCCACCGCCACAGCATCGTCTTCCCGAAAGGCTCGTCGCTGGCGGGGTTGTTCCCGAAGACGGGCGAGGCACTCGTCAATTCCATCCACCATCAGTCGGTCAAGGACCTGGGGCGCGACATCACGGTGGAAGCGTATTCGCAAGGGGACAATATCGTCGAAGCCATCCGCTACCAGCGGGCGCGCTTCGTCATGGGCCTGCAGTGGCACCCGGAATTCCATTCGGCGGGCGGCGTCGAACTGCTCGATTGCACACCCATCCTCGATAACTTTTTGCGCGCGGCGCGGGAGACGCGGTTTTGAGTACGCACCTGATGCGCCGGCGCATTGTGCTGGCCGGCCTGCTGGCGCTGCCCCTGGCTGGCTTGCGCGCGGCGCCGCGTCCGCATGAAGGCGCGCTGCCGTTTGCGCTGACGTCCGCCGCGCGCGCCCGCACGCTCAAGGCGCGGGTGGTGCCGGCCATTGCGGAACAGGTGGTCAAGGCGGCGCGCAAGGATGCGGCGCGCCCCGTGCACCTGATGGCCGAAGTGCGCACGGGCGGCTTGCTGAAGGGCGAGGGCGGACGCGAGACCAGCCAGCAGGCGCAGGAAGACTGGCGCCAGGCGCGCCTGCAGGCGCTGGCCTGGAGACTATCGGGCGAGATGGCGCATTTCGAGGCGGCGCGCCAGCTGCTGCTGGCCTGGAGCGGCGCCTACCAGCCGTCGTTCAGTCCCGTCGACGAGACGGAGCTGGCCAGCCTCCTGATGGGCTTTGACCTGGTGCAGGAACGCTTGAACGGCGTCGAGCGCGAACAGGTGCAGGCGTTTTGCCGCACCCTGGCGCACGGATATCTGAGTGACCCCATCAAGGTGGGCGGCCCGTCCACGGCGCGCAACAACTGGCATAGCCACCGCATCAAGATCGGCACGGCCGCCGCGTATGTCACGGGCGACGCCTTGCTGATCGCGCGGGCGAAGGAACGCTTGCTGGCGCACGTGCCGCGCAATATCGGCGTCGGCGGCGTACCCTTCGACTTCGAGCAGCGCGATGCCCTGCATTACACCACCTACAGCCTGGAGCCGTTGCTGACGACCGCCCTGATGGCGCAGGCGCATGGCGATGACTGGTATGGCGCGCCGGAAGCGCGGCGCCTGGCCGAGGCGCTGGCCTGGCTGGCGCCGTACGCGCAGGGGAGAAAGACGCACGAGGAGTTCGCCAAGAGCGCCGTGCCCTTCGACCGCAAGCGCGTGGCGGCCGGCGAAAAAGGCTTTACGGGGAATTGGGAGCCGAAGGGCGCCGCCAATGTGTATCTGCTGGCGGCGCGCTTCGATCCCGCTTACCTGCCGCTGGCGCTGGAATTGCACCCGCCAGCCTGGGCGCTGGCGCTGTATGGGAGCTGATTAAAACTTCGTGCGCACGGTGAACATCACATTGCGCGGTTCACCGTAAAAGCCCGTCTGGAACAGGCCGAGGCCCGTGAAGTATTTCTTGTCCAGCAGGTTGTTCACATTGACGCTGGCCGTGACGTTCCTGCTGATTTCGTAGCGCGCCATCAGGTTGAGCAGCGCGTAGCCGCCCTGCTTGATGCGTGAATTGTCCTCGATGGCGGGGTTCCAGATATTGCCGTCGTAGCTGCTTTGCCAGTTGATGCCGCCACCGACGGTCAGCTTGTCCAGGCTGGCCGGCAGGCGCCACGTGCCTTGCACGCGCACCAGGTGGGCAGGCTGCGTCGTTTTCAACATGGTAGAAAAGACATCCTTGCCATCCGCATCGCGCACGTGGGTGTAGGTGTAGCCGGCGCTCAGCCTCACATCCTTGGCCACTTCGCCCGTCACTTCCATTTCCACGCCACGACTGGTGACGCCGTCGATGGCTTTATACATTATCTCACCGTTGACTTCGCCCACAGGGCTGGCCACGTTGCTTTGACGGATCTGGAACAGGGACGCGCTGGCATTGACCTTGCCATCGAGGTACTCTGCCTTCACACCCGCTTCCACACCCTTGCCGCGCACGGGCGACAGGAAGTTGCGGTTGATGTCGCGGCTGCTTTGCGGCGCGAAGATGCTCGTGTAGCTGCCGAACACGGAATACGTCTTGTCGAGGTCATACACGACGCCCGCATACGGCGTGATGACCTTGTTTTCCTCGATGCGCGAGGTGATGCGCGCGGTGCCGGCGTCGAAGAAAGTGCGGTCCTGCTCCTGCTTGTAATCGCTGACGCGTGCGCCGAGAATCACCGACAGCGCGTCAAGCGGATGCAGGCGCACGGCGCCATACAGGCCGCTCTGGCGCGTGCTATCGTTGTCGTTGCCCAGGCGCTTGAACGCCAGTTCCGCGTACTGGCCGCGCCAGTCGAAATAACTGCCTTCGACGGGCGGGTAGACCGAATCATAGACGGGACCATCCTGCTTCGCCGTCGAACTGGAATAACCGATCATCGCTTCATGCTGGCGGCCAAACGCGGTAAACGGGCCGCTGGCGTCGACGTTGACGGTGGTCTGGCGGCGGTCGCCCTTGTATTTGCCCATGAAGAAAAACGCGCCTGCGCCCGTGGCGGGGTCGGGATTGCCGCCGCTGGCCGAACCGAGCACGCTGTCATGCTTGCTGCGCAACTGATTGGCGCTCAATTTCACTTTCCACGCGTTGGCGAAGCTGTGTTCCAGCGACGTAAATAGGGTGGTGTTCTGCATGTCGCGGCGGCTCCAGTCCGTGGCCGGGTTCCACGAGGTGGGGAAATCCGTGCGGGTGCCGTCGGACAGCAGGACGGGGAAACCGGTCCAGGTCGACCCGCGCGGCTTGTAATCCTGGTGCGTGAAGCCGGTCGTGAGCAGGGTGACGGGTGTCAGGTCCGCCTCGATGATGCCGTAGGCGACGGATTTCTGCTGCGTGTAGCGATCCAGGTAGGAGTGCTTGTCCTGGTAGGCGCCCACCAGGCGGCCGCGCACCGTGCGGCTGGCATTGAGCGGGCCGGAGACATCGGCTTCACCGCGGTAGTTGTCCCACGATCCCGCGCCCAGGGTCGCCGAACCCTCAAAGCTGGCGGTGGGGCGCTTGCGCACCATGTTGACGGTGGCCGACGGGTCGCCCGAACCGCTCATCAGGCCCGTCGCGCCTTTCAGCACTTCGATGCGGTCATAGATGGCCATGTCGCTGTTCGTCGTGCCCCAGTCGTAAACGCCGTCATAGATGGCCGACACGCCGTCGTACTGGAAATTGGTGACGGCAAAGCCGCGCGCCTGGAAGCTCCAGCGGTCGCTGTCGTAATTTTGCACACTCACGCCATTGACGTTCTTCATGACGTCGGAGACGGCGTTGCTGTTCTGGTCATCCATCTGCTGGCGCGTGACGATGGTCAGCGACTGCGGCGTTTCGCGTTGCGTCAACGCCAGTCCCGTGGCGCCGCTGGCGGGGCCGCCCGTATAGCTGTCCGTGCCGCTGGTGGCGGCGCTGCGCTCGGCGGCCGCCACAACGGTGACGCCGCCCATGACGGCCACGCCGCGGCTATCCGCAGTGGAAGCGTTCGCGCTGGTGGCGATCTTTTGCAGCAGGTAGCCGCCGTTCGATTGCGGCACGGCTTGCAGGCCGCTGCCAGCCAGCAGCACGCGGAAACCATCGTGCACGCCATAGCTGCCTTGCAGGCCGGCGCTGCGCAAGCCTTGCGTGGCGTCGCTGGAGAACGACAATAAAATGGCGCTGTCGCTGCCGAAGCGCGTCAGCGCATCGCCCAGCGCGCCGGCGGGGATACTGTAGACGCGCACTTGCTGGCTTTGTGCCTGGGCCAGCGCCGGCAGGGTGAGAGCCATGCCGATCTGCGACAGGGCGCAGGCCAGGACGGTGCGGGTAAGGAGGGAACGCGAAGCGTGGTGCATGGAATAAAACCTTTCGTGGATGCGCAAGATGGAGACTACCTATCTTCCAAGTCACGCGAGCACGCAGAAACAGCTCACTTTGCAGAAAATTTAATTCAGCGGGCCGCCAGTTCGATCCTGACGACTTGATGGCCCCAGAAGCGCGTGACGGTATTGCGCCGCAATTGCAGGCTGGCGCTGACGGCGTCGAGGATGGCGCCGACATCGGCCAGCGGGTAGGAACCGGAGACGCGCAAGCCGGCGATGGCGGGCGTGCAGGCCAGCGGATGCTCGCTGTAGCGCGCCAGCTCGGCGAGGAAATCGGCCAGGCGCATGTCGCGCGCCACCAGCATGCCATCGAGCCAGGCGCCGCCATATGGCGCCAGCGCCTGGCGATGATGGCTGCTGCTGTCGAAATGGGCGCCTTCGCCGGGACGCAGCACCAGGCGCTGGGCGCCGTCGCTGGCCAGTACGGCGACGGCCCCGTCGAGCACGCCGGCGCTGGCATAGTCATCGTGCAGGCGCACGGTGAAGCGCGTGCCCAGTGCCTGCAGGCTGCCATGCGGTGTGGCGACGAAGAAGGGGCGCCGTGCCGCATCCTTGCCGGTGGCAATGAAGATTTCGCCGGCCAGCAGTTCGATGCTGCGCCGCTCGCCGTCGTAAGCGATGTTCACGGCGCTGCTGGTGTTGAGCGTGAGCTGGGTGCCATCGTCCAGGGTCACCACGCGGCGCTGGTTGACTGCCGTGCGGTAATCGGCCATCCAGCCGCGCCATGGGCTGCGGCGCTCAAACGCATACAGCGAGGCACCGCAGGCCAGCAGCAGGGCCAGGGTCTTGACGGCATGGCGGCGCGGCGCATTCGCTTGCACGCAGGCGCGCAGCAGGGTGGCGTGGATGGCGGGCGGCAGGTGTTCATGCTGCGTTTGCAACTGCTGCCACGCCTGCGTGGCGCTGCCGGCCCGCTGCAGGTGGCGTTTCACCGTGGCCAGCGAGATGCCGAGCTGGTGCGCGATGTCTTCCTGCGGCAGCTCGTCGAGCTGGCGTAGTAAAAAAGCCCGTTTCACGGGAGGCGGCAAGCCGTCAAGCATGCGGTCGAGTTCAAACACGGTCGCCAGCAGCAGTGCCCGCTCCTCTGGCGATGGCGCATGCCGGGGCGGCAGTTGCGCCAGCACGTCGAGGTAAGCCTCTTCGAGTTTCTGACGGCGGTAGTGGTTGAACAGCACGCGCTGCGCGACGGTGGCGAGAAAGGCGCGCGGCTCGCGCGCGGCGACGGCGTCTTCGCGGTCGAGCAGGCGCATGAAGGTGTCGTGCGCCACATCGGCCGCGCACGCCGTGCTGCCCAGCTTCTTGCGCAGCCAGCCCTGCAGCCAGCCGTGGTGGTCGGCATACAGTGTCGCGATGTCCTGGCGTTGTAGCGGCTCTGCCAGCGGCATCGCATTCCCCTTGCATGGCCGGCCCGGGTGGGCTGGTGTTTTTAAACAATAATAAGAATCATTCTCACTTATTGTAACAAGCGGTGGTGGCGGCTGTAAACGATGGGGAGATGGGGTGTGGTTTTTTTGGGTTTGACGTTGTTGAATGCTGGGGGCTGACCCGGCAGGTCAGACCCCATGGACGCGACGTTGGCTGGACCGGACAGCGTCAATAGTTCATCGGTTCACCGCGAAAACATCTGATCGCCGAATCGACCATGCCCTCGGCACTGCCCTGCAAGCTGTGCTGCTTGCGCAGGTATTGCGCGTCGCTCCATTGCTTGGCCACGTCCGACAGGTGTTTCAGAGCTGGCGTGCTGCCCAGCGCCTCGGCGTGCGGTTCCATCTTGCGCAGGGTGGTCATGATGTCTTCGCGCAGTGACATCGTTTCGTAGGTTTTCGGATGCGTGATGGCGCCATCGAGGCCGAAGCGGCAAGCCTGGAAGCGGTTGTAGTTATATACGAGATAATCGTCTTCCACCGGCGGGGTTTCGCGGCGTTCGAGCAGGTAACGGCACAGCGCTTGCAGGTAGGCGGCCAGCGCGGCGGCCCGTTCCACCGTCAGCGGCGTGTCGCACACGCGCAGTTCGATGGTGCCGAATTCCGGCTTGGGACGGATATCCCAGTAAAAATCCTTCATGCTCTTGATGATGCCCGTGTTCTCCATCTTGGCGAAATACTCGTTGGAGAACTGGTCCCAGCTCAGCGTAAACGGCGCGCGCCCGCTCATGGGAAACGCGAACACGGAATTGAGGCGGGCCGAATCGAACAGGGTGTCGCGTCCCTGCACGTAGGGCGAGGACGCCGACAGGGCGATGAAGTGGGGGATGTAGCGGTTCAGCGAATGCAGCAGGAACATGGCGTCGTCGCCCGAGGCGCAGCCGATGTGCACGTGCTGGCCGAAGATGGTGAATTGCTTGGCCAGGTAGCCGTACAGTTCCGAAATCTCCTGGAAGCGGGGCTTGGAAAAGATCTTTTGCGACGACCATTGCTGGAACGGGTGCGTGCCGCCGCCCGCGATGCCGATATTGAGCTTGTCGCCGGCCGTGATCAAGGTGTCGCGGATTTCCTGCAGCTGCTCCAGCAGGGGGCCGTGATGCGTGTGCACGCTCGAGTTGATCTCGATCATGCTCTCGGTGATTTCCGGCGTGACGTTGCCGGGGAACGGTTTTTTGTTCAGCAGATGCAGCAGGTCGGGGCTGGCGGCCGTCAAGTCATAGTCCGACAGGTTCACCAGTTGCAGTTCGAGTTCGACGCCGAAGGTCAGCGCGGCCGATTGGCCAAAGGGTTCCAGCGGCATTTAGCGCTCCTTGATTTCGTGGGTTTCTTTGGCCAGCATCAGCACGCGCTGCACCAGCACGGGGCCGACCAGTTCCAGGCCCAGGGTGATGGCGGCCAGGGCGTTCAATTCGTCGCCGAAGTTCACGCCGTGCTGGCGCGCGTGCTCCAGCAGCAGGATGATGAAGACGGAGACGGGCGTCAGCGCCACGCCCGTCAGCACGCCCTTGCGCCAGGAAATACCGCTGACATGCGAGAACGCGGCCACGCCGACGACTTTCGTCAGCAATCGCCCGCCGACGACGGCCAGGGCCAGGCCCGCGCCGGCAGCCACGCTGGCCCATTCCAGGGTCGAGGCGGCATACACGAACAGCAGCACCGTCAGCAGCTCGCCCAGCGCGCCGAAATTGCGCTGCGCCTGGCTGAAGGCGACACGGCGGTGGCGCGCCACCAGGCCGAAGGTGAGGGTGGCCAGCAGCGGCGACAGGCTGGTAGTGTAGGTGAGGGCGACGAGCAGCATCACCGACAGCGCGAAGGCGACGGTGGCATCCTGCGCCATATTGCCCAGGCGGCGCAGCATGGCCGGCACGACGATGCCGAAGACGGTACCGGCGGCCACCGAGGCGGCCAGCACGGCGGCGCTGCTGCTGCTGGCTTCGATCAGGTCGGTGGAACTCTGGAACATCCAGAAGCCGACGATGATGTTGAACGTGAAGACGGCCAGCACGCAATTGAGGGCGGTGAGGTGGACGATGCGTTCCGTGACCTGGCCCGAACTGCGCTCCTCGTTGATGACGCGCATGATGGTGGCCGGCGAGGTGGACATGGCGAGTGATGCCAGCAGCAGCGCTGTCATTGAGGTGCTGCCGAATTCGATGCCGATGAAGTAGACGACGGCAAAGGTCAGCAAGGATTCGACCAGGCCCGTGACGGCGATCCACGGATTGTTCTTCAGCCAGCGCAGGTTGATGCGGTAGCCCACCTCGAACAGGATCAGGCCGAAGGCCACGTCGGCCAGCACCAGCATGGGGCCGGCGTCCGTCTGCGGCAGGATGCCCACCTGGGTTTGGGCGAGGACGAAACCGATCACGCCGTAAAAACTGATGCGCGGCAGGCCAGTCCAGCGGTGGCCGAATTCGCCCACCACCCAGGCCAGGGTGATGGCGAACGGCCAGGACAGGTCGGCGGCGATCGAGATCAGACTTTGCATGCTCATTCCTTTGAAAATGGCGCTGGCACCGGCCGGCAGCACGGGGGCTGGCGCGGCAATGTCATGGTGCAGCGATGGTGCATGGTTTGCGCAGAGCGATGCGCCGATTCTACCGGAGCAGAAGGCGCGCACGATGTGCGCAATCGAACAGTGTCGCGGCCATGGCGGCCGCGCACAGGATGCAGCAGGTTGGGCAGGGCTGGTATCAGCGTATGGTACCCGCCCGCAGCGGAGAGGCTCCGCACGGTAGTGCCGTGTCGCAGTGTACGGCATGGCGGCCCCCTGCCGCCATGGACTTTTTGTTGCGTGCTTTTATTTACTGAGCAGACGCATGCCCCGTTCCAGCCCGTCGATCGACAGGGGGAACATGCGGTTGTTCATCAACTGCCGCATCACCCCGATCGACTGGCGGTATTGCCACAATCCCTCCGATTCGGGATTGAGCCAGATGAATTTCGGGAACGCCTGGGTAAAGCGGGCCAGCCACGCCGATCCCGCTTCCTCGTTGTTGTATTCGACGCTGCCGCCCGGCTGCAGGATTTCATAGGGGCTCATGGTGGCGTCGCCGACGAAAATCAGCTTGGTGTCGGGCGGGTACTTGCGCAGCACGTCCCAGGTGGGGAAACGCTCGGCGTTGCGGCGCCGGTTGTTCTTCCACAGGTAGTCGTAGACGCAGTTATGGAAGTAAAAGAACTCCATGTTCTTGAATTCCGTCTTCGCCGCCGAGAACAGTTCCTCGGTGCGCTCGATATGGTCGTCCATGCTGCCACCCACGTCGAGCAACATCAGCACCTTGATGCGGTTCTTGCGCTCGGGCCGCATTTTGATATCCAGATAGCCGGCGTTATTGGCTGTGGCGGCGATGGTGGCGTCGAGCGCCAGTTCATCTTCCGCGCCTTCGCGCGCGAACTTGCGCAGGCGGCGCAAGGCCACCTTGATGTTGCGCGTGCCCAGTTCGCGCTCGCCGTCGTAATCCTTGTAGCTGCGCGCCTCCCACACTTTCACCGCCGTGCGGTTGCCGCCCTTGCCGCCGATGCGGATGCCTTCCGGGTTCGTGCCGCCATTGCCGAACGGCGACGTGCCGCCCGTGCCGATCCACTTGCTGCCGCCCTCGTGGCGTTCCTTCTGCTCCTTCAGCAGCTCGTTCAGACGGTCCATCAGCTTGTCGTAGCCGAATTTCTCCAGCTGCGCCTTCTGTTCCTCGGACAGCTCGCGCTGCATGCGCTTGAGCAACCAGTCGAGGGGAATCGCCGCATTCGTGTCGAAGGCCGCGTTGACGCCCTTGAAGTACTGTGCAAACGCGCGGTCGAACTTGTCGAAATGGGCTTCGTCCTTGACCAGGGTCAAGCGCGCCAGATAGTAAAAATCGTCCATCGAGGCGTCGATGACGTTCTTTTGCAGCGCTTCGAGCAGGGTCAAAAATTCCTTGATCGAGACGGGAATCTTCGCATCCTTGAGCGTGAAGAAGAAATCGATCAGCATGGCGCTTCCTCTGTCCTGGCGTCGCCTGCGCGAGGCAGTGCGGTGATCGGGCGCTGCGCCAGCTTGTAGCGCAGATGGGCGGCGATTTCCGGCCACTCGCCGCGCGTGATGCTGTACATGACCGTGTCGCGCACGGTGCCGTCGCGGCGCAGCGCATGGTGGCGCAGCACGCCATCCTTTTTCGCGCCCAGGCGTTCGATGGCCGCCTGCGAAGCATGGTTGAAATTGTCGGTGCGCAGGCCCACCAGCGCGCAGCCCAGCGTGTCGAAGGCGTGCGCCAGCAGCAGCAATTTGCAGGTGGTGTTGACGTGGCTGCGCTGGCAGCGCTTCGCATACCAGGTGTAGCCGATTTCCAGGCGTCCGATGGCTGGCACCACGTCGTGGTAGCTGGTGGTGCCGAGCACCTCGCCGCTGGCCACGTCGATGACGGCAAAGGCGAAGCGCGAAGGGCGCATCTCGATGCCCTTGAAAATGTACTGGTCCACCTGGTCCGGTTCGGGCACGGAGGTGACGCGCAGGTTCCACAGTTCGCCATCCATGGCCGCGGCGCGCAAGCCGGGCGCGTGGTGCGGCGCCAGCGCTTCGAGGCGGATGCCGTGCAGTTCCAGGGGGACGAAGACCTTGTCCGGGCTGATGTCGTTCACCGGCGCTCCTTAGCGGTTGGTGCGCGACATGAACATCAGGCGCTCGAACAGGTGCACGTCCTGTTCGTTTTTCAACAGCGCGCCGTGCAGCGGCGGCACGACGGCCTTGTTGTCCTTGCTGCGCAAGGCTTCGGCCGGGATGTCTTCGGCCAGCAGGAGCTTGAGCCAGTCGAGGAATTCCGACGTTGACGGTTTTTTCTTCAGGCCCGGCACGTCGCGCACTTCATAGAAGGTTTGCAGCGCCTGCGCCAGCAATTCCTGTTTCAGGTGCGGGTAGTGGACGGCGACGATCTGCTCCATCGTGTCCTTGTCCGGGAATTTGATGTAATGGAAGAAGCAGCGGCGCAGGAAGGCGTCCGGCAATTCCTTCTCGTTGTTCGAGGTGATGATGACGAGCGGACGGTGGCGCGCCGTGACCATTTCGCGCGTCTCATACACATAGAATTCCATGCGGTCCAGTTCGCGCAACAGGTCGTTCGGGAATTCGATGTCGGCTTTGTCGATTTCATCGATCAACAGCACCACCGGTTCGGGCGCCGTGAACGCCTGCCACAGCACGCCCTTGACGATGTAGTTCTGGATGTCGCGCACGCGCTCGTCGCCCAGCTGCGAGTCGCGCAGGCGCGAGACGGCGTCGTATTCGTACAGGCCCTGCTGCGCCTTGGTGGTCGATTTGATATGCCATTGCATCAGCGGCATGTTCAGCGCGGCGGCCACTTCCTCGGCCAGCATGGTCTTGCCCGTGCCCGGTTCGCCCTTGATCAGCAGCGGGCGTTGCAGGGTCAGCGCCGCATTCACGGCCAGTTTCAGGTCGGCGGTGGCGACATAGCTGTCGGAACCTTCGAAGCGTTGGCCTTGCTGGGTGTGCTGTGCTTGCATGAGCGGTCTGCCAAAGTAGGGAAATGGTGAGTATAAACAGAACTGTGGCGCACTGCCACGCGGACGGCCTGTGCCTGCCTGCCTACAATGCGGGTTTTATAGGTGGACTTGCAAGAATATCTTGGCTAGAATCGGCAGGCAGCAGATTAATTGTCAACCTTAATTGTCAACACATAAAATCAATAAAAACCAGCTCTGGCGTTTCTCCGATTACCTTTGTTCACATTGCCACTATGAAAAAAATATTTGCACTTCTCGTGCTTGCCGGCATAGCAAATGCCGTCACAGCGGCTGACATTGTAGGAAACGCCAAGGCAGCCACTGCCAAGGTGGAAATGTGTATCGGCTGCCATGGCATCCCCGGTTACAAGGCAACCTTCCCCGAAGTGTTCCAGGTGCCGATGATCGGCGGCCAGCCGGCAAAATATATCGAGAATGTGCTGCAAGCCTACAAGAAGGGCGATCGCAAGCACCCGAGCATGAAGGGCATCGCCAGCAGCCTGTCGGACCAGGATATCGCCGATGTCGCCGCGTATTATGCGCAACAAGCCAAGCCGAACTGAGGACCAGCCAGATGATGAAAACACTACTCGCCGCCCTCGTTTGGGCCACCGTCTCGTTTTCCGCCAGCGCCGCCGGCAATATCAATACGGGCAAGGCCCTGGCCGAAAAATACAGCTGCGCCACCTGCCATGGCAAGGATTACGGTTCGCCCATCGACCCGTCCTATCCGAAATTGGCGGGTCAGCACAAGGATTACCTGGAACACGCCTTGACGGCGTATAAACGGGGCGACAAGGCCAATGGCCGCAATAACGCCATCATGACGGGCCAGGTGAAACCGCTGAGCAACCAGGACATCAAGGACCTGGCCGCCTACCTGCACAGCCTGCCGACCACCCTGGTCATTCACCGCTGAGCGGTATCGCAGGGGTTATTAGTTGTTCTGACATCTGACAAAACCGTAGCGAGCGGAAGGGAGAGGCGGCCGAGACGCGGAACTGTGCTGAAGCACAGTGAGCATCGCAGGTTGCCTATACCGACGCGCAGTAGGTTTGGTTAGGTGTTCTTCAGCCCCACCCGGCGCGCCAGCTTGTGCAGATTGCTGGCGTCCAGCCCCAGCTGGCGCGCGGCAGCGGCCCAGTTATCCTGATGTAGCACCAGCGCTTGCCGGATGGCCTGGCGCTGGCTCGCTTCCACGATCTGATGCATGGACAGCAGCGGCGCTGCTGGCGCTCCGCACGCGGCCGGCGCAGGCAGCGACGCGTTCGCACCGGCTGGCGCCTCCAGCGCATCGAGGTCGAGCATATCCGTTTCCAAGGTCACGATGTCCTTGCGGTCCGCGCCGCGGATCACGGCTTTCAGCGCGGCCCGGCTGATCACATGTTCCAGTTCGCGCACGTTGCCCGGCCAGCGGTAGTGGCACAGGGCGTTTTCCGCCGCGGCGGACAGGCGCAGGCTGCGCAAGCCCAGGCGCGCGCGGTTGAGCTCAAGAAAACCACCGGCCAGCAGCAGCACGTCATTGCCCCGCTCGCGCAGCGGTGGAATCGGCACGGGATACACGGACAAGCGGTGATACAGGTCGGCGCGGAACGAGCCGTCGCGCACATGTTCGCGCAGGCTGCGGTTGGTGGCGGCGATCACGCGCACGTTGACGCGGCGCGGCCGGTCCGCGCCCAGGCGCTGGATTTCGCCATTTTGCAAGGTGCGCAGCAGCTTGGCCTGTATCGACAGCGGCAACTCCCCCACTTCATCGAGAAACAGGGTGCCCCCTTCGGCCGCCTCGAAACGCCCGGGCCGGTCGCTGACGGCGCCGGAAAACGCGCCGCGTACATGGCCGAACAATTCGCTCTCGGCCAGGGACTCGGGCAAGGCCGCGCAATTGACATGGATCAAGGGCTTGCCTGCGCGGCGCGACAGCCGGTGCAGGCGGTGTGCGCACAATTCCTTGCCGACGCCCGTCTCTCCCAGCAGCAGCACGGGTAGTTCGGAATCGGCGACCACTTGCAATTCGTGCAGCAAGTGCATGATGGCGCTGCTTTGGCCGACGAAATCGTGTTCCTCGCGCGGCGCTTGCGCATCGGCCAGCATGGCGCCGCCCGACAGGCGCAGGGCGCGGATTTCCGTTTCCAGGCGGGTCACGCGCACGGCCGCCTCGATGGCGCAAGCCAGTTCACTGAGGTCGCGCTGCGCCTGTCCATTGAAGGTGCCTACCTGCAGGGCGTCGAGCGTGATCACACCCCAGCGTTCGCCCTCCAGGTCCAGCGCCATGCCCATACAATCGTGCACGGGCAGCGGTTCGCCGGCCCGCTCGGCGATCAGGCCATCGTAGGGATCGGGTAGGGAGCTGTCGTGATGGAAGCACAGCACGCCGCGCCGTTGCAGGATGGCGGCCAGACGCGGATGGTCGGCGACGGCGAAGCGACGCCCCAGCGCGTCGCTAGCCAGGCCGGCCATCGCCACGGGGCGCAAGTGCTCGCCATCGAGCTTGAGCAAGGCCACGGCTTCGCAGCCGAAGTGCGCGCGCAGGCTGCCGACCAGGCGCTGCAGTCGCACTGCCACGGGCAGGTCGGCGACCAGGTCGGTGAGCAGCAGCAGGTGGATGGCAGTGGTGGTCATAAGTACCATGCAGGGTACAACGAACCACGGCAAACAAGGGTCATTACGACCCTGTGTTTTTCAAATCGTTGATTTAAAACAAGTTTTTCCTGGCACACGGTTTGCCTAGGTATGAGTGCCAAACCGGCATACAAGACCAAGGAAAGCTTGATGAAAACGACTCCCTCCCTCCGCGCCATTGCCGCCGCCGTCTGTGTCCTGGCCATGCCCCTGTCCGTGCAGGCCCAGGCGAGCCTGCCTGCCAGCGCTGCCGCCACTGCCGCCAAACCTGCCGCCGCCGCGGTCAAGCGCTATGAACTGCAAACCAATATCGTCGACGGCAAGATGGTATTCATCGACGCCAAGGGCCAGGTCACCCCCGTGCTGGCGGCCAAGGTGGGGGAAACGGTCGAACTCGTGCTGAAAAGCGGCGAAGGCGCCGAACACGACCTGCTGATCCCCGAGCTGAACGTGGCTTCAAGCAAATTCAGCGCCAATAGCGGCAGCACCACCGTGCGCTTCAAGGTCACGCGCGCCGGTACGTTCACCTATTACTGCTCGATTCCCGGCCACCGCCAGATCGGCATGGAAGGCAAGCTGGTCGTGAGCGGCACTTCGCTGGCCGAAGCGGGAGCGCCGAAGGCTGCCGGCGCCGGCAGCGCGGCCAGCGAATCGAGCCAGGCCGCCGCGCTGGCCCTGTACACGCCCGCGCCATCGCCGATGCGCGGCCCCGACCCATCGGCTGTCAGCGTGGCGGCCAATCCTGCCTCCGTGCCCACCGCCATCGGCGCGCGCGCGCCGCAAACCCTGAAGTACCGCATGGAGACGGTGGAATTGCCAGGCAAGCTCGATGACGGCACCAGTTTTACGTATTGGACTTTCAACCGGCAGGTACCCGGTCCGATGCTGCGCGCGAAAGTGGGCGACACGGTCGAACTGACTCTGTTCAATGCCAAGGACAGCAAGATGATCCACTCGATCGACCTGCACGCCGTGACGGGCGGCCATGGCGGCGGACAGCACACGCAGGTAGCGCCGGGACAGGAAAAAACGGTCACCTTCAAGGCGCTCAATCCGGGCCTGTATGTGTACCACTGCGCCACCCCCCTGGTGCCGCAGCATATCGCCGCCGGCATGTACGGCATGATCCTGGTCGAACCGGAAGGCGGCCTGTCGAAGGTGGATCGAGAGTATTACGTGATGCAGGGCGAGATGTACACGGGCCGTCCGCACGGCGCGCCCGTGCACCAGGAACCGAACCTGGAAAAAATGGCCAATGAGCTGCCCGACTACTACGTCTTCAATGGCGAAGTGGGCGCCTTGAGCAAGACGCACAAATTGCAGGCGAAAGTCGGCGAGACGGTACGCATCTATTTCGGCGTCGGCGGCCCGAACAAGATTTCGTCGTTCCACATCATCGGCGAGATCTTCGACAAGGTGTACAGCGAAGGCTCGATCAGCAGCCCGAAACACGACGTGCAAACCACCCTGGTGGCACCGGGCGGCGCGACCATCGTCGAACTCAAGGTACAGCACCCCGGCAGCTACCTGCTGGTCGACCATGCGCTGTCGCGCGCCGGCAAGGGCGCCGTGGGCGTGCTGGAAGTGACGGGCGAACCCGTACCCGGCGTCTACCACGCAGGCGCGGTGCAATAAATCTACCTATTCATCCTCAAGGAACTGTTATGGAAATGATCGAGCTATCCCTGGGCCAGCTGGCCCGCCGCATCCCTGGCGCCACGCGCCTGTTCGATGCGCACCGCCTGGATTTTTGCTGCGGCGGCAACAAGACCCTGCGCGCAGCAGCCGAAGCGGCCGGCGTGGATGCGGCACCCATCGTCGAGGAATTGCGGCTGCTGGCAGGGCGCGCAGATACCAGCGGCGAGCGTGACTGGCAGGAAGCCTCGGCCACCGAGCTGGTGGAGCACCTGCTGGCGCGGTACCACGCCGTGCACCGCGAGCAGTTGCCCGAGCTGATACGCCTGGCACGCAAGGTCGAGCAGGTGCATGGCGACCGCGCCGACTGTCCGCACGGGCTGGCGGAACACCTGTCGGCCATGGCGCAGGAGCTGGAAAGCCATATGCGCAAGGAAGAAGACGTGCTGTTCCCGATGATCGTGCGCGGCCAGGGCCCGCGTGCCGGCGCGCCCATCAACGTCATGCGCATGGAACATGACGACCATGGCGTGGCCTTGCGCGCCATGGAGGCAATGACGAACGATATCACCGCCCCTGGCGGCGCCTGTACCACCTGGCGCGCGCTGTACACGGGCTTGCGCACCTTCCGTGCAGACCTGATGGCGCACATCCATACTGAAAACAATATCCTGTTCGAGCGCTTTGCGCCGGCCGCGGTGCACTGACAAAGGAATGACCCATGGGTCCGTACAAAAAACTCTGGTTCACCCTGATCGGTGTGCTGATCGTGACGTTTTCGCTGCTCGGCTACTACGGCACGGAAGTCTACCGGCAGGCGCCGCCCATCCCCGCGCAAGTGCTGGCGCAGGATGGCCGGCAACTGTTCGACCGCGAGGGCATCCTCGACGGCCAGACGGCCTGGCAATCCGTCGGCGGCATGCAGCTCGGTTCGATCTGGGGCCACGGCGCCTACCAGGCGCCCGACTGGACGGCCGACTGGCTGCACCGCGAATTGACGGCCTGGCTGGAACTGGCCGCGCAAGAGCAGCATGGCAAGGCCTACGCGGCGCTCGATGGCCCTGCGCAGGCGGCGCTGCGCGAAGCGCTCAGGCTGGAATACCGCGGCAACCGGGTCGATGAGGCGCAGGTGCTGCGCCTGTCGCCGCGCCGCGTGCAAGCCATCGCCAGCACGGCGCACTATTACGACCAGCTGTTCTCCGACGCGCCTGCGCTGCACGCCAGCCGCGAGCATTTCGCCATGAAGGAAAACACCTTGCCCAGCGCCGAGCGGCGCGCACAGATGACGCAGTTCTTCTTTTGGACGGCATGGGCCGCCGCCACCGAGCGTCCTGGCCAGAAAGTGACCTATACGAACAACTGGCCGCATGAACCGCTGATCGGCAACCAGCCCAGCGGCGAAAACCTCGTCTGGTCGGTCGCCAGCGTGGTGGTGCTGCTGGCCGGCGTGGGCTTCCTCGTCTGGGGCTGGGCCTTCCTGCGCGACCACGACGAAGCGCTGCCGGCGGCCGGTCCGCGCGATCCGCTCACCACTTTCGCCCTGACGCCTTCGCAGCGGGGATTGGGAAAATACCTGTTCCTGGTGGTGGCCCTGTTCATCTTCCAGGTCTTCATCGGCGGCTTCACGGCGCACTACACGGTGGAGGGACAGCAGTTCTACGGCATCGACGTGTCGCGCTGGTTCCCGTATGCGCTCACGCGCACCTGGCATATCCAGGCCGCGCTGTTCTGGATCGCCACGGGCTTCCTGGCCGCCGGCCTGTTCCTGGCGCCCCTGATCAATGGCGGCAAGGATCCCAGGTGGCAGCGCCTGGGCGTCGACGTGCTGTTCTGGGCCCTGGTGCTGGTGGTCGTCGGTTCGTTTATCGGCAATTACCTGGCCATCGCGCAAGTGATGCCGCCCGAGTGGAATTTCTGGCTCGGCCACCAGGGGTATGAATATGTGGACCTGGGGCGCTTGTGGCAGATCGGCAAATTCGTCGGAATCCTGCTGTGGCTGGTGCTGATGTTGCGCGGCGTCATACCGGCCCTGTGCCAGAAGGGCGGCGACAAGAACTTGCTGGCGCTCTTGACCGCATCCGTGGGCGCCATCGGCCTGTTCTATGGCGCCGGCCTGTTCTACGGCGAACGCACGCATTTATCGGTGATGGAATACTGGCGCTGGTGGGTGGTGCACCTGTGGGTGGAAGGCTTCTTTGAAGTGTTCGCCACCACGGCGCTGGCCTTCATCTTCTCGACCCTAGGCCTGGTTTCGGTGCGCATGGCCACGACGGCCAGCCTGGCGTCGGCCTCGCTGTTCATGCTGGGCGGGATTCCCGGCACTTTCCACCACCTGTACTTTGCCGGCACCACCACACCCGTGATGGCCATCGGCGCGAGTTTCAGCGCGCTGGAAGTGGTGCCGCTGATCGTGCTGGGACATGAAGCGTGGGAAAACTGGCGCCTGAAGGAACGCGCGCCATGGATGGAAAACCTGCGTTGGCCCATGATGTGCTTTGTCGCCGTCGCCTTCTGGAACATGCTGGGTGCGGGCGTGCTGGGCTTCATGATCAATCCGCCCGTCGCGCTGTACTACATCCAGGGCTTGAACACGACCCCCGTGCATGCGCATGCGGCGCTGTTCGGCGTGTACGGCTTCCTGGCACTGGGCTTTACCTTGCTGGTGCTGCGCTATCTGCGGCCCGACTACCGTTTCAGCCCTGCGTTGATGAAGACGGCGTTCTGGGGCTTGAACGCGGGCCTGGTGCTGATGATCTTTACCAGCCTGCTGCCGATTGGCATCATCCAGTTCCACGCCAGCGTGACGGAAGGCCTGTGGTATGCGCGCAGCGAAGCGTTCATGCAGCAGCCGCTGTTGCAGAACCTGCGTTGGATACGCACCTTTGGCGACGTGGTCTTCATCGTCGGCGCCATCGCCATGGCGTTGCAGGTGGTGCTGGGATTGCGGGACAAAGGGCCGGCACAGGTCTTGCCTCAGCGCATGAAGGAGGCAGTAAAACCGATGTGAGGTAGTACTGGTACAACACCTGGCAAAAACGTAGCGAGCGGCAGCGATTTGTGGCTAAGAAGCGCAACCGTACTCTATTACGGTGAGCATCGCAGGCCGCAAAGCGCGACGCGCAGCAGGTTTTGACAGGTGTTCCTACCGGCGGCGGACGCAGTCGATATAGGCGTCCGTGTCCGGCGGCAAGCCCGAGCGCTGCGATGCCCAGATCATCTGGCCCAGGCATTCCATCACTTCGTGCTGGGCGGCATGGGCCGAATCGAGGCGCTGGGTGAGCTGCTGGACGGCCGGGCGGATGCCGCGCGGCTGGTCCACCTGCACCTGTTCCGTGATCGAGAGATGCATGGACAGGTGCAGGAAAGGATTGGCTTGTCCCCCTTCGACGGAATAGTCGCGCGCCAGCGCCGCCTCGACGTCGGAGAGCTCGTTTTCATACTCGGGGTGTTCGAGGATCCAGTCGAGCGCAATGGCTTCCATCGGCGTGAGGATTTCATGGGCGCGGTGCTTGCGCAATGTTTCGCAAAAGAAACGGCGCACATCGTCGGAAGAGGGGTTGAACATGGCTGAAGGACTATGGCTAAAGGGCAGCCGGCATTGTACCGCGTACATAAATAAAGGGCATCGAGGATGCCCTTTTTGCCGTCTGGCGGCCGCATGCATGACCCGATAGTCACCGTCATTTAATACCCTGCAGTAAGTATTATCCACTACCGCCACGGCCCGGCGGCGCCAAATAACGGTGATAAAATCGCCGCTCTTGATATTTGCACTGGACATGACGGCGATTTCATTGCCGGTTTTTCAGCCGACAACGAGGTCCGCGCTGTCCATTGCCCGCACCTTTGCCACCAGATCATGCTCTTGGGATATCCCTGAGCGCGGCAGCATGCCTATCACCATCGACATTGACCTGTCCGACCGCCCTGGCGTTCCGGCTGGCTGGCTGTTTTTCATTCAATACGGCGATGGTGCCGCCACGGTGGCGCGCAAGAATCATCCTTCAGTATTCATAAACGGAGTTACGTATGCGTAAATCGCTATTACTTTTGATGTCGTGCCTGATCCTGGCGGCATGTGACAAGACCCCTCCGGCCTCGTCCGAAAAACCGGTCGACGTGCTGCTGATCGGCGCCGGTACCATGAGCGCCACCCTGGGCAGCATGCTCAAGGAACTCGATCCGTCGCTGACGATGGAAATGGTCGAGCGCCTCGATTCCGTGGCCGCCGAAAGCTCGGATGCGATGAACAACGCAGGCACGGGCCACTCGGCGTTTGCTGAACTGAACTACACGCCCGAAGCGGCCGATGGCAGCATCGAGACCAAGAAAGCCGTTGCCATCAACGAGCAATTCGAAATTTCCAAGCAATTCTGGGCTTATCAGGTCGCCAACAAGCACCTGGGCGCGCCGCAAACCTTCATCAATAACGTGCCGCACATGGCCTTTGTGTGGGGCGATGACAATATTGCCTTTTTGAAGAAGCGCTACGCCGCGCTGCAAAAGGAAAACCTGTTCAAGGGCATGCTGTTCTCGGAAGACCAGGCGCAGATCGAGCAATGGGCGCCGCTGGTCATGCAAGGCCGCGACAAGGGCCAGAAAGTGGCCGCGACGCGCATGGAAATCGGTACCGACGTCAATTTCGGCAACCTCACGCGCGGCCTGGTCAAGTACCTGACGGACAGCCACGGCATGGTCCTGCACCTGCGCCACCAGGTGGAAAACATCCAGCGCGGCGCCGATGGCGTATGGAACGTGACGGTGAAAGACTTGAACGCCGGCAAGGAAAAGACCATGCGCGCCAAGTTCGTCTTCATCGGCGCCGGCGGCGGTTCGCTGCCGCTGCTGGAAAAATCGGGCATTCCTGAAGCCAAGGGCTACGGCGGCGTGCCGGTGGGCGGCCAATGGCTGGTCACCACCAATCCGGAACTGGTGGCGGCGCATGCGGCCAAGGTCTACGGCAAGGCGTCCGTCGGTTCGCCGCCGATGTCCGTGCCGCACCTGGACACGCGCATCATCGACGGCAAGAAAGCCTTGCTGTTTGGCCCGTTTGCCACCTTCTCGACCAAGTTCCTGAAAAACGGTTCGTGGATCGACTTGCCTGCCTCGATCGGCACTGGCAATGTGAAACCCATGCTGCAAGCCGGTTACGACAATATTCCGCTGACGAAATACCTGGTCGAACAGGTCATGAACACGCCGGAAGATCGCCTGAAGACTTTGCGCGAGTACCTGCCGAACGCCAAGATGGAAGACTGGACCTTGCAAAACGCGGGCCAGCGCGTGCAAATCGTCAAGGATGACCCCGTAAAAGGTGGCTTGCTGCAGTTCGGCACGGAAGTCGTCGGCGCCGCCGATGGCAGCATCGTCGCCCTGCTGGGTGCGTCGCCAGGCGCCTCGACCGCGCCGCCGATCATGATCAAGGTGCTGCAAACGGCTTTCAAGAGCCGCCTGGCAACGCCGGAATGGCAAGCCAAGATGGTGGAAATGGTGCCGTCGTACGGTCAAAAGCTGAACAATGACCCAGCCCTGGCCAACAAGATCCGCCACTACAGCAGCAACATCCTGGGCTTGAAGGCGATCACGCTCGACGTGCCAGCCGCTGCGCCAGCGCCGGCAGCAAACTAAGTCAGCCTTGCCGGCAGGGAAGTTTCCTGCCAGAATGAAAAAAGGGGCAGCCTGTTCAGGCTGCCCCTTTTGCGTGGGAGAGTGCGTTCATTGCGGTGGACTACCCCTTGCCCGGCAAGATCAACTCCGGCGTACACCCTTCGGCGGCAATGCCGTCGCAAGGCTTGGCCAGTGCCGCCCCATCCTGTGCCCGTGGCGCATGGGGCTGGCGCAGGTAGCGCGACGTGTGGCGGTGCGCTTGCTGTGCGTTGCCATGCACGGGCCAGGTCAGGAAGCGGGACAGCTCCTGCAAGGCACGCTGGTAGACATCGCGTTTAAATTCAATGACGACATCGAGCGGGACCCAGTATTCATGCCAGCGCCAGGCGTCGAACTCCGGATGGTCGGTCAGGCGCAGATTGACGTCGTTATCGCGCGCGCACATTCTCAGCAGAAACCAAATCTGCTTCTGGCCACGGTAATGGCCGCGAATCTCGCGCTTGATGAAGTGGTCTGGCACTTCATAGCGCAGCCAGTCGCGGGTGCGGCCGACAATTTTGACGTGTTCCTGTCTGAGTCCGATTTCCTCTTCAAGTTCGCGAAACATGGCTTGTTCCGGTGTTTCGCCATATTTGATACCGCCTTGCGGAAACTGCCATGAGTGCTCGCGCACCCGCTTGCCCCACCACACCTCGTTCTGGGCGTTTAGCAGGATGATGCCGACGTTGGGCCGAAACCCTTCACGGTCGAGCATAATGCACCTCAAACTTTCTGCGACAGTGCATCCTTTTTTACATAATTACCCACAACTTCGCAAGCCGGTGACCTTTTCGGGGTGCGAAAAGCGCCGGAATCGCACCAATTGAGCGCATTTGTGTAAAGTATGGACGCATCAGCCAGCTAATCCTTTAAAATTAGGTTGATTATAACCCTCTCTTTTTAAAAAGAATTCACCGTTATGCGCGCCTCCCGTTTTTTTATTTCCACACTTAAAGATGCACCTTCTGACGCGGAAATCGTCAGCCACCAATTGATGATGCGTGCAGGCATGATCAAACGCCTCGGTTCCGGCATCTATACCTACATGCCGATGGGCTTGCGCGTGATCCGCAAGGTGGAAGCCATCATCCGTGACGAGATGAACAAAGCCGCCGGTATCGAACTGCTGATGCCGCTCGTGCAGCCGGCCGAACTGTGGCAAGAGACGGGCCGCTGGACCAAGATGGGCGACGAACTGATGCGCGTGAAAGACCGCCACGGCCGCGAATACGCGATCCAGCCGACATCGGAAGAAGTCATCACGGACGTCGTGCGCACGGAAATCAAGTCTTACCGCCAGTTGCCGTTGAACTTTTATCACATCCAGACGAAGTTCCGCGACGAGCGCCGCCCACGCTTCGGCCTGATGCGCGGCCGCGAATTCACCATGAAGGACGCCTACTCGTTCGACCGCGACCTGGCCGGCATGCAAGCGTCGTACAAGGTCATGTTTGACGCCTACACGCGTATCTTCACGCGCTTTGGCCTGCAATTCCGCGCCGTGGCAGCCGATAACGGCGCCATCGGCGGTTCCGGTTCGCATGAATTCCACGTCATCGCCCACACCGGGGAAGACGCGCTCGTGTACTGCCCGACCTCCGATTACGCGGCCAACATGGAAGCGGCCGAAGCGCTGCCGCCAGCGGGCGAGCGCCCGGCAGCAAGCCAGGCGCTGACGAAAACGGCCACGCCGGACACCGTCAAGTGCGAAACCGTGGCTGCCTTGCTGGGTATCGACTTGGCTCAGACCGTGAAAACCATCGCCCTGACGGTGGAAACCGTTGGCAAGGATGAAAAAGTCACGAAACAGCATTTCATGCTGCTGCTGCGCGGCGACCATGAATTGAACGACATCAAGGTGGGCAAGGTTGCCGGCCTGGCCGGCCACCGTTTCTCGACGGAAGCGGAAATCCTGGAAGTCTACGGCACCATTCCCGGCTACCTGGGCCCGATCGGCACGCAAGCGCCCGTCACGGTGGTGGCGGACCGCACGGTTGCCCACATGAGCGACTTCGTTTGCGGCGCGAATGACGCCGGTTTCCACTACACGGGCGCCAACTGGGGCCGTGACGTGGCCGAGCCTGCCATCGTGGCCGACTTGCGCAATGTCGTCGCCGGCGACGCTTCGCCGGACGGCCAGGGCACGCTCGCCATCGAGCGCGGCATCGAAGTGGGCCACGTGTTCCAGCTGGGTACGGCGTACTCGGAAAGCATGAAAGCCACCTTCCTCGATGAAAACGGCAAGCCTGCGCCGCTGCAGATGGGTTGCTACGGCATCGGCGTGACGCGCATCCTGGGCGCCGCCATCGAGCAGAACTTCGACGACAAGGGCATCATCTGGCCTGCCTCCATCGCGCCATTCGAGGTCGTGCTGTGCCCGATGGGCATGGACCGCAGCGAACTGGTCAAGGAAGAGACGGAGAAGCTGTACGCGGCCCTGCAAGGCGCTGGCGTCGATGTCATCGTCGACGACCGCGGCTTGCGCCCTGGCGCCATGTTTGCTGACTGGGAACTGATTGGCGTGCCGCACCGCATCGTCATCGGCGAGCGCGGCCTGAAAGAAGGCAAGCTGGAATACCAGGGCCGCCGCGATGCGGAAGCAACCGGCGTGGCGCCGGACGAGATCGTCGCCTTCATCCAGGGCAAAATGGCGCAGTGAAGCGCATATCAGTAAGTAAAACGGCTGGCGCGCTCGCGCTGGCTGCCTGCCTGGCCTGCGCTTTTCCGGCGCAGGCCGGCAACCAGAAGGAGGAGGCGCTGGCCGACTCCGTCCGTCTGGCGCTGTCGCACGCGATCCGCGACGAACGCCCGCCGCAACCCAAATTTGCCACTCCCGCCGACTTGCAGCGCTACCAGCAATGGCTGGCGCAGATGTCGTCGCGCCTGCAGCGCAAGCTGCCGGATGCGCAGCTGCGCACGGAATTCCTGGAAACGGTCTGGTATGAAGCGCGCCGCGCGGGCCTGGAACCGGCCCTGGTGCTGGGCCTGATCCAGGTGGAGTCGGCCTACCGCAAATATGCCGTCTCGCTGGCCGGCGCGCGCGGCTACATGCAGGTGATGCCGTTCTGGACGGGCGTCATCGGCGACAGCGACCGCAGCAAGCTGTTCCACATGCAGACGAATCTGCGCTATGGCTGCGCGATCCTGCGCATGTACCTGGATATGGAAAAGGGCGATTTATACCTGGCGCTGGGGCGCTACAACGGCAGCCGGGGGCGGGCCGAGTACCCGAATGCCGTGCGGGCGGCATGGCGGCAGTGGGAATTCAAGCCGGCCAGTTGAACCGCAGGCAAAAAAATGCCCCGCTCGCAGTGATGCGGCGGGGCACTCGCTCGGCTGTTGAAGCCGGCGCGTATCTGATTTATTTCAAATGATCGGAGATCAGTTTCGTCATTTCAAACATGGAGACTTGGGCTTTGCCGCCGAAAACTGCTTTCAGCTTGTCGTCCGCATTGATCATGCGGCGGTTGGCCGGATCTTGCAGATCGAGTTTTTTGATGTAATCCCATACCTTTTTGGTCACTTCCGTGCGCGGCAGTGGTGCTGCGCCAACAACGGCGGCCAGATCTTTCGATGGCGTCATTGCTTTCATGAATGCTGCGTTTGGCTTGCGTGGTGTTGCCGGTGCTGCCGCTTTCTTCGCCGCTGCTGGTTTAGCTGCTGCCTTGGCTGCGGGTGCTGCTTTCTTGGCGGCTGCAGGCTTGGCTGCTGCTGCTTTGGCTGGCGCTGCTACTGGGGTTTTTTTGGCTGTTGCCATCTTCGAGCCTCCTTAACAAACACATGGGAAATTGCGCAATTAATCGCACGGCTAATATTGGTGTGGATTTACCTTGTATGCAAGTGTTTTTCACGTTTTCACGAGGAAAAAGCAGGGAAATGGCAATGCTGTCGCCCGGGCGCACCGCTTGGGAGCGCAGAACGGCGTTTTTGCCCGTAAATGGCATGGTTGCTGGCTGTGCGGGGAGGGGGACTGCGGGGGAGGGAAGTAATGATGCCGGACACATGAAAATGCAATCCGGCATGATTTTATAACGGTGTTTCTTGACTTGAACTACGTCTCACGCGGCGTAAAAAAGGCCTTCAAAATCACAGCGAGCGGGGATGATTTGTGGCCGAGAAGCGCAACCGTACTGAAGTACGGTGAGCATCGCCGGCCGCAAAGCGCCCCGCGCAGCGGATTTTGAAGCCTTCCACTACCTCATGCCGGGCATCATGCCCTTCATGGAGCGCATCATCTTCATCATGCCACCACCCGACAATTTCTTCATCATCGTCTGCATTTGCTCGAATTGCGTCAGCATGCGGTTCACTTCCTGCACCTGCACGCCGGCGCCGGCGGCGATGCGGCGCTTGCGCGTGGCCTTGATCAGTTCAGGCTTGGCGCGTTCCTGCGGCGTCATGGAGTCGATGATGCCGCACATGCGACGTACCTGCTTGTCGGCTTGATCCATGTTCTTGCCGCCTGCCGCCTGCTGGAACTGTGCCGGCAGCTTGTCCATCAGGTTGGCCATGCCGCCCATTTTCTTCATTTGACCCAGTTGCGCCTTGAAGTCGTTCATGTCGAACTTGCCGCCGACCTTGATTTTTTGCGCCAGGTCGGCCGCGGCCTTGCTGTCGACGCCCTTGCGCGCCTCTTCCACCAGGGCGAGGATGTCGCCCATGCCGAGGATGCGGTTGGCCATGCGGGTCGGGTCGAACGCTTCCAGGCCGTCGAGTTTTTCCGAGACGCCGGCAAACTTGATCGGTTTGCCCGTGATGTGGCGCACCGACAGGGCCGCACCGCCGCGCGCGTCACCGTCGAGCTTGGTCAGCACGATACCGGTCAGCGGCAGCGCATCGTTAAAGGCTTTTGCCGTGTTGATGGCGTCCTGGCCCAGCATGGCGTCGACGACAAACAGGGTTTCGATCGGTTTTACGGCGCCGTGGACGGCGGCGATTTCGCGCATCATCTCTTCGTCGATACCGAGGCGACCCGCCGTATCGATGATCAGCACGTCGTGGTAATGCTTTTTCGCCCAGTCCAGCGCGGCCAGGGCGATATCGACCGGCTTGTCCGTGCTGGTGGACGGGAAGAAGTCGGCACCCACCTGGGCGGTGACCGATTGCAGCTGGGCGATCGCGGCGGGACGGTAGACGTCAGCCGAGACGGTCAGCACTTTCTTCTTCTTTTCTTCCTTCAGATACTTCGCCAGCTTGCCGACGGTGGTGGTTTTACCCACACCCTGCAAACCGGCCATCAGGATGATGGCGGGCGGCTGCTGGGCAAAGCTGATCTGCGACGCTTCCGGTCCCAGGTCGGCGCCCATCAGGGCGGCCAGCTCGCGCTGCACCACGCCAACCAGGGCCTGGCCTGGCGTGAGCGAGGAAATGACATCCTCGCCCATGGCTTTTTCTTTGACTTTGGCGATGAATTCGCGCACGGCGGGCAGGGCGACGTCGGCTTCGAGCAGCGCCAGGCGCACTTCGCGCAGCATGTCGGCGGTGTTCGCTTCGGTCAGGCGCGCCTCGCCGCGCATGGTCTTGACGACTTTGGCAAGCCGTTGGGTGAGATTATCTAGCATGATGAACCTGCAATGAAAAGCTTGGGAGTGGGCGGCGCAAGCCGGACGATGGGCGTCATTTTACCTTATCGCGGGTGGCTGGCGGTCCTGCGCTGCATCGCCTGGCGGTTGGCCTGCTTTTGAATTAGTTGGTATTTCTGGCAATGCCGCGATTGCATGAAAGGCATTGCGCGGTTAAAATGAGAATAATTCTTATTTACATTCTCGGGCGCCGCATGCCTGAGCGGAAAGGGATGCCATGTCGGCTGCCGATTTTGCACAGCAACAAGACCTGCACGCGCTCTACAGCAGCCATCACGGCTGGCTGCAGGGCTGGCTGCGGCATAAGCTGGGCAATGCGGGCGACGCGGCGGATCTGGCGCAAGACACCTTCATCAGCGTGCTGACGGCCGATTCCGCGCCGCAGATCCGCGAAGCGCGGCCTTTTCTGGCCACCATCGCGCGCCGCCTGGTGGCGCACCGCTACCGCCGGCAAGTGCTGGAAGACGCCTATCTGGAGGCCCTGGCTTGCCTGCCGCCCGACGTGGCGCCCGCGCCCGAGGAGCGGCTGCTGGCGCTGGAAGCCTTGCAGGAAATCGACCAGGCCCTCGACGGCTTGCCTGCGCCCGTGCGCACGGCGTTCTTGCTGGCGCAACTGGAAGGCCTCAGCTATGCCGAGATCGCCGCGCGCCTGAACGTGTCGGCCAGCTCGGTCAAGCAATATCTGACGCGGGCCAACCGCCAGGTGTTTTTCTCTCTGTCAGCATGAGCACGGTGGCAGAACCCGCAGCCGCGGCAACCATCCGCGCAGAGGTGCAGCAGCAGGCGGCCGAGTGGCTGACGGTGCTGATGTCGGAGCAGGCCAGCAAGGCGGAACACGCCGCCTGGCAGCGCTGGCGCGGGGCCGACCCGGAACACGAACGGGCCTGGCAGCATATCGAAGCGGTGTCGCAGCGCTTCAACGGTTTGCACCGTGGCGCGGCCGCGCAGGCGCTGGCCGGTACGCAGCAACAAGCCGTCAACGGCAAGCGGCGCCAGTTGCTGGCGTGGCTGGGCGTGGCGGCAGGCGGCGGCATGCTGGCCGCGCAGACGGGCGTATGGGATGGCGTGCGCGCCCTGCGTGCCGACTACCGCACGGCCACGGGCGAGCGGCGCGTGGTGGCGCTGGCCGACGGCAGCGTGCTCAGCCTGAATACGGGATCGGCCGTGAACGTGCGTTTCGACGCCAGCCGCCGCCTGATCGAGTTGCTGGCCGGCGAGATCCTCGTCACCAGCGGTCATGGCGCCGGCAGCGACGCCCCGCTGGAAGTGGCCACGCGCGAAGGCCGGGTGCGCGCGCTGGGCACGCGCTTTGCCGTGCGCCAGCAGGATGGCTACAGCACCGTGGACGTGTTTGAACGCGCCGTTGAAATCCGTCCCCGCGACGATGTCGGCGCGCCCTTGTTGCTGGCGGCCGGGCGCGGCACGGCATTTTCCCGCCATGCGCCGGATGCGCCGCACGCCATCGATGTACATGCGCACGCCTGGTCGCACGGGCAGCTGATCGTCGACGACGTGACCCTGGGCGATTTCCTGGCCGACCTGGCCCGCTACCGCCCCGGCGTGATTCATTGCGCGCCGGAAGTCGCCCAGCTGCGCCTGTCGGGCGTGTTCCCGCTGGCCGACACCCAGCGCATCCTGAACATGCTGCCCAACTCGCTGCCCGTGCAGGTGCGCAGCCGCACGCGGTATTGGGTCAGCGTCGAACCGGCGCCGTAGTCCCCGCAAAATATATTTGCAGCCGGACTGCCCGTTTTTCGTTTTCGCGGCACCTACAGAGTAGGGCGCCTGTTTTTTACCGTCCCATGACGCCACCATCAGGAACTTTCATGTCGCACGCTTTGCCTTTTGTCAGTTTGCCATCGTCTCACTCCGCGCTGCGCCCGCTGGCGCAAGCGGCCGCGGCCCTGTGCCTGGCCGCCAGCCTGCCGGCGCTGGCGCAGCAGGCCGCGCCTGCTATTCCTGCTTCCTCCACCACCGAGCAAACCATGCTCGGCGTATCCGTCACGGCAGGGCGCGATGCGACGACGGAAGGCAGCGGCTCCTATACGACGGGTGTGAGCAATACGGCAACCAAGCTGAACCTGTCGCTGCGCGAGACGCCGCAATCGGTCAGCGTGCTGACGCGCCAGCAGATCGACGACCTGGGCATCACGACTCTGGACGACGCCGTGCAGTCGATCACGGGGTTGGTCATGCAGAAGGGCAACTTTACGGGCGATTCGGGCAGTTTCAGCGCACGTGGTTTTCCAATCGACAACATCCTGTTCGATGGCTTGCCCACCAGCCTGGGCGCGAACGGCACCTTCAATGGCGACAATGACGACCTGGCCATCTATGACCGCATCGAAGTGGTACGCGGCGCCACGGGCTTGATGACGGGCAGCGGCACGCCCAGCGCGGCCATCAACATGGTGCGCAAGCGCCCGACGGCCACGCCGCAAGCGTCGTTCTCGGCCAGCATCGGCAGCTGGAGCAACTACCGCCTGGAAGCGGATGCGGCCAACGCGCTCAACGAAGCGAAGACCCTGCGCGGGCGCATCGTCGCGACGGTGCAGGACAAGAAGGATTTTGTCGACGTGCTGCATGGCCGCAACCACCAGCTGTACGGCATCATCGAAGCCGACCTGCGCCCCGACACCACGGTGACCCTGGGCGCGCATTACCGCAAGACCGATAACGACGGCGTCACGACAGGCGTGGTGACGGCAGCCGACGGCCGCTTTTTGAATTTGCCCCGCTCGACTTACCTGGGCGCCGACTTCGACGACTGGCGCCAGACGGACAAGACTATCTTCGCCGAACTGGAACACCGCTTCGGCAACGGCTGGAAGGCCAAGCTGGCGGCCACGCGCAAGACGCCCGAGATCGACACGACGTTTTCCGGCATCAACCGCCGCGACGACACCCTGCGCTTCAATTCGCAAAGCTACCGCGCCGAACTGGCCAACACCAGCTATGACGCGTATGCCAGCGGCAGCTACAGCTTGTTCGGCCGCGAACATGAGCTGACGGTCGGCGCCAGCCACCGCCGCTCGTCGAAAAACAGCTATGGCGGCTGGGCGTCGTACAGCAGGCAAGAGAGCGCGCCGGTGATCGATCCTTTCAACTGGGATGCGGGCAGCGTGGCGCGCCCCGTCATCGATTACGCGCAGTGGGGCACGGCCAGCATCACCGAGCAAAGCGGCGTGTATGCGGGTACGCGCATGCGCCTGGCCGATCCGCTGTCGCTGGTGCTGGGCGGGCGCGTGAGCTGGTACAAGGACGACGCCGGCTACTCGGTGGCGCACGAATTCACGCCCTACGCCGGCGTCGTGTATGACCTCGACAAGCAGCACTCCGTGTACGCCAGCTGGACCGAGATATTCCAGCCGCAGGCGTCCACCGACGCCAATGCACAACCCTTGAAGCCAATCAGCGGCACCAACTATGAAGCGGGCGTGAAGGGCGAATACTTCGGCGGCGCCCTCAATGCCAGCGCGGCCGTGTTCCAGATCCGCCAGCAAAACCGCGGCGTGGACGACCTGGCAGGCCCGAATCCTTGCCCCGGCAGCACCTGGGGCTATTGCCAGCGTGCGTCGGGCGAAGTGCGCAGCGAAGGCGTGGAGCTGGACGTGGCGGGTGCGCTGACACCCGACTGGCAGCTGTCGGCCGGTTTTACTTATGTCAAGGCGCAATTTACGCGCGACAGCGATCCGGCCAATATCGGCAAGGATTTCAACAGCCGCTATCCGCGCCAGCAGCTCAAGCTGGCCACCAGCTACCGCCTCTTCGGCGCGGCGCAGGGCTGGCGCGTCGGCGCCTCGGTGTACGGGCAGGGCGCGACGGAATCGGCGGACGGCGAGGCCCGCCTGCGCCAGGGCCGCTACGCGATCCTCGGCTTGAATGCGGCCTGGCAGATCGACAGCCGCGCCGAGCTGCGCCTGAACGTCAACAATGCGCTCGACAAGCACTATTACCAGAGCATTTATTCCGATGTCTTCGGCAACCTGGTGGGTGCGCCGCGCAACCTGATGCTGACCTTGAACTACAAGCTGTAAATAATCACTTTTGAACGACCTATCTTGATGAAGGATGCATGGCTTATGGATGTGCAGTTGAATCTGGCCCACGCCAGCAATGGCGTGAACCCGCGTATGGCACGGGGGGCGCCGCGATGATGAAATCGGCCCACATGATGTTGTTCTCGCGCGTGCTCGCGGCCATCTTTGGCGGCTATGCGCTCACGTCCGGCGTGGCTGTGCTGCTGTCGGCCGTGCTGCCGCTGTCGCGCGCCGAAGCCGTGCTGACGGCGACCCTGAGCGCTTTCGTCGTCTACACTTGCGCCGTGATCTGGGTCTTTGCCGTGCAAGACCTGCGCCGCGCCTGGCTCGGCATGCTGCTGCCGGCCATCGTCTGCGGCGGCATCGGCATGCTGCTGTCGCGAGGTGCCGCATGAACGCCGTCAAGGCAGGCAAAGTGGTGAAAACGCCGCAGCAGGGCGGCTTGCGCCAGGCCATGGCTTGGCTGCACACGTGGAGCGGCCTGTGGATTTCCTGGCTGCTGTTCGCCATATTCCTGACCGGTTCCCTGGCCGTCTTCGACGACCCGATCGGCCACTGGATGACGCCCGAGCACGCTTTGGCCGAGGCGGCGCACGCGAACGATCCGCCGCTGCCGAAGGTCACGGACCGCGCGCACCGCCTGGAGCTGGCGCTCGACTTCATGGGGAAGGAACACCCGAAGGCGGACATGTGGGAAATCTGGCCCGTGCAGCGTCCCGGCCAGGGCCTGTCCGCCTACTGGTTCCAGCCCAGCGGCGGCTATGGCTCGGCGGACCTCGATCCGTTGACGGGCGCCGTCATCGAGCCTGCGCGCGAGGCAACGGAACGGGAAACCATCGGCGGCCACCATTTCGTCGATTTCCACTACGAGCTGCACGCGGGCCGCATCGGCGTGTGGATCGTTGCCATCACCACCATGATCATGCTGGTGGCGCTGGTGAGCGGCGTGATCACGCACAAGCGCATCTTCAAGGATTTCTTCACCTTCCGTCCGGCCAAGGGCCAGCGCTCGTGGCTCGACGCGCACAACGCGGTGGCCGTGCTGACGTTGCCGTTCCAGTTCATGATCGCCTACACAGGCCTGGCATTCTTCAGCGACGACTATGTGCCGGCCCCCGTGGCGGCGCAATACGGCATGGACAATCCCAAGAAAGCCTTCCTGGCCGACTGGAACGATGCGGGCAAGCCCGTGAAGACGGGCCAGCCGCTGGCCATTCCCGCGCTGGAATCGTTCGCGCTGCGCGCCGAACAGGCCATCGGCCAGGAAATCCGCGCCGTGGTGCTGGACAATCCGAACGATGCCTCCATGCGCGTGTGCATGTACGGCTGGAATGAGGACACGGAACTGCTCACGCGCCTCAGCGCCAATTCGGGCCGGGCCTGTTATGCGCTGGCCACGGGCGAACAGGTCGCCGTGCGCCTGCCGGGCAAGTCGGACACGGGCGGCGCCGGCCTGACGCGCTCCGTCATGTCGAACCTGCACATGGTCGGCTTCGGCGGCACGCCCATGCGCTGGCTGTACTTCTTCTGCGGCCTGGCCGGCACGGCCATGATGGGCACGGGCGCCATTTTATTTATGGTCAAGCGCCGCCAGAAGTCCGGCGGCGAGTTCGGCGCCTACACGCAGCGCGTGTACCGCGTCATTGCATGCCTGAACGTGGCGGCCATCGCCGGCCTGGCGATCGCCTGCGTGGGCTTCCTGTGGGCCAACCGCTTGATTCCCGTCGGCCTCGAGCAGCGTGCCGGCTGGGAAGTGCGCGCCTTCTTTGGCGTCTGGTTCCTGATGCTGGTGCACGCCTGCCTGCGCGCGGAAAAACGCGCGTGGATCGAGCAATTGGGCTTGCTGGCGGCCCTGTGCCTGCTGCTGCCCGTATTGAATGTCCTGAGCACGGGCGACAACCTGGCCGCGCAGATTGCGCGCGGCGACTGGGAAAGCGCCGGCGTGGAACTGGGCAGCATGGCCTTCGGCCTGCTGGCCGCCTGGGGTGCGTGGAAAGTCCACAAGCGCAAGGAAAAGCCAGTGAAAAAGGCTGCCGTCAGGGAAAGCGCTGCACCCTCGGCCAGCCTGCAAGTCAATACGGAGGGACAGTCATGATCAATACCATCCTGTGCGCGCTGGGCCTGTCGTATGCGGGCATGGCCAGCCTGTCCCTGGCGATGGACCGCCACCATGGCCAGGTCTGGGGCCGGGACGCGGCGCCGAACGTGCGGCGCGCGCTGCAACTGGCCGGCGCTCTGTTGCTGGCGCTGGCCATCTGGCCTTGCGTGGCCGGCTGGAGCGCCACCGTCGGCGTGGTCGCCTGGCTCGGATTCATCGGGGTGGGCGCGCTGCTGGTGGCCCTGCTGCTGCCGTATGCCCCCCGCTTGCTGTTTCGTAGTTCCCTGCTGGCAGCCGTCGCCGCGCTGGCAGGTCTTGTGACGTTCCTGCGGTGATGTTCACCGCCATTTTCAAGGATAGACCGATGTACTTTTCACGCCTGGCGACACCGTTTGACGTTTGTAATTTCGTTTTGACTGCATCCAAGGCGGCAGCCTGATGGCGGCCCGCCTGCCTTCCCGCCGTGCCCGTATCCTGGGCGGCGTGGTCTTGCTGGCGCTGTTCGGCGCCGGCGCATTGTGGGTCACGCGCGGCCCGGCAACCGTGTTCGACACGGCCCCCGTCAAGCGCGGCAATATCGAAGCCAGCGTCACGGCCATCGGCACCCTGCAGCCGCAAACCTATGTCGACGTGGGCGCGCAGGTGTCGGGCCAGATCACGCGCCTGCACGTGCAGCCCGGCAGCGCCGTGGAAAAAGGCCAGTTGCTGGCCGAAATCGACCCCAGCGTGCAGCAAGCCACGGTCGATGCGGGCCGCGCTGCCCTGGCGGGCTTGCGCGCGCAGCTGGCCGACCAGCAGGCGCAGCACCGCCTGGCGGGCCAGCAGCACGTGCGGCAGAAACAGATGGCCAAGTTCGATTCCACGCCGCTGGCCGATCTGGAAACGGCCGAAGCCACGCTGGCCTCGGCCGGCGCCAAGATCGACCACCTGAAGGCGCAGATCGACCAGACCCAGGCCAGCCTGAAGGCGGACGAGGCGCGCCTCGGCTATACGCGCATCTATGCGCCCATGGCTGGCAAGGTGGTGGGCCTGGACGCGAAGGAAGGGCAAACCCTGAACGCCACGTACCAGACGCCGAATATTCTGCGTATCGCCGACCTGTCGGCCATGACGGTGTGGACGGAAGTGTCGGAAGCGGACGTGCGCCGCGTGCGTCCGGACATGCCCGTGTATTTCACCACCCTGGGCGGTGACCAGCGGCGCTGGAGCGGCAAGGTGCGGCAAGTGCTGCCGGCGCCGCCGGTGCCAGGCGGTTCTGCCGCCGGCACGGCCCTGGCGCCGTCGACCAGCAAGGTGATTTTATATACGGTGCTGTTCGACGTGGATAACGCCGATGGCGAATTGATGCCGCAGATGACGGCGCAAGTGGTGTTTGTCACGGCCGCGGCGAACAATGTGCTGGCCGTGCCCTTGCCGGCCCTGAAACCATCGAAGGAAGAGGGTGCCAAGCCGGGGCAGTTTACGGCCCGCGTGATGGATGCGGACGGCAAGGTCGATACGCGCACCGTCACCGTGGGCGTGCGCAACCGCCTCAGCGCGGAAGTGCTGCAAGGCTTGCGCGAAGGCGAATTGCTGGTCACGGGCGAGCAGCCGGCCGGCAGCGGCAGCAGCAGGTTCCAGCTGTGAGCGCCATGAGCGAGGCCAGGTCGCTGGGGCAGCCAGGGGAACCTGGCCAGCCGGTTCCCCTAATTGAACTGCAGGGCATCCGCAAGCGCTACGGCGGCCATGACGGCGCGCCGGCCGTGGAAGTGCTGCGCGGCCTGACCTTGTCGATCGGCGCCGGCGAATTCGTCGCCATCATCGGCGCGTCCGGTTCCGGCAAGTCGACCCTGATGCATTTGCTGGGATGCCTGGACCGGCCCAGCGACGGCACCTACCGCTTCGCCGGCCAGGACGTGGCAAGCCTGAATCCCGATGAACTGGCGTGGCTGCGGCGCGAAGCGTTCGGCTTCGTCTTCCAGGGTTATCACCTGATCGCCACCGAATCGGCGCGCGAAAACGTGGAAGTGCCGGCCCTGTACGCGGGCATGCCGGCAGCCGCTCGCCACGCCCGCTCGGAAGCGCTGCTCAAGCGCCTGGGCCTCGGCGAGCGGCTCGATCACCGGCCAAACCAGTTGTCCGGCGGGCAGCAGCAGCGCGTGTCGATCGCCCGCGCCCTGATGAACGGGGGGCGCATCATCCTCGCCGATGAACCGACGGGGGCGCTCGACAGCAGCAGCGGCGCCGAAGTCATGGCCCTGCTGGGCGAATTGGCCGACGCGGGCCACACCATCATCCTGATTACGCATGACCGCAAGGTGGCGGCCCAGGCGCGCCGCGTGATCGAGATCAGCGATGGCGAAATCGTCGAAGATTCGGGCGCCGTTGCCATTCCGTCCACGTCGACGGCCCTGCCGCCGCTGGACATGTCGCGCGCCGCCCACGATACGGGCGCGTCGCTGGGCACGGAATTGCTCGACGCGGCGCGCGCCGCCTGGCGCGTGCTGTGGATCAACCGCTTCCGCACGGGCCTGACCCTGCTCGGCATCGTCATCGGCGTCGCTTCCGTGATCGTCATGCTGGCCATCGGCCTGGGCACGCGCCAGCAGGTGATGGCGCAGCTGGGCGCGTTCGGCTCGAATCTGCTGTACATGGCATCGCGCGGCGAAAGCTCGCGCATCCCCGGGCGCAGCATCACCCTGGCCGACCTCGATGCGCTCAAGGACGTGCCGGGCATCACCCACGTGCTGCCGAATGTCACGGGCAACAAGGTGATACGCCATGGTAACCTCGATGTGCAGACCTATGTGCGGGGCACGGGGCCGGCCCTGCCGCAGATCCAGACCTGGCCGGTGGCCAAGGGCGGCTTCTTTACCGAGGAGGACGAGCGCGAGATGGCCACCGTGGCTGTGCTGGGCGCGCACCTGGCGGAAAAGCTGATGCCCGACGTGGCCAATCCCGTGGGGCAGAGCATCCTGATCGGCAATGTGCCGTTCCAGGTGATCGGCGTGATGAGTGCGAAGGGCGCGCTGACGGGCGAAAAGGATGAAGACGACGTGCTGCTGCTGCCGTTTTCCACGGCCGGCATCCGCGTCTTCGGCCAGCGCGAGCCGACGTACACGGTGATGGCGGTGGCCGACGTCAAGCGCGTGACGGAGGTGGAGGCGGCGGTCGACGCCACCATGTTCGAGCGCCACCGCATCCGCGACTACGGCATCAGCAACGCGGCCGCGTCGATTGCCGCCGAAGCGAAGACGCAGGACAACATGACCGTGATGCTCAGCCTGATCGCCGCAGTCTCCCTGGTGGTGGGCGGCATCGGCGTCATGAACGTGATGCTGATGACGGTGCGCGAGCGCACGCGCGAAATCGGTATCCGCATGGCGACGGGCGCGCGCCGGCGCGACATCCTGCGCCAGTTCCTCACCGAAGCCGTGCTGGTGTCGGTGGTGGGCGGCGTGGCCGGCATCGTGGTCGGCGTGACGGTGGCCGGCTTGCTGCTGGTATGGGACGTGCCGGTGATCTTTTCGCTGAGCGCCGTCGGCGGCGCCTTTGCCTGCGCCGTGGTGACGGGGCTGGTGTTTGGCTTCATGCCGGCGCGCAAGGCGTCGGGGCTCGATCCGGTGGTGGCGCTGGCGGGGCAGTAGTGACAATGCCGGCAGCGTGGCTGCCGGCAAAAAAAATGTTGCCCTGGCTCCAACACACGGTACTATCTCCTCATAATAAAAGCGCCGTGTTTTATGCCCTTGCGGGCACACACCAACCACCACAGGAGAACCCGATGCAGAAAAAATCAACTTTGAAGACTGGTATTGCCGCCGCCCTCATGCTGGCCTTCGGCATGGGCGCTGGCCAGGCTCAGGCGCAGGAAGTCGTGCGCCTGGGCAATTTGAAGTTCGCCCATTACGGCGCCGTGTCGTACATCAAGGAAATCGCGCCCAAGTGCGGCATCAAGGTCGAAGAGCATGTCTTCGCCAAGGGCCTCGACGTGATGCAGGCGATTATCGCGGGCGAGCTGGACGTGGGGGCGACGGCCTCCGAGGCGGCCATTTCCGGCCGCGCAGGCGGCGCACCCATCTATGTGGTGGCAGGCTTTGCCAAGGGCGGCGCGCGCCTGGTGGCGGGCGCCGGGCAAAAGATCGCCAACGTCAAGGAACTCAAGGGCAAGCGCGTGGGCGTGACGCGCGGCGGCATCCAGGAAGTGCTGCTGCTGGCCGAGCTGTCGCAGGCGGGCCTGACGTATTCCGAAACCAAGGGCAAGGATGTGCAACTGGTGTTCCTGGCTTACGCTGACTTGAACCAGGCGCTGATGGGCAAGAATATCGACGCCATGATGCAGTCGGAACCGCAATCGTCGCAGGCGATCAACAAGGGTTTCGGCACCGAAGTCATCAAGCCGTACGACACGCCGATCGGCGAACCCGTGCGCACCATGGTGATGACGGAAAAGTTTTACAAGGAACGCCGTCCCGTGGCAGAAAAATTCATGCGCTGCTTCGTCGAAGCCACAAAGACCTTTATCGACAATAAGGCGACGGCGGAAAAGTATGTGCGCGAAGTGGTGTTCCGCGGCCAGATCACGAAGGATGACTTCGACGATGCGATCAGCAATTCGCCGTATTCGTATGACATCTCACCCGAACACATCCAGATCACGACGGACGTGATGGTGAAAACGGGCGTGGGCCGCATGACGAAGCCGCCCGTGGCTAAGGACTGGGTCAAGACGGACTTGCTGGAGCAGGCGAAAAAGAGCCTGAATGTGAAGTAAATCAGGAAACCATGAAAAAACCTCCGCGCCAGTGCTGGCGCGGAGCTTGGGGCGGGTTGCCTTTAGCGGGCGTTGAAACCCATCCAGCCTTTCTCCGTCTGGCGGAAGCTCAGCGTGTAGATGCGGGTCAGCTCATCGCCTTTCTTGAGCTGGCGGCTGATGATGGCGCCGTAATTGTCTTGCACGATCTGGTCCGACCATTGCATCAGGTTCTCGAAACGTTCGGCCGTCATCGCCGCCTGGCGCGCCAGCAGCGGCGCGGGGATCGCCTTCTTTTCCTGCTGCTGCGCCCAGAATTCGCGGAAAACCTTGTTTTCACCGCCCATGCCGCGCGCCATCAGGCCCAGGCCCATGGTCATGCCCACGGAGCCATCCGTTTTCGCCTCCGTTTCGAGCCTGTCGACCACGTCGGCCAGCAATTCCAGGTAGCCCACCTTGGCGCGCAGCACGGCCGAGCCCTTGATTTCGTACTGTTCGTTCTCTTTCCAGCCATTCAGCTTTTCCAGCGTCGCGATGTCGAAGTACTGTTTGTACAGGTCATAGCTTTGGATGGACGTGCGGAAATATTCCTCGTACGTGGATTGGGACGGTGCATCTTTCATGCAGCCGCCTAATATAGTACAGGCAGCCAGCAAGAGACAGGTCCAGGACAATTTTAGAAAAGACATGGCGAGGGGCGGTGGCGTCAGGGTGGATAAATATTGCTTTGTGGACATAATTATAGGACTGGCTAATCAGGATGGCAACGTGCCCGCGGCGCGGTGACAGTGTGCCGCAGGAAAGATTGCCGAAATCTTGAGGGTGCGCCACCCCGTCATGCCTCAGGCGCGATATCATGGCAGGCTTGCGGCATTGGATGGCGGCGTCGTGCCTGTCACCCGGGCTGTCGCCTGAATCGCGCTTGTCGGCTATGGTGTAAACTTAAACTATGCAGATCTATTTCTTTTTCATCGCCGCCCTGTTGTATGCGGTGTGCGCGGTGCTTCCCTCGTCCCGTGCCCGGCTCATTGCCGGCCTGACCGGCGTCGCCTGGCTGGCGCACGCCGCCACCCTGTGGTTCGACCTGATGGCGCCGGGCACCTTGCGCTTCGGTTTTTCCGCCATGCTGTCGGCCGCGCTGTGGGTCTCGGTAGGCGCCTACTGGATAGAAAACCGCAATTTCAGCCTGGACGGACTGCGCCGCATGGTCATGCCCAGCGCCGTCCTCGCCATTGGCCTGGCCTGGGCCTTCCCCGGCAGCCAGGTCAGCATGGAAGGCAAGTCGGCCGTCTTCGGCTGGCATATTGCCGTGGCCGTGCTCGCCTACAGCACCTTGACGATTGCCGCCTTTCACGCCGTGCTGATGGCGCTGCAGGAGTCGCGTTTGCACACGCGCAGCGAAAGCCGCGGCTTCATCGGCAGCGCGCTGGACCAGCTGCCAGCCCTGCTGACGATGGAAAAGTTGCTGTTCCGCATGATCGGCCTGGGGTTTATTTTGCTCAGCCTGACCGTGCTGTCGGGCATTGTGTTTTCCGAGCAATTGTTTGGCAAGGCGCTCAACTGGGATCACAAATCCGTGTTTACCATGCTGTCGTGGCTGCTGTTTGCCTCGCTGCTGGCAGGCCGCCGCTTCCGCGGCTGGCGCGGCAAGACGGCCCTGAGTTTTACCCTGGCCGGTTTCGCCACCTTGCTGCTGGCCTATGTCGGCAGCCGTTTTGTACTGGAAGTGGTTTTACACCGAGGATTCGCATGACACGTGTTTTATTCTGGCTGGCGCTGGTGTTCCTGGTGCTGTTCGCTATCCGCAGCAAGATCCGTGGCATGCAGCAGCGGGCCCGCGCGCAACAGCAGCAGCGGCCGAATCCGTTTACGCCGCCGGTGCGGCCGCAGGAGTTGCCGGATGCCGAACTGATGCTGTGCTGCGCCCATTGCGGCGTGTACTACCCGGCCTCGGAAAACGTGCAGGCCAAGGGCCACGACTACTGCAGCCACGCGCACGCCACGTTGTAAGGGGCGGTCCGCAGGCGCGCGTGCGTTGCTCATCCGTATCGTAACGTCCTCCGGCATCCGTCCGGCGTAGCATCTGCAGCAGGCGGTTCGTCGCCGCCATTGCAGAAAGGCGCGCTCACCATGTCCCGTCCCAGCCCCCGTTCCATCCCGCCGACCGCCGACGGTAGGCCGCCGGCGCCGCAACTGAGCGGCAACTCGCTGCCCATGCAGGCGCTGCGCGCGCAGATCGGCCGCATCGCCCGCTGCGGCGCGCCGGTGGCCATCCGCGGCGAATCGGGCACGGGCAAGGAACTGGCGGCGCGCGCCATCCATGCGCAGGGCGCGCGCGCCAGTTTTCCGTTTATCGCCGTCAACTGCGGCGCCATTCCCGAAGCGCTGATGGAAGCGGAATTCTTCGGCTGCCGCCCGGGCGCCTATACGGGCGCGCTGCACGAGCGCCAGGGCTTGTTCCAGGCGGCCCACGGCGGCAGCTTGCTGCTCGACGAAGTCGACGATCTGCCGCTGGCCATGCAGGTGAAACTGTTGCGCGTGCTGCAAGAGCACCGCGTGCGCAAGCTGGGCGGCAGTACTGACGAAGCCGTCGACGTGCGCATCCTGTGCGCCAGCCAGCATGGCCTGACGCGCGGCGTGGCGGCCGGGACGTTTCGCCAGGACCTGTTTTACCGCCTGAATGTGATCGAGCTGGCGCTGCCGCCGCTGCGCGAACGGCGCGGCGATCTGCAGGTATTATGTGAGGTGATCCTCGCACGCCTGTCGCCGCACCGGTCCGTGAGCCTGGCGCCGCCGGTGCTGGCGGCCCTGGCCGCATATGCGTTTCCCGGCAATGTGCGCGAACTGGAAAACGTACTGGAACGGGCGCTGGCCTTTGCCGATGGCGGCGTGATCGCGCTTGACGGTCTGGCCTTGCCCTCCGCGGCGGGCAACGTGCCCTTGCGGGTGGCGTCGGCCATGCCGGCTGTGTCGGAGCGGCAACAGTGTCTGCCCGGCATGGCGGCGTATGGCGTGGCCAAGGTCTTGCCGCTGGACGTGTATTTGCGCCAGGCCGAGCGCGACATGATCATGCTGGCGCTGGTGCAGGCGCGCTACCACCGCGCACGGGCGGCGCGCCAGCTGGGCCTGAGCGTGCGCCAGTTGCGTTACCGCATGCAGAAATTGACGATACAGGAAGCCCTACTTGATGAGCGCATGGACGATAGATGAAGATGGCTGGTGCGACGGCGCGCTGCGCTATGACTCGCCGTACTGCGATGCGCGCCCGGACGGTGCGCAAGTCGATTTGCTGGTGATCCATAACATCAGTTTGCCGGGTGGCCGCTTTGGCGGGCCGCATGTGTCGGACTTGTTTACGGGCCGGGTAGATTATAATGCCGATCCTTCTTTCGCCGACCTGCGTGGCTTGCAGGTGTCGGCGCACTTTTTTGTGCGGCGCGATGGTGCGTTGTTGCAATATGTTTCTGCTGATCAACGTGCCTGGCATGCGGGCGCGTCCGCCTTCGAAGGGCGCCCGCAGTGCAATGGCTATTCCATCGGTATCGAAATGGAAGGCGCGGACGATGTGCCGTTCCAGCGGCGGCAATATCATGTGCTGGCGGCGCTGACGGCGGCGCTGGTGGCGCGCTACGGGCTGTCCCAGGTGCGCGGCCACGAGCATATCGCGCCGGGCAGGAAGACGGATCCGGGGCCGTTTTTTGACTGGCATTTTTATCAAGAATGCTGGCTGGAAACCCTTAACGGACAAGCTGCGTTAGCGCTTACTTCGCGGGGATTGGGCTTCCCAGCCATGCCCTGAAAAGTCAACCGAAATCGTATATGAAAATACAAAAAATTACGCCGACGGATGCCGGAAAACTATTGCATCGCCCTTCGATGGGTACTACAATTAGTGCAGAAGTTGGATGTAAAGACTATATGTAGTGCCATCACAGACGTTTTCAGAATTATTGTCAAAGCTACCCGGATTGCTGATAAAGCACTGGAACTGGCGGTTTATCACCCTTGATCGTGTTTTGCGCCAGCCGGGCAGTGCGGTGTGGCGAGATGGATACTGAGCTGTTTTATGCACTATTAATTTACTATTTAGCAACAAATACCTGAAGAAACCCTGACCATCGGGCGTTCTATTCAACAACACACGCGGCAGCAAAACTGCAGGCTGACTTTAGCTGACAACGGGAGCTTCAATGCAATCACCACAAGATATTTCCATCCATCCAACGCCAGTATCGCCAGCGCCAGGCGCGGCCAACAGCGTGGCGAGCACGGGCGCGGCATTGGGCGACTATCGCATCATCCGCCGCAACGGCGCGGTGGTGGCATTTGAGCCTTCGAAGATCGCCATCGCCATGACCAAGGCGTTTTTGGCCGTTAACGGCGGCCAGGGCGCAGCCTCGGCACGCATCCGCGAACTGGTGGAACAATTGACCGACGGCGTGGTCGCTGCGCTGGTGCGCCGCCACCCGGGCGGCGGCACCTTCCATATCGAAGACGTGCAAGACCAGGTGGAACTGTCGCTGATGCGTTCGGGCGAGCACGACGTGGCGCGTGCCTACGTGCTGTACCGCGCCAAACACATGGAAGAGCGCCGCCTGCAGAAGGAAGCGCAAGGCGCGTCCGCGCAAGTTTCCGCACCACAACTGAACGTGACCGACAACGGCGTGCGCCGCCTGCTGGACATGCAGGAAGTACGCGACCTGATCAATGCCGCCTGCGCCGGCCTGGAAAAGCACGTCGATGCCGACGCCATCCTGGCTGAAACGGTGAAAAACCTGTATGACGGCGTGCCGGTGGAAGAACTGCACAAGTCGGCCATCCTGGCAGCGCGCGCGCTGATGGAAAAAGACCCGGCCTACAGCCAGGTCACGGCCCGCATCCTGCTGCACACGGTGCGCAAGGAAGTGTTCGGCAAGGAAGTGCCACAAGCGGCCGCTGCCGCCGAATACCTGACGTATTTCCCGCAATACATCGCCAAGGGCATCGCCGCCGAGCTGCTGAACCCGGTACTCGCCAGCTTCGACCTGGAACGCCTGGCCAAAGCTATCGTGGCCGATCGCGACTTGCAATTCGGCTACATCGGCCTGCAAACCCTGTATGACCGCTACTTCCTGCACATCCAGGACGTGCGCATCGAAATGCCGCAGGCGTTCTACATGCGCGTGGCCATGGGCCTGGCGCTGAACGAGGCGGACCGCGAAGCGCGCGCCATCGAGTTCTACAGCCTGCTGTCCTCGTTCGACTTCATGAGCTCGACCCCGACCCTGTTCAACTCGGGCACCCTGCGCTCGCAGCTGTCGTCGTGCTACCTGAGCACCGTCTCGGATGACCTGGAAGGCATCTACGACGCCATCAAGGACAACGCGCTGCTGGCCAAGTTCGCCGGCGGCCTGGGTAACGACTGGACGCCAGTGCGCGCCCTGGGCGCCCACATCAAGGGCACCAACGGCAAGTCGCAAGGCGTGGTGCCGTTCCTGAAAGTGGTGAATGACACGGCCGTGGCAGTCAACCAGGGCGGCAAGCGCAAGGGCGCCGTCTGCGCCTACCTGGAAACCTGGCACATGGATATCGAGGAATTCCTCGACCTGCGCAAGAACACGGGCGACGACCGCCGCCGCACGCACGACATGAACACGGCGAACTGGATTCCCGACATGTTCATGAAGCGCGTCATGGAAAAAGGCGAATGGACCCTGTTCTCGCCGTCGGACACGCCAGATCTGCACGACAAGGTCGGCAAGGCTTTTGAACAGGCTTACGTGGGCTATGAAGCCAAGGCCGCCGCTGGCGAAATCCGCGTCTTCAAGAAGATCGCCGCGCTGGACCTGTGGCGCAAGATGCTGTCGATGCTGTTTGAAACGGGCCACCCATGGATCACGTTCAAGGACCCTTGCAACATCCGCAGCCCGCAGTCGCACGTTGGCGTCGTCCACAGCTCGAACCTGTGCACGGAAATCACCCTGAACACCAGCAGCGATGAAATCGCCGTCTGCAACCTTGGTTCCGTGAACATGCCGGCGCACATGAAGGAAGGCAAGCTCGATCACGTCAAGCTGGCCAAGACCGTGCGCACCGCCATGCGCATGCTCGACAACGTCATCGACATCAATTACTACGCCGTCGACAAGGCGCGCAATTCGAACATGCGCCACCGTCCGGTCGGCATGGGCGTGATGGGCTTCCAGGACTGCCTGCACATGATGCGCATCCCGTTCGCCTCGGACGCCGCCGTGTCGTTTGCCGACACCTCGATGGAAGCCGTCTGCTACTACGCCTACCTGGCGTCGACGGAACTGGCCGAAGAGCGCGGCCGCTATGAATCGTATGCCGGTTCGCTGTGGGACCGCGGCATCCTGCCACAGGACTCGGTCAAGCTGCTGGCTGAAGAGCGCGGCGGCTATCTGGAAGTCGATTCCTCGTCGGCCATGGACTGGACACCGGTGCGCGAACGCATCGCCAAGTTCGGCATGCGCAACTCGAACTGCGTGGCGATCGCCCCGACGGCGACGATTTCGAACATCATCGGCGTCTCGGCCTGTATCGAGCCGACGTTCCAGAACCTGTACGTGAAATCGAACCTGTCGGGCGAATTCACCGAGATCAACGGCTACCTGGTGCGCGACCTGAAGGCGCGCGACCTGTGGGATGAAGTCATGATCTCCGACCTGAAGTACTTCGACGGCTCGCTGGTGAAGATCGACCGCATCCCGCAAGACCTGCGCGATATCTACGCTACCGCCTTTGAAGTGTCGCCAAGCTGGCTGGTGGAAGCGGCTTCGCGTCGCCAGAAGTGGATCGACCAGGCCCAGTCGCTGAACATCTACATGGCTGGCGCATCGGGCAAGAAACTGGACGAGACCTACAAGCTGGCATGGCTGCGTGGCCTGAAAACCACCTACTACCTGCGTACCATCGCCGCTACCCACATGGAGAAATCGACCTCCAAGACGGGCGCCCTGAACGCCGTGGCAGTCGATGGCGGCATGTCGGCCAGCGCGCAGAGCGCCCAGGCGGCGGTCGTGGCGGCAGCAGCAGTGACCGTGGCGCCGGTAGTGGCAGCGGCAGCGGACGACGCCGATGGCGAAGCCTGCTACCTGCGTCCGGGTGACGATGGCTTTGAGGAATGCGAAGCCTGCCAGTAAAATTTTAGTTGTCAGCCCGGCACGGTCGGGCTGATTCAATGTTGTCAATGTCCGCATTGTCCGATACAACGGGCCTGTTGCGGATCGCCGGCTCGCCGGCATGGAAAGGAAGAAGAATATGTCGTTGTCATGGGATGATGAAACCACGTCGGCAGCTGCGCCGCGTCCGGCGCAGCAAGCGCCACTGGGTAATACCGAATTGAACCTGCCGGCCGGTGCCGAGCCGTCCGAAGCGAACGCCGAGCAAGTCGCGCGCCGCGTGAATGCCGACGACAAGCGCATCATCAACGGCAAGACGGACGTCAACCAGCTGGTGCCGTTCAAGTACAAGTGGGCGTGGGACAAATACCTGGCCGGCTGCGCCAACCACTGGATGCCGCAGGAAGTGAACATGCAGCGCGATATCGAGCTGTGGAAAAACCCGAACGGCCTGACGGACGACGAGCGCCGCCTGGTCAAGCGCAACCTGGGCTTCTTCGTGACGGCCGACTCGCTGGCCGCCAACAACATCGTGCTGGGTACCTACCGCCACATCACGGCGCCGGAATGCCGCCAGTACCTGCTGCGCCAGGCGTTCGAGGAAGCGATCCACACGCACGCCTACCAGTACATCGTCGAATCCCTGGGCCTGGACGAAGGCGAGATCTTCAACGCCTACAACGAAGTCAAGTCGATCCGCGACAAGGATGAATTCCTGATTCCGTTCATCAACACCCTGACCGACCCGGCGTTTGTCACCGGCACGGTGGAAAATGACCAGAAGCTGCTCAAATCCCTGATCGTCTTTGCCTGCCTGATGGAAGGCCTGTTCTTCTACGTCGGCTTCACGCAGATCCTGGCGCTGGGCCGCCAGAACAAGATGATGGGCGCGGCCGAGCAGTACCAGTACATCCTGCGCGACGAATCGATGCACTGCAATTTCGGCATCGACTTGATCAACACGATCAAGATGGAAAACCCGCAGTTGTGGACGGCCGCCTTCCGCGAAGAGATCAAGGACCTGTTCATGAAAGCCGTCGAACTGGAATACGCGTACGCGGAAGACACCATGCCGCGCGGCGTGCTGGGTCTGAACGCGCCGATGTTCAAGGGCTACCTGCGCTTCATCGCCAACCGCCGCGCGCAGCAGATCGGCATCGAGCCACTGTTCGCCCAGGAAGAAAATCCGTTCCCGTGGATGAGCGAAATGATCGACATGAAGAAGGAACGTAACTTCTTCGAAACGCGCGTGACCGAGTACCAAACCGGTGGTGCGCTGAACTGGGAGTAACCCTTTTTCAGTCAACGCCCAAAAGCGCCGTCATCGAGACGGCGCTTTTTTTTCGCCTGCATGGCGGCGGAAAAATGCGTGCCTCATCGCGTCATGCGATGAGGTTTGCACTAGGATTTTCGGCTGCCGCGAATGGCCGCATCGCGGGCCCCAAAAATCATTTCCGGAGACGCTGGCGGCGGCATTTGCCGCGCGATTGTGCGATAGCACGCGTAACGTGCAAAAAAGCGGGCGAAAACGTGTCGTGCCGGTTGCGCATTGACAAGGTTTTCGTGTACTTTATGAGATTGCAAATGCGAGCGTTAGAATGCGGGGTTTTTTAACCAGCGCGGTAGCGAAAAAACCTCGCAAAACAGGGATACAGATTTACACGGATATGCACAAAACCACACCGTTTTCGTCTGCCGCCGTGCCCGAATTTTTTCAGGCATGGCGGTTTTTTATTTGACGGATGGGTGTTGTGGCGAGCGCGATGCGAGGAGCGAAAAAACGCACGGCATCGAAAACGAATGACCGAATTCAGACTTTGCCACCAGCTGCGAGATAAAGCAGGGTGGCACCGACGATGGCTGAAGTGCTGCAAACGTGAGGAGTTGCAGCAGTTCAGCTGGTGCCGAATTCATTAGCGCAAACGACCGTTTGTGCCGATGAATAATTCGCCTGGCCTATCCCTGTGGTGGGTCGGACGGGTTTAAATCTTGTAGCTTAAATTTCTCATCTCAGATGAAGGAGAGACAAATGGCAACAGCCGCTAAGAAATCAGAAGTAAAGAAACCAGCCGCCAAGGCTGCTCCTGCCGCGAAGAAGCCGGCAGCCGCAGCGAAGACGGTTGCCGCTAAACCAGCTGCCAAAGCCGCAGCAAAACCAGCCGCCAAACCAGTCGCCAAAGCCGCAGCCAAGCCTGCAGCAAAAGTGGCTGCCAAGCCAGTAGCGAAAGCCGCAGCGAAACCAGCGGCCAAGGCAGCAGCAAAACCGGCCGCCAAGCCGGCAGCGAAAGCCGCAGCGAAACCTGCAGCCAAGGCAGCAGCCAAGCCAGTCGCGAAAAAAGCCGCAGCCAAACCGGCCGCCAAGCCAGCAGCAAAAGCCGCAGCAAAACCAGCGGCCAAGGCAGCAGCCAAGCCAGCGGTGAAAAAAGCTGCAGCGAAACCTGTAGCCAAGGCAGCAGCCAAGCCAGCAGCGAAAAAAGTCGTCGCCAAGGCAGCAGCGAAGCCGGCCGCCAAAGCAGCAGCGAAACCTGCAGCAAAAGTGGCTGCCAAGCCAGTAGCGAAAGCCGCAGCGAAACCAGCGGCCAAGCCAGCAGCAAAAGCAGCAGCCAAGCCAGCAGTGAAAAAAGCGGCAGCGAAACCTGCAGCCAAGGCAGCAGCGAAACCGGCCGCCAAGGCGGCAGCCAAGCCAGCAGCGAAAAAAGTCGTCGCCAAGGCAGCAGCCAAGCCGGCCGCCAAAGCCGCAGCCAAGCCAGCGGCCAAAGCAGCAGCCAAGCCAGCAGCCAAGGCAGTAGCGAAGCCAGCAGCAAAAGCTGCAGCCAAGCCAGCGGCCAAGGTAGCAGCGAAGCCAGCAGCGAAAGCGGCAGCCAAGCCAGCGGCCAAGGTGGCAGCGAAGCCAGCAGCCAAGGTAGCAGCCAAGCCAGCAGCGAAAGTCGCAGCCAAGCCGGCAGCCAAAGCAGCAGCGAAACCTGCCGCCAAGGTCGCAGCAAAACCTGCAGCCAAGCCAGCAGCCAAGGTAGCAGCGAAGCCAGCAGCAAAAGCTGCAGCCAAGCCAGTCGCCAAGCCGGCAGCGAAAGCCGCAGCGAAACCTGCCGCCAAGCCAGCTGCAGCGCCAGTCGTGGCAGCCGCACCAGCCGCAGCGCCGGCAGCAGCTCCAGCGGCACCAGCCGCCGTGGCAGCCAAGCCAGCAGCCAAGAAGGCCGCGCCTAAAAAGGCCGCACCGAAGAAGGCAGCTCCTGTCGCCAAGCCATCGGCGCCTATCGCACCTGTAGCAAAAACCGTGTTGGCACCGGCTGCAGCCTGGCCATTCCCAACCAGCACCCGCCCATCGTAATTCCTGCGATACGGGTGCCTGGATGAGGCAACACGCCGCTGTGTGACTCAATCACACAGCGGTTTTTTTTTGGAGAATTAGTCGTGCTGATCGTTATCCTTACATTGATCGTTGATACCATCGCCACCTTGCTGGGCGGCGTGTTGCTGCTGCGCTTCTGGATGCAGGCGGTGCGCGTGCGGCCGCCCTCGTCGGTGGCGCAATTCACGTTTCAATTGTCCGACTGGCTGGTGCGTCCCCTGCGCCGCGTGGTGCCGGGCGTGGGCGGGTATGACTGGGCCAGCCTGATCGGCGCCTTCCTGATCGTGCTGCTGGCCAGCTCGGTGCTGTTTATTTCCGGCTATCCCGTCGAGGTGGTACTGCTCAAGTCGCTGCAACGCTTCCTGCAATGGATACTCTACGGTTTCATGGCCTTGCTGATCATCGAAGCCATCTTCAGCTGGGTCAACCCGCATGCGCCGCTGGCGCCGTTCGTACGGGCCCTGAACGAGCCGCTGCTGCGTCCGATCCGCAAGGTCGTGCCGCTGGTCGGCAGCCTGGACCTGTCTTTGCTTGTGGCGTTGATCTTGCTGCAGATTGCGCAAGTGCTGGTGGGAATGATTATTGTATTGAGGTAAAACGAGGAGGTCGGCCTGGCGCTAGCGCACAAGCCGACCGGACTACATATTAATAGCGGTAACCGAACGCCGCTTCGAACTGGTCGGCGATGCTTTCCGGCGTAAATACGTGGTTTTGCGCGCCCTGGGTGGCGATCTTGATGGCGCCCAGCAGGCTGGCCAGGCGGCCGCTGGTTTCCCAGCCCAGGTCGTTGGTGATGCCGAACAGCAAGCCAGCACGGTAGGCGTCGCCGCAACCGGTCGGATCCAGCACTTCCTTGGCGGCCACGACAGGAATGTCGATGCGCTTGCCATCTGTATAGATTTCCGACCCTTTTTCGCCGCGCGTGACGATCAGCGCCTCCAGGCGGCTGGCGATGTCCGGCAGGGTCAGGCCCGTGCGTTCCATCAACATCTCCATTTCATAGTCGTTGGCCGACACATACGTGGCTTTGTTGATGAAGTCGATCAACTGTTCGCCATTGAAGCGTGGCAACTGCTGGCCCGGGTCGAACATGAAGGGAATGCCCAGCTCGGCCAGGTCTGCGGCGTGCTTGAGCATGCCCTGGTCGCCATCCGGCGAAATGATGGCCACCTTGGCCGGCCCCGCATTGGCGATCGGGTTTTCATGCGCAAACGACATGGCGCCCGGGTGGAAGGCGTTGATCTGGTTATTGTCCGCGTCGGCCGTGACGAAGCACTGCGCGTTGTAGCTGTCGGCCTTGATCAGGATGTTGGCGGTGGAAATGCCCAGCTTTTGCAGACGCTCCAGGTAGGCGGCGCTATCTTGCCCCATGACGCCGACGATGCGCGGGTCGCCGCCCAGCATTTTCAGGCTGTAGGCGATGTTGCCCGAGCAGCCGCCGAACTCCGTGCGCATGGTTGGCACGAGGAAGGAGACGTTTACCTTGTGCAACTGGTCGGCCAGCAGGGATTCGCCGAAGCGGCCGGGGAATTGCATGATGGTGTCGGTGGCAAGCGAGCCGCAGATCAGCGATGTTTTGGTCATGATAGTGTCTGTTAAGGGTAAAAGATGGCGATATGGTAGCCAGACGCCGTGAGCTGGTCTAATGCAAAGTACAGTTTGATGGCTTGTTCCGAACGCGGCGCAAACCCCGTGCTCACGTCGATCGTGGCCGGCAGGTAGTCGCGCGGCGCGATTACGCGGCGCAAGACCGGTTTGTCGTTGGCGTCGTTGAGGATCAGTTCGATGCTGGGCCAGGCTTGCACGCTGCGGCCCTGGTTGCGCAGCAGCGAGACGTAGGAAAAGGTTTGGTCCTTCAAAGTTTGCAACTCGCCTTGCTCGATGGACAGCGCCTCGATCTGCGCCGGCAAGTCGACTTGGCAGCCACTGAGCTTGCACAGCGCTACCAGGGTCGGTTTCCACTGGGGAAATTGCGCCGCCAGCGGATTGCGGAAAGTGGTCATCACTTGCAGTAATAATAATAGCAGCAGTACCACCGAGCCGAGGGCCATGGCCACGCGCAAGGCCTTGCCGCTCTGTTCGCGGCGCCGGCCCAAGGTCACAAAGGCCGGCTCGTCGTCGGCCGGCGGCTGGACGGGCTCTTGCTGCTCTTCGGCGGCATCCGGCGCAATGGGGGGGACGGGCAGCGGGTCGGCCAGCGTGGGTTCCCGGCGCGCGGGGCTGGTTGCGGCAGGCGCCGCCGGCAGGGGCTTGTCCAGGTTGACTTTTTCGGCGGCAGGCAATGTCGGGGCCACTGGGGCTGCCGCCGCTTCCAGGTTCGGTTCGCGGCGGCTATCGCGCAAATACGTGGCGAAGGCGGGGGCGTCATCGACCTGGCGGCGCTTGAACGGCGCCATTGGCTGGGGCAACGGTGGTTCGGGCAGTTCTGCCGGTGTTTCTACTGGTGTTGCTTCAGGTATCTCGAGCGGTGCGGCGGCCGGCACGTGGTTCAGCGCCTCGTCGGGCAGGGCCACGTCGAGGTCCAGCTCGATGTGCTCGCCATCGTCTGCATCGTCCTTGAGCTGCGCCGTTTCCGGCAAGATGCCGAACGGGTCGAACGAGGTATCGAAGTCGAGGGAATAAATGGGTTCGTCGTCCGTGGCGGATGGCCGGCTGTTGTCGACCGGGTAACTGGTCGACAGGGGGGCGGCAGTGCCGGGGCCGGATGTTAAAAACGGCGATGCCGCAGCTGGATCGACCAGCGCGGCATTGCCGTCAAAGACTTCCCTGCACGTGCCACAGCGCACGATGCCCCCACGTAACTTCAACTGGTCAGCAGCGACCCGAAATATCGTGTTGCAATGGGGGCATTTGGTGGCGAGGGCCATTGCTGTGCTTATGCACCTTCCGCGCGGGGCGCAGGTGCTTGCGTGCTGCCCAGGCGGCCATGCAGGGCGACCCAGCCGTCTTGCTCGGCCCATACACCCAGCTGGATGAACGGTGCGTAGGCAGCGGCCACTTCTTCCGCCTGACGTGCCAGCACGCCGGACAGGATCAGGGCGCCACCGTCGGCAACGCGGCCCGACAGCATCGGTGCCATCAGTTTCAATGGGCTCGACAGGATGTTGGCGACGACGATGTCAAACTTGGCCGTGGCGTGTGCCGAGGTGGCAAACGTGTCTGGCAAGAAATATTCGATCTCGCACTGGTTGCGTTCGGCATTGTCGCGCGCCGATTCGATCGCTTGCGGGTCGATATCGACGCCGGCCACCGTTTGCGCGCCGAGTTTCTTGGCCACCATGGCCAGGATGCCGGAACCGCAACCGTAGTCGAGCACGGTCTTGCCGGGAGCAGGGTTTGCTTCCAGCCATTCCATGCACAGGCGCGTGGTCGGGTGGCTGCCCGTGCCGAAAGCCAGGCCCGGGTCCAGTTCCAGGATCAGGCCGTCAGGATCCGGTGCCTCGTGCCAGCTGGGCACGACCCAGATATTCTTGCCGATGTGAATCGGTGCGAATTGCGACTGGGTCAGGCGCACCCAGTCCTGCTCTTCCACGGGGCGCATGGTAAAGGCAGGTACGTCCGTCATGCCGACTGCCTGGGCGGCGGCGGCCACGATGGCGGCCTGGTCGGCGTCGACGTCCGTCAGCGCCACCACGCGGCTGCGTTCCCACGCCGCTTCCTTCGGTTCCATGCCGGGCTCGCCAAACAAGGGCTGCTCGGCATCCGTGCCTTCATCGGCGTCTTCCACCGAGACCGACAGGGCGCCCGCTTCCATCAACGCGTCGGACATGGCCTCGGCGTTGTCACGGGCGATTTCGATGACGATTTCCGTCCAGCTCATGCGCCCGCCTTGATTTCGGATTTCTTGGCGATGCTGGGGCTGCCGCTATTCAGGTTCTTGCCCAGGTCCGGCATGTCGGCCAGTTTCTGTTCCAGATAGTGAATGTTGGTGCCGCCTTCGATGAAGCGCGCGTCGATCATCAGTTCGCGGTGCAGGGCGATATTCGTGTTGATGCCTTCGACCACCATTTCGGACAGGGCGATCTGCATGCGGCGGATCGCTTGCTCGCGCGTGGCGCCGTAAGCGATCACTTTGCCGATCATCGAGTCGTAGTGCGGCGGCACGTAATAGCCGGCGTAGGCGTGCGAGTCGACGCGGATGCCGGGGCCGCCCGGTGCATGCCACGAGACGATCTTGCCTGGCGATGGCGTGAACTTGAACGGATCTTCGGCGTTGATGCGGCACTCGATGGCGTGGCCCGACAGCAGGACGTCGCGCTGGCGGAAACGCAGTTTTTCGCCGGCGGCGATGCGGATCTGCTCTTGCACGATGTCGATGCCGGTGATCATCTCGGTGACCGGATGTTCCACTTGCACACGGGTATTCATTTCAATGAAATAGAACTCGCCGTTTTCGTACAGGAATTCGAACGTGCCGGCGCCGCGGTAGCCGATCTTGCGGCAAGCTTCGGCGCAACGGTCGCCAATTTTCTCGATCAGCTTGCGCGGGATGCCCGGCGCTGGTGCCTCTTCGATCACCTTCTGGTGGCGGCGCTGCATGGAGCAGTCGCGCTCGCCCAGCCAGACGGCGTTCTTGTGTTCGTCGGCGAGGATCTGGATTTCCACGTGGCGCGGATTTTCCAGGTACTTCTCCATATACACTTCAGGATTGCCGAAGGCCGTGCCGGCTTCCGTCTTGGTCATCGCCACGGCGTTGATCAGGGCCGCTTCCGTGTGCACCACGCGCATGCCGCGTCCGCCACCGCCACCGGCGGCCTTGATGATGACCGGGTAGCCGATCTTGCGGGCAATTTGCACGATCGCTTTCGGATCGTCCGGCAACGCGCCTTCCGAGCCGGGGACGCACGGTACGCCAGCCTTGATCATGGTTTGTTTGGCCGACACTTTGTCGCCCATCAAGCGGATCGATTCCGAGCGGGGGCCGATGAAGACGAAGCCCGATTTCTCGACGCGTTCGGCAAAGTCGGCATTTTCCGACAGGAAGCCATAGCCTGGGTGAATCGCTTGCGCATCCGTCACTTCAGCGGCGCTGATGATGGCGGGCATGTTCAGGTAGCTCAGCGACGACTGGGCCGGGCCGATACAAACGGATTCGTCGGCCAGCTTGACGTATTTCGCGTCCTTGTCGGCTTCGGAGTGGACTACAACCGTTTTAATGCCCATTTCGCGGCAGGCGCGCTGAATACGGAGGGCAATTTCACCACGGTTGGCAATCAGGATTTTTTCAAACATGGTAGGTTCGCGTATGTCTGTGAGAGCCGGCGAGCCGGCGAAACAACAAGTGTGAGGGGCTAAAACTGCAAACGGCCGTTGCCGGCCGTGTGGACTGGGTTTTAGCCGATCACAAACAAGGGTTGACCGAATTCGACCGGTTGGCCGTTTTCGACCAGGATCTGGGTCACGACACCGGCTTTATCGGAGTCGATTTCATTCAGGAGCTTCATCGCTTCGATGATGCACAGGGTATCACCTTCCTTGACGGTCGAGCCCACTTCAACATAGGCGGCGCTGCCAGGAGCGGAGGAACGGTAGAAGGTGCCGACCATCGGCGACTTGACCACATAGCCCGTTGGCTCGGCGGCGACCACGACGGCGGCTGCCGCAGCGGGAGCGGCGGCTGGCGCGGCTGGCTGGTATTGGGCTGGCATGCCTTGCGGCTGCATCATGACCATCTGGTTTTGCGGCATGGCCGACGATTTGACGATGCGAACCTTGCTTTCGCCTTCGGTAACTTCCAGCTCTGCGATATCCGATTCGGCGACCAGGTCGATCAAGGTCTTGAGTTTTCGTAGATCCATGTAAAACCCCTAGGAATGTAGTTTGTTTTATGAGTGATGCGGTGATGTCCAAGAACCTATCGCCGCGCTAAATGCGTGCAGATCGCGTAGATTAACGTTTTTTAAGCGCAAAGTCGATGGCAAACCGATATCCATCGATACCCAGGCCGCAGATCGTCCCCTGCGCGATCGCGCTGAGAAATGAGTGATGTCGAAACGTTTCGCGTTGATAAATATTCGAGATATGGACTTCCACGAACGGGATGGCGACCCCGGCCAGCGCATCGCGCAAGGCAACGCTGGTATGGGTCAGGCCGCCCGGATTGATGACGATGACATCGATCCCTTCCGCTCGCGCGGCATGGATGCGGTCGATCAGCGCGCCTTCATGGTTGCTTTGAAAGCAAACCAGGTCGGCACCGGCCGCCATGGCTTGCGCCATTGCTGCCTGCTCGATATCGGCCAAGGTGCTGGCGCCGTAGACCTCAGGCTCGCGCGTTCCCAGCAAATTCAGGTTGGGACCGTTGAGCAGAAGGAGGTTTTTTGCCATGTATGGAAGACCGTTTTAGCGAAAGTTCCGCATTTTGCCGCCAAAGATACGCATTGGCAAGAGAAAAAAGCACGCTCCGAATTTACAATTTATCCAGATCGGCGCGCAACTGATCAAATTTCAAGCGGCCCAGATAGGTCTTTTTGACTTCGCCATCGGCGCCGATCAGCACCGTAAAGGGCAAACCGCCCGTGGCATTGCCAAAATGACGCGACAGGTCGGTGCCGCTCATGCCGGACACATACACGGGATAGGCGATCTTGACCTTGTTGGCAAAAGTGGCAATATTGCTGGCCGAATCGATACCGATGCCGATCACCTGCAGGTTTTTCGTCGAATAATGGCCTTGCACTTCGGATAACTCTGGCATTTCTTCCACGCAAGGCGGGCACCACGGCGCCCAGAAATTCACCAGCAGGTTTTTTCCTTTCCATTGCGATAACGCCTGCGTGACGCCCGCCGCGTCCGGCAGGGACAGCGCATACAGTTCGTTGACGGGACCCGTCGCGCCTGGCGCGATGGCGGTCGTCTGCGGTCCCGCTTCTTTCCCCGCTTCTTTCGCTTTTTCCTTGCTCAAACCGACGTAAGCACCCATGCCGCCGAACATCAGCGCCACGATGGCGCAGGCGATCCAATTCTTTTTTGTCATAACTTTATCTATATCAATGTTAGTCGGCAGCCGGTACGCCGTCGGCGAGGCTGGCGGCCAGCAGGCTGCGCAACCCGGCGATGTCGGTGCGCAGCACTTTTCCATCCGCCTTGGCTTTCAGCGCGCCGCGCATATCGTCGAGCTCATACATGGCCGCGTGCACGCCTTCGTTTTTCCACAAGAAACTGGCTGTCTCGACCGCATCATAACGCTCTCCCTTGAAATGCGGGCTTTCCGACATGTCGAGCACGACATTTTTATTCAGCAGGAAGATGTGGATGTCCTTGGCGCTCTCGGCAAACAGCTGCAAATAGATCTCGTCGTGGGGGCCGGCCGTGCCATTGAGCACGGGGCCGCTGAGCAGGGGATGAAATTGTTGCAACGCTTCCATCACCTGCAGCGCAATCGTGCGCAGCTGGAACAATCGCGCCGGCTGGCTGTCGGCCAGGAACAGGGCATTGTATTGCCGCACCTGTTCTTCGATCATGTCGTTGTCCGGCAAGATATTGGGGCGGTTCGGCGCTTCGCCCAGGACTTGCCGCGCCGCCTTGCGCTTGGCGCTGCCATAGTCGGCGCCATCCTGCGCCACGAGGCGCGCGGCAGCGGCGGCGATTTCCAGGCGCAACTGCGCGCTATCGTCAAATGCATCGTTCGTCATGAACGAGATGATACTCCGAAGCGGAAAAAGTCATGGCGTCAGGTAAAATCCTGCACTTGCTGTTTTTTATCTCACCGTCTTACTTACTTAAGCGTGCACCTTTCGCACTGATCACATGCATATTCATATTCTCGGCATTTGCGGTACCTTCATGGGCGGCCTGGCTGTCCTGGCCAAGGAAGCCGGCCATAAAGTCACTGGTTGCGATGCCAACGTGTATCCGCCGATGAGCACCCAGCTGGAATCGCAGGGAATCGAACTGATCCAGGGCTTTGATCCGGAACAAACCAAGCTGAACCCGGATTTGTATGTGATTGGCAATGTGGTCTCGCGCGGCAACCCGCTGGTGGAAGAAATCCTCAACCGCAGCCTGCCGTATGTGTCCGGCCCCCAGTGGATAGGCGAACACATCTTGCGCAACAAGTGGGTGCTGGCCGTGGCCGGCACGCATGGCAAGACGACAACGTCGGCCATGCTGGCCTGGATACTCGAAGACGCGGGCTACGCGCCGGGCTTCCTGATCGGCGGCGTGCCGATGAACTTTGGCATTTCCGCCCGCCTCAGCGGCAAGATCGACGGCAAAAGCGCCGATTCGGACTTCTTCGTCATCGAAGCCGATGAATACGACACGGCTTTCTTCGACAAGCGCAGCAAGTTCGTGCATTACCACGCGAAGACGGCCATCATGAATAACCTGGAATATGATCACGCCGACATCTTCCCCGATCTGCACGCGATCGAGACGCAATTCCACCATCTGGTACGCACCGTGCCCGGCATCGGCCGCCTCGTGTTCAACGGCGACGAAGCGTCGCTGCAGCGCGTGCTGGCGCGCGGTTGCTGGAGCGAAAAAGAAAGTTTTGGTCAAGATGCCAACTGGCAACTGCAAGAGCAGGCCGATGGCAGCTTCGACGTGTACTTCAATGGCCAGCAGGAAGGCCATGTGGCGTGGGCGCTCACGGGCAAGCATAACCGCAGCAATGCGCTGGCGGCCATCGCCGCCGCGCGCCACGTGGGTGTGCCGATTGCCCAGGCGTGCGCCTCGCTGGCCACGTTCGAGAGCGTCAAGCGGCGCATGGAAGTGCGCGGCGTGGTCAACGGCATTACCGTGTACGACGATTTCGCGCATCACCCGACGGCCATTGCCACCACCGTGGGCGGCCTGCGCCAAAAAATGAGCCAAACCATCGGCAGCAGCGGCCGCATCCTGGCCGTGCTGGAACCGCGTTCGAACACCATGAAGCTGGGCGCCATGAAAGATGCGCTGCCCGGCAGCCTGAAGGATGCCGACCTGGTCTTCGGTTTCGGCAGCCATGCCGCGCTGGGCTGGAGCCTGGGCGACGCGCTGGCGCCGCTGGGCCAGATTGCCAGCGCCTATGAAGACATCGATACCCTGGTGGCGGCCGTGGCCGCCAGCGCCCGTCCCGGCGACCAGATCGTGGTCATGAGCAACGGCGGCTTTGGCGGCGTGCACCAGAAGTTGCTGGAGGCGCTGGGCCGATGATTCTGTACCTGCATGGATTTCGCTCGTCGCCCCTGTCGATGAAGTCGCGCCTGCTGGCCGCGCAGATGCAGGCGCTGGGCCGCGAAGCAGAATGGCTGTGCCCGCAGTTGCCAGCCTCGCCCAAGCTGGCCATCGAGCTGGCCTTGTCGCTGGTCAAGGAGGTGGCGCCGGCCGACCTGACGATTATCGGCTCCTCGCTGGGTGGCTATTACGCCACCTGGCTGGCCGAACAGCTCGGTTGCCGCGCCGTGCTGCTCAATCCGGCGATTGTTCCCCTGATTGACCTGGAACAACATGTGGGCGTGACGACCGAATTCCATTCGGACAAGCCATTCGAGTTCAAGCGCGAATACATCGATGAGCTGCGCACGTTTGCTGTAGAGAAAATTACGCAGCCGCAACGCTATTTCCTGATTGCCGCCACCGGTGATGAAGTGCTCGACTACCGCGACATGGTGGCGCATTATCAGGGGGCGCAGCAGTGCGTCATCGATGGCAGCGACCATGGCATCAGCGAATTTGCCGCATACCTGGCGCCCGTGCTGGCCTTTTGCGGCATTGACGCGGACTCTGCCCGGTGAGGCCGGGTTCGCTGCGCCAGGCGCAATGGCATGCGCACGTGAATGCCGTCCATGCGCCGCCGGCCTTGCGCCACTGGCTGACGGGCGGCGGTTCGCTGACGGCCAAGCTGAAAGCGCATAGCAGCGCGTTCCGCGTGCAATGTTTGCATCAGGAAACATCGCGCTGTTTGACCGACGAGGCCGCCATCATCGGTTTGCACCGTGCGGGCCGGGTGTGGGAACGCGAAGTGCTGTTGCGTTGTGATAACAAACCGGCCGTGTTTGGCCATACCGTCGTGCCCATGCAGGCGACGGCCACGGACTGGCCCTTGTTTTCCGCGCTGGGCGAGCGTTCGCTGGGTACGACCCTGTTTGGCGACCGCATGGTACGGCGCGGTGAACTGGAATTTGCCCGCTTGCGCGCCGGGCACCCGCTGGTGCAGCGGGCGCAGGCGGCGCTGGCAGGGGAAGGGCAGCGCGTCGATGACAAGTCGCTGTTTTTTGCCCGCCGCTGCCTGTACCAGCGTCACCAGGGATTGCTGCTGGTAACCGAAGTATTTTTGCCGGCGGTGCTGGAGTTGACGTCCGTCACTCGCACCGTTGCAACCGACACATTAATAAACAAAGCATAACAATGAATCTATTTTTTGAAGAATCCGGCGATTTCAAGGTCGGCACGGTCCTGTCGCAAGCGGGTGAAGCGTACCAGGTCGAAATGGCCAGCGGCAAGCGCACCAAGGTCAAGGTCAAGGATGTGCTGCTGCAGTATGAAAAACCGTCCCCGGCCGAGTTGCTGGAGCAAGCCAAGACTGTTGCTGCCGAGATCGACCTTGATTTCCTGTGGGAAGTGGCGGGCGAAGACGAGTTCGGATTTGCCGAGCTGGGCGCCGAGTATTTCGGTCACGCACCATTGCCGCCGGAAGCTGCCGGCCTGATCCTGGCCCTGCATTCGGCGCCCGTGTATTTCTACAAGAAGGGCCGTGGCCGCTACAAGGCGGCGCCGGAAGCGTCCCTGAAGGCGGCCCTGGCCGGCATCGAAAAGAAAAAGCAGCAGGCGCTGGTGCAGGCAAGCTATGTGGAAGAGCTGAAACAGAACCGTTTGCCTGCCTCGATGCAGCCGATGGTGCTGCAACTGCTGTTCAAGCCGGACAAGAACACGATCGAATACAAGGCGCTGGAAGCGGCGTGCACGGAATTGCACACGACGCCGCCGCGCCTGATGCTGGCCGTCGGTGGCATTGCTTCGCCGAAAGACTTGCACCTGTCGAAATTTCTCTTCGAGAATTTCCCGAAAGGCGCCGGCTTCCCGAGCGTACCCGTGCCATCCGTGACGGCCAAGCTGCCGCTGGCCGACGTGGCCGCCTTCTCGATCGACGACGTGACCACCACCGAGATCGACGATGCCTTCTCCGTGCAACCGTTGCCGGATGGTACCGTGAAAGTGGGTATTCACATCGCCGCGCCGGGCCTGGGCATCCGCCCGGAAGACGTGATCGACAAGATGGCGCGCCAGCGCATGTCGACCGTCTACATGCCGGGCGACAAGATCACCATGCTGCCGGACGAAATCGTGAATGCTTTCACGCTCGCGGAAGGCACGACGTGCCCGGCGCTGTCGCTGTACGCCACGCTGGACCCGAAAGCGGACTGGGCAGTTGTCAGCACGCACACGCGCGCGGAACTGGTGCCGATCGCCAGCAATTTGCGCCATAACCAGCTGGACGACCTGGTCAACGAGGAAACCCTGGCCAGCGGTGAAGGCGAGTATCCGCACAAGGCCGATTTTGCCGTGTTGTGGCAGTGGGCGCAGCAGCTGGAACAGGGCCGCATGAAGAAACGCGAAGCGTTTGGCTTGAAGCCGGAACAGAATAACCGCGTCGATTTCAATTTCTATGTGGAAAATGACATCGTCACCGTGGCGCGCCGCAAGCGTGGCGCGCCGCTGGACAAGATCGTCGCCGAATTGATGATTTTTGCCAACAGTACCTGGGGCAAGATGCTGCACGACCATGGCGTGCCGGGCATCTACCGCAGCCAGGGCGGCGGCAGCGGCAATAGCTGGGCGGCAAAGATGCAGGTGCGCATGGTTACCCATGCGGCGCCGCACCAGGGCCTGGGCGTGGATCAGTACGCGTGGAGCACCTCGCCCTTGCGCCGCTACACGGACCTGGTGAACCAGTGGCAAATCATCGCTTGCGCCGAGCATGGCGTGACGGCCCCGCTGGTGGCGCCGTTCAAGCCGCGCGACGCGAATTTGTTCGCCATCGTCTCCGCCTTCGACGCCGCATATGCCGCGTATGGCGATTTCCAGTCGAACATGGAACGCTACTGGTGCTTGCGCTGGCTGCACCAGGAAAACGCGCGCCAGGTCGATGCCGTCGTCTTGAAGGATGAAATCCTGCGCCTGGTCGACATTCCGCTGGTCATCAAGCTGCCGGGCATGCCATCGGTGGCGCGCGGCGCCCAGGTGAAACTGGACTTGCTGCGCTGGGATGAAGTCGACCTGAGCATCGAAGCGCGCCTGCTGGAAATCGCCGCCGTGCCGGACGCGGCGGCCGACGACGCCGAGCTGGACTACGAGGAAGATGCGGGCGACGAAGGCGCAGACGAGGGCGATGTGGCGCCGGAAGCATCGCCGGAAGCGGCCAACCAGGTCAGCGACGCCGAGGCGGAAGTGGCGGAACTGGCCAGCGAAGACGTGGTCAGCGAACCCGGGGTCAAGTAAGGCGTCCGTCAGGCCATCAGGCGGTGCTGAAAACTGTTGCCGGCACCGCCCTTTGACGTAGAATTCAGCCATCTTGTATCTTGTGCTTGTTGCGAACTGGGTTGCGCGTGAAGTCTTTCCGAGAGAATCGTTTCCTGATGATAGCCGTGGCGGTCTCGCTGCTGGCGCACGGCGCCTTGCTGGCGATGCATTTTGTCGCCCCGCCGCCGCAGCGGGCCGTGGCCACCGATCCCGGCCTGGAAGTGATCCTGGTCAATGCCAAGCATGCGAACAAGCCGCTGAAGGCCGAGGCGCTGGCGCAAGCCAACCTCGACGGTGGTGGACAGGCCGACAAGGGGCGCGCCAAGTCGCCCTTGCCCGACATGCGCAAGGTGGAAGAGGGTGACAGCGTCAAGGCCAGCGCCCGGCGCATTGCCGAACTGGAACAAAAACAGCAGGAATTGCTGACGCAGGCGGCCAAGCCGACGCCTTACAGCGCCGCGCCCGTCACGGAAAAGGACAAGCCCAATCCCCTGGCCAGCGGTTCGGACTTGATGGAAAGCAGCAAGGCCATCGCCCGCATGGCGGCCGAGATCAGCCAGACCGTGGAAGACCAGAATAAACGTCCGCGCAAGACTTTTATTACGCCCAGCACGCAGGAAGTCGGCTATGCCATGTATTACAAGACCCTGCAAAAGCGCATCGAGGAAATCGGCACCCTGAATTTCCCGCAAAAGAATGGCCGCAAGATGTATGGCGAACTGGTCGTCTATATCCCCATCTTCCAGGACGGCACGATTTACCAGAAGGAAGGCGGCGCCCGCGTGGAAAAAAGCTCGGGCAACCCGGCGCTCGATGCGGCGGCCCTGGCCATCGTGCGCCGTGCGGCGCCGTATGGCCGTTTTCCACCGAATATGTTGTCGAGTGACAAGGATGACCTGTGGGTCGTCATCACCCGCTTCAAATTTACGCGCGAAGAAAAAATGGAAGCTAACCTGACTGGCGGCAGCAATTGAGCAAGCAAAACATTCATCCCGATCAATATTGCGTCTTCGGCAATCCTATCGCCCACAGCAAGTCCCCTTTGATCCACGCCGCGTTTGCCTTGCAGACAGGGCAAGCCATGGTCTACGATCGCCGGCTGGCGCCGCTCGACGGTTTTGCGCTGGCGGCCCGTACGTTTGCCGCCGAGGGCGGCAAGGGCGCGAACGTGACGGTGCCCTTTAAACTGGACGCGTGCGCGCTGGCCACCGAGCTGACGCCGCGTGCGCAAGCGGCCGGCGCCGTCAATACCCTGCGTTTCGATAATGAAACCATTCTTGGCGACAATACCGATGGCGCGGGCCTGGTGGCGGACATTGTGCGCAACGCGGGCGTGAGCGTCGCGGGCAAGCGTATCCTGCTGCTGGGCGCCGGCGGCGCGGCGCGCGGCGTCGTACTGCCCTTGCTGGAGCAGGGGCCGCAGGAAATGTTCATTGCCAACCGCACCGTGGCCACGGCCGAGGCGCTGGTGGCGCAGTTTGCCGATGCGCTGGCGCACCCCGGGCAGCTGCGCGCCGGCAGCTTCGCGCAGCCCGATGGCCAGTTCGATATCGTCATCAATGCCACCTCGGCCAGCCTGGCGGGCGACTTGCCGCCCGTGCCGCCGGGTATTTTCGGCCGCCACACCCTGGCGCTGGACATGATGTACGGCGCCCAGCCCACCGTCTTCATGGACTTTGCCGCCCAGCATGGCGCGCAGGTGCGCGACGGCCTGGGCATGCTGGTGGAGCAGGCGGCCGAAGCGTTTTACGTGTGGCGCGGCGTGCGGCCGCAGACGCAGGATTTGCTGGCGCAATTGCGCAGTGCCCTGTGAGCGCCGGCAAGAAGGGCGCGCGCCGCAGCGGCAGCCGCTACGGCTGGATCAAGTGGCTGTTCATCCTGCCCGTGCTGGCGTTTATCGTCGTGCAACTGTATTTCTTCCTGCAAATCTGGTGGTGGGTCGACCATAACCCGTCCAGCACGGCTTTCATGCGCGAACAGTTGTCTGTCTTACAGGACAAGAATCCCAATGCCACCATCCAGCAGACGTGGGTGCCGTACAACCGCATTTCGAACAACCTGAAACGGGCCATCATCGCCTCGGAAGACGCGAATTTTTCCGAGCATGAAGGCGTGGACTGGGAAGCCTTGCAAAAGGCATATGAAAAAAATAGCAAGAAGCAGAAGGTCGTGGCGGGCGGCTCCACCATCACGCAGCAACTGGCGAAGAATCTGTTCCTGTCCGGCTCGCGCAGCTATGTGCGTAAGGGCCAGGAACTGATCATCACGTACATGCTGGAAAGCCTGATGGAGAAGCAGCGCATTTTCGAGATCTATTTGAATGTGGTGGAGTTTGGCACGGGCATCTTTGGCGCCGAAGCGGCCGGACGCCACTATTACCGGGTCAGCGCGGCGGGTCTGAGCGCCGGACAGGCGGCAAAACTGGCCGTGATGCTGCCGAATCCCCGCTATTATGACCGTCACCGCGATACGGGCTACCTGAACCGGCGTACCAGTGTCATCCTGCGCCGCATGGGGGCGGCGGAATTGCCTTGAGGAAAGTGGAATTTCTTTTCATAAAATCAAGGATGCCTGATTGGCATTATTGCGGCGCAGCATCTTAATCGGCCCGGTTGGTGCAACGCCGCACTTTTTCCGTGAAAAAGCGGTGCCGGGGGTGGTCGTGAAAAGGCCTTTGCGGGTACACTTGCGCTGTTTTCATTTTTGGCGCCAGCGCCAGCACATCACGATAACCCAACATCCGGCTGAGAGCGCGCATGATCAATGTCTTTGTATTACAGAATGGCCGGCTCAACCAGGTGCCGATCGACAGCCGCGCAGACCTCGAAAATGCCGAACCGGTGTGGGTCGACCTGACCGACCCCACCGATGATGAACGGGCCTGGGTCAAGGCCATCTACAACGTCACCCTGCCGGGCGAAGACGAAGTCAAGGATATTGAAGCGTCGGCCCGCTATTACGAAGCGGAAAACGGCGACTTGCATCTGCGCACGGACTTCCTGCGCGAAGAGGACGACGGTCCCTCGCGCGTCATCACGGTAGCCTTCATTCTTGCCCGCAAGATCCTGTTTTCCATGCATACGGACGACTTGCCCGTGTTCCGCCTGGTGCGCATGCGCGCCCGTTCGCGGCCAGGCTCGATTGCCGACTACATGGACGTGCTGCTCGACCTGTACGCCACCGATGCCGAATACTCGGCCGACGTGCTCGAAGGTATCTACCAGAACCTGGAAGAAGTCAGCACGCGCGTGCTGCAAAAGGAATTTACGGATGCGCACGCGGCCGAAGCGCTGAATGCTATTGCCCACGAGGAAGATTTGAATGGCCGCATCCGCCGCAACATGATGGATACGCGCCGCGCCGTGAGCTTTTTGATGCGCGGCCGCTTGCTCAATTCCGAGCAGTTCGAGGAAGCGCGGCAGATTTTGCGCGACATCGAATCGCTGGACGGCCACACGTCTTTCCTGTTTGATAAGATTAACTTCCTGATGGATGCCACCGTCGGTTTCATCAACATCAACCAGAACAAGATCATCAAGATCTTCTCGGTGGCCAGCGTGGCCTTCCTGCCGCCTACCCTGATCGCCAGCGTGTACGGCATGAACTTCAAGCTGATGCCGGAACTGGAATGGTCGTTCGGCTATCCGTGGGCCTGGGGCCTGATGGTTACCAGCGCCATTGCCCCCTTCCTGTACTTCCGCCACCGCGGCTGGCTGAAATAAGCCCTTGGCGCCGGGACGCGTCCGCGCCCCGGCGCTACCACCGGATCTTGTCCGGATTTCAATGCGAGCGCAGCAATTTCAAAAATCAGCGATAATCGCTGGTATTGCGTGGTATTGAATTGGTATTTGCGCGTAGCCGCTTGCCTGACGCCTGATTCTTTCCCCGTTGGCTGCCTTTGGCAGAAAAGTATCGTCATTCAGACGTTTTCTGCGTGGTAGCGTCCGCCTGTTCCACCTATGATCGTTGCGATGCCAGCCTTGGCCGGCTGGCCGCCGCATTTCCCGTCACTGTTGCCCTCTGGAGAGTCCATGCCTGATACCGCCACCATCCCAACGCGCTTTACCCACCTGATCAGCGACTGCGACGGCGTGCTGGTCGACAGCGAGGCCGTGGCCCTGCAAGCGCTGCTGGAATTGCTGGGGCCGCGCCTGCCCAACCTGCCCGAGGGCGTCACCCTGCAGGGCTTGATCGAGCCGCGCCTGGGCCAGCGCCTGGTGCCGCTGATGCAGGACATCTACAAGGAGCTGGGCTTGCCGCAATTGCCGGCCGACGAGATCATGGCCATCGGCAACGCCGTCGATGTGGCCTGCGATGCGCAGCTGCGCGCCGTGCCCGGCGTGGCGCAGGCGCTGGCCGCCATTCCCCTGCCCAAGGCCGTGGCCTCGAACAGCGTCAGCGCGCGCGTGCTGTCGTCGCTCGAGCGGACTAGCATGGCGCCGCTGTTCGACAAGCGCGTCTTCACGCCGGACTTGGTGGGTCACGCCAAGCCGCATCCGGGCCTGTACCTGGCAGCGGCGGCTGCTTTCGGCGTGCCGCCGGGCCAGTGCCTGGTGCTGGAAGACAGCGTCACGGGCGTGACGGCCGCCGTGGCGGCGGGCATGACGGTATTGGGATTCATTGGCGGCGGGCATATCGCCGCCGGCCAGGAAGCGCGCCTGAAGGCGGCTGGCGCGCATGTCGTGTTCAGCGACATGGCCAGCCTGCCGGCGCTGGTGGCCGCGGTGATGGACACCGCGGCGGTGTAACTTCAGGCGAGCTTGGCAAACACCTTGCGTGCTGCGGCGATGGTAGCGTCGATGACGGCATCGTCGTGCTGCGCCGAGACGAAGCCTGCCTCGAAGGCGGCTGGCGCGAAGTACACGCCTTCGTCCAGCATGGCGTGGAAGAAGGCGTTGAACTTGCTGCGGTCGCCCGCCATCATTTCCGCGTAGCTGGTCGGTGGGGTGGCGCTGAAATAAATGCCGAACATGCCGCCGATATAGTCGGCGCAGAAGACCACGCCCGCTTCTTTGGCGGCGGCCGTCAGGCCTTCGGCCAGGCGCTTGGCCGTGGCGCCCAGCTGCTCGTAGAAGCCAGGCTGCTGGATCAGTTTCAAGGTGGCCATGCCGGCCGCCACGGCGACGGGGTTGCCGGACAAGGTACCGGCCTGGTAGACGGCGCCCAGCGGCGCCATATGGTGCATCAGCGCCGCGCTGCCGCCGAAGGCCGCTACCGGCATGCCGCCGCCGATCACCTTGCCCAGCGCCGTGAGGTCGGGCTGGATGCCGTACAGCGCCTGCGCGCCGCCCAGGGCCACGCGCAGGCCGCACATGACTTCATCGAAAATGAGCAGGGCGCCGTGCTGCGTGCACAGTTCGCGCATCGCCTGCAGGAATGCCGGGGTGGCTTTCACCAGGTTCATGTTGCCGGCCACGGGTTCGACGATGACGCAGGCGATTTCCGCGCCGAAGCTGTCGAAGGCGTCTTTCAGCTGTTCCACGTTGTTATAGTCGAGCACCAGCGTGTGTTTCACGAAATCTTCCGGCACGCCGGCCGACGTCGGGTTGCCGAAGGTGAGCAGGCCGCTGCCCGCCTTTACCAGCAGCGAATCGGCGTGGCCGTGGTAGCAGCCTTCGAACTTGACGATCTTGTCGCGTCCCGTGGCGCCGCGCGCCAGGCGCAGGGCGCTCATGGTCGCTTCCGTGCCCGACGACACCAGGCGTACCTGCTCGATCGACGGCACCAGGCGCGTGATTTCCTCGGCCATCAGCACTTCGCCTTCGGTCGGCGCACCGAATGACAAGCCCAGTGCTGCCGCATCCTGCACCGCCTTGACTACCTCGGGGTGGGCGTGGCCGACGATGGCCGGGCCCCAGGAGCCGATGTAGTCGATATAGCGCTTGCCATCCGCGTCCCAGAAGTACGGGCCTTCGGCGCGCGTGATGAAGCGCGGCGTGCCGCCCACGGAGCGGAAGGCGCGCACGGGCGAATTGACGCCGCCTGGCGTGGTTTTTTGTGCGCGGGCAAACAGGATGTCGTTCTGTGAAGTCGTCGTCATGATAATCGTGCCTTGAAAGTGGATCGTTGTCTGTGTCGTCTGGTCAGTGTTTATTGGCCGCCGCGCGGGCGCTGCTGCCGGAACAGCCGGTTCGGCACCAGCTTGCCCATGCCGTGGCGCTGCGCGTGGGCCAGTGCGCCGGTAGTGAATTCCTGCGCCGCCACGACCACCTGCGGCACATCGTCTTCGTTTTCCGCCAGGGCCAGCAGGGCGGTGGCCGCGGCCGACAGGGTGCTGCCGGCGCCGTTGAAGATGCCGGGCAGGTGCTGCCATTCGTCGTGGCGCACCACGCCGTCCTCGCCGAACAGGGTATTGGCGCGCAGCTTGCCTTCGGCCGTGCCGGATTTGCTGGCGTCGGCCGGCATGCCGGTGACGAGCACGTATTCGCAGCCCAGGGCCACCAGATAGTCGACGTCGTTTTGCAGGGTGTCGTCCGGATCGGCGTCGCGCCAGGTCTCGGCCAGGCGTTCCAGCTCCACCGGCGAGAGCACCAGCAGGGTCGTTTGCGGGATCAAGAGCTGGCGCACGGCCGTGAGGATGTCTTCGTCGTCCATGCCCTGTTCCGGCAGCGCCGAAATGAAGGGGTCGAGGATCAGCGGTACGTTCGGATAGTCGGAGACGATTTCGGCGATGGCCGTGACGTTTTCCACGCTGCCCAGCGCGCCGATCTTGATGGCGGCCACGGACATGTCTTCCAGCAGCACGCGCGCCTGGTCGGAAACCCAGTCAGGATCGACCGCCTGCACGTCTTCCACGCGCGCCGTATCGCTGATCAGCAGGCCCGTGGTGACGGACAGTCCATGGCAGCCGAAGGCTGAAAACGTGGCCAGGTCGGCCTGGATACCGATCGCGCCGACCGGATCGGACACGCCGAAGCTTAATATGAGGGGAGAAGTTTGGTTTTGCACGGCGGGTAGATTAAGATACCTAATTCAGCATTTTACTTGATTGAAGGGTGGCAGAACGTGAGTAGCAACGAAACAACGCAGCAATTCCAAACGTGGATGTGTCTTATTTGCGGCTGGGTTTATGATGAAGCGGCCGGCCTGCCCGACGAAGACATCGCTCCGGGCACGCGTTGGGCCGATGTTCCGATGAACTGGACCTGCCCTGAATGCGGTGCGCGCAAGGATGATTTCGAGATGGTGGCGCTGTAATTGATCGCAGTCCATGGGATGCCGCTGCCGCAAGCAGGTATCGCGGCAGCCTGTGCTATGGTATGAAAGATTGTCGAATAATCACATGACGCGTCCCTTTTTGCCCGAGGCGCCGGCCGATGCCGCATGCACCGGCATCACGATACTCGTCATCGACGACAGCGCGACGATACGCAGCGCGGCCGCGAAGATCCTGGGCGAGGCCGGTTATCGCGTGGTGGTGGCGGAAAACGGCTTCGAGGCCCTGGCAAAAATTGCCGACTGCCGGCCGGCGCTGATCGTGTGCGACATTGTGATGCCGCGCCTGGACGGCTACCGCACCTGCGCGCTGATTAAGGCCAGCGCGGCGCATCACGCCACGCCGGTGCTGATGCTGTCGTCGAAGGAGGGCCTGTTCGACCGCGCGCGCGGCGCCATGGCAGGCGCCAGCGCCTGCCTGGCCAAGCCGCTGGCGCGCGAGGCGCTGCTGGAGGCCGTGCGGCTGCACCTGGCCGGGCATTTTGAGTAAGTGGTTTTATTGATTGACAACGCAGCAAGGAAGCAGATGGCCATACACACAATTCTGATCGTCGACGACTCGCCGACAGAACGCTATTACCTGAGCGAGATCCTGGTGCGTGCCGGCTACGCCGTCCTCACGGCGCAGGACGGCGCCGACGCGCTGGCGCAACTCAAGCAGGCCAGGCCCGACTTGATCCTGATGGACGTGGTGATGCCCGGTGCGAATGGCTTCCAGATCACGCGCGCCATCGCGCGCGATCCCGAACTGCAGGACGTGCCGGTGATTATCTGCTCCAGCAAGAGCCAGGAAACGGACCGCATCTGGGGCTTGCGCCAGGGCGCGCGCGATTACCTGGTCAAGCCGGTGGTCGAAGCCGAGTTGCTGGCCAAGATCGCCGCGATTTCCTGAGCATGCAGACGATGCCAGGTCATGGCGTATCCACCGCGGCTTACCCGTCCGCCGCCATGCCATCTTTCGAGACGGGTGCGCGGCAGGGGCGCTTGCGCCAGTATCAGCTGCAATTGATCGAGCGGATACAGGCCGCGCGCAGCGGCGCGCTGGCGGCGCGCAAGGAACTGGGCGTGATGCTCGGTGGCCGGCCGTGCCTGCTTGACCTGACGCAGCTTGGCGAAATCGTCATTGCCGCCGGTGTGCAGATCCAGGGTGTGCCGCTGGCGCAGGACTGGTATCTGGGCCTGGCGGCCATGCGCGGGCGTTTGACGGGGGTCGTTGACCTGGCCCGCTACATGGGCGAAGCGGCTTGCGCGCCTGGCAATCACTGCCGCATCATCACCTTTTCTCCCCGCCTGGGCCTCAATTGCGCATTGCTGGTCGAACGCGTGCTGGGTTTGCGCCAGTTGCGCGCGATGCAGCACGTGCAGGATACGGCGCAGGGCGTGCTCCCATCGTGGGCGGCACAGGCGCTGCGCGACAGCGAAGGGCAGCAGTGGCTGCGCCTGGACCTGGCGCAGCTGGCGCAGTCGGCACGCTTCCTCGATGCCGGCTTTGACTGCCTCCCTGACCACAAGGATATTTGCTGATGGGTGCCCATTCCCCGATCCTGGCGGCCGGCTTGCCCGAAGCGCAGCACGCTCCGGAAGCGCCGGCATCGACGGCCGACCTGCCGCTGCGCCTGCGCGACGCGCTGGGACGGCGCAAGTCGCTGGCCAGCGCGCCTGCCGGGGACTGGAAGCTGCCGCTGATCGGCCATTTTCCGCTGCAAAAACAATTGAGCATCCTGTCGACGGTGATGGCCCTGAGCCTGGCCGCCAGCCTGCTGTTCGTCGGGCTGAACACGCGCAGCGGGAATATTGCCTCGGCGCAGACGCAGCTGGCCAGCGATGCGCTGATGCATTCGCAGCGCATCGGCAAGGCTGCGCCGAACGCCGTGCAGGGCAATCCGGAAGCCTTCCGCCAGCTCGAGGAAAGCCGCAATGAACTGAACCAGGATTTCCGCCTGATGCTGCGTGGCGGGACGTATCACGGGCGCGATATCGGCGAGTCGCGTTCCGCCCTGTTGGCTGCGGTGGCCGACGCGCGCAAGAAGTGGGCCAGCAGCGACCGCGCGGCCAGCACCATCTTGCGCCTGAAACTGGAACTGGGCGAATTCGACAAGACCTTGCAGCAATTGAATGCGCTGTCGCCGGCGCTGCTGGCGCAGACCGAGGAAATCGCCGCGCTCAAGGTGCAGCGTGGCGGCAATGCGCGCGACCTGGCCGTCATCGGCCGCCTGATGATGTTGAGCCAGCGCATGAGCCGCAGCGCCAGCGAGTTCCTGTCGTCGGGCAGCATCAGCTCGGAAACGGCGTTCTCGCTGGGACGCGACACGACGTATTTCCGAACCGCCGTCGAAGGCTTGCTCAATGGCAGCGTGTCGCTGCAATTGGCGCCCACGCGCGACGCCGAACTGCGCGACCGGCTGGTGGCGCTGAAAGCCAGTTTCGACACTTACCAGAAGCTGGTTTCGTCGATACTCGACCGGCTCGATAAATTCAGCTCGGCGAAAAGCGCCGAACAGCTGATTTTCAACGAGAACGAAGACCTGCGCCAGCGTTTGACCCTGCTGCAGCAGATGTACCACGTGAACCAGGAAACCCTGGGCGTCGCCTTCTGGATGATGGTCGGCGGCGTGTTGCTGACCCTGATCGCGGCGGCCGGCATCGGTCGCGTGCTGCTGCAGGACTCCGTCAACCGCACGCGCGACGCCGAGCGGCGGCGCCAGGAAGCGGAAATCCAGCGCCTGCTGTCGCAGGAAAAGGAAGAGCAGGCCAAGGCCAAGAATGAGCAGAACCAGGCGGCCATCCTGCGCCTGATGAACGAATTGCAGAAGGTCGCCGACGGCGACCTGACGGTGCAGGCGACCGTCTCGGAAGACATCACGGGCGCCATCGCCGATTCCGTCAATTACACGGTCGAGGAATTGCGCGGCCTGGTGGGGCGGGTGACGGCAACGGCGGAACAGGTCAATCGCGCCTCGACGCAGGCGCAGAGCATCTCCAGCAAGCTGTTGATCGCGTCGCAGCAGCAGTCGCGCGAAATCCAGGGCGTCAGCGCCACCGTGGTCAAGATGGCCAATGCGATTACCGACGTGTCGAAATCGGCCAGTGTCTCGGCCGATGTGGCGCGCCAGTCGGTGGCGGCCGCGCAGCAGGGTTCGACGGCGGTGGAAAACGCCATCAAGGGCATGCATGAAATCCGCGAGCAGATCCAGGATACGTCCAAGCGCATCAAGCGCCTGGGCGAATCGTCGCAGGAAATCGGCGAAATCACCGAGCTCATTTCCGACATCACCGAGCAGACCAACGTACTGGCGCTGAACGCCGCCATCCAGGCGGCCTCGGCCGGCGAGGCGGGGCGCGGCTTTTCCGTCGTCGCCGAGGAAGTGCAGCGCCTGGCCGAACGCTCGGCCGCCGCCGCCAAGCAGATCGGCGCGCTGGTGCGCACCATCCAGGCCGATACCCAGGATGCGACGCGGGCGATGGAAACGTCCACGCAGGGCGTGGTCGAGGGCGCGCGCCTGTCCGACGCGGCCGGCGCAGCATTGAACGATATCAGCCAGGTGTCGAAACACCTGGCTGAACTGATCCAGGGCATCTCGTTCGCCACCGGCACGCAGGCCGGTTCGGCCAGCGGCGTGGCCTTGAATATCCAGCATATCCTGAGCGTGACGGAGCAGACCCAGGATGGCACGCAGCAAACGGCGCAATCGATCCATAAACTGTCGATGCTGGCGCAGGAACTGAAAAATTCGGTGTCGCGCTTCCGCGTCGCCGCCTGAACGCCGCGCCAGTCCAGGCGATTTCCTTACCGAGGCATGCATGAGCACACCTGATAGTCCACTGCAGTCCAAGCCGTTCGACAGCGAACCTTTGTCGTGGGTGATGGTGGAAATCCGCGAAGCGCTGGGCCGCTCGAAAACAGCTTTGTTCGAGGCGGGTGGCCGCGAGCGCGAGGAACGCGCCACGGCCCTGCAGCATGCGCGCTCGCATCTGCACCAGGCGCATGGCGCACTGGTGATGGTCGACGTGGCCGGCGCCAGCCTGCTGACGGACGGCGCGGAGCAGGCGCTTTCGCGCTTTCGCGACGGCAGCCTCGAATACACCCTGGACCATGCGCAAGTCGTCGCCGAACTGTATCAGGCCTTGACCGAATACCTGGAAGATCTGGTGGCCGGCACGCCGCCGCAGCCGACGCGCTTGTTCCCCTACTACCGAGACCTGCAAACCATGCTGGGCGCCGAGCGCAGTCACCCGGCCGACCTGTTCTTTCCGCCGGCGTCGGTGCTGGAAGGGCATGCGATTGCGCTGGCGGACGCGCCCCCGGTAGCCGACTATACGGCCTGGCGCGGGCGCTTCGAAAAGTCCCTGCTGCCCTTCCTGAAGGCGCAGGATGACGCGGCGCGGCGCCAGCATGCGAGCGACTTGCACGCCACCTTGACGCTGGTGGCCGATGCGCAGCAGGAAGCGCCGGCGCGCACTTTCTGGTTCGCCATGCAGGCGTTTGCCGGGCTGGCGGCCAGCGGCGAGGGCATGGGTACGCTCAACGTCAAACAGTTGTTCGGCCTGATCAATCTGCAGTTGCGCCGCCTGGCGCAGGGCACGGCCAGCCTGCCCGAAGCGATGCTGCGCGACGCCCTGTTCTTCATTGCCGCCGCCACCGAGCCGACGCCGGAGGCGCGCCAGCTGCGTGCCGCCTTCGCCTTGGACGGGCAGGTGCCCGCCGACGTGGAAACGCGGCGCTACGGCCAGGTCGACCAGGAGGTCCTGCAAGGCGCCCGCATGGCACTGGCGCAGGCGCGTGCCAGCTGGAGCCGCCTGGCGCAAGCCGACCTCGATCCTGCCCTGGGCACGGATTTTGACGCCTCGCTGCAACAGGTGGCCGCGCATGCGGAGTCCCTGAAGCAGCCTGCCCTGGCCAGCCTGTTGCGCGAATGCGCGGCCGTGGCGCGGCAAGCCGTGGCCAGCGGACGCAGTGCGGCCCTGGAAAATGAAATCGGCATGGCGCTGCTGTTTGCCGACACGGGCCTGGAGCAGGTGCGCCGCCTGCCCGACGATTTCGCCGGCAATGCGGAAACCATCGCCGCGCGCCTGCAGGTGCTGCTGGCTGGCGAAGCGCCGCCGCCCGTCACGGCGGGCGAGTTGTCGCGCCAGATCGAACAGGGGCAGACGGTTGCCGCGCTGGCCGAGGAAATGAAGACGGGCCTGCGCCAGGTGGAAACGGTGCTCAATGCGTATTACGCGGATGCAGCGGGGGCGAAGGCGGGGGCACTCGATGGCGTCGCGCCCTTGCTGGAGCAGTTGCAGCAGCAGTTGGCCGGGCTGGAACAGGAAGAGGCGCGCGCCGCCGTGCTGCAGGTCGATGCGGTCGTGCGGCAGCTGGCCGATGGCGACGCCAATACGGACGCCAAGGCGGAGGCGCTCGACGAGATCGCGCAAAATGTCAGCGCGCTGGGATTTTTTGTCGATATGCTGGGCCGTAACGCGCAGGCGGCCAGCGGGCGTTTCCATTTCGACGCGGCCGCCGGCGCCTTCCGCGCCCTGCCATTTGAAAAAGTCGCCGCCGCCGGCGCCGTGCCCGTACCCTTGCTCGACCAGGCCCTGGCGCCCGCCGCGCCTGCCGGCATGGATGCCGCGCCGGCAGTGACCGATGTCGATGCGGAGATGCTCGACATCTTCATCGCCGAAGCGCGCGAAGTGTTGGCCTTTATCGACACCACGCTGGCCCTGCCGCGCGAGCAAGCCGCCAGCGGCGACCACCTGGCCATGCTGCGCCGCTCGTTCCACACCCTGAAGGGCAGCAGCCGCATGATTGGCCTGGCGCAGTTTGCCGAAGCGGCCGGCGCCATCGAGCGCGTCATGAATACCTGGCTGGCCGAAGCGCGACCCGTTAGCGACGATCTGTTTACCCTGCTGAATTACGGCTGGTACCAGCTCAGCGAATGGGTGGCGGAACTGGAAGGCGGCGCAGGGCGAGAGCGCGAGGCCGGCATGCTGCTGGCAGCGGCAGAGCGCGTGCGCGAAGGCGGTCCGTTCGAATTGCGCAAGCCGCGCCCGGCCGCGCCCGTGGCCGGCAATGGCAATGTGATCGGCCTTCCCCTGGCCACGGCGCCCGCGCTCCACGAAGCGCCGGACGATCACCTCAAGCACGTGGGCGAACTGCGCATCAGCCTTCCCTTGTACAACATCTACCTGGCCGAGACGGATGAATTGCTGCGCGTGCTCACGCGCGACTTCGGCGAATGGCGTCATGAGCAGCGCGCCGTCAGCGCGGAAGCGCTGCAAGCCGTGCATACCCTGGCGGGGACGTCGGGCACGGTCGGCTTCCAGTCCCTGCGCGACCTGGCACATGCGCTCGAGACGGTAATCGAAACGGTGGTGCCGCCGTTGGCCGGACTGCGCGCCGAACAGCACGACGTGCTGGAGCAGGCCACGCAGCGCATCGGGCAAATGCTGCAGGCGTTTGCGCTGGGCGACCTGGCGCCAACGCAGCCGGACATGATCGAAGCGCTCAACACCCTGTGGCGCGCCCTGACGGCGCCGCCCGGCGAGAGCAAGGAAGAGCGGCTCGACGCCCTGTTTGCGGCCGCTTACGCCAGCATCATCGGCGCACCGGCGCACCCTGCGGAAGTGCTGCCCGACGCGCTGGCCGAGGTTCCTGTACCCCAGCTCGAGACGCTGTTCGAGGCGACGTATGCGAGCATCGTCGCCGACGCGCTGCAGCCGGCTGCTGCCGAAGTACCTCTGCCAGCGTCGTTGCAGGACAGCGGCGCCAGCGACGACCTGTTCGACGCCGGTTTCGAGCACGCGCCGCCATTGGAGCACGCGGCGCCGGAAGCGCCGGCGCCTGCCATCATGCCAGCCGATGCGGCCGCGCTGCTGGCGGCCAGCGCCGGCATCAGCGATGAACTTGACCTCGATTTATTGTCCGTCTTCCTGGAAGAGGGCGCCGACCTGCTGCCGCAGATCGGCGAGGCGCTGCGCAGCTGGCAGCAGCAGGCGCACGATAGCGGCCAGGCACAGATGCTGTTGCGCACCCTGCATACGGTCAAGGGCAGCGCGCGCATGGCCGGCGCCATGCGCCTGGGCCAGCATGCGCATGAAATCGAGACGCATATCGAAAACATGCTGCACGCGGGCACCGCCACGCCGCAGGCCTTTGAGGAATTGCTGGCCCATTACGACCATGCGTTGCACCTGTTCGAGCAGTTGCAGCAGCCCTTGCTGCCCTTGCCGGGCATGGAAGATACGCCGGTCGCCGAACCGAAGGCGGCGCTGGTGCGCGTGCGCGCCGATATTCTCGACCGCCTGGTCAACCAGGCTGGCGAAGTGTCGATCACGCGCTCGAAGATGGAAAATGAAGTGGGCGTGCTGGGCGCCTCGCTGTCCGAGTTTTCCGATAACCTGGCGCGCTTGCGGCGCCAGCTGCGCGAAGTGGAAATGCAGGCCGAATCGCAGATTGCCTCGCGCATGGCCGTCGGCAGCGAGCGCGATTTCGATCCGCTCGAATTCGACCGCTTTACGCGCTTGCAGGAACTCACGCGCATGATGGCCGAAAGCGTCAACGACGTGGCCTCCTTCCATGAAAACCTCAGCCACAGCGTCGATGCGGTGACGGACGACCTGGTGCTGCAGGCGCGGCTGACGCGCGAGCTGCAGCGCGACCTGATGCAGATCCGTATGGTACCGTTTGCCAGTATCGCCGAACGCCTGTTCCGCGTGGCGCGGCAAAGCGCCAAGGAAGTCGACAAGCGCGTCAATCTCGACATCCGCGGCGGCGGCGTGGAAATCGACCGCAGCGTGCTCGAACGCATGGCTGCTCCGTTCGAACACCTGCTGCGTAACGCCATCGTGCACGGCGTCGAGCCGCGCGACGCGCGCCTGGTTGCGGGCAAGAGCGAAACGGGCGAGCTGCTGGTGCAGGTCAGTCAGCAGGGCAACGAAGTGGCGATCGCCTTTTCCGACGATGGCGCGGGGCTGGATATGGAACGCATCCGCGCCAAGGCGCACGGCGCCGGCCTGCTGACGACGGACGCGCCATTGACCGACGCGCAGGCGGCCGAGCTGATTTTCACACCGGGTTTTTCCACCGCCGACAGCCTGACGGAATTGGCCGGACGCGGTTTTGGCATGGACATCGTGCGCTCCGAAGCGCTGGCGCTGGGCGGGCGCGTGGAAACGCTGACGCAGGCGGGCCTGGGCATGCGCTTCACCATCCACCTGCCGCTGACCCTGGCCGTCACCCAGGTGGTGCTGCTGGCGGCGAACGGCAAGACGTATGCCTTGCCATCGGTGCTGGTGGAGCAGGTGCTGCACCTGAAAGGCGAGCAGCTGGAGCAGGTGCGGGCGGCCGGGTGCATCGAATCGCACGGGCAGTCGCTGGCGCTGCACCACCTGTCGGCCATGCTGGGCGAGACGCCGGCGGCGCAGGCCACGCAGCGCTATGCGCCCGTGCTGTTGCTGAGGAATGGCAATGACAGGCTGGCCTTGCAGGTCGATGACGTGCTGGGTAACCGCGAAGTCGTGGTCAAGCACGTGGGTCCGCAACTGGCGCGCATGCCGGGCATTGCCGGTGCCACGGTGCTGGGCACGGGCGACATCGTGCTGATCCTGAACCCCGTGGCGCTGGCGCAGCACCTCGAGCACCATCCGGAACTGCTGTCGCAATATGCGCTGGCCAGCCGCGAGCAGCATGCCGTTTCCAGCGCGCTGGCCGCGCCGGTTGTGCGCGTGATGGTGGTCGACGATTCGCTGACGGTGCGCCGCGTGATGCAGCGCCTGTTCGAGCGCGAAGGCTACCAGGTGCTGCTGGCCAAGGATGGCGTCGATGCGCTGGAGCAGTTGCATGCGCTGGAGCCGGCTGCCATGCCGGCCCTGCTGCTGGTCGACGTGGAGATGCCGCGCATGGATGGTTTTGATTTGACGCGTAATGTGCGCAGCGACGACAAGACGCGCGCCATCCCCATCATCATGATCACTTCGCGCAGCGCCGACAAGCACCGCGCACATGCGTTCGAGCTGGGCGTGAATGCGTATTTCGGCAAGCCGTTCCAGGAAGAGGAATTGCTGGCGGAAGTGGGGCGCTTGTTGACCGAATCTTGACCTACGCCACCACCTTCACCACGGCATAACGCTCCAGGGTCTCCTTGCGCGCCTCGTCGTGCTGCACCAGCGGTTCCGGATAGTCGCGCCCCAGCACGATGTTTTTTTGCTCGAGCAGCATGCGCGGCACCAGCCAGGGTGCGTGGATTTCCTTGTCGCCCAGCGCCTTCAGCTGCGGCAGATAGCGGCGGATGAAGCGCCCGCTGGCATCGAATTTTTCCGATTGCGTGATCGGATTGAAGATGCGGAAGTAGGGCTGGGCGTCGCAGCCGGACGACGAAGCCCATTGCCAGCCGCCGTTGTTCGACGCCAGGTCGAAGTCATTGAGGTGCAGCGCGAAATACGCTTCGCCGCGGCGCCAGTCGATACCCAGGTCCTTGATCAGGAAGCAGGCCGTGACCATGCGCAGGCGGTTGTGCATATAGCCCGTCTGGTTCAGCTGCGCCATCGCCGCGTCCACCAGTGGATAGCCGGTGCGCCCCTCGCACCAGGCGGCAAAGGCGGCATCGGCTTCGGGACCCGTTTCCCAGGCGATGGCGTCGTAGGCCGGCTTGAAGGCGCCGCCTTCCACGTGCGGGTTCTGGTACAAAATCATGGCGTAGAAATCGCGCCAGATCAGTTCGGCCAGCCACACGGGCGCGCCATCGCCGCCGCCGCCCCTGTCCATCAGGTCGACGATGGTGCGCACCAGGTAGCGCAGCGACACGGTGCCGAAGCGCAGATGCATGGACAGGTAGGACGGCCCCTTCAAGGCGGGAAAATCGCGCGCCACGTCGTAGCGGGCCACACGCGGCAGGAAATCCTCGAACAGCGTGCTGGCGCCCGACATACCGGTGGGAATGGCCAGCTCGGCCAGGTTGCTCGGTTCGAAACCCAGCTCGCCCAAGGTGGGCAGGGGCACCGGCGCGCCGGCGCGCGGCGGCGCCAGGCTGGCCGCATGCGGCTCGATAGCGAATGGCGCCAGGCAGCCTGGTTCCGCGCGCATTTTCTTCAGCCAGGCATTCTTGTAGGGCGTGTAGACGGTATACGGCTTGGCCGAGAGCGTCAGCACTTCATCCTTTTCAAAGATCACCTGGTCCTTAAAACTGAACCACAGACGCGCATCGCGCGTGAGCGCGGCGGCCACCGTGGCGTCGCGCGCGATGGCTTGCGGTTCGTAGTCGTGGTTGGCAAAGACGGCGTCGGCGTTCAATTCGGCGGCCAGGCGCGGGATGGCCTCGGCCGCGTCCGCGTGCAGCACGATCAGGTCGCCGCCCAGCTGGCGCAGCTCGCCAGCGAGCTCGGCCACGCTGGCATGGATGAAGTCGACCCGCCGGTCGCGGCGCGGCAGGGCCGCCAGGATGGCGGTGTCGTACACGAAGACGCAATGCACGGCCTGGCTCTGGCACAGGGCGTGATGCAGTGCAGCATGATCAAACGCGCGCAGATCGCGCCGGAACCACACCAGGGAAGTCTTGATTGTCATTATTTCGCGTGTTCAGGGTCAAAGATAGGCCATTTTTTGCCGCCAACGGGGCTTTATCGCCGCTCGCGTCGCGCCTTTGGCGTCGCTGCGGCGGCAATTCAGTGTAAACTACCGGGTATGTTCGTGGTGCTTTATGTGCGACAGCGATTTTGCAATCAATTTTACAATTGGCATTGAAATGCGCCTGCAGGCAAAGCGAATTGACCATTAATTTATAACATAACAAGAATAGCGCCTGGCAACACGGTTCCCGCCGCCCAGCATTCGCGGCAGGAGGTGCCAGGCGTACGATAGCGGGGTAAGCGAGACTTGCCAGCAAGCCCACAGAGAGAGCATCGCGTATGAAAAAGAGTAAAATCGACCAGACTCTACCAGGACATCGTTTGATGCAGGGTGTGGGAGAGCCGGCCGCGACCGGTTCCTCCACCCTGAATCTGGCCAACCATTTCCTCATTGCGATGCCGGCCATGCAAGATCCGATCTTCGGCGGCACGGTCGTGTACGTGTGTGAACATAATGAGAACGGCGTGCTGGGCGTCGTCATCAACAAGCCCACCGACATGACCATGGAAGTGCTGTTCGACCGCATCGACCTGAAACTGGCGGCCGGCAGCGACACGCCCATCATCAACGAACCGATCATGTTCGGCGGCCCCGTGCAGGACGACCGCGGCTTCGTGCTGCATACGCCGGGCGCGCGCTATTCCTCGTCGCTGACGGTGACCGATGAAGTGGCGTTTACCACCTCGATCGACGTGCTCGAAGCCGTCGCCAAGGGCGATGGCCCCGAGCGCATGCTGGTCTCGATCGGCTACTCGGGCTGGAGCCCGGGCCAGCTGGAAGACGAGATCGGCCGCAATGGCTGGCTGACGGTGGGCGCCTCGGCCGACATCCTGTTCGATTTCCCCATCGAGCAGCGCTACGTGGCGGCCATCAAATTGCTGGGCATCGATCCGCTCATGCTCGCCAGCGAGGCTGGCCACGCATGAGCGGTGACGCCATCGACACCATCCTCGCCTTCGATTTCGGCCTGAAACGCATCGGCGTGGCCATCGGCAATACCATGATTTGCCAGGCCAAGCCGCTCAGCGTGATCACGGCCACGGCGAATGAGCCGAAGTTTGCCGCCATCGATAGCCTGATCAAGGAGTGGGGCGCGAGCCGCATCGTGGTGGGCTTGCCCAGCCATCCCGATGGCACGGAACACGAAATGAGCGCGCGTTGCCGCCGTTTCGCCAACCAGGTGCACGGCCGCTTCAACCTGCCGGTGGAACTGGTCGACGAGCGTTATTCATCGGCCGTCATCGCCGCCAAGCGCGGTGAAGTCATCGATGACCGCGCCGCCGCCATCATCCTGCAACAGTATTTCGACGCGAATTATTAATCTGACCCTAGACTTCCTCCCTGAATGATCAAGAACTCTATGCCGCATCCTACTAATCCTTCCCAACTCGACGCCGAGGCCCTGTACGCGGTCTTGCTGCAGCAAGTGCAGAGCGGCCTGGCGGGCATCCCCAACGTGGCCATCGTCGGTATCCATTCGGGCGGCGCCTGGCTGGCCGAACGCCTGGCGCGCGACCTGAACCTGGTCGACCGCCTGGGCGTGCTCGATGTCTCGTTCTACCGCGACGACTTTGCGCAGAAGGGCCTGCATGCGGACGTCAAGCCGACGCAGATCAGTTTTGACGTGGCCGGCGCCACCATCCTGCTGGTCGACGATGTGCTGTACACGGGCCGCACCACGCGCGCGGCCATCAACGAATTGTTCGACTACGGCCGCCCCGCGAAGATCATGCTGGCCGCCCTGGTCGACCGCGGCGAGCGCCAGTTGCCGGTGGCCGCCGATTTCGTGGCCGCCTTCACAGCCGTGCCGCCGGGCCAGGCCCTGGTCCTGAAGCAAGCCGACGATGGAAAATTCACGCTCACCATAGATACCCACCATGCTTAATCCGCAACTGAATAAACACGGCGAACTGCAACATCTGCTGACGATCGAAGGCTTGCCGAAGTCTATCGTCAACCACATCCTCGATACCGCTTCCTCGTTCGTCGGCATTTCCGACCGCGATGTGAAAAAGGTGCCGCTGATGCGCGGCAAGAGCGTTTTCAACCTGTTCTTTGAAAACTCCACGCGCACCCGCACCACCTTCGAGATCGCCTCGAAGCGGCTGTCGGCCGACGTCATCAACCTGAACATCCAGGCGTCGTCGGCCAGCAAGGGCGAGTCCCTGCTCGACACCATCGACAACCTGTCGGCCATGCATGCCGACATGTTCGTCGTGCGCCATGCGCAGTCGGGCGCGCCCTACCTGATCGCCAAGCACCTGATCGACACCAAGCAGCCGCACGTCCACGTCGTCAACGCGGGTGACGGACGCCATGCGCATCCGACCCAGGGCTTGCTGGACATGTACACGATCCGCCACTACAAGAAGGATTTCACCAACCTGACGGTGGCCATCGTGGGCGATATCCTGCATAGCCGCGTGGCCCGTTCCGACATCCACGCGCTGACCACCCTGGGCGTGCCGGAAGTGCGCGCCATTGGCCCGCACACCCTGCTGCCGGGCGGCCTGGAGCAGATGGGCGTACGCACCTTCACCAACATGGATGAAGGCCTCAAAGGCGTGGACGTGATCATCATGCTGCGCCTGCAGAATGAACGCATGAGCGGCGCGCTGCTGCCGTCGGCGCAGGAATATTTCAAGAGCTATGGCTTGACGCCCGAGCGCCTGGCGCTGGCGAAACCGGACGCCATCGTTATGCATCCGGGCCCGATGAACCGCGGCGTGGAGATCGATTCGGCCGTGGCCGACGGTCCGCAGGCGGTGATTCTGCCGCAGGTGACGTTCGGTATCGCCGTGCGCATGGCGGTGATGAGTATTTTGGCTGGTAATCAGGGCTGATAGCCCAAGGACGAGTAAGCGAGCATGACGACACTACATATCAAGAACGGCCACCTGATCGACCCTGCCAACGGCATCGATGGCTTGCAAGACCTGTTTATCGCCGACGGCAAGGTGCTGGCCGTGGGCAGCGCCCCGGCCGGTTTCACCGCCGACACCACCTTTGACGCGGCCGGCCTGGTGGTCTCCCCCGGCCTGGTCGACCTGTCCGCGCGCCTGCGCGAGCCAGGCTACGAATACAAGGCAACGCTGGAATCGGAGTTGCAGGCAGCCCTTCAGGGCGGCGTGACGAGCCTGGTGTGCCCGCCCGACACCGATCCCGTGCTCGACGAGCCGGGTCTGGTGGAAATGCTGAAATACCGCGCCAAGACGCAGAACAAGGCGCACGTGCATCCGCTGGGCGCACTGACCATGGGCTTGAAGGGCAAGTCGCTGACGGAGATGGCCGAATTGACGGAAGCGGGCTGTATCGGCTTTGCGCAGGCGGAAGAGCCGATCGAAGACACCACCGTGCTGCTGCGCGCGATGCAGTACGCGAACACCTTCGGCTACACGGTCTGGCTGCGCCCGCAAGACCCGCACATCGGCCGCGGCGGCATCGCCCACAGCGGCCCGCTGGCATCGCGCCTGGGCTTGTCCGGCGTGCCCGTGATGTCCGAAACCATCGCCCTGCACACGATCTTTGAATTGATGCGCGCCAGCCGCGCGCGCGTGCACCTGTGCCGCATTTCGTCGGCGGCGGGCCTGGAACTGATCCGCGCCGCCAAGGCCGAAGGCTTGCCTGTCACCTGCGACGTGGGCGTGCACCATGTGCACCTGACGGACGCCGATATCGGTTTCTTCGACCCGAACGCGAGGGTCACGCCGCCGTTCCGCAGTCAGCGCGACCGCGATGCGATCCGCGCTGGCCTGCTCGACGGTACGGTCGACGCCATGTGCTCGGACCACACGCCCGTCGACGACGATGAAAAATTGCTGCCGTTCGGCGAAGCGTCGCCCGGCGCCACAGGCCTGGAACTGCTGCTGTCGCTGGCCCTGAAATGGGCCGACGACTATGCGCTGGCGCAGCCGCAGGCGGGCGCCCGTCCGCTGGCGCGCGCCGTGGCCAAGGTCACGGCCGATGCGGCCCGTGTCGCCGGCATCCCTGCCGGCAGCCTGGCCGTGGGCGAAGCTGCCGACATCTGCGTCTTCGACCCCGCCGCGCGCTGGACCGTGTCGTCGGCGTCGCTGGCCAGCCAGGGCAAGCACACGCCTTTCCTCGGCTATGAGCTGAGCGGCATCGTCAAGGCGACCATCGTCGCCGGACAGGTGGCGTTTCAGCGTTAAAAAATCAGATCCGTGGACCGGGGCACGCTGCCCCGGCATCCCTTGTCTGCTCCCGGATTTCGGTTCTGGTTTATTTGTTGGTGTGATTTGAAACTTCTGCTTACCTACCGCCTCGCGCGCATCGCCATTCACCTGAGCTGCGGCATGGCCAAGAGCGCCGTGCTCTTTCCCTGGCTGGACCTGGAGGGCCGCAACCGGCGCATCCGCCGCTGGTCGACGCAGCTGCTCGACATCTGCGGCGTGCACGTGGCGCAGCCGGCAGACAGCGTGCCGGCGCTCGACCATGCGATGGTGGTGGCGAACCACGTGTCGTGGCTCGATATCTTCGTCATCAATGCCGTGCACCCCTGCCGTTTCGTCGCCAAGGCGGAAATCCGCGCCTGGCCCATCCTGGGCTGGCTGGCGGGGCGCGCCGGCACCATCTTCATTTCGCGCGGCAGCAAGCGCGATTTGCGCCTGATCTTCCAGGGCCTGGTGGATAAATTGACGGCGGGCGAGCGCATCGCGTTCTTCCCCGAAGGCACCACCGCCGCGCAAGGACAGATACTGCCGTTTCACGCCAACCTGTTCGAGGCGGCCATCGATGCGCAAGTGCCGGTGCAGCCGTTCGCGCTCGTGTATGTGGATGACAAGGGAGCACTGCACCACGCCGTCGACTTTATCGGCGAGATGAGTTTTGCGCAAAGCATGGTGGCAATCCTGAGCGGCCCGCCCATCACGGCGCGCCTGACTTGTCTGGCGCCAGTGGCGACGCTCGATGCGCATCGGCGCGAACTGGCGACGGCAACGCAGGCGGCGGTGGCCGCCGCGCTGCCGCTGGAAAAGACCGCCTAGTTTTTGACGTGCAGCCAGCGCGCATGCGCTGCGCGGGCCAGGTAGTCGAGGATAAATCCAAGTATGCCGATCAGCACGATGGCGGCCATCAGCTCCGAATACGCGAGGCGGTCGCGCGTATCGAGGATGAAGTAACCGAGACCGGCCGACACGCCCAGCATTTCCGCCGGCACCAGCACGATCCAGATGATGCCGATGGCCAGGCGCACGCCCGTCAGTATGTCGGCCGTAATGCCCGGCAAAATCACCTTGAAGACGATTTCGCTGCGCGTGGCCGACAGGCTGCGTGCCAGCAGCAGCCAGTTCGGATCGAGCCGCGCCACGCCGGCTGCCGTATTGAGCAAAATCGGCCAGACGGCCGCAAACGCCAGCAGGAAGTACACGGGCGCGTCACCGACGCCCAGTACCATCACGGCGATTGGCATCCACGACAACGGCGAAATCATGCGCAGTAGCTGGAACAGCGGCATGGCCGCGCCGGAAAAGCTCTTCGACATGGCCACCAGCACGCCCAGCGGCACGCCGATGACGATCGCCAGTCCCAGGCCCACGGCCACCCGTTGCAGGCTCAATACCACGTGCAGCCAGATATCCGCACCGCCCACCATCTCCTGGAAGGCCAGCGCCGTGGGCAAGGGCGCGAAGGCGGTGGCGATGGGCGTGGATTTCTCCAGCGCCGTCACGCCCACGGACCACAGCAGCAAGGCACAGGCCAGCCCCACCAGGGGCAGGCCGAACTTCGTGAACAACTTGCTTGCCATCGTCAGACCGCCACGGTTTCGCTGCGCAGCAGGTTGGCCGGTAAGCCGAAGGCGGCCGGGCCGCCGACAGCCGTAATGGCCTTGCGCACGAAGCGGTCATCGACCAGGTCGCGCGCGGCGAACTTCGGATCGAGGTTGGCCAGGAAGCGCGTATCGCCTTCCACCTTGGTACGGCCGATGGCGCGCACCAGTTCTTCCGTGTACGAGGCAAACGGATACGGCTGGAAGTCGATGCGGCGCTGCTGCCAGTTCTTGTGCACGATCAGGCCCTGCTTTTCATAGCCGGCGTAATCGGTGGTGGCCAGCACCTTGGTCAGCACTTGCAGCGGATGCGGCGTGTAGCGGTGCTCGCCCACGTTCGACAGCAGCTTGGCCGTGTCGACCTGGTTCGAGCGCGTCCACAGCTGGGCCTTGACGATGGCGTTGGTGACCTTCTGCGCCCATTCGGGGCGCGTATTGATGTCTCGCTCGGAAAGGAAGGTGACGCAGCATGCATGGTTTTTCCACACGTCGCCCGAGAAGCGCAGGATCTTGCCGATGCCGGCGTTTTCCGCCGCCGCATTGAACGGTTCGGCCACGATGTAACCGGCGATGGACTTGCTTGCCAGTGCCGAGACCATTTCGGCCGGCGCCAGCACGATCAGGTTGACTTCATTCGGTTTGATGGCCGCATTGCGCGCCCGCGTGACCGGGGTCAGGCCATTCGAGGACAGGATCTGCTGCAACAGGATGTTGTGGATCGAGTACCAGAACGGGATGGCGACCGTGCGTCCGCCCAGGTCGGAGACCTTGTTGATCTCGTTGGCCACCGTCAGCGCGGAACCGTTGACGTGGTTCCAGGCGACGACTTTCGCAGGGAACTTGGCGCCGTAGCGCACCCACAGGGTGGCCGGTGACAGCAGGTGGATGACGTTGACCTGGCCGGCGACGAAGGCTTCGATGATCTGCGCCCAGCTGCGGAACAAACGCGGCGTCTCCGCCTGCAGGCCTTCCGCTTCAAACAGCTTGCGGGCGTGGGCGACGAGCAGCGGGGTGGCGTCGGTAATCGGCAGGTAGCCGATTTTCACGGGCTGGTCGTCGCCTTTTGGGCCTTGCTGGGCCATGGCATCACCGGCGAACAGCAGGGGAGAAGCCACGCTGGCCGTGGCCAGGGCCGACATGCGCAGGAAGTCGCGCCGCGTCAGGCCGCAGTCGCAATCGGACGAGGCGCAGATATGCAGGGGTTTGTTTTGATCTTCGAATGTCATGGAAAAGTTCCGGTCGATTAATTGGGAGCGAAGGCGGGCGTTTGATCCTGCTTTTGCAGCGCTTGCAGGGCCTCGAGGATGTCCATCTTGAGGGCGATGACGTCGGCGCTGTGGCCGATGCGGGGCTGAGCGATGGCGACGGGCCATTCGCGCACGATGTTGCCCGGCTTGCCGCCCATCAGCAAAATGCGGTCCGCCACGAGGATGGCTTCGTCGATATCGTGCGTGACGAGCAGCACGGCCGTGTGCCAGCGGTGCACCACGTCGACCAGCAGCGATTGCATCTCGGCGCGCGTGATGGCGTCGAGTGCGGAAAACGGTTCATCGGCGAACAGCAGTTCCGGTTCGCGCGCCAGCGCACGGGCCAACGCCACGCGCTGCGCCATGCCGCCCGAGAGGGCGGATGGATACAGCTTTTCGCGTCCCTTCAAGCCCACCGCCTCGATGGCTTGCGCCACGCGCGCCTGGTGCGCCTCGCGCGTGAGCTGCGGCTGGTGCTTGAAGTCCAGGCCGAAGCCTGCGTTGCCCGTGACGTTCAGCCAGGGTAGCAGGCTGGCTTGCTGGAACACGAGGGCGCTGCGCGGGTCCGGTTCGCGCATGGGCGCGTCGAGGAATTGAATCTCGCCCGTGGACGGCGGCTGCAGGCCGGCCAGCACGCGCAGCAGGCTAGACTTGCCGCAGCCGCTGCCGCCCAGCAGGCAGACGATTTCACGCTTGCGCACGCCCAGCGAGACGTGCTGGAACACGGGCGCGCTGCGCGCATAGGCGTAGCTCAGGTCCTGCGCCTGCAGCGCCCAGTCTTGCGTCGCTGCCGTCATGCCGGGGCTCCCGCCGCCTTGGCCGCCTGCTGGCTGTCGAACAGCTGCAAGGCTGCCTGCAACTGCGTCAGGCTGGGAGTGACGATGGGGATGAACGACGATTCGCGCCAGCGGCGGGCAAAGCCCTGCTGCTCGGCGTTCAGGTAGGCGCGCCCGCCCATGGCCTGCAGTTCCAGCATCAGCGCCTGCTGCAGTACGTCGGCCAGCTGTATGCGCAGGCGGAACATGGCCGGCGCCTGCGTCTTGAAGCGGCCATCGTGCACGCCGGCCAGCAAGGTTGCGACGGCGGCCTCCAGGGTGGCTTGCAGCGCTTCGATGCGCGGCGTAAGCTGGTTGCGCGAGCCGGCAGAAATTTGCGCCGCTTTGGCCAGGCTGGCGCGCGCCAAGCCGATCGACAGGCCGCACTGCATGCCGAGGAACGATGGGCGCACCTGCGGCAGCCAGGCTGGCGCGTTGTCGCTGATGATGTCCGCGGCGGGAATGTGCACCTGCGCCAGCTTGACGGAAGCCGTATTGCTGCCGCGCAGGGCGATCAGGTCCAGGTCGTCGCTGCGCTGCACGCCTGCCGTGCCGCTGTCGAAGGCGACGATGACAGGGGGTGCGCCGTCGTTCGGCGCCACGGCGGCCGCCGCGACAAAGCCCGCCTTGCGCAAGTTCGTCACCCAGGCCAGGCCGCCGTCGACCAGCAAGCCGTCTTCCTGGCGCGCGCCCGTGATTTGCAGTTGTTCGATGCCGGACAAGAATTTCATGGCGTTCGACAGGCCGCTGGCGCCGGCCTGCGTGCCTGCTAGCAGGCCAGGCAAGCGGCGTTCGGCCAGGGCGCGGTTCCCGCTTTGCAGCAGGAATTCGATGAAGCAGCGCTGGCCCCAGAAAACAAAGGCCGCCGTCACCGATTGCTCGGCAACTTTGGCGATGGCGTCGATGGCGTCGCGTACGTCGCCGCCCGCGCCGCCGTGTTCCTGCGGCACGCCGATGGCCAGCAACTGGTCGCCAGCGAGGGCCGGCAAAATGGTTTCAGCCAGGTCCGACGATTGGTCCAACTGGTCGGCATGCGTGTGCAGCCAGTGATTGAGGTGGCCCATGTCAGACGGCGCCAGGCAGGTAGGGCGTCAATTGCGGATTGACGGGCGTGCCGGCCAGGCTGTTGGAGAAATTGCACAGGGTGGCCAGGCTGATGCCCAGCACCACTTCCAGCGCCTGCTGTTCGTTGTAGCCGGCCGCCAGGAAGGTTTGGTATTCGGCGTCGCTGACGGCGCCGCGCGTGGCAATGACGGCCGTGGCGAAGGCGGCGACGGCGTCCAGCTTTGTATCGCCCGTCGGCTGGCCATGCTGCAGCGCGCGCACCGTGTCCGGTGTCTGGCCCGCTTTTTTCAGCGAGATTGCGCTATGGCCGGCGATGCAGAAATCGCAGCCGTGGATGCGCGCGGCCGTGATTTGCACCACTTCGCGTTCCATTAACGTCAGGCTGGCGCGCGCATTGATGCCGGAGACGGTCAGATAGGTTTCCAGGGCCAGCGGGGCATTGGCCAGCACGCCGATCAGGTTGGGCAGGAAGCCATTGTTGGCGATGGCCTTTTCCACGAAGGGGCGGCTATCGGCCGGGGCGGTATCGAGAGTGTGCAGCGTCAGACGGGACATGGGGTACCTTGCTAAGTTGGTAAGTCACTCATGCATTATATCGGCCATGCCGTGCAGGTAACAGACGTCAGCGTCGTCCTTTTGTGCTCGTTCGTCTGCGATTGTGCGATCCTTGATTTCAGCTGGCCAGTTGGCGCTGGCGCTGGTCGCGCCGGTAGGCGCCTGGCTGTTCGCCCGTGACCCGCTTGAACGCGCGCGTAAAGGCGGCGTGCGAGCGGTAGCCCACCAGTTCGGCCGCGCGTTCGACGGAGACGCCATCGTGCAGGCGCCGCGCGGCGATCTTCATGCGCAGCAGGAGCAGGAACTGGGCCGGCGAGTGGCCGCTGGCGCTGGCGAAATGCTTGCAGAAGCTGGCGCGCGACATGCACGCGGCCTTGGCCATGTTCTCGATCGACCAGTCATCGGCGGGGGCGTCGAGCATGCGTTCGAGCAGCGGTGAAAATGCGGGCTGGTGCAGCAGCGACAGCAGGCCGGCCGCCACCTGCTCGCCCTGCGCCACATGGCGTATCAGGTAAAAGAACAGCAGTTCGACCAGGCGCGCGATGAGCGGCGACGGTTGTTCCGGGTCGCCGCCGGCTTCCGCCAGGATCAGGTCGAACAGCGCGGCAGCGGCGCTGAAGGCGGGCGCGTCGCCGCGTATCAGCAGGTACGGCGGGAAGGAGTCGACGATCAGCGCGGAGAGGGCACCGCGAAATTGAAAGAAGCCGCAGGCCAGCGCCGTCGCCGGCTGGTCCGTGGACGACTGCAGCGGCAGCATGGCTTGCGCGCTGACCGCCTGCAGCGGGTCGCTGTGTGGGCTGAGGAAGTGCGGCAAGTCGCGCAGCAGGAAGACGCCGTCGCGCGGGCCGAGCGCAATCGGCGCCGCCCCGTCGAGGTGCAGATAGCAGTGGCCATCGAGCACCAAGTGAAAGCTGCCCAGTTCCCGGCCCGCCGTGGAGGCGCGCCAGCGGCCGCAGTACTGGCCTACATGCAGGACGGCGGTGTCGAGCTCCAGGCTGCCGAGCAGCCAGCGCGCCAGTCTGTCGGTATCAGGATGCATGGGATCGCAAAGGCAAAAGTTGCATCATACGGGCTGCGCGCGGCAAGGCCAACGACCGATTTCGACTAAGCATATGCGCGCCATGCTTGCCATTTAGCGCTTGCCGCTGTGCTGCTGGAAGGCGGGGCAGGCGACTTGCAGCAGCGAGCGGTCTTCCAGGCACACGGCCGACAGTTTGCCACCCCAGACGCAGCCGCTATCGAGTCCGATCAGGTGCTCCCGCAGCTGCAGTCCCAGCGCCGACCAGTGGCCGAAGACGATGGTGTCGCCGGCGCTGCGCCGTCCCGGCACGTCGAACCACGGCAGCAGGCCGGAGCCCGGCGGTGGGCTGCCGCTCTCCTTCATCTTGAAGTCCATCACGCCTTCCGGCGTGCAAAAGCGTAGCCGCGTCATGGCGTTGACGATGCAGCGCAGCCGGTCGGCGCCCTGCAGGTCGTCGCGCCAGGCGGCCGGCTCGTTGCCATACATGGTGCGCAGGAAGGCCACCCAGCCGTCGCTGCGCAGCATCGCGGACACTTCCCCGCTCAGGGACAGGGCCTGGGCCGCGCTCCATTGCGGCAGCAAGCCCGCATGCACGAGCACGTGGCCGTCGTGCTCCAGTGCCAACGGCCGCTGGCGCAGCCAGTTGATCAACTCGTCGCGGTCGGGTGCGTCGAGGATCTCGGCCAGCGTATCGGACGCATGCTCGGGGCGGATGCCGTTGGCCACGGCCAGCAGGTGCAAGTCATGGTTGCCCAGGACGCTGTCGGCCAGGCCCTGCTGCGCTAGCGCGTGCACGTGGCGCAGCGTGGCCAGCGAGGCCGGGCCGCGGTTGATCAGGTCGCCCGCGAACAGCAGGCGGTACGGGCCATTCGCCGCCGCCTGGATCCGTTCGATCAGTTCGATGGTTTGTGCATGGCAGCCTTGCAGATCGCCGATAAAGTAAGTTTTCATATGTGCCAGGGTGAAGTGAACTACGCGCCTGCATTATAAGCATGCCTGCCCTTTGGTGTTGGGTGCATTCCTGGTCGGTACCCGATTGCGCGCACGGCTGGCGGGAAGAGAAGCGGATACCGATTATGCTGTCGGAAATTTAATGGGGGGCATTTCCCGCTGGCATATATCGATAATCATCCGCCAGCGCGTTTATCGGAATGGATAGCCGCGCCACGCTGGTCTTGCAAGCGGGCTGCGCAGGAAGTCGGAATGCCACTCATCCATGTTTATTTATTTTCTACGCGTACTTTCGGCATATTTTTCATTGAATCTTAATGTGGAGCAGATAAATAAGCCGATAGCCGTGATTCAATAGGCGATGGATTATGCAATGCTGCGCAGATGTTTATGCAATGTAGTATATTTCACGCTTATTTTATTATTTAAATTAATATAAAGGATGTACGGGATGGATCTGTCTACGATGACGATGCTGGAATTGCGCAAGCTGGAAGATAATATCAAGCAGGAATTGAACAGCCGCGAACGTGAAGATTTGAACAAGGCGCGCGAACAGATCATGGCCATCGCGCAGCAGGCGGGCATTCCGCTGAAACAACTGATACTCGACGGCTTGCACCCGCGCACGGGCAAAGTCGCGGTGCGTTACCGCCATCCTGACAATGCGACCGAACAATGGACAGGCCGTGGCCGCCAGCCTCTGTGGGTCAGGCAATGGGTGGAATCGGGCAAGTCGATCGATCTGCTGCGCGTATAATTCGGTATACTCTTGGCGCAGTAGCAAGCTGTCAGTCCCGCGCTGCACCTCGCCAGGCACCCTATTTGACCCTCTTTATACCGCCCACACCATGCTTCCATTGTCCAGAACGATCTTCAAGGCCTACGATATTCGCGGCATCATCGCTAAAACCCTCGATGCCAGCGTGGCCCACAAGATCGGTCAGGCATTTGGCCAGGCCGCTCTGGCCAAGGGCGAGCAGCGGGTCGTGATCGGCCGCGATGGTCGCCTGTCGGGGCCGGAATTGACGGCGGCGCTGGCGCAGGGCTTGCAAGCTGCAGGCGTCGACGTGATCGACCTGGGCGTGGTGGCCACGCCGATGGTCTACTTCGGCACGAATGTGCTCGACACGCGTTCCGGCATCATGGTCACGGGCAGCCACAATCCGCCCGACTACAACGGCTTCAAGATGGTGCTGGCCGGTGAAGCCATTCACGGCGAAGCGATCCAGGCCCTGTACCACAGCATCGTCGCGCACGACGGCAGCGCCAGCAGCACGCCAGGCAGCTATGCCACGCACGATATCCGCGCCGCCTACCTGGAGCGCATCCTGGGTGACGTCAAGCTGGCGCGTCCGATCAAGATCGCCGTCGACTGCGGCAATGGCGTGGCCGGCGCATTCGCGGGCGACCTGTTCCGCGGCATGGGCTGCGAGGTCATCGAATTGTTCTGCGAAGTCGATGGCAATTTCCCGAACCATCATCCGGATCCGGCGCATCCGGAAAACCTGCAAGACCTGATCCGCTGCCTGGCCGAGACGGATGCGGAAATCGGCATCGCCTTCGATGGCGACGGCGACCGCCTGGGCGTGGTCACCAAGGATGGTCAGATCATCTACCCCGACCGCCAGATGATGCTGTTCGCTGCCGACGTGCTGACCCGCCATCCTGGCGCGCAAATCCTGTATGACGTGAAGTGCACGCGCCACCTGGCGCCTTACATCACCAAGCATGGCGGCGTGCCACTGATGTACAAGACGGGCCACTCGCTGGTGAAAGCCAAGCTGCGCGAAACGGGCGCGCCGCTGGGCGGCGAAATGAGCGGCCATATCTTCTTCAAGGATCGCTGGTACGGTTTCGACGACGGTCTGTATTCGGCTGCGCGCCTGCTGGAAATCCTCACGCGCGAAGCCGATCCTTCCGCCCTGTTGAACGCCCTGCCGCAGTCCGACAGCACGCCGGAACTGCACCTGGAACTGAAGGAAGGCGAGAACGTCGCGCTGATGGACATGCTGCGCCGCGACGCCGTCTTCCCCGGCAATGAGCAGATCATCACCATCGATGGTTTGCGCGTGGAGTATGCGGATGGTTTCGGCCTGGCCCGTTCGTCGAACACCACGCCGGTGATCGTCATGCGCTTCGAAGCGGAAACGCCGGCAGCGCTGGCGCGCATCCAGGGACAGTTCAAGAGCGTGATCCTGGCTGCCAAGCCAGACGCTGTGCTGCCGTTCTGACAGCATGGCCGGCCAAGCTGGCGCACAGGCGCCCTTGAAAATCCTGCTGGTGCGGGTGTCCTCGCTGGGCGACGTACTGCATAACCTGCCGATGGTGGCGGATATCGCCCGCCACTATCCGGATGCGACCATCGACTGGGTGGTCGAAGAGGGTTATGTCAGCCTGGTGCGCCTGAACCCGCGCGTGGGCACCATCTTCCCGTTCGCGCTGCGGCGCTGGCGCAAGAGCCTGGGCAAGAAAGAGACGCGCGCGGAAATCGCCGCCTTCTTCCGCAGCCTGCGGCAGACGCATTACGATTATGTGTTCGATACCCAGGGCTTGCTCAAGACGGGCATCATCATGGGTGCCGCGCGCCTGGCGCCGGGTGGACAGAAAGTCGGCCTGGCCAATGGTAGCGAAGGCTCCGGCTACGAAGGCATCTCGCGCATTTTTCATACGAAGAGCATTCCGCTCGACCCGCGCACGCATGCGGTAGCGCGCGGCCGCCTGGTGGCCGGCGCGGCGCTCGGCTATACGGTCGATACGCCGGCCGATTTCGGCTTGCCCGACGTGTCGGGCAGCGAAGCGCGTCCGGACTGGATGGGCGAGGCGCCCTACTGCGTGTATTTCCACGGCACGGCGCGCGACGCCAAGAAGTGGGCGCCGGAAAACTGGATCGCCCTGGGCCACGCGCTCGCTCCCATGCCGATTTTGCTGCCCTGGGGTTCGCCCAAGGAAAAGGCGGAAGCCGAACAACTGGCGGCCAGCCTGCCCAACGCGCGCCTGCTGCCGAAGCTGTCGATGGAAGACGCCACCCTGCTGGCGCGCCATGCGGCGCTGGTGATCGGCGTCGACACGGGCCTGACGCATATCGCCGCCGCCTTTGTACGTCCGACGGTGGAAATCTATGCCGATTCGCCGCTGTGGAAAACGGAAGGCAACTGGTCGCCGAAAATCATCAACCTGGGCGACAAAGGCGCGCCGCCCGGCGTGCCGGAAGTGCTGGCCGCGGCGCGGCGCCTGCTGGCCGACCATCCTCCCGCCTGACTTCAACATCAAACAAACATGCGACTTCTTTATACCCTTGCCTGGTGGCTGGCCTTGCCCCTGGTGCTGGCGCGGCTGTGGCTGCGCGGACGCCAGGAACCTGGCTACCGCCAGCACTGGGGCGAGCGTCTGGGCTTTTATGGACGCCGGCCGACATCCGCTACCGACACCATCTGGCTGCACGCCGTCTCCGTCGGCGAGACGCGCGCGGCCGAGCCGTTGATCGATGCGCTGCTGGCCGCATGGCCCGCGTGCCGCATCGTCCTCACGCACATGACGCCGACGGGGCGCGCCACGGGAAAATCCCTGTTCGCCAGACACGGCGCGCGCCTCGTGCAAAGCTACCTGCCGTATGACACGGGCGCCATGCCGGCCCGTTTCATCCGCCATTTCGCGCCGCGCATCTGCATCCTGATGGAGACTGAAGTGTGGCCAAACCTGATCCACCAATGCAATCGCTACAAAGTGCCCGTGGTGCTGGCCAATGCGCGCCTGTCGCAGCGATCGCTGGGCAAGGCGCAGCGCCTGGGGAAACTCATCGCCGATGCGGCGCGCGGCATCACCCTGGTCGCGGCGCAGACGCAGGACGACGCCGATCGCGTGCGCCAGCTGGGCGTGCGTGACGTGGTGGTCACGGGCAGCATCAAGTTCGACGTCGTCGTGCCCGAGGCGGTGCTGGCGACAGGCGCCTGGCTGCGCGGCGCCATCGGCACACGTCCCGTGCTGCTGTGCGCCAGCACGCGCGAAGGGGAAGAGCAACTGATTCTCGACGCCTTGGGCCGCGCCAGCCTGCCAGCGAATGCGCTGCTGTTGATCGTGCCGCGCCATCCGCAGCGCTTCGACGAGGTGGAAAAGCTCATCGCGGCGCAGGGCCTGGCCGTGCAGCGCAGGTCTGGCATGGCGCAGGGCGATGCCGTGGCGGCGGGCACGCAGGTGCTGCTGGGCGACTCGATGGGCGAGATGTTTGCGTATTATGCGGCCTGCGATTGCGCTTTCGTGGGCGGCAGCCTGCTGCCGCTGGGTGGTCAAAACCTGATCGAGCCGGCGGCCCTGGGCAAGCCCGTGCTGATCGGCCCCCACACCTTCAATTTTGCGCTGGTGACCGAGCAGGCGATTGCCGCAGGCGGTGCCGCGCTGGTGGCGGACGCCGACGCGCTGATGGCGCAGGCGGCGGCCCTGCTGCAGGATCCCGCGCGTCTGGCGGCCATGGGAGAAAAAGCGCTGGCGTTTGCCAGCCAGCACCGGGGCGCCACGCCGCGCACGATCGCTGCGATCCAGCCTTTGCTGCCAGCTTAATTGAACAGGACTGGCAATTCCTGCGAGCGTTTTCTGAGCGCCTGCTTGGCCCCATCGTAATCGGGATAGATCGATTCCACGGTGGCCCAGAAGCGGGGGCTGTGGTTCATTTCCAGCAGATGCGACAGTTCGTGCGCCACCACGTAGTCGATGAGCGGCAGGGCGAAATGGATCAGGCGCCAGTTCAGGCGGATCTTGCGCTCGATGGTGCAGCTGCCCCAGCGCGTGCCGGCCGATGACAGCGACAATGAATCGTAGCGCACGCCCAGCTTGTCCGCATAGACGTCCAGGCGCGACTCGAACAGCTGGCGCGCCTCGTGCTGGAACCAGCCCTTCACTTTTTCCTTCAACTGCTGCTCGCTGCCCGTGGGCGTGACCCATACGTGCAGTTCATTCGTCTCGCGCTGGAAGCTGGCACGGTGGCGCGGCGCCTGGTGCAGGCGCAAGGTGATGTCGCCGCCAAGATACGGCAGCACGGCACCGTCGACCCATGCCACGGGCGGGCGCTGCTGGCGCTGCACCTTGCGTTCGCCCCGTTCCAGCAGTTTCGAGACGATCCAGCCTTGCTTGGCGCGGATGGCGTTGTCGATTTCGGCCAGGGTGACGCGCTTGGGCGCCGTGACGCGCAAGCCGTTATCGTCGATCATGAAGCCGATGGAGCGGCGCGTGGAACGGCGCAGGGCAAATTCGACGAGGTGGCTGCCCAGTTGCAGCTGGCGCAGTGGCGGGCCATCGGCGGTGCGTGGCGGGGAAGGCAGGGGAGGCGAGGCAGGACGAGCGATGGGGGGCGCGGGTGCCACTAGCGGTGGCGCCACGGGCGGCGCTGGCGGTGCCGTGGGGCGCACCGCCGGGGGCGTGCTGGTCGAGACGTCATGCGCGAACAAATCCAGTTGCTGGTCGCCGACCCTGATGGTCTTCATCTGCTGGCGCAGTGTCGGCTCCTGGATGACCGCGCTGATGCCGTCTAGCCAGCGTTGTAGGCGTGAGGCGAAATGACGCGCATTTCTGATTCTATCCAATTTTCCACCTGTTGCATCATGCTGTCCGGGGTTTGCCCTTCCGGCGAAATCGGTTTGCCTATCGAGACGGTGATCAGTCCCGGGCGTTTGAGGAACGATTGCTTGGGCCAGCACTCGCCTGAATTATGCGCAATCGGCACCACCACGGCGCCCGTGGCGATAGCCAAACGCGTGCCGCCGCTCTTGTACTTGCCCGCCTGGCCCACGGGAATGCGGGTACCTTCAGGGAACATGATAATCCATTGGCCATCTGCCAGGCGGCGCTTGCCATGTGCGACGACGCTCTTGAACGCATGCTTGCCCTGCTTGCGGTCGATGGGGATCATGCGCAGCAGCGCCATGGCCCAGCCGAAGAAGGGGATGTACAAAATCTCCTTCTTGAACACATATACGAGCGGGCGTGGCAGGCTGGGAAGCAAAAAGATGGTTTCCCAGGCCGACTGGTGCTTCGAGAGCACGATGGCCGGCGCATCGGGGAAGTTCTCTGCGCCCTTGACTTCATAGCGGATGCCGCAAATGACCTTGGCACACCACAGGATAAACACGTTCCAGCGCGAGGTGACCCAATAGCGCTTGTTGTAGCTCAATGGCGCGGCAAAAAAGCACACGCAGGCCCAGACGATGGTGGCCACGATCATGATGATCATGAACAGCAGGGATCGCAGGAACAGGGAAATATTACGCAATGCGGTTCTCCGAAGATTAGATACTGAATGCCACCGTGGGCGCCGGTGTCGCTGGCGCCTTGAGCAGGTGGCTGACGACGGCGGCCAGGTCGGGGAAGACCTGGGTGCCAGGCGGCAGGCCGCCCGTTTCATTGGTCTTCTCGCCCTTGCCCGTCAAGACCAGGTAGGGCACGCAGCCGCTGATGAAGCCTGCCTGCAGGTCGCGCAGCGAATCGCCGACCGTGGGCACGCCTTTCAGGCTGGTGTTGTAGCGCTGCGAAATTTCATGGAACATGCCGGGCTTGGGCTTGCGGCAGTCGCAATTGTCCGCGCCCGCATGCGGGCAAAAGAAGATGGCGTCGATATCGGCGCCCACTTGCTGCGCCAATGTGTGCATCTTCTGGTGGATCGCGTTCAAGACCGTCATGTCGAAGTACTCGCGCGCGATGCCCGACTGGTTCGAGGCGATGACGACGCGATAGCCTGCCTGGTTCAGGCGGGCGATCGCTTCGAGCGAGCCGGGGATCGGCAGCCATTCGGCAGGCGACTTGATGAAGTCCGGCGAGTCATGATTAATGACGCCGTCGCGGTCGAGAATAATCAGCTTCAGCGCCGGCGTGCCCATTATGCCGCCAGCTTCGAAATGTCGGCGACGCGGTTCATCATGCCGTGCAGCGACGACAGCAAGGCCAGGCGGTTGTTGCGCAGGGCGACATCCTCGGCCATTACCATCACGTCGTTGAAGAAGCCATCGACATCGTCGCGCAGCTGCGCCAGCGTTTGCAGGGTGCTGGTGAAGTCACCCTTGGCGAAGGCCGCGTCGACTTCCGGCTGCACGCGCGAGACGGCGGTGGCCAGTTTTTTCTCCGCCTCGTCCTGCAGCAGCGCCACGTTGACGCCGCCGGCGGCGACCTGGCTCACGGCTTCTTCGTTCTTTTTCAGGATGTTCGTGATGCGCTTGTTGGCGGCGGCCAGCGAGGCGCTTTCCGTCAGGGCGGCAAACGCCTGCACGGCTTCCAGGCGCTGCACGATGTCGTCCAGGCGGTCCGGGTTTTGCGCCACGACGGCTTCGATTTCATTCGGCGAGAAACCGCGCTCGCGCAGGATGCCGCGCAGGCGGTCCAGCATGAAGGTGGTGACGTCCGCGACCGGGTCCTTGAAGCCGGGAACGGCCGCGAACTGCGCTGCGGCATCGGCCAGCAAGCCCTGGATCGACAAAGGCAAGCGTTTTTCCAGCAGCATGCGCAGCACGCCCAGGGCATGGCGGCGCAGCGCGAATGGATCCTTGTCGCCCGTCGGCGCCAGGCCGATGGCCCAGATACCGACCAGGGTTTCGAGCTTGTCGGCCAGCGCCACGGCGGTACCGGTGGCGGTCGATGGCAGGCTGTCGCCGGCAAAGCGCGGCTGGTAATGTTCGGAGGCGGCCAGCGCTACTTCTTCCGGTTCGCCGTCATGGCGCGCGTAGTACGTGCCCATGATGCCTTGCAGCTCGGGGAATTCGCCTACCATGTCGGTCAGCAAATCGGCCTTGGCCAGCAGGGCGCCGCGTTCGGCCAGGGCGACGTCATATTGCAGCTTGGCGGCGATCGCGCCGGCCAGCGACTTGACGCGTTCTGTGCGTGCCGCCTGCGTGCCGAGCTTGTTGTGGTAGACGACATTGGCCAGCAGCGGCAGGCGCGATGCCAGGGTTTTCTTCTTGTCTTGCTCGAAGAAGAACTTGGCGTCGGACAGGCGCGGGCGCACGACGCGCTCGTTGCCGCCGATGATGTGTTCAGGGGTGTCCGTTTCGATGTTCGACACGATCAGGAAGCGCGAGCGCAGCTTGCCTTCGCTGTCCGTCAGGGCGAAGTATTTCTGGTTCGTCTGCATGGTGAGAATCAGGCATTCCTGCGGCACGGCCAGGAATTCTTCCTCGAAGTGGCACTCATACACGACCGGCCATTCGACCAGGGCCGTGACTTCATCGAGCAGCGCTTCGGGCATCAGCACCTGGTCGGCGCCGGCCTTGTCCAGCAGCTGGGCGCGGATGCGCTCCTTGCGTTCTTCGTTGCTGGCGATGACGCTGGCGTTGAGGATCAGCGACGGTGCATAGTTCTCGGCGTGCGCAATGGTGATCGGCGCGCCGTCGGTGAGGAAGCGGTGGCCCAGGGTGGTGCGGCCGGCCGTCAAACCCAGCAAGGTCAACGGCAGGATATTGATGCCGTGCAGGGCGATCAGGCTGTGGGCCGGGCGCACGAATTGCACGGTGCTGCCGTCCGGGCGCTGATAGCTCATCAGCTTTGGAATCGGCAGCTTGGCGGCCGACTCGGCCAGGGCAGCTTGCGCGCCCATGGCGAGCTGGCTGCCGGGTGCCGTGTAGGTGTAGAAGAAGCTTTCAGCCTTGCCGTCGGCGGCGCGTTCCAGCTCGGCCACCGTCAGCTCGGGGAAACCCAGCGCGGCCAGTTTCTTGGCCAGCGGCGGCGTGCCGTTGCCGTTCGCGTCCAGCGCCACGGAGACGGGCAAGACTTTTTCGCGGATCGATTTATCGGGCGAGACTTCGCGCACGTTGGTGATGGAAATGGCCAGGCGGCGCGGCGAGGCGTAGCTGGTGGCGACGCTGTCGGCTTCCAGGAAGTCGCGCGCCTTCAGGCCGTTGACGATGCCGGCCGTGAAGGCGGCGCCCAGTTTGGCCAGCGCTTTCGGCGGCAGTTCTTCGGTCAGCAGTTCGATGAGCAGTGTTTGGTTCATGGTGTTCTTGTCTGGTACGGCAGTGTATGAGCTAGGCAATCAAGCGGCGGCGGGTTGGTCTGCGGCGGGCAGCATCGGGAAACCGAGGCGCTCGCGCGAGTCGTAATACGCTTGCGCCACCAGACGCGACAGGGTGCGCACGCGGCCGATGTAGGCGGCGCGTTCCGTCACCGAGATGGCGCCGCGCGCATCTAACATATTGAAGCTGTGCGAGGCCTTCATGATCTTTTCGTAGGCGGGCAGGGTCAGTTGCAGCTCGATCAGGCGCTTCGCTTCCGCTTCGTAGTTGCCGAACTGTTCGAACAGCAGGTCCGTATTCGCGTGCTCGAAGTTGTAGGTCGATTGCTCCACCTCGTTCTGATGGAAGACGTCGCCGTAGGTCAGCTTCTTCGTGACCCCGTTCTCTTCCCACTCGGTCCACACCAGGTCATACACGTTTTCCACGCCTTGCAGGTACATGGCCAGGCGTTCGATGCCGTAGGTGATTTCGCCCAGCACGGGTTTGCAATCGAGGCCGCCCACTTGCTGGAAGTAGGTAAATTGCGTCACTTCCATGCCGTTCAGCCAGACTTCCCAGCCCAGGCCCCAGGCGCCCAGGGTCGGGCTTTCCCAGTCGTCTTCGACGAAGCGCACGTCATTCTGCTTCAAATCCAGGCCCAGGGCGGCCAGCGAACCCAGATACAGGTCGAGGATGTTTTCCGGCGCGGGCTTGAGCACCACCTGATACTGGTAATAGTGCTGCATGCGGTTCGGATTTTCGCCATAGCGGCCATCCTTCGGGCGGCGCGACGGCTGCACATACGCGGCGCGCCAAGGCTCCGGGCCGATCGCGCGCAGGAAGGTGCCGGTGTGGAAGGTGCCGGCGCCGACTTCCATGTCGTAAGGCTGGAGCAGGGCGCAACCTTGCTTGTCCCAATAGGTTTGCAAGGTCAGGATAATTTGTTGAAATGTGAGCATCGTATGAGTTCGCCGCGCGGGAGGCTGCGCTTTGTTAAGGTTTGCTTGAAGCCCGGACACATGCTTGGAAGCGCGTCCGGGCCGGGGTTTTGCTAATTTTAGCGGTTTTTACGGGCCCACTGTGACTCTTCGGGCAATATCGGCCGCTTATTGCTGCGCGGCGCGGCCACGGCGGGCGGCGCGCGACAGCAGGAAGGCCGTCAGCAGGGCCAGCGCGGCCAGGGCCAGCACCAGTTTGTTGCCGTAAAGAATGTATGGCGTCATGCCGCCCATGCCTTGCACCTTGGCCGCCAGGGTGGCTTGCTGTTCCGGCGGCAGCAGGCTTTGCACCACGCCCTTGCCGTCGATGACGGCGGTGGCGCCCGTATTCGTCGAGCGCAGCATCGGGCGGCCCGTTTCCATGCTGCGCATCTGCGAAATCTGCAAATGCTGCGGGATGGCGATCGAGTCGCCAAACCAGGCCAGGTTCGAGATATTCAGCAGCACCGATGCCGACTGCTTGCCATTGCGGTGGGCGCTGGCCAGCTGGCCGGCGATTTCCTCGCCAAACAAGTCTTCGTAGCAGATATTCGGCAGCACCAGCTGGTCGCGCACGGCCAAAGGCGCTTGCACCTCGGCGCCGCGGCCCATGTCGCCCAGCGGGATGGCCATCATGGCGACAAACCAGTGCAGGCCGGGCGGCACGAATTCGCCGAACGGCACCAGGTGGTGCTTGCGGTACTGGTAATACGGTCCCGGCGTGCCGTTGGGCGTGATCCCCACGGCTGCATTGTAAAAGCGCTGCTGCTCGTCGAGCACGGGCATGCCGACCAAAATCGAGCTGCCCGTCTGCCGCGCATACGTCGCCAGGCTATCCAGATAGCCGGGCGGCAGCTGGTGCGGCAGCACGGTGACGGCCGTTTCCGGCGTGGCGATCAGGTCGGCCGGCGCGCTGGTGATGGCGCCCTGGTACATCTGCAGGGCGCCCAGCACGAAGCCGGGGTCGAATTTCTGCTGCTGCGGCACATTGCCCTGCAGCAGGCGCACCGTGATCGGGCGTCCGACCGGATGCGTCCACGCCACGTACTGCAAGCCGATGCCGGCTGCGTACAGCGCGATCACGCCGCCCAGCGCGAACCAGCGCGTACGGTGCGTGAGCAAGAGCAGGGCGCCGGCCGACAGCGCCGCCAGCCAGCCCAGGCCATATGACCCAACGATGGGGGCGAAGCCGGCCAGCGGGCTGGCATTGTGGGCGTAACCGGTGGCCAGCCACGGGAAACCCGTAAACAGCCAGCCGCGCGTCCATTCGAACAGGGTCCAGGTCGCGGGCAGCACCAGCAGGGTCATGGCGGGCAGGGACAGCACCCAGCGCTGGCGCAGCCAGGCGGCAGCACCCATGGCCAGGGCCACGTAAATGGCCATCAACAGGGCCAGCAGGGCCACGGCGACGGCGGCAATCGGCGCGGCCATGTCGCCATAGCGGTGCATGGAAATGTACAGCCAGTGCGTGCCGGCCGCGCACCAGCCGAAGCCGTAGGCCCAGCCGATCAGCGCGCCGCCCTTGACGCTGGACGAACGCAGCACCTGGTAGAACAGCACGCCCAGGCTGAGGATTTGCAGCGGCCAGTAGCCGAAAGGGGCGAACGCCAGCACGGCGACGGCGCCGGCGATGGCGGCAGTCAGCATGCGCGCCCAGGTGCTGCGGGGCGGTTTGGCGGGGGCGTTGGGGTCGGCGCGTCTGAAACGCATTTACAGGACGCGCATGTCAGAGTTCCAGTTCCGGCACGTTGGGCAGGCGCTCGACGAGCAGCACGTGCACCTGGCGCGCATCGGCGCGCAGCACCTCGAAGCGCAGATTGCCCAGGTCGAAAATATCGCCCTTGTGCGCCATGCGGCCCAGGTACTTCGACACGAGGCCGCCGATGGTGTCGACGTCGTCGTCCACCAGGTGGCTGCCCACTTCTTCGTTGAACTGCTCGATCTCGGTCAGCGCCTTGACGCGCCAGCGGGGGCCGAACTGGCCTTCCTTGAGCGACAGGATGTTGTCCTCGGCTTCGTCGAAGTCGTATTCATCCTCGATATCGCCGACGATCTGTTCCAGCACGTCTTCGATGGTGATCAGGCCGGCGACGCCGCTGTATTCATCGACGACGATGGCCATGTGATTGTGGTTGGCGCGGAAATCGCGCAGCAGCACATTCAGGCGTTTCGATTCGGGGATGAAGATGGCGGGGCGCAGCATGTCGCGGACGTCGAAAGTTTCTTCTGCGTAATAACGCAGCAAGTCTTTCGCCAGCAGGATACCGATGACCTTGTCGCGCTCGCCTTCGATCGCGGGGAAGCGCGAGTGGGCGGTGGACAGGACTTCCGGCATCCATTCCTCGATCGGCTTGCTGATGTCGATGACATCCATTTGCGAGCGGGGAATCATGATGTCGCGCGCACAGAGATCCGATACCTGAAACACGCCTTCGATCATCGACAGGGCGTCGGCGTCGATCAGCTTGCGTTCATGCGCATCGTGTAGAACATCGAGCAATTCTGCACGGTTCTCTGGCTCGGGGGAAATGAGTGCGGTCAGGCGTTCAAACAGTGACCGGTGGGGCTTGACGTCAGTTCTGACGCCACTAGGGTGCTCGGGCATAGGAGGCGTGAGCCGTTGTTGCGAAGGGATATAGGATACACCAAAAGTGGGGGAATACCGGATTTCCCCGCTTTTGATGCAAATTTAATACGTTGAAGTGCGCCGTTGCCCGATGTTTTACGCGGCGTCCGGGCCCAGCACGCGCGCGTGCAAGGCCGCCACGTCTGCCTGCCAGTCGGCGAAATGCTCGCTGTCCTGCCACAGCTGGCGCAGTTCCGACGACTCGGCCGTGATGCGCTCGAAGGCCAGGCGCGCCTTGTCCAGCAGCGGCGGCGTCACCTTCTTCTTGCAGGCGGCCACCCACTCGTCCACTTCCGCCGTGGCCGGGTCGTCCTCGCCCGGCTTGCCCAGGAGGCGCGCGATCACTTCCAGCGCGGCCAGCGCTTCGGCGGCGAACGGCGCTTCCAGTTCCGCTTCCTGGCTGTCGATGACGTTGTCGAGCGTCGTCTCGACCAGTTCCAAGGTTTTATATTCGTGCAAGTCCTGCGCCCAATCCATGGCGTAGTCGTTGCCGAAGGCGTCAGTGGCCCAGGTTCCCATGGTCTTACTCCTTGTACGGATCGGTAATGCCGAGCTTGGCCAGGATGTCCGTTTCCAGGCCCTCCATTTCGGCCGCTTCTTCGTCATCCATGTGGTCGTAGCCCTGCGCATGCAGCACGCCGTGCACGATCAGATGGGCCGTATGCTCTTCCACGCTTTTCTTCTGTTCCGCCGCTTCCTTTTCCAGCACGTCGGTGCACAGGATGATGTCGGCGCGCGTCGGCTCGTCGTCGCTTAACTCTTCGCCTTCGTTGTAGGCGAACGTCAGCACGTTGGTGGCGTAGTCCTTTTCGCGGTAATCGCGGTTCAAGGTACGGCCTTCCGCCGCGTCGACGAAGCGGATGGTGAATTCTGCGGGGGCGAACAGGGCCGCCTTGACCCAGCGGCGCACTTTCGGGCGCGTGATCAGGGTTTCCAGGCGGGCGTCCGGGTATTGCACGGACAGGGACAGTTTATTTTTTTCGGACATTTTTGGCGGCAGCTGGTTTCAACAAGGGGAGTAACTGGGCGGCGTCGGCGTTGGCCGCCTGCGCCGTTTCATAGGCGTCGACGATGCGCGCGACGAGCGGATGGCGCACCACGTCGGTGCTGTTAAATTGCGTGAAGCCGATGCCGCGCACGTCTTTCAATACGTGCACGGCGTCGATCAGGCCGCTCGTCTGGCTCTTGTGCAGGTCGACTTGCGTGACGTCGCCCGTCACCACGGCCTTGCTGCCGAAGCCGATGCGCGTCAAAAACATCTTCATCTGTTCGACGGTGGTGTTTTGCGCCTCGTCAAGGATGACGAAGGCGTGGTTCAGGGTGCGTCCGCGCATGTAGGCCAGCGGGGCGATCTCGATCACCTGTTTTTCAAACAGTTTTTGCGTGCGGTCAAAGCCCAGCAAATCATACAGCGCATCGTAGAGGGGACGCAGATACGGGTCGACCTTTTGCGCCAGGTCACCCGGCAGGAAGCCCAGGCGTTCGCCCGCTTCGACGGCGGGGCGCGTCAAGATGATGCGCTTGACGGCGTCGCGTTCGAGCGCGTCGACGGCGCAGGCGACGGCCAGGTAGGTTTTACCCGTGCCCGCCGGGCCCACGCCGAAGCTGATGTCGTGCTCGAGGATGTCGCGCAAATACGCGATCTGGTGCGGCGTGCGCCCGCGCAGGTCGGCGCGCCGGGTTTTCAGCACGGGGCTGGCGATGTCGGGCTCGACGAAGGTGCTGACGGGGGCGTTGGCGTGGTGTTCCGAGGCGGCGGACAGGCCCGCACGCTGTTCCACCAGGGCCAGCTGCACTTCTTCCAGCGGCACGACCTTGTTGGCGATGGCGTAGAACTGCTCGAGGATTTCCACGGCGCGTTCGGCATTGCTGCCGCCGACGATGAATTTCTCGCCGCGGCGGAAGATCGTCACGTCGAGGGCGGCGGAAATCTGGCGCAGGTTTTCATCGAGGGGGCCGCACAGGTGCGCCAGGCGCGTGTTGTCGAGCGGCTCGGGGATGAAGTAATGCGGCTGTATCGGGGCTTTGGTTTTCAACTGGCTCTTTTCAATGCGGGTGCGCTGGCGACGAGTTCGCCGCGCAGGGTGTAGGAATGGCTTTCGGTGATGCGCACGTCGACCAGCTGGCCGACCAATTGCAAACCGTCGGGGCCGGCGTCGAAATTGACCACTCGGTTGTTTTCCGTGCGGCCTTGCAGTTCGCTGTCATTGGTGTCCTTCTTCGAGCGGCCTTCGACGAGGATGGTTTGCACGGTGCCGACCATGGCCAGGCTGTATTTGCGCGTGTTGGCGTCGATGGCCGCTTGCAACTGTTGCAAGCGAGCCAGCTTGACGTCATGCGGCGTGTCGTCTTCCAGGCTGGCGGCCGGCGTGCCGGGGCGCTTGCTGAAGATGAAGCTGTAGCTGTTGTCGAAGCCCACGTCGGCGATCAGCTTCATCATGGCGTCGAAGTCGGCCTGGGTCTCGCCGGGGAAACCGACGATGAAGTCGGACGAAATGGCCATGTTCGGGCGCACGGCGCGGATGCGGCGGATGATGGATTTGTATTCGAGGCCCGTGTAGCCGCGCTTCATGGCGCCGAGCACCTTGTCGGAACCGTGCTGCGCGGGCAAATACAGGTGGTCGACCAGCTGCGGGATCTTCGCATAGGCATCGATCAGGCGCTGCGTGAATTCCTTCGGGTGGCTGGTGACGAAGCGCATGCGAGCGATGCCGGGGATGTCGGCCACGTATTCGAGCAGCAGGGCGAAGTCGGCGATCTCGCCGCCTTCCATCGCGCCACGGTAGGCGTTGACGTTTTGCCCCAGCAGGGTGATTTCCTTGACGCCCTGGGCGGCCAGGCCCGCCACTTCCGTCAGCACGTCCTCGAAGCGGCGCGACACTTCCTCGCCGCGCGTGTAGGGCACGACGCAGTAGCTGCAATATTTGCTGCAGCCTTCCATGATGGACACGAACGCCGAGGCGCCTTCCACCTTGGCTGGCGGCATGTGGTCGAACTTTTCGATTTCCGGGAAGCTGATGTCCACTTGCGCGTCGCCGCTGGCGCGGCGCAGCTCGATCATCTGCGGCAGGCGGTGCAGGGTTTGCGGGCCGAAGACCATGTCGACATACGGCGCGCGCTTGACGATGGCGTCGCCTTCCTGCGACGCCACGCAGCCGCCCACGCCGATCAGCAGGTGCGGCTTGGCCAGTTTCAGCTCGCGCAGACGGCCCAGGTCGGAAAACACTTTTTCCTGCGCCTTTTCGCGCACGGAGCAGGTATTGAGCAGGATCACATCGGCATCTTCCGGCGTGTCAGTGCGCACTAGGCCATCGGAGGCGCCCAGCACGTCGGCCATCTTGTCCGAGTCGTACTCGTTCATCTGGCAGCCGAAGGTTTTAATGAATACTTTTTTCTGCATGGCGTCGGGTGCTTATCGGTAAATGTGGCGGCAAATAAGTGGGACAAATAATGGAGCAAATCAGTGTGGCTGCAAATAAGCTGGGCAGGGGGCTTGCGCTGTGCGCCGCTCGGGGCGGGAGGCGGTGGATGACCGGCCGGGCGCCTCTGGCTGCCCGGCGGCAGGCTCGCTGCAAGTTCAGGCCATAGTTTAGCGTAAATCGCCGGGGCGGGCCATGTTGTGCTTACCTTGCCGACAAGGTTGTCGCCTGTATATGTGGCCCTGCATCGTGATGCTCAAAAGCATTTATTGCCGTGCGACACCATTGATTTGTAACAAGTTGCTGCAAAGCCTTGTGTGCGCCCGCTGGCATCCTAATGTGTTGAAATGGCATCGTTGCCAAGCCAACCAGCAGCTTGATTGATATTTAACAATCAGGAAGTTTGCGCGAGGCGCAGATGCCGCGTGTTTGGACTAGTATATTGCCTTATATGCAATTCATTTCAGTGAATTGCACGTGCTTTTACTCACGCGGCAAATTGCGTACGTTGGCTGGGCGTGGCTGTGCGAGTCCTGTGCAGGCAGTGCGATACGGAGGAAAGGCGGGGGAGGGCTGAATCCGATGACAGACGTTTATTTGAACACTCTAAGCCAGCCTTAAGTTCGTATCGGCATTATTTTCTACATTCACCAGACGAGGAAAAATCATGGCACATCATGCATTAGCATCGCAAGAGAGTTACAACCCGAACCACCTGCTGGATATTCTGCTGAGCAAGATGCAGCTGAAAAACGATGCAGCCCTGTCGCGTCTGCTCGAAGTGGCGCCACCCGTCATCAGCAAGATCCGCCATCACCGCTTGCCGGTCGGCGCCTCGCTGCTGATCCGCATGCACGAAGTGACGGGCATGAGCATCCGTGACCTGCGCGACTTGATGGGCGACCGCCGCACCAAGTATCGTCTGTCCGACGCCCAGGGCCGTCCAAAAGCGGAAGACCGCGGCGATGCGCAAGAATCGAATTATGCGCACTGATGCGGCGGTGGCGCGCTGACTGTGCCGCTTGCGTAGCTGCTGGCGGCACTGGCGTGGACCGGGCAGCATGGACACACCGCAGTACCCTTGACGGCTTTCGCTTCGCAGCGAGAGCCGTTTGCGTTTGCGGCCATGTTTAGCTCAGCAGTGCCGAGGTGATTTCGTCGTAGCGCAGTTCCGTCTCGCGGAACAGCTGCAGATACGTGTCTTCGCCCAGGCCCAGCGCATCCCAGGCTACCGGCGAGACGCGCGGCACCATGTCGTCGCCCGCCTGCGCCAGGTCGAGCGCGCAGACGACGGCATTGGCCACGTGGATCAGCGACGCGAGGAAGCCTGCTCCCGGCGCTTCCGGCTGCAGATAGTTGCCCAGCGCCAGGCGCATCGTGTCGGAAAAATTCCAGTGTTCGGCCAGCGCCACGCCGGCTTGCACGTGATCCACGCCCAGTACGGCTTGCTCCGCTTCGAGCAGGCTGCAATCGTGCGCCGCCTGGTGCGCGATGACTTGCGCATAGTGCGCGGGGAAACTGCTGACCAGCACCAGGCGGCCGATGTTGTGCAGCAAGCCGGCCGTGAACGCGTAATCCTGGTTGAAGCGGATTTGCCGCGCCAGCACCTTGGCGCAGGCGGCCGTCGCCACCGAATGGCGCCAGAAGGCCTTGTCGTCGAAACCGGGGCAGCGTCCTTCCGGGAAGCAACCTGTGATGGCCGCCGACGTGATCAGGCTGCGCGTGGTCTGGAAGCCCAGGTAAGTGATCGCCTGCTGGATGGTGGTGGCTTTCACTTGCAAGCCATATTGCGAGGAGTTGGCCAGGCGCAGGGTTTTCGCCGTCAGCGCCTGGTCGTACGATACTTTTTTGGCCAGCACGGAAATATCGACGTCTTCCTGGTCGATGCTGTTCAATAGTTCCATGACGACGGCGGGCAGCGAAGGCAAGTCATCGAGGTGGGCGACGATGTCGTCGAGCGTCAGCTGGGTACTCATGCGGCCTCTCCCGTGCCCAGGCGGTAAGCCGTGACATAGCTGCGCAGCAAGGTGGTGGCCGCGTCCAGGGGATCCTCGGGGTCATGCTTGCGGAACAGATAGGCCAGCCGTTCGCTGTCGGCCGCCTGTTGCGCGGCGATTTCTTCCGGCGAGGGGGGCGGCGCCTGGATCGGCAGCATGTCGATGTTGTGGCGCGGCATCAGGGCCAACATGTTTTCCGTCAGTACCGCGCCTTGCGGCAACAGCACTTGTCCATGCGCATCGAGCAAGACATCCGACAAGACCATGCCAGGACGAACTTGTTCCAGGGGTAGATGTTGATGCATGACCGCCATGACGACTCCTTAGATGATTGCGGGATATTACCATTGCCATGACGCAATGTCTCAACCTGTATCAAGGCCTGGTGGAAAACGGCATTGCTGTAAATCTTGCCAATAAGCATGTCATACCGTACATTTGATTCAGGCTGTTGTCCGCTGACGTCACTGCGCCCGCGCCGCGGGCTGGCGGCCTGGCCCGGGGAGTGTTGATTGATGGTGAGTATCCAAGTCCGGCTGACCCTGCTTTTTGTCGTGATCGTCACCCTGGTGCTGGGCATTTCGGGTAGCTATACCCAATATACCTTGAGCAAGGAACTCGAATCGGGCAGCGCGCGTCTGCGCAGCGGCGTGCTGACCCGCTTGCAGACCAGCTTGCCGTCCGCCCTGTGGGACCTCGACAAATCCAAGGTCGACAGCATCGTCGCGGCCGAAATGCTGCCGCCGGAACTGGTCGGCATCCGCGTCTACGACGCCTCCGTCGGCCTGTTCGCGGGCGAAGTGCGCGACGCGGCCGGCACCCTGGTGCCTTTGACCTCCGACGTGGCCATGGGCGGCACGCCCGTCGAGGCGCCGCTGGTGTTCCGCGACGCCGTGGCCGCGGCCACGGGCGGCAAGCCGGTGATCGTCGGCAAGGTCATCGTCAATTTCAGCCGTGCCCAGATCGATGCGGCCCTGCGCGGCGAAGTGCGGCGCAAGGTGCTGGAAGTGTTGCTACTTGACATCATTTTGGTGGGCGCCCTGGCGCTGAGCCTGCGCATCGTCTTTGGCCCCTTGAAACAGTTGCGCGACGGCTTGTTCGACCTGGCCACGCGCGGCAGCGATGACGTCGAAGAGCTGCCGGAAAACCGGCGCGACGAGCTGGGCGACGTGATCCGCGGCTTCAATGCCGTGCAGCGCAAGCTCAAGTCCATCATCGAGGGCAGCCGCGAGGCGGAAGACATGGCGCGCCGCTCGCAGCAGGAGACGGCGCAGGCCATGGACGAGTTGCGCCGGGCGCAGGAATCGTTGCTGCAGTCGGAACGCCTGGCCTCGCTGGGCAGCCTGGTGGCGGGCGTGGCGCATGAAATCAACACCCCGGTCGGCATCGCGCTGACCAGCGCCTCGGTGCTGAAGGAAGCCACCGATGGCATCAGCGCGGCGGTGGCGGGCGGCAGCGTGAAGAAGACCGATATCGTGCGCTACTTGGAAACGGCCGGCGAAAGCGCGCGCCTGATCATGAACAATGCCTACCGCGCCGCGCACCTGATCCACAGCTTCAAGCAGATCGCCGTCGACCAGGTCAGCGAAGCGCGCCGTTTGTTCGAATTGCGCGACTATATCGGCGAAGTCATCTCGAGCCTGCAGCCGACCCTGAAAAAGACGCGCATCCGCATCGATATCGATTGCCCGCCCGGCATCATGCTCGACAGCTATCCGGGCGCGCTGGCGCAGGTGCTGACCAACCTGGTCCTGAACTGTGTCGAGCACGCCTTCGACGCGGATACGGATGGCCACATCCATATCGGCGTGCACGGCGACAACGACTGGATCGCCATGCAGGTGCGCGACAATGGCCGCGGCATCGCACCCGACATGCTCGACCGCGTGTTCGACCCGTTTGTCACCACGCGGCGCGGACAGGGCGGCACGGGCCTGGGCTTGAATATCGTATTCAACTTGATTGCCAAGCAGTTTGGCGGCACCATCACGGTCAGCAGCACCTTGGGGCAGGGCGCGACGTTCCTGCTGCGCCTGCCCAAGGTGACGCCATTGCCGGAAGGCGCCGCCAGCGTTCCGGCCGGCCAGGCATAGGCAAGGAGATAACACATGGCACAGATGGAAAATAGTCAGCAAGTGGCGCTTTTGCGCGGGATCAATGTCGGCCGCGCCAAGCGCGTGGCCATGGCCGACCTGCGCAAGCTGCTGGGCGACCTGGGTTTTGCACAGGTGCGTACCGTGCTCAACAGCGGCAACGTCGTGTATGACGGGGGCAAGGTCGCGCCGGCCGACGCCGCTGCCCGCATCGAGGAAGCGCTGGTGCTGAAACTGGGCGTGGCGGCCCGGGTGACGGTGCTGTCGGCCAGCCAGTTTGCCGAACTGATCGAACAAAACACCCTGGCGCCGGCGGCCGATGCGGCCCGTCTGCTGACCTTGGTGCTGAACAATCCGGCCGACATGCAGCGCCTGGCGCCCCTGGCGCAGCGGCCGTGGCAGCCGGAAGCGCTGGTCCTGGGGCGCTGGGCCGCGTATGCCTGGTGTCCCGACGGCGTGTTGGCCAGCAAGGTGGTGGCGGCGCTGGGCGTGCTGCTCGGCGATGGCGTCACCTCGCGCAACTGGGCCACCATGCAAAAATTACATGTGCTGCTGAACGGGCCGGAGGCGGCCGCCACCTCTTCATTTTCCAAGGAGTACTGATGCCTACCATTCGCGGTACCTTCGACGTCATCATCACCCCGGAAACCTTGTCGGACACGGCCGCGCAATCGGGGCTGGGACGCCTGTCGCTCGACAAGCGCTACCACGGCGCCCTCGACGCCAGTGCGCGGGGCGAGATGCTCAGCGCGCGCGCCAGCGTGGCGGGCTCGGCAGGCTATGTGGCGCTGGAGCGGGTGGAAGGCACGCTGGACGGACGTCACGGCAGCTTTTATTTGCAGCACAGCGGCACGATGACGCGCGGCGCGCCGGCCTTGTCGGTGACGGTGGTGCCCGATACGGGGACGGAGCAATTGCAAGGGCTGTCGGGCAGCCTGGCCATCCGCATCGAAGAGGGAAAGCATTATTATGCTTTCACGTATGAGATTGCTGACGCGCCATGAACTGGGAGATCGTCAAGGGCGTGCTGATATTGCTGGTCGCCGTCAGCGTCCTGGGCACGGCCTTCGTGCTCATTTCCGCCTCGGGCACGGACAAGGCGGCCTGCATCGCACGCGCCCTGAAGTCGGGCATTCCTGTGGGTAATATCGAACGGGTTTGCCGCTTGCTGGACAAGTGAGCATCAAGTGAGCATCAACCCAGGCACGGCAGGCAAAAAAAATTCCGCGCAAGGCGGAATTTTTTTTAAGGCAGCGGCATCGGCTGCCGGAATAGGGTCAGCTATCGAATTTTTCCTGTTTTTCACCGTGCATGCTAAAGGCCAGCAAGCCCAGCCCCACCAGCAGCATCGAGACCATGCTCGCTTCGGGCACGGGCGGCGGCACGTTCGTTTGCTGCACGGCCGGGGCCGTGGCGGCTGCGGACGGAGGCAGTGCGCCGTGGCGCGCACCGGTGCTGCTCCAGCGCGGGGCCGCGTTGAGCATGGTGCCCTGCGCCAGCAGGCGCGCATACGGCAAGTCCGGTGTGTCCCAGCCGGGATTGTCGGCAGTGCTGGTGAAACCGAGACTGTCGTCGCTCACGACCTGGGCGTGTGTCGTGGGCGGGGTGCTGGCCGCCGCACTGCCGGCGCACGCCGACAGCGCCAGCATGGCCATGCCTAGCGGCTGAAGTAACTTCATCTTTGACTCCCTGGTTCACCGTGCGGTGCGGTCGAAAACCGGCCTGCGCCTGGACGGACAATGCGCCTGTACGGGGGCGTATCACGATTTTTCTGAAGAGGTCTTATTACAGCACAAGTCGTGGCAATTTTGCTACGCTTATTTACTTTAAATTACGAATATTTATCATTTTGATAGCGTGATGGCTATCGCTGCCGCACACTTCGCATGAGCACGCTATCGCCGAAAAACACTGTTGTTTTTTTGTGCGAATCGCCAGCAGGAAAACAGTATATTGATTAGTATATTGTTTATCGCATGATGATCAATATGACCGCCTGTGGGAGGGCACGATGGAGACAGTCGCAACACAACACGCCGAATACAACCTCGACGCCATGCGTGGCTCGGCCTACAAGGCCAGCTCGCTGCTCAAGGCCATGGGCAATGCCGACCGATTGATGCTGCTGTGCCAGCTATCGCAGGGCGAGCATTGCGTCAGCGACCTCGAGCAAAAAGTGGGCATCGGCCAGCCGACCCTGTCGCAGCAGCTGGGCGTGCTGCGCGAAGAGATGCTGGTGGCCACGCGGCGCGACGGCAAGCAGATCTATTACCGCGTCGCCAGCGCGCCCGTGCTGGCCGTGCTGCAAGTGCTGTACGCGCAATTTTGCGCGCCACGCCCCACGTTCAACGACGAAGCGGACTGAGTATTTCCATGCACATCGACTGGCAGCATTTCACGCCGTGGGCCTCGCTGGCCGGCGGCATGCTGATCGGCCTGGCCGCGGCCCTGCTGATTCTGTTCAACGGCCGCATCGCCGGCATCAGCGGCATCCTCGGCGGCTTGCTGCGGCCGCGTCGTGGCGACCTGGGCTGGCGCATCGCCTTTCTTGCCGGCCTGGTCGGCACGCCCTTGCTGTATTCGCTGTGGCAAGCCTTGCCGCCCGTGCAGATCGACGCGGGCACGCCCGCCCTGATCGTGGCGGGTTTGCTGGTGGGCGTGGGCGTGCGCTATGGCGCCGGCTGCACCAGCGGCCACGGCGTGTGCGGCCTGTCGCGCCTGTCGCCCCGTTCGCTGGCGGCCACCATCGCCTTCATGGCGGCCGGTTTCCTCACCGTCTATCTGTTGCGGCATCTGTGGGCAAGCTTATGAGCAAGCTGATCCTTTCCCTGTTGAGCGGCCTCGTCTTCGGCCTGGGCCTGATCGTTTCCGGCATGGGCAACCCGGCCAAGGTGCTCGGCTTCCTCGACCTGGCCGGCGCCTGGGACCCGTCGCTGGCGCTGGTGATGGGCGGCGCCATCGGCGTGGCCCTGCCCGCCTTCTGGCTGGCGCGGCGGCGCAGCACGGCGCTGCTGGGCGAACCCATGCAATTGCCAGTATCGCGGCGCATCGACCGGCGCCTGCTGCTGGGCAGCCTGGCCTTTGGCGCGGGCTGGGGCATCGCCGGTTTCTGTCCCGGCCCCGCCCTCGTCTCCCTGCTGGCGGGCCAGCCGAAGGCGTGGCTGTTTACCGGCGCCATGCTGGCCGGCATGCTTGTCTTTGAAGTGCTGGAGCGCCGCAAGCTGCCGGCGCCGGCCTGAGACGGTACAATCTGGCGCATCGCCACTTGAAGATACCCGCCTGACATGAAAACCGTGATTTTCCGCGCCGGCGCGCGCGCCGCCCTGTTGTGCAGCGTGCTGGCGCTTGCCGCCTGCGGCAGCTTGCTGAAGAAAGATGCTCCGCCCGCTCCTGTGCCCGTGGCCGACACCTTGCCCAATCCGCAAGTGTTGCTGCTGGGCGAAGTCCATGACAATGCGCAAGGCCAGCGCCTGCGCGTCGAGGAATTGCGCCGCCGCCTGGCGACCGGCTGGCGTCCCGTGATTGTCATGGAACAGTTCGACCGCGAAAACCAGGCCTTGCTGACGCGCGCCGCGCGCGATTGCGCCGACCCCGATTGCATCATCCGCGTGATGGAACAGCCGCGCTGGGACTGGAGCTTGTACCGGCCCGTGCTGGACCTCGTCATCAGCTACCAGCTGAGCCTGGTCGCCGGCAACCTGTCGCCCGCCGACGCCTCGCGCATCGTGCGCGACGGCATCCAGTGGGCCATGCCGCCCGCCATGGTGGCCACGTACCTGGCCGCGCCCGTGCCGGCCGATATCCTGGACGGACAAGAGAAGGAAGTCCAGGCGGCCCGCTGCAATATGCTGCCCGACATGATGATCAAAGGTATCGTCAACGCCCAGGTGGCGCGCGATATCTGGATGGCCAAGCTGATCCGTGACCAGGCGCCGCGCGACGTGGTGTTGATCGCCGGCAACGACCACGTGCGCAAGGATATCGGCGTGCCCCGCTGGCTGAAGCTGGCCGACCCGCAGCTGAACGTGCGCAGCATCGGTTACCTGGAGCAGGGCGGCAGCGGCTACAAGGGCACGTTTGACCTGACGCAAACGATGCCCGCGCAACCGCGCCCGGACCCGTGCGCCAAATTCAAGAAATAAGGTTCAAGCAATAAGCGCTACTGCTGCACCCGCACCAGGGCGCTGACCCGGCTTGCCGTATCGAGCAGTTTCGGCAAGCTGTGTTCCAGCAGGTGCGCGACGGACGGCCCCGCCGTCTGGCCGCTGACGTTGATGGCCGCCACCACCTTGCCGGCCCGGTCGAACACGGGCGCGGCGAGGGCGATCAAGCCCTGTTCCAGCTCTTCCTGCACCAGGCACCAGCCTTGGCGCCGTACTTGCGCAATCTCTTCCATCAAGAGATCGATATCGACCTTGGTCGCCGGCGTGATTTTCAGCAGCGCCATCTTCGACAGCCGTTCGCGTAGCACCTCGGGCGCCAGGCCCGACAGTAAAACCCGTCCCATCGAGGTGCAGTAGGCAGGCAGGCGGCTGCCGATGCCCAGGTTGATCGACATGGTGCGGTGCGCGGACAGGCGCACCACATACACGATGTCGTCGCCGTCGAGCACGGTGGCCGAGCACGACTGGCGCAAGGTCTGCATCAATTCTTCCAGCAGCGGCTGCGCCTGCGTCCACACGGGCAGCGACGACAAATAGGCATAGCCGAGGTCGAGCACCTTCGGCGTCAGGCGAAACAGCCGTCCATCCGCTTCCACGTAGCCAAGATGCAACAAGGTGTGCAGGATGCGCCGCGCGCCTGCACGCGTCAGCTGCGCCCGCTCCGCCACTTCGCTCAGGGTCTGTTGCGGCGCGTCCGCGCCAAAGCTGCGCAGCACGGCCAGGCCCCGCGCGAACGATTGCACATAGCTGTCGCCGGGGCGCGGCGCGCCGTCGGCATCGAGGGTTTCTTCGGCGGAAAGGGGCGTGCTGCTGCGTGCGGTCATGGCGATTCCAATTGGTCAAGGTGGCAATTATAGCCATGGGGCCGGCGAAAACGGCAAATTGACAAGCGCCCCGATCAGGCATATTCTCACGAATAAGTTCTAAATACGAATATTTGTTCGTTGTGCGAACAAATGTCTGATGAGTTTGATTGGGAGGAGACAGGCAATGATCGACAAACTGCGTTCCAGCGTGCTTGATGCGCTGGCCGATATCCACGATGGCGCCACCGTCATGATTGGCGGCTTCGGCGGCGCGGGCCAGCCGGCCGAGCTGATCGACGGTTTGATCGCCCAGGGCGCGCGCGACCTCGTCATCGTCAACAACAATGCGGGCAATGGCGACACGGGCCTGGCCGCCCTGCTGAAAAACGGGCAAGTGCGCAAGATCATCTGCTCGTTCCCCCGTCAGGCCGATTCCCACGTGTTCGACGCGCTGTACCGCACAGGCAAGCTGGAGCTGGAATTGGTGCCGCAGGGCAATCTGGCCGAGCGCATCCGCGCCGCCGGCGCCGGCATCGGCGGCTTTTTCACGCCCACGGGTTACGGTACGGACTTGGCCAAGGGCAAGGAAACGCGCGAGATCGACGGCCGCATGTATGTGTTCGAGTCGCCGATCCACGCCGACTTCGCGCTGATCAAGGCGGAGCAGGGCGACCGCTGGGGCAACTTGACTTACCGCAAGACGGCGCGCAACTTCGGCCCCATCATGGCCATGGCCGCGAAAGTCAGCATTGCTTCCGTGCATGAAGTTGCCGAGCTGGGCAGCATCGATCCCGAGCACGTCATCACGCCGGGCCTGTTCGTGCAGCGCCTGGTGCAAGTGCCGCGCACGGCCACCGGCCCCGCCGGCTTCAAAGCTGCCTGAGGAATATCAAGTGAATAAATGGAATCGAGATCAAATGGCGGCCCGCGTGGCGGCCGACATCCATGAAGGCAATGTCGTCAACCTGGGCATCGGCTTGCCGACCCTGGTGGCGAACCACTTGCCGGCCGGCGCGGACATCATCCTGCACAGCGAAAACGGCGTGATCGGCATGGGCCCCGCGCCCGCGCCGGGCGAGGAAGACTATGACCTGATCAACGCGGGCAAGCAGCCCGTCACCCTGCTGGCGGGCGGCAGTTATTTCCACCACGCCGACAGCTTCGCCATGATGCGCGGCGGCCACCTGGACATCTGCGTGCTGGGCGCGTTTCAAGTCTCCGCCACGGGCGACCTGGCCAATTGGCACACGGGTGCACCGGACGCCATTCCCGCCGTGGGCGGGGCCATGGACCTGGCCATCGGCGCGAAAAAAACCTGGGTCATGATGGAATTGCTGACCAAGACGGGTGAAAGCAAGCTGGTACAGGCATGCACGTATCCGCTGACGGGCATCGCCTGCGTCAGCCGCATCTACAGCGACCTGGCCGTGCTCGACCTGTCGCCCGCCGGCGCCACGGTCGTCGAACTGGTGGACGGCTTGAGTTTCGAACAGTTGCAAGCGTTGACGGCCGTGCCGCTGACGGACGGACGTTAATTCACCGCCCATTCAATACACTTTCTTGGAGGAAAGAAGATGACCCATGCTTACATTTGCGACGCCCAGCGCACACCGTTTGGCCGCTATGGCGGAGGACTCGCCGGCGTGCGCGCCGACGACCTGGGCGCCGTGCCCATCCGCGCCTTGATGGCGCGCAACCCGAATGTGGACTGGACCGCCGTCACCGACGTGCTGTACGGCTGCGCCAACCAGGCGGGCGAGGACAACCGCAACGTGGCGCGCATGGCGGCCTTGCTGGCGGGCTTGCCCGACAGCGTGCCGGGCGCCACCCTGAACCGGTTGTGCGGCTCGGGCCTGGACGCCATCGGCAGCGCCGCCCGCTTCATCAAGAGCGGCGAAGCGGGCTTGCTGATCGCCGGCGGCGTGGAAAGCATGAGCCGCGCGCCGTTTGTCATGGGCAAGGCGGACAGCGCCTTTTCGCGCGGCATGAAAATGGAAGACACGACCATCGGCTGGCGCTTCATCAACCCGCTGATGAAGGCGCAGTACGGCGTCGATTCGATGCCGGAAACGGCGGAAAACGTGGCGTCGGACTTCGGCATCAGCCGTCTTGATCAGGATGCGTTTGCCCTGGCCAGCCAGGTCAAGGCGCTGGCGGCGCAGCAGGCGGGCGTGTTCGACAGTGAAATCTGCCCCGTCAGCATCGCCCAGAAGAAGGGCGACCCTGTCATCGTTGCCCGCGACGAGCATCCACGCGCCACCACCCTGGAAACCTTGACGAAACTCAAGCCCGTCGTGCGCGCGGATGGCACGATCACGGCCGGCAACGCGTCCGGCGTCAACGATGGCGCGGCGGCCCTGCTGCTGGCCGACGAGGCGAACGCGGCCCGCTTTGGCTTGACGCCCCGCGCGCGGGTCGTGGCCATGGCGACGGCTGGCGTGGCGCCCCGCATCATGGGCATCGGCCCCGCACCCGCTACCCTGAAAGTGCTGGCCATGACGGGCTTGACCCTGGCCGATTTCGACGTCATCGAACTCAATGAAGCGTTCGCCGCCCAGGGCCTGGCCGTGCTGCGTCAGCTGGGTTTACCCGACGACGACCCGCGCGTGAACCCAAATGGCGGCGCCATCGCCCTGGGCCACCCGCTGGGCGCGTCGGGCGCGCGCCTGGCGATGACGGCCGTCAACCAGCTGCACCGCACGGGCGGGCGCTATGCACTCTGCACCATGTGCATCGGCGTGGGCCAGGGCATCGCGCTGGTGCTGGAACGGGTCTGATTCCGCCCGCCTGCAGGTGAAAAAAGTTGCCGGTGATACGTATTAACGCGTATGCCGGGCGGCTTTTTGACCCTGATCAAGGGCGTATGATGCAAAACCAGCCTGGGCAACCCGGCTGGCGTTGGCTTTTTCACACGAACAAGAAGACTGATATGACATCCCACGATACTCCGCATGACGTTGCGCAGCTGACATCCCAGCAGCGCATCAAGGCCATCATTGGCGCTTCCTCCGGTAACCTGGTCGAATGGTTCGACTTCTACATTTACTCGTTCTGCGCGCTGTACTTCTCGCACGCCTTCTTCCCTTCCGGTAACCCGACGACGCAGCTGCTGCAGACGGCCGGCATCTTTGCCGCCGGCTTCCTCATGCGTCCCGTGGGCGGCTGGCTGTTCGGCCGCATCGCCGACAAGTACGGCCGCCGCCAGTCGATGATGATTTCCGTGCTGATGATGTGCGGCGGTTCGCTGATGATCGCCGTGCTGCCCACGTATGAAACCATCGGCGCCTTCGCCCCGTTCCTGCTGCTGGTGGCGCGCCTGTTCCAGGGCTTGTCCGTGGGCGGCGAATACGGTACCAGCGCCACTTACATGAGCGAAGTGTCGGAATCGGGCAAGCGCGGTTTCTTCGCCTCGTTCCAGTACGTGACCCTGATCGGCGGCCAGTTGCTGGCGCTGCTGGTGCTGGTGGTCTTGCAGCAATTGCTGACCCTGGAAGAATTGCGTGCCTGGGGCTGGCGCATCCCGTTCGTCTTCGGCGCCTTGGCCGCATTGGTGTCGCTGAACCTGCGTAAATCCCTGACGGAAACGACCACCGCCAGCGAGCGCAAGGACAAGGACGCGGGCAGCTTGCGCGGCTTGCTCAAGCACAAGCGCGCCTTCATCACCGTGCTCGGCTTTACGGCCGGCGGCTCGCTCGTGTTCTACACGTTCACCACCTACATGCAGAAATACCTGGTCAACACGGCCGGCATGGATACCAAGACGGCCAGCGCCGTCATGACGTGCGCCTTGCTCGTCTACATGATTTTGCAACCGGTGTTCGGCGCCTTGTCGGACCGCATCGGCCGCCGCACCTCGATGCTGTTCTTCGGCGGCCTGGCCACCCTGTGCGTGTTGCCGATCATGCATGCCTTGAAAGACATCACCAGCCCGTACGCGGCGTTCGGCCTGATCATCATCGCGCTGGCCATCATCAGCTTCTATACGTCGATCAGCGGCTTGATCAAGGCGGAAATGTTCCCCGTCGAAGTGCGCGCGCTGGGCGTGGGCCTGTCGTATGCGGTCGCCAACGCCATGTTCGGCGGTTCGGCCGAATACGTGGCGCTGCAGTTCAAGGCTTGGCACGTGGAAGAGTATTTCTATTGGTACGTGACCATCATGTGCCTGATTTCCTTCATCGTGGCCATCCGCATGCCGGACCCGAGCCGCTCGGGACTGCTGAAGTAAGCTTGCCGTAAAATAAGGGGACACTGCGGTGTCCCCTTTTTCATCACCGCCTTTTTATCGTGCCGATCAGGAGTTTCCATGTCGTATGTCATTGCCGCAGCCATCCAGCCCAGCGTTCCCGTCAGCGGCAGCGTTGATACTTTCCCCGTCCACCGCATCTATTGCGTGGGCCGCAACTATGTCGACCATGCCAAGGAGATGGGCCACACGGGCCGCGAGGCGCCGTTTTTCTTCATGAAGCCTGCCGACGCCGTGCTGCCCGTGCCTGCCGGCACGACGGGCGAGTTGCCGTATCCGGCGCAGACGCAGGATTTCCAGCACGAGATGGAACTGGTGGTGGCCATCGGCAAGGGCGGCAGCGATATCGGCGTGGCCGATGCGCTGAGCCACGTGTGGGGCTATGCGATCGGCCTGGACATGACGCGCCGCGACGTGCAGGGCGCGGCGAAAAAGCAGGGCCGTCCGTGGGAGACGGGCAAGGCGTTCGAGCACTCGGCGCCCATCGGTTCCATCACCCCGGCCGCGCAGGCGGGCGACGTCAGCCATGCCGCCATCACCCTGCACGTGAATGGCGAGTTGCGCCAGGGCAGCAGCATCGACATGCTGATCTGGAATGTGGCGGAAACCATCGCCGACCTGTCGACCTACTTTACCTTGCAGCCCGGCGATCTGATCTACACGGGCACGCCGGCCGGCGTGGCGGCCGTGCAGCGCGGCGACGAACTGGTGGGGGCCATCGATGGCCTGGAGACCTTGCGCGTGAAAGTGGTCTAAGTTGTCAAGGAGACTGGCATGATGAATGACACGTATGCTGTGGCGCAACCCACGCGGGCCGGGATCGACGCCCTGGCGGGGCCGGCCCTGCTGGAATTTGGCACGGGCTGGTGCGGCCACTGCCGCGCCACCCAGGCGCCGCTGGCCGCCGCCTTTGCGCAGCACCCCGAGGTGCCGCACCTGCGCGTGGAAGACGGCCCCGGCCGCGCCCTGGGACGTTACTTCCGGGTGAAACTGTGGCCGACCTTGATTTTCCTCAAGGATGGCCAGGAAGTGGCGCGCCTCGTGCGCCCGCTCGACAGCGCGGAGATCGCCAAGGCGTTCGCCCTGATCGACGCGTAGGCGGTTTCCATCATTTCTTGCCGCACCGCACCACTGCGCGTATCATAAGCCGCTTACAGCAAGATCAACCGCATCCTTCGTGATGCAGGCGCGATCATCGCCGGCCCGCTCCACCCGGAGGGGCCGCAGGCAAGGATTCACCACAAATGACCGATGCCGCGATGCCGACGCGCGGGTCTGGTACGGAATGCCTGGCGATACGCCGGGCCTGATACACGTCGCCCATCCCCTGACGCCTTTCCTGCCGTGCCCCGGGTAACCGGATGGCGCACGACCGTTGTTTCTCTAAATCAGCACTGATCACGGCGCGTTAGCGCGCGTTGCCGGCAGTTCGCTACGGCAACTAAAACCGTTGTTTTTTGTTTGCAAATTTAATAGCAAATGCGCAGCAAATGCATGCACGCAAGGCTATGATATGCGAACGACACGGAGACAACGTGCTGTGCTGCTGCCTGAAAAAACATCCAGAGAATGGCCTTTAGACACCCTCCCCAAGGAGCGCAGTAAATGAGCACCCCCCCCAAGAAAAATTCCCCCGGCACGGTGCTGTTCGCCAGCCTGATCGGCACCACCATCGAATTCTTTGACTTTTATATCTACGCCACCGCCGCCGTGCTGGTGTTCCCGAAACTGTTCTTCCCCGCCGGCGACCCGTCGGCCGCCGTGCTGCAGTCGCTGGCCACGTTCGCCATCGCCTTCTTCGCCCGTCCCATCGGTTCGGCCGTGTTCGGCCACTTCGGCGACCGCATCGGCCGCAAGGCGACCCTCGTGGCCGCCTTGCTGACCATGGGTATCTCCACCGTCATCATCGGCTTGCTGCCGACGTATGCCGCCATCGGCACCCTGGCGCCGCTGCTGCTGGCGCTGTGCCGTTTCGGCCAGGGCCTGGGCCTGGGCGGCGAGTGGGGCGGCGCGGTGCTGCTGGCCACGGAAAATGCGCCACCGGGCAAGCGCGCCTGGTACGGCATGTTCCCGCAGCTGGGCGCGCCGATCGGCTTTTTCCTGTCGGGCGGCATCTTCCTGCTGCTGAGCGAAACCATGACCGATGAGCAATTCTTCAGCTACGGCTGGCGCATCCCGTTCCTCGCCAGCGCGCTGCTGGTCATCGTCGGCCTGTACGTGCGTTTGAAGATCACGGAAACGCCGGACTTCCAGAAAGTCATCGACAAGAACGAGGTCGTCAAACTGCCGGTGGCCACCGTGTTCCGCCAGCATGGCCGCATGTTGTTTCTGGGCACCATCATCGCCCTGGCCACCTTCGTGCTGTTCTACCTGATGACGGTGTTCGCGCTGAGCTGGGGTACGACCAAGCTGGGTTTCACGCGCAAGGAATTCCTCGTCGTGCAGCTGTTTGCCGTGCTGTTCTTCGCCCTCACGATTCCATTCTCGGCCGTGCTGGCCGACCGCCGCGGCCGCCGCGCCACCCTGATCTGGGTCTCCGTCGCCATCGCCATCTTCGGCCTGGTGCTCGCGCCCATGTTCGGTTCGGGCGTGACGTGGGAAGTGACGGTCTTCATGGCTGTCGGCCTGGGCCTGATGGGCATGACCTACGGACCGCTGGGCACGATGTTGTCCGAACTGTTCCCGCCCGAAGTGCGCTACACGGGCGCGTCGCTGACGTTCAACCTGGCCGGCATCCTGGGCGCTTCGCTGGCGCCGTACATCGCTACCTGGCTGGCCACGAACTATGGCTTGCAATATGTGGGCTATTACCTGTCGCTGGCAGCCGTGCTGACCCTGGGCGCGCTGCTGATGGTAGGCAAGCCACGCGAGGGCAAGGAAGCCTGGCAGTAACACCCCTCTGACCCCACCGGTCCCGAAAGCCGCCAGCTGCAACGCTGGCGGCTTTTTTTGTCGGTAAAACACCACGGCGCCCGCCTGCCGAGATTCTTGTTGACAGTCAAAATCGGCTGGTGGTAAGGTGTGCACACGTGTGCAATGCAGTGCAAGTCTTGAAAAAGCACATCCCTGGACAGTGACACCGCAAGATAGCGGTGCGGTCTGAAGTACCACAACGACAACAAACTTGGAGTGAGACGATGAAGATGCGCAATGTTGCGATTGCTATAAGCCTGGCCCTGCCGATGACGGCCATGGCCGCCGAGGAACGCCTGTCCGTGCTGTGTTCGGCCGACATGGAGTGGTGCCAGCTGATGAAGAACCGCTTCGAGGCGGAAAGCAAGATCAAGGTATCGATGATCAGGAAGAGCGCTGGCGAGGCCTACGCGAAGATCCGCGCCGAAGCGTCCAACCCGAAATCGGACATCTGGTGGGGCGGCACGGGCGACCCGCATCTGCAAGCGGCCGCCGAAGGCTATACGGAAGAATACAAGTCGCCCACCCTGCCCAAGCTGCAGCCGTGGGCGCTCAAGCAGGCCGAGACGGCCAAATACCGCACCGTCGGCATCTACATCGGCATCCTGGGCCTGGCCTACAACGAAAACGTGCTGAAGAAGAAAAACCTGCCGCCGCCCCAATGCTGGAAAGACCTCGTCAAGCCCGCCTACAAGGGCGAGATCGAGATGGCCAACCCGAACTCCTCGGGCGCCGCCTACAACGCGCTGGCCACCGTGGTGCAGCTGTTCGGCGAAGAGGAAGCCTTCGATTTCCTGGCGAAAATGGGCCAGAACGTCAGCAAGTATCCGAACGCGGGCGTGGCGCCCGGCGAGGACGTGGGCCGCGGCGAAGCGGGCGTGGCCATCGGTTTCATGCACGACCTGATGAAACTCACCGTGGCCGGCTTTCCCGTGAAAGTCTTGCCGCCCTGCGAAGGCACGGGTTACGAGATCGGCTCGATGAGCATCGTCAAGGGCGCGAAAAACATGGAGCAGGCAAAGAAATTCTATGAATTCGCCCTGCGTCCCGACGTGCAGAGCGAAGCCGTGAAGGCGCTGGCGTTCCAGATCCCGTCCAACGTGGCCGCCACCATTCCCGCCGCCTCGCCGCGCCTGGAAAACATCAAGACCATCAACTACGACTTCGCCAAGTATGGCGCCTCGGACACGCGCAAGCGTTTGCTGCAACGCTGGACGACACAGATTTATTCGGCTGGCAATTAAGGCGTAAAGACTGTCATCGTACCGAACCTGCCGCATGCCGCAACGGCCATGTCGGCAGGTCTACTTAGCTGGATAGAGACCTCATGAAAAAGATATTTTACGGCTGGCTGCTGGCCGCCCTGGCAGCGTTGTGCCTGTTGCCCTGGCAGCAACAGGAAGCGGGATTGTTTGCCGGCGAATGGTTGCGCGACGGCCAGTTCTTCAGTGACCGTGGCGCACCGGCCGTGCTGCACCTGCTGTCGTTCGGCGCCTGGCCGCTGGGCGTGTTCTTCGCCCTGATCGCCGCCAGCGCCGCGCTGGTAGCCGGCAATGTACCGCGCAAGACCCTGGGCCTGGGCCAGATCGCCATCGGCGGCGCTGGCTTGCTGTGGCTGGCATGGCTGGGCTGGGGGCCGCTGGCCGCCGGCACGGGCCTGGGTTTCGGCGCGCTGCTGCTGGCGCTGTGCCTGCTGTTCCTCCTCACCTCGGGCGCGGCCGCCTGCGGCGTGTGCCGCGGCGACGCCTTCGTGGCCGGCGCCATCGGCCTCATCATTTGCCTGATTTCCCTGTTCGTGCTGTTCCCCGTCGCGCTGATCCTCGTCAGCGCCGGCCAGCCCATGGATGATGGCGGCACGGGCGCCGCCGCCCTGGCGCGCCGCCTGGCGGACCCCGGCATCTGGAGCCTCAATTGCGTGTCCGGCCCCGGCCGCTGCGGCGTGGCCTGGAACACCCTGGCGCTGGCGCTGCTGACGGGCGTGTCGGCAACCTTCCTCGGTCTCGTGTTCGCCCTCTTGGTGACGCGCACCAATGGCCGCTGGGTGCGCCCGATGCGCGCCATTACGATACTCCCCATCGTCACGCCGCCTTTCGTGCTGGGCCTGGCCCTGATCCTGCTGTTCGGCCGCAACGGCGCCATCACGGGCCTCGTCGGCGACCTGTTCGGTATCGAGCAGAGCCGCTGGCTGTACGGCATGACGGGCGTGTGGCTGTCGCAGATGCTGGCCTTTGCGCCGATTGCCTTCATGACATTAATTGGTGTGGTGGAAGGCGTCAGCCCCTCGCTGGAAGAAGCGTCGGGCACCCTGGGCGCCAGCAGCTGGCAAACCTTCGTCAAGGTGTCGCTGCCCTTGATGCGTCCCGGCATCGCCAATGCCTTTTTGCTGTGCTTTATCGAAAGCATGGCCGACTTTGGCAACCCGATGGTGTTGGGTGGCAACTTCCACGTGCTGTCGACGGAAATCTTCTTTTCCGTGGTGGGCGCCTCGAACGACCAAGGCCGTGCCGCCACCCTGGCCATCGTGCTGCTGACCTTTGCCGTGGGCGCCTTCTTCATCCAGAACTTGTGGCTGGGCAAGAAATCGTATGTGACGGTGACGGGCAAGGCCGACCACGGCGGCCACGCCTCGCTCAACCCGCGCCTGAAAACCATGCTGTGGACCATCGCCCTGCCATGGTTCGCCTTCACGGCCCTGATCTACGGCACGGTGGTGGCGGGCGGCTTCGTGAATAACTGGGGCCAGGACAACGCCTTCACCTTGCGCCATTACATCGACGCTTTCGGCATCACGGCGGGCGCTTCCGGCTGGCACTGGACGGGCCAGGCCTGGCCGTCGCTGTTCACCACCTTGACGATTTCGGCCATCGCCGCGCCCTTGACGGCCTTTGTCGGCATCCTCTCGGCCTGGCTGCTGGTGCGCCAGCAATTCGCCCTGAAAAGCGCGTTCGAGTTCGGCACCATGCTCAGCTTTGCCATTCCCGGCACCGTCATCGGCATCAGCTACATCCTGGCGTTCAACTCGGCGCCCATCGAGTTGACGGGCACGGCGACGATTTTGATCCTGTGCTTTGTCTTCCGCAACATGCCGATGGGCTTGCGTACGGGCATCGCCGCCATGCGCCAGCTCGACGGCAGCCTGGACGAGGCCTCGATCACCCTGGGCGCCAGCAGCTGGACCACCATGCGCAAGGTCATCCTGCCGCTGTTGCGCCCGGCCATCGCCTCGGCCCTCGTGTATGGCTTCGTGCGTTCGATCACGTCGATCTCGGCCGTCGTCTTCCTCGTCAGCGCCGATTACGACATGGCCACGTCCTACATCATCGGCCTGGTGTCGAACGGCAACTACGGCACGGCGATTGCCTACGCCACGGTCTTGATCGTCGTCATCCTGCTGTGCATCCAATTGATCCATTTGCTGGTCGGCAAGCGCCGCCTTCGCCGCGTCAGCGCCGAAAAAACGCTGCCGGCCGCCGTTCCCAACCTGGAAAAGAGCTACGCATGAACCACTTTACTACCCATGAAACAGCCATCGCCGCGCTGGAATTCGATGGCGTCACCAAGCGCTACGGCAAGGCGCTGGCCGTGAACGATGTGTCGTTCACGATCGCGCCGCGCACCATGGTCACCCTGCTGGGCCCCAGCGGCTGCGGCAAGACCTCGACCCTGCGCCTGATCGCCGGCCTGGAACGCGTCAGCGCCGGACGCATCCTGCTGGCCGGCGAGGACGTCACCTTGACCTCGGCCGCCGAGCGCGACGTCAGCATGGTGTTCCAGTCCTACGCCCTGTTTCCGCACATGACGGTGCTCGACAACGTGTGCTACGGCCTCATCGTGTCTGGTGAAACCAAGCCGCGCGCCGTGGAACGGGCGCAGGAAAGCCTGCGCCTGGTGGGCCTGGCCGACTTTGCCGCGCGCTTCCCGAACGAGTTGTCGGGCGGCCAGCAGCAGCGGGTGGCCGTGGCCCGTTCGCTGGTGCTGCAGCCCAAGGTGCTGCTGCTGGACGAACCGCTGTCGAACCTCGATACGAAACTGCGCCGCCGCGTGCGCGACGAGATCCGCGACATCCAGGTCAAGCTGGGCTTGACGGCCGTGTATGTCACGCATGACCAGGAAGAGGCGCTGGCCATTTCCGACCAGATCATCGTGATGAACCGGCAAGTGATCGCGCAAAAGGGCACGCCGCACGAGCTGTTCGAATCGCCGGCCGACAAATTCGTCGCCGACTTCATCTGTAACGCCAACATCGTCGATGGCGTGATCGAAGCGGTGGCCGACGGCAAGGCCACCTGCGTCATGGGCAAGTTGCGGCTGCGTCTGCCATGCCGCAGCCAGCGCAGCGGCGAAGCGAGTTTCGCCGTGCGTCCGGAAGCGATCCTGCTGTCGCCTGCGCAGCCCGACAGCGCCATGGTGGTGCGCGTGGCGCGCGCCACCTACCTGGGACGCGAAATGCAATACACGCTCGACACGCCGGTCGGCGAACTGTTTGCCGTCTCGCACGACTTGAGCCAGGTTTTCACGCAAGGCACATCGGTCGCCATGACCGTACACGAACATGGCGCAGCCATCATTGGAGGACAAGCATGACAGATATGACACAGGCAGCGGCACTGGCCGACGCGGCCACCCTGGAGCGCTATGCCTACGCCCGGCACATCATCCGCCAGGCCGGCGAGATTGCGCTGGGCATGTTTCACCGCCGCACGGAACTGGTGATCGAGGAAAAGGGCTTGCAGGACATGGTCAGTATCGCCGATCGCATGGTGGAAGACTATGTGCGCGCGCAAATCGCCGCGCGTTTTCCTGACGACGCCGTGGTGGGCGAGGAGCGGGGCGGCGGGGCGTCGGACGCGCACTGCGTGTGGGTCATCGACCCCATCGACGGCACGGCCTGTTTCGTCAACGGCATGCTGGCCTGGTGCGTGTCGATTGGCGTGCTGGTCGACGGCAAGCCGGCCATCGGCGCCGTGTACGACCCGAATGCGGACGAGCTGTTCCACGCCTGCCAGGGGCAGGGCGCCTACGTGGCGGCGAAGGCCGGCGAAACGCGGCTGCGCGTCAACGACGTGGCCAGCCTGCAGGGCGGCGTGCTGGGCGTGGGCTTTTCGCACCGCGTGGGCACCGACACCTTTTTACCGTTCCTGCTCGACGTGCTGGAAGAGGGCGGCATGTTCATCCGCAACGGTTCCGGCGCGCTGATGATCGCCTATGTGGCGGCCGGGCGCCTGATCGGTTATTTCGAGCCGCACATCAATTCCTGGGATTGCCTGGCCGGTATCGTGCTCGTCAACGAGGCGGGCGGGCGCTGCAATGATTTCCTGGCCGATAACGGCCTGGAAAAGGGCAATCCCATCCTGGTGGGCGGCCCCCGCCTGTATCCGCAACTGGCGGCGCTGGCCTTGCCGCGCTGTGCCTGAGCACATTTTATTGAAAGGGAGGACAGGCGTCCGGCGAGGGGCGCGCGGAGTGGCAACACACTGTTGAGCATCATGAGTAATCCACCACCATAAAAACAAGCAGGAGACAAAATGAAAAACGGGATGAAAAACGAGATGAATACCATGCAGTTGAACAAGATCGCCGCCGTATTCTTGCTGGCCGTGCCAGGCTGCGTGCTGGCCGAATCGAGCGTCGTCGTGTACGGCCGCATCCATGCAGGCTTCGACCGTATCGAAACGTCAAGCTCGGCCACGGCGCCGAATGGCGAATCCATTTCTCGCGTATCGGACAATTCCTCGAAGATCGGCTTCCGGGGAAGGGAAGACTTGGGTAATGGCAACACGGCCTTCTTCCAGATCGAGGGCAATGCCAAGCTGGACGATGGAACGGGCGCCATCAATAGCAAGGATACCTTTGTCGGGCTGGAAAATCCCGCCTATGGCCGTATCGCGCTGGGCCGCTTCGCCACGCCGATTCGCCAGATCAACGGCTACACCAACCGTTTCGTGGGCGAAGGCATCCAGGATGACGCCAACATCTCCCAGCTGGGCGGCGAAGGCTTCAACCGCCGCAGTTCGAACGCCGTCAGCTACCGCACGCCCGTGCTGCAAGGCTTCAGCGCCACGATTTACCGCGCCAGCGAAAACGAGGCATCGAACGGCGACCGCATCTATTCGGGCATCGTGCAATACGTGAACGGCCCCATCAAGGGCGCCGTCGGCTATGAAAAGCACAAGGACTTGCGTCCCGGCTTCAGCGAAAAGATGTTCCGCGCCGTGGGCAATTACAACTTCGGCGGCGGCGACGTGGGCGTGGCCTGGAACCGCATGGTGTATGACGTGGCCGGCGGCGACTTGCAGCGCGACTACTTCACCATCACGGGCGCCTACAAGGCGGGCGGCGGTTCCTTCATCGGCCGGTTCGGCGTGGCGGGCGACGTGTCCGGCAGCGCGCCCAACGGCAGCAGCGTGACCATCAAGGCGACCACCCTGGTGCGCGGCGACGACAGCGGCGCCAAGCAGGCCACCCTGGGCTACGAGTATTACCTGTCCAAGCGCAGCACCGTCTACGCCTACTACACGCAAACGAATAACGATAGGAACGCCAACTACACGTTTGGCGGCAATGCCTTCGCCGCCACCAAGAAGGGTGCCAAGCTCAGCGGTGTGATGCTGGGCGTCATCCACCTGTTTTAACCTTTTTTGCCCGGATTTGCACACGTGTGCATTTCCGGGCTGCATTATCCCGACTATCAAGGAGATGGAAATGATTCAAGTGGCATTGTTCGGCGCCGGGCGCATCGGCCGCATTCACGCCGGCAATCTGGTGCGCCTGCCTGGCGTGCGCCTGAAATACGTGGTCGACGTGCATGCGGGCGCGGCGGCGGAAGTGGCGGCCCTGCATGGCGCCAGCGTCGCCAGCGTGGAAGTTGTGCTGGCCGACCCTGAAGTCAAGGCCGTGCTGATCGCGTCGAGCACGGATACGCATGCGGACCTGATCGTGCGCGCGGCGGCCGCCGGCAAGGCCATCTTTTGCGAAAAACCCGTCGACCTGACGCTGGAGCGTGCGCGCGCCGCCGCGGTTGCCGTCAAGGATGCTGGCGTGCTGTGCATGCTGGGTTTCCAGCGCCGCTACGACCCCACGTTTGCCGCCGTCAGGCAGCGCATCGCAGCGGGCGAGATCGGCGCGCCGGAGTTGCTCATCGTCACCAGCCGCGATCCGGGCCCGCCGCCCGTCAGCTATATCCAGGTATCGGGCGGCATCTTCAAGGATATGCTGATCCACGATTTCGACATTTTCCGCTGGATACTCGACGATGAAGCCGTTAGCGTGCACGCCACGGGCAGCTGCCTCGTCGACCCCGCCATCGGTGCGGCGGGAGACCTGGACACGGCCGTCGTCACCATCCGTACGGCCAAGGGACGTTTGTGCCAGATCAATGCCTCTCGCCGCGCCGCCTACGGCTACGACCAGCGCTTCGAAGTGCTGGGCAGCGCCGGCATGCTGCAGGCAGGCAACCACAAGCCGACGGAAGTGACGGCCTATGGTTCGGTGAACGTCAGCGTGGACAAGCCGGAAGATTTCTTCCTGGAACGCTACCGCGCCGCCTACGCCAGCGAAATGGCGCACTTTTTCGACGCCTTTGCCCATGGCGCGCCCTTGCGCACCACCGTCCATGATGGCTTGAAGGCACTGGAACTGGCCGAGGTGGCTACCGTGTCATGGCGCGAACAGCGCATCGTGCAATTGTCATAAGGAATGCATGTCATGAAGAATACGACTGAATTTGCCCAGGGCCGCGCGCTGGATGTCATCTGCCTGGGCCGCCTGGCGGTGGACCTGTATGCGCAGCAGATCGGCAGCACCCTGGAAGACGCGACCAGTTTCGCCAAATACCTGGGCGGCTCGTCGGCGAATATCGCCTTCGGCACGGCCCGCCTGGGCTTGAAGTCCGCCATGCTGTCGAAGGTGGGCGACGACCACATGGGGCGTTTCTTGACGGACACGTTATCGAAAGAGGGTTGCGACGTCAGCCATGTCGGCATCGACCGCGACCGCCTGACGGCCCTCGTCATGCTGGGCATCAAGGATAAAAACACCTTTCCCCTGATTTTCTACCGTGAAAACTGCGCCGACATGGCCATCGAGCCATCCGCCGTCGACGCCGCCTTTATCGCTTCCAGCAAGGCGCTGTTGATCACCGGCACGCATTTTTCGACGGCTACGATGCACGCCGTCAGCACGCAGGCCCTGAAATTGGCGCGCGCCAACAACGTGCGCACCGTGCTCGACATCGATTACCGGCCCGTGCTGTGGGGACTCTCCGGCAAGGCGGACGGCGAAACGCGCTTCGTTTCCAACGACAGCGTGACGCGCCACCTGCAGGCGATCTTGCCGCAATTCGACCTGATCGTCGGCACGGAAGAGGAATTCATGATCGCCGGCGGTGGCGCCGACATCATGGCGTCCTTGCGCGCCGTGCGGGCCGTGAGCGGTGCCACGCTGGTCGTCAAGCGGGGGCCGCTGGGCTGCGCCGTCATCGACGCGGCCATTCCAGCCAGTCTCGATGCGGCTTTCAACTATCAGGGCGTGCGCGTCGAAGTGCTCAACGTGCTGGGTGCCGGGGACGCGTTTCTCTCGGGCTTTTTGAAAGGCTGGCTGCGCGGCGAGGATTACGAAGCGTGTTGCCGTTATGCAAATGGCTGCGGCGCCCTCGTCGTGTCGCGCCACGGTTGCGCGCCGGCCATGCCGTCGCCCGTGGAGCTCGATTATTTCCTTGCCAACGCGGCCAAACTGAGCCGTCCTGACCAGGACGCGACACTGTCCCGCTTGCACCGCACGACGGTGGAGCGCAAGCAGTGGAATGAACTGTGCGTGTTTGCTTTTGATCATCGCACGCAATTTTTCGAACTGGCCCAGCAGGGCGGTAGCGACGAGGCAAAAATTTCACGGCTCAAGCAATTGTTCGTGCAAGCCGTGGGCCAGACGGAAGCGGCGCGTGGCTTGCAGGGCGGCACGGGCGTGCTGATCGATGACCGTTATGGCGTCGATGCGCTCAACGATGCGACCGGGCGCGGCTGGTGGATCGGCCGTCCTGTCGAGATGCCGGGATCGAACCCGCTGCAATTCGACTGGGGCCGCTCGCTGGCGTCGCGCCTGACGCAGTGGCCCAAGGAACACGTGATCAAGTGCCTGGTGCAGTTGCACCCCGACGATACGCCGGAAAACCGCCTGGAACAGGAAGCGCAGATCAAGGGCTTGTACGACGCGGCGCAGATCACGGGGCATGATTTGCTGCTGGAAATTATTCCTGCGAAGTCCTTGCCGCAGCACGACGATACCGTGTACCGCGCGGTGAAACGGCTGTACAACCTGGGCATTTACCCGGAATGGTGGAAGCTGGAAAGCATGTCGGCCCAGCAATGGCAAGCCATCGATGCCCTCGTGCACGAGCGCGATCCGTATTGCCGCGGCGTCGTCCTGCTGGGCTTGAACGCGCCGATTGCCGCCCTGGCCGCCAGTTTTGAGCAAGCCAGTGCCAGCACGACGTGCCGCGGCTTCATGGTGGGACGCACCATCTTCCAGGAGCCGAGCCGCCGCTGGCTGGCGGGCGAACTCGACGATGCGGGCCTGATCGCCGCAGTGCGCGCCAACTTCGAGCAGCTCATTGCCCTGTGGCAGCGCACGCGCAACCGCCTGGAGCGTGCAGCATGAGCGCCACGATCAGATTGACCATGGCGCAGGCTTTAGTCCGCTACCTGGCCGCCTTGCGCACGGAAGAGGGCGATGGTTCCTTGATCCCCCTGTTCGGCGGCGCCTTCGCCATCTTTGGCCACGGCAATGTGGCGGGCCTGGGCGAGGCGCTGTACCAATATCGGGACAGTTTCCCCACGTACCGCGCCCACAACGAGCAGGCGATGGCGCACTCGGCCATTGCCTATGCGAAAGCCCACATGCGCCGGCGCATGCTGGCCGTCACCAGTTCCATCGGCCCCGGCGCCACCAATTTGCTGACGGCCGCCGCGCTGGCCCACGTGAATCGCCTGCCGGTCTTGCTGTTGCCCGGCGACGTCTTCGTCTCGCGCGCGCCGGACCCCGTGTTGCAGCAGCTGGAAGACGCCAGCGACGGCAGCGTGTCGGTGAATGATGCCTTTAAACCTTTATCGCGCTATTTCGACCGCATCGTGTATCCGGAGCAATTGCTGACGGCCTTGCCACGGGCCATCGCCGCCTTGACGGACCCGGCCGCCTGCGGTCCCGTCACGTTATCTCTGCCGCAAGATGTGCAGACGATGGCGTATGACTATCCGGCCGATTTCTTTACTCCGCGCACCGTGCGTTTCCGCGCCGTGCCGCCCGTGGAGCAGGAACTGGAAGAGGCGGCCGCCTTGCTGAAACATGCGAAACAGCCGCTGATCGTGGCCGGCGGCGGCGTGCTGTACGGCAAGGCTGGCGCCGCCTTGCAGGCGTTTGCCGAGCGTCACGGCATTCCCGTGGCGGAAACCCAGGCCGGCAAAAGTTCCCTGCCGTGGGACCATGCGCTGCAGCTGGGCGCCATCGGCGTCACCGGCTCGCCCGCTGCGAATGCCCTGGCGGCGCAGGCGGACGTGGTGCTGGCCGTGGGCACGCGTTTGCAGGATTTCACGACGGGCTCGAACTCCCTGTTTGCGCAAGCGCAACTGGTCAGCCTGAACGTCAACGCTTTCGATGCGCTGAAACGCCGTGGCCTGGGCGTGCAGGCGGACGCGACACTTGGCTTGCAGGGCTTGTCGCGGCACTTGTCTAATTGGAACAGCGCGGGCCAATGGCTGGACCGCGCGCAGCAGGCTGGGAACGCATGGCGCGATACCATCCTGGCCATTACTGGCCAGCGCGAGGTGGACGGCTTGCCGTATGACGGCGAAGTCATCGGCGCCGTGCAGCGCTCTTCACCGGACTCGACCAGCAACGACATCGTCGTTTGCGCGGCAGGCACCTTGCCGGCCGAACTGCACAAACTGTGGCGCACCAGCACGCCGGGCGGCTACCACATGGAATACGGCTATTCGTGCATGGGCTATGAAATCGCCGGCGGCCTCGGCGTCAAGATGGCGAAACCGGATGCCGAGGTCATCGTCATGGTGGGCGACGGCAGTTATCTGATGATGAATTCGGAAATCGCCACCTCCGTCATGCTGGATAAAAAACTCATCATCGTCGTGCTCGACAACCGGGGTTACGGTTGCATCAACCGATTGCAGCAGGCGTGCGGCAACGCGTCATTCAACAACATGTTGCCCGACAGCGCACCCGCCATCGACTTCGCCCTGCATGCACGCTCGCTGGGCGCGCTGTCCGAACACGTGGCCAACATTGCCGAACTGGAACAGGCGATGCTGCGCGCCCGCGCCGCCAGCCGCACCTACTTGATCTGCATCAATACGGACGCCACGCGCACGACCGAGGAGGGTGGTTGCTGGTGGGAAGTGGCCGTACCCGAAGTCTCGACGCAAGCCGGCGTGCAAGCGGCGCGCGCCCGTTATGAACTTGACCGCCAAGGACAACAAAAATGACTACATGGAATGTGAAGATCGGCATCAACCCGATCTCGTGGATGAACGACGATTTACCGTCGCTGGGCGGCGAGACGCCCCTGGAAACGGCCTTGAAAGAGGGCGCCGAGATCGGCTACGTGGGTTTTGAATTGGGCAACAAGTTTCCCAAGGATGCCCCCACCCTGAACGCCGTGCTGGGGAAATACAATCTCGCCTGCGTTTCCGGCTGGTATTCGGGACGGCTGGCGCAGCGGTCCGTGGAAGAGGAGATTGCCGCCGTCGGGCCGCATCTGCGCTTGCTGGCCGGCAGCGGCGCCACCGTCATGGTCTACGGCGAAGTGGCGGACGCCATCCAGGGCGAAGCCCGCCCGTTGTATAAACGTCCGCGCTTCCAGTCGGCGCAGCAATGGCAGGCGTACGCGGACAAATTGACGGCGTTTGCGAAACACTTGCTCGACCACGGCGTGCGCCTGGCTTACCACCACCACATGGGCGCCTACGTGGAAACCCCGGCCGACGTGGACCAGTTGATGGCCTTGACGGGGTCGGAAGTGGGCTTGCTGTTCGACACGGGCCACATCACCTTTGCCGGCGGCGATGCGCTGGCGGTCTTGAACAAGCACATCGATCGCATCTGCCACGTGCATTGCAAGGATGTGCGCCCCAATGTGGTGAAACTGGCGAGAAATGGCCACTGGAGTTTCCTGCAGGCCGTCATCAATGGCGCCTTCAGCGTGCCGGGCGACGGCAGCATCGACTTTCCTGCCATCCTCACGCGCCTGTATTTGCACGGCTACGAAGGCTGGCTGGTGGTGGAGGCGGAGCAAGATCCGGCCGTGGCCCCCAGCTATCAGTATGCCAAGATGGGCCACGATTACCTGGCACGCCTGGTCGACGCGATTCCCCGCCTGGGGCGGGAGGCGGCATGAGCCCGCTGCTGGTCAAGGCTAGGGCCGGTTCGGCCATCGTCGAAGTGACGCCGGAATCGGCCGGCTGGACGCACGTGGGCTTCGCCGCGCACCGGCTGGCGGCAGGCGAACAGCTGACGTTGGAGACGGGTAGCCGCGAACTGTGCCTCGTCGTGCTGACGGGCACGGTGACGGTGCAGGCGGGCGGGCAGACCTGGGAAGCCATCGGCAATCGCCAGAGCGTGTTTGAAGACGTCTCGCCCTACGCCGTGTATGTGCCGCTGGAAACCACGGTCGGCATCACGGCCGTGAGCAACGCGGAAGTGGCCCTGTGCAGCGCACCGGCCACGACCCATCGTCCGGCGCGCCTGATCGACCCGCAGTCGATGACGCGCTCCGTGCGCGGCAAGGGGGCGAACACCCGCTATGTGTGCGACATCCTGCCGCAGACGGCCGAGGCCGATGGCTTGCTGGTGGTCGAGGTGGTCACGCCGTCCGGCCATTCGTCCAGCTATCCGCCGCACAAGCATGACAGCGACAATATCCCGCTGGAAAGTTCGCTGGAAGAAACGTACTACCACCGCCTCAATCCCGAGCAGGGCTTTGCGTACCAACGCGTCTACACGGACGACCGCAGCATCGACGAAGCCATGGCCGTGGAAAACCACGACGTGGTGATGGTGCCCAGGGGTTACCACCCCGTCACCGTGCCGTATGGCTACGATGGCTATTACCTGAACGTGATGGCCGGCCCGAAACGCGTGTGGCACTTTAAAAACGACCCGGCCCATGACTGGCTGATGACGAAATAACAAGGACAAGACAATGACTACCCCGATGATTGGCCACTTTATTGGTGGCAACCCCATGGCCTCGCGTTCCGAGCGCACCAGCGACGTTTTTAACCCTGCCACGGGCGCCGTCACGGCGAAAGTATCGCTGGCGACTGCCGCCGAGCTGAATGCGGCCGTGGCTGCCGCCCATGCGGCCTTTCCCGCCTGGTCGCAAACCTCGCCCCTGCGCCGCGCCCGCGTCATGTTCAAGTTCAAGGAATTGCTGGAAGAACATGCGGATCAATTGGCCGCCCTGATCACGGCCGAGCACGGCAAGGTGTTCACGGATGCCAAAGGGGAAGTGACGCGCGGCATCGAAGTGGTGGAATTTGCCTGCGGCATCCCGCAAATGATGAAGGGCGAATATTCGGAGCAAGTGGCCGGCGGCATCGACGCCTGGTCGATCCGCCAGGCATTGGGCGTCTGCGTCGGCATCACGCCGTTCAATTTCCCCGTGATGGTGCCGATGTGGATGTTTCCGATGGCGATCGCCTGCGGCAATACCTTCGTCTTGAAACCGTCGGAGCGCGACCCGTCGGCCAGCCTGCTGCTGGCGCAGTTGTTGACGGACGCCGGTTTGCCGGACGGCGTCTTCAACGTGGTGCAGGGCGACAAGGAAGCCGTGGATGGCTTGCTGCACCACCCGGACGTGCGCGCCGTCAGTTTCGTCGGTTCCACGCCGATCGCCGAGTACATCTACGCCACCGGCTGCGCGCAGGGCAAGCGCGTGCAAGCGCTGGGCGGCGCGAAAAACCACATGGTCGTCATGCCGGACGCGGACATTCCCCAGACGGTCGACGCCCTGATGGGCGCCGCCTTCGGTTCGGCCGGCGAGCGCTGCATGGCCATTTCCGTCGTCGTGGCGGTCGGCAATGTGGCGGATCAATTGGTTGAGGCGCTGGTGCCGCGCATCGCGGCCCTGAAGATCACGCAAGGCATGGATTTAACAGCGGAAATGGGCCCGGTGGTGACGCAAGTGCACAAGGACAAAATTGCCGGCTACATCGCCACGGGCGTCAAGGAAGGCGCCAAGCTGGTCAGCGATGGGCGCGGTTTCGTCTTGCCCGGCCATGAACAGGGCTTTTTCCTCGGCGGCAGCCTGTTCGACCACGTCACGCCGGACATGACGATCTATAAAGAGGAAATCTTCGGTCCCGTGCTGTGCATCGTGCGCGTGCCCGATTTCGCCACCGCGCTGGACCTGGTCAACGCGCACGAGTACGGCAACGGCACGGCGATCTACACGCGCGACGGCAACACGGCGCGTGAATACACGCACCGGGTGCAAGTCGGGATGGTGGGCGTGAATGTCCCGATCCCCGTGCCGATGGCCTTCCACAGCTTCGGCGGCTGGAAGCGCAGCCTGTTCGGCGACCACCACGCGCATGGCCCGGAATCCGTGCGTTTCTATACGAAACAGAAGGCCGTCACGCAGCGCTGGCCGGCATCGACGGCGGCAGGGGCCGAGTTTGCCATGCCGACCTTGAAGTAAGGTGCGATGGCGGCGCGCAGCGTCAGCGCGCCGCCACGTGGCCGTAGCAGGTTTTCAGTTTTGCATAGTCGTAGAAGACGCTGCCCGGCGCCATGCGGGCGCCGTCGCAACTGGCCTGGAAGTCCGTTTCCTTTTCGTTGTACAGCAGGCGCACGATCAGCTGGCCTGTGTCGTTGCGGTACACATCCCACTGCATGTTGGCCGCCAGCGGCGAGACGTTCTGGCCGCGCCATGGATTCGACTCATAACTGTAGCTGGCCGATGCCGGCAGGGGCGCCAGCGCCTGCTGCAAACCCATGGCCGAAGCGAGCGGAATGATCATTTCGGCGTGCGTGAAACGCAGCTTGGCCGCGTGACGCAAATCTCCGCTGGCCAGCGCATCGACTTCCTTGAAAAAATCCTCGCGCAAGGCCAGCGCGAAGCGCCAAGTCACGCCGCTGCTTTCCGTGGTGGCCGGTCCTTTCTGGTAAAAATCCTCGTGGTCGGCGATATAAGCGTAGTAGCGCGCATCCTCGGCGGGCATGTAGCGGCTGAAATCGGCCGGTACTTCATGGCGCATGCCGGCGGCGATCGCATACAGCTTATACAGTTTCGTCGCGGCCGCATGCAGGCTGCGGATGACGGTCTTGCCGCTGCCCGTCATGGTGCGCGTGAGCTGGCCGTCCGCGCTGGTGAAAGTGTAGCTGCCTGTATCCGCAAAACTGGCGGCGCCGCGCTCAAGCTGGTCGAGGAAGGCGGGCGCAAACAGCCGTTCGAGCACGTGGCGCGCATGCGCGGCCGCTTCCGGCTGCCGCGCTGGTGCATCCATCAGCGCATGCAGCTGCTTGGTTCTTTCATAGTACTGGTAGGCCTGGCTGGCGGCATAGGTGGCGTAATGCGGGTTGGCGCGATCGGCGACAAAATCCGTCTGCGGCGCCAGCTTGTGCGCATACAGCAGGAAGCGGTTCACGCCATCGGGCTGCAATATCGGCTGTACCGCGGCCTTGCGTCCTTGCGGATAAGGCGCCGGTGCGGGCGGCAGGTATAACAAGGGCGCCAGCGCGGGCGCGTGCTCCAGCAGCGACTGCGTAAAAAAGCGCGCACTGTCGCGCGCGCGGTCCACGCCGGAATGGATGGTGACGAGCTGGCGCGGCGCCGTCGCGGCGTCTTGCCCCACTTGCGCGAACAGGGTGGGCAGGCGCGCCAGCATGCGCACGGCCAGTTGCCGGTGTTCCTCGATGCCCGTCTGCGACAGATTGCCGTAGCCGGGCCGCTCGATGTCGGCCACACGGTAACCGAGCAAGGCGTTCGCCTGCATCAGGGCCAGGATGTCGGGTCCCAGTTCGCGCCCCAAAGGCGTGAGCGCATCCTGCGCGGCGGCCTGCCGCCACATCGCATACAGGGCTGCGTCGCTCTTCATGCCGGTCAATCCGCGCGCACCGTGGCGCGCCACCAGTTGTGTGTAGATGGGCTGGAAACCGGCCGGTGGCGTGGCATAGGTGGCCAGGTCCTGCTGCGGCGCATACGGCGCCTTTGTCTGGTAATGGCCTTCCGCGGCCTGGGCGGGAGCGGCGCAGATGGTGAGGGCCAGCAGCATGCTGGACAAGGGGAGCGGTGGGGGCATGGCTATCCGTAAGTGACGTGATTGGTTCTTACGTGCAAGCCTAGCAGCAAACGTCCAACAGGCGGGTACGGCTGCCCGCCTGCATTCGTACTTACTGCGCCACGTGGTCGTAGCACGTCTTCAGCTTCGCATACACATAGAAATGGCTGCCGGCGGCAAAGCGGGCGCCATCGCAGGCGGCCTGGAAGTCCGTTTCCTTTTCGTTGTACAGCATTTTCACGAGCACATTGCCGCCGGCGTCGCGGTACACATCCCACTGCATGTTGGCCGCCATCGGCGCCACGTACAGGCCGCGCCAGCTGCTGTTGTCATAGCTGTAGGTCTGCGCCGCCGGCAGCGCGCCGACGACGTTCTTCAGGCCCATGGCCGTCGCCAGCGGAATGATGGCTTCCGCATGCGTGAAGCGCAGTTTGGCGCCGTGCGACAGGTCGCCGCGCGCGATGGCGTCCACTTCCGTGAAAAAGTCGTCGCGCAGCGCGCGCACGTAGTTCCAGGTGATGCCGGCGCTTTCCGTGGTACCGGGGCCCTTGTTGTAAAAATCCTGGTAATCCTGCACGAATGCCTGGTACTTGGCCGCGTCCGACGGCATGTATTGCACGAAATCGGCTTTCACTTCGTTCGTCATGCCGGCCATGATGGCGTACAGGTTGTACAGCACCGAGGCGGCATCTGCCAGGCCCTTGATGGTGGTGCCGCCGTCGCCCGTGACGGTGTTGGTGAACTTGCCGTCGTCGCTGGTAAAACTGTAGGTACCCGTGTTGGCGAAGCGGTAAGTGCCGTTGTCGATCTTGTCGACGAAGGCCTTGGTGAACAAGCGTTCCAGTACTTCGCGGCCCAGGGTACGCGCCGTGGCATCCGTGTCGATGGCCGTGTATTTGGCCAGGAAGCCGGGGCTTTCCAGGTAGGCCTGATAGGCCTGGCTATCCTGGTAAGTCTGGTAATGGCGGTCGAGGGTGTCGGTGACCAGATCCGTCTTCGGCACCAGCTTGTGCGCATACAGCAGGAAGCGGTTGGTGCCATCGGGCTGCGCCACGGGCCTGCCGGCCGGGTAGCCGGTCGGGGCGGGCGGCAGGGTAATCAGCGGCGCGACGTTTGGTGCCGTGGCGGCCAGCGACTGCGCAAAGTACGCGGCGCTGTCCTTGGCGCGGTCCACGCCGGAACTGACGGTGACGATCTGGCGCGGTGCGCTGGCGGCATTGCTACCCAGTTGCGTGAACAGGGCAGGCAGGCGCGCCAGCATGCGCACGGCCAACTGCTTGTGTTCATTGATGCCCGTCTGCGACAGGTTGCCGTAGCCGGGCGCCGTGATGCCGTCCACGCCGTAGCCGAGCAGCGCGTTGGCCTTCATCAGTTTCAGGATGTCGGCGCCCAGCTTTTGCCCCAGGGGCGTGAGCGCATCGTCGGCTGCAGCCCGTTGCCAGACGTTGTAGAAGGCGGCGTCGTACTTCATGCTCGACAGGCCGCGCGAACCGTGGCGCGCCACCAGTTCGGTGAACACGGGCGCGTAGCCGGCAGGTGCCGCTTCATACGTGGCCGCATCCTGCTGCGGCGTGTAGGGCGTCTTGGTCTGGTAGTAGGTGGCGGGGGCGGCCGGCGTCACGGGCGGCGTTACCGGGGGCGTGACGGGGACGGGCGGCGTATCGTCGCCGCCGCCACAGGCGGCCAGGGAAAGCATCAGGAGGGACAGGGGGAGATGGCGTGCGCGCAGCATGGTGTTTCCTTCAGGTGTGGTTAGCCCAGGCGCGCCGTGCAGATGGCGCACCCAGGACAGACAGGCAGGGGAATGGGTATTACAGCTTGAGGGCTTTGGCCAGGCTGTTGGCGCGCGCATCGCGCTCGCTCAAGGGCGCCAGGCCATGGCGTTCCTCGATGAACTTCAGGATCGACACGGTTTCATATTCGGTATGGTCGATATGCCCGCCTTCGCTGAAGGGCGAGATGACCAGTGCGGGGATGCGCGTGGCCGGGCCGAAGCGGTCGCCTTTCGGTGGCGCCACGTGGTCCCAGAAACCGCCGTTTTCATCGGTGGTGACGATGATGACGGTGTCCTTCCATTGCGGGCCTTCCATGATGGCGCTGATGATGGCCACGCCTTCGTCGTCGCCGGCCGCCACGCTCGATTTATCCATCCCCGGATGCATGTTCTTCTTGCCCATGGGCTTGTAGAACGAGACGGGCGGCAGCTTGCCTGCCTGGACGTCGGCGAGCATGTCGGAGCGGTCCTTCAGGTGCGTGGCGCGCTGCTGCGGGCTGTCGATGAAGCGCTTGAAGTAGGTGAACGGCTGGTGGTGATATGAGAAATCGTCGGCCTTCTTGCCCGATTTGGTCGAGGCGACGGCGATGTCGTAGCCGTCCGCATAATAGACCCAGGAGATGCCCTTGTCCGTCAGGCGGTCGCCGATGGTAGGCATGGTTTGCGGCGGCAGGAAGGTCTGTTTCTTGGCCGGGTCGAACAGCAGCGGGCCCTGCATGGTGTTGACGGCGTAGCCGTCCTGCGTCACTTCCGCTTCCTCGCCCTTCTTGTGGCCCGTGCCGCGCTCATCCTGGGCGACGATGGACTTGGGCGCATTCGGGAACACGGGCGTGCAGGCGCAGGTCAGCCACATGTGGTTGAGGAAGGAGCCGCCGTAGGCGGACTGGAAGAAGCGGTCGGCCAGCGTGTAGCGTTGCGCCAGCGCCCACAGTTTGAGCTTGCTGCCGTCGAAATAGCCCATGGGCAGGGCACCCGTATTGCCCTCGACGACGAAGCGGTCGTTCTTGCCATCGTTGATCTGGCGCTTGTGCGTCCAGAACGCGTGCACGGGACTGGCTGTCTTGTCGCCCAGCGAGACGCTCGGCTCCATGCGGAAGGGCGCGTTGGCGATGTCGGCCTTGAAGCGCTGGTCCAGGCCGCCCTTGTCGAGTGCCACGGCGGGCAGCATGGCATAGGGCTTGCCATCGGGGCCGGTCTGCGTGGTGGTGTCGGGCGCGTGGCCATTGGCGATACCGTCGGCACCGGGGAAGGTGCCGAACAGGTGGTCGAAGCTGCGGTTTTCCATGTACACGACAACGATCTGACCGATCTTCGCCAGCTTCGGATCGGCGGCGACTGCGGCGGCCATATTGCGCTGCGTGCCGACTGGGGTGGTGCAGGCCGCCAGACCGATGGCCCCGGCGCCGAACAGGGCGATTCTTAGAACGTGGTTCAACATAACAGTCTCCTTGACGCGCCTCCGTGGACGGGGCGCTTTTTTAGTGGTGTGGCCAGAACTGGCCTGTTTGAAGGAATTGCACACGTGTGCAGCACGCGTGTGCAAACAGTAACCCGGATTTTTTTTGATGTCAACAAGTACAGGCGGGGGACGAAAAAGTGTGGAAAACGGGGAACGGCGGGCGGTGGCGGGCGGGCAGACGGCGTTGCGCCATCTGCCGCATTGAATGGCTTAGCGTGTCGTGCCGCGCCGCACCAGGGTGACGGGCACTTCCTTCAATCGGCCCGGCATGGCAAATTTTTCCATGCGCTCGACCAGGCTCTTGACGGCGCGGCGCGCCAGTTCGCCCGCGTCCTGGCGGATGGTGGTCAGCTGGTAGGCGTCCAGCGCGGCCATGGGAATGTCGTCGAAGCCGATCACCTGCAGTTGCGCGGGCACGTCGATGCCATACTTGCTGCGCGCCGCGTCGATGAAGCCGCAGGCGATCAGGTCGGTGGCGCAAAAGACGCCGTCAGGCAGCTTGCTTGATGCGAGCAGGGCGTCGGCCGCTTCCTGGCCCGCCTGGTAGCCGATGGCGTCGGCCAGGTATTCGCCGGCCGTGCAGCGCTTCTTCGCCACGGCCGGCGCCAGGTGGTCGAGGAAGGCCTGGCCGCGCGCGATGCCGCTGAAACTGCTGGCGCGCGTGTTGATGAAGGCCAGCCGTTTGGCGCCGCTGTCGAGCAGGGTGCTGGCCGCCAGTTCGCCGCCGTGGCGGTTGTCGCTGTTGACCACGTCCACGCCTTTCAGGTCGCGCGCGCGGTTGATCATGGCCACCGGCACCTGGCGCTGCAGGTATTCCGTGGCGACGGCGGACGGCGGCGAGCCGGACGTCATGATGACGCCGGAAATCTTGTAGCTGAGGAGGATGCGCAGCAATTCGCTGAGGCGCTCGGGGTCTTCCGCATTCATCAGCAGCGGCACCAGCGCATGTTCGCTCAGGCTGCGCGTGACTTCGCCCAGCAGGGCCACGCGGAACGGGTCCGTGAAACCCGTGATGACGACGCCGACCAGGTTGCTTTGTCCCTGGTTCATGCTGCGCGCCAGGATGTTGACCTGGTAGCCCAGCGATTGTGCGGCTTCCATCACGCGGGCCCGCGTTTCGGGCGCCACGCTGGCGCCGGGTGTGAACGTGCGCGAGACGGCGGAGCGGGAGACGCCGGCCCGTTTGGCGACGTCCACCGAAGTGACCCAAGACTTGTCTTTTTGTTCCATTGACGGTGTAGATGAATGAGAGGCCGATGCACGATGCGGTGCGGCGCAATGCCGCGCCATCATCTTAGCCGAAAATCCCGGCCGCGGCGCGAACTGAATGCCAGTCCCGCGCCTTGGCCATCGTGCCGGTGCTCAGCTTCTCAATCGCCTTACCACTTCGGCGTGTACTTCAGGGTGAACTGCACGTTGCGCGGGTCGCCATAGTAGTTATTCGACCCGGTGGTATTGTAGGCCGGGATGATGTAGCTCTTGTCGAAGACATTGTTGACGTTCAGCGACAGGGCCACTTGCGGCGTGGCTTGCCAGGCCATGCGTGCATTCCAGATCGATACGCCGGCAACCTTGAAGGTGCTATTGGTATCGAGCGTATGGCTTTGCGTGTTGACGCCGGCGCCCACGCTGAATTTGTCCCAGGCGCCGGGCAGCGTGTAGCTGGACCACACGCGCAGCATGTGCTTGGGCGTCCAGGTGGAAAAGACCTTGCCCTGCTCGTCCGGGTCGTTCAGATAGGTCGTCGTCGTATAGGCGTAGCCGGCCGACAGCTGCAAGCCGCGCGCCACTTCGCCCGACACTTCCGCTTCCAGGCCCTGGCTGCGCACCTTGCCCGAGGCGCGCGAGCAGTACTCGTTATCGCACACCATGCCCGCGTCATAGTCGAACACGGCACGGTTCTTGTGGTCGTAGCGGAACACGGCCAGCGAGGTGTTGACCTTGCCATCCATCAGCCCACCCTTGATGCCTGCCTCGTAGTTGGTGCCCGTGATGGGCTTGAGGACCTTGTCTTGCGCATCGCGGATACTTTGCGGCGTGAAGATGTCGGCATAGCTGGCGTAGGCCGACCATTGCGGATCGAGCGCGTAGATCAGTGCCGCCGATGGCGTGAACTTGGCGGTGGTGTTGAGCTGCTCTTCAGGACCTTTGGGTGTCGCATACACGAAGTCGTACCAGCTGAAGCGTCCACCCAGCACGGCTTTCAGCTTGCTGGTCAGCTGTCCGTTCCAGCTGCCATACAGGCCTTTCTGGCGTATTTCGTAGGTGCTGACGGGACGCACGCCCTTCGGGCGCGCGGCGATGCTGTCGAGATCTTGCCATGGACGGTTGTGCCTGATGTTGAAGACGTCCGCACCGGATTCCCAGGCGCGGGCGTAGACGTCGTCCGACGCCATCGTGACATAGCTGGCGCCCACGAGGACTTCCTGCGCGATGCCCAGGCCGTCAAATTTGCCGCGCACGTAGGTGTCGATGCCGCGCTTGCGGTTGTCGAAATCCATGCCAAAGTCGGCATAGCTCGCGCCGCTGCCGTCGGGATTGATGGGCAAGGCCACGCGCTGGTGCACGGAGCCGGTGTTTTCCTTCATGTTCACGGCGGATGCCTTCAGGCTCCACTGGCTGTTGAAATGGTGTTCCAGGTCGAGATACACGTTGGTTTGTTTGGCTTCGCTGCGGTTCCAGTCTGCGCCCGTGAAGGTGGAGCGGGGCAGGTTCAGCGCGCTGCCGTCCGCGTAGCGGGGCAGGCCGATAAAGGTGGGACGGCCGTGGTCGTTGACGTTGCTGATGGCCAGGCCCAGGGTGGTGGCCGGTCCCAGGTCGTAGTCGAGCGCCGCGTACAGGGTGCGGTTCTGGCTCCACACCTGGTCGACGAAGGAATGGGTATCGTCTTCATCGACGATGGCGCGTCCGCGCAGGCTGCCGTCCGCATTCAGGGGCATGCTCACGTCGAGCTGGGCGCCGTAATGGTCCCACGAGCCGGCGCGCGCCGTCATGCTGACACTGCGCTCGGCGGTCGGGCGCTTGCGCACCAGGCTGACGGAGCCGCCGGGACTGCCCGTGCCGACCAGCATGCCCGAGGCGCCGCGCAGCACTTCCAGGCGGTCGTAGATGACCATGTTTTCCTGGCCCCAGTTGCCCAGCGCATAGGTGTTGCGGTCGATGGGCACGCCATCGTACTGCCATTGGTCGATCTGGAAGCCGCGCGCCGTGATCACCACGCCCGGTCCCACGCCATGCACGCCTACCACGCCGGTGACGTTGTTGACGGCTTCGCGCAAGTCCGTGATGCCCTGGTCGTCCAGGCGCTGGCGCGTCAGCACGCTCACGGATTGGGGGATGTCCTTCATCGATTGCTCGCCCTTGCCGATGGTGAGCTTGCGCGCCGTGTAGGAGCCGCTGCCTTCCGTGGTGGCGCCTTGCTCGGCCTGGCCAACGATGGTAATCGAGGGCATGGTGCGTTCGGCCGCTGAAGCAGCGCTGATCGCCGCCGTGGGCGGGGACGCCGGCGCGGCCACCAGCACATAGCCGGTCGGCGTCTTGCCGATGGCGTAGCCGCTGCCGCGCAGCAGCACGGCGAAACCGTCATTGATGGCGTAGCTGCCTTGCAAGCCTGCACTGGTCAAGCCCTGCACCCGGGATGCATCGATGACGATGGACACGCCCGCCTGCTGCGCATAGCGGTTCAGGGCGCCGGCCAGCGGGCCGGCGGGGATGGCGTAGCTGGCGACAGCCGGGGCGGTCTGGGCGACTGCCTGGGCGTGCAGGCCGGCGCTTGCCAGCAGCATGGCCGCCAGGGCGAGCGGGCGCAGACGCGTGCGCAGGGTGTTCGGGGAGGAAACGGCAACGACTTGAGCGTACATGGGGACAGCCTTTTTTGAATGATCTCAGCTGCCTTGACGCACGAGATGCGCAAAGTGGAACCGCGAACGCACAATTTCTTATTTATTTTTTGCGGGGCCGCTGGCGGGGACATCGACCATCACCAGGTAGCGCGTCAGCATGCGGATGCGCAGTTGCGGGAAATTGTCGATCAACAGCTGCAGCGCCTTGTCCGTGTCGTCCAGCGGCAGCACGGCGGCCACACGGATGTCGGCGATCTGCGCGCGGTCGTAATGCAGCTGGCCGGGACGGTGGCGCGCCAGCTCGTCGAGCACCTCGGCCAGCGGCAGGTCGTCGACCACCAACTGGTGCGCGCGCCACGCTTCCTGCACGCTGGCCGTATCGATGGCCGTGATCGGCCCCACTCCATCGTCCGTGATGCGCGTGCGTTGGCCCGCCTGCACCACGACGGCCGGATGTTGCGGCACTTGCGCCAGCACTTTGGACTCCAGCATGCTCAAGATGGTGGCGCCGTCTTCCCTGCGCACGCTGAAACGCGTGCCCAGGGCGCGGATCGCCGCCTGTCGGCTGTCGACGATGAAGGGGCGCTGCGCATCCTTGGCCACGTCGACGAGAATGTCGCCCTGCACCAGTTCCACATGCCGTTCGCCCGCATTGAAGTGCACGTTGACGGCGCTGTTGCCGGCCAGGGTGATCCGGCTGCCATCGGCCAGGGTGTACGTGGACCATTGTCCCGTGGGGCTGCGCAGGTCGGCCAGCAGGTAGGCGGGGCGTTCGCTGAAGGCCAGCGCCCCGGTCAGCGTCAACACGGCCACGGCGCTGGCCGCGGCCAGCTGGCGCAGACGCTGGCGGGGCTTGGGTGCGATGGCGGCCAGGGCGGCGCGCGCGGGGCGATGGTCGCCGCCGGCCGGCTCGCGCACGGCGTTCAATTGACGCAGCAGGTTTTCCATGCCGGCGGCCGCCGTCGCGTGTAGTGGGTCGGCGGCCTTCCATGCGGCGAAGCCGGCCTGCGCGGTGTCGCGTTCGGCCGGGTCGTCGGCGCTCAGGCGCACGATCCACCTTGCGGCCTGTTCGGCGGCGATATCCGTGCGTGGGCTATTCATGCCGCCAGGGCCGGGCAGGCGTGGCGGCAGGCCAACAAGGCTTGCACCAGGTATTTTTGCACCATGCGCGTGGAGACGTTCAGTTGTGCGGCGACAGCGGCCTGCGGCTGCTCTTCCAGGTAGTGCAGCAAAAAGGCGTCGCGCGCCTTGGCGGACAAGCCGGCCAGCGCCGTGGCGATCTGCTCGAGCGCCTGCACGGCCATCAGGACTTCATCCGGCGAGGGTGCGCCGGGCAGGCTGTCGGCCAGCAGGGCCAGTTCCGCCAGGTAGCTGCGCTCGAGTATCTGGCGGCGTGCGCGGTCGAGCAGCAAGCGCTTTGCCGTCGTCGACAGGTAGGCGCGCGGCTCGCGCATGCCGAACAGCGCGTCGCGCGAGGCGATGATGCGCACAAATGTATCTTGCGCCACGTCGGCCGCACCATGCGGGCAGCTGAGTTTTTTGCGCAGCCAGCCGACCAGCCAGCCGTGATGCTCGCTGTAGAGCGACTGCACTTGCTGTTGCAGGCTGGGCTGGATGGCGGACATGGGCGACGAATAATATAAATGAGAATTATTCTCATTGTAAGCGCCAGCGGCGGATTGCCACAATCCCCGATTGCATGTGGATGGGGCTGGTGTTGCGTACAGGCCGCACGCGAGGCGGCACCGGAAATGAAAATACCCGCCGCTGCACGGGGCAGAGGCGGGTATTTTCAATACTGCAAATTCTTGGTGGTGATAGGTGGACTTGAACCACCGACCCCAGCATTATGAATGCTGTGCTCTAACCAACTGAGCTATATCACCAAACAGACCGGTCAGACCGGATGCTCGTTTTGACCAGGCGAAACCTGATCGATGTTCTTTGGTGGTGATAGGTGGACTTGAACCACCGACCCCAGCATTATGAATGCTGTGCTCTAACCAACTGAGCTATATCACCCAACAGCCGAGCATTATCCAGTCTTCCCTTTTTCTTGTCAATGCCGGCGCAAAAAAATGTGCGTTTTTTTCACGCGCCGGCGCTGGCGTGATTATTTTTGTAACGCCGTCAGCAAGGGCTGGATTTGCGCCAGCATGGCCGCGGCCGGATCGGGCCCCAGGCAATCGATGACGATGCGTTCCGGCATGGAGCGTAGCCAGGTCAGCTGACGCTTGGCCAGCTGGCGCGTGGCGATGATGCCCGTTTCGCGCAAGGCGGCGCGGTCGATACGGCCGTCCAGGTAATCCCAGGCCTGGCGGTAGCCCACGCAGCGCATCGAGGGCAAGCCCGGATGCAGGTCGCCGCGGCGGCGCAGCTGCTCCACTTCATCGAGCAGGGCGTCGTTTTTCAGCATGAGGTCGAAGCGCGTGGCGATACGCGCGTGCAGCACGGCGCGGTCCGACGGTTCCAGCGCGAACGATTGCAATTGAAATGGCAGCACGGTTTTTTCGCGCCGGTCCAGCAGGGCCGACATGGGCTGGCCGGACAGGGCGATGATTTCCAGCGCGCGTCCGATGCGTTGCGCGTCCTGCGGCGCCAGGCGCGCGGCCGTGACGGGGTCTTGCTGCGCCAGGCGCGCATGCATGGCGGGCCAGCCGATGGCGGCCGCGTCCTCTTCCAGCTGGGCGCGCAAGGCAGGATCGGCGCCGGGCAAGTCGTCGAGGCCATCGGCCAGGCCCTTGAAGTACAACATGGTGCCGCCGACGAGCAGCGGCAGCTTGCCGCGCGCCGTGATCTCGGCCACCAGGCGCAGGGTATCGTTGCGGAACTGCGCTACCGAATACGCGTCGAGCGGGTCGATGATGTCGATCAAATGATGCGGTACCTGGGCCAGTTCTTCCTTCGATGGCTTGGCCGTGCCGATATCCATGCCCCGGTAGACGAGGGCGGAATCGACGGAGATGATCTCGGACGGGATGGCTTGCGCGATGGCCAGCGCACTGGCCGTCTTGCCGCTGGCCGTGGGGCCCATGATGGCGACGGCCAGGGGGAGGTGTGGGGTGTTTTGCATGTTGGTTTTGTATGATGTGGTGCAAAAGAGACTGGCAAAACGTTCAGGGCAAGGCGCATTGCCGAAGACAGTACGACCAGTACGGCGAGGCAGTGCAACGCCGCCATGGGCGTTTTTCAGGCTCTTTTATTGGCCGCGCAGGAACAGTTTGTCGAGCGCGTTGATCTCGACCTGCACCCACGTCGGCCGGCCATGGTTGCACTGGTCTGCGCGTTCCGTGCTTTCCATCTGGCGCAGCAGGGCATTCATTTCCTGTACCGATAAAATCCGGTTGGCGCGCACGGCCGTGTGGCAGGCCAGGGTGCCCAGCAATTCGTTCTGGCGCTCGATCAGCACGCGCGAGCCGCCGTATTCGCGCACGTCGCGCAGTACGTCGCGCGCCAGCGTTTGCGCGTCTGCGTTTTTCAGCAGGGTCGGCACGGAACGCACGGCCAGGGTGGTGGGCGACAGGGCAGCGATGTCGAAGCCCAGCGCCTTCAAGGTGTCCTGGTTTTCATTCGCCGTCGACACTTCGATGGCGTCCGCATAAAACGTCACGGGGATCAGCAAGGATTGCACCTGCATGTCCTGGCCGGACACCTGCGCCTGCAGCGCGTTTTTCAGCTGTTCGTACAGGATGCGCTCATGCGCCGCGTGCATGTCGACCAGCACCAGGCCCTTGGTATTTTGCGCCAATATATAAATGCCGTGCAGCTGGGCCAGGGCAAAGCCCAGCGGATATTCTTCGCGCGCCATCGCTTCAGGCGAGGCGATGTAGGGCTCCGCCTGCGTGATGGGAGAACTGGCAGCGCCGCCGCCGAACAGGGCGCCATACGACGCTGTGTCTTGCGCCACGCCTGGTGCGTCGGCAAAGAAGGGGCGGGCCGCGCCGGGCGAGGTGGGCGCGAAGGTATTCGTAAATTGCGCGCCGAACGAGGTTTGCGTCTGTTCGCGGCGCCAGATGCCAGGTCCACCCAAACCCGCGCCCGCGGTATCACCGCCGAGGCTGGAGGCGGCCGGCAGGGGCGCCGGCACGCTGCCGAAGGCCGTGGCCGACGTTTGCGCCAGCGCGCGCTGCACGGCGTGGAAAACGAATTGGTGCACGGAGCGGCTGTCGCGGAAGCGCACTTCGATCTTCGACGGGTGCACGTTGACGTCGACCAGCGCCGGATCGAGGTCGAGCGCCAGCACGTAGGAGGGAAAACGGTCGCCGTGCAGCACGTCCTGGTAGGCCATGCGCACGGCGTGCACCAGCAGCTTGTCGCGCACGAAGCGCCCGTTGACATAAAAGAACTGGCCGTCGGCGCGCGCCTTGGACGCCGTCGGCAAGCCGGCAAAGCCGTGAATGCGCAAGGTGCCGGCCGATTCGTCCAGCGCCAGGCGGGCTTCGGCGAAGTCATTGCCAAGGATGTGGGCGCTGCGCTTGGCCAGTTCGCTGATATTCCACTGGTCGATGGTGCGGCCGTTGTGCGACAGCGAGAACGATACGTCCGGCCGCGCCAGGGCGATGCGGCGCACGACTTCGGCGCAGTGGCCATACTCCGTCTGTTCCGATTTGAGGAATTTGCGCCGCGCGGGCGTGTTGAAATACAGGTCTTGCACGTCAACCGTGGTGCCGTGCGCGCCTGACGACGGCGAAACGCTGCCATTGTGCGAGCCGACGATTTCCCAGGCGTGGGCCGCGTCGGCCGTGCGCGACGTCACGGTGACGGCGGCGACCGACGCGATCGAGGCCAGCGCTTCGCCGCGAAAGCCCAGCGTGCCCACGTTTTCCAGGTCGTGCAGGGACGCGATCTTCGACGTGGCGTGGCGCGCAAGGGCCAGCGGCAGCTGATCTTTATCAATGCCGCGCCCGTTATCGGTAATCGCGATGCGTTTCACGCCCCCTTCTTCCAGCCGCACCGTGATCTGCGTGGCGCCCGAGTCGAGCGCGTTTTCCAGCAACTCCTTGACGACGGCGGATGGCCGTTCGACCACCTCGCCGGCGGCGATTTGCGAAATCAACTGGTCAGGCAGGGCCTGGATCGGGCGGTGGGGCGTGATGGGAGCGTTCATCCCCTGATTATAACGGGTTGCGAATTGCCGGGCACCGGCTACTTCGCCACCTCCCGCACCGGTATCGGCGCATTGCACACGTCGACATGGCCGGCCGTGACCTTGCTCCACGGGCCGCCGCGGTGGCGCTGGGCTTCCAGCACGGCCTGGTAGGCGGCGCTGTCGGTGCGCATCACTTCCAGATTGCTGCGCTGCGCCAAAGGCACGCTGGCAGCCAGGCGGATGGCCTTGATCGGCACGTTTTTCTCGGGGCTGTCATAAAAGCCCATGGAACCCGTGCCGCGCGGCAGGGTGGACAGCAATGGCATGCCGGAGACGACTCTGCCGACGACGGTGATGTCGCGGTCCAGGTGGCGCGGCGACTGGCCGATGACGGCGTACAGCTCCGTGCCGCCGCCGCTGTCGCTGGCGCTGTCGCGCCCCACGCCCACGGTGGCATAGCAGTGCGTGAGCCAGGCCGTGCCGGTTTTCGGATCGCGCGCGGACGGGAAACCGTTCGAATGGCCGACTTGCGGCGCATAGCCATCGACGTCCGGCAGGCGCGTGAAGTTCTTGACGTTTGTCAAAGGTACCGTAAATTCGCCGGGCAGGGTGCGCTGGGCATGCTGGATCGGTTTTGGATTTTTCTCGTTCGGATCGCCCCACTGCGCCACCCAGTTGTCCTGCGCCCGCGTGATGGCCAGGCCGTCGTAATACTGCTCGGCCACCAGGGCCTTGATGTTGGCTACGTGTTTCGGCGCGAAGTCCGGCGCCAGTTCGATCACCACGCGGCCGGCGGGAATGTCCAGGTACAGGGTGTTGTCCGGGTCCAGCGCACGCCAGTCGGACGGCTTCGAAGCCTTGATCACGTCGGCCAAGGTCGCCTTGGCGGGCAGTTCGGCGGGCGCCTTGATCTGGACGGGCGCCGCGTGGGCAGTCAGATGTGCAAGGCCCAGTACGGTGGCCATGGTCAGGCCGCTCAGTGGGTGTCGATACATGTTTTCTCCTGGTCGACGCGGGTTGCGCCGTGCAGAAAGTGTATACCGGAATGCCAATATTTCGTTGGAAAAACATTGCATATGGCAATCCTGGCAGTTGCCTGCCGATAAGGCGCTTCCTTAACCTTTACTTAAAATGCCACGCCGCCAAGGGCGCTGCCGAATTAATCACGAAATATCGGCCTGGGGACTGCCGTTGCGCTGGCCGGGTGGTGTATGATTCCGCCGCTACCTTTAGGGAAAAATATATGGATTTTGTGCAATTCCTCGACATGATCGTGCATGTCGACAAGACGCTGGGTCTCTTGATCGAGCAGTACGGTACCCTCGTGTATGCGGTGCTGTTTGCCATTATTTTTTGCGAGACAGGCCTCGTGGTGCTGTTTTTCTTCCCTGGGGATACCTTATTGTTTATCGCCGGCGCGTTTTGCGCGACGGGACAGATGCACCTGGGCTTGCTGATAGCCTTGCTGGTGACGGCCGCCGTCACGGGCAACACGCTCAATTACTGGATAGGCGAGGCCATCGGGCAAAGGGTGTTTACCCACGATTACCGCTGGATCAACAAGGATGCCATGCGCCGCACGCATGAATTCTTTGAAAAGCACGGCGGCAAGACCATCATCCTGGCCCGTTTCGTACCGGTGGTGCGCACCTTCGCGCCGTTCGTGGCTGGCATTTCCGACATGACGCATGCGCGCTTCCAGATGTACAACGTGACGGGCGCCCTGTTGTGGGTGGTCGGTCTGGTGACGGCCGGTTACTTCTTCGGCAATATCCCATGGATCCGAGACCACCTGACCTTGATCGTGCTGATCGGAGTCGGCGCCGCCGTCGTGCCGGTGGTACTGGGCGGCATGTGGAAACTCTACAAGCGCATGGTCGGCAAGTCGGCGTAAGGCCGCATGGATCCGGGGCCAGCGCGCTGCGGCACAGCCCGCAGCCGGCCCCGGATCCCGTTTTTCGCTGTCTTGTTTCTGTTTTGCTCCCGCCCTGATTCAAGTTTTGTTGCTTTCCAGCCGTAAACCAGAGGGTATTCTCACTTTCTGGATTTCCATGCGACATTTGAGCGCCCTGTTAGCTTGCAGCCTTGCCGCGATGGCGGCCATGGCAAGCGCCAAAGATGCCCCCGCTTCGGCGAGCGCCGCTGCATCCGCGCCCATGTCGGCGTCGGCGCGTGCGGCCGCCATGAAAACCCTGACCGAATCGGTGAAGGGCAAGGAGGCCAAGGCGCCTGTCGTCGTCGCGCCGACGGCGCGCGAGAAGGAAGAAGCGGCCGAAGTCGACCTGTCCGAACGCATCGCGGCGCGCCTGGCGGAAATGCGCGCCACCCAGGCGGCCCGCGCCGCCGCCCGCGCCAAGCGCGCCGCCGTGGTGAAGGCCGCGCCGCCGCCACCGCCACCCGTGCCGCGCGGCACGCACTGGTCGTACGAGGGCGACAGCGGCCCGTCCAACTGGAGCAAGATCAATGTCGACTGGGCCAAGTGCGGCAATGGCAGCCGCCAGTCGCCGATCGACATCCGCGATGGCATGAAGGTGGAACTCGAGCAGATCAGCTTTGACTACCACCCGTCGTCGTTCAATGTGGTCGACAATGGCCACACGGTGCAGGTGGGCGTCAGCGGCGGCAATTACATCACGGTGCAGAACCGCATGTTCGAGCTGCAGCAATTCCATTTCCACCGGCCGTCCGAAGAGCGCATCAATGGCAAGGCTTTCGAGATGGTGGTGCATCTGGTGCACCGCGATGCGGAAGGCCGGCAAGCCGTGCTGGCGTTGCTGCTGGAGCGAGGTGCGCCGCAGGCGACCATCCAGACCGTGTGGAACAATCTGCCGCTGGAAAAATTCGAGACCATGCAGCCGACCATCCTGCTCGACCCGGCCGAGATGCTGCCGACGCGGCGCGATTACTACACCTACATGGGATCGATGACGGAGCCGCCTTGCAGCGAAGGCGTGTTGTGGATGGTGATGAAGCAGCCGGTGCAGGCTTCGCCGGCGCAGATGGCGCTGTTCAGCCGTTTGTATCCCTTGAATGCGCGCCCGATTCAGCCTGCCAACGGCCGCATCATCAAGGAGTCGAATTAAGAGCGCCTGAGAAATGCCCATGGCGTTGTTACCCCGCCTCGTCGTACATGCGTACTGCCTTCGGCGAGGCGCCTAGCCCTGGACTTTTTCAGTCACTCTTATGTAAATTCAAGGCGCTGGCGGCCGGTCCATTCGGCGCCGGCAGCCAGCGTATCGGGCTGGATCAGCGCCGGCTCGATGCAGAGGAAGCGCTGGTACTCGTCGTCGTCCAGGTCGGACAGGGCGGCCGCGTCTTGCGCGCCCGGGTTCCACACGACGGCATCCGTAAAGCCCTGCTGTTCCAGGCGCAGGGTATGGCTGCCGGATTGCAGGCTCAAGGCGCCCGGCAACTGGTAGTAGATGCGGTCCAGCTTGTCCGCGAATTGCAGCACCTCTTCCGCCTGCAAGGCGTCTTGCGGCGTCTCGTCCGAATAGCGCACGCGCTGCAAGCCGCCAATGCGCGCCTCGCTCAATTGATCAATCGCAAAATAGCTGTGCAGGGCGGCCGAGAACGGAAACGCCTGTTCGCCCGTGTTGTGCACGGACAGGTGCAGTTCCAGCGATTGCGCCTTGACGGCCACGCGCAGGCGCAGGGTGAAGGCATAAGGCCAGGCGGCGGCGATCGCTTCCGGCAAGTCAGCCTGGGTCAGGACAAATTGCGCCCAGGCTGCGCCATCGGCGTCGCCCGTCGATTCCAGCTGCCACGTCGCCACGCGCGCAAAGCCGTGGCGCATGCTCGTGCCGCGCGCGCCGAACTGGGGGAAGATCACGGGCACGCCGCCACGGATGGCGCGGCTGCCATCGAGGCTCGATGCACGGCTGCAGAACAGGCGCTCCTGGCCATCGCTGGTCCGCCACGAGACCAGGTGGCCGCCATACAGGGTGACGGTCGCCTGCGCGCCGTCGGCGGCGCGGATGGTCACGGCCGGCAGCTGGCCAAAAGTGCTGTTGCTCATGCTAGGCTTTCATGTCAGGTCAGGCGGCTTTTCGCCAGCGGCGGATTCTTGGCAAAGTAATTCTTGATGCCCGTGACGATGGCGTCGGCCATCTGGTCCTGGTAGCCGTTGTCGGTCAGCTTGGCTTCTTCTTCCGGGTTCGAGATGAACGCCGTCTCGATCAGAATGGAGGGAATGTCGGGCGCCTTCAGCACGGCGAAGCCGGCCTGCTCGACGGAACCCTTGTGCAGGCGGTTGATTCCGCCGATTTCGCGCAGCACGGCTTTGCCCAGCTTCATGCTGTCATTGATCTGCGCCGTCGTCGACAGGTCGAGCAGCACGCTGGCCAGCTGCTTGTCGTGGTTCTTCACGTTGACGCCGCCGATCAGGTCGGCCTGGTTTTCCTTGTTGGCCAGCCAGCGCGCGGCCGTCGAGGTGGCGCCCTTTTCGGACAGCACGAACACGGACGAGCCACGCGCCGTCGGCTGGATGAAGGCGTCGGCGTGGATGGAGACGAACAGGTCGGCCTGCACCTTGCGCGCCTTTTCCACGCGCATGCCCAGCGGGACAAAGAAGTCGGCGTCGCGCGTGAGCATGACGCGCATGTTGGGCTGCAGTTCCAGCTTGGTCTTGAGGCGCTTGGCGATGGCCAGCACCACGTCTTTTTCGCGGCTGCCCCGGCTGCCCATGGCGCCCGGGTCTTCGCCGCCGTGGCCGGGATCGAGGGCGATGGTAATCATGCGCACCACTTTCTGCCCTGGCAGCGGACGCGCTTCGGGGCGCTGTTCCGGACGGACGTCGGGCACGGGCGGCACGATGGGCGCTACCTGCGGCACCACGGCGGCCACGGGCGGCTTGCCGCTCTCGGGCAGGGGCAGCGCGGGCGGCGGCGTATGCGTGTCGGCCATGGGCGGCTTGGCCGGGTCGCTCGACCAGTCGCCCTTTTCGATCATCTGCGCGATCAGGTCCGGCTCGCGCACGGGATACAGGTCGAAGATCAAACGGTGGTTATAGGAGCCGGCCGGCGGCAGGGTAAACAGCTGCGGCGTGACTTCCTCTTTCAGGTCGAACACCAGGCGCACGACGTTGGGCCGGTTCTGGCCCACGCGCACCTGCTTGATATACGGGTCGTTCGACTGGATCTTCGCCACCAGGCCCTTCAGGGTGGGATTGAGTTCCAGCCCTTCGATGTCGACCACCAGCCGTTCCGGGTCCTTGACGATGAAGTGGGTCGCCTTGAGGATGCTGTCGTTTTCCAGGGTGACGCGGGTATAGTCCTCTGCCGGCCAGACGCGCACGGCGAGAATTTGCGCCGCCATCGCCGACATGGGCGCGAACACGGACAACAGCAGGGTGCCGCCGGCCTTGAGCACCGTGCGCCGGGTGATGGGCGAGGAAATCAAAGGTTCGGGGCGAATTTGAGACGGTGAAGGCATGACAGACCCAATTCAGAAGACGCTTGCAATTCTACATCACGTCCTGTACCCGCAACGTTCAAATAAATATTCAGGTCCGCCGGCGGCAGCACCGGTTCGGCTTTCTCCGGCCATTCGACGATGCAGATATTGCGGCCGTCGAAGTCTTCGCGAAAACCGGCGTCGAGGAACTCCTCGGCGCTGCCCATGCGGTACAGGTCGAAGTGGATGACGTTGACGCTCTGGCCATCGAGCTGCACCGTGTACGGTTCGGACAAGGTGTAGGTGGGGCTTTTCACGTGTCCAGCATGGCCGGCCGCGTGCAGCAGGGCACGGGTCAGGGCAGTCTTGCCGGCACCCAGGTCGCCGTGCAGGTAGATCGCCAGGCCAGGCGCCAGCGCGCGCGCCAGCGCGGCGCCCAGCGCGGCGGTGCCGGCTTCGTCGTGGAGGTGGGCTTTGAAGTGTTCGGTCATTATCTTCTGTATCGCATAAAATGGAGGCTGCTGTCATTGTAACCGCCCGCGCGCCTGCCGTTTTCCGTAAAGTCCCCTATGTCCGCCACCGTCACCGATCTCGCCGCCTTGGCGCGCACCATCAAAGAATGGGGGCGCGAGCTGGGTTTTGCCGAGGTGCGCATCGCCGACGTGGACCTGTCGCACATGGAAGCGCCCTTGCAAGCCTGGCTCGATGCAGGGTATCACGGCGAAATGGATTACATGGCCAGCCACGGCATGAAGCGCGCCCGCCCGGCCGAACTGGTGCCGGGCACGGTGCGCGCCATCAGCGCGCGCATGAATTACCTGCCGCCGGCGCTGGGGCCCGACTGGCGCGAACGCGAGGCGGCGCGCGACGCCGATCCCGCGGCGGCCGTGATCTCCGTGTATGCGCGGGGCCGCGACTACCACAAGGTGATGCGTTCGCGCCTGCAGCAGCTGGCCGAGCGCATCAAGGGCGAAATCGGCGACTTCGGCTACCGCGTCTTCAGCGATTCGGCGCCCGTGATGGAAGTCGAGCTGGCGCAAAAGGGCGGCTTGGGTTGGCGCGGCAAGCACACCTTGCTGATCAACCGCCAGGGCGGCTCCTTCTTTTTCCTTGGCGAGATCCTCATCGACGTGCCGCTGCCGGTGGATCCGCCGGAAACGCCGCGCTGCGGCCAGTGCTCGGCATGCATCACGGTGTGCCCGACGCAAGCCATCCTGGGGCCGCACAAGCTCGATGCGCGCCGCTGCATCTCCTACCTGACCATCGAATTGAAGGGCGCCATTCCCGTCGAGATACGGCCTTTGATCGGCAACAAGGTGTACGGCTGCGACGATTGCCAGACCGTCTGCCCGTGGAACAAGTTCGCTCAGCGCGCCGTGGTGCCCGATTTCGACGAGCGCCACAGCCTGGGCAGCGCCGGCATGGTGGAGCTGTTCGCCTGGACGGAAGAAGAATTCAACCGCCGCATGGAAGGCAGCGCGATTCGCCGCATCGGCCATGAACGCTGGCTGCGCAACCTGGCCGTCGGCATGGGCAACGCGGCTGCCAAGGCCCGGGGCCAGGCCGACATCGTCGCGGCCCTGCTGTCGCGCCGCGAGCACCCGTCGGCCATCGTGCGCGAGCACGTCGAGTGGGCGCTGGCCTTGCACGGCGTCGTTTAACTCCCTCTCAAGCCTGCTTCAGGCGCAGCGCCGACCAGTTTGCGTCGATGGCGATCATTGCCACGCTGTCGAGTCCTATGGTTTGCGCAAAATTGCGGATATCGTCGCGGTGGATGTCGCTGCCCGCCTTCACGCCACCCTTGCGGTACGCCACCCAGACCGCGCCGCCGGGCGCCAGGCGCGCCTGCGCCACCGGCAGGAATTGCTCCAGTTCCGCGCGGCTGCGCGCGAACAGCACGATCCAGTCGGCGTTTTCTCCTTCATTCACCCGCCGCTCGGCCGGCAGTTGCGCCAGCAGGGCATCGTGTTCGCCGCCGTCATTGAGCACGGCCAGGGCTTTGGCATTTTTCACATACATTTTGTCAGCGGTGGTTTTGTTAGGCATGGCAGGGACATGTCGATTGGAGAAAGACGAGCATAACAAATTTCTCCTTGACTTATCGATATATCGTTATAAAATGTCGATACCTACTAACGATATATCTTTAAAGAGAAAACATGAGAAACTCACACCACGCAGAACACGGCCATTGCGGCCAACATCATCACCACCATCACGGCGAGCACTGTCACGACCACCGCGGCGAATACGCCATGCATGGCCGCGGTCCGCGCGGCTTCGACGAGCGCGGCGACGGCATGGGCCCTGGCGGCCCCGGTGGCAGGGGCGGGCGCGGCGAACGGGCCGAGCGCGTCTTCGGCCGCGGCGATCTGCCGCTGATCGTGCTGGCGCTGATCGAGATCAGCCCCCGCCACGGCTATGAAATCATCAAGGCCATCGAAGAACGTTGCGGCGGCGCCTATGCCCCCAGCCCGGGCGCCGTGTATCCGACCCTGACCCTGCTGGAAGAGCAGGACCACGTGACGTCCTCCGAAAGCGCCAGCGGCAAAAAGCTCTACACGATCACGGACCTGGGCCGCGCCTACCTCGACGAGAACCGCGCCCAGGTGGACGGCATCCTGGCGCGCCTCGACATGTTTGCCCGCGTCCAGGCGCGCAACGCCTTGCCCGAGCGCGTGCGCCAGGCCATGCACACCCTCAAGCATGCGCTCTTGCTGAACAAGACCAGCTGGAGCGACGCGGAAGCCGAGCGCGTCTCGGCCGTGCTGGAACAGGCGGCCAACGCCATCGTCGACGGCCACTGAGCCTACTTTACAAGGATAAGCAATGACTACTGACTCAACTGCCGCACCACGTCCGCATGCCATCGAGCGCGTGCGGCATGACTTGAAACTGCGCGTGCTCACCGTCGTGCGCACCGAGCAGCTGACGCCCCACATGCGCCGCATCACCCTGGCGGGCGACGACCTGGAGGGATTTGTCTCGCCGGCGCACGACGACCACGTGAAACTGTTCTTCCCCGCCTCCGGCGAGACCACTCCCGTGTTTCCCATGCTGGGCAATGGCGCGAATCCCATCCAGTATGGGGAAGGCGCGCGTCCCATCGCCCGCAACTACACGCCGCGCCGCTACGACGCGGCGCGGCGCGAGCTGGAAATCGACTTCGTGCTGCATGGCGACGGCCCCGCAGCCAGCTGGGCGGCGCAAGCTGCACCCGGCCAGACCCTGGGCGTGGGCGGACCGCGCGGCTCGATGCTGGTGCCGCTTGATTTCGACTGGTATGTGCTGGTGGGCGACCAGACGGCCTTGCCGGCCATTGCCCGCCGCCTGGAGCAGCTGCCGGCCACGGCGCGCGCGACGGCCGTGATCGAGATCGTCGAAAACGGCGAACAGATCGCGTTGGAGTGCGCGGCGCAGCTGGACGTGCGCTGGGTGGCGCGCCATGGCCGCAAGGGACCGCTGCTGCTGGAGGAATTGGCGCAGGTCGCCTTGCCGCAGGATGGCGATGGCTACGTGTGGGTGGCGTGCGAGCATGCGCAGGTGCAGGGCTTGCGCGGGCATTTCATCGACGCCGGGGTGCCGAAGCAGCATCTGCACGTGGCCAGCTACTGGAAGCATGGCGTGGAAGAGCACCATGAGCATCACGACGACTGATTAGATACTTGAAACCTCGATCCGGGGTCTGACGCCGGATTTCAGTCTACTTCAACAACCCCGCAAGCTCCACCGCCGTCTTGACCTGCATCTTGTCGAAGATATGCGCGCGGTGGACTTCCACGGTGCGCATGCTGATGCCCAGCTTGTCGGCCACCACCTTGTTCATCTTCCCCGCCAGAATCAGGTCCAGCACTTCGCGCTCGCGCGTCGACAGGGTGGCCAGGCGCGCGTGCACGGCAGCCAGTTCGCCTGCCTGGCGCGAGTTGGCCAGTCCCTGCTGCACGCGGTCCATCAGGTCGTTGTCGTTGAACGGCTTTTCAAAGAAATCGAAGGCGCCCCGTTTCAGGCTGTCGACGGCCATCGGCACGTCGCCGTGGCCGGTGAGGAAAATCACGGGCAGGCGCGCTGTCAGGTCGCGCTTGACCAGCTGGTCGAACAGGGCGATGCCGTTCATGTCGGGCATGCGCACGTCAAGCAGCACGCAGTCGCCGGCGGCGTCGAAGCTGCCGTCCAGGCTATCGAGGAATTGCTGGGCGCTGGCGTAGTTGCGCGCCTCGATGCTGCGCGAGGCGGCCAGCCAGGACAGGGAGTCGCGTACGACCTCTTCGTCGTCAATGATGTGCAGCATGGTGTCTCCGGATTGTCGTTATGCGTTATTCGTTAAGGCGAGTGCGGCGCGCGCGGCGCGGCCGGCACGCTGAATGTAAAGATCGTACCGCCAGCGGGGTTGGCGCCGAAGGTCAGCGCGCCGCCGTGAAATTCGATGGCGGTGCGGCAGATGTTCAGGCCCATGCCCATGCCTTCGGACTTGGTCGAGAAAAACGGCGAAAACAGCCGCTCGGCCACGTCCTGCGGGATGCCGTGGCCATGGTCGATCACGTCCACCGTCACCATGCCTTGCTGCGCGTCGTGGCTGGCCCGCAGGCGCATGATACGCCGTCCCGGCGCCGCATCCTGCATCGCTTCGATGGCGTTGCGGGTCAGGTTCAGCAGCACTTGCTCGATCATCACGGGATCGGCACGCAGCAGCGGCAGGTCCGGCGGCAGCTCTTCCTGGATGGTGACATAGTATTTGCGCGCCTGCAGGTCGATCAGCGCGCGGATGCCGTCGATCAGGGTGCGGATGGCGATATCCTGGCGTTGCGGCTCGCTCTTGCGCACGAAATCGTGCACGCTGCGGATGATCTGGCCGGCCCGCTGCGCCTGCGCGCTGGCCTGTTCCAGCGCCGGTTTTAATGTGCCCGGATCGACGGGGGCGTCATGCTCGATGGCGCGGCGAATCAGGTTCAGCGCGCCCGTCGTGTAGCTGGAAATGGCCGCCAGCGGCTGATTTAATTCATGCGCCAGCATCGACGCCAGCTCGCCCATGGTGGCCAGGCGCGAACTCGTTTGCAGTTTTTCCTGCTGCTGGCGATTCAATTCCTCGACCCGCTTGCGGTCCGAGATGTCGAGCACGGAACCCATCCAGCCCGTCTGCTGGCCGTTCTTGTCCACCAGCGGGGCCTCGAAGATCAGCACGGGCACGCGCGTGCCGTCCGGGCGCTGGAAATAGGTTTCGAACTGCGGCGTGGGATTGCCGGCCAGCGCCTTGACGAAGCGCTGCTGGTATTCTTCCAGCGCCTCGGGCACCCAGTAGGGCATGGGCGGCAGGCGCCCCAGGATTTCCTCGGGCGGATAGCCGACGATCTGGCAGAACGCGGGATTGACGTATGTGACTCTCCCTTCCAGGTCGCGCGCGCGCATGCCCGTCACCAGCGAGTTTTCCATCGCCGTGCGAAACAGCATCTGCTGGCGCAGCGCGCCTTCGGCCACCAGGCGGCGCGAAATATGCCGCCACAGGGCCAGCAAGCTCCACAGCAGTCCCAGCGACAGGGCGATGACGGAGCCGACCAGCAGATTGGGCAGCAGCTTGGGCTGGCTTTTCACGCTGTCGGTAAACAGGGTGATGGTGGCGCCGGGCACGTCGAGCGCGCGCTTGTGCGTGTACACGCCGTGGCCGGGGCCGGCCGCGGCGCGCCGCGCCAGCACCTTGTCGTCGCGGTCGATCAAGGAGATCTGGTTATCCTGCGCAAACCACCACGGCACCATTTCATCGAGCAGGCTGCTGATCTGGTAGGTGGCCACCAGGCTGCCCACATAGCGCTGGCCATCGAACAGGGGCTGGTGGTAATCCATCAGCATGGCACCCGGCGGCGCATCGGGAAAGCCGCTTTGCTGCGAAGGCTGGGCATATTGGCCCCGGTGCAGGCGGCGTGCATTGTCGGCCGCCGTCAGCGAGGCCGCCGAAAACGACAGCGCATGCGGCAGGCTGTTGTCGCTGGTGGCCAGCACCTTGCCGCTGGTGTCGAGCCACAGCACGCGCTGCAGTTCGCGGCCATTGCGCAGCATCTGCTGCAGCCGTTCGTGCACTTTTTCCGCGCCCAGAGAGGCGCTGGCGATGTCCACGCCCAGGTTGAACAGGCTTTCCTCGTTGCGCGCCAGCTGGAAGCGGATGGTTTGCTCCACCCACAGGGTGTCGGCGATCAGTTGCTCCTGGCGCTCGTTGCTTTCCATCTGGCGCGCCTGCCAGGGCAGCCAGAACAGGATGGACAGGAACAGCAGCAGCAGGATGACGGGCAGCAGCCAGCGCATCGGGCTCGATAGCTTGAAGCGGCGCGCAAAGGTGGGGGAAGTCGGCATGGCTGGCAGGGTAGCGGCTTATCGGGAGCCGGCTATTGTGGTTAACCACAATAGCCGGAGTAGTTTCTTTAGCAGAATATCCAAGTAGACAAAAAATAAAGTTTTTTAAAAAACCACTCAGGAGACAAAAATGCAACTGCCGCCAATGAAAACCCTGTTCGTCGCGCTGTGCGCCGCGATCGGCGCCACCGCCGGCGTCCACGCCTACGCGCAAGCGCCGATCGTCATCAAATTCAGCCACGTCGTGGCCACCGATACGCCGAAAGGCCAGGCCGCCGAGCGCTTCAAGCAGCTGGCCGAAAAAGCCACGAATGGCAAGGTCAAGGTCGAACTCTACCCGAACAGCCAGCTGTACAAGGACAAGGAAGAACTCGAAGCCCTGCAGCTGGGCGCCGTGCAGATGCTGGCGCCGTCGCTGGCCAAGTTCGGCCCCCTGGGCGTAAAGGAATTCGAAGCGTTCGACCTGCCCTACATCTTCCCCACCAAGACGGCGCTGTACAACGTCACCGAAGGCGAAATCGGCAAGAGCCTGCTGAAGAAACTGGAACCCAAGGGTATCACGGGCCTGGCCTACTGGGATAACGGCTTCAAGGTGATGTCGGCCAACAAGCCGCTGCATACGCCGGCCGACTTCAAGGGCCTGAAAATGCGCATCCAGTCGTCGAAGGTGCTCGACGCACAGATGCGCGCGCTGGGCGCCAACCCGCAGGTGCTGGCCTTCTCGGAAGTGTATCAGGCGCTGCAGACGGGCGTGGTCGACGGTACGGAAAATCCGCCATCGAATATGTACACGCAAAAGATGCATGAAGTGCAAAAGCACGTGACCGTGTCGAACCACGGTTACCTGGGCTATGCCGTCATTGTCAACAAGAAATTCTGGGATGGCTTGCCGCCCGAAATCCGCGGCCAGCTGGAAAAAGCCATGCGCGAGGCGACCACGTTTGAAAAAGCCATCGCCCAGCGCGACAATGACCAGGCCCTCGACGCCATCAAGAAGGCGGGCAGGACGCAGATCTATACCCTGACGGTGCAGGAGCAGGCCGAGTGGCGCAAGGCGCTGGCGCCCGTGCAGAAGGCCATGGAAGCGCGCATCGGCAAAGATCTGATCTCGGCCATCAACAAGGAAAGCGCGAAATAAGCCGCAGGCTGTAGCGCGCCGCGCCGCCTGGCGCGGCAGGCAGGGCACCCTGCCAGTCCGTTTGAACGACTCCTGCGCGTCCTGCGCGGGAGTGCGTGTACCCGCATTCTTTGAAAGTCCACCATGAAATTTCTGGATCACCTGGAAGAGTGGCTGATCGCGTCCCTGATGGGCGCCGCCACCTTCATCATCTTCGTCGCGGTCGTGCACCGCTACCTGGCGGGCTTGCCTATCCCCGGCCTGCAAGACTTCCTGATTCAAATCAATACCAGCTGGGCCCAGGAACTGTGCATCTACATGTTCGTCTGGATGGCCAAGTTCGGCGCCGCGTACGGCGTGCGCACGGGCATCCACGTGGGCGTCGACGTCTTGATCAATCGTATGAATCCCCGCTGGCGCGACCGTTTCATCGTCTTCGGCCTGGGTGCTGGCGCTCTGTTTACCGGCGTCGTGGGCACGCTGGGCGCCAGCTTCGTGTGGTCGATAGGCCACACGGACCAGACGTCGGCCGACATGGAAGTGCCCATGTGGCTGGTCTACCTGGCCGTCCCGCTCGGTTCCTACCTGATGTGCTTCCGTTTCCTGCAGGTGATGGTGCATTTCATCAAGACGGGTGCCTTGCCGAAACACGACCACTCGCATGTCGAGGGGCTGGAAGACGAATTGACGGCGGAAGAAAAAGGAGCCAAGGCATGAACGCGCTGATCATCTTTGTATTGCTGCTGGTGCTGATGCTGACCGGCATGCCGATTTCCATTTCGCTGGGCCTGACGGTACTCACCTTCCTGTTCACCATGACCAGCGTGCCCATCGAATCGGTGGCCCTGAAGATTTTCACGGGCATCGAAAAATTCGAAATCATGGCCATCCCGTTCTTCATTTTGGCGGGTAACTTCCTCACGCATGGCGGGGTGGCGCGGCGCATGATCAACTTCGCCAGCTCCATGGTGGGACACTGGCATGGCGGCCTGGCGCTGGCCGGCGTGATGGCGTGCGCGCTGTTTGCCGCCGTCTCCGGTTCCAGCCCCGCCACGGTGGTGGCGATCGGCTCCATCATCCTGCCGGCCATGGTCAAGCAGGGCTATCCGCGCGGTTTCGGCGCCGGCGTCATCACCACCTCGGGCGCCCTGGGCATTTTGATACCGCCATCGATCGTGATGGTGATGTATTCCGTCAGCACCAACACGTCCGTTGGCAAACTGTTCATGGCGGGTGTGATTCCCGGCATGATGCTGGCCATGCTGCTGGGCCTGACCACGTGGTTTTTGGCGCGCAAGCACAATTATCCGCGCATGCAGAAGGCCAGCTGGGGCGAGCGCTTCGTGACGTTCAAGAAGAGCGCCTGGGGCTTGCTGCTGATCGTTATCGTTATGGGCGGTATCTATTCGGGCGCCTTCACGCCGACGGAAGCGGCCGCCATGGCTGCCGTGTACGCCTTCATCATCGCCGTCTTCGTCTACAAGGACTTGAAGATCAAGCAAGTGGGCAAGGTCTTGCTCGATTCGGCCGCCATGTCGGCGATGCTGTTGTACATCATCACGAATGCCGTGCTGTTCTCGTTCCTGATGACCAGCGAAAACATCCCGCAAGCGATGGCTGAATGGATTACGGGCAAGGGCCTGGGCGTGATCAGCTTCTTGTTGGTGGTCAACGTGCTGCTGTTGTTGGCGGGTAACGTCATGGAACCGTCGTCCATCGTGCTGATCATGGCGCCGATTCTGTTCCCCGTCGCCATGAAGCTGGGCATCGACCCTGTGCACTTCGGCATCTTGATCGTGGTCAACATGGAAGTGGGCATGTGCCATCCGCCCGTGGGCCTGAACCTGTACGTGGCGTCCGGCATCACGAAGATGGGCATCTCGGAGCTGACCGTGGCCGTGATGCCGTGGCTGCTGACGATGCTGGGCTTCCTCGTGCTGATTACCTACGTACCACAAATCTCGCTGTGGTTGCCAAATTTAATTTACAACTAAAACAGTTGTCCCCGTCATGGTGCAAAAAAAGTCGATCCGGCCGAATAAATGCGCTATGATGGGCAGCCTTAAGGGGAAACACGTATATGCATATGCGCCCTGGTAGCAAGGCTGAAATACAGAATTGGTAACAAGGTTAGTGGGGGAGTGGTCTATAAAAACGGTATTGATACCGGGGATATATTGAGGAGACACACGTTTCACAGAAGTTGTTGAGTCATAGCTGTCTGCGGCCACAAGCCGGCACCGGCGGACCCAAACGACCGGGAACGTGAAGCAATATTTGAAGCGCACCGACTGGTGCGCTTTTTTTTCGTGCGGGGGAAACGTCCGCCGGCACGCCCAAAGTCGGTGCATAATCACCGGGGCGCAGCCAGATGCGCCGGCAGGTTGTATATATGCCACACTTGAAATTTGATCAGCAGATGAAAAAACAACAGGGCAGTGAACTGTTCAGCGCCATCGTGGCCGCGCCGTTCGGCGCCATGGGCGTGCGCGCGCAGGATGGCCGGGTATGCGAACTGGTGTATTTGCCGCCGCACTTCGCGGAAAAAGACGCGCAGGATACCGTCTCCGAGCGGGCGTGCCAGCAACTGGCGCGCTATTTCCTTGATCCCGATTATATCTTTGACCTGCCGCTGGCAGACGCGGGCAGCGCCTACCAGCAACGGGTATGGGCGGCGATTGCCGGCATTCCGCGCGGCCAGGTGCGCACGTATGGCGACGTGGCGCGCCTGATCGGCTCAGCCCCGCGCGCCGTGGGCCAGGCCTGCGGCGCCAACTGGTTTCCCGTGGTGATCCCCTGCCACCGGGTCACGGCCGCGGGCGGCCTGGGCGGCTTTGCCCACCACGACGATGCGACAGGCTTCCACTTGGGCGTCAAGCGCTGGCTGCTGGCGCATGAAGGCGTCGAGGGCATGGGGTGGTCCAAACGATGATGAACAGCCTGCTGGCGCCCGACAACACTACCCTGATCGATGAATTCTGCGACAGCCTGTGGCTGGAAGACGGCCTGTCGAAGAACTCGCTGGACGCCTACCGGCGCGACATGCGTCTGTTCGCGCGCTGGCTGGAAGTGAACCGGCCCGGGCGCGAGGGCCTGTACGAGGTATCCACGGCCGACATCGACGCGTATTTCGCGGCCCGCCACGACGAGAGCAAGGCGACGTCGTCGAACCGGCGCTTGTCCGTGCTCAAGCGCTTTTACCAGCTGGCCTTGCGGCACAAGCATATCGCGGCCGATCCGTGCCTGAAGATGGTCTCGGCCAAGCAGCCGGCGCGCTTCGTGCACACCTTGAGCGAAGCGCAGGTGGAAGCCTTGCTGGCGGCGCCCGACGTGAGCACGCCGCTGGGCCTGCGCGAGCGCACGATGCTGGAGCTCATGTATGCGAGCGGCTTGCGCGTGTCGGAACTGGTGGACTTGAAATCGGTGGAACTGAGCCTGAACGATGGCGTGCTGCGCATCACGGGCAAGGGCAGCAAGACGCGCCTGGTGCCGTTCGGCGAGCAGGCGCGGCTGTGGATTGAGCGCTACCTGAAGGAAGCGCGCGGCGTCATCCTCGATGGGCAGATGGACGATGCGCTGTTCGTCACGCGGCGCGGCGGCGCCATGACGCGGCAAATGTTCTGGGTCATCATCAAGAAACATGCGTTGAGCGCCGGCATCACGGCACCGCTGTCGCCGCACACCTTGCGCCATGCGTTCGCCACGCATTTGCTCAACCATGGCGCGGACTTGCGTGTTGTGCAATTGTTACTGGGGCACTCCGATATTTCCACCACGCAGATTTACACGCATGTGGCCCGCGAACGGCTGAAACTGCTGCATGCGCAGCATCATCCGCGCGGCTAAAAATTTTGTATTTGCTCCAACTGCGTCATAATGTGCCCTATGTGCTTATCTGTAACAATAAAAAACTAAAGAGGTAGTAAATGGCCAAGACAAATTTCCAATACGAAAAACGGCAAAAAGAGCTGGAAAAGAAGAAGAAAGCCGAGGAAAAAGCCAGACGCAAGCTGGAAGCGAAGAACAATCCGAAACCGGCCGATGGCAGCGAAGGCGATGAGCCGGAAGCGGACGACGCCGACGTCGACGCAGATCCGGCCGCCGAAGGCGACGCACCCGCCCAGCCCCAGTAACTCCCCGTTCCTGACGACCGGTGCGGCATCGCCGCGCCGGTATCCCCTCGTTCTCCCTTCCCCCGCTACAAGCGTGGCCGCTGGCCAAGCGCCAGTTGCAGCTGCGTGCTGGCCATGGCCGCATCGGCGCGCGCCTGCACATAGCCCTGGTACGCGTCATCGGCCGAGCGCTGCGCCGCCAGCCATTCCAGCAGCGAGGCATTGCCGCTGAAGTAAGACAGGCGCATGCCGTCGACTACCTTTTGCGCATCGACCAGCACGCCGTCGCGGTAGCGCGCCAGCCTGTCCTGCGCCGCATGCAGCTGCCGCTGCGCCGTGCGCACTTGCGTCTCTGCCTGTAATTCGGCCTGGCGCAGGGCCAGCATCGCTTGCGTGACCCCTGCTTCGGCTTGCACCACGTCGCCCTTGTCGCGCCGCGACAGGGGGATCGGGATGGCCAGCGAGATGGACAGCGCACGGGAGCGGGGCGCGCCATCGACGGGATTGCCGCTGGCGTCGATGCCGTCATGGTAGCCGCGCGCGGCGGCCAGGCCTACGGTCACGGTCGGGTCGACGGCGCGGTTGGCGCGCACCAGCGCCGCACCGTCGCGCAGGTTGTCCAAGGTGGCGCGGGCTATGCGCACGTCGTTGCGGGCCTCGAGCGCCTGCGGCACCAGCACGCCGGCGTCGCCGCCCTCGTACGCGGCGAAGTCGCACGCCAGCTGCGCCTGCGGAAACAGGCCATCGAACTGGCGTCCCAGCGGCGGCGACAGGGCCAGCATGGCGCCATCGGCCTCGCTGCGCGCCTGCGCCAGGTCGGCCTGGAACTGGTCGCGTTCCACGCGCGACTGCAGCAGCTCGATGCCGCCCACGTCGCCCGCCTTGCGCCGCACGGTATTCGCTTCGACTACCTTCGACAGGGCCGCCATGGTCTGTTCCTTGCGCGCGAGGACCTCGCGCGTGCGGCACGCTTCCGTGAACGCGGCGGCGGCCGTGCCATACAGTTCGCTCCTGAAACCGGCCACCGTTTCCTCTGCCAGCGCGACATTGCTGTGCGCCGCCTTCAAGCGCGCGGCGCGCTTGCCGCCCGTCTCGATGGCCATGCTGATGGCCGGATTCCACGTGACGGGACGGTGTTCGACGCTGCGCACGGTTTCGCGCGTGGCGCCCAGCGTGAATTCCGGGTCGGGACGCAGGCCGGCGATGCCGATGCCGGCCTTGGCCGAGGTGATGCCTTCCTGCTGCGCCTGCAGTTCCAGACTGTGGCTTTCCACGGCGGACAGATAGGTTTCAAAGCTCAAGGGTGTGGCAATGGCGCATGGAGCAATCAGCCAGGCCGCCAGCAGTACATTAAAACGTGTCATGGGTATCTCCTTCGGTATCGACTTGGCGTTTTTGCAGGTGCGCCTCGATCAGGTAATACAGGGCCGGCAACAGCAGCAAGGTCAGTGCGGTCGCCGTCACCAGGCCGCCCACCACGACGGTAGCCAGCGGGCGTTGCACGTCGCTGCCCAGGCCCGTCGCCAGCATGGCCGGCGTCAGCCCCAGGGCGGCCACCGTGGCCGTCATCAGCACGGGACGCATGCGGTCGCGCGCGCCTTCCAGCACGGCCTCGCGCAGGCTTTTTCCCTCGTCGCTGCGCAGGCGGTTGATCTGCGCCAGCATCAGCACGGCATTCAGGACGGCCACGCCGAACAGGGCGATGAAGCCGACGGCGCTTGACACGTTCAAGGTCATGCCGCGCAGGTGCAGCGCGGCCAGGCCACCGAGCATGGCCAGCGGCACGGCCAGCAAGACCAGCGCGGGCTGGCGCAGGTTGCGGAACTGGCCAAACAGCAGCAGGAACATGGCGCCCAGGGTCATCGGCAGGATCAGCGCCAGCCGGCTTTGCGCGCGCTGCAGGTTTTCGAACTGGCCGCCCCATTCGACGCTGATGCGCTGGTGTTCATCGGCCACGGCTTGCGCCACCAGCGGGCGCGCCTCGGCCAGGAAGCCGGCCAGGTCGCGCCCGCGGGCATTCAGGCGCACGATGATGTGGCGCCGCCCCATTTCGCGCACGATTACGCTTTCACCCGAGGTGGTGCTGATGGTGGCCACTTGCGCCAGCGGAATCCTCGCGCCGTTGGCGGCGTTGAGCTTCAAGTTGGCGATGGCGTCCGGGCTGGAACGCGTGGCCGGCGGGAAGCGCACGGCGATGTCGTAGCTTTTCTCGCCCACGTACACCTGGCCGATGGGCGCGCCGCCGATGCCGGTGGCGATCAGGTCGGCCACGTCGGCCGCATTGATGCCGTAGCGGGCCGCCTTTGCCCTGTCCAGTTCCACCTTCAGGTTGGGCAGCGGCGGCTCCACGTCCACCGCCACGTCGGAGGCGCCAGGGATAGTCTTCAGGACATTTGCCACCTTGCCGGCGATGCCGCGTACTTCGTCGAGGTCATTGCCGAAGATTTTCACCGTCAGGTCGCTGTGCGCGCCCGACAATTTATCTTGCACGCCGTCGATCATCGGCTGCATGAAAGCCACCGTGACACCGGGCATGCTGGCGAAGCGCGCGTTCATTTTGGCGATCAACTGCTGCTTGCTCATGCCCGACTTCCAGCTCCTGTACGGATGCAGGCCCACGCTCGCCTCGATGTGCGACGGCGTCCAGTAATCGGTGCCGTCGTCGTTGCGCCCCGTCTGCGTGACGATGGTCGACACTTCGGGAAACTCCAGCGCGGCGTGCCGCAGTTCGCTGGCCATCTCGGACGCCTTGTCCAACGTGATCCCGGGTGGCATCTGTACCTGCAACCACAAGGAGCCTTCATCGAGGTAGGGCAGGAAGTCGCGCCCGATGCTGCCGCCCAGCAGCGCCAGGCACGCCAGCGAGGCGGCGCACACCATCGCCACCCAGCGCTTCTTGCCCACCATGCGTTCGAGGAAACGGCCGTACGCGCCCGCCAGCTTGTCCAGCGCGCGGTTATGGAAGGTGCGGCGCGGCTTGCGCAAGGCCAGCCAGGCCAGGCCCGGGATCAGCACCAGCGCCACCACCAGCGCGCCCACCAGCGCCGCGCCCACCGCATACGCCATCGGCGAGAACAGCTTGTATTCGATGCGCTGGAAGGCGAACAGGGGTAAATAAGCGGCGATGATGACGGCCATGCCGAACATGATGGGGCGCGCCACCTGCAGGGTCGCATCGATGGCGTCCTGCAGGGTGAGGGGCCGTTCCTGCTCCCGTTCGCGGCGGCGCAGCATGTTTTCCAGCACCACCACGGAACCGTCAACGAGGATGCCGAAGTCGATCGCCCCCAGCGACAGCAGGTTGGCGGGAATTTTAAAATGGTGCATGAAGATGAAGGCGATCAGCAGGGCCAGCGGAATCGTCAGCGCGACGATGGCGGCCGCGCGCGGGCTGCCCAGGAACAGCAGCAGCACCAGGGCGACGAGCAGCATGCCTTCGCCCAGGGTAAAGCCCACTGTGTGCAGGGTGGCGTCGATCAGCGAGCTGCGGTCCAGGTAGGGCACCACTTTCACATCCTTCGGCAGCACATTGGCATTCAAGTCATCCACTGCCGCATGGATGCCGGCCAGCGCTTCGGACGGATTGAAGTCCTTCAGCAGCAGGGTGATGCCTTCGATGGTGTCGGGATTGTCATCCTTGCCGAGGATGCCGCGCCGCTCCACGTTGCCGTAGGCGAGCTTGCCCAGGTCCTTCACCAGCACGGGCACGCCATCCTTGCTGCTGACGACGACGTTGCCCATGTCGTCCAGCGAATGCAGCAAGCCCACGCCGCGCACCACGTACGATTGCTGGCCGCGGTCGATGACGCTGCCGCCGCCGCTGATATTGTTGGCGTTGATGGCGTCCTTGACCTGCGCCAGCGAGAAGCCGTAGCTGTCGAGTTTTGCGGGGTCGAGTTCCAGCATGAATTGCGTGGTCAAACCGCCGAAATTGCTCACATCGGCCACGCCGCGCACCTGCTGCAGGCGCGGGATCACGGTCCAGAACTGCAGCTCGGACAGTTCGCGCAGGCTGCGGCTTTTCGATTCCAAGGTGTAGCGGTAGATTTCGCCCGTGGGCGAGGTATAGGGATCGAGTCCCGGCTTGGCGTCATACGGCAGGTTGACGCTGGCGAGGCGTTCCTGCAGCCGCTCGCGCGTGAAGTAGCCGTCGCTGCCATCCTCGAACACCACCGTGATCAGCGACAGGGCGAACAGACTGCGCGTGCGCAGCACGTGCATGCCGGGCGTGCCGAGCAGGGCGCGTTCGAGCGGAATGGTGATCTGCTGCTCGATTTCCTCGGCGCCCAGGCCCGGCACCTGCGTGACGATTTGCGAGGTGACGTCGGCGATGTCGGGATACGCCTCGATGGGCAGCTGCTTCCAGCAGTAGACGCCGTAGGCGGCGACGAACAGCAGTACCAGCCAGACGATGCCGCGCCGCTGGCAGCAGGTGGCGATGAAACGGTCAATCATTGAGCAGCACTCCTTCCTTGACGACGATGCGTTCGCCCGCCTTCAGGCCGGAGACGATTTCCACTTGGTCGCCATGGCTGGCGCCCACTTCCACCGCGCGCGGCGAGAACACCAGCGCGCTGCGCTCGACCATCACGCGCGTCGAGGGCCCGCTTTGCAGCAGGGCGGACGCTGGCACGAGGAGGGCGCGACGGGGCGCGCCGGCGAACCCCGCGTGGGCGAACATGCCGGGCTTGAAGGCGCCGGCGCGGTTGTCGATGGCCACGCGCACCTTCACCGTGCGCGTCTCGGGGTCGAGCACGGCGCCCACATACGCGACCTTGCCTTCGAAAGCCTTGCCGGGCCAGGCGTCGACGGTGATGCTGGTCGTTTGTCCCACGGCGACCTGCGCCAGGTCCCTTTCGGCCACGTTGGCCGACAGCCACACGGTGGACAGGTCGGCCACCGTCATCACGGGCGCGTTGATATCGTTCCAGTAGCCGCCCTGGGCGCCTTCCATGGCGATCACGGTGCCGGCGATCGGCGAACGCAGCACATAGTCGCGGCGCGACCCGCGCGCTCCGGCGCCATACTGCGCCAGCTTGTCGGCGCTGGCCTGGGCGTCGCTGCCGGCCTGCGCAAAAGTGGCCTGCGCCGCCTCGTACTCCTTGCGCGCGGCGATTTCCGCCTCGAACAGGGTTTTCTGGCGTTCCAGTTCCTGGCGCGCCTGCAGCAGGGCGGACCTGGCTTTGCTGTCGTCCGCGTAGGCGGCGCTCAGTTCCGCCGAGTCCAGCGTGAACAGCGGATCGCCCGCCTTCACGCTATCACCCAGGGCGCGCTGCAAGCGCGTGATGCGCCCGGCCAGGGGCGGCGTGATCTTCACCAGCTTTTCCGGCATGGCTTCGATGCTGCCCGGCGCTTCCGTCTGCGTGGCGATGTCCTGTTCCAGCACGGCGGCGACCTGCAGGCGCTGGCGCAGCGGCGACATCTTGTCGACGGCGATGCTGCCGTCGTCCAGATGCATCGCTTGGACGGGCGGCGTGGCTGCCGCCGTCGGCTTGGCGCAGCCGGCCAGGGCCGAGCAGGCGAGAGCGAGGGCGCAGCTGGCGCCCAGGGCGTTGCGGGTGGTCGTGTTCATCCCGTGTTTCCTTGTTATTGATGGTGAGGGGGCATGCGTGGATGCCGTGCCCAGGCGGGCAATGAGAGGGGCGCAGGTGGCGCAGGCAGCGTCACAACAGCGCCGGGAAAGCATAGCAATGTGGTCCTGAAGAAGCGCCCAAGAACGCCTGAATCATTCTTCAGGTTCCGTGCGCGCACGGTGCGGCGCGGTAAAATGCCAGCATGGAAAACACGGCGTAATGCGAAAGGCAGGCATGAGAATCCTCCTGGTGGAAGACGACCGCAAGGCGGCGCGCCTGCTGGCGCGCGGCTTGCAGGAAGAAGGCTTTGTTGTCGACGTGGCCCACAGCGCGGAAGAAGGCGAAGAGGAAAGCTACGCCGTCGATTACGACGCAATCGTGCTGGACTGGATGTTGCCGGGCAAGCAGGGCATCGATTTTTGCCGCGACTTGCGCGCGCGCGGCATCCAGACGCCCGTGTTGATGCTCACGGCGCGCGACGCCACGGCCGACCGGGTGACCGGCCTGAACACGGGCGCCGACGATTACCTGACCAAGCCGTTCGAATTCGAGGAGCTGCTGGCGCGCATTCGCGCCCTGTTGCGCCGCTCCGACATCAGCCGCCCGCTGGTGCTGGCGCTGGCCGACCTGACGCTCGATCCCGTCAGCCACCAGGCGACGCGGGCTGGCACGCCGCTGGTGCTCACGCCCAAGGAGTACGCCATCCTGCTGATCCTGCTGCGCCAGGCGGGCGAAGTGGTCAGCCGCGCGCGCCTGGCCGAGCAGATCTGGCAGGCGGACCTGATCGGCATCGACAACCTGATCGATGTCCACGTGCGCAACCTGCGGGGGAAAGTGGATGCGCCGGGCTTGCCGGCCTTGATCCACACGGTGCGCGGACGCGGCTTCCGCCTGGCGGAAAACAACGGTGGCTAGCTTTCGCAAGCGCCTGCTGCTGGTGCACCTGGCCGTCATCCTCGCCATCGTCGCCTGTACGGCGCTGGCCGGTTACTGGGGGCTGTCGCGCGCCGTGCATGGCCAGCTCGATGCGGCCCTGCTGGCGCTGGCCGAGACGGAAATGGCCATGCTGCCGGCCGCGCCGCGCCAGCCCGTGCAAGTGCACGAGGTGGCGCCGGGCCAGGCGCCGCCGTCATTGACGCGGCTCGACCGCCTGGTGCAGATCATTGATGGCGAAGGCCGCGTGCTGGCGCGCAGCCGCAACCTGGAGGCGGCGCAATTGCCGGCGCCTCCCGCCTTGCTGGCGCGCCTGGCGGCCGGCGAGACCATTTTCGAGACCCTGCCGAAGTTCGGCGAAGAGCCGCTGCGCATGGTCTCGATTCCCGTACCTTCGTCCGGCGCGCGCCTGGCGGTGCAGGTGGCCGGTTCGCTCGACGACACCAATCACGTGCTGGCCGCGGCCACCGTGCTGTTTGGCGCCATGGCGCTGGCCCTGCTGGCGGCCGTGGGCCTGGCCGGCGAAATGCTCACGCGCCGCGTGCTGGGCGCCATCGACGACGTGGTGGACCAGGCGCATTCGATCGGCGAAGCCAGTTTGCACCAGCGCCTGCCCCATCCCGGTACGCAAGACGAGATCGGCCGCCTGGTCGATACCCTGAACGCCATGCTGGACCGCCTGGAACACGGCTACGATGCGCAGCGCCGCTTCACGGCTGACGCTTCGCACGAATTGCGCTCGCCCCTGTCGCGCCTGCGCACGGAAATCGAAATCACCCTGCGTCGCCCGCGCGAGTCGCCCGAGTATGTCGATGCGCTGGCCTCCTGCCTCGATGAAGTGCAGCGCCTGACGACCCTGGTGGAAGAGCTCTTGATGCTCACGCGCCTGGACGTGGGCCAGGAGCGCAACGCGGTGGAAACCATCGAACTCAATCCGCTCGTACGGGCGGCGGCGCAGCGTCTGGAAAAGGCGGCAGCGCAGCGCGGCATCCGCATCGTCTTCGATGCAAGTGTCGACGTGCAGGCCAGGGTGGCGGCCGGCCCGGTCGACCTGGTGCTGGCCAATTTGCTGGACAACGCCGTGAAGTTTTCGCCGTCCGGCAGTGTCATCAGCGTGCACGTGGCGCGCGACGGCGGCGACGCGCTCGTTGGCGTGAGCGATGCAGGACCGGGCATCGGCGTGGAAGACTTGCCGCACCTGTTCGAGCGGTTTTACAGGGGCGCCCAGGCGCGTGCGGGCGAGGCGCCCGGTTTCGGCCTGGGCCTGGCCCTGTCGCAAGCCATCGTGCATGCATACGGCGGCAGCATCGAGGCGCAGAACCGCCCGCAAGGCGGCGCGCTGTTCCTCATGCGCCTGCCCGCTTCAGATTGAAGGCGCGACGCCTTCCCAGCGCACTTGCCGCACTTGCGGCCAGGCGCCCGCGCGGTTGACGAAGCGCACCAGCACGGCGCGCTGCACGGCCTGGCACAGCACCGTGGCGATCAGCTGCACCACCTGCCTGGCTGCGTCCCAGCTGCGCAGCATTTGCGACGGCGCCAAGCCCGCGCCCTTGAGTTCGGCCAGCAGCAGGCGCACGACGTGGTCGGCCTGCGCCGCGGGGCAGGTGACGGTCAGGCGGTAGGTGGCGACGGCCGGACCGCGCTGGACAAACCAATGGAAGAATTTTTTCATCATCACACTCCCCGTTCGGCGACAAATTCCGCGTTGTTCACCAGCGCCCAGCGCACGGCCGAGACGCTGCCTTCCAGGCTGACCTGGCTGACGATCTGTTCCAGCAACCCCAGGCTGGACAGGGGCGTGAGCAGGTCGGCCCGCACTTCGATGCGTCCGGCGTGCGCGGCATCCTCGCTGTGCAAGGATTGCAGCATCAGGGCCGGCATGCCGCTGATCATGCGCAGCATCAGGTTGCGCACGAGGATTTCCTGCTCCGCCTCGCACACGGCCGTCACGCGGTAGATGCTTTCCGTCTCGATGCCCGCTTCGCCGCCGTGCGCGTTGATGCGTTGCGCCAGGTGGCGCAGCACGAGGTTGGCCACCAGGACAAATCCCGTGCCGATGGCCGCTTCCAGCGCGAACCCCAGGCCGCACAGGATGCCGATGGCGGCCGAGCACCACAGGGTGGCGGCCGTGTTCAAGCCGCGCACCGTCATGCCTTCGCGCATGATGACGCCGGCGCCCAGGAAGCCGATGCCGGACACCACCTGCGCGGCGATGCGCATATGGCCGGCGCTATCGCCTTCGAGCACGGAAACCATCACGAACAGCGAGGCGCCGACGGACACCAGCGCGTTCGTGCGCAGGCCCGCCATGCGCTGGCGCAGCTGGCGTTCGGCGCCGATCATGGCGCCCAGGGTCAATGCCGCGGCAACGCGCAGCGCAAAGTCAAATACCACCATCAGTTTCTCCCGGCTGGGGAGGAACAGGCGAGTGCAGGGGCGAAGACAATTCGCCCCGAAAGGGGGCAGCAGACGATAACGGTGGAACGATGAGGAGGGAAGTGGCGGCGAGAGAATACTGCCGCTGATAAAACCGCACCTTGCCATGGACAGGGCGGGCGGAATGCGCGCGTCTTGCCTAAGGCCGATCGCCGATGGTCAATCGACTACTGTCACTGGAACAAGCACCCACGAGTCACTCCATATCATTGATAACGGGGACAGTCTAGCCAGTGGGGCTGCTTTGGTCAACTGAAGCTCTCTTCAGGAAGCCGCCGCGTCGTCCCCGCCAATGCGGGGACGGTGAAGGCGACCGGTCAATCAGTGGGCGTGTGCTTTGCCGTCGTCGGCAGAGTCGGCGTGCTCGCCGCTGCCGCCGAAAAAGCGCGCGGCGCGCTTGCCCAGGCTGTCGAGGTAGGTGTAGGCGACGGGCACCACCACCAAGGTCAACAGGGTCGAGGTGATCACGCCGCCGATGACGGCGCGGCCCATCGGCGCCTGCGATTCGCCGCCGTCGCCCATGCCGATGGCCATCGGTAGCATGCCGAAGACCATGGCCAGTGTCGTCATCAGGATGGGGCGCAAGCGCACTTGCCCCGCTTCCATCAGCGCCTCGAACTGGCCCAGGCCTTCGCGCTGGCGCTGGTTGGTGAAGTCCACCAGCAGAATCGCATTTTTGGTGACTAAGCCCATCAGCATGATGAAGCCGATCACGGAGAAGATGTTCAGGGTGCTGCCCGTAATGAGCAGGGCGGCCAGCACGCCGATCAGCGACAGCGGCAGGGACACCATGATGGCGATCGGCTGCAAAAAGCTGCCGAATTGCGACGCCAGCACCAGGTAGATGAAGATCACGGCGATCCCCAGCGCCATCATGGCGCCGCCCATGGTTTCGGCCATCTGCTGCGCATTGCCGGCCACGTCGAAGCGCACGCCGGGCGGCAAGTCGATGGACTTGATGGCTTTCTGCACGTCGGCGTCGACGTCGCCGGCAGGGCGGCCCTGCGTGCCTGCATAGATGGCCACGCGGCGCTGCAAGGCCTGGCGCTTCAGCACCTGCGGGCTCGATGACGGCACGAAGTCGACCACCTGGCGCAGCGGGATCATGACGGGTTTGCCGTTCGCATCAAGCTTGCTGGAGGCCAGCGACAGGTCGGCCAGGTCGGCCACCTTTTGCCGGCCCGACTTGGGCAGCTGCACGTTGACGTCGTAGTTTTGCCCGTCGCTGGCCAGCCAGTGGCTGACCGTGTCGCCCGCCACGAACGGACGCAGGGCGTTGCCGATCTGCTGCACCGACAAACCCAGGTCGCTGGCCAGTTCGTTATTGATCTTCACGGTGGTCGATGGATTGGCGCCTTCCTGGCTGTATTCCATGTCGGCCAGGCCCTTGATGCCGCGCATCTTGTCCATCAGGGTGTGCGCCACCGCATCGAGCTTGCCTTCGTCTGTGCCCAAAATGGCGATGAAGATGGGACGCTGTCCGACGGACAGGGTGATGCCGGCAATCGGCGCCAGGCGTTCGCGGATCAGCTTTTCCAGCTCCTGCTGCGAGCGGCGCTTGTGCTTCTTGATGTCCGTCAGCTTCAGGTTCACCTCGGCCGTGTTGCGCCCGTCCTGCGTGCCGACATTGGCCACCAGGCTGTCGATTTCTGGGAATTCCTTCAGGGCCGTTTCGATCTGGCGCACCTTGGTATCCGTGTATTCGAGGCTGGAGCCGACGGGCGTCTTGAAGCGCAGGTTGACCCAGCCCTGGTCCGTTTCCGGGAACATCTCGCCGCCGATCATCGGCACGAGCATCAGGCTGCCCGCGAACAGGGCGACGGCCGTGGCCAGGGTCGTCTTGCGCCAGCGCAAAGCGACAGCCAGCACCTTGCCATACCATACATGCAGGCGGTCGATGCCCGTCTCGATCCAGGCCATGAAGCGGCCCAGCCACGGCGCGTATTTGAAGCGGTCCTTGACGGGGTCGCGCCAGACGGACGACAGCATGGGGTCGAGCGTGAAGCTGACGAACAGGGAGACGAGAACGGCGACGGCCACGGTGATGCCGAACTGCAGGAAGAAGCGGCCGATGATGCCGTCCATGAAGGCGACGGGGACGAACACGGCGACGATGGCGAACGTGGTGGCCATGACGGCCAGGCCGATTTCATTGGTGCCGTCGTTGGCCGCCTTGTAGTGGTTCTTGCCCATGCCCAGGTGGCGCACGATGTTTTCGCGCACGACGATGGCGTCATCGATCAACAGGCCGATGCACAGCGACAGCGCCATCAAGGTCAGGAAGTTCAGGGTGAAGCCGAAGGCCTTCATGGCGATGAAGCTGGCCAGCACGGAGATCGGCAGGGTCAATCCCGTGATGATGGTCGAGCGCCACGAATGCAGGAACAGGAAGACGATCACCATGGTCAGCACGGCGCCTTCGATGATGGTGCGCTTGACGTTATCGAGCTGGCTTTGCACGCGCTCCGATTCGTCGTCCAGCACGCGCAGGGTGATATCGGGCGGCAGGGTCTTTTGCAGGTCCGCCGCCACTTTCAGGATGCCGGTGCCCACTTCCACCACGTTGGCGTCCTGCACCTTGGTGATTTCCATCGTCACGGCCTGCTGACCGTTCATGCGCGAGATCGACAGTTCTTCCTGCTCGCCGTCGACGACGGTGGCCACCTGGTCCAGGTAGACGGGACCGACGGCGCGGCGCGCGACGATGATCTTGCCGAATTCGCGCGCATCCTTGATCTTGCCTTCCACGCGCACCAGCTGTTCGGCCGCGCCATGGCTGATGGAGCCGGCCGGCAAATTGGTATTCGTCGCCTGGATGGCGCGGATCACTTCATCGACGCCGATGCCCTGGGCATTGAGTTCGATCGGCTTCATGCTGATGAGGATCTGGCGCGCGCGCAAGCCGCGCAGCTTGACTTGCCCCACGCCGGCCACGCCCTGGAAGCGCTTGCTGATGATCTGCTCCGTCATGGTCGACAGCGAGCGCAGGTCATGCCCGGTGGAGGTCAGCACGATGGTGGCGATGGGGCGCTCGTTGTCGCCCTCGGCGCGGGCGATGAACGGGTCCTTGGCTTCCTTCGGGAAGCGGGGGCGCACCAGGGCCACCTTGTCGCGCAAGTCTTGCATGGCCTTGTCCATGTTCGTCGACAGCTCGAATTCCAGGTAGACGCCGGCGCGTCCTTCCCACGAGTTGGCGCGAATCGTTTTGATGCCGCTGACGGTGTTGACGGCGTCCTCGATGGGGCGCGTGATGTCGTTTTCCACGGCTTCGGGCGAGGCGCCCGGGTAGTTCACTTCAATGGCGGCGAACGGGAACTGCACGCTGGGCATGCTTTCCACGCCCAGGCCCCGGTAGGAGAAGATGCCCAGCACCACCAGCGCCACCATGACCATGGTGGCGAAGACGGGGTTCTGGATACTGACTTTGGTCATCCACATGGCTTAATCCTTCCGTGCCAGCACGGCTGCCGGCGCGGCAGGGGCGGCGGCGGGTGCGGCGAAGGTCACGCCATGGCCCGGCTTGACGCCATCGAGCCTGGCGATGATGACTTTCGCGCCCGGCACCAGGCCGGATTTGACTTCCGCATAGCCTTCATCCTCGTTGCGCAGCCCCAAGGTGACGGGCTGGGCGACCACCTTGTTGTTCACCAGCGCGTACACGACGGGGCCCTGCTTTTCGTTGCGCACGGCCGTCAGGGGCACCAGCGGCGCCACGTTTGACCGTTCGGTGACGATGCTGCCCTTGGCGAACATGCCGCCGCGCAGCGCGCCATCGCCATTGTCGACGGCGATGTAGACCAGCATGGCGCGCGAGCCGCTCTCGGTGGTGGGGTTGATGCGCGTGACCTTGCCGGCGAAGTCGCGCGCGCCGAAGCCGTCGACCTTGAAGTGCACGTCCTGGCCCAGCTTGATGCGGGGGATTTCCGCGCTGGGCACGGGCGCTTCCAGGGTCAGCTGCGCCAGGTTGACGATGGTGTAGACGGGCATGTCGGGCGAGACTTTTTCCCCGGCCTGCAGGTGGCGCTTGCTGACGATGCCGGCCATCGGCGCGCGGATCACCGCATCGGCCAGCGCGATGCGGGCGATATCGACCATGGCGGCGGCGGACTTGACGTTGGCGCGCGCCAGCTCGACCGAGTTTTGCGTTGTGTCGTACGCCGTCTGCGAAATGTATTTTTGCTTGAGCAGGGCCTGACTGTTCGCTTCATTCTTGCTGGCCATCGACAAGCGCGCCTGGGCTTCGTCGAGCATGGCTTGCTGCTGCGTCAGGCGGGCGCGCAGGTCGGCCGCATCCAGGCGCACGAGGATTTGCCCATTCGCCACTTGCTGGCCTTCCTGCAAGGTCGTTTCCTGGATCACGCCGGAAACCTTGGCCTTGATGGTGGCCTGGGTCACGGGCGCCAGCGAGCCGGACAGGGGCAAGCTGATGCTGAGCGCGCGCGCCGCGATGGCGGCCACGTCGCCCTGCGCCAGTTCATGCACGGGCGTCTTGGCCTGCTCCTTCTTCTTGCTCGCTTGCAGTTCGGCCGCCTTGGCGGCTTGTTGCTTCGATTGCATCACCGTCCAGCCGCCGCCGGCCAGGCCCAGCACGACCAGGATCAGCACGGGGGTGCGCCAGCGCCGGCGGCGCGTGGCTGCAAGGGGAGAGGCGGGGGGCAGGGTCTCGTTTTTCATAGGTATTTTTGGTCAGGAGCGGCGCAGGGGTTCGGCGCCAGGTCTCGGTGCGGACCCGGCCTGTCGCTGGCCGGGGGAATTCGGGTAGCGCATCACCGTGGCGGCCGCAGACAACACGCCTGCCGCTGCAGCCGTTCACGGCGATGCGCATGTTGCCACTTTAGGAAGAATCCAGCCCGGCCGCCATCGCCGTGCGACAGATTGCACAAAATCGGGGCTGGAATGCAAAAAACGGCGACCAAAGACACTGCCGGCATCGACGCCTTGCACGTCACGATGCTTGCGCATCCTCAAGAAGCCGATTCGCCGGCGCGCAAGAATGGGTGGGATGGTTGCGCCACCGGACAGGCCATTCGCCCGCCGGTTGCCGTGCGGCCGCGCCACGGGGGGCTGATGTCTGAACGGATTGCCGGAGCCGCCCCGTCGCCTGGCCGTTTGCTGGCCGCTGCCGAACCGCAGGCGGGAGCGGCCGGCAAGGCGCTCGATTTGCTGTCCATCATCGTTGCCGCCGTCGAGCAGGCACCGGGCCTGGCCGTGCGCGGCATCGACCGCGATGGCATCGTGCGCTACTGGAGCTTGGGTGCGGCGCGCCTGTATGGCGTGACGGCCGAGCTGGCGCTGGGCCAGCCGTGGGCCAGGGTGGCCGCCTCGCTGCCGGATGCCACTCTGGCCGAGGAGGTTGCCGGCGAACTGGCGGCCGTGTGGGAAAGCGGCAAGGCGCGCAGCACGCGCCTGTGGAAGCTCGGTGCCGATGGCGCCGCGCCGCGCTGCATCTGTTCCACCGTGTTTCCTGTCATCCAGTCCGGGCGAGTGCGGCAAGTGGTCTGCATCGACGTCGACATCACGGCCAGCGGCCAGGATGGCGCCGCGCAGGGCGCCTTGTTGCTGATGGGCGACAATTTCCGCCAGCTGTACGAGAAATCCGCCGATGCCATCCTGCTGCTGCGTGACGAACATATCGCCGACGCCAATCCCGCCGCCATCGTCCTGTTTCAATGCGAGGGCCGGCCACGGCTGCTGGGGCGCCGCCTCAGCGATTTTTCGCCCTTGCGTCAGCCCGATGGCGAATTGTCAGCGTTGCGCGGCACGCAACTGGCGGCGCAGGCCCACGCGGACGGCAATTGCCGCTATGACTGGCGCTACCAGACGTGCGCGGGCGAGCTGTTCTGGGGCGAAGTGCTGCTCACTTCCGTCACGCTCGACCACACCTATCTGTTTTACGCCGTGATCCGGGATATTTCCTCGCGCAAACTTGCCGAGCGCGCCCTGTACCTGTCGGCGCAGGTGGTCGAGCATGCGCGCGAAGCCATCGTCGTGCTGGACCCGCAGCAGCGCGTGGTCAGCATGAATCCTGCGTACAGCGAGATCAGCGGCTACAGCCTGGACGACATGCTGGGCAAGCCCTTCGTCCTGCACGGCGCGGAGCCGGACGCGCCCGCGTTTTTCGACCACGTGTGGGACGAAGTCGGGGACAACGGATATTGGCAAGGCGACATCGTGGGCCAGCGCAAGGCGGGCGGGCGCTACCCGGCCTGGCTGTCGCTGACGGCCATCCGCGATTCGCAGGGGCAATTGAGCAATTATCTGGCCATCCTCAGCGATATCAGTGAGCGCAAGAAAAACGAGGAGCACACGCGCCACCTGGCCGAGCACGATTTCCTCACCGACTTGCCGAACCGGGTGCTGTTGCTGGACCGGCTGTCGCTGGCGCTGGCGGCCGCGCGGCGCAAGCTGAGCATGCTGGCCATTTTGTACCTGGACCTCGACCACTTCAAGCACATCAACGACAGCATGGGCCACCACGTGGGCGACTTGCTGCTCAAGGAAGTGGCGCGGCGCCTGGTGCGCTGCGTGCGCGGCGTCGACACGGTCAGCCGGCATGGCGGCGACGAGTTCGTCATCATCCTGGCCGAGGTGGGCGGCATCGACCAGGTGGCCCACGTGGCGTCCAGCCTGCTGCATGCCGTCACGCAGCCCTATCAGCTGGGCGAATACGAATTGCATGTGTCCACCTCGATCGGCGTGGCCATCTTTCCCAGCGATGGCGACAGCATCGATAGCCTCGTGCATAACGCCGACATCGCCATGTACCACGCCAAGGAAAGCGGGCGTAACAATTTCCAGTTTTTCAATGCCGAGATGAATGCGCAGATCGTCGAGCGGGCCAGCCTGGAGCAAGGCTTGCGCGAGGCGCTGGGTCGCGAGGAATTCGTGCTGGAATTCCAGCCTGCGCTCGATGTCGCCAGCGGGCAGATCGTCGGCGCCGAAGCGCTGTTGCGCTGGCGCCACCCGCAACTGGGCGTGCTGCCGCCCGAGCGCTTCATCGCCGTGGCCGAGGAGTGCGGCTTGATGGTGTCGATCGGCAACTGGGTGCTGCGCCACGCCTGCCTGCGCGCGCGTGCCTGGCACGACGCGGGCCATGCCTGGCGCGTGGCCGTGAATCTGTCGCCGGCGCAATGTCTGCACAATAACTTGTTGCTCAGCGTACAAGAGGCGCTGGCCGTGTCGGGCTTGCCTGCCGGCTGCCTGGAACTGGAAGTGACGGAGTCCTTGCTGATGAAGGGCGGTGCGCGCCTGGCCGGCGTGCTGGCGCAACTGCGCGCGCTGGGCGCCAGGCTGGCCATCGACGACTTCGGCACCGGCTATTCGCGCCTGGCCAATCTGCGCCATTACCCGGTGGATAAACTCAAGATCGACCCCTCGTTCCTGCCCGCCGCCGCGGACGGCGCGGCGGGCGAGTCCGACACGGCCGTGGCCGCCACCATCATCGCCATGGCGCGCGAGCTGCAATTGACGGTGATCGCCGAAGGCGTGGAGACGGCGCAGCAACTGGCGTATCTGCGGGGGCAGGGCTGCCAGCAATACCAGGGGCGCTATGCCAGCGCGCAAGTGGAGGGCAGCGCGCTGGCGAAGTTGCTGCACTAGTGACTGAGTTAGTCAATATTTCCCAGCAGCTTGATGCGTGCCAGCACCTGGCCATGGTCGGAGGCGTGCCGCAAGCCCAGCAGCAGATGGTCGTTGAGATAGGTCACTTCCTGCAGCACGCCGATGGCGCGCGGCGAGGCGGGATGAAAATGTTCGGACACGAGGATGTGGTCGATCGTCATGTAGGCGCTGTCGTGGATATTCGTGTAGCCCACGTGGCGCAGGGCGTCCTGGCGCTGCTGGATGGCGTTGGCGTCGTACAGGCGTTCGCGCATCTCGGCACCCGCTTCGCACGGCGCGCCCGCCCCCATGACGATGGCCGTGGTGACGGCATTGGCGATGTCGTTGAAGTCGCCCAGCACGATACGGGGACGGCCGCTGTGGCCCAGTTCGCTTGCCAGCACGCGCAGGGCCACGGCTTCCGCGCCGCGCCGCTGCAGCGAGCGCAGGTTGGCCAGCGCGTAGGCGGTAGTATCGTTGCCGTCGCCATGGCGGTAGTCGGGGCGGCGCGATTTCAAATGCACCACGACCACGTCCGTGAGTTGTCCGCCAGGCAAGATGACCTGGACATGCAGCGGCGCGCGGGCGAAGCGGCCAGCATCGTCGTCGGCAGGCACGCTCACGCCGGCGGGGAAATTCGCCCAGGCAACACCGGCGCCGGCCAGCGGCAAGCGCGACACGAGCGCCACCGTGGGCAGCATGCGTCCGGCGGCATCGATGGCATCGTAGCCGGCCAGGGTGGCTGCGCGGTAATGGCGCGTGCGCGACAGCACGTCGCGCAGGGCCGCTTGCGAGAAAATTTCCTGGAAACCGATCACGTCGGCGTCGAGCAGGTCGATTTGCCGCGCCGTCCATTCCGCCTTGGCTTCGTATTGCGCCGGGCTCAACGGTTCCAGGTTGTCATACAATTTCGCCCCGGCGGGGGCAAGGTTGCAGACATTGAATGTGGCAAAGCGGATTTCTTCCTGCATAATTAGCACTCCTCACTGAACGATCAGCGTATCACGCATGGCTAAAAAAGAGCATATTTCCGAAACCCAGGCGACGCAGTTGCTGCGCAAGCATCAAGTTTCCTTCGAAGAACATCCGTATCCCTACGAGGAGCACGGCGGCACCAGCGTCTCGGCGCGCGAATTGAACGTGCCCGAACACGCGGTGATCAAGACCCTGGTGATGCAGGACGAGGCGGCCAAGCCGATGATCGTGCTCATGCATGGCGATTGCAAGGTGTCGACCAAGAATCTGGCGCGTGGCATCGGCTGCAAGTCCGTCGAGCCATGCAAGCCCGAAGTGGCGCAGCGCCATTCCGGCTACATGATCGGCGGCACCTCGCCCTTCGGCACGAAGAAGGCCATGCCCGTGTACGTGGAGCAATCGATTCTGGCGCTCGAACGCATCTATATCAATGGCGGGCGGCGCGGTTTCCTCGTCTCGCTGGCGCCGCAGGTGCTCGTTGATTTGTTGAAAGCCAAACCGGTGCAGTGCGCATTGCAGGATTAAGAGAGCAAGAAAGCGGGGCTTCGCCCTGTCCCTGGACGGGGCGCTGGTGTATATTCTGCTGCGCCAGCCTCGATGCTGGTGCAATAAACACAATAAAGGGAAGAAATGAATCCAGTAATCACAACCGTGGCAATGACAGTGGCCGCTTACTTGCTCGGCTCGATATCGTTTGCCGTGGTGATGAGCAAAGTCTACGGCATTGCCGATCCGCGCACCTATGGCTCGAAAAATCCGGGCGCCACCAACGTGCTGCGTAGCGGCAACAAGGGCGCCGCCATCATGACCCTGCTGGGCGATGGCGCCAAGGGCTGGCTGGCCGTGTTCCTGGCCGACCATTTTGCCAGCGCGCTGGGCGTGGGCGACACGGCCGTGGCCCTGGTCGCCATCGCCGTCTTCCTCGGCCATCTGTGGCCCGTGTTCTTCCGCTTCGTCGGCGGCAAGGGCGTGGCCACGGCCCTCGGCGTGTTGCTGGGCATCAATCCCTGGCTGGGCCTGGCGACCCTGGCCACCTGGCTGATCATCGCGTATGCCTTCCGCTATTCCTCGCTGGCAGCCCTGGTGGCGGCCCTGTTCGCGCCGTTCTACTATGGCTTGCTGTTTGGCGTCGATCCCATCTTGCTGGCCGTCATCGTCATGAGCGTGCTGCTCGCTTACCGCCACAGCCAGAACATCGCGAACTTGCTTTCTGGCAAGGAAAGCAAGATCGGCGGCAAGAAGGATGGGGCCAAGGCGCCCGCCAAGAAAAAGTAAGCGCTTGATTTCCCGCGGGCCGCACGCATATGCTGTGCTTGCGGCGCCGCGCGGTGCGGCCGCCACCGACTCGCGCAAAGGCTGCCCACCATGAGTTCCACTCCCGCCACACCTACCCCCATCCGTATCGATTTCGTGTCCGACGTTTCCTGCCCCTGGTGCGTGGTCGGCCTGAAATCGCTGGAGCAGGCGCTGGACACGTTGCAAGGCACCGTCCAGGCCGACATCCACTTCCAGCCCTTCGAGCTGAACGCCAACATGCCGCCCGAAGGCGAGGATGTCGGCGAACACATCGCCCGCAAATACGGCTCCTCCCCGGAACAGATGGCGCAATCGCGCGAAGCCATTCGCGCGCGCGGCGAACAGCTGGGCTTTACCTTTGCCATGGACAAGCGCGGCCGCATCTACAACACGTTTGACGCGCACCGTCTGCTGCACTGGGCCGGACTGGAAGGGCGCCAGAAGGCATTGAAAATGGCGCTGTTCGATGCGTATTTCACGCAGGGACAGGATCCGTCCTCGCACGCGGTGCTGCTGGCCGTGGCCGGCAAGGTGGGGCTCGATGGCGTGAAAGCGGCCGAGGTGCTGGCCTCCGGCGCGTATGCGGACGAGGTGCGCGCGCAGGAACAGTTCTACCAGCAGAACGGCATCAATTCGGTGCCCGCCGTCATCATCAACGAGCGTCACCTGATTTCCGGCGGCCAACCTCCCGAAGTGTTCGAACAAGCCTTGCGCCAGATCATCGCCGGCGCTTGAGCGGGGCGCCAATGGCGCGCGCCATGGCGGACTTTTTGCGCTACACTCGGCGCAGAAGGAGGATAGTCAAATGCCAACAGCCAGCTGGAATGGCGCCGTCATCGCGCAAGCCACCGATGCGCAGGTGCAAGTCGTTGAAAACAATGTATATTTTCCTTTAGCTACCGTGACGCAGGAATACCTGCGTCCCAGCAGCCACACGAGCATCTGCCCATGGAAGGGCACGGCCAGCTATTACGACCTCGTCGTCGATGGCGCCGTCAATGCCAACGCGGCCTGGTATTACCCCCAGCCCAAGGATGCCGCCAAGCAAATTGCCGGCCACGTCGCTTTCTGGCGCGGCGTCAGCGTCGAGCGCTGACGCTTTCTTACGACCAATCAACCTGAAAGCAGACGATGGATTTACGCCTCGCCGTGTACCAACTCGCCTCGGACTATGCGCTCGATGCCCAACAAACCCGGCAGTTGCAGGAAGTGGCCGGCTTCCAGCGCGAACCGGCGCGCCTGGCCTACTGGCTGCCGCGTGGCGTGGCCGTGCTGGGCGCCGTGCTGCTGGGCATGGGCTTGATCTGCTGGGTGGCCGCCAACTGGGAAGACCTGGGCCGCATGGGCCGCTTTGCCCTGCTGCAAGGCGTGCTGGCCGCCGCCTGCGTGGGCGCGTTTGCCGTGCCGAAAGCGCGCGTGCCCTTGCTGCTGCTGGCCTTGCTGGCCATCGGCGGCCTGTTCGCGTATTTCGGCCAGACGTACCAGACGGGCGCCGATCCGTGGCAGCTGTTCGCCCTGTGGGCCGCGCTGGCCTTGCCCCTGTGCCTGGTGGCGCGCAGCGACGTGCTGTGGACGCCGTGGATGCTGATACTGTCGACGGCCGCCACCCTGTGGATGCAGGCGCATGCGCACAACAGCTGGCGCGTCGATTCGGCCGATCTGCCCATTTTCATTGGCGGCTGGCTGGCCGTGCTGGCTGGCTGTGCGTTCGTCTCGCCCCTGCTGGCGCGCTGGACGGGCGCGGGCAGCTGGGCCTTGCGTCTGGGCCTGGTGCTGGCCACCTTCCTCATCACGGGCACGGCCGTCAGCGCCCTGTTCGGCAGCGAGATCGAATCGCCGTACTGGGCCGGTCTCGGCTTGCTGGCCGTCGCCGGCGTCCTGCTGGCCACGCGCCAGTTCTTTGACGTGTTCGGCCTGAGCGCCGTCGCGCTGGGCCTGAACACCTTGCTGGTGTGGGGGCTGGGGCACGTGCTGTTCCATGGCGGCGGCAATGGCGATGGCATCGGCAGGCTGGTGATGCTGGGCTTGTTCGCGGCCGTGCTGCTGGCGCTCACCGTGCAAGGCATTTTGTGGCGCACGCGCCGGGAGGCGGCATGAGCCATATCAATAGTCAGCGAGCCGATGCGCTCGCCACCCTGATCGACGACGCCACGCGCGCCGGCCTGTTGCCGTCCGGCGCTGCCCGTCCCGTGCAGGATGTGCGGCCGTGGCCGCTGGTACTGATGACGGCCCTCGGCGCCTGGCTGGCCGCCATCCCCCTGGTCCTGGCGCTGGGCGCGGGCCTGGAAAGCGTCGTGCGCCACGGTCCCGGCGCGTATGTCGTGGCCGCCATCGTGCTGGTGGTGGCCGTGCTGCTGATCCGCACGCGCGGCGTGGCATTGTTTGTCGAACAACTGGCCGTGCCATGCCTGCTGGTGGGCGGCAGCCTGCTCGGCTATGCCCTGTTCCGCGACTATGCCACGCAGACGGCGTCGCTGCTGATGTGCCTGGCGTGCCTGCTGACGGCCGCCGCCTTGCCGCGCGACTGGCTGCGCGTGCTGCTGGGACTGGTCGCCTGCGGCTTGCTGGGGCTGGGCATCATCGATAGCACGCGCGACTGGATTTTCGAGAACGACCCCACGCAGCTATACAGCGCCTGGATGCTGGCCCTGGCATTCTGGCTGGGCGCCCACTGGCTGCAAAAGCAGGCGTTCAACGATGGCCGCGGCGCGTCCATCGCCGCCTTCCTGGAATCGCTGTCGACGGGGTGGGTCCTGGCAATCTTGCTGGGGCTGGTCTTCTGGTCCGGCATGACCTTTATGCTGGGCGGCGCGCTGGGCGGCGGTATTGTCGGTGACGTGGCGCGCGAAGCGACCCGGCACCAGGCCGTTGCCTGGTATGCGCAAGTGTTGAATGGGGTGTCGCTCGTGCTGGCCACGGCGGCCGCCGCCTGGGCGGGATGGCGCTGGCCGGCGCTGCGCCAGTTGCCCGCCATCGGCGTGGCGCTGGTGTTGATTGTGCTGGCGTGGTTCATGCCGGCGCTGGGGCCCGTGCTGCTGATCCTCGCGTATTGTTTGACGAGCGGGCGTTCGCGCGTGGCCGTGGCGGCCGCGCTGGCGGCGGCGTGGATACTCGGCAGCTTTTATTATCAGCTGGCCTGGCCGCTGGCCAGCAAGGCAGCGCTGCTGACCATGGCCGGCGCGCTGCTGTGCGCCCTGTCGTGGCTGGCCATGCGGGGCGCCGTGCTGCACCTGGTGGAAAGCAAGCCGGCGGGCGTGGTGCTTGAGCACCGCGCCGCGCGCCTGGGCGTGCTGGGGGGCTTGCTGCTGGTGTTGCTGGTCGCCAATGGCGGCATCTGGCAAAAAGAGCAGCTGATTGCCAAAGGGCAAGCGATCTTCGTGGCGCTGGAACCCGTCGATCCCCGCTCGCTGATGCAGGGCGACTACATGCGCCTCAATTTCGTCAACCTGGGCGTCCTGTCCACCCTGGCCAGCGTGGACCGGGCGCCTGGCCGGCCCCTCGTGGTGGCGATGCGCGATGCGCGCGGCGTGGCGGAATTGCTGCGCCCGTACACCCAAGAGGCGCTGGCGCCCGGCGAATTCCTGCTCGAACTGACGCCGAAGGATGGGAACTGGGTGCTCGTCAGCGATGCCTGGTTCTTCAAGGAAGGCGAGGCGGCGCGCTGGGAAAAGGCCCGCTATGGCGAGTTCCGCGTGCTGCCCGACGGCCGCGCCTTGCTGGTGGGCATGCGTGGCCCGGAGCTGGAGAAGCTGTAGCTTTGTCGCGCAGGCAGTCGTGCAAGAGCACGCCAGGGCGGGCATCCTGTAAAATTGCCCTATGGATAATATTACGCATTCGGTCATCGGCCTCGGGGTCGGCGAACTGGTACACCGCAGCCTGCCGCCCGAGCCGCAGGCCCCCGCACAGCGTACCCGGCGCGCGCTGTTTTTATTTTCGGCATGGTTTGCCAGCAACGCGCCCGACCTGGACCTGGTGCTGACCAGGCTGTTGCCGCGCCCGTTCGGCTACATGTTGCACCACCGCGGCCACACGCATACATTACTGCTGGCCTTGCCGCAGGCGCTGCTGTTGCTGGCCATGCTGTGGCTGCTGTGGCCCGGCGCGCGCCGGCTGCTGAAAAGCAGCGTACCCGCCCGCATCGGCCTGGCCGCTTGCCTGCTGCTGGGCTTTTGCTTGCACATGGGCATGGATTTCCTCAATTCCTATGGCTTGCACCCGTTCTATCCGTTTGACAGCCGCTGGCTGTATGGCGACATGGTCTTCATTGTCGAGCCCATGTTCTGGGTGCTGCTGGGCGTGCCCGTGATCATGTCCTTGCACTACGGCATCGTCAAAAGCGTGCTGCTGGCGGGGTTGACGGCGGCCCTGTGTTTCTTCACCTATAAAACCTATCTGGCGCCCGCTTCGCTGCTCATCCTGCTGGGGCTGGGCGCGATCCTGGCCGTGCTGCAGGGACGGGCTGGCGAGCGGGGGCGCGGACCGCTGCTGCTGGCCTTCGCGCTGGCCGCCACGTTCATCGGCACGCAGGGCGTGGCGTCGGCCCTTGGCCGTGCGCGCATCGAGGCGGCCGTGCAGCGCCTCGATCCCGGCACGCGCGTGTGGGACGTGGCGATGACGGCCTTCCCCAGCAATCCGCTGTGCTGGATCTATGTCTCGCTCGACAGCAAGACGGACGTGTACACCTTGCGGCGCGGCACCCTGAGCCTGCTGCCGGATGCGCTGGCGCCCGCCGCCTGCCCGGCCGGCCTGGTGGAAACGGGTAAGCAAGGCCAGCAACTGGCGCCCGGCATCGCCGTCTCGGCCAAGGCGGAGGGCAGCCTGGCCGCCTTGCGCGCGCTGCAGGAAGACAATTGCTATGTCGACGCCTGGTTCCGCTTTGCCCGCATGCCCAGGTTGAATGCGGACAAGCTGACGGACGTGCGCTTCAACCCCGGCATGTTGCCTAATTTCACGACCGTCGAACTGCAGCAGTTCCGCAACCGGCCGTGTCCCGCCTACGTGCCGGGCTGGGGCCGCCCCCGCGCGGACATGCTGGCGCCGCCGCAAGCGGTACGTCCGTAGCGAATTTGTTGCCTTGTGGCAAAATATCGTGTGTGCACTTACTTCGCCATGGCCGCGCATGCGACACGACCAATTCAGCATGAATGATATTTAGTTAGGATTATTTTGGAAGAGCAACACGCCTTACCGTATTTGCGGGAAACCCTCCTGTTTCTCGCCCTGGCCGGGATTTTTATTCCGTTATTGCAACGCCTGAAGGTCAACCAAGTCCTCGGTTTCCTGGCCGTGGGCGCCCTGTTCGGCCCGTTCGGCTTCGGCCTGTGGGCGGGCGACTTCACGTGGCTGACGTATTTCTCGTTCGTGCGTGCCGAACAGGTCAGCGGCCTGGCCGAGCTGGGCGTGATGTTTTTGATGTTCATGATCGGCCTGGAACTGTCGACGGAAAGGCTGTGGGCGCTGCGGCGCTGGGTATTCGGCGCGGGCGTGGGGCAGGTGGCCGTCAGCGCCTGCCTGATCGGCGGCGTCGCGTATTACTTTGGTTTGTCGCTGGAAGCGTCCATCGTGCTGGGCCTGGTGCTGTCGCTGTCGTCCACGGCCGTGGTGATGCAGCTGCTGACCGACCAGCGTTCGCTGCAGACGCCGGCCGGCCAGGCGGGTTTTTCCATTTTGATGTTCCAGGATTTGATGGTGGTGCCGCTGTTCATCCTGATCGACGTGTTCGCCAGCGGGCGCAGCGACGACCTGGCGTATCTGCTCAGCTTTGCGGCCGTGAAATCGGCCGGCGCCATCCTGCTCATCTATCTGCTGGGGCGCCGCGTGATTCGTCCGCTGTTCCAGTTTTTCGTCAAGAAACGCCAGCCCGACGTGTTCATGGCCTTGACCCTGCTCAGCACCCTGGGCATCGCGGGCTTGACCTACCTGGCGGGCCTGTCGATGGCGCTGGGCGCCTTGCTGGCCGGCCTGCTGCTGGCGGAAACGGAATTCCGCCACGAAGTGGAAGTGACGATCGAGCCTTTCAAGGGCTTGCTGATGGGCTTGTTCTTCATGTCCGTGGGCATGCAGATCGACGTGCGCGAAATCCTCAAGTCGCCGGTCTTGATACCGTTGGCCGTGCTGAGCCTGTTCGCGCTGAAAACCCTCGTCATCAGCGTGATTTTCCGCATCGGCGGCTTCCACTGGGGGCGCGCCGTGGAAACGGGCGTGCTGCTGGGGCAGGGCGGCGAATTCGCCTTCATCGTCGTCGCGTATGCGCTGGGTACCAAGCTGATCGGCCCGCAGGTGGCGCAGTTCGTCATGCTGGTGGTGGGCCTGAGCCTGTTTGCCACGCCGGCGCTGGCCAAGGCGGCGCGCGCCTTCGGCAACTGGTGGGAGCAGCGCCACCACCACCAGCTGGCCGACCTGGCGCACGGCGCGCCGCCGCCGCAGGGCAGCACCGTCATCATCGCCGGGTTTGGCCGGGTGGGGCAGCTGCTGGCCAAGGTGCTGACGGAGCAGGATATCGCGTATGTGGCGATTGAAAATGATGCGCGCCTGGTGACGACCCTGCATCCGCGCGGTTTCCCCGTGTATTTCGGCGATGCGTCGCGCGCGGAATTGTTGCAAAAGGTCAATGCGGACCGGGCCGCCGCCGTGGTGCTGACGATGGACCATGCGGCGTCCGTGCTGCATGCCGTGAAATCGATCCGCCGCGAATATCCGCAGCTGCCCGTGTATGCGCGGGCGCGCGACGAGGCGCATGCCGTGGCCCTGATACAGGCGGGCGCCACCCTGGTCGTACCCGAGGCGCTGGAATCGGCGCTGCAGCTGACGGCCACCGTGCTGCACACGGTGGGCCTGTCGGAAGCGCGCACGGCGGACATCGTGCAAGCCGAGCGCGACCGGCGCAATGCCGTGCTGCTGGCGAAAAAGCTGTCGTAGTGTTGTTGTAGTGAAACCTGTAGCGCAACCGTGCGTGTCGCCGTGCTTTGTAAATTATCTATACAATAATAGTATATGAGCACATTACCCACATGAAAGCCGCGACGAAGAGCGGAGCGGCGCCCTTGACGCCGCAGCAACTGGCGGCGCAGGAAACGCAGCAGAAATATGGCAAGCCCGAGCGGGGCTGGCGCGAACAGGTGTACACCGTCATTTTCGAGGCGGAAACGCGCACGGGCCGCGCCTTCGATTTGCTGCTGATCGCCGCCATCCTGATCAGTGTGACGGTGGTCGTGCTCAGCAGTGTCGCCTCCGTGGCCGAGCGCTATGGCACTTGGCTGACGGCGCTGGAATGGTTTTTCACCATTTTATTTACCATCGAATATTTCGCCCGCCTGTCTTGCCTGCAGCATCCGGTGCGCTATGCCAAGAGTTTTTTCGGCATTATCGATTTGCTGGCCATCGTGCCGACCTACATCGGCTTGCTGCTGCCGGGCGCGCATGTGCTGATCGACGTGCGCATTTTGCGCCTGCTGCGCATGTTCCGTATCCTCAAGCTCACGTCGTATGTGCATGAATACACGGTGCTGGGGCGGGCCTTGCTGGCCAGCCGGCGCAAAATCCTCATTTTCTTGTCTTTTGTCATGATGGTGGTCTTTCTGTTAGGTACTGTGATGTACGTGGTGGAAGGACCGGAGAACGGTTACAGCAGTATCCCCACGTCGATTTACTGGGCCATCAGCACCATGACCACCGTGGGTTTCGGCGATATCACGCCGAGGACCGACATCGGGCGCACCATCGCTTCCCTGATGATGTTGCTCGGCTGGGGCATCCTGGCAGTGCCTACCGGCATTATCAGCGCGGAAATGACGGTACAGCGCAGTTCCAAGCTGGTCACCACGCGTACCTGCCCCACGTGCCTGAAGGAAGGGCTCGATGACGATGCCAGTTTCTGCAAGAACTGCGGTGTTGCATTGCCGCCATTGGCACGCGATTAATTCATAACCATATTTACTTTGTTAAGGCCAACATGATTCCAGTTCGCCTGATCGCGACGGGCAAGGCCGTGCCGTCGCAGAGTGTGACTTCCGCCAGCCTGGACCTGACTTTGGGCCATCCGGCTGGCTATACCCTGCGCAAGAGCGGCGTGCTGTCGCGCTTTGTCGCCGCGCCCGATGAATCGCAAAGCCAGCTGGGCGCCGCCGCCCTGCTCGACGCGCTGAAGAATGCCAGCCTGCGTCCGGCCGACATCGACTTGTTGATCTGCGCCAACGGCGTGCCCGAGCAAGCGTTGCCGAATACGGCTTGCTTCGTGGCCGAACATGCGGGATTGCCACCAGGCACGCAAAGCTTCGACGTCAACGCCAGCTGCCTCAGTTTCATGGCCGCCTTCCGCGTGGCCGCGTCCATGCTGGCGGGCAGCGCCTACCGGCGCATCGCCATCGTTTCGTCCGACCTCGCCTCGCGCGGCGTCGACTGGAGCGAGCCGGAAGCGTCGATGATCTTTGGCGACGGCGCCGCCGCCGTCATCGTCGAGCGCGGCGATGGCAGCGCCGGCATCCGCGCCTACAAGATGGGTACGTATCCGGAAGGGCGGCGCTACTGCGAAATCCGCGGCGGCGGCACCGAGCGCAACCCGCGCAATGGTTGCGAGCCGGGCGACTACCTGTTCCGCATGGATGGCAAGGCCGTGTTCCGCCTGGCCGTCAAGGTGATGCCGGATTTCCTGGCGGAATTAATGCTGGAATCGGGCGCGGGACTGGAAAAAGTCGACGTGGTCGTGCCGCACCAGGCCAGCCCGCTGGGGCTCGCGCATGCGGCGCGCATCCTCGACGTTCCCGATGCTAAAATCATCAAGATCTTTGAAACGCATGGCAACCAGGTGGCCGCGTCCTTGCCCACCGCCCTGCACGAGGCGGTGATGACGGGGCGGGCCGTGGCAGGCCAGCGTTTGCTGATGATGGGCACGGCCGCGGGTTTGACCATCGGCGGCATGATTCTTGACCTGTGAAGGTGGTGCGATGAGGCGGATACTGGTCACGGGAGCGACGGGCGGCTTGGGGCGCAATGCCGTGCGCACCCTGCTGGCGCAGGGCGTGGAAGTGCGCGCCACGGGCCGCAACGCCGCCGTCGGCCGCGAACTGGAACGCATGGGCGCGCAATTCGTCGCGCTCGACCTGGCACAGGCATCGCCACGCCAGGTCGATGAACTGGTGCGCGGCATGGACACCGTCTGGCACTGCGCCGCGCTGTCGTCGCCCTGGGGGCCGGAACGCGACTTCATCGCCGCCAACGTCACGGCCACGGGCCAATTGCTGCGCGCGGCCGCCAGCCTGCACGTGGCGCGCTTCGTGCACATCTCCACCCCGGCCATCTATTTCGACTACCGCAACCACCTCGACGTGCCGGAAACCTTCCGCCCCGATGCCTTCATCAACGCGTATGCGCGCAGCAAGGCGATGGCGGAAAAGCTGGTGCAGGATTGCGTCGACCGCCACCGCGGCATGACGTGCGTGATCCTGCGCCCGCGCGCCATCTTCGGCCCGCACGACCAGGTCCTGATCCCGCGCCTGGCGCGGGTGCTGCAGGAGCGCGGCGGCAAGCTGCCCCTGCCCAACGGCGGCGCGGCCACCATCGACATCACCTATGTCGACAATGTCGTGCACGCGATGTGGCTGGCCACCGTGCACAAGACCATCGCTTCCGGCGCCGCGTTCAACATCACGAATGGCGAACCGGCGCGCCTGTGCGACATCTTGCGCACCCTGTTCTGTGATCATCTGCAGCAGCCGTTCGAGATCGTCAGCGTGCCTTACCGCGTGCTGGCGCTGGTCGCGCGCCTGATGCAGTTCGCCTCGCGCTTTACCCGCCGCGAACCGTCGCTCACGCCCTACAGCATCGGCGCGCTCAGTTTCGACATGACGCTCGATAATGCCAAGGCGCGCAAGGTGCTGGGCTACCGTCCTATCGTCAGCCTGCAGGAAGGCATCGCCCTGACGGCGCAGTGGATGCGCCAGGAAGCGGCGGCGCACAAGGTGGGCAAGGAGCGCAATGGCTAGCATCACCGCGTTTCGCGTCGGCCACTGCACCCATCCTTCGTGCATGGTCTTGAAAGGCAGCGGGCTGGCCAGCCGCTGCTTCCCCTCGCGCGCCTACCTGATAACGACGCGCGCGGGCCTGTACCTGTGGGACACGGGCTACGCCGAGCACTTCCGCGCCGCCACGTCGAAGGGCGTGTACCGCATGTATGCGTGGGTGACGCCGATTTCCTTCGATGAGAGTGAATCGTTGCAGGGGCAGTTGCGCGCGCATGGCGTGGCGCCCGGCGATATCCACACTCTGCTGCTGTCGCACTTCCACGCCGACCATATCGCGGGGCTGCGCGACTTTCCCGGCGCGCGGCTGATGGCCTCCCAAACGGGCTGGGACGCCGTGCGGGGACTGTCCGGCGTGGCCGCCGTGCGCCAGGCCTTCGTACCGGAGCTGCTGCCAGCCGATATTGCGGATCGTTTGAGTTTTGTGGAAAGCGTGCCCGAGACGGCCTTGCCGGCCGCCCTGCTGCCATTCACGCACGGGCGCGACGTCAGCGGCACGGGCGAAATCTACATCGTCGACTTGCCTGGCCACGCCATCGGCCATCTGGGCGCCTTCGTGCTGCAGGATAGTGGCTGGACCTTGCTGGCGTCGGACGCGGCCTGGGTGCCGGAAAGCTTTCAGCAGCTGCGCGGACCGTCCGAACTGTCGTTCCTCATCCAGCACAAGCGCGCGCCGTACTACGCCACCCTGAACCGGCTGCACCAGCTGCACCAGTCGGGCAATGCGCACATCCGCATCACGCATGAAGACACGGCGGACTATGTTCCTGTGGCGGGCCGCCCGTGAAGCGTCTTTTCTGGCTGTTATTGTCGTACTGGCGCACGCGCCGCCTGCGGTTCACAAGCCGCGCGCAGCTGGGCGCCTACCAGAACAAGCAACTGGCGCGCTTCATCGACGTGCTGTGCGCGCGCAGCGCTTACTTCGCTCCGTACCGCGATCTGCCCCTGGCGCAGTGGCCGACGATGAACAAGGCGCTGATGCTTGAACATTTCGACGCCATGAATACGCAAGGGGTGACTTTGGCGCAAGCGATGGCGGCAGCCATGGCGGCCGAGCAGAGCCGCGACTTTACGCCGGCCGTGGGCGACATCACGGTGGGCCTGTCGTCGGGCACCTCGTCGCGGCGCGCCGTGTTTACCGTCAGCCCCCGCGAAAAGGCGCAATGGGCGGGCGTGATGCTGGCCAAGGCGCTGCCCGACGGCCTGTTTTCCGGCGAAAAAGTGGCGCTGTTCCTGCGCGCGAACAGCAATCTGTACACGGCCGTGCGCTCGCCGTGGCTGACCTTTGCCTTCTACGATTTGTTCGAACCGTTCGACAGCCTGTGCGCGCGGCTTGCGCAATATCAACCTTCCGTCATCGTCGCGCCGGCCCAGGTGCTGCGCCAGCTGGCCTTGCGCGTCATCGACGGCAGCCTGGCGCTGGCGCCGAAAAAAGTCATTTCGGTGGCCGAAGTGCTGGAAGTACAGGACCGCGCGCTGATCGTGCAGGCGTTTGGCGCCGTGCATGAAATCTACCAGGCCACCGAGGGTTTCCTCGCCAGCAGCTGCGAGCATGGCGTGCTGCACTTGAACGAAGAGTATGTGCACATCGAGCCGCAGTGGCTGGACGCTGAACAGAGGCGCTTCGTGCCCGTGATTACGGACTTCACGCGCATCACGCAGCCCATCGTGCGCTACCGCCTCGACGACATCCTGCTCGCGCGCGCCACGCCATGCCCGTGCGGCCGCGCCACGCGCGCCATCGACGGCATCGAAGGGCGCTGCGACGACATGCTGTTCTTGCCATCCTTGCCGTCGGCGAACGGCGGCGCCCCCGTCGCCGTGTTTGCCGACGTATTGACGCGCGCGTTTGCGCAAGCCTTGCCGCCGGACGCCGATTACCGCCTGGTGCAGCAAGGCGAATCTGCCCTGCAGTTGCACGCGGCCCTGGATGCTGCCGGCCTGGCCGCCTTGCGCGCGCACCTGGCAGCGGTGCTGCGTGGCTTGGGCGTGGCCGTCGACGGCCTGGCCTGGACGGTGAGCGGCGAACTGCCTCCCTTTGACCCCACCATGAAACGGCGCCGCATCCGGCGCCTCGCGACCGCATGAGCCATTCATCCATGACCGTACGCGGCCGCCTGCTGCACCTGCTGGCCGGCTGGGGCAGCGTCGGCCTCGTGTATTTTTCCAGCGACCTGCTGCAAGGGCAGGGCGTGCTGCTGCCGGAAACGGCCATCGACCGCGCCATCCCCTACACGGATGCCGCCATCTGGCTGTACCTGTCCTTCTTCATCCTGATCCCCTACGCCTACCTGGCGGCCGATGCGGCGAAGGTACGCTGGCTGGCGCGCGCCATGGCGCTTTCCGCGCTGGCTTGCGGCGTGGTCTTCCTGCTGTACCCGACCACGCTCGCGTATCCGCCCGTGGGCGAGGGCAGTGCCTGGAGCACGCAGGCGCTGCGCCTGCTGCAGGCGGCCGACTCCGCGCAAAACTGCCTGCCGTCGCTGCATGGCGCCCTGACATTGCTGTGCGTGTGGGCCTTGTGCGGCAGGCGCCACCTGCTGCGCTCCGCTCTGGCCGTGGTGCTGGGCGTGGCCATCTGCTATGCCATCATCGCCCTGCGCCGGCACGTGAGCATCGACCTGGCCGCCGGCCTGTTTGTTGGCGTCGCTGGCGGCATCCTGGCGAAAATGCAGGTATCCTTGGCTGCCCGCCGCGCCGTTTCCATAAAAACCGCATCATGATGAATCCCTTTGCCCTGTCGTTTTTGATCATGCTGGCCTTCGTGCTGGCCGAACTGCTGATCCTCAAATGGGTGCGCAAGACCCCCGTGCCGTGGAAGGACGTGATCTTCAACCTCAATTCCGGCCATATCCTGATGTGGGTGTTCCGCGGGGTGGAGGTGGCGGCGTTCGCCCTGCTGCTGCGCCATGCGAACCTGCATATCGTCGACCAATGGCCCGTGGCCGCGCAATGGGTCTTCGCCTTCTTTGCCTGGGACTTGTGCTTTTACTGGATGCACCGGCTGCACCATAAATTCCCCCTGCTGTGGGCCGTGCACGTGGTGCACCACCAGGGCGAGCATTTCAACCTGTCGCTGGGCGTGCGCAATTCCTGGTATTCGTCGCTGACGAATTTCCCCTTCATCGCCATCCTGGCCGTGCTGGGCGTGCCGCTGGAAATCTTCCTCGTCGTCTCGTCCCTGCATTACACGGTGCAGTTCTACAACCACAATGCGCTGGTGAACAAGTCCGGCATCCTCGATAGCTTCATGGTCACGCCGTCGCACCACCGCGTGCACCACGGTACGGATAAACGCTACATCAACCGCAATTTCGGCGGCACGCTGTTGATCTGGGACAAACTGTTCGGCAGCTTCCAGCCCGAACTCGAGGGCGTGGAAATGCGCTATGGCGTGAAGGGCATGACACCCACGCATAACCCGTTGTTGGCCAGCAATGGCAAACTATTCAAATGGCTGCGTGCGCGTTTCCCCCACTGGCAGTCGCGCGGCACTTTCCACGTGCCCGAGCTGTTCATCGGCACCGGCGGCGTGATCCTGTTTGGCCTGGTGATCTATTACGTCAACCATGAAGCGCTGCTGGCGGGCGCGCAGCAAGCCATCCTGTTTGCGCTGATCTTCGGCGGCACCCTGGCGCTGGGCGGCCTGTCGGATGCGAGACGCTGGGGCGCCATCGCCTGGGTCGCCATCGCGCTGGCCATGCCGGCCCTGTATCTGGGCTGGTATGGCGCGCGCGATGTGTGGGGCATGGTTTTCCTGGCAGCGCTGCTGGCGCATGGCCTCGACGGCGCGCGCCGCCTGTGGTGGCCGGCAGCGGCGGGGACGTGCGCGTGACGCAGCCTGTACCTTTGCTGCCGCCGCTGCGCTTCCGGCCCGCACGCGATTCCGCCTTCCGCCGCGAATTGCGCGCACGCGCCGACGCCTACCTGGCGGACGAAGGAAAACACCGCTTCGGCGACGCGTGCCTGCATGCGAAAACCGTGTTCCTGGCCGCGCTGACGGTGGGACTGTATGCGCTGGCGCTGCGCGCCGAAAGCACCTGGCCGTTTGTCGCCAGCTACGTGGCTTGCCTGGTCGCGGCCATGACCTTGGCCATGAATACCCTGCACGATGCGGCCCACAGCGCCATCTTCCGCCAGGGAGCCTGGAACCGCGTGCTGATCCGCCTGGTGGGCTTGCCCGTGGGCGTGGATACGGATTTCTGGACCATCCGCCACGTGCATTTCCATCACACGTATGCGAACGTGGAAGGCTATGACCTCGACACGGAACCGAATCCGTTTTTGCGCCAGACGCCGTTCCAACGCTGGTCGCCGCAGTACCGCTATCAATACCTGTACTGGCCCGTGGTGGCGGCCCTGTCGCTGCCCTATTTGAACTGGTATGGCGACTGGCTGGACCGCTTCGGCAAGACGCCCGTGGCCGCGCACAGCCGGCTGCAGGGCTGGCGCGGCTGGCTGTCGTTCCTGGGCTGGAAGCTGGGCCATGTGGCGCTGGTGCTGGCGCTGCCCATGTGGGTGCTGCAGCAGCACGGCATCGGCTGGGGCGTGGTGCTGGGTGCGTATTTCGTGGGCCAGATGATCGCCTCGTGCGCGCTGGTGGCGCTGATCCTGGGCACGCACTGGGCCGAAGTCGAGTTTTTCCAGCCTGGCGCGGACGGTACGCTGCCGCACGACTGGTACCAGCACACGTTTTACACGTCTTGCGACTGGACGCCGCAGCCGCGCCGCCTGCGCTGGCTCGGTTACTGGCTCGGCGGTTTGAACCTGCACCTGACGCACCACTTGTTCCCCACCTGGAACCACCGCCACTACCCGGCGCTGGCGCGCATCCTGGCCGAACTGGCGCCGCGCCACGGTCTCGTGTACCGCGAACTCGGTTATGGCCAGCTGCACGCGTCGCAGCAGCAATTCCTGCGCGCCATGGGCCAGCCACCCGCCGGCAGGGACCTGTAACGAATCGTGCTTGACTCGGTTTCTGTTCCGTCTTACATTTCTGTAACGACAGAAATAAGAGAAAATCATGGAATTGAGTCCAACCACGCAAAAATATATTCTGCACTGGGGGGAAATGGGTACCCGCTGGGGCGTCAACCGCACCGTGGCACAAATCCACGCGCTGCTGTTCCTGGCGAATGAACCGCTGACGGCGGAAGACATCGCGGCCAGCCTGAACGTGGCCCGCTCGAACGTCAGCAACAGCCTGAAGGAATTGCAAAGCTGGGGCCTGGCGCGCATTACGCACGTGATGGGGGACCGGCGCGACCATTTCGTGGCATTGCAGGATGTGTGGGAAATCTTCCGCGTCATCATGGAAGAGCGCAAGCGGCGCGAGATCGACCCCACCCTGACGGTGTTGCGCGAATGCGCGATCGAGGGCGAGCACGATGCGGCGATACCGCCGGCGACGCTGGAGCGCATGGGTGAAGTGCTGGCGTTTCTGGAAATGCTCAGCAGCACCTACAGCGACTATAAAAACCTGCCGCCGGCGACCCTGCAGCGCATGCTGTCGATGGGCGGCAAGGTGGCCAAGTTCCTCAGCCCGGAAGACAAACCGGGCAAGCGCGGGGAATCATGAACAGCCCCTCGGAAGGAGAACTGTTCAAGAAGGTGATGGGCGAGCAGTGGCTGACCCTGCACCCGGACATCCGCCGCCGCTTCGAGAAAAATCCCGCGCCGGGCCAGCCCCTGTACTACCGCGGTGAACTCAGTGAGCTCACCAGCTCGCGCCTGGGGAAATGCCTCGGCTGGCTGACGCGCCCCTTCATCGATGGCGCGCTGATTCCCCATGACGACCACGACTTCCCCGTTGATATCGAAGTCTATTCGCGCCCCGGCTGCCCCTTCATCTTCAAGCAGCGCACCTACCGCCTGCACGGGCGCGCGCCGATCCGCTTCACCTCCTACATGGCCGAAAGCGCGAAGGGCGAAGTGCTCGAATACGTGGGCATGGGGTTGGGCATGAAGCTGCTGCTCCACGTCGAGGATGGCAACCTGCACTTCACCAGCGACGGCTATTTTTGGGACCTGTTCGGCTGGCGCATGCCGCTGCCCGGCGTGCTCACGCCCGGCAAGACCTATCTGTGCCACCGCAACGAGACGCCGCAGCAGTTCAACATCCGCATCGAGATTCGCCACGCGCTGTTCGGCACCACGTTCACCCAGGCGGGCGTGTTCCGCGAGTCCGCCGCACCGGAAATGAAGGAAACACCATGAATACGCATCTGCTGGCCCTGCAACTGATGGCGGCGCAAGGCTGCCTGGGCGCCTTCGACACCATCTACCACCATGAAATCACGGAGGCGCTGCCGCAAAAGGCGTCCGCACGGCTGGAATTGACCATCCATGCCACGCGCGCCCTGATCTACAGCTTGCTGTTCGTGGGCCTGGCCGCCTGGGAGTGGCATGGCGCCTGGGCCTGGGTGCTGGTCATCGTGTTTGGCGTGGAAATCGTGCTGACCCTGTGGGATTTCGTCGTGGAAGACCAGACCCGCCTCTTGCCCGCCACGGAGCGGGTCACGCACACGGTACTGGCGATTAACGCGGGCGCCTTCATCGCCTTGCTGGCCCTGAACAGCAGCGAGTGGGCCACGTTGCCGACGGCCCTCGTGTGGCAGCCGTATGGCTGGCTCAGCGTCTTCCTCGCCCTGTGCGGCGTGGGCGTGGGCTTGTCCGGCCTGCGCGACGCGTATGCCGTGTGGCAGCTGGGCCGGCGCAAGGTGCAGGAAAAGCAAGAGCAGGAAGAGCACCTGCGCTTTGCCGCCGCGCCGCAGTCCGTGCTGGTGACGGGCGCCACGGGTTTCATCGGCCAGCAACTGGTCAGCGCCTTGCTGGCCGATGGGCATGCGGTGACGGTGCTGACGCGCCAGCCGAAACAGGCCGCCTGGACCTTCGATGGCCAGGTGCGCTGCATCGATTCGCTGGACGCATTGGCGGATGCGCAGCGCATCGACATGGTGGTCAACCTGGCCGGCGCGCGCATCGTCGGGCGGCGCTGGACGGAGGCGCGCAAGGCGGCGCTGCGCCGCAGCCGGGTGGCGCTGACGCAGGAACTGGTGGCGTGGATCGCCCGCGCGCAGCACAAGCCGCGCGTACTGCTGTCGGCATCGGCCATCGGCTATTACGGCGTGCAGCCGCAGGGCGACGCGACGGAGTTGACGGAGGAGAGCGCGCCGCAAGCCATCTTCATGTCGCAGCTGTGCCAGGAATGGGAAGCGGCCGCGCGCCAGGCGGAGGCATTTGGCGTGCAGGTGGGTTGCATGCGCTTTGGCCTCGTCTTCGGCCACCAGGGTTCGCTGCCGCAGATGCTGCTGCCGATCCGCTTTGGCGTGGGCGGCCCGCTGGGCAGCGGCAAGCAGTGGGTTACGTGGGTGCACGTGCGCGACGTGATTCGCGGCATCGCCCACCTGGCGCGCCGCAGCGAAGATGCCACCGTCAGCGGCGCCTACAACTTCTGCGCGCCGGAAGCCATCGAGCAGCGCCGCTTCGCCCAAGTGGCGGGCGCCGTGCTGCACCGCCCCAGCTTCCTGCCCACGCCGGCCTTCGTCATGCGCGCCATGCTGGGCGAGCAGGCCGACTTGCTGGTGGAAGGCCAGCGGGTCGCGCCGCGCCGGCTGCTGGGCGAGGGCTTTGCCTTCCGCTACCCACAGCTGGAAGGGGCGCTGCGCAGTTTATAAGTTGGCGTAAGATGGGGATGGGAGGAACCGAACCATGCCCCGTTTCAGCCATACGATAGACAGCCATACCTATGCCTTCGCCAGCCTGAAGGAGCTGCTGGCGAAGGCCACGCCGCCCCGTTCGGGCGATGTGCTGGCCGGCGTGGCGGCAGCCAGCGCGCGCGAACGGGTGGCGGCGCAGCTGGCGCTGGCGGACGTGCCCTTGTTGACCTTTCTCAATGAGGCGCTGGTGCCGTACGAAGACGATGAAGTCACGCGCCTGATTATCGACAGCCACGAGCGCGCCGCCTTGGCGCCGATTTCCCACCTGTGCGTGGGCGATTTCCGCGACTGGCTGCTGGACGACGCGACGGATACGCCAACGCTGTCCCAGGTCGCCGCCGGCATCACGCCGGAAATGGCGGCCGCCGTCTCAAAAATCCTGCGCCTGCAGGACCTGGTGCTGGTGGCCCGCAAGTGCCGTGTCGTCACGGCCTTTCGCAATACCCTGGGCCTGGAAGGCCGCCTGTCCACGCGGCTGCAGCCGAATCATCCGACGGACGACGCCACGGGCATTGCCGCCTCCATCCTCGATGGCCTGCTGCTGGGCAGCGGCGACGCCGTGATCGGCATCAATCCGGCCACCGACAATGTGGCGCAGGTGGTCGCGCTGCTGCACCTGCTCGATGCCGTCATTGATCAATATCAGATTCCCACACAGTCGTGCGTGCTCACGCACATCACCAATACGCTCGAGGCGATACGCCGCGGCGCGCCCGTCGACTTGGTGTTCCAGTCGGTGGCGGGCACGCAGGCGGCCAACCGCAGCTTCGGCATCGACTTGTCCCTGCTGGCCGAGGGCCAGGCGGCCGCGCTGTCGCTGGGACGCGGCACGGTGGGCAACAACGTCATGTATTTCGAGACGGGGCAGGGCAGCGCCCTGTCTGCCGGCGCACACCACGGCATGGACCAGCAGACGTGCGAGGCGCGCGCATATGCGGTGGCGCGCGCCTTCCAGCCGCTGCTGGTCAATTCCGTGGTGGGCTTCATCGGCCCCGAATACCTGTACGACGGCAAGCAGATCATGCGCGCGGGGCTGGAAGACCATTTCTGCGCCAAGCTGCTTGGGCTGCCCATGGGCTGCGACGTGTGCTACACCAACCACGCGGAAGCGGACCAGGACGACATGGATGCCTTGCTGACCATGCTGGGCGTGGCCGGCTGCAATTTCATCATGGGCGTGCCGGGCGCGGACGACATCATGCTTGGCTACCAGAGCACCTCGTTCCACGACGCCCTGTATGCGCGCCGCGTGCTGGGCCTGCGTCCGGCGCCCGAATTCGCGGCCTGGCTGGCGCGCATGCGGATCACGGATGCGCAGGGTAATCTGAACACGGCGCTGGCGCCCGCCTTCCAGGCGGCCCTGCTGCGCCTGGGCGATTAGGGAGGATACATGGACGAGAAAAGCCCGTGGCAGACGTTGCGCGCGCATACGGCGGCGCGCATCGCGCTGGGGCGCTGCGGCGTGAGCGTGCCGACCAGCGCGCAGCTGGCGTTCCAGCTGGCCCACGCGCAGGCGCGCGACGCCGTGCACCTGGCGCTCGATGGCGACGCCCTGGCGCAGGCGTTGGCGGAACAGGGGCAAGCCTGCGTGCAGCTGCACAGCGCCGCCGCCACGCGTGCCGACTACCTGCAGCGGCCCGACCTGGGCCGCCGGCTCGATGATGCTTCGCGTGCGCGCCTGGCCGCCGGCGCCACGGGAACCGACCTGGCGCTGGTGGCGGCCGATGGCCTGTCGGCGCTGGCCGTGCAGCGCCACGCGGCGCCCTTCCTGGCCGCCTTGCGCGAACGGCTGGCGCTGGAAGCGTGGACGCTGTCGCCGCTGCACATCGTGGCGCAGGGACGGGTGGCCATCGGCGACGAAATAGGGGAGTTGCTGAAGGCGCGCGCCGTACTGGTGCTGATCGGCGAGCGGCCGGGCCTCAGTTCCCCTGACAGCCTGGGCCTGTACCTGACGTGGGCGCCAAAAACAGGCTTGCTGGACGAGCGCCGCAACTGCATCTCGAACGTGCGCCCGGAAGGGCTGGCGTATGCGCAGGCCGCGTACCGGCTGCATTATCTGCTTTCGCAGGCGTTCAGCCGGCAGCTGTCGGGCGTGGAATTGAAGGATGAAACGGTGGAAGAGAGCGCGGCCCTGGCGGGCGCGCGCAATTTCCTGCTGGAGTGAGCGGTGGGGATCAGACTTCGCGGATTTCGTCCAGCGGCCAGCGCGGGCGCACATTGAACGAGTAATCGTGCTTGGCCGCCTGCGGGTTGATTTGCAGGCGCATGGCGCCGGCAAAGGCGATCATGGCGCCGTTATCGGTACAGAATTCCAGCTCCGGGTAATACACTTTGAAGCGTTTCTTGGCGGCCGCCGCGTTGAGCGAGGCGCGCAATTGCGCGTTGGCGCCCACGCCGCCGGCGATCACCAGGCGTTTCAAGCCCGTGTGCTTGAGGGCCGCCACGCATTTGGCCGTCAGCACGTCGACGATGGCGTCGACGAAGCCGCGCGCGATGTTCGCCTTGTCCTGCTCGCAGATATTCGCGATGACTTTTTCTTCATGATTCTTGACCACCGTCAGCACGGCCGTCTTCAAACCGGAGAAACTGAAATTGAAATCCTTCGAGTGCAGCATCGGGCGCGGCAGCTTGTAGGCCAGCGGGTCGCCGAATTCGGCCAGGCGCGAAATAGCGGGGCCGCCCGGATAGCCGAGTCCCAGCAGCTTGGCCGACTTGTCGAACGCTTCGCCGGCCGCATCATCGAGCGTTTCGCCCAGCATCGTGTACTGGCCCACGCCATCGACGCGCATCAGCTGCGTATGGCCGCCCGAGACCAGCAGGGCGATGAAGGGGAATTCCGGCGGTTCCGACGCCAGCAATGGCGACAGCAGATGGCCTTCCAGGTGGTGGATGCCCAGCACCGGCTTGTTGATGGCCAGGCCCAGGCTGCAGGCGACGGACGACCCGACCAGCAGCGCGCCGGCCAGGCCGGGACCCTGCGTGTAGGCGATAGCGTCGATCTCGGGCAGGGTGATGCCGGCCTTGGCCAGGGTTTCATCGAGCAGCGGGATGGCGCGGCGGATATGGTCGCGCGACGCCAGTTCCGGCACCACGCCGCCATATTGCTCGTGCATGGCTACTTGCGAGTAGAGGGCGTGCGACAGCAGGCCGCGTTGCGTGTCGTACAAGGCCAGGCCGGTTTCGTCACAGGAGGATTCGACGCCAAGAACAATCATGAAGGTACTGAATAGGGAGGAGTAATCCGCCATTGTAAAGGAAAGCCGGCTGGTCCACCGTGCGGCGGGCGCACCATTTCGGCGGCAGTGTGCACTTGCGCAGTGCGCCGCGGCGGGTTTTTTCCCCGCATGTTGGCCATTTTTCGCCTGTGCGGCACTGGCACCGCTCTTGCTTAGACAGGCGTGTGCCTTTCTCAAGGGAGTTCGCGATGTCGGAACAATGGAAAATGATTTGCCGCCTGAAGGACATGCCGCCGGCGGGCGCGCGCATGGTGCAGCGGGGCCTGGCGTGGCAGGACTTGCCCGGCGTGGCGCTGTTTCGCGCCCTGGATGACACGGTGTACGCGCTGCTCGATACGGTGCCTTGCCTGGGAGGCCCGCTGGCGCACGGGGTGCTGATGGAGAAAAACCTGATGGGGCCGAAGAACAGCTGGATCATCGAGCTCGATTCGGGCCGCCTGGTGGCGCCCATGCAGGGCATGGCGCGCACGTACGCCGTGCGCATCCTGGACGGGCGCATCTACCTGGACGTCAATGAACTCAATATCCCGGCCAGCAAGGCGGAACAGGCGCTGGCGGGATCGTTCGCCGTGCTGCCGCATGTGCAGATGGCAGTGTGAAAAAAAACGGCGCACAGGGCGCCGTTTTTCGTCTCCGCGAGAGGCTTACGCCGGGCGGTTCAACAAGTGCGCATGCGCGTCGCGCAGCATGGTCGCCGTCGTGTCCCAGTCGATGCAGCCGTCGGTGACGGAGCAGCCGTAGGTCAGTTGCGACAGGTCTTGCGGGATCTTCTGGTTGCCGCCGACGATGTTCGATTCGATCATCACGCCCACCAGCGAGCGGTTGCCCTGGCGGATCTGGTTGACCACGTCGGCCATCACCAGCGGCTGCAGTTCCGGCTTCTTGTAGCTGTTCGCGTGCGAGCAGTCGACCACCAGGTTGGCGGGCAGCTTGGCCTTGGCCAGCGCCTGTTCGGCAATGGCGATCGACACGGAATCGTAGTTCGGGCGGCCGTCGCCGCCGCGCAGCACGACGTGGCCGTATGCGTTGCCGCGCGTGCGCACGATGGCGACGTTGCCTTCGCCGTTAATGCCCAGGAAGGAGTGCGGGTGCGCCGACGACAGGATGGCGTTGACGGCGATGCTGATGTCGCCATCGGTGCCGTTCTTGAAGCCGACGGGCGTCGACAGGCCGGACGACATTTCGCGGTGCGTCTGCGATTCCGTGGTGCGCGCGCCGATGGCCGTCCAGGCGATCAGGTCGCCGAGGTATTGCGGCGAGATGGGGTCCAGCGCTTCGGTGGCGGTGGGCAGGCCCAGTTCGCACACGTCGAGCAGGAACTGGCGCGCTTTTTCCATGCCTTCGTTGACCTTGAACGAGTCGTCCATGTACGGATCGTTGATATAGCCCTTCCAGCCCGTGGTGGTACGCGGTTTTTCGAAATACACGCGCATCACCAGCAGCATCGTGTCCTTGACTTCCTCTTGCAGCGCTTTCAGGCGGCGCGCGTAATCGAGGCCGGCGACGGGGTCGTGGATCGAGCACGGACCGACGACGACGAACAGGCGCTGGTCCTTGCGGTCGATGATGTTGCGCAGCGCTTCGCGGCCGCGGCTGACGGTGTCGAAGGCGCTTTCCGACAGGGGCAGCTTGGCGTGCAGTTCGGCCGGTGTCGGCATGGGCGCGAAAGAGGTGACGTTGATATTTTCGATGTCTGGCGTATTCATGATTCTGGCTCGGCTTTCGCTATTGCGTTCTTTAAGAGGCAATAGTGTAGCGGAAATGCGGCCTGGCGGCGGGGATGGGGCCAAAACGGGAATGGCTGAGTTGTTTTTATGGCAGGGCCGACACGCCGCCGGCCCCTTGCTTCCGGGCGCTTAATGACCGCCGGCCAGGCTGGCGCCAACGCTGTAGCGGGCGATGCGCGGGTAATTGCCGGCCAGCTCGGGTGGCCGGGACAGGCCGGGATGGCGCCGCACATGCGCAAGAATGGCGCTTTCGTGCTGGCGTATCTGCGTATCGAGGCAGGCGATCTGCTGGCGCAGCAATTGATGCAGCGCAATCTGGCCCGCATGGAAATGGGTTTCCAGGCGCGCCATTTCCTGCTGGCGCAGCTGCCGCACGGCTTGCAGGCGGCGCAGCCACTGGCGCAGCTCCACGTAGGCGGGCGAAGGCGGCGTCCAGGGGACAGGGCGTGCTGCCGCGCAATACTTGGCCAGCACCACGGCGCCGCGCACCGCGCCGCCGGGCAGGCCGCAGCCGCGCGCATACGCTTCCAGCCGGCCGGGCTCGGCATCGCAGACCAGCATGCCCATGCCGGCCAGCGCGCTGGCGGCCGCCTCGCTGTGCGGCTCGTTCACGCGCATGCAGACGCGCAAGCCCATGACGGACACGTCGTTCCTTTGCAGCCAGCTGCGCAGCCAGCGGTAGCCGGCCATGTCGTTTTCCAGCACCTTGCACAGCACTTCGCCGCCCGAGAGCAGCACGGCTTTCAGCAGCAGCTTGCTCGTTTCGATGCCGACGAAGGCCGTTTCCTGTTTGCTTGCGTGTTCCATGATGAGTCCTCCTGTGCAGTCTTATACGCAGCGGTGGTGCGTTTGGATGCAGTTCCATCCAAGAAATAGCTTGAAAGACTGTTGCATTGGCGTCCATGGCGGCTTCCAGCCCGTCTGCAAGGGGGAGAATCCGTGTAAACTGGCGCCATGACGACTGTTTCCATCCCCCATACCGATGTGGCCGGCGAGCCATTCCCCGCAGCACGTTTCATCAAGGAAATAGGACGCGGCAAGAACGGCGCGCGCAGCATGACGCGCGATGACGCCCGCGCCCTGTACCGCGCCATGCTCGAGGGCCGCGTGTCGGACCTGGAATTGGGCGGCATTTTGTTGTCGATGCGCATCAAAGGCGAATCCGTGGACGAGATCGCCGGCTTCCTTGACGCGGCTGAGGCATCGTTCGCGCCGCTGGCCGCGCCAGCCGGTGCATTTGCCCCGATCATCATTCCCAGCTACAACGGCGCCCGCAAGATGGCCAACCTGACGGCCCTGCTGGCGCTGCTGCTGGCGCGCGCGGGGGCGCCCGTGCTCGTGCATGGCGTGACGGGCGACCCGGGCCGCATCACGACGGCCGAAGTGCTGGCCGCGCTGGGCGTGCCTGCCTCGCCGGACCATGCGCAGGCCGAGGCCGCCATGGCGCGCGGGGAAGCCGCCTTCCTGCCCATCGCTGCGCTGGCGCCGCGCCTGGCGCACATGCTGTCCCTGCGGCGCGTGCTGGGCGTGCGCAATTCCACGCACACCCTGGTGAAAATCATGCAGCCGTTCGCCGGTCCCGCCCTGCGCCTGGTGTCATACACGCACCCGGAATACCTGGAAATGCTCGGTGAATATTTCCTGATGGCATCAGATCCGGCGCGCGGCGACGCTTTCCTGATGCGCGGCACGGAAGGCGAAACGGTGGCCAACGCCAACAAGGCGCAGCAGATCGACTGGTTTCACGGGAGCGAACGCACGGTGCTGGTGGAAAAACAGTTGCTGGTGGAAGAGTTGCCGCACTTGCCGGCCGAGCGCGATGCGGCCACCACGGCCGCCTGGATCGCCGCCGTGCTGCGCGGCGAGGTGCCCGTGCCGCCATCGATCGCCGAGCAGGTGGAGCAATGTCTGATGGCATCGCGACAGATTGCAGCACGGCCGCGCTAGCCGCGCCGCCGCAGTTTACAATGGCGTCTTTGTAATCAGCGGTGACCGGAATTCTTATGGCAAAACAATTTGATGTGGCAGTGATCGGCGCGGGCGCGGCCGGCATGATGTGTGCGGCTGTTGCCGCCCAGCAAGGCAAGCGCGTGGTGTTGATCGATCACGCGGCCAAGCTGGCCGAAAAGATCCGCATCTCGGGTGGTGGACGGTGTAATTTCACCAATATTAACGCTACGCCACAAAATTTCCTCTCGGAAAACCCGCATTTCTGCAAGAGCGCCCTGTCGCGCTATACGCCGCAGGATTTCCTCGCGCTGGTGAAAAAATACCGGATCGGCTACCACGAAAAGCACAAGGGCCAGCAATTCTGCAATGAATCGGCCGAACAGATCATCGAGATGCTCAAGGACGAATGTGCCGCAGGCGGCGTGCATTGGCGCATGCCGTGCAAGATCGATAATGTTGCCCAACAGGAAGATGGCGGCTTCGTGCTGCAGACGGACAGCGGCGACATCGAGACGGCCAGCATCGTCATCGCCACGGGCGGACTGTCGATCCCGAAGATCGGCGCCACGGATTTCGCCTACCGCATCGCCAAGCAATTCGATTTGATGATGGTCGAACCGCGCCCGGCCCTGGTGCCGCTGACGTTCGACCCGACCAGCTGGGCGCCGTTCGCGGAACTGTCCGGCATCGCGCTGGAAGTGGATGTGGAAACGGGCAGCCTGAAAGGCCGCAAGGCCACGGGCGCGCGTTTCCGCGAAGATTTGCTGTTCACGCATCGCGGCTTGTCGGGCCCGGCGATTCTGCAGATTTCCAGCTACTGGCTGCCGGGCGAGCCCATCGTCGTCAACCTGTTGCCGGAAGTGGACGTGGCGCAGACCTTGATCGAAGGTAAGGGCACCTTGAAGAAGCAGCTGGGCAATATCGTCGCGCAATGGCTGCCGCAGCGCCTGGCCGACTGTTTGCTGGCCGTCAACGGCCTGGCGCCGGATGCGCGCATCGCCGACATGCCCGACGCGCAGCTGCGCAAGCTGGGCCAGGCCATCAATGCCTGGTCCATCGTGCCGAACGGTTCCGAAGGCTATCGCAAGGCGGAAGTGACGCGTGGCGGCATCGACACGCGCGAACTGTCGCAGCAGACCATGATGGCGAATAAGGTGCCGGGCCTGTATTTCATCGGCGAATCGGTCGATGTGACGGGCTGGCTGGGCGGTTACAACTTCCAGTGGGCGTGGGCTTCCGGCGTGGCGGCAGGTATTGCCTTGCAGTAAGCAAGTCTGTAGGATGGGGTTCTGGCGCCCGGTGCGCCGACCCCGGTGCGTGGTTTACGCCACATTCCGGCAGCGACCGCAGGCTGCATGCCGCACGCAAGTGGGGGAGGGGCTTCCCTTTCCGAATAAAAGCTGCTACTATCTATCTCTTCCTATACACCACCTCAACGGTTTGAATTTTACATGACCACTATTCGCCTTAAAGAAAACGAGCCGTTCGAAGTCGCAATGCGTCGCTTCAAACGCACCATCGAAAAAACGGGTCTGCTGACCGAATTGCGCGCACGCGAATTCTACGAAAAGCCAACAGCTGAGCGCAAGCGCAAGCTGGCAGCTGCTGTCAAGCGTCATTACAAACGCATCCGCAGCCAACAACTGCCGAAAAAATTATTCTAAGACTGTCCAGTCAGAACCAACCCGGGTAGTTCGGCGCATTGTTCGCCACGGGTTTTGTTTTGATTCGCCTGAAGTGATACTTCAGATGAGTCGCATACCCGCTCCGGTTCGCCGCAGCGGGTTTTCGCTTTTGTGGCTGCCTGCTTGGAGAGCACAGATCAGCATCGAACCCCACTTACCAACACGAGGATTGCCATGAGCTTGAAAGAACAAATTACCGAAGACATGAAAAACGCCATGCGCGCCAAGGAAGCGGGCAAGCTGGGCACGATTCGCCTGTTGCTGGCGGAAATCAAGCGCAAGGAAGTCGACGAGCGCATCGAATTGACGGATGCCCACGTGACGGCCATCGTGGAAAAGATGATCAAGCAGCGCAAGGATTCGATCACCCAGTTCGAAGCCGGTGGCCGTGCCGACCTGGCCGACATTGAAAAAGCCGAGCTGGTACACCTGATCGGCTACATGCCTGCGGGCCTGTCGGAAGAAGAAGTGGCGGCCGAAGTGGCTGCCGCCGTGGCCGCCTCGGGCGCCGCCGGTCCGCAAGACATGGGCAAGGTCATGGCCATCGTCAAGCCGAAGCTGGCTGGCCGCGCCGACATGACGGTGGTGTCCGCCCTGGTCAAGAAAGCCTTGACGCCGGCAGCGTAAGCATACAATAGTAGCAAGGGCTGCCAGCCGTCGCGCTGGCAGCCTGTTAACAGCCCACACGTTGACCTGGCTCAACCTCAGGCCGCGTGCGGTAGTATAGTCTGACCTATAACAAGACCCGCCCTAGCCAGTGATACCTCAATCCTTCATTTCCGATTTGCTCAACCGCGTCGATATCGTCGACGTCGTGGGGCGCTATGTGCAACTGAAAAAAGGTGGCGCCAATTTCATGGGCTTGTGCCCTTTCCACAGTGAAAAATCGCCCAGCTTTACCGTCAGCCCCACCAAGCAGTTCTATCACTGCTTCGGCTGTGGCGCGCATGGCACCTCGATCGGCTTCCTGATCGAGTACTCGGGCATGGGCTTTGTCGACGCCGTCAAGGACCTGGCGCAGAACGTGGGCATGGTCGTGCCGGAAGCGGACGATAAAATTCCGCCAGCCCAGCGCGCGCAGATCCAGGCGCAGAGCCTGGCCCTGTCCGACGCCATGACGCAGGCGTGCGATTATTACCGCGGACAATTGCGCCACGCGCCGGAAGCCATCGCCTACCTCAAAAACCGGGGCTTGACGGGCGAAGTGGCCGCTCGCTTCGGCATGGGTTTCGCGCCCGGCGGCTGGGACAATCTGCGTTCCGTCTTCCCCGATTACGACGTGGTGGCGCTGGCCGAGGCTGGTCTCGTGATCGACAAGGTCGATGAAGAGGGCAACAACCGCAAGCGCTACGACCGTTTCCGCGAACGCATCATGTTTCCGATTCGCAATACCAAGGGGCAAGTCATCGCCTTTGGCGGCCGCGTGCTCGACCATGGCGAACCGAAATACCTGAACTCGCCGGAAACCCCCTTGTTTTCCAAGGGTTTCGAACTGTATGGCTTGTTCGAGGCGCGCCAGGCCATCCGCGACGCCGGCTATGTGCTGGTGACGGAAGGCTATATGGACGTCGTTGCCTTGGCGCAAATGGGTTTCCCGCAAGCCGTGGCAACCCTGGGCACGGCGTGCACGCCCACCCACGTGCAAAAATTGCTGCGCCAGACGGATAACGTGATTTTCAGCTTCGACGGCGACAAGGCCGGCCGCCGCGCCGCCCGTCGCGCGCTGGAAGCGAGCCTGGCCCACGTGTCGGACAATAAAACCATCAAATTCCTGTTCTTGCCGTCGGAACACGATCCGGACAGCTACATCCGCGAATTCGGCGCCGAAGGTTTTGAACAGCAAGTGCATGAAGCCATGCCGCTGTCGCAATTTTTGCTGAAAGAAGTGTCGGGCGAGCATGATCTGTCGGAGCCGGAAGGGCGCGCCCGCGTGCAGTTCGACGCCAAGCCGCTGCTGCAGCTGATGGCGCCGTCGTCCCTGCGCCTGCAGATCGTGCGGGGACTGGCGCAGCTGACGCAGTCTACGCCGGCCGAGATCGAAGCCCTGTTCGAGCTGGCGAAACCCGTTGCCGTGGCGCATCGCGCGCCGCCGAAATCGGGACGCCCCGTGCCTGTCGGCCTGGAATTGAAGATCATGCGCATGCTGGTGGCGCATCCGCCGCTGACGATGCGCATCGACGAAGCTGCCCTGGCCGCCTTCCAGCACCTGGGGCCGGATGCGGCGCACAGCCTGGGACAGCTGGTGGCCGTGGGCCAGGCGTTGGGCGAGCACGGCAGTTTTGCCGCGCTGGCGCAGCAGTTGAAGGAGCTGGGCAGCGAGTACGATGAGATCATCGGCGAGATCGCGGCCGGCACGGAATCCGATTACGACAGCGAATTGTCGTGGCTGGTGAGCACCATCCGCGAGATCAAATTGAATGCCTTGAAGGCGGAATTGCAGCAATTGTTTGCGTCGGGTTTGCCATCCGAGAAAATTGGTGTACGCTACCGCGAAATCATGCAGGAGCAGGGGGCGCTGGAGCGCGAGCGCGATGCCGAGTTGGTGAATCGCTAACCTTGCCTTGAGGGTATGGCGCGCACTGGAAAAACATTTTTCGCGTGCTATAATTAAATGCTAAGTATTGTGTGCTTTGGCAAGCTAGTTCTGTTTCGTAAATAGTATTTGTTTTCAGTAAGTTAGGCTCTTGATCGGCGCGGTGGATCGTGTCGGCAGCCAGGGCCAACTGGCGTTTTCGGCGTTGCGGGCAAGGCTCGCAGACGCTGGCAAGCCGCGCCAGGCTCTCGCTCCCAACGCGGTCGATGCAGGAATTTTTGCCGAGGCGGCTGGCAACAGCCGGTGGACAGGAATTGCTGCGCTTCCCGCGGATCGTGGCCGATGAGGTGTAAGTAACGTAACAGTGTCGAATTTGCGTAGTCGGCAGGTTCGAAGATGGTGGTTCCCGCAGGTAGACAGGGAACTGGCAGCAAACTTTATCCTAATCCACCGTAAAGCAAGTCGTTGTGTAATCGAAAGCGCCTGTGCCAATCAAGAAACCCGAATCCAAAGCGGCTGCAAAGCCCACTAAAGTTACCACGAAAGCCGAAAAGGCGCTCGACCGGCCAGAAGCGCGCGTTACCAGCGCGCCCGTGGTCAGCCAGACCACCGACGCTGCCACCCTGGCAGCCATCGATACGTCCGGTTATGTCTTGCCGTCGGTAAAAGTGCCAGGCCGCCGCGGCCGCAAGCCAAAAGAATTCCAGCCAGAAAATGATGAAGTCGCCGCCCTGAACGCCGTCGAGCGGGCCGAACTGAAGGCCGTCGACAAGGCCAAGGCCAAGGACCGCAAGGCGAAGGAGCGCGCGCTGCTGAAGGACGCTTTCTCGTCCGATACGGAAGCGAGCGAGGAAGAACTCGAGCGCCGGCGCCAGAAACTCAAGACCCTGATCAAGTTCGGCAAGGAACGCGGTTTCCTCACGTATGCGGAAATCAACGATCACTTGCCTGAAAACATAGTCGATCCGGAAGCCATCGAAGGCATCATCGGTACCTTCAATGATATGGGCATCGCCGTCTACGAACACGCGCCCGATGCGGAAACGCTGTTGCTGTCCGATAACGTTGCCGTCGTCACCAGCGATGACGAGGCGGAAGCTGCGGCCGAGGCCGCATTGTCGACCGTCGACTCCGATTTCGGCCGCACCACCGACCCCGTGCGCATGTACATGCGCGAAATGGGCTCGGTCGAGCTGCTGACGCGCGAAGGTGAGATCGAGATCGCCAAACGCATCGAAGATGGCTTGAAAGACATGATCCAGGCCATTTCCGCCTGTCCCGTTACGATTGCCGAAATCATCGCCGCCGCCGACCGCATCGCCAACGAAGAGATCAAGATCGACGAAATCGTCGACGGCCTCGTCGATGAGAACGAACCGGTCGCCGCCGCTCCTGTCGTCGCCGCTCCCGTCGAAGAAGACGAGGAAGAGGGCGAAGCGGAAGAAGAGGAAGAAGAAGAGGAAGAAGAAGCGAGCGCGTCGGGCGCCGCCGGTTTCTCCGCGGAACAGCTGGAAACCCTGAAACGCACGGCGCTGGAAAAATTCGCCGTCATTTCTCAGCAATTCGACAAGATGCGCCGCGCCTTCGAAAAAGAAGGCTACAACTCGAAACCGTACGCCAAGGCGCAGGAAGCCATTTCGCAAGAATTGCTGGGCATCCGCTTCACGGCCAAGGTGGTGGAAAAGCTGTGCGACACCCTGCGCGGCCAGGTCGACGAAGTGCGCCATATCGAAAAGCAAATCCTTGACGTGGCCGTGAACCGCTGCGGCATGCCGCGCGCCCACTTCATCAAGGTCTTCCCGGGCAATGAAACCAACCTGGACTGGGTCGATGGCGAAGTCAACGCAGGACATGCGTACAGCGCCATCCTGGGCCGCAACATTCCGACCGTCAAGGAACTGCAGCAGCGCCTGATCGACCTGCAAGCGCGCGTCGTCTTGCCGCTGCCGGACTTGCGCAATATCAACCGCCAGATGGCGGCTGGTGAAATGAAGGCGCGCAAGGCCAAGCGCGAAATGACGGAGGCCAACTTGCGCCTGGTCATTTCGATTGCCAAGAAATACACGAACCGCGGCCTGCAATTCCTCGATCTGATCCAGGAAGGCAATATCGGCCTGATGAAGGCCGTCGACAAGTTCGAGTACCGCCGCGGCTACAAGTTCTCCACGTATGCGACCTGGTGGATTCGCCAGGCCATCACGCGCTCGATCGCCGACCAGGCGCGCACGATCCGCATCCCCGTGCACATGATCGAGACGATCAACAAGATGAACCGGATTTCCCGCCAAATCCTGCAGGAAACGGGCGCGGAGCCCGATCCGGCCACCCTGGCGATCAAGATGGAGATGCCCGAGGACAAGATCCGCAAGATCATGAAAATCGCCAAGGAACCGATCTCGATGGAAACGCCGATCGGCGACGACGACGATTCCCACCTGGGCGACTTCATCGAGGACAACAACACCCTGGCGCCGGCCGACGCGGCCCTGCACGCCTCCATGCGGGGCGTGGTCAAGGACGTGCTCGATTCTTTGACGCCACGCGAAGCGAAAGTGCTGCGCATGCGTTTCGGCATCGAGATGTCCACCGACCACACGCTGGAAGAAGTGGGCAAGCAATTTGACGTGACGCGCGAGCGCATCCGCCAGATTGAAGCCAAAGCGCTGCGCAAGCTGCGCCACCCATCGCGCTCCGACAAGCTGAAAAGCTTCTTGGAAGGCAACTAGAAGCCAATAGGGCTTGACGTGCGCCCCTGATACCCCTATCCTCGCGTGTCCGTTTCCAAAACGGCCGCGCGAGGCGGGTTTCAACAGGCGCCGCCACGCCGCAGTCCCCTGGGCCTCTAGCTCATGCTTGGTTAGAGCAGCGGACTCATAATCCGTTGGTGCCGTGTTCGACTCACGGGAGGCCCACCAGAATTTGCAGCAATAGAAAAAGCCCCGGCGGGTGACTGCCGGGGCTTTTTTTATGCGCGAAACGGTTACCGCAAGGTATTGTGGTTCGGACAGAGCAAGCCAGTTTCATCACTAATTTCATCTTTATGGCGGTACGGAGCGCGTAAGAGGCGTTCCATACTTTGCCTACCGTTCAATCTTGTATTCGCAATTGAGTACGCAGCAGATTACCATTGTTGTTCAATTTAGCTATAGTTGAGCTTGTGTCTGAATGGCGGACCTGACCCTGTCACCGGCGCGCTAAAATAGGTTGCGGAATGTGTTCGTGGTTTAATTTTTCCATAGATAGTTTTTTTTGATAATAAAATATAAAATATATAATGGGGGTAATAATGCATCCGACATTGACTGAAATTTGCAATAATCTCGATGCCTTAGCTTTGGAAGTTTCTAATGTTGGCGGTGATGGAGTAATTTCTATTGCTCACGGAAATGGTATGGTTCCTAGTGTGGATAGGAAAGAATTGTCTGAAATGGCCAGCAATCTATCCGCTAAAATTAAGGAATGTGATCCTAGTGTAATTTTGGGAAATGAAAGTAGAGTTTTTGATTATATTGTGCGACTTCAATTTATTAGAAATAATACTGTTCAAAATATATGGAATAATCCCACGGTGGGAGTCAACGCATATATATCTACGATAGAGGCGTTGGAAAGGGTTCTTGAGCCGTCGCTTAAGACGGATGATGAAAAAGGCGATAGTATTGCAATACGCCGATTGCGCTTGAAAATTAGAGCGATGAATGGTCGTATTGCTGAATTAGAGCCTCAATACGCGGAGCTTGATACAATGGTCGCGCGTATTGTGAATGCTTATGAGGCTGCGGATCAGTTGCCAGATGACTTGGTGGCGCTAGATGGTTACAGAGAAAAAATGGAGTCCATCACCCTACTGGTGCAAAAAAATCAGACATATATTGATCAAAGTCGTGACTCATCGGCTATTTCAGAAAAAAAACTTGAAAAAATGGCCGAAGAGGCTAAATTGATTGTCGAGAAATGTCAAAGTGCTTACACAGCTGCGACTAGCCAGGGTTTAGCGGCAGCATTTGCTGATCGCTCCACTAAACTTTCTAATTCAATGTGGGTGTGGGTGGTTGGATTGGCAGTATCTTTAATTATTGGGGGAATATTTGGTTCTCTTAATTTGGTGCGGCTTCTGGATTTAATGAGAATTCCAGGTGTGTCGATCGGTACAGTGGCTATGAACATGATGCTATCTATGTTTTCCGTTGCCGCTCCTATCTGGTTTGCATGGATATCTACAAAACAAATTGGGCAACGTTTTAGACTTGCTGAAGACTATGCTTTTAAAGCCGCAGTTTCGAGAGCATATGAAGGGTATAGGGCTGAAGCGAGTAGAATTGATAAAGATCTAGAGCTGAGATTATTGGCTTCTGCATTGGATAGGTTAGATGAGCAGCCATTGCGTCTTGTAGAGTCGTTGAGTCATGGTAGTCCTTGGCATGAGCTAATGTCTTCTGATGTTATCAAGTCGGCATGCAAAGCAATCCCAGGATTTGCCAATCAACTAAATGATTTGGCGAAAGATGCGCTCTCTAGAGTTGCGTTAGGCAGTGCTAGCAGGGGTGCCCCTATAGTTGCTGAGGCACCAAAAAAGGTTGGTGATTTAGATCAGTGATTTAGTGGTACGGTATGTAGGTAGCATTGATAGTGTAGGGCGGGTAGAACATGTGTCTCATAATCCATTGTTGCCGTGTTCGACTCACGCGAGGCCCACCAGAATTTAGCAGCAATAGATCAAGCCCCGGCGGGCAACTGCTGGGGCTTTTTTCGTGCTGTCGTACAATCGCGGCATTGCGATTGATGAAGGATGAAATGAGATGACGGCTGAAGTGAAGATGGACGATATCGTGGTCGGTGACGGCAAGCCGGCGGCGCGTGGTGCGCTGATTACGGCGCATTACCGGGGCTGGCTGGAAGATGGGACGGAGTTTGACTCGTCGCACAAGCGGGGTGAGCCTTTTCGCTGCGTGTTGAGCAATAACAAGGTGATCCAGGGCTGGATTCTGGGTTTGCAGGGCATGCAGGTGGGCGGCACGCGCAAGCTGTGGGTGCCGGCGGCGCTGGCGTATGGCGAGCGGCAGGTGGGCTTGATTCCGCCAAACTCCAATTTGGTCTTCGAGATCGAATTGCTGGAAGTGCTGACGCGCGATTGATGTTTGGATGGTGTCATCAGGCCGATACGACGCCGGCTTTTTTCAGCAGCAGTTGCTCGACATCGGCGCGCAGCGCCTGCTGCGTGGGGAAGGTGGCATAGCGCAAGGTCACATAGCCGGCCAGCCTGAGCATGGCGTCGCGCTCCTTGTCCTGGCGTTCGCGGCCGTTGTGGCTGCTGTCGTCGAGCTCGATCACGGCGATGACGTTCAGTTGCTGGCTGCACAGGACAAAATCGGCCACCTTGCGGTCGAAACGGTTTCTGTTCGCCCATCCTTTCGCTGTCACCAGCGCGGAAAACGCCACTTGCGCCAGCACCGTGCATTCCGGCAAGGCCGTTTGCAGCAGGTGGTACATCTGCTGCTCGCGCGCCGTCATAACGGGTTTTCTGTGCAGCCGCAGCGGCGCACGGGACTTCGCGTTTCCGCGCACGGCCAGCATGGCAAAGAGCAGGAGCAAGGCCGCGATGGCGAGCAGGACGGTATAGGAAGGCATGGGCTGGCATCAGGATGGACGAGTCATGATGGTACGCGAACAGCGGCGTGTTTTCGTGCCGCTGCCGGCGTATTTCAGGTGCAGCCTTTGTTGAAGATCAAGCCTGTTTCAAGTTGATCTGCATCACGTCCAGCGCCGGCACGATGTCTTGCAGGCTGGCCACTTCATAGGTAGGGATGGCGGCCGAGGTATTGGCCATGCTGTCCGGATTGAACCAGCAACTGTCGATGCCGTAGCGGTTGGCGCCCAGGATGTCGGCGTCGAGCCGGTCGCCGATGATGATGGTCGTGTCCTTGCTGCATGCGCGCGCCATGTTGGCCGCGTATTCGAAGAAACGCACATCCGGCTTGGCGTGGCCGCACGCTTCCGAGGTGGCGACGAAGGAAATGTAGTCGCCCAGGCCGGATGCGGCGATGCGGCGGTTCTGGATGGACTCGACGCCGTTGGTGATGATGCCCACTTCGCCGATGCGCGACAGGGTTTCGCACACTTGTTTGGCGCCATCGATGAGCACGACCGTGTCCGGCAGGGAATCCAGATACAGCCGGCTGGCCAGTTCAGGGGCGATGGCGATGCCGTTCAATGCAAACGTCTTGCGGAAGCGCTCCACCTTCAGGAAATCCTTGCTCACGTCACCCGTTTCGAAACGTTTCCACAGGTCGACGTTGATCGCTTGGTATTGGGAAAACAAGCCGTCGATGCCGTCGCGCAAGCCCAGTTCGTGCATGGTGTGCAGGAACGAGCGTTTTTCGGACGCACGGAAATCGAGCAGGGTATCGTCCAGGTCAAACAGGAATAATTTGTATTTCATGGCATGTTGTTGAAAGCGTGGAAATCTATCTTGCATCGTAGCACGTAGCGCTGAGTTCGGTTGGTCGTGCCCTGCGCGGGCGATCCGCTACAATCGCTGCCACACTTGTTACCTTCACTCCATACCTGCACATGACCCAGCTCTCCGTCAACGTCAATAAAATCGCCTTGCTGCGCAATTCGCGCGGCCGCAACTTCCCGGATCTGCTCGCATTTTCCGCGCGCTTTCTCGACCTGGGCGCCGCCGGCATCACCTTGCATCCGCGCCCTGACCAGCGCCATGCCCGCTACGACGATGTGGCCCCGTTGCAGCGCCTGTGCACGGAACGGGGGCGCGAGCTGAATGTGGAGGGGTATCCGACGGCGGAATTTCTGCAAATCGTGAAAAGTGCGCGCCCGGCCCAATGCACCCTGGTGCCGGACATGCCGGGGCAATTGACGTCCGATCACGGCTGGGACATCGAACAGTCCGCAACACTATTGCGTCCCGTCATTGCGGAATTGAATGACCTGGGCATCCGCGTCAGCCTGTTTGTCGATGCGGACTACCTGGCGCTGGAATGGGCGCGCGAAGTGGGCGCGGCGCGGGTCGAGCTGTACACGGAGCGGTTTGCCGAAAGCCATGGCAGCGAGCATGGCGATGCCGTATTCGATACCTATCTGCAGGCGGCGCGGCGGGCGCAGGCGCTGGGTCTGGGCGTGAATGCCGGGCATGACCTGGATTTGCACAACCTGGCGCGTTTCCTGGACATTCCCGGTATCCTGGAAGTGTCGATCGGCCATGCGCTGGTGGTCGAGTGCATCGAGCAGGGCATGGACAAGGTGCTGGGCCGCTACCTTGAGATATGTCAATCCTAGGAGTCTTGGACGACGACGCTGGCCGGCCGCTGCAGCCTGACGCGGACTGGCCGTTCTTCGATGCCGATTTCTCCATCCCCGCACAGATGCGGGCACAAGTGCAAGCGCTGACGCCCCACGCCGCGGCGCAGTTGTGGACGCGCCATGTGTCGGCCCAGCCCGCTGAAACGCACCCGATGCAGTTGCGCGAGGGACACCGCCTGCAGCCAACGGTATCGGGGCCGGACTGGCTGGCCGAGTTTGATGCCGTTTCCAGCGAGCACCCGGCGCAATCGGGACGCGTGGCCGCCTTTCTCGCTTCCCACTTTCACGCTGCCGGGGCGGCCCCCGTCCTGTTCATGGCCAGCCGGGAGCGCGCCTATGCGCTGACACCCGCCGCGCTTGCCGCATGCTGGCCTTGCATGCTGGCCATTTCCGATGAAAGTCCCTTGCTGTACCAGCCAGTGACCGGCAAGTTCGTCTGGTGCCGGCCGAATGGGGTGCTGGCGGGTGGCGAGGACGGGCCGCAGTCCGATTCTTGAGTGGCGATTAGCTATCCACCCACCAGTTGAGCAAGGTTTCATCATCGTCGTCATCAAGGTTGACGTAGATATTGGCGAAGTACCATTCCACGCCCGTCGCTTCGCGGAAGGCGTCAAAGGGACCGTTGACGTTGTAGATGCCGTGATGTCCTGGCACGCTGAAGGTGAGGTTGCCCTTGTGCTGGCCATCCAGGGTGCCGCCCAGCTGGCTTTGCACGTCGCGTTCGAGCTGGTCCACTGCCTCTTGCGACACGTCGTCGGCGTCGTAGATATGGATGCAGAAGTTGCCGCCGCGCTTCAGTACTTCGGCGGGGGCGAGCGGGTCGGCGATGTTGACGATGTCGCCGCGCGCCAGGTTCAGGGTCAGGCCGGGCGAGGCCAGCAGTTCGTAGACGTGCTCGTCGATCTGGCGCGCCGGCAGGGTTTCATACACGGGACCGCTGGTGTTTTCGCCTGCCAATACGCGGATGTGCGGCAAGCCTTCGCAATTGATGTCTTCCATTTATTCTTTCATAGTGCCGGCGGCACGCACTTTGGGCTGCGCCAGGGTGGGTTTATGGCAATATTGTACCGGGTACGTATCTGCAGGCAGGGCACGCAACGGTGCAAACGAGGAGACGCGATGGAGAATGTGGTGCAAACAGGCGGCTGTCTGTGTGGCGCGGTACGCTTTGAAGTGACAGGCGAGGGCAGCAATCCGCACAGCTGTTCCTGCCGCAATTGCCAGCAGCATACGGGCGCGCCGACGGTGGCATGGGTGGAGTTTGCGCGCGATCAAGTGCACTGGACGGGGGCGGCCGGTGCACCGGCAACATACCGTTCTTCCGAGTATTCCAGCCGGGCCTTTTGCGCCGCCTGCGGCAGTTCCATCGGCGCCATCGACGATGCGCCGACGGTGGCCTTGCTGGTGGGCAGTTTTGACGATCCTGCCCGGGCGGCCTTTGCGCCCGACTATCACGCGTTTGACGATGTCAGGCCGCTCTGGTGGCCGGCTGCCACTGTTGCGGCTGATTAGCTGGCCTGCGGCACTTGTCCGGTGCCCAGGACATGAAAAAGGCACGCCGTAGCGTGCCTTGTATTTTGCCTGACGGCTTCGTGTCTGGCGGCGTGCCTAGAAGCGGTAGCTGGCGCTGATGCGTAGCACTGGGTAAGCCTTGAAATCCTTGACCTTGTCGGCCAGTTTTTCGTTTTCAGCAGCAACGTCCGTTTTCAGGGCGGCGCATACCAATGGGTCGCAGCCGGTATTGCGCAGCGAGGTTTTCGGCGAACCCTGGAACAAGACACCGATGTCGCTGGAAATGCCCCAGCCCGCTTCCTTTACCGGATTACCCCAGCCGATGCCGATGTAGGGCGCGACCTTGCGGAAATCGATGGTGCCGTCCAGCTGGCCTGCGCTGGCTGCCGTATAGGTGTTGCCGTTCAGTGTGTAGCTGCCGTTTTTGTTCGGCTTGCCTTTGGCATCGATTTTATTGCCGTTGTACACGACGCCGGCGCTGACGCGGAAGACGCCGTCCATGGGGAAGTAGTCGAGCAGGGCGTCGACGGTGCGCAGCTTGAGTTTCAGCTTGTAGTCGACATCATCGGTGCTGGAGTCGTAGGAGTAGTTCAGGAAGCCGACGCCAAAACGGGCATTCAGATTCGATTGCAGTGGCACGCTCAGGTGCGCGCCGACGCCAGTCGTGCCCAGGTCGGCCGCGATGGCCATTTCTGCCTGGGCTTGGCTTGCGCAGAACATGCCGGCTAGCAGGGCGGCGATCAAGTGTTGCTGTTTCATGCTTACGGACTCCAGTTGTTAGTCAAACCAAGCGATAAATGTTCCAATTTGAAACTAAAGTTTCTAATTGGTAATTTTTCAAGGATGATAGAGTCTGGAATGCTGTAAGGCAAGTCTGGCGGTGCGAGGTGTTGCTTTCCTGCCGCAACCCCCTGCATTTGTTTACTTCCTCAGCCTAGTTGTGTGCGCTGATGCCGCTGCGGAATTGTTCGAAACCGGCGCGGGCTGCCTTGTAGCAATTGCCGGCGGCCGCTTCCAGGCCTTCGCGGTCGAGCACTTCGACCGTGCCGCGGCGATACTGGATCAAACCTTCGTCCTGCAGCTTGCGGGCCGTGACGGTGACGCTTTCGCGGCGCACGCCCAGCATGTTGGCCATGGTGTCTTGCGTCACCTTCAGCTCGTTCGACAGCGAACGGTCGAGGCGGTCGAGCAGCCAGCGGCACAGCTTTTGCTCGATGCTGCAATGACGGCCGCCCACCACGTTCTGTGCCATTTGCGCAAACATGGCGCTGGTATAGCGCATCAGCAATTGCGCCAGCGCGCCGCCTTCATTGAACACTTCACGCAGGAAGGCTGTTTTCAGGCGGTAACCGTAGCCGGCCGTTTGCACGATGGCCGTGCAGGTGGCGCGCTCGGCTTCGTACAGCACCACGCCGGCCACGCCTTCGCGGCCGATGACGGCGATCTCGGTGGTGGCGCCGTCTTCCATCACATACAGCAGGGAAACGATGGCGTTGGTGGGGAAGTACGTGTATTCAATCTTGCCGCCACAGTCGAACAGGTGCTTGCCGGCAGGCAAAGCGACCAATTCCAGTTGGCAAAACAGGCGCTCCAGATCGGCACGCGACAAGGCGCGCAGCAATTCGTTCTGTTGCGCGCCCGTGATGCTGATCATGGGCGTGGCGGGAGCGGCTTGCCAGTTGTGCTGGACGGCTGCATGGGTATTCGTTGCTGGTGTCAGGTTGCTATAAGCTTTGTACATGGTAGGGCCTCGTCTTCTGATTTTGTTGGATGGCGCTGCTTTTCTGGCTTGCTAGCGTTGTGCTGAATCTTGTATCCACTATAGAACCGGGGGCTGCGCACGGGCATCGGATGAGCCGACGCGCTTATGTAGGCTAGGAACATTGCCTCGTGTCATCCGACTCCTACGCCTGTTCCTGCATTTTTCCCTGTGGAAACAGCAGCACTTGGGCAAAAATACGCCGCGCTATCCGCGAACTTTGGCCGCATGCCGCGATCAAACCACTCTGCGTCTGGTGCGACGGTGATAAAATGTTGCACTGCGGAAATTTGGTTTGTGCCGGTATGAGTGCTGCACTTGCTCTCCACCACTGCTCCCTTTCCCGCAGCCTGCCCTCACTGCGCGCGCCGTGCCTTTGCCAGCGCGCGGCTGCCTTGTCCCGCGGTCTTGTCCCGTTTACCCGTTTATGAAGGAAAGCAACGCATGAAATGGTTTTTTGATTTGAAAATTGCCACCAAGCTGATCTTGTCGTTTGGCGCCGTGCTGCTGTTGACGGCCGCGCTGGGCGTGTCGGCGATCTTTTCCATGGCGCGCATCAATACCGCGTCGACGGATCTGTCTGATAATTGGATGCCCAGCGTGCTGGCGGCCATGTCCATGCGCAGCGACGTCAGCGATTTCCGCCGCTGGGAACTGGCGCACATGCTGGCCGCACAGGATGCCGACATGGCGCAGAATGAAACGCGCATGACGGAAACCCAGGCCAAGCTGAAGGTGGACGGCGACAAGTACCGCAGCCTGATCTCGGAGCCGGGCGAGAAGGAAGTGTTCGAGCGCTTCCTGGCGCTCAACGATGAATTCATGCGCCTGCACGCAACCATGCTGAGCCTGTCGCGCGAGATGAAAAAGGAAGAGGCGCGCGCGCTGGCCGTGGGGCCGTCTGCCCAGGTCATGACGGACATGATGACGGTCCTCGATAAACTGGTGTCGATCAATACGGATGGCGGCGTGCGCTCGAGCGCCAGCGCCGACGCAACCTATGCGGCCTCGCGCGCCAGCCTGATCGGCTTGGTGGTGGGCATCGTCGTCATCGGCATGCTGCTGGCGCTGTGGGTGGCGCGCAGCGTGGCGCGTCCGCTGATCGCGGCCGTCGGCGTGGCGCGCCAGGTGGCGGCCGGCGATTTGACGGCGCACATCGTTGTGCAATCGCAAGACGAAACGGGGCAATTGATGCAGGCCCTGAAAGACATGAATGCCAGCCTGCAGACGCTGGTGGGCCAGGTGCGCAGCGGCACCGATACCATCGCCACGGCGTCGAGCCAGATTGCCGCCGGCAACCAGGATTTGTCGTCGCGTACGGAAGAGCAGGCCAGTTCGCTGGAAGAAACAGCCTCGTCGATGGAAGAGCTGACGTCGACCGTGAAGCAGAATGCGGACAATGCGCGCCAGGCCAACACCATGGCGCTGACCTCGTCGAGCATCGCCATCGAGGGCGGCAAGGTGGTCGGCGAAGTGGTGGGCACGATGGCGTCGATCAATGCTTCATCGCGCAAGATCGTCGACATCATCGCCGTCATCGACGGCATTGCTTTCCAAACCAATATCCTGGCCCTGAATGCGGCCGTCGAGGCGGCGCGCGCGGGCGAACAGGGGCGCGGCTTTGCCGTCGTCGCCACGGAAGTGCGCAACCTGGCGCAACGCTCGGCCGCCGCGGCCAAGGATATCAAGGTCCTCATCGGCGATTCGGTCGAGAAAGTCGAGGCGGGATCGAAACTGGTGGACCAGGCGGGCCGCACGATGGATGACATCGTTGCCAGCATCACCCGCGTGACGGACATCATGAGCGAGATCACGGCCGCCAGCAGCGAGCAGAGCGCCGGTATCGAGCAGGTGAACCAGGCCATCGCCCAGATGGACCAGGTGACGCAGCAAAATGCGGCCCTGGTGGAAGAGGCGGCGGCAGCGGCCGAATCGATGCAGGAGCAGGCCGCCAGCCTGAGCGCCGTGGTCAGCATCTTCAAGCTCGACGCGGCCAGCACCTTTGCAACCGGGCCGCGCCCGCCCGCCGCCGTCAAGGCGCCGGCAGCCGTGGAGCCGGCAGCGGCGCCGCGTCAACTGGCCAGCACGGCGCGACGTGCCGCGCCAGTGGATGAGTGGGAAAGCTTTTAATTAAGTAATAAATTAAGCGCGCTTGCGCGCTTTCCTGACGCCCTGGGTGGCGGGGGCTGCTACGGCTTGCTGGCGCTGTTGCCACGCCCTCAGGGCCTCTTCGTAGGCGGCCAGGTCTTCCTGGTACATTTCTAGAATGCAAAAGGTGCAGCCGCTGTGGCAGCACTCGTCATTGCCCGGTTTGCTGGGCGCTTGCGGTGGCGGATCGTGGGGCAGAGGCGGGGTGGGCATGGTGAGGGCAGGGGGCATCGGAGCTGGCATTGAAGTTGCCATCATACGGCATCCCGGCGGGCCTTTGCTGGAACGCTTTTTGCTCAAAAATCACGGTTTCCGTGTACAGTTGCGGTGAATTAGGGTATCGTTTACAGCACTGATATTGTATCTTCTGCGCGCGATGTTCCGCCGGCGCGATCTCCGCCGCCATCGCAGCACATCTCTTCGACGCTCCCGCATACGCCCTACAGCATGTCCCGGAGCACGGAGGTGCCGCAAGAACAATGATCCATGGCTTGCAAGACGGAGCTGCCTGTGCCCCGAAATGTTGTTTATTGAGAAAGCATGGCTTCCGCAGTGCGGAGGCACACCAGAAAATTTATGTCTGAAACCGAATCGACTCCTACGCCCAGCCCGGCGATTGCCCCTGAAGCGGCGCCCGTTGCCGCTGCGCCTGCACCAGCACCTGCCGCATCCGCTGCTCCCAGTCTGACTTTTGCCGACTTTGGCCTCGCGCCTGAAATCCAGCGCGCACTGACCGACCAGGGTTACACCCATCCGACACCGATCCAGGAACAAGCGATCCCCGTGGTGCTGCAAGGCCGCGATGTGATGGGTGCCGCGCAGACGGGTACCGGCAAGACAGCGGGTTTCTCTTTGCCGATCATCCAGTTGCTGATGGCGCATGCCAGCAGCAGCATGTCGCCGGCGCGCCACCCGGTGCGCGCGCTGATCCTCACGCCAACGCGCGAGCTGGCGGTGCAGGTGGCCGAAAACGTCAAGGCTTACGCCAAGCATACGCCGCTGCGTTCGACCGTCGTCTTCGGCGGCATGGACATGAAGCCGCAAACCGTCATCCTGCGTGGTGGCGTGGAAATCGTCATCGCCACGCCGGGCCGCTTGCTCGACCATATCGAGCAAAAGAACATCAGCCTGAGCCAGGTGCAGATGCTGGTCATGGATGAAGCCGACCGCATGCTGGACATGGGTTTCTTGCCGGACTTGCAACGCATCATCAACTTGCTGCCGAAGCAGCGCCAGAACCTGATGTTCTCGGCCACGTTCTCGCCAGAAATCAAGAAGCTGGCTGCCACGTTCCTCAACGATCCGCTGACGATCGAAGTGGCGCGCAGCAACCAGACGGCCGACAAGGTCACGCAAGTGGTTTACAAGGTGACGGAAGACCAGAAGCATGCCCTGGTCGCCCATCTGCTGCGCCAGCGCGACCTGAAGCAGGTCATCGTATTCTCGAATACCAAGATCGGCGCCTCGCGCCTGGCCCGCGTGCTGGAGCAGGAAGGCATGAGCGCCACGGCGATTCATGGCGACAAGAGCCAGCAGGAACGCATGGCGGCGCTGGAAGCGTTCAAGAAGGGCGAGATCGACGTGCTGGTGGCCACCGACGTGGCGGCGCGCGGCCTGGATATTTCCGACTTGCCTTGCGTCATCAACTTCGACTTGCCGTACAACGCGGAAGACTATGTGCACCGTATCGGCCGCACGGGCCGCGCCGGCGCCTCGGGCGACGCCATTTCGATCTACTCGGATAAAGACGAGCGCTTGCTGGCCGATATCGAGAAACTCATCAAGCAAAGCATCAAGCGCGGTGAATTGACGGGCTTCAATCCGGCTCCTGCCCGCAGCAGCGACAGCGAGCGCCGTCCGCCGCGCCGCAGCGAAGGCGGCGAGGCGCGTCCTGCGCGCGCACCCGAGAGCCGCCATGCGGGCGAGAGTCGCGACAGCCGCTCCGTCGAGCGCGGTGCGCGTCCCGCCTTTGGTCCCGGCGCCCGCCGCGAAAAGGCCGATCCCTGGTTCCTGAAGCCATATGAGCCCGCCAAGGCAGCAGCCCCGGCTGCCGCCAGCATGGCGCCTGCCGCGACCAAGCCGAAGCAGAAGGTGGCCGCGTTGCTAGGTGGCTTGTTGAAACAATAATAAGAACTGCCAGCAAGCAGCGTTTGCATGGCGTGCCATGCAGTTGCCAAAAAACGTTCCGACGCCACGATATGTTGAAGACGTGGCTACGTCATGATTTTCCTTGTAATGGTATCGACTAGCGCGCCATCGCATCAGGCATTTTCATGCCAATGCGATGGCGCGTTTTGCATTTTGGCACGCACTGAATGGTGCTGAACGGCGGGAAAAATAGGGGGGGGCACCGGCTTTTAATCAAGCAGCGCTAGAGGGGGCCTGTTTGCCAGTCCGGCAGGCCGGACTGGGTAATCTTGCGACAGATGAATACCATGCTGCCGGCATCACATTCTTAGTCAGCTAACTGCTCGCGGTTCGCTATCCACCATTGCCGCCCCAGTGCAATTAGGCAGCCGAGGAAGAGACCGAGCAAGGCACTTATTACTAGGGATGTTGACAATCGGGTCGTACGGTTTTCGGGCAAACTCGGGCCGGCGATGAAGCGGCTTTTTTCCAGATACAGATTGAGCGAGTTCTGATTCTCGACGGTGATTTTGTTGTACACCTCCTTGACCAGTTCGTCATTCAAATCTTTGGATTTGAAGGCGCGCTCCTTGCTGCCTTCCAGTGCACGTAGCACTGCTTCGCCTGATTTGTTGGCATCGAGTGTTGCTTTTGCACTATCGTAGTAATCACGCAACAAAAGATATTGTTGCTGTTCCCGTTTAGCCTGATAAATGGCTTCTTCTGCCGCACTGGCTTCGACCTCGGCACTCATCAGTTGCGTCACTGGCGACAGGTAGCGCGAGTTTTCATCCGTCACGGTGACGACTTGCGATGTGTTTTGCACGTCGGCCTTGGGGTAGCGCGCGACGATTTGTTTGAGGTCCTTGATGCGCCTGCCGTATTCCGCCAGTTTCTGCTTGCTGCCAATGATGTCATTGTCAAGTTTGGTGATTTTTGCTGTAATTTCTAGATGCTTGAAGCGTAGCGAGTCCGTATAAATCAGGTAAACAATCGTGTCCATGGTATAACGGCCTAGCAGGGCGACGATACGTTGCGCCTCTTCAGGGGTGCTGGCATCGTAGTTGATGCGCAAACCGATCACATTATTGCTGTTTTCCTTCGGCTGCTCCATCAAATCCTTGGCATCGAGTTTGGTAAACGGGAAAATGGGCTCGATGATGGCATTTAAGTTTTTTTCGCTGGTGATGTTCTTGCGCAGACTAGCGATGCCTGGAGTATTGTCGAGTTTGGCGGCATGTACAAAGTCATCGAAACGGCCGCTACTGCCAAATGCTGCCGAATAGCGCTTGTAGTCGCTGAGCTGAATGCCGAAGGCGGCTTCCTTGACGTCTTTTGTCTTTGCCGTTTTTTCTGGCTGCAAGGGGATGGGGCCGCCAAATTGCAGGAACCCTTCACTCTTGTACTTGGCCCAATACACTGTGCTGCTCACACCCAGTGCGATGCAGGCCACGGTCATGCCAATAATCATGCGACGCGCGTGCCACAGCGTACTCAGAAGCTCTGTTGGTGAAATCAGCGAGCCATCCTGTTTGGTAGTGCGTTGAGTGAACTTTTCCTGCGTTTCCATATGGTTTCTCAAATTGTGTGTGGATGAATAATATGCCCGAAGGAGCCAATCAGGCCTTTTGCCAGGCAGCCGGCGTGGTATTTCTCCCGGGCTGCGTTCCAATCAGTGCGACGCCTGCGTTTTGTTTTTTTCGGACCAGATCAAATCTTCAATACCGCATTGTGGCGAATATTCCTTCACCGCCTTCAGTAGTGCCATGCGCACATCTTCATAGGCGAAACGCGTACAGGCATCGTCGAGTTCGCGCAGCAGTAGCTGTAATTCGGCGTGCGGAATTTCAGATTCCTGAGCGCGCATGATCAGCGGGTGCTCGGTGCCTTCGACATTGTCGCCGATGAGTAGTTCTTCGTATAGCTTCTCACCGGGCCGCAGGCCGACATGGACGATTTCGATGCCGTCCGGGGCCGACTTGCTCTTTACTTCCAGCCCGCTCAGATGCACCATGCGTTCGGCCAGATCCACGATCTTGACGGGTTCACCCATGTCAAGCACGAAGACGTCACCGCCTTCTCCCATGGCGCCAGCTTGCAGCACTAATTGCGCCGCTTCAGGAATGGTCATGAAATAGCGTGTGATCTCGGGATGCGTCAGGGTAATGGGGCCACCTGCCATGATCTGTTTGCGGAAGAGCGGCACAACCGAGCCGGATGATCCTAGTACGTTGCCAAAGCGCACCATGCAAAAACGCGTCTTGCCGCGTTCCTGTGCAAATGCCTGCAAAATCAGTTCCGCCAGGCGTTTTGTCGAGCCCATCACATTCGTCGGACGTACGGCCTTGTCTGTTGAAATCAGGACGAAGCATTTGACGCCTGCGTCCATTGCCGCGCGTGCGATACTTAAGGTGCCAAAGACATTGTTGCGCACGCCTTCAATCGGATTGTGCTCGACCAATGGCACATGTTTATAGGCTGCCGCGTGATATACGGTTTCGACCTGGAAAGTGCGCAAGATCATCGCGCACTTTTCCGTATCCAGTACGGAGCCAAGAAAGGGCACCAACTCGAGTTCCAGCCCTTGCGCGTGCTTGAGTCCCTTCAATTCCTGCTTGATTGAGTACAGTGCGAATTCGGACATTTCCAGAAGTATGAGTCTGGAGGGGCGCAGGCGGATGATCTGACGGCACAGTTCGGAACCGATCGATCCGCCCGCACCAGTCACCAATACCGATTTTCCGGTGATGCAAGTGGCGACCAGATCTGTGTCCGGAGCCACCTGATCACGTCCCAGCAAGTCCTCTATCTCAATGTCGCGTACGTCCTGCAGGCGAAGCTCACCGTTGACGAGGCTGGCAACAGGTGGTGTCACCTTGATCTTGACCTTGAGGGGTTCGATTTTGTCGAGAATGTGTTTCTGCTGGCTCTTCGGTATCGATGGCATGGCCAGCAGGACTTCGCTGATGTTCAGTTTTCCGATCAATTTGGGCAGACTCGAGGGCGGATAAACCCGGATGCCGGCAATCGAGGCGCCTTGCAGTTCGGTTTTGTCGTCGATAATGGCAACCGGAAGGTACTCACGGCCGCCACGCAGAACACTTGCCAGTTGGGATCCGGCCTTGCCGGCGCCATAAATGGCTACGCGTACGGCCTGTTTAGGGCCTTTTACGTGCAATAGAAAGCCGCGGGTCAGAAAGCGACTGGCCACGACGTAAGTAATTGCGCTAATCCAGTAAATACCGAAGACGCCGCGCGAAAGTCCCGCCATGTGAGTGACGAACGCGGCCAGCGCCACCAGGCTGGCAACCGACAAGGTGACGCCAAGAATGACGACGTAGACGATCTTTTGGTCAATGAAACGTATCACGGCCCGATACAAGCCGAGACGGATGAAAATAGGGATTGAAACCAGGGGGGCTGCAATTATGAGCCATAAGTAACTGCGGTAAACGTCAGTATTGATGACGTCATACCTGAGGATAATTGCCAAACAAAAAGTTAAAGGTAACAAGAAAAAATCTGCCGTTATGGCGATAATTTGTTTTTGGAATCTGGATAAATCAAGAAATATTTTCATTTTACTCACTGATGAGTCGCCGGGTAGTCAATTTGCAGGTAATCGACCCGAACAATTTCATGTGCTTTCATATATATAATGAATGGAGACTCATTTGCCGACTGGCGGATTGGGGTATCGAGTCCGTGCGCGCATGGCGATGGTGCAACTGCTCTGTGGCCTCGATCTTTGTGGTGCCGTGAATCTATAGGCCTGATACATCTGTAGGGGGAGCTGCGCGCGGCAGATATTTTCGAGCTGTGATGATAGCGTGCCGGGGGCGGTTCTGCAATGAGCATCAGGCGTGCGCGGATGCAGAAATGCTTGTGTTACCATAAAAAAGTGTAACTTTATGTGACCAAATGGAGCCTGAATTTTCCTGCTTACAGTAGTAAAAGCGTCACATTAGTCCATGGCGCGCCCCTGTGTTGCCGCCCTTTTCCGCCTCGAGGTCTATCCAGATAGGCTCGGAGTCGTTATACTGGATCACCCTTTTACAATCTGGCTCTCCTCTTTCTTTATATCATCTTTCTTTCTTGATGTCCTAACGTGCGGCACGTGTCCGTTTCGTTTTTTCGGGTGGTGTAATTGTTGTAATTATCTAAGAATTTAAACCTAAAAATGAACGATAGCAAAAACAAGAAGTTTCTAAATCAACTTATTTCGAAATTCGAAAATGGCAATGCGGTTATCGGCATTGTGGGTTTGGGCTATGTTGGTCTGCCTTTGATGCTGCGTTATGCCGATGTCGGTTTCAAAGTGCTGGGTATCGATATCGATATGGTCAAGGTTGATAAGCTGAATCAAGGGATCAGTTACATCGAGCATATCTCCGCCGAATCCATCAGTGAGGCGCGTGCCAAGGGTTTCGAGGCTACCACTGATTTTTCGCGCGCCACTGAGGCTGATGCGTTGATTATCTGCGTGCCCACTCCGCTGAACGATTACCGTGAGCCAGACCTGAGCTATGTCCTGAATACAACAGAAGCGCTGGTGCCGCATATGCGTGCAGGTCAGATCGTTTCACTGGAAAGCACCACCTACCCTGGAACCACCGATGAGGAGCTCAAGCCGCGTATCGAGGCAGGCGGTTTCACGGTCGGTGAAGAGGTGTTTCTGGTGTTCTCGCCCGAGCGCGAAGATCCGGGCAACCAACATTTTGAAACCCGTACTATTCCGAAAATTTGCGGCGGCACTACCGAAGCCTGCCAGCAGGCTGGCATTGCACTTTACAGCCCAGCCATCGATACCGTCGTGCCGGTCAGCTCGACGCGCGCGGCCGAGTTGACTAAGTTGCTGGAAAATATACACCGTGCCGTCAATATCGGTTTGGTCAATGAAATGAAAATCATTGCCGACAAGATGGATATCGACATTCATGAAGTCATTCGTGCCGCAGCCACCAAACCCTTCGGCTTTACGGCCTATTATCCCGGCCCCGGCCTGGGTGGTCACTGCATCCCGATCGACCCGTTCTACCTGACGTGGAAAGCACGTCAATATGGTCTGCATACCCGCTTCATTGAACTGGCGGGCGAGATTAACAGCGACATGCCGCATTGGGTCATCAGCAAGCTGGCCGATGCCCTCAATGATCGCTCGCGTTCGATCAAGGGCAGCAAGGTGCTGGTCCTGGGTATTGCTTACAAGAAGAACGTGGACGATATGCGCGAGTCGCCATCGGTGGAATTGATGGAGATCCTGCGCGACAAGGGCGCCGATATCGCTTACTCGGATCCGCACGTGCCGGTCTTCCCGAAGATGCGCGAACACCATTTTGACTTGTCCAGTGTTGCACTGACCGCCGCCACAATCGCGTCCTATGATGTGGTGCTGCTGGCCACCGATCACCGTGCCTTTGATTATGCCTTGATTCAGGAGCACGCGAAATTGATCGTCGATACGCGTGGTGTCTACCTGACGCCGGCATCCAATGTTGTCAAAGCCTAATTCCGAAAGATTATTGAATGCGCCATTTTCCACCTCCGGTCACTGACCGCAAGATCCGCTTTGCCCTGGTCGGCTGCGGACGCATTGCCAAAAATCATTTCGGGGCGATCCAGCAGCATGCTGACCGATGCGAACTCGTCGGCGTGTGTGACATTAGTCCGCAAGCGCTGGCTGAAGCTGCCGCTAGTACGGGCGCCACGCCTTATACCAGTCTGACCGAGATGCTCGCGCATTGCCAGGCTGACGCGTTTATTCTGACGACACCGTCTGGCATGCATCCGGAGCAGGCGATCCAGATTGCCGAGGCTGGCTACAGCGTTATCACCGAAAAGCCGATGGCAACCCGCTGGGATGATGCCAAGCGTATGGTCGAAGCCTGTGATGCCGCCAACGTGCGCTTGTTTGTTGTGAAACAAAATCGCCGCAATGCGACCTTGCAGTTGCTTAAGAAGGCCGTCGAGGAAAAACGTTTTGGCCGTATTTACATGGTGAACCTGAACGTTTTTTGGACCCGCCCTCAGGAATACTATGACAGCGCGAAATGGCGTGGTACCTGGGAATACGACGGTGGCGCCTTCATGAATCAGGCCAGCCACTATGTCGACCTGATCGACTGGGTCATCGGCCCCGTCGAGAGTCTGCATGCCTACACCGCCACGCTGGAGCGTGACATCGAGGTCGAGGATACCGGCGTCATCAGTTTGCGCTGGCGTAATGGTGCGCTCGGTTCGATGAACGTGACCATGCTGACCTACCCCCGCAATCTGGAAGGCAGCATCACCATCCTGGGCGAAAAAGGCACAGTACGTATCGGCGGCGTTGCCGTCAACGAAGTGCAGCATTGGGAGTTTTCCGAGCCGCACCCGGATGACGAGAAGGTCAAGGAAGCCAGTTATCAAACCACGTCGGTGTATGGTTTTGGCCATCCGTTGTATTACGACAATGTCATCAAGGTCTTGCGTGGCGAAGCCGAACCTGAGACGGACGGCCGTGAAGGCTTGAAATCGATGGAAGTGCTGATCGCTACCTACCTTTCAGCGCGTGATGGCAAGCGTGTCGCACTGCCCTTGGAGTATTAAGATGGCGGCCACAGTACATTCCAGTGCAATCGTGGACACTGGTGCGACGCTTGGTGACGCTACCCGCGTCTGGCATTTCGTTCATGTTTGCGGTGGCGCACGCATCGGCGCAGGCTGTTCTTTGGGGCAAAACGTTTTTGTCGGCAATGACGTTGTCATTGGTAATAACGTCAAGATACAGAACAATGTCTCCGTGTACGATGCCGTGACCATCGAGGACGATGTGTTTTGTGGCCCCAGCATGGTATTTACGAATGTCTACAACCCGCGCTCTGCGGTAACCCGCAAGGATGAATACCGCAAGACGCTGGTCAAGCGCGGCGCCACGCTGGGCGCCAATTGCACCATTGTTTGTGGCAGTACAGTGGGTGCCTACGCTTTTGTCGGCGCCGGCGCCGTAATCAATCGTGACGTGCCGGACTTCGCCCTGATGGTGGGCGTGCCGGCGCGTCAGGTCGGCTGGATGAGCCGTTTCGGCGAACGGTTGGCGCTACCTATCGCCGGTGACGGCGAAACCGTTTGCGAGCACACCGGTGAGCGTTATACATTGCAAGATGGCATTTGCGCCTTAATCAACTAACTAACATAAAAGCCAACATGGAATTCATCGATCTCAAGGCGCAATACGTAGCCCTGCGTGACAAGGTTAACGCACGCATCCAGGCAGTTCTCGATCATGGCCAATATATTATGGGGCCGGAAGTCAAGGAGTTGGAAGGCAAGTTGCAGGAATATACAGGAGCGAAACACTGTATCACTGTGGCTTCTGGTACCGAAGCGCTATTGATTGCGCTGATGGCCATTGGCGTCAAACCGGGTGATGAAATCATCACCACACCATTTTCTTTCATCGCCACGGCTGAAGTGATCGTGCTGTTGGGGGCCAAGCCTGTATTTGTCGATATCGAACCTGACACTTGCAATATCAACGCGGCTCTGATCGAAGCTGCAATCACGCCACGCACGCGCGCCATCATGCCAGTTTCCTTGTATGGCCAACCGGCTGACATGGATGAGATCAATGCCATCGCGGCGCGTCATGATCTGGTGGTCATCGAAGACGCGGCGCAAAGCTTCGGCGCAACCTACAAGGGACGCAAGAGCTGCAACCTGTCGACGATAGGCTGCACGAGCTTTTTCCCGAGTAAGCCTTTGGGCTGTTATGGCGACGGCGGCGCTATTTTCACTAGTGACGATGAGCTTGCCCAAGCCATGCGTGAAATTCGGGTGCATGGTCAGTCGAAACGCTATGTGCACACGCGTATTGGTGTTGGCGGCCGTATGGACACGCTGCAATGTGCGGTGCTGCTTGCCAAGTTCGAGCGTTTTGAATGGGAAGTGGCGCAGCGGCTGGAAATTGGTCAGCGCTACAATGAATTGCTGAAAAACAAAGTCGAAACGGTCAGCCAGCGTGCCGATCGCAGCAGCGTGTACGGCCAGTTTACCGTGTTGGTCGAGTCGCGCGACGCTGTTCAGGAACGCTTGAAGGCAGCTGGAATTCCGACGGCGGTACATTATCCAGTGCCCATGCATTTGCAGCCAGCCTATGCCGGCTTCGGCGACAAGGGGGCCTATCCGCATGCCGAGCGCGCTGCACAGCGCGTGATGAGTCTGCCGATGGGGCCAGATTTGACTGCACAGGAGCAGGAACAGATCATCTCTGCGTTGGCATAAAGAGGGCGCATGAAGTTACAGCGGCAACTGGGGCTCGCGCTCTTGATTCAAGGCTTCGGTGTGGTTGCGACTTTCCTTGTCTCTGTAGTGATTTCACGTCGCTTTGGGCCCGAGGGGCAAGGTTATTTCAGTACTTACCGTTCGTGGATCGACTTGATCTCCGTGCTAGGCCTGTTTGGTTTTTCCCAGGCGCTGACCTTTCACATCAACGCAGGGCGGATCAGTCCGCGCCGCGCAGCCGGCCTGATCGCGCGTTATGGCCTTGCTCTGGCTGTGCTCCTGGTGCTGGTGGGAACGTTTGGCGGCGCATATTTGGCCCAAGTGACGGCATTAAGTCTGCGCGACGTATGGCTGATGTTTGCCTGCGCGCTGGCGATGGTGCTGCATGGATTGTTCCGCGCGGTCGCTCTGAGCAACTCCAGCCCGCTGCTGTTTAATCTGATTACAGCAAGCCCAGGCTTGATTTGCCTGCCGTTGATATTTTTCCTTGGCATCGGTAACGACTTCACAATCTTGCCCCAATTGCTTATGTGGAGTTTCGTCTGCGCTGCCTTGCTCGCCAGCGCCGAAGTGGGGCGAACGGCAGGTTTCGGCTTGCGTGAGGGCGGTGCGCTGGGGGCCGACTGCCGTATCCTGATGAAAGAGGGGGCTTGGTCCTTTATTCCAGCCATTACCACTACCATCGTGCCTGCACTGACCTTCTGGATGTTGGCCCGGGCCGCAGGCAGCCATATTGAGGCTGGCTATTTCGGTATGTCGCTACTGTTTTTGAATGCCATGGTGACTGCCTTGAATATGGTCGCACCGGTGTTATACAACCATTGGTCGAAGAAGGGCAATGGCGCCGCTGCGCAGGCCGAATATGAAAAGCTGGCGCTCGGTTGCAGTCTGTTGGGCATGCTGGCTCTTCCTCTCGGATGGTTGGCGCTACCACCTATGATTTCTCTGGTTTTTGGCGCCAGTTTCGCCCCTGCGGGTGCTTCGGCACTTTGCTTCATCGGCGCCAGTTTTTTTTGGCTGCACAATCGTATCTTGCCTCCGATGCTGATGGCACAAGGGCGTCATCAGAGTGTCGCCTATGCCAATATCGTGCGTTCGGTTTTCATCGTGTTGGCCATTCTTGTTTTGCGTCCGACCAGTGCCCGCGACATCGCGCTGTGTTGGGTGGCTGGAGAGGTGTGCTGCTTTGGCTATATGGCGTATTGCCTGAAGAATATTTTTAGCTGCAGTTACGGCCGCCTGATTGGCTTGCCGTCGGCCTTGCATACCTGACCAGGATCCGCTTCTACCATGATTTCTTTCCTGTCGGCATTGGTTCTCTTGCCCAGTATTCTGTATTCGATATCGAAATCCCGATACTATTCGATTTTATTGATGGCATTGTTTTATTACACGCTCTCGGTCAACGAGGCGTCCATCGAGGCCGCCTATGGTACTCGGGTGCTGTACGCAGGAATGCTGTTTCTATTTGCTTGCAATGTCCTGTTCTGCATATTTCTATACCTGCTGGGCGGCTGGCTTCTGCCGCGCAGCGGCTCTTATCGTAAGCTGGTTTTTGACGAACAGGACTGGAAACGGCTGTTTTTTTTGGTTACGGGGATATTTGTCATCATTGCGTTGATCAAGGCCCGTAATGGCCTCGATTTCTTGATGCTCAATTGGTCGGAGCAGCGTAGCGAAGGCCTGACTCTGCTCGATGGCGTATCCAATTTGCTAGGACTAGTGGCATTTTCCCTTGCACCCGTGTTCTATAAAAGCCGCATCAGATTTGTTTTTCTGGTGCTGTGTTGCCTGGGTGTTTTCATGGTAACCGGTTCGCGGGCCATGCTGTTCTGTCTTGGTGGCTATTTCTACTATGAGTTGTTTTTATCTGATCGCATCAGTTTTTCTCGCCGTCTGTACGTTTTGTTAGGTGGCGCAGTGGCGGCGCTGTCGATGCATGTACTGTCGCGCGCTGCGCGTGGCATCGGTCTGAGCGCCATGCTGAGCATGGATTTCTCCAGCCTGCTCGATGCGATTGGCAGCTCCGTTGACGGGGGCGGCCTTTTTGGCGGCGAAGACAATATCATGAAGTATTACTTTTACATCGTGCACAAGTACCTGGAAGGCTGGAGTGCGGGTCCAATGCCGACCCTGCATCGAGCCTTGCTTATTCTGTTGCCGCGCGAACTGGCCGATATTTCCCTCAAGCCGTTGGACGTAACCTATCAAGTCTGGACTGCGGCCTTGAACGATGGATTATTCAATGATAATCCTTGGCTAAAAGAAATGATCGATAGTTCGCATCAAGGCATTCCCGGGTCCCTTCACTTTTTGATTTGGGGTGATGCGTTGCTTAACGCTGGCTGGTTCGGCGCCCTTCTTTACCCGTTGCTATTCGCGTTTTTACTGACGGTGTTTGAATCGGTGCTGCAGCGGGCGCCGCCGGCCATGAGTGCAGTCCTGCTTGGACTTGGACTGCCTGCATTGCTGATGATTGCTCGTGGAAATATCGTGATCGGTCTCGGCTATATTATTTATACGCTGCCCCTCATTTATCTGATTTGCCGGTTGATGGAGTGGGGCGCTGCGGCTACGCCAAATTGGCAAAAAACTGACAACAACAAAAACGAAACATGAAAATAGCCATTCTTGGTCCAGGCAATTCGATCCATATCAGCCGCTGGTGCAATGCGATGGTGGAGCAGGGTATCGAAGTGCACTTGATTACACAACACGATTTTGATGCGCTTCAGTACTCTGATCGCGTACATGTTCATATGTTGCCTTACCGCGGCGGGAAGGGCTATTTTTTGAATCGACGCGCCCTGGGCAAGGTGCTCGCCGATCTGGCGCCGGACCTGCTCAATTGTCATTACGCTAGTGGCTACGGTACGCTGATGGCCGGTGTCTGGCGTGGATCTTCGCTGTTGTCGGTATGGGGCGCGGATGTCTACGAATTCCCCTATGAGTCGCGTTTCAAGATGTGGTTGATTAAGCGCAATTTACTGGCGGCCACCCGTATTGCGTCCACGAGCCATGTCATGGCGGAACAGACGCGCTCTTTATGCCCCCAGTTGGCGCCGATTTTTATCACGCCGTTTGGTATTGATACCACACGTTTCGTTCCCGTACAGAAAACGGATGATGCCCGCCTGGTGATTGGTACCGTCAAGACAATGGCCAGGAAGTACGGTATTGATATTCTGATCAAGGGCTACGCTCTGCTGAGGCAACGCTTACAGGCCGAAAAGGCCGATGATCTGCTGGGGCGTCTTGAACTGTTGCTGGTCGGTGGTGGTGCAGAGACTGCAGCACTGCAGGCGTTGGTCGAGCAACTCGGTCTTGGTGCGAGTGTTACTTTCACGGGTCAGGTTGATCATGCGGCCGTGCCGGACTGGCTGAACCGCCTGGATATCTATGTGGCGGCCAGTCGCAACGACAGTGAGAGCTTCGGTGTGGCCATATTGGAAGCGTCGAGTTGCGCGTTGCCGGTAGTAGTGTCTCGTATGGGCGGGCTGCCAGAAGTTGTTGCGGAAAACGAAACTGGCTTGATCATTCCAAACGAAAATCCACAAGCGTTGGCTGATGCCTTATATCAGTTGGTGCAAGACAGTGCCTTGCGTACACGTCTTGGCGTGGCGGGCCGCGCCAGAGTATGCCAGCAATTTTCCTGGGAGCATTGTGTAACATTGATGCGCGATGCTTACGTACAAACATTGGCGGGCTAAGTAGTTCAGCGGCGCAGGTAAAGCGGAAACGCCGGGGGGACTGTCCCTGTCGTAACCTCCCGGACGGGGATACTCCAGTGGGCAGGCAAGGTAGGTTTAATAATTTATTGAAGGAGCAGATGACATGGCTGATACCCAAAGAATAAAAACCTTGCAGGTGCTTGCATCCCGTAGCGGCGATGGTGAATTTGGCTATGGTGTAAACCAGAGCGAAATCTGTCAATGATGTCTGACACGCAGGACACAGGGGATTTTCTACCGAGGATCAATCGATACTGCGCCATTTTCCGCTGCTAACCCAGCTTGTTTCCTGATCAAGAAGAGTTTTTAGGTAGTTTTTATGAATATATTATTGATCAACCACTATGCCGGAAGTCCCCATTACGGCATGGAATATCGGCCCTATTATATGGCGCGTGAATGGGTGCGGGCGGGCCACCGCGTGCGCATCGTGGCCTCGGCGCAATCCCATGTGCGCGCCAGACAGCCTGCACTGGAAGGCGCTACGACACGACTAGAAACCATCGATGGTATTGAATATCTATGGTTTTCCGGTCCGCAGTATGCTGGTAACGGTTTGAAGCGTGTCTGGAACATTATGCGTTTCGTTGCTGACCTGTTTTTGCGGGGCCGTGACATAGACGCCTCGTTTACGCCCGATGTGGTGATCGCGTCGAGCACCTATCCCATGGATATCTGGCCGGCGCGGCGTATCGCGCAACGCGCCAAGGCCAAGCTGGTGTTCGAAGTTCATGATCTATGGCCATTGTCGCCGATGGAGCTGGGGGGAATGTCGAAATGGCACCCCTTCATCATGATGGTGGCGGCGGCGGAGGGATATGCTTATCGCCATGCAGATGCCGTCGTTTCCATGCTGCCGAAAGTGCGGACGTATATGGAGTCGCGCGGTATGCCGCCTGATCGCTTATATATCGTGCCAAATGGTATCGATCCGGACGAATGGCAGGCCGACAGTCCCCGTTTGCAGGCCGACGTTTATGAGCTACTGTCCGGTTTCAAGGCGCGTGGCCTGTCCATCGTCGGTTATGCTGGCACGCATGGCGTGGCGAATGCGATGGACGTTTTGTTGGATGCGGCCGCGTGTATCGATGACGACCGCGTCGTGTTCGTACTCGTTGGTGGTGGGCCTGACAAGGAAGCGCTCAGGCAAAGGGCTGCGGCGGAACACTTGAGTAATGTGTTTTTCGTCGATCCGGTCAAGAAGGAGCAGATTCCTGCCTTGCTGGAGTGGTTCGATATTGCTTATATCGGTTGGCATCGGCAGCCGCTTTACCGTTTCGGTATTTCTCCGAACAAATTGATGGACTATATGATGGCCGCGCGGCCGATTTTGCATGCTGTTGAAGCGGGAAATGATCCTGTTGGCGAGGCTGGTTGCGGCCTGACCGTGGCGCCTGAGGATCCGCGCGAGATCGTGCGCGGCATCCACGCTTTACTGAAATTTAGCGTGGACGAACGAACCGCGATGGGGCAGCGGGGTAGGCAATTCGTATTGGGAAACCATACCTATCCGGTGCTGGCACGGCGTTTCGTCGATGCGTTCGGCCAGTCGGCCGAGGCGCGTGAATAATGGCATTACAATCCTTATTCGTTATTATTTCCAACCACAATCGCTGCACCCCTTAAGAAGGTATTGCGGCGTCGCAAAACAAGAGACTTTGAGACCTATATGACAGAGCAAAAATTTTTACCATTCGCCCTACCTGAAATCGGCGATGAAGAAATCCAGGAAGTCGTCGAGTGCCTGCGTTCCGGCTGGGTGACCACAGGCCCGAAGACCAAGCAGTTCGAACAGGATTTCGCCGCCTATATCGGCAATGGCGTCGAGGCGATCGCTGTCAATTCGGCCACCGCAGGTTTGCACCTGGCCCTGGAGGCGCTCGGCGTCGGTCCTGGCGATGAAGTGATTGTTCCAACCATGACGTTTACCGCCACGGCCGAAGTGGTGCGCTACATGGGGGCCGATCCGGTTTTTGTCGATACCGACCCGGTCACGCTGAACCTGTCGCTGGAGGCGATTCGTGCTGCCATTACACCACGCACGAAAGTCATCATGCCGGTTCATTACGCCGGCTTGGCCTGCGATATGGACGCCATCCTGACGTTGGCGCGTGAGCACAAATTGCGTGTCGTTGAAGATGCTGCGCACGCATTCCCAACGCGCTATAAAGGACGCTTGATCGGCACGCTGGACAGTGACGTTACCGTGTTCAGTTTCTATGCCAACAAGACGATGACCACAGGTGAGGGCGGCATGGTCGTCACGCGTGACGCCGACATCGCCACTCGCATCAAAATGATGCGTATTCACGGTATCAGCCGCGATGCCTTTGATCGTTTCGTTTCGAAGACGCCGGCCTGGGCCTACGAAGTGGTCGCACCTGGTTACAAATACAATCTGACCGATATCGCGTCCGCGATGGGCATCCACCAGTTGCGCAAGATCAATGCGTTTTCGGCACGCCGCCAGCAACTCGCGCGGCGCTATTTTGAGGGGTTGGCGGATCTGCCGTTGTTGCTGCCGGCAGAGGCTGCCGATGGTGGCGAACATGCCTGGCACCTGTACGTCGTGCGCTTGACCTCTGCGGCGCCGATTGGCCGCAATGAGCTGATCCAGAAGCTGTCCGATCACGGTATCGGCACCAGCGTCCATTACATTCCGCTGCACCGTCATCCTTACTGGCGTGATACGTATCATCTTGCGCCGGAACAGTTCCCCGAGGCGGAGGCGGCCTATCATGCGATGGTCAGTTTGCCTTTGTATACGGCCATGACGGACGAGGATCAGGAACGCGTGATCCGCACGCTGCGCGAGTTGCTGTGCTGATCAAGCGTATTTTCGATGTCATCGCGGCGCTGTGCGGCTTGCTGCTGCTGGCGCCGTTGCTGGTGCTGATTGCCGTGTGGGTGAAGGTGGACTCCGCAGGGCCGGTGTTTTTCCGCCAAGAACGGGTAGGACAGTATGGTGTCCTGTTTCGCATTTTTAAGTTCCGTACGATGACGGTCGGCACGGAAGCGCAGGGGCAGATCACCATCGGACGCGACGCGCGTATTACTGGTGTCGGCCACCGGCTGCGTCACTATAAACTTGACGAGTTGCCGCAACTGCTCAATGTGTTCATCGGCGACATGAGCCTGGTCGGGCCGCGGCCGGAAGTGCCGAAGTACGTGGCGCTGTATACGCATGCGCAGCGCGAACTGGTGCTTTCCGTCAAACCGGGAATCACGGATCTAGCCTCGATCACCTATCGTGATGAAAATCGCCTGCTGGGTGAGTCGGTCGATCCGGAGCGCACTTATATCGAGGAAGTCATGCCAGTCAAGCTGCGCTTTTATGAAGAGTATGTGCGCCAGCGCTCCTTAGCCTTGGACATACGTATCATTTTCATGACGATCGGCAAGTTGATTCGCTGATGTGCCTTTCCGGGCTACCTGCGGGTCTTTCTCTACTTGAAGACCCTTCCCATTCCCCTCCGTGTGAGGGGAATGTCGTTTCTGCGCCGCTTGGCATGAGGACTATATGCAGGGCCGTATAGTGCTTATGCGCGAGGGCGTGATTTGTGCCGCCGTCCATGCATGTAATTCCAGTTTGCAATCAGACTTGCCTTCATATATTTTCGTACAATGACTTCTATCAGGCAAAAGAGCAGCGTGGTCGCGAAATAGATGGGCTATATTCTTAGAAACCGATAGTCCAGAACTGGAAAGTATTGTCCAGTGCGAGGCGGCATTTTGTGTGGAGAGCACCAGGATAAAGCCGCTCTGCATGAAAAACAGATCGACGGCCTTGGGCTCGGATGCAAAAAACCACTGTGAAGTGGCATTATCAGACCCGACAGGCACATGCGATGTGGTGTGGTGAATTGCGAGATAATCGCCGCCAAACCGCGTAATGCCTGGATAAATCGCATCTGGGTCTGGCTGGTGGATTTCAAAGTGACAGTGAGGATAAAAGCTTAAGCATGTCAGCCCGCCGCTTCAGGATTGCAGCGGGCAACACAAGGCAATAACTAGTTGCCTTGCCTGTTGTAGCAGTGCGGGCAAGACACTTCATACACATATTCCGGCGCCAGCTGCTGGCGCGGCGTGACGACGGCGCGGCAGACGAAACATTGCACGGTTTCCGTCGGTTCCAGTTTCGGGTTCAGCGCCGTGCGGTAGTCGAAGACAAAGCAGTCGCCCGTGTAGTGCTCGCCGCCCACTTCCTCGAAATACTTCAGGATGCCGCCGTCGAGCTGGTACACGCTGTCGTAGCCGATTTCCTTCATGTGGATGGCGGCCTTTTCGCAGCGGATGCCGCCGGTGCAGAAGGTGACGACGGTCTTGCCTTCCAGCTCATCCTTGTGCGCGGCAGCCACGGCCGGGAATTCCGTGAACTTGTCGATACGGTAATCAAGCGTGTTGTTGAACGTGCCCACATCCACTTCAAAGGCGTTGCGCGTTTCCATCATGACCACAGGTTTGCCCGCATCGTCGACGCCGGCGTCAAGCCAGCGCTTGAGCGTATGCGCGTCGACGGACGGGGCGCGGCCCAGTTCCGGCTTGATCAGCGGCATGCGCATGGTGATGATTTCTTTTTTCAGCTTGACCAGCATGCGCTTGTGCGATTGTTCGTTCGACAAGCTTTCCTTCCATTCCAGATCGGCCAGGCGCGCGTCGCTGCGGACCCAGGCGAGGAAGGCATCGATATGCTCGCGCGTGCCCGACAGGAACATGTTGATGCCTTCCGGTGTCAGCAGGATCGTTCCCTTCAGTTCCAGCGCCAGGCATTGCTCCTGATACAAGGGACGCATGGCTTCCGTATCGTCGAGCGTAATGAATTTATACGCGGCGATATTGACAAACGTGGCGGCGGGCGCACTGACGGCGGCGGAAACGGCGGGTGTTGCTGGGGTGATGGCTTGCATGATGGCGATCGGCTTAGACTGAACAGCCGATATTATAAGCCCGACAGGCCTGGCGGGATACCCGGCCAGCCACGTTTTGCCGTGCCGGCGGGCTGTGCACGGCAGGAATTTCTTGCCCGCAATAGGGGGGCGCACCGCCGGTCCGGGGCCGCGACGCGGTAGAATAGACCCCATTGAATTTTGCACGAAACGGTACACAGGATGGAAATGGTAATGCAAGAGGCCGGCGCTCCGGCAGGTTCACAGCAAGCGATGCAGCCCGGTCCTGCCTTCGTCCATTTGCGCGTGCACTCGGAGTACTCGATCGTCGATGGCCTGGTGCGCATCGATGACGTGGTCAAGGCGGCGGCGAAGGACAAGCAGGTGGCGCTGGCCGTCACCGACCTGTCGAACCTGTTTGGCATGGTCAAGTTCTACAAGGAAGCGCGCGGCAAGGGCATCAAGCCCATCGTCGGCGTCGACGTGTGGATCACGAATGACGACAACCGCGAAAAGCCGTCGCGGCTGCTGCTGCTGGCGAAGAATCGCATGGGCTATCTGCAACTGTGCGAATTGCTGTCCACGGCCTGGCTGACGAACCAGTACAAGGGCCGCGCCGAGCTGCGCATCGAATGGCTGCAGGCGCTGGCGACGAATACCTATGAGCTGTATCCGGGCGAAAGCGCGGCCAATGGCTTGATCGTCCTGTCCGGCGCGCATTTCGGCGATGTTGGCACGGCCATCGAGAATGGCAACCTGGCCCTGGCCGAGCGCAATGCGCAGCGCTGGGCCGAGATTTTCCCCGGCCATTTCTATGTGGAAATCCAGCGCGGCGGCCAGGCCAACCAGGAAGCGCAGGTACGCCATGCGGTGGCGCTGGCGGCCAAGCTGGGCTTGCCCGTGGTGGCCACGCATCCCGTGCAATTTATTTCCCCAGAGGAATTTATTGCCCACGAAGCCCGCACCTGTATCGCCGAAGGCGAAATGCTGGCCAACGCCAAGCGGGTCAAGCGCTTCAATGACAGCCAGCGCTTCCTGTCGCAGGCCGACATGGCGGAGCTGTTCGCCGACTTGCCGGCCGCGCTGGCCAATTCCGTGGAAATCGCCAAGCGCTGCAATCTGACCTTGACCCTGGGCAAGCCGCAATTGCCGAACTTCCCCACGCCGGACGGCATGACGATCGACCAGTTCCTCGTCGCCGAATCGCAGGCGGGCCTGGAAAAACGGTTGCTGCAGCTGTATCCCGATCCGGAAAAGCGCGAAAAGGAGCGTCCGCGCTACGAGTCGCGCCTGAAATTCGAGACGGACACGATCTGCAACATGAAGTTCCCCGGCTACTTCCTGATCGTGGCCGAGTTTATCCAGTGGGCCAAGGAAAACGGCGTGCCCGTCGGCCCGGGCCGCGGTTCGGGCGCCGGTTCGCTGGTGGCGTATTCGCTGCTGATTACCGATCTTGATCCATTGCAATACAACCTGCTGTTCGAGCGCTTCCTGAATCCCGAACGCGTATCGATGCCCGACTTCGATATTGACTTTTGTCAGGAAGGGCGCGACCGCGTCATCCAGCACGTCAAGGATTTGTACGGCAAGGAGGCTGTCTCGCAGATCGCCACCTTCGGTACCATGGCGGCCAAGGGCGCGATCCGCGACGTGGGCCGCGTGATGGATTTCGGCTACAACTTCTGCGACTGCATCTCCAAGCTGATCCCGTTCAAGCCCGGCAAACCCGTGTCGATCGCCGACGCCATCGAGGAAGAACCGTTGCTCAAGGAACGCCTGGAAAACGAGGAAGAGGTCAAGCAGCTGCTGGACCTGGCGCAGCAGGTCGAAGGCATCACGCGCAATATCGGCATGCACGCGGGGGGCGTGCTGATCGCTCCGGGCAAGCTGACGGATTTCTGCCCGCTGTACACGCAGGGCGGCGATTCGGGCGTCGTGTCGCAGTACGACAAGGATGACGTGGAAGCCGTCGGCCTCGTGAAGTTCGACTTTTTGGGCTTGACCACGCTGACGATTCTCGACCGCGCCGTGCGCTACATCAAGCAGCTTGATCCGGCGCAAGCCAATTTCGATCTGGCCACCTTGCCGCTGAACGATAAGCCATCGTATGACTTGCTGACCAAGGCCAAGACCGTGGCCGTGTTCCAGCTGGAGTCGCGCGGCATGCAGGGCATGCTGAAAGATGCCCGTCCCGACCGCTTCGAGGATATTATCGCGCTGGTGGCGCTGTATCGTCCGGGCCCGATGGACCTGATTCCGGATTTTTGCAAGCGCAAGCACGGCGAACGCTTCGATTATCCCGATCCGCGCACGGAATCGATTCTGTCCGAAACCTACGGCATCATGGTGTATCAGGAGCAGGTGATGCAGATGGCGCAGATCGTCGGCGGCTACTCGCTGGGCGGCGCCGACATGCTGCGCCGCGCCATGGGTAAAAAGAAAGCCGAAGAGATGGCCGAGCACCGCGAGATCTTCCGCGCCGGTGCGGCAAAAGACGGCTTGACGGCGGAAAAGGCCGACGAGATCTTCGACTTGATGGAAAAGTTCGCCGGCTACGGTTTCAACAAATCGCACGCCGCCGCCTACGCCTTGCTGTCCTACCACACGGCCTACCTGAAAGCGCACCACACGGCCGCCTTCATGGCAGCCAACTTGTCGCTGGCCATGGACGACACCGACAAGATCAAGATCCTGGTGGAAGACTCGCTGGAAATCTGCAAGCTGACCTTGTTGCCGCCGGATATCAATGAATCCGATTACCGCTTCATGCCGAGCGGTGCGGCGCCATCCGTAAGCGGCAAGAAAGTCACGCAGATCCGCTATGGCCTGGGCGCCGTGAAGGGCTCGGGCCAGAACGCCATCGAAGCCATCATCGCCGCGCGCGAGGCGGGCGGTCCATTCACCAGCCTGTTTGATTTCTGCAAGCGCGTTGATAAAAAGCAAATCAACCGCCGCACCATCGAATCCCTGATTCGCAGCGGCGCCTTCGATTGCCTGAAGGTCGACCGCGCCATCCTGCTCGCGTCCGTGGCGTTCGCCATGGAGTGCGCCGACCAGGCGGCCAAGGCGGCGAACCAGGTGAGCCTGTTCGGCGGCGACGACAGCGACATGGTGGCGCCGCCCGAGTACGTCAAGGTGCCCGTGTGGACGGACAAACAGCGCCTGACGGAAGAAAAGATCGCGCTGGGCTTCTACCTGTCCGGCCACCTGTTCGATTCGTATGCGCCCGAGGCACGTCGTTTTGCCCGCACGAAACTGTCGGAACTGTCGCCGTCGCGCGAACCGCGCATGATGGCGGGCGTCATCACGGGCTTGCGCACGCAGATGACGCAGCGCGGCAAGATCCTCATCGTCACGCTCGACGACAAGAGCGGCACGGTGGAGGTGACGGTGTACGGCGAATTGTTCGATTCCAACCGGAAAATTTTCAAGGAAGATGAATTCCTCGCCGTCGTGGGCAAGGTGTCGGAAGACCGCTTTTCGGGCGGCTTGCGCATCACGGCCGAGAGCGCCTTCGACATCATCTCCGCGCGCGTGCAGTATGGCCGCCAGCTGGGCTTGACTCTGCCCACGACGCTGGACATGAAACGCATCAGCGACGTGATCATGCCGCACCGGGCTGCGGATGGTCTGCCGATCGCCGCCAAGGTCAGCCCGCAAGGCGTCAGTTGCGTGCTGCAGTTCGGGGACGAATGGAAAGTGGCACCATCGGATGAATTGCAGATGGCGCTGGAGCAAATGCTGGGTGCGCAAGAAGTGGCGGTCGAATACTGACCGGTACTGCCCGGCGCATGCAACAAAGCCAAACCGCAGACATGCTGGTTTGGCTTTTTTTTGTTTACATGTCTTTCAGGCCCGTGATCGCATAGCCCTTGGCTGCGATCTGCTGGTGCGGCTGTTCGATATGGTAGTTGGGCAAGATCTCGGCATCGTCGGCCACTTCACTGGCGCGTACTTCCAGCTGCCAGTCGGTATTGGTAACTTCTTCCGGAATGAGCTTTCCTTCCGGCACGGCGAGGTAGGAAAAAATGCCGTCGTGCTCGGCCCGGCGGTAGATGTCTACGCGCATGACTTGCCTCCTAGTAAGCGTTGGGGGAACCGGCGCGCCAGGAATGCACACCGATCTTGCTAGCGTAACAGGAATGTGCGGCGCATGGTTTTTGCGCACGTGCGGGAGGCGAACTGGGGTATTGCGTGGAGGAATGACTGCGGGCGCGGGGGCGGGGCGCCTGGCCAATACCAGGGAGAGGGTCAGGTTGCGGCGGAAAAGTGCTCGTCGTCGAATTCGGCCGGGTGCTGGGTGTCATTGGCGGCCATGACGATGCCGGGCACGGCGACGTGGACATGGCTGCGATGCGATGCCAGGCCGTTGCGCAGGCTGTCGATCATGTTCAAGGTCAGTTCGTGGCGCTTGCGTGCTTCCGAACGTTTTTTGGAAGCGATCTCTTCGAGGACGAGCGCAGGAAGCGTTTCGCATGGCAACTCAAAGTCGCCATCGCTGCGGGCCGTGGCGCCAAGTTCTTGCCACAATGCATTGTAGTCAGCGAGCAGCCGTCCATTCTTCTTTGCCGAATGGTGGCCGGCCCGGTTGGCATTGCCGACCAGAAGCATGGTGCGGCAACCGTGCTCGTATGCCAGTTGACGTACCAGGCGTATCATCAGGAACTTGGGGCGCATGCCGTGCAGGTCGCGCGTGGCTTCGCGCACGCGGCGCAAGCCTTCCGCGCCCTGCGGACCCTGGATGCAGCCGATGCCCACGCCGGTATCGCTGGGTGCGCGCGTGCGGCAGCCGAAGAAGGTAAAGACCACTGTGTAGAGCACATCGTCATCATGGATCAGTTGCAAGACCATTTCGCCTTCGCGGTCCATGCGGAACAGCGAAGACAGGCGCAGATGGTAGAGCGAACCGGATTTTCCCGGTACCGTGGCAAGTATGACCGGTTGGTGCGCAGCTTGTACCATCAGCTTGCCCCAGCCTTGCTGCAGGATGAAATGATAGTGGTCGACCAGCATGGAGACTCGTTGCTGGCAGGACAGGCTTTTGCTCAGGTAATGCCGGTACACTTTGTGGACCAGGCGCGGGTAGGCTTGCAACAGGTCGCCAAAGACGGGGTGGGAATTGAGCAACTTGAGCCAGATGCGTGTCTGCCGCTGCTGCAGGCGTGCCCGCAATTGCAGTTTGAACAGCTCGCGCAGGCGGGCGATGCCCGGGGGCATATTGGTGAGACCAGCATGCAGAGTAATCGCTTGTGTCATCAGGCATTTTCCTTGGTGAATGGGAACGGTGGTGGCTGCGGGCCGTGCTTCAGCGCAGCGGCGGGCAGCTCATGCCATCGGTATTGGCCAGCAGCACGGTGGCGCTACGGCTGGCGCGGGCCAGCTTGCGCGCCAGGGCGTCCGAGAATCGGTTTCGCCAGGAACTTTTCTTAATGGCAGGTAAGACAATTTCATGGCATCCCAGCATTTCGGCCGTGTCGAGTATCGTAAAAATGATTTCGCCGGAAAAAATGTGGGTGGTGAAGTCAATATGTGAACGGCTCAGGTACAAGCCGGCCTCGTGCATGATTTGCTCGGTTGCCAGCGTGAGCGTACTGCCGGCGTCTTCAGCTGCGCCTTGCTGCGGCAGGCCTGTGGCAGGGCGTGCCTGCGCTGGCGTCACATGCAGCAGGCTGACACTCACGCATATCCCCCATTCCTGTAGCCGCTTGGCGTAGCGCGCACCAAAGACGATGTCGCTGGCTCGTTTGACCGGCAGCAGGAGCTGCAGCGTATCCTGGCTCCCGGTGCCGTGGGTGGCCGCGGCGCTGTCTGGGGCGCGGTCATGGCGTTGCGGAGCAAGGCGCGAAGCATGCATGGAGGGACGTCAAGGGAAGGGGGAAACCGCGCCATCTTATCGGTGCCCTTTCCCTCTGTAAATTGGCGAAACAGCGTACGGGTTTCCCTTATGTCGTCACGGTTTTAATAGCGGTAGGTGACGTACACGGCGCCGACCGGGGAGGTCTTGCGCTGCACGATGGGGCTCTTGGCCGCGTCGCCCAGGCGGCTCTCGACGCCGACCAGGGTATTGATGCCCCAGCGCGCATCGAAGCGGTGCTCCCAGTTGATGGTGGCCTGTGCTTCATAGAAACCGCCCTTGGGCGTGTATTGCTTGAACGAGGTGTTCGCGGCCTGGGTGGCCGTCACGCCATACATGGTCTGCACGTACTTGCGCTCGCCCCAGCCCAGCTGGCCGCCGATGGTCACGCTATCCTGCTGCGCGCCCTTGGCATCGGTCCGGCTGTAGATCTGGCCCGCCGCGCCGAAATGCACATTCGCGCCATTTTCGCGGTTCGACAGGGGAATGTCGCTCGACACGCTCAGCGACAGGCCCGGCAAGGGCGAATAGCCCGCGCTGAGCAGGGCGCTGGCGTTGCCCTTGACTTCGCCCATGCCCTTCAGGTAGTCGCTGCCGCCCCAGCCATTGGCGCCATTCCGCTTGTGGTCTTCGCGGTTGCCGCGGTAGCCCAATGCCGCGCTGTAGCTGAAGGGGCCGGCCTGGCCGCCATAGCCGATGCCGCGCGAAGTGCTGAAGAACAGGCCATTGGCCATGGCGTAATCGAGGATGATCAGGGGCGAGGCCGACAGCTTGTCGGCGCCGGAATAGCTGGACACGGCAGCGACGCCGCCGCCGATGGTGAAGACATTTTGCGGGGCCGGTTCGGCCGCGGCGGCGGCCAGCGGGTTGAGGATCATGCCGCTGGCGAGTGCCAGCGCGGTCAGCAGGGTTGTGGGTGCGTGCATGGAATTTTCCGTCAGGTGGAGAACCGAGTCCGGAGTGGCTCGATTGACTGCCGACAGTATCTATCCTTGCCATGAAGGAAAAATGAGCCTTTTATTAAGATTGGATGAAGAGCGCTTCTTTACCCATTCTTCAGCTTGCGGTGGTTTAATACTCACCATGAAGATACTGCTGATTGAAGACGATATGGACCTGGGCAATGGCGTGCGGATCGCCCTGCGCGACCAGGGCATGCAAGTGGTCTGGGTGCGCAGTCTGGAGGATGCGGCGCGCAGCATCGAGCACGACAGTTGCGAACTGGTGCTGCTGGATCTGGGATTGCCCGACGGCGATGGCCTCGATTTGCTGGCCCGGCTGCGCGCGGCGCGCCTGCCGGTGCTGATCCTCAGCGCCCGCGATACGCTGGAGCAGCGCTTGCGGGGCCTGGACGGCGGCGCCGACGATTACCTGGTGAAGCCCTTCGTGCTGGCCGAGCTGCTGTCGCGCGTGCGCGCCCTGGCACGCCGCAGCTATGGTTTCGATGGCGACACCATCGAGTTGCGCGGCCTGCTGTTGCAGGTGCCCACGCGCAGGGTCAGCGTGCATGGACGGCCCGTGGAGCTCACGGCCAGCGAATATGCCCTGCTGAAAACCTTGTTGATGCGCGCCAACCGGGTCATCACGCGCCGCGTGCTGGAAGAGCATATCCTGCCCGGCGGGCTGGCCAATGCCAGCAATACCCTGGATGTGCATATGGGCAACTTGCGCCGCAAGATAGGCGAGGGTTATATCCGTACCGTGCGCGGCGTCGGCTATGTCATCGATCAGCAGGGCGAGACATCCGTCCCGCCGGGGGCCGGCGCATGATGGGGCGTTTCTGGGCCATGCTGCGCCGGCCCACCCTGGTGCGCCGCCTGATGATGGCGCAAATGCTGATGCTGACCGTGCTATGGAGCCTGGCCGTGGCATATGTGCTGTTCGAGGGCGCGAGCGAAGCGAGCAATGTGACCCGCGGGGTCTTGCACGCCATTATCAGCGTGACCGACAACCTGGCCGACCAGCCCGTGCGCCAGGAGCAAAGCTTGCGCGCCATCGACGAAGCCTTGCGCGAAGAATTTGAAATGGGGAAAGTACCGGAACTGGCGCCGCGCATCCTGGTCTGGCGCGAGGGCAAGCTGGTCTACAAGTCGCCGAGTGCGCCCAGCGGCATCCGCAGCGCCGGCCCGGAACAGATGGAAGTGGTGTACGTCAAGGGCCAGGCCTGGCGCAGCCGCAGCCTGGCCGAAGGGGCCACCCGCGTGACCGTGCTGGAAGTGGGCGGCGCCTGGCAATTTTTCATCACGATCAATTCACGCGGCTACTACCTGCTGCCGTTGCTGATCAGCCTGCCGTTCCTGCTGGTGCCGGCCTGGCTGTCGATCCGCCTTGCCATGCGCCCGTGGCGCAAGGTGGCGCAGGAGGTGGCGGCGCGCGGGCCGCAGGATTTGCGTCCGCTGACGTTCAAGCCGCCGCATGGCGAACTGGCGGCGCTGGTCGACAATATCAATGCCCTGCTGCAGCGGGTCGATGCCAGTGCCGCGCGCGAACGCAGCTTCATCGCCGACGCCACGCATGAGCTGCGCACGCCGCTGGCGGCTATGCGCGTGAATGTCGAGGCCTTGCAGGGACAGGCGCATGATGCACGCCAGCAAGAGTTGCTGGACGGTATCTTGAACAGCGGCAACCGGGCCGCGCGCCTGGTGGGGCAGTTGCTGCAGCTGACGCGCAGCGAAGTGCAGGCCGGCGGGGGCGAGCTGCCGCGGCGCCAGGCGCTCGATACCTTGCTGCAAGACCGCCTGGCGGCCCTGTCCGGCCTGGCGCAGGCGGGCGAGATCGAGCTCGAATTGCAAGCCAGCGTTTCGCTCAGCGTACCCGGTCAGCGCGAGAGCCTGGTCTCGCTGATCGACAATCTGGTGGAAAACGCCATCAAGTACAGCCCGCGCGGCAGCAGCGTGACGGTGTCGCTGCATGCGGAGCGGGGCCAGGCCGTGTTGCATGTGGCCGACCAGGGGCCGGGTATCGCGCCGGCGCTGTATGAACGCGTGTTCGACCGCTTTTTCCGCGCGCCGCAGCAGGCGCAGCCGGGCAGCGGCCTGGGCTTGTCCATCGTCGCTTCCGTCGTGCAACAGCATGGCGGCACGATTCAGTTGCACAGAGGCAATGGTGGCCTGGGCTTGCTGGTGGAGGTGCGCTTGCCGCTGGCCGAGGCCTGATTCTGTCGGCGCGCGTTGCGATATTGCATGAAAATTATTTTGTGTGCTTATAACGCAAGATGGCATGGCGTGGCGCACGCTTGCGATGCATAATGCGGGACAGTTAAAAAACACCGTTATGCGCCCATTCCTGTCCCGCTACCTGCCGTATCCCGCCTTTGTCGGTCTGTATCTGCTGTTTGACTGGGCCACGTATATCGATCCGATGTACGGGCTGAACATCACCCCGTGGAATCCCGATCCCGCGCTGGGCCTGGTATTTTGGCTGATTCTCGGCCGCAAGGCGGCGCTGCCGTGGTTTATCGCCCTGGTGGCCGGCGAGGTGCTGGTGCGCGGCATGCCGGCAGGCCTGCCCCTGACCTTGCTCTGTTCGGCGTGGCTGATGCTCGGCTATGGCGGTATCGGCGCAGTCTTGCGCCGCAGTTTCAGCAGCAGCGACATTTTCGACAACCGGCGCCGCCTGAGCGCCTGGGTTGCCATCGTGCTGCTGGGCACCGTGCTCAATGCGCTCGGCTACATTTCCTTGCTGTCGCTGACGGGACGCATCCCGGCCGGCGAATGGGGGACGGCAGTCTGGCGCTTCGGCATCGGCGACATGGTCGGCATGCTGGTATCGATGCCGCTGATCTGGGTGCTGTTCAGCGAGCGGGGGCGCGAACGCCTGCATGCCGCCGTCTGGCGCTGGGAAACCCTGGCGTATCTGGCCCTGGCCAGCTTCGTGCTGTGGAGTCTCTTCGGTTCCATCGTGCGTTCCGAATACAAGCATTTCTATTTCCTGTTTCTTCCCGTGATCTGGGCCGCCTCGCGCCAGGGCTTGCATGGCGCCGTGCTGGCCGTGTTTGTATTGCAACTGTGCATCATTACCCTGGTGAAATGGACGCATGCGGTCGATATCCAGTTTTATGAATTGCAGCTGCTCGATGCCGTGCTGGCGCTGGTGGGATTTTTTATCGGCATCGTCGTCGATGAAATGCGCCAGGTGGCCGACGAATTGAAACACACGATGCGCCTGGCGGCCGCCGGCGAGATGGCGGCGGCGCTCGCGCATGAGCTGAACCAGCCGCTGACGGCCTTGTCGACCTATGGCAAGGCGTGCGAATACCTGCTGGAACGGGGCGAGACTGGCGCCCTGCTGCAGGGCGCCGTGGGACATATGATCGTCGAATCGGGACGCGCCGCGGACGTGGTGCGCCGCCTGCGCGACTTTTTCCGCACCGGCGCGATGCAGCTCGAAGCGGTGGAGGCGAGCGCCTTGATCGAGGGCATGGCGCGCCAGTTCACGCCGCTGTTTCATGAACACGGCATCGAACTGGTGCTGGCGCCGCCGTCGCCGCTGGCCGTCAACGCCGACCGCCTGCAAATCGAGCTGGTATTGCGTAATTTATTGGCCAATGCGCAGGATGCGGTGATGGGCCAGCCGCGCGGCCGGCGCCGCATCACGGTCTCTGCCGAGCGGCTCGAAGGCGGGCGGCTGCGCCTGTCCGTGGAGGATAGCGGCCCCGGCATTTCCAATAGCCTGGCGGCACGCCTGTTCGAACCGTTCGTCTCGACCAAGGCCAGCGGCCTGGGCCTGGGGCTGGTGCTCAGCCGCAGCATCGTCGAAGCGCATGGCGGCCAGCTATGGGCCGAAGTGGGCAGGCATGGCATTTTTCGTTTTGTCCTGCCCCTGGCGCGCGCCAGCGCGGCCGCTACAGGAGAGTATGGTGACAAGTAATTTGACAGTGTTTATCGTGGATGACGATCCCGCCGTGCGCGATGCGCTGGGTTTGCTGCTGGGCATACGCGGCTATCGCACGGCCCTGTTTTCCTGCGGCGAGGATTTCCTGCACAGCTGGCGGCCCGAGTGGGCCGGCTGCCTGCTGATCGATATCCGCATGTCCGGCATGGATGGTCTGAGCCTGCAGCGCCGCTTGCTGGAGCTGAAATGCATGCTGCCCATCATCATTATCACGGGGCACGGCGACGTCACCCTGGCACGCCAGGCTTTCAAGGCGCAGGCCAGCGATTTCCTGGAAAAACCGTTTGACCACGACAAGCTGCTGGCCGCCATCGACGAAGCGTTTTCGCGCGAGGCGCATGCGCGCGGCCAATTGCTGCGCCAGGTGGAGGGGCAGGCCTTGCTGCGCGCCCTGACGCCGCGCGAGCGGGAAGTGATGCATCTGGTGGTGACGGGCCAGCACAACCGCGATATCGCCCCGGCGCTGGGTATTTCCGTGCGCACGGTGGAAGTGCACAAGGCGCGCCTGATGGACAAGCTGGGTGTCGACAATGTGGCCGACCTAGTGCGCATCAGCATGCTGGGCACCGGCTAGCCGCTGCCGCGTTGTCTAGGCGATGGTCTGCAATACCTGATCGACCGAAATCGCCTTGACCCAGTCGCTGCGCCGGGCCACCGTGATGACGGTGCTGTTGGCGCTGTCGAACGGCGCCCATTCCGGATTCTTCTTACGCATCAGCGCCACTACGGGTACATGCACGGCGTTCGCCAGGTGCATGATCGACGTTTCCACCGAAATAATCAGGTCGCATTGCGCCAGCATGGCCGGCAGCTGGAAAAAGTTGTCGACGGCGCTGAAGGCTTGCGTACGCGGCAAGCCATGCGCCTGCACGACGGCATTCACCTTGGCCAGTTCCTGCGGCATGGCATTGATCAGGAAACAGGCATTTGCCCACTTTGGCATCGCCTGCATGCGCGCGATCAGTTCGGCGATGCGCTCCAGCGGCCAGCCGCGCTTGTGCGACTTGGCAAACGGATTCAATAGCACCAGCGGCCCCTGGCGCGGGGCAAAGCCCCAGGCGGCCAGCTGCTCCTGCGCCTGCTGCAGTGCGTGCTCGGGAATGTGCACGAAGGGATAGCGCTCGGCCTCGGGAATGTCGAGGCCCGTCAATTGACGGAACCAGTCCGCATATACGCTGCTTATATGGTGCTCGCCCGCATCCTGTCCCGCATACGAGGCCAGCACGGCATCGATCTTGCGGTAGGCCAGGTAATGCCAGGGGCGCAGCGGACTGAACGGTTTGCGCGTGCCGATCACCAGCCCGTGCGGGCTGATCGCGCGGGCAAGGTCCGCATACTGCTGTGGCCGCACGTGGGCCAGCGACACGACGACAGGATAGTGTTCCGCCTGGGCTTCGCGCAGTGACTCTTCGTACAGCGCCGGGCTGTAGGTCTTGCGGTACACCTTGGCGAACAGGCCCGATTGTTCCACCCAGTCGTACAGCGAATAGGTGCGCAAGCCTTCCCATTGCCTGGAATCCGACGTGCGGCGGACTTCATCGACCCACAGGTGGATCTGGATATGGGGATAGGCCGCGGCAAAGGCGCGGAAACCGTTTTGCAGGTAGGTAAAGTCTCCCAGCGCCAGATGGGCGATGAAAAGAATTTTGTCCGACTTTTGTAGAAGTTCGGCGGGAATCAAAGGCGTCATGTATCAGTACGATTTCAGGTATTCGGTCGATGGTGTCAAACCACTTGCTGGGAAAATTGCAGGCGATGCAGATTGGCATACGCGCCGTTGGCATCCAATAATTGCTGGTGACTGCCGGTTTCCATTATTTTCCCATGTGACAATACCACGATACGGTCCGCACGTTCAATTGTTGATAGCCTATGAGCAATAACTAAGGTGGTTTTTCCTTGCATCAGGTGTTCCAGTGCCGCTTGCACGGCCCGTTCCGCCTCCGTATCCAGTGCCGAGGTGGCTTCATCGAGGATCAGGATGGGCGCATCCTTGTAGATGGCGCGGGCGATGGCCACGCGCTGGCGCTGGCCGCCGGACAGGCGCGAGCCATTGTCGCCCAGGCGCGTTTCCAGGCCATCGGGCAAGCCGTCGATGACGTCCGACAGGAAGGCGGCGGCGGCGGCCGCCTCGATGCGCTGCCGGTCCGGCGTTGCATCGCCATATGCGATATTCGCGGCCAGGGTATCGTCGAACAGCACCACCTGCTGGCTGACCATGGCGATCTGGCTGCGCAGGCTGGTCAGGGCGATGGCATCGATATTCTGCCCATCGAGCAAGATCTCGCCACTGCTGGCCGAATAAAAACCGGGCAGCAGGCTGACCAGGGTCGATTTGCCGCCGCCGGACATGCCGACAAAGGCGACCGTTTGTCCTGGCGCAATGCTCAGGTCGATGTGCCGCAGAGCCGGCTCCTGATGTCCGGGGTAGGCAAAGCTCACGTCCTTGAATTCGATGCGACCTTTGCTGCGGCCGGCGAGCGGCGTGCCACCCGTGCGTTCCGGCGTCTTGTCGATCAGCTGGAAGACTTCCTCGGCGGCGGCCATGCCGCGCTGCAGGGGGCCATTCACCTCAGCCAGCTGTTTTAACGGTGTCAGCAGCATCAGCATGGCCGTGATGAAGGATACGAAGCCGCCGACCGTGATCTGCCCCTGCTCCGACTGGAACAGGGCCATCACGATGACCAGGGCCACGGCGGCTGCCGTGATCACCTGGGTGATGGGCACGGTGGCGGAAAAGGTCGTGGTCATGCGCATGCTGTAGCGGCGCAATTGCTCGGCACGCTCTTCGAAGCGCGCTTTTTCGTAGTCCTGACCACCGAAGATCTTGATCACTTGCTGGGCGCGCGTGGTTTCCTCGATGACCTGGGTCAGCTCGGCATTGACGGCCAGCGAGTCGCGGTTGAGTTTTTTCAGGCGCTTGCCCGTGGTGCGCACGACGATGGTCAGCAGGGGCAGCAGCACCAGGGTCACGAGGGTCAGCACCCAGTTCAGGTACAGCAGCCACGCCAGCAGGCCCAGCACGGTCAGCGAGGAGCGCACGATCGAGGTAAACACCTTGGTCACCATCTCGATGATCTGCTGCACTTCAAACATGATGGAGTTGATGACCTTGCCCACCGTGTGCGTGTTGTAGAAGTCGATGGGCAAGTTGAGCATGCTGGCAAACATCCGGCGCCGCAACTCGTTGAGGATGCGCGTGGAGACATAGCTCATCAGGTAGCTGCTGGCGAACGTCGACGCGCCGCGCATGGCAAAGATGCCGATGACGATCAGCGGCACCAGCCAGAAGGAAAAATTCACCTTGCCGCCAAAGCCATTGTCGAGCAGCAGCTTGAGCGCATATGGCAGCAGCGGTTCCGTGGCCGCCGTGACGACCATCGCCAGCAAGGCCAGGGCCAGGTGTTTCTTGTAGGGCGCGTGCAGCGCGGTGAGACGCTTCAGGTCGGGCGTGAGCATCGGTATGGTTCCTTGCAGGGGACAGCAAAAACGGTCAGGCGAAAAACGAGCTCAGGCAGTGCGTTCCTGCTGGCGCAGCATGGCCCACAGCATCACCATCGGGAAGACCAGCATGATGATGCCGATATTCAGGGTGAGCGAGCTCGTCGTCAGACCAAAAATCATGTAGCAGGTGCACAGTACCACGCCTGCCAGCGCATATGGCTGAGCTCCAGGGGCACTGTGGCGCAGGGCGCGGGCAAACAGGGACAACGGAACGAGGAAGAGCGCCAGCAAGGCCAGGACACCAATAATGCCGCGCTTGACCAAGGCATCGAGGTAGTCGTTGTGGGCATTGGTATGCCTGCGTATGGAAATGTTCGCTTTGCCTTCAGCCACCAGCATCGATTTTTGTTCCATATACCCGTTGCGGCCCAGGCCTGTCCAGGGGTGTTGCTGGGACATGTCGATCGCGGTGCGCCACATTTCGATCCTTTGCCCGATGGAGGTATTGACTTCACCACGATCCTCAAATGTGTGCAGGTTGGAAATGCCGAGGGTAATACGTTCTTTGATCGTCGAATGTGGAAAAACGTAGGCCACGATGGAAAGGCCCGCCAGGGCCAGTAGCCCAATGACCAGATAGCGTTTTCCATGCTTCTTGCTGTGGTGTATAACCAAGAAAATCAGGCAGACGGGCAAGGCGATCCAACCACCGCGACTGCCGCTGATGATGGAACCGACGATGCCTGCCAAACAGCCCAACAGCAAGACGGCTCTCCATAACCAGCGGTGAGGTTGCGTGCTGGCCCAGTCGAGCCCGCACATGGCCAACATACCAAGCAAGATGCTGATATTGCCATAATGAATCGCGTTACTGGTTGCTGCAAGAGGACGTGGCATATCCTGCATAAAAAATTGCCAAATTGCTAATATTGTGCCTGCAACCGCACCAATGGCTACACCTGCCCACCAGGCCTCTGCCCGGGGCGGATATGCCAGCAGCAGCAGCAGGACAGGTACGGCCAGCAGTGCCCGCAAGGGCATGTCGAGTTCTCGCGCCGGATCTGCGTGGTACAGCATGTTGGCAGTGAAAACACAGAAATATAGCAACAGGGTGCCCAGCAGCAGATAATCCTGGCGTTGCAAGTTCAGGCGGGGACGTTTCCATAGCAGGCAGGTGCTCGCGAGCAGAAGGGCCAGGGCTCCGAATGAATATCCGCTGGTGACAGCCAGCGCCAATGCCGAAAAGAGAAAAACACAAACAGAGGTCAGGCCGAGCATGAATATCCTTGGTAACGCACGTCGTCGCCATTATGGCAACTGTAGCAACATAAAGTAGGCGTCATTGTAATCGAAGGTGGCAACAAAAACGTCCCTGGAATTTTACTCTTTGATAACTGCACGGGCGATCTCAAGGGGGAAATGAAAAAAACCATGGTTTTCAGCCATGGTTTTTTTGTAAGCAATGGTAACTTGCTGTTATTTTGCCAAGGCCGCGAGGCCGGTCATGCGTCTCAGGCGGTGGCTGGCACGCGGGTGGCCACGCCGGTGGCGATGGCCGCTTGCGACACGGCAGGCGCGACCCAGCTGCGCAGGCGCTCGTCGAACGGCGATGGAATCAGTTGCAGCGGCGTCAGGGCGCTGGTGCTATGGCCCGGCAATGGTTCCTTGGCCAGCGCGGCGATGGCGCGCACGCAGGCCAGCTTCATCTCTTCATTGATGGTGGTGGCGCCCACGTCGAGCGCGCCACGGAAGATGTACGGGAAGCACAGCACGTTATTGATCTGGTTCGGGTAGTCCGAACGGCCCGTGGCCACGATGGCGTCGTCGCGCACGGCATGCACTTTTTCCGGGGCGATTTCCGGATGCGGATTGGCCAGGGCGAAGATCAGCGGCTTGGCGGCCATCGATTCGACCATCTGCGCGCTCACCACGCCGCCCTTCGAGACGCCGATGAAAATGTCGGCGCCAACCATGGCGTCGGCCAGGTCGCGGTCGCTGGTGTCGTTCGCGTAGCGCGCCTTGTTCTCTTCCATATTGGCATCACGGCCCGGGTAGATCACGCCCTGGCTGTCGCACACTTTCAGCAGCGATTTATTCAGGCCCAGCGAGACGAGCAAGTCCAGGCAGGCGATCGATGCCGCGCCAGCGCCCGAGACGGCCACTTTCACGTTGCCGATATCCTTGCCCACCAGTTCCAGGCCGTTCAGGATGCCGGCCGCGACGATGATGGCCGTGCCATGCTGGTCGTCGTGGAAGACGGGAATGTTCATGCGCTTGCGCAATTGCTGTTCGATATAGAAGCAATCCGGCGCCTTGATGTCTTCCAGGTTGATGCCGCCGAAGGTCGGCTCCATGCGCACCACCGTGTCGATGAACAGGTCGGGATCGTTCTCGGCCAGTTCGATGTCGAACACGTCGACGTCGGCAAATTGCTTGAACAGGCAAGCTTTGCCTTCCATCACCGGTTTGCTGGCCAGCGGACCGATATCTCCCAGGCCCAGCACGGCTGTGCCGTTGGTGATCACGGCCACCAGGTTGCTGCGCGACGTGTAGGTGCCGGCCGTGCGCGGATCTTCCACGATCGCTTCGCAGGCGAAGGCCACGCCCGGCGAGTACGCCAGGGTCAGCGCGCGGGCGTCGCCCAGCGGTTTGGTTGGCGTGACGGAAATCTTGCCTGCGCGAGGTTCCGCGTGATAGGCGAGGGCGGCTTCTTTCAGGTTGAAGGTTTCGCCGTTCTGTTCGGCGTGCTTGCTGTGCGAAGTAGACATAGGAATTCTGGGAAGGGCATACAGGGCCCGAGTGGTCAATCCGAGCCATGTTATGCAAGCGTTTGCACGCTGTCAAGGCTGGATTGTACTTAAGAGTGTCAAAACCGCTTTGGAAAACGGCTTTATCTCAATGCAAGCGTTTGCTCTGTTTTTGACGGGATGGGGAATTTTTACGATAAAATCACGGTATTGCGATCCGGGAAGCCCATGACAAACAAGAACCCCACCTTAAGCGACGTCGCGCGGGCCAGTGGCGTGCACTTTTCCACCGTTTCACGCGTGATGAACCCGGCAACGCGGCAAATGGTCAGCGCCGAGGTGGCCGCGCGCGTGCTGGCCGAAGCAGGCCGGCTCGGTTACCGGCCGAACCGCGCCGCCTCTACCCTCGTCACGCGCAAGTCGCGCATCATCGGCGTGGTCTTGCCCGACATTACCAACGCGGTTTTTCCGCCTATCCTGCTGGGCATCGAGGAAGGCTTGCGCAAGCATGGCTACCTGGCCATCGTCGCCAATGTCGGCGCCGACGAGGAAGAGCAGCTGTTCGTCATCAACCGCCTGCTGGGGCAGCAGGTCGATGGCCTGATTTTGGCTACCGCACGGCGCGACGATCCCGTCATCAAGATGTGCATCGACCAGAATGTGCCGGTGGTGACCGTCAACCGCAGCGACGAGACGGGCGTCGCTTCCTGCGTCGTCAGCGACGACGTGGTCGGCATGCGCCTTGCCGTGGAACACTTGCTGGCGCTGGGTCACCGGCATATCGCGCATATTGCCGGCCCGGAAAACCTGTCCACGGGCCACGTGCGCCGCCTCGGTTTCCTGGCCGCCATCCAGGCCAGCGAACTCGATCCCTCGCAAGCCTTCGTGTTTGAAAGCAGCGGCTATTCGCGCGAATGCGGCAAGGCCGCCCTGCTGGAACTGCTGCGCCAGTCGCCGCAGACGACGGCCGTGGTGACGGGCAGCGACCTGGTGGCCCTCGGCTGCTACGACGCCATCCGCGAACTGGGCTTGAGCTGCCCCGAAGATATTTCTGTCGTGGGCCACAACGACATGCCCTACATGGACATGATCCGCCCGCCCCTGACCACCATCCGCATCCGCCACCACGGCATTGGCACGGAAGCGGCCCGGCTGATCCTGCAAACCATCGATTCGCCCGATTCCGCCGTGCTCGACGTGCGCCTGAAACCCGAGCTGGTGGTGCGCGAATCGACGGCCGCTCCCCGGGGCTGAGGCCGCGCCTGGGGCCGCGCCGCCGCAAGGTGGTACACTGGCGCCCCTCAACGTATTTTGCCCCTCTATCGCCATGACCAAAACCAACACGCCTTCCCCGAAACGCCGCGAAGAGGGTGTCGCCAAGCTGACCGTCAATCCCTTCCTCGATGCCGAGTTTTACGCGCGCATGCGCGATTACACGGAGCGCGATGCGGCCATCATCAAGGAATTGAAGGCGATCGCCGAGATTCGTGCCGGCAACAAGCAGCCCGACCCCCGCCTGGCGCCGTCGCTGGAAGCCCTGCGCAGCACCGTCAAGAAAGGCTTGAGCTTTGGCGAGATGCTGGAGCGCATGGCCGCCGGCAAGGAAAAAGGCTTGTGGGAGCCGTGGATGACGACCTTCGGCATTGAAATTCGCGCCGTCAACTACGGCGCCGGCCCGCGCAACGCCTGCCTGGTGCTGGACCTGGCCGCGAATGCCCCCGCGCACGCCATGTTCGCCAAGGCGGGCATCCAGAACTGGCGCAGCCTGGCGGCAGACGACTGCTCCGTCGTGCGCTCGGAAAAGGCGACGGAAACCACGCCCTTGAAAGTGTATGCCGTGTTTTATCTGGACCCGCTGCCAGCCTGATCCGCCAGCAGTACCAGCGCCAGCACGATCAGCATCACGCCCGACAGCCGTTCCAGCGACGGCAGCGCGCGCGCAAAGCGCTGCCGCAGGGCGGCGCTGCCGATGGCCAGCGCCACCGCCATATCCCACGCCAGCACGGCAAAGACCATCCACGCGCCATACGCCACCATCGCAACGGGACTCGTCTGCCTGGCGGCCAGCACGGTGGCCAGGCTGACATAGAACAGCGCATTCTTCGGGTTCAGGATGGCGGAGACAAACCCCATCGCGACACCGCCGCGCCAGCGCGCCTTGCCGGTGGCGGGCTTTGCCTCCAGGCTGCTCTTGCCCGCATGGCGCAGGAACAGCCAGCCCAGGTACAGCAGATAGGCGCATCCCGCCAGCCGCACCAGCATGAATGCCGTGCTGCCCGCCCGCAGCACCGATAGTCCCGCAAACGCCGCCACGATAAACACCGCATTGGCCACGGTAATGCCCACGCACGTGCCGGCGGCGCCGCGCCAGCCGTGGGCCAGCGAGGTGCGCGCGATCAGGAAAAAATCGGGACCGGGCGACAGCAGGGAAAGAAAGTGGGCGGCGGCGATGAAGAGAAAATCCTGCATGGAGTTTGGCTCCGGCAATGGCGATGCGCGAGTATGCCGGGGCTGGCGACAGCCTGTATTGAAGAAAATTGCAGGTGTTCTAGCTGCCCTGGCCGCGATAGCGTCCCGGCGTGATGCCCGCATGCGCCTTGAACACGCGCTGCAGGTGGCTCTGGTCGGCAAAACCCAGCTCATGCGCCAGTTGCGCCAACGCCGTCCCGGCCTGCAAGCGGCTGCGCGCGCGGTTGACGTGCATATTCAGCTGGTAGGCATGCGGCGTCAGGCCCGTGGCGGCGCGAAAGGCGCGGATCAATTGATACGGGCTCAGGCCAGCCGCCTCCGCCAGTTGTCGCAGGCTGGCCGAGGGCTGGCCCTGCAGCGTTGCGAGCACGGGCGCCAGCTGCTGCGGCACCGGATTGCGTTCCGAAGGCAGCAGATCCGCACAGACGCTGGTGCAGGCGACCAGAAACGCCAGCAGCGCCGCATTTTTCTCCGCCGCGCCGGCCGTTGAAAACAGCAGCGCATTCATGGCGCAAAACTGCGCGTACAGCAGCGGGCAGTGCAACACCGCCGCCGTATCGCCATCGAGCGCCGGCGCGTGTGCCTGCAGCCATTGCGCATCGAGATGCAGCATCTGATAGCTCCACAGGGCGTCAGGCAGGGGATTGCAGGCGTGTACGCAGCCGGCCGGCACCAGCACCAGGCTGCCATTGCCGAGTGCGACCTTGCCGTCTTTGCTGCCCGTGAAGATGCTGCCGCCAGAGTCGACGGCGCCGATGGAAAACGTGGGATGGCTGTGGGGCTTGTAGCAAGCCCGGCTGTGGCAGGCGCGCCGGCTCTCCACGTGAGGGAGAGACGGGTCGCGCCAGAAGGCGGTGGTGCCCGGCATGACTACATCAGGATCACGTCGTACTGCTCCTGGTGGTAGGCATTCTCCACCTGCAGCGAAATCTTCTTGCCGATGAAATCGCCCAGCATGGCCAGGTGCTGCGATTCTTCCTCGAGGAATAAATCCACGACTTCCTGCGAGGCGAGGATGCGGAATTCGCGCGGGTTGAATTGTTTCGCTTCGCGTAGCAGTTCGCGCAGGATTTCATAGCAGATCGTGCGCGAGGTCTTGACTTGTCCCTTGCCGGCGCAGGCCGGGCACGGTTCGCACAGGATATGGGCCAGCGATTCGCGCGTGCGCTTGCGCGTCATTTCCACCAGGCCCAGCGGCGAGAAATTGCTCACCGAGACCTTGGTGCGGTCGCGCGACAGGGTGCGTTTCAGTTCGGCCAGCACGGCGTTGCGGTGCTCGGCGTTGTCCATGTCGATGAAGTCGAGGATGATGATGCCGCCCAGATTGCGCAGGCGCAGCTGGCGCGCGATGGCGTGCGCCGCTTCCAGGTTGGTCTTGAAAATCGTGTCGGCAAAATTGCGTCCGCCGACGAAGCCGCCCGTGTTGACGTCGATGGTGGTCATCGCTTCCGTCTGGTCGACGATCAGGTAGCCGCCCGATTTCAGGTCGACCCGGCGGCCCAGGGCGCGCAGGATTTCCTCTTCCACGCCGTACAGGTCGAACAGGGGGCGCTCGCCCGTGTAGTGCTGCAGGCGCGTCAGTTCGCTGGGCGTGTAGATTTCCGCGAATTCGCGCAATTTCACGTAGTTTTCGCGTGAATCGACCTGGATGGTGGCCGTTTCATCGCCGACGAAGTCGCGCAGCACGCGTTGGGCCAGGCTCAAGTCCTGGTGCAGCAGGCTGGTGGCGGGGCGCGTGCGCGCACCGTGCGTGATCGTGCTCCAGGTTTTTCTCAGGTAGTCGACGTCCGCCTTCAAGTCCGCGTCGGACGCGTCTTCAGCCATGGTGCGCACGATGTAGCCGCCCTTTTCATCGGTGGGCAGCAGGCTTTGCAGGCGCACGCGCAGCTGCTCGCGCTCCGCTTCCTTCTCGATCTTCTGCGAGATGCCGATGTGCTTGTCCTGCGGCAGGTACACCAGCATGCGCCCGGCGATGGAAATCTGCGTCGACAGGCGCGCGCCCTTGGTGCCGATCGGGTCCTTGATTACCTGTACCGTCAGTACCTGGCCGTCAAACAGGATTTTCTCGATGGGCGCCGGCGTGGCGTTCTGGCCGTCGTGGCCGCGCGCTTCCCAGATGTCGGCCACGTGCAGAAAGGCGGCCCGTTCCAGGCCGATGTCGATGAAGGCCGACTGCATGCCCGGCAATACGCGCACCACTTTGCCGGAATACACATTGCCGGCCAGGCCGCGCGTGAGCGTGCGCTCGATGTGCAATTCCTGCACGGCGCCCTGCAGGATGAGGGCGACGCGCGTTTCTTGCGGCGTGATATTGATCAGGATGTCTTCGTTCATGGAGGCGCGGGAGTGGAGGCAACGAATGACATCATACCCGATCAGGGCAGGGGCAAACCTGCCAGTCGTAGCAACTGTGCAGTTTCGTACAGGGGCAGGCCCATGATGCCGGAATGGCTGCCTTCGATGTGCTCGACGAACAGCGCGGCGCTGCCCTGGATGCCATAGCCGCCGGCCTTGTCGTACGGTTCCGGCGTGGCGCAATACGCGGCGATCGAGGCGGGCGACAGCACGCCGAAGCGCACTTGCGAAATCTGCGTACGCTGCTCGGCGACATCCTTGTAGTGCACGGCGATCGAGGTGAGCACCTCGTGCGTGCGGCCTGACAGCTGCTGCAGCATGGCCACGGCCTCGGCCCGGTCGGCCGGCTTGCCGAGGATGACGCCGTCGATGGTGACGGTGGTGTCGGCCGCCAGCACGGGGCGCGGCGTCAGGTGGCGGCGGCGCACCAGGTCCCAGGCGAAGGCGGCTTTTTCATTCGCCACGCGGGCCACATAGTCGAGCGCCGACTCGCCGGGGAAGACTTCCTCGGTGACGTCGGCGCCGCGCGGGCCGTCGCTGCGCAGCAGCAGCAACTCGAAATCGACGCCGATCTGGCGCAGCAGTTCGCGCCGGCGCGGGCTTTTGGAGGCGAGATAGATCTTGTTGTCGGCCGGTTTCATGGGGGAGTTCAGACGCGGTGGTAGGGGTGGTTTTGCGTGATCGACCAGGCGCGGTACAGCTGCTCGGCGAGGATTACGCGCACCACGCCGTGCGGCAGGGTCATGCTGGAAATGCGCAGCATGCCTTCGGCACGTGCCTTGAGTTGCGGATCGAGGCCGTCGGCGCCGCCGATCAGGAAGGCCGTGTCGCGGCCATCCTGCTGCCACGCCATCAGCTGCTGCGACAGGCCGACGCTGGTCAGGTCCTTGCCGCGTTCGTCGAGGGCGATGATGCGCACGCCCTTGGGCAGGACGGCTTCGATGCGTTCGCGTTCCAGCGCCATCGCCGTGGCGGCGGTCTTGCTGCCGGAACGCTCCACCGGCTTGATTTCTTTCAGCACGATGCGCAATTCCGGCGGCATGCGCTTCGCGTATTCCGCGAAGCCCGTCTCTATCCAGGCCGGCATTTTATGGCCGACCGCAGCGATGATGAGCTGCATCGAGGCTTACGCTTCGACTTTTTTGATACGCTTGATCACGGTTTTTGCCGGTGCAGCATCGGCTGCCGGCTTGGCCGCGCGTGGGGCGCGCACTTTTTTCTCCGGCAGCGCTTTCAGGGCTTTCACTGCGGCCGCTTCGGTCTTGGTTGGCGCGACTTTCACGGTCTTGCCGACGGCTTTGGAAGCAGTGGCTTTTTTCGCCGGGGCTTTCTTGGCGGCGGTGGTTGCCGCAGCTTTCTTGGCAGGCGCCTTTTTCTCGATCACGGGCGTCGCTTCCACATTGGCCTTGCTTGCTGCCAGATGGCCGCTGACCTTCTTCGGTTCGTCGCCGGCCGCTTTTTTCGGCGCGCGCTTGGCGGCACCCAGCTTGACCGGGGTATCGCCCCAGATTTCTTCCAGGCGGTAGTAGGCGCGGATAGGCGCTTGCATGATGTGGACGATCATGTCGCCCAGATCGACCAACACCCATTCACCGGTGTCCTCGCCTTCCATGCCGATGATGTCGCCGCCGGCGTCCTTGACCTTGTTGCGCACCGAGGCGGCCAGCGCCTTGGTTTGACGGTTCGAGGTACCGGAAACGATCGCGATGCGGTCGAACAGGCTGGTCAGGTGACTCGTTTCGAAGACGGCGATGTCTTGGCCTTTGACGTCTTCAAGGGCGTCAACGACGAGGGTTTGCAGTTTTTTGATGTCCATTTAGCTTTTGTATAAATTATGTTGTTCAATATAGTCTAGCACTAGCGGGGAAACAAGCGGGTTTGCCCGATTCCCCCGTTGTAATGCCGCACGTATTTCGGTGGCGGAGATATCCACCGCGAAGTCCTGTGCCAGATAAGTCAGACCGTGCGGCGTGTTGCGGATGCTTTCCAGTGACCCCAGGCGGCGCGAAAATTCTTCGGCGACCACTTGCGGCACTGCGGTGTCATTCAGCGCGAAGCCGGGGCGGGCCGCGACGCAGATATGCGCGTATTCAAATAATTGCTGCCATTCGCGCCATGTCGCGAGCCGCTGCAGCTGGTCTGCGCCCATCAGGAAAACGATGGAAGCGCGCGGGCCCAGCTCGGCGCGTACCTGGCGCAAGGTATCGATGGTGTAGCTGGCCTGGCCATGTTCGCTGCGCGCGATTTCCTGGCGGTCGATCACGACCGGCAGGGGCAGGCCGGCAAACGCCAGGCCGGCCATCTCGGCGCGCTGCTGGCCGGTGGCGCCCAGATTGCCTTTTTGCCAGGGCGCGCCCGCCGGAATCACGCGCAGTTCATCGGCGTGCAGCAGGCTGGAAAAATGCGTGCCCAGCGCGACATGGCCCATATGCACCGGATCGTAGCTGCCACCGAGCAGCGCCACGCATGCCCTGCTACCTGGATTCACGCCTGCAGCCAGTCGCGATGCACGAGGAAGTCAGTATACAACGCCGCTTCGGGACTGCCCGCTTCCGGGTGCCAGTCGTAGCGCCACTTGACCACGGGCGGCATCGACATCAGGATCGCCTCGGTGCGTCCGCCCGACTGCAGGCCGAACAGGGTGCCGCGGTCGAACACCAGGTTGAACTCGACATAGCGTCCGCGCCGGTAGCACTGGAAGTCGCGTTCGCGTTCGCCGTAGGGCGTGTCCTTGCGGCGCGCCAGGATCGGCACATAGGCGTCGATGAAGGCGTCGCCGGCGCTGCGCATCATCGCAAAGCTGTCGTCAAAGCCCAGGGCATTGAAATCGTCGAAGAAAATACCACCCGCGCCGCGCGCTTCGCGCCGGTGCTTCAGGTAGAAGTAATCGTCGCACCACTGCTTGAACTTCGGATGCAGTTCCTCGCCAAACGGCGCCAGCGCATCATGGCACACCTGGTGAAAGTGCTTCACGTCGCCCGCGTCGCCATAATACGGCGTCAGGTCCATGCCGCCGCCGAACCACCATACGGGTTCGCCATCGGCATTCACGGTGGTGAAGAAACGCACATTCATGTGCACCGTGGGCGCATACGGATTACGCGGATGCAGCACCAGCGACACGCCCATCGCCTCCCACGCCTTGCCACCGAGTTCAGGGCGCGCGGCCGCTGCCGATGGCGGCAATGCGGCGCCGGTGACGTGCGAAAAATTCACGCCGCCACGCTCGAACACATTGCCTTCCTCGATCAGCCGCGAAATGCCGCCGCCGCCCTCGGGGCGCTGCCAGGCGTCGGTCAGGAAGGGCTTGCCGTCCTGCGCTTCGAGCGCCTGCACGATACGGCTTTGCAAATCGAGCAAATAGGCCTTGACGGCCGAAGGAGAGGGAGTTGACGACATCGCGTGGGCCGACGAGGCCGAAATAAAAAATTAAGGACGGATTGTACCCTGTTACGCGTTTTTGTGATAGGGCGGCGCTTGCGCTGTGCGTTTGTGTTGTGGATCAGCGTGCCGGTGGCGTGGCATCGTCCTGCACCACCGTGATGGACAGATCCGCGCCGGCGCCGGGCAGGCGCGCGCTTTCCACGGCGTGCACGGCGCGCTGCTGCAAGTCGGGCCGCTCGACGCCCTGCCCGGTGACGGGGGCTGCGGTGGGGGAGGGTGCCTGCCAGGAGACGATGGCGCGGCCGGCAAAGGCCAGTACCAGAACCAGCAGCGCGGCCATCACCCACGTTCCCGGGCGCGCATAGGCGGGGCGTTCCCGGCGGGCCTGGCGCGCGGCGCCATCGACGATGATGCGGCCCAGCTCCGAGCCGTGCTGGCGCGTGCGCAGTAGCTCGAATTGCTGCGCCGTCAAGGTGCCTTGCCGGAGCATCTCGCGCAGGGCGTCAATCGGCGAGGCGAGCAGGCGCTTCTCCGGCAAGCTGGCGTGGGCGGCATCGCGCTGCCACTGGTTGATCAGGTCTTCGTCGTACAGGGTGTCGATGGCCTGGCCGTTGACCAGCTTTAGCGCGTCGGCGGCCAGTTGCTGGCGCTCGAGCAGGGCTTCGCCGCCATGCCGGCGCGGCAGATCCTGTACGCGCCGCAGGAAGTCGTCCTGTGGCAGCAGGTCAGTGCGCAGCAGCCATGCCAGGGCCTCGGCGGGACCGGCGCCGGCGGCCAGTCGTGGCATGTCGACGTCGTCTTCCTCGTCCAGGGCGAGGATTTCCAGTTCGGCGATGGCGTCGTCGAGTTCATTGTCCGTGATCAGGCGGAGTTGGCGTACCTGAGCGAGGGCGGGATGGACGTGGCTGGTCATGGGTTGCAACTTTGTCTGAAAGGCAAAATCTTAGCGCAAGGTCCGCTTTCCTGGCGCGCCAATCAAAACAGGGCCGGGGCGGATGCATTCCGCGCCGGCCCTGCCGTTTGCCGCCTGTGGCGTGCTTAGTGCTTCAGGCCGCGCCAGCCGATGTCGCGGCGGTACTGCGCGCCGTCGAAATGGATTTTTTCCACGGTTTCATATGCCTGTTTCTGCGCCATCTTGATGCTGTCGCCCAGGCCCACCACGCACAGCACGCGGCCGCCGTTGGTCACCAGGCGTTCGCCCTCGATGCGGGTGCCGGCATGGAAGGTGACGGAATCATGCGTTTCGGCCGGGATGTCGCCGATGGACGTGCCCTTGACGGGATCGTCCGGGTAGCCGGCGGCGGCCATCACCACGCCAACGGCCGTGCGGCGGTCCCATTCCAGTTCCACGGCGTCGAGCGTGCCGTTGACGGCGTGTTCCATGACGGTCACCAGGTCGGTCTTCAGGCGCGCCATGATGGGCTGCGTTTCCGGGTCGCCCATGCGGCAGTTGAACTCCAAGGTCTTCGGCGTGCCCTTGTCGTCGATCATCAGGCCCGCATACAGGAAGCCCGTGAACGTGATGCCGTCCTTGGCCATGCCCTGGATGGTCGGCACGATGATTTCGCGCATGACGCGCGCATGCATGGCCGGCGTGACGATGGGTGCCGGCGAATACGCGCCCATGCCACCCGTGTTCGGGCCCTGGTCATGGTCTTTCAGGCGTTTGTGGTCCTGGCTGGTGGCCAGCGGCAGGATGTTCTTGCCGTCGCACATGACGATGAAGCTCGCTTCTTCGCCGGCGAGGAATTCCTCGATGACGATGCGCGCGCCGGCGTCGCCGAACTGGTTATCGGACAGCATCATGTCGACCGCCTGATGCGCTTCTTCCAGGGTCATGGCAACGACGACGCCCTTGCCGGCGGCCAGGCCGTCGGCCTTGATGACGATCGGCGCGCCGATGGCGTCGACATAGGCGTGCGCGGGAGCGACGTCGGAGAAGGTCTGGTAAGCGGCTGTCGGGATGCCGTGGCGCTGCATGAAGGCCTTGGCGAAGTCCTTCGACGATTCCAGCTGTGCCGCTTCTTTCGTCGGGCCGAAGATTTTCAGGCCGCGCGAGCGGAACAGGTTGACGATGCCCGCTGCCAGCGGCACTTCCGGGCCGACGACCGTCAGGCCGATGTGTTCCTGTTGAACGAAGTCGGCCAGCAATTGCGGGTCGCTGATGTCGAGATTGACCAGGCGCGCATCGCGCGCGGTGCCGCCGTTGCCCGGCGCAACATACACCATCTGTATGCGTTCGGACTGGGCCAGTTTCCAGGCCAGGGCGTGTTCGCGGCCGCCAGAGCCGACTACCAGAATTTTCATAGGAACCGTTCGTTCAGTGTGGGTTGCAGGGCGGCAGTGCCGCCCTTGTTTAACATATTGCCTGGCACGCGGTAAAAATGTTCAGGGCAAGGCGCATGGCCGAAGACAGTACGGCTAGTACGGCGAGGCCATGCAACGCCGCCATGGACTTTTTTACCCCGTGCCTAGTTTTCGATCAGGGCGTTCGTAAATACTTCCTGCACGTCGTCCAGCAGCTCCAGCGCATCGATCAGCTTTTGCATCTTGATGGCGTCGTCGCCCGTGTAGACGGTTTCCGTCGCCGGTTTCATGATGACTTCGGCCACTTCGGCCTTGAAGCCGGCCGCTTCCAGCGCTTCCTTGACGGCGGCGAAATCATGCACGGGAGTGACCACTTCGAAGCCGCCCTCTTCATCGGCGATGACGTCGTCGGCGCCCGCTTCCAGGGCCGCTTCCATCAGCTTGTCTTCATCGGTGCCTGGCGCGAACAGCAGCTGGCCGCAGTGCTGGAACATGAAGGCGACCGAGCCTTCGTTGCCCATGTTGCCGCCATTCTTGTTGAAGGCGTTGCGTACCTCGGCCACCGTGCGCACCTTGTTGTCGGTCATGCATTCGACGATGACGGCCGCGCCGCCCACGCCGTAGCCTTCGTAGCGCACTTCTTCATAGTTGGCGCCATCGACGCCGCCGCTGCCGCGGTTGATCGCGCGCTGGACGTTGTCTTTTGGCATGTTCGCATCGGCGGCCTTGTCGACGGCCAGGCGCAGGCGCGGATTGGTGATGGCGTCGGCGCCGCCCATGCGGGCCGCGACCGTGATTTCCTTGATCAGGCGCGTCCAGATTTTGCCGCGCTTGGCATCGGTGGCAGCCTTTTTATGCTTGATATTGGCCCATTTGCTATGTCCTGCCATGTCGAATCTTCCTTAGACGGGTGTTCAATTGTGGCCGACATTTTAGCATATCGGCCCCCTGCGAAGCGGCGCGGCCCCGTCATCAGGATGACACAATCTGTTGCTAAAGTGACGCGCTTTTACCATATCGAGGGCGCGACATCATGGCAAGTCAAATGGACAGGCGGCAATTTCTGAAATTGGGCGGCTTTATTACCGTCTCCGTGGCCACTGTCGGCCTCGCCGCCTGCGGCAGCACCGATTACAGCGATCCTGGCGTGCCGCTGGCCTCGGGCAGCGACTGGAAATTCCCGCAAAGCGTGGCTTCGGGCGACCCGCGCGCCGACAGCGCCATGTTGTGGACGCGCGTCGTGCCAGCCAGTTTCGACGCCGTCGCGCCCGCCGTGGCCGGCAAGGAAGAGGTTGCCGTGCGCCTGATCGTCAGCGCCAGCGACAATACGGCCGCCCTGGGCGGCAACACGGCCCTGGCCGGCACACCCATCGTCGATGCGAAATTGCCGCTGAAAGCCGATTTCGACAATACCCTGCGCCACAAGGTGACGGGCTTGCAGCCGGGCCAGGTGTACTTTTACCAATTCATCGCCGGCGACGTGCGCTCGAACGTGGGCCGCTTCAAGACGGCGCCCGCCGCAACCAGCGACGTTGCCCAGCTGCAATTTGCTTACCTGACGTGCCAGGACTGGAGCATCAACCACTGGGGGGCGCTGTCGCACATCGCCGCCAACGAATCGCTCGATTTTATCGTCCACCTGGGTGATTACATCTATGAAACGGTGGGCGAGGCCTTCCAGAGCGGCGCCGTGGAAAGCCGCCACGACCAGCTGAAATTGCCTGACGGCACGTATAAAAGCGGCACGTCCGGCGCCAAATACGCGACTACCGTGGCCGATTACCGCTATCTGTACAAGAAATACCGCACCGATGCGCGCCTGCAAGCCGTGCACGAGCGTTTTGCCTTCATCGCCATCTGGGATGACCACGAATTCACGGACGACGCCTGGCAGGATGCGTCCACCTATGAAGGCATCGTGGCGGCCGACGGCAGCGACTTGCACCAGCCGGCCCGCCGCCGCAGCGCCAACCAGGCGTGGTTCGAATACATGCCGGCCGACGTTACGTTCGACGCGGCCGCGACGACCTTCCAGAATATCCAGATTTACCGCGATTTCCAGTTCGGCAAATTGATGCAGCTGGTGATGACGGACGAGCGCCTGTACCGCGCCGACCATGCGATCGCCGAGTCGACCATCAATCCCGCCACGGGCAAGCCGCTGGGCAGTATCGGCAGCCGCTACCTGGTGCCGCAAGCGCTGTTCGACAGCGTGGAAGGGCAGAAAATGGCGGCCGCCACTAAGGCCGGCGCCGATCCGCTGGCGGCAGTGGGCATGCTGGGCAGCACGCAGCGCGACTGGTGGAAGGGCAAGATGAAGGCTGCCACGTCGACCTGGAAGCTGTGGGGCAATGAAGTGTCGTTGCTGCGCATGGGCTTGAATGGCACGGATGCGATTGCCACCTTGCTGGCCCTGGGCGCCATGGCCAACGTGGGCAAAGCCATCGCCAGCACCCTGCCATTGGTGGGCGGCAGCGTGCCGCTGGCGTCCGCCATCGTGGCGGCCTCGACGGCAGGCGCATCGTCAAGCGTGGCGCAGGCCGCCGCCATGGCGATTGCCGGCGCCGCAGCGAACGCCGGCGCGCAGGGCGCCGCTGCCGTGGGCGCCGGTTTGAGCGCGGCCCAGGCCGGCATCACGGTGGCTGCCTACAACAGCGGCTCGCCGGCCGCCGCCGCGCAAGTGATCGCCTTCGGCTGGATCAAGCCCGACGTGCAGGCCAAGGGCGCCGCATCGAGCTTTGTCGCCGCTTCCGGCCAGCAAGCGGCGCTGACGCCATTCTTCACGCGCTTCCTGCTCAATTGTGACCAGTGGGATGGCTACAACAGCGAGCGCAAGAACCTGATGGCGCACCTGAAAACCAATGCCATCGGCAACGTGGTGGCCATCACGGGCGATATCCACTCGTTTTTTGCGGGCACGGTCAGCGACGATTTCGACGCGGCCGGCGGCGGCACGCCCGTCATGGTGGACCTGGTGTCGGCTGGCGTCAGCTCCGATTCCTTCTTCAGCTACCTGAAGTCGGCCGCCGGCAGCATGGGCGATATCGGTACCCTCGTCAGCTATCCGCTGGCCATTCCCGTCACGGGCCTGGGCACGGTCAATCTCGACATCAACCTGCTCGATTACACCATGGGCAAGGCGGCGCCCACCGTCGACAGCCTGCTGGAACAGTTGCGCGTGCAGCTGCGCGGCGCCCTGGCTGCCAAGGGTGTGCCGGAAGCGCAACTGGACGCGACTGTCGCTGCCGTGCAGGCTGGCTTGAAGGCGAGCACTGACTTCAGTGCAACCCTGCTGGGCCTGGCGCAGCAATTATCCGGCCTGGGCAACAACCCGTGGATCAAGCATTTGAACACGGATGCGCAGGGCTACACGGTGGTGACCTTGACGCCGGGCAAGCTGGTGGCGCAGTTCAAGCAGGTGAATAAACTGGTCGGCACGGCGGCGCCGTCGAACGTGATTGCGCGCGTGACGACGGCGACGGTGACGGCGGGTGCGGCGGCGGTGGTGGTCTCTTAATCCGCCGCCGGTTTTATTCGGGGCCAGACGGGGACGCCGAGTCCCGCCGGGTCTGGCCCCGGCTTTTGCCTTACAATCTGGGCATGAGCTCCAGTTCCCCGCAAGCATCCCCTTCATCGATTCCCCGTTCCGTCTACCTCGGTGGCCTGGCCATCGCCGTGGGCGGGGCGGTACTGTTTTCCACCAAGGCCATCGTCGCCAAGCTGCTGTACCGCTACCAGATCGACGCCGTCACCCTGATCGCCTTCAGGATGATCTTTTCGCTGCCCGTGTTCGCCGTCATCGCCTGCTGGAAGATGCGCACGGAGCCGCCGCTGTCAAACAGCGACCGTTGGCGCCTCGTCGGGCTGGGCCTCGTCGGCTACTACCTGTCCAGCTATCTGGATTTCCTGGGCCTGCAATACATTTCCGTGGGCCTGGAGCGCCTGATCCTGTTCCTTACGCCTACTTTCGTGCTCCTGATTACCACTGTGTACTTCAAGCAGCGCATCAGCCGCCTGCAATGGCTGGCCCTGTTCACCTCCTACTGCGGTATCGTGCTGGTGTTCGTGCATGACTTGCAGGGCGGCGCCAGCAATGTGGCGCTGGGCTCGACCCTGGTGCTGGGCTCGGCCTGTGCGTATGCCGTGTACCTGCTCGGTTCGGGAGAGCTGGTGAAACGCATCGGCTCGATGCGGCTCGTCAGCTATGCCATGTGCGTGGCCAGCTTTGCCTGCATCGCCCAATTCTTCATCCTGCGCCCCGTCGAGCTGCTGATCCAGCCCATGCCCGTGTACGGCTTGTCTTTGCTCAATGGCATCTTCTGCACGGTGATGCCCGTCTTCATGACGATGATCGCCGTCGAGCGCATCGGCGCACCCGTCGCTTCGCAGGCCGGCATGATAGGCCCCGTGTCGACCCTGTTCCTGGGCGCCATGATCCTCGATGAACCGATCACCAACTGGCAACTGGCTGGCACCAGCCTGGTATTGGCCGGCATTTACTTGCTGTCGAAAAAGAAATAATTCCTCCACCCACTGAAAATGTCCCCACCATGAAAACACGCATCGCCCTGATTGCCCACGACAAGAAAAAAGATGACATGATTACCCTGGCGGGCGAATACCTGGACTTTTTGAAGGGTTGCGAACTGTCGGCCACGGGCACCACGGGCGGCCGCCTGATCAATGAGCTGGGCCTGGCGGTCGAGCGCAAGCATTCCGGCCCGTTCGGCGGCGACTTGCAGATCGGCTCGCTGCTGGTGGAAGGCTTGATCGATTGCGTGATCTTCCTGCGCGACCCGATGACGCCGCAGCCGCATGAGCCGGACATCAATGCCCTGGTGCGCGCCTGCGACGTGCACAACGTGGCGTGCGCGACCAATCTGTCGTCGGCGCACCTGGTGCTGTCGCAATTGCAGGCGCGGGCCAGCGCTGCCGCCTGACGTTTTCCCGATTCTTCTTCAAGGAGCATATTGTGAGCGCAACGATTACCACCAAAGCCATCCGCGTACAGCGCGTGGGCGGCCCGGACGTGATGGAATATGTGGATGTGGAACTGCCGCCGCCGGGTCCCGGCGAGGCGCGCGTCAAGCACGAGGCCATCGGCCTCAATTTCATCGATGTGTATTTCCGCACGGGCTTGTATCCGCAGCCGCTGCCCAATGGCCTCGGTGTCGAGGGGGCGGGCATCGTCGAGGCGGTGGGCGAGGGCGTCACGGAAGTGAAGGTGGGCGACCGGGTGGCGTATGCGGCGCGCATCAATGGCGCGTATGCGCAGCAGCGCAACCTGCCGGCGGCCCTGCTGCTGGTGTTGCCCGAGCGCATAGGCTTCGATACGGCCGCCGCCATGATGCTGCAAGGCTTGACGGTGCAATACCTGTTTCATCGCACGGTGGCCCTGAAGGCGGGCGATACCATCCTGTTCCACGCGGCCGCGGGCGGCGTGGGCCTGATCGCCTGCCAGTGGGCCAAGGTGCTGGGCGTGAATCTGATCGGCACGGCCGGTTCCGATGAAAAGGCGGCGCTGGCCAAGGCGCATGGCGCGGCCCATGTCATCAACTACAACACGGAAAACTTCGTCGAGCGCGTGCGCGAGATCACGGGCGGCAAGGGCGTCTCCGTCGTCTACGATTCCATCGGCAAGGATACGTTCACGGGTTCGCTCGACTGCCTGGCGCCGCTGGGCATGATGGTCAGCTTCGGCAACGCGTCCGGTCCCGTGCCGGCCTTCACTTTGAGCGAACTGGCGTCGCGCGGTTCGCTCTTCATCACGCGTCCTGCCCTGTTCAGCTATGCCTCGAACCGCGCGAACCTGGAAGAGATGGCGACCTCGCTGTTCGGCGTCGTCAGCAGCGGCGAAGTGCAGATCGAGATCAACCAGCGCTACAGCCTGGCCCATATCGCCCAGGCGCACACGGACCTGGAAGGGCGCAAGACGACCGGTTCGACCATCATCGTGCCATGAGCGGCGGCAATGATGGGACGCCAAAGTTCGGCCGCCTGCTGATCGTGCTGCTATTGGCCGTGGCCCTGATTGGCGCGCTGACCTTTGCCGCCGAAGCGTATTATTCGTAGACATAAAAAAACCGGCTTGCGCAGCGATGCGCCAGCCGGTTTTTTGTATTGCCACGTAATTATTCCACCTTGACTTCCACTTTACGGGGCACGCCGCTCTGGCCGGGGAAGTCGGCAAAGGCGCTGGCGACCATGGCGGGCATCACCTGCGACGTGGCGCGCTTGTTGCTGGTCGATTGCACGGTCACGTCATAGAGTTTCTTGCCGTTGCGGTCATTGATCGTCACGCGCAATTCGCGTTCGTATTTATGGCGCACGCTTTCTTCCACGTCCATCGGGCCATACCAGTAGGGGTTATAGCCAAAGCGACTGTAGCCTGGCCAGGCGCCGTAGCGGTAGCCGTAGCGGCCAGGCCAGTAGCCGGGGCCATACCAGAATGGATCGGACGCTTGCAGCACGCGTTCAGGGTAGTCGACGGTGGAAAACTGCATCGCCACGCGCAAATTGGCTGCCGCAGGGCCGGACGCTTCGCCGAAACCGTGTTTGGCCAGTTCCGCGCGCACCAGGTTCTGGTAGCTGCGGTACTCCAGCGTGTCGTCTTCGGCCGCCGGCGCTTCAAATGCATACGATTTGTCCTGCAATTGCGCAGGCCACTCATGGAATACGGTCACATCGCTGCGTATGGTGGTGGCGCATCCGGTGAGCAACACGGTCAATGCGGCCATCATGATGGTGAGATATCGTTTCATTGCATGACCTCCTGATTAGTAGACGCAATTCATCGCTTAGTATTATAAGAATAGTTCTATTTGTTTCTATTCATTATTACAGAATGTTACCTGACATGTCTGCGTGTAAGGGAATCCAACATTCCTGGCCTGAATCGCGACTATCGGGGGCTGGTGTTGGTAAAATAGGCTTTTGCCTCCGCTCCCACCCAAATCCCTATGCGCACAGACAGCCCTCAGACGATTTACCGCAAAGATTACACGCCGCCCAGCTTCCTGGTCGACAGCGTCGAACTTGGTTTCGATCTCGATCCCGCCCGCACAGTGGTGGCGAGCCGGATTCACATGCGCCATAACCCGGCCAGCACCAGCCGCAGCATCGAATTGCACGGCGAACACATCGAACTGGTGCTGGTGCGCCTGAATGGCAAGGTATTGAAGCCGTCGCAGTACAAGCTGACGGCCGGCATGCTGACCATCCCCAAGGCCCCGGAGGAGGTGACGCTCGATATCGAAACCGTGCTGGCGCCGCAGGACAATACCTCGCTGTCCGGCCTGTACGTATCGAACCATAATTTCTTCACGCAGTGCGAAGCGGAAGGCTTCCGCCGCATCACCTTCTTCCCTGACCGCCCGGATGTGATGGCCAAGTACACGGTCATGCTGCGCGCTGACAAGGACAAGTACCCGGTGCTGTTGTCGAACGGCAACCTGATCGAAGAGGGCGACCTCGGCGATGGCCGCCATTACGCCAAGTGGGAAGACCCGTTCAAGAAGCCGTCCTACCTGTTCGCCCTGGTGGCGGCGCGTCTGGTATGCCAGGAAGAGCGCTATACCCTGAAGTCGGGCCGAGAAGTGCTGCTGCAGGTATGGGTGGAAGACGGCAACCTCGACAAAACCGACTACGCCATGCAGTCGCTGAAAAACTCGATCCGCTGGGACGAGGAGCGTTTCGGCCTGGAACTTGACCTGGACCGTTTCATGATCGTCGCCGTGGGCGATTTCAACATGGGCGCCATGGAAAACAAGGGGCTGAACATCTTCAATACCAAGTATGTGCTGGCCAATTCGCGCGTGGCAACCGACGTCGATTACGCGGGCATCGAAGCGGTGGTGGGCCACGAATACTTCCATAACTGGACCGGCAACCGCGTGACGTGCCGCGACTGGTTCCAGCTGTCGCTGAAGGAAGGCTTGACGGTGTTCCGCGACCAGGAGTTCTCGGCCGACATGATCGGTACGGACACGGGCCGGGCCGTCACGCGCATCGACCAGGTGCGTACTCTGCGCCAGGCGCAGTTCCCCGAAGACGCGGGCCCGATGGCGCATCCCGTGCGTCCCGATTCCTTCGTCGAGATCAATAACTTTTATACGGTCACGATCTACGAAAAGGGTGCCGAAGTGGTGCGCATGTACCAGACCCTCGTGGGCCGCGACGGCTTCCGCAAGGGCATGGACCTGTATTTCGAGCGCCACGATGGCCAGGCCGTGCAGTGCGACGACTTCCGCGCCGCCATGGCGGACGCGAATGGCCGCGACTTCAGCCAGTTCGAGCGCTGGTACAGCCAGGCGGGTACACCTGTCGTGACGGCATCCACGCGCTACGATGCGGCCAGCCAGACGTTCGAGCTGACCCTGGCGCAAAACTGCCCCGCCACACCGGGCCAGCCGAAAAAACTGCCTTTCCACATTCCCGTCACCGTCGGCTTGCTGGCCGCCGATGGCCGCGACCTGCCGCTGCACGTCGATGGCGTCGTGTCGAACGGCGCTGCCAGCGTTGTGCTGGAACTGACGCAAGCGTCGCAGACTTTCCGCTTCACGAATGTGACGGAGTTGCCCGTGCCGTCGCTGCTGCGCGACTTTTCCGCGCCCGTGGTGCTGGAATACGATTACACCGACGCGGAATTGCTGCACCTGTTCCGCCACGACAGCGACCCGGTCAACCGCTGGGAAGCGGGCCAGCGCCTGGCTATGGAGCGCCTGCTGAAACTGACCGGCGCCGTCGCCGCCGGCGAGCCCCTGGCGCTGGACGACACCTTCATCGAAGCGCAACGCGCCTTGCTTGCCGACGAAACGCTCGATCCTGCCTTCCGCGAACTGGCCCTGATCCTGCCGTCGGAAACCATCATCGCCGAGCGCATGGCGCAAGTCGACCCGCAGGCGATCCACGCGGCGCGCCAGTTCATGCGCCGCACGATTGCGGCCGCCTTGAAACCTGAACTGCTGGCGCAATACCACGCCAACCAGACGCCGGGCGAGTACAGTCCCGACGCCCTGTCGGCGGGCAAGCGCGCGCTGAAAAACCTGGCCCTGTCCTATCTGCTGATCGCGCCGGACGCGCAAGAACTGGCCCTGGCGCAGCAGCAGTTCGACAGCGCCGGCAACATGACGGACCGCGCAGCAGCGCTGGGTGCCCTGATCCATTCGGGTTCGTCAGCGCATGCGCAGGCGGCGCTGGCCAGTTTCTATGCCGACTTCGAGAACGAAGCGCTGGTGGTCGACAAGTGGTTCGCCATGCAGGCGGCCGCGCCAACGACCGATGTGCAAGCCGTGCGCCAGCTGATGACGCATCCGGCCTTCACCTTGAAGAATCCGAACCGCGCGCGCAGCCTGATCTTCAATTTCACGAACGGCAATCCGTCGCAGTTCCATGCGGCTGACGGCAGCGGCTACGCCTTCTGGGCCGAGCAAGTCATCGCGCTCGACGCCCTGAACCCGCAAGTGGCAGCCCGCCTGGCGCGCTCCATGGACCGCTGGCGCCGTTACGTGCCCGCGCTGCAAAGCCACATGCGCGACGCGCTGGAAAAAGTTGCCGGCCAGGCCAGCTTGTCGAATGATGTGATGGAAGTCGTTTCCAAGGCATTGGCCAATTAACACCGTAAAAAATTTATCAAAAAGCTATTAAAGCAGAGGGATTTCATGAAACGCATCAGTCTTACGCAATACCTGGTTGAAGAGCAGCGCTCGAACAACAGCATTCCGGCCGAACTGCGCCTGCTGATCGAAGTCGTCGCGCGCGCCTGTAAAACCATCAGCCACGCCGTCAGCAAGGGCGCGCTGGGTGAGGTGCTGGGCACGGCCGACACGGAAAACGTGCAGGGCGAAGTGCAGAAAAAGCTCGACATCATCTCCAACGAGATTTTGCTGGAAGCGAATGAATGGGGTGGCCACCTGGCGGCCATGGCGTCGGAAGAGATGGAATCGATTCACCCGATCCCGAACCGCTATCCGAAGGGCGAATACATGCTGCTGTTCGACCCATTGGATGGCTCGTCGAACATCGACGTCAACGTCTCCATCGGCACCATTTTCTCGGTGCTGAAGGCACCGGAAGGCATGGGCGAGCCGACGGAGCAGGACTTCATGCAAGCCGGCAGCAAGCAAGTGGCGGCCGGCTACGCCGTGTATGGTCCGCAAACCATGCTGGTGCTGACCTTCGGCAATGGCGTGAACTGCTTCACCCTGGACCGCGAAATGGGTTCGTGGGTCCTCACGCAAAGCAATATGCAGATTCCGCCAACGACGAAGGAGTTTGCCATCAATATGTCGAACGCGCGCCACTGGCATCCGCCCGTGAAACGCTATGTCGATGAACTGCTGGCCGGCGACACAGGCCCGCGCGGCACCAATTTCAACATGCGCTGGATCGCCTCGATGGTGGCCGACGTGCACCGCATCCTGAACCGCGGCGGCATCTTCATGTACCCGGCCGACCTGCGCGACACGTCGATGCCCGGCAAGCTGCGCCTGATGTACGAAGCGAACCCGATGGCTTTCATCGTGGAGCAAGCCGGCGGCGCCGCCACCGATGGCCAGCAGCGCATCATGGACATCGCCCCGCACAAGCTGCACCAGCGCGTGCCCGTGTTCCTCGGCTCGAAAGACGAAGTGGCCCGCGTCACCGCCTACCACGCTGAGTAAAAAAGCCGCACTTTTCCACGATTTTCAGCGGCCTGCAGCCAGGCCGCTAAAAAAATGCAAAAAAGTTCGCGTTGACACTAGCAAATTTTGTGCATTGTTTGTAGAATGTGGGTCTTCGCCGTTGTAGCTCAGTTGGTAGAGCAGCACATTCGTAATGTGAAGGTCGCCAGTTCGATTCCGGCCAACGGCACCAAGTATTCGTAAGAGGTAGTACGGAAAAACCCAGATTAACCCGTTTTCATAGGGGGAGGCTGGGTTTTTTTACGTCCGCGTTTTCGGTGAAGTCCGGTATAAAACGGTGAAATCCTGCTACCATTTGCCAAAAATTGGCAAAGGATTTGGCAAAAATGGCTGCACCAACAAAAGACGGCAAAGTATGGCGCCACAGGGTGATGGTCGCCGGGACACGCTTCAGCGGGACATTTGACACGAAGGCGGCTGCCTTGGCCTGGGAGGCTGAACAGCGAATCAATGCTGGCGGCAAAAAAGCAGTGGTCAATACGAAGACCTGCGCTGATGCGTTTCGCAAGTACGAGCTTGAGGTATCTAAGTTGAAGCGAGGCCACCGATGGGAGGCATTTCGCCTGGCGTTCTTTGCCGAGATGCCGCTTGGCTCCGTCAAGATGTGCGATTTGGATGCTACCCATATTGCCGCTTGGCGCGATGAACGGCTGCTGACCGTCCAGGGCGGTTCGGTAACCCGAGAAATGAACCTGCTGTCGCACGTATTCTCCGTCGCTCGCAAGGAGTGGAAATGGATATCGGCCAGCCCTACGGCTGACGTCGCGCGGCCAAAAGCTAAGCCGCCCCGAGATCGCCTTATCAGCTCCGAAGAGATCAAAAAGATTTGCATCGCTCTTGGTTGGGATCACCAGGCGGCCGGCGTTGTCCCGAAGACCAAGCAGCAGCGCATCGCAATAGCTTTCCTGTTCGCCATTGAAACTGCGATGCGTGCTGGAGAAATATGTTCTTTGCAGGCGGAGGATGTGAATGGTCGCGTGGCTCGGCTGCGGATGACGAAAAATGGATTGCCTCGCGATGTGGCCTTGTCCCCGCGTGCGGTGGAATTGTGGGCTATGGTGCCTGATGGATTTGATTTGACGCCGGCGACGCTCGATGCGATGTTCCGCAGAGCGCGTGATACGACTGGCATAGAGGGTTTGACGTTCCATGACACGCGCCATGAAGCAATCACCAGGCTCGCCAGCAAACTTACAGTGCTGGACCTGGCCCGGATGGTAGGGCATCAGGATATTCGGCAGTTGCAAACCTACTACAATGCAACTGCCGACGATATTGCGGCAAAGTTAACCTAACGGAATGGCATGTCGAGGGCGGCATTAGCCGCTACGCCACATGGCTCTCGGTCCACTTGATTACTTCCCGCGCTTTGTACAGTGCCTGCGCGCGCCCTGGAGTTGGAAGCCGAATCGGGCGAGGAAACGACGGCAGGCATACGATATCGTCCCGCACCGTGTCTACGGATCGCTTTAGATATGCGGCGATGTTCTTCGTGTCCCATAAGTCAACCTCGACAGGTAGCGGTGGAGGTAGTGGCTTAGACAGTCGCTCAAGCAGCTTTACCAGCATTTCTTCGGTACTCATACATTTCCTTTCATGTTTTCTGCAAGTGATGCTGTTTTGATCTGTGCAGCAAATTTAATAAGCATGCTTCGATACTGCCCGATTGACTGACAGCTGGCTGCCAGGTGATCGCTGACAATTACGTCGACCAAACCGTTGAAGTTGGGCTCGGAATGGCGGAGCTGCGCGGCATTCGTGTTGGTTTTGGTCGCTGTCATGGGCACCACCATGACAGACCGGCCAGCGCGGCCGCTAGTACCACGAATGCCGCTGCGATGCTATGACGGTGGGGCATAGGTTCAGCGTAGCTCTGGCGTCGTTTCGAGGGCTTGCCGAGAGACGCACTAATTTCCGCCATGTGCGCCGCAATTGCCTTCTCCTCGCGCTGTTCGGCTTGGCCAGCAAAGTGCTTTTCAATGTTACGCAGCTTGCGTCCGAGTTCGGGGCTGAACATGGTCATCACGCGCCTGCCTTGCTGGTTGCGATAGCAGCGCAGGCAGTCAATAAGCGTCGAATACCTGGAACGTTGGTCGCCGACACTTGCGTTTCTGGGAAGCCGTACTTGCTCGGGTGGGTATCGATTCCGAGAGAATGTAATACGGATACGATCTCGTCATCCGTCAGTACTTTGGCATCGCCGTGCGTTGTTGTAATACGGGCTTCAAGTTCCGCCAGCTTATCCGCTGGAGTTTTGCCGGAAATGTAGCGGGCGGTCACCTCAATTTCACCACGCTCGGTATCGAACACTTCGCCGATGAAGTTTTCTGCGCCTGAGTCGATGAGCTGGCGAGCAAAGGCGGTACCTGCTCCCTGCGCTGATGGGGTGGAAGGAGCCGCTTCAAGCATTTCCGCATACCCGTCATGGTAGAGCGCGTCAATCATGGCTGTGGTTGGGTCAAGTGGAAGCAGCTTCCAGCCATCGGGAACGACCAAGTGAAGTGATGGGGCCAATGGATGGGAGGCCGCTTCCTCTGCCAGCGCGCCAATAATCTCGACCGGACTGTTCGTCCACTTGAATGTTGGCCGATATGCGGCGATCTCCTGCAGCAGCTGGTGCCCAATGTTGGCCATGACTGCCACCTGGAGCTCTTCAGTGGCCTTGAAATTGAGTGCGCCAGCATTGATCATCAGCCAGGTATCGCAGTAAGCGGTGGCTGGAGCACCTGGCCAGGACAGGCGTTCCTGGACTTCGACTGCGTCAATACGTTCCTGTGCGGGCGTGGCCGCGATGTTCTCGCTGTTCATGGTGCTTCCTTCGCGGTAGTTGGTGCTGCGGTTGTGGATGTTGGCCAGGGCCATGCTGCTGGTTTCGTAGGGCTTTTGGGTTTGCGTACACGCGGCGCCGGCTTCTTGGTTTCTGGCTCTGGCTGGTTGACCGCAGTTGCTGCAGGCGGCTCGATTGCGGCGACTTCGTCCTGCGGCACCAAGTTGATTTGATCTGCGAGGTCGTCGGCATCTTCTTCGTCGGATTGCTCCGGCACCACGTTGGCCGCGCCAGGTGTGCTTGTTTCGTCGGCGCGCAGCCAGACTTGACCAGGCGCGTAATACCAGCCGTGAGTATTTGCAGCCTGTTCAAGGGCTTTGATCATCAGCGGGCACTCGGCGAGGATGAATTTAGTGAGATCGTTCAGGCGGCCTGGTGAATTAGCGATAAAGTCGCCCAGTTGCTGTACCTGGACGTCCTTGAGTGGAATTTCGTCCATTTCCAGCTGCAGGCGCACGGCATCAGGATCGATGCCTTCATGCCTGGCCATGGCGTGAATTGTGGCCTCTTGAGCTTCACGTTCCTCTGCTTTGAACCATCCCATGCCGCCCAGGCAGTCACCCAGCAGCATGTCGACCAACAGCAGCTGCACATCGGGTAGGCCGGCCTGATCGATATAGGCGTGGATGTTCTCGGTGCTGGAGGTGTCAAACGTGTAAACGCCGGCGAGGGCCTGGTCTGGCAGATCGCGGTCAATCAGCACCAATTTGGTAAATTCGCGTAGCGAGGCCAGTGAGAATCCGCTCGCGCCTTCAGCGCGCAGACGTTTGTACAGTTCGATGCGGTAGCGTTCGTCCTGCTCGGCCTGTTTTTCGGCTGCGGCCTCTTCCGCGCGCGCCTTGGCTACTTCCTCCTGTTTGGCCGGTGTGTTCGCTGCAGCTTCCTTTCTCTCCGCTATGGCGCGCACATCGGCCATGCGTGCCGCATGAACTTCGACCGTTTCGCATGCACCAGCGTCTTCCAGCAGTTTTTGGATGAGTGCTTTGTCGTAGAAGGGCGTCAGGTCGCCATTGTCGTGCTTCACATACCACGCCGGTTCAGGTAGCAGGCCGCCTTCGAGGAACATGGTTGCGTTCCCGTAGTTTTGCGTGGCAGGTGCGTTGCGGTCAAACATCCATAAGGCAGCGTCGGCTTTGACGTACAGGGTGTATTTGTCGTTGGTATTTTTACGATATCGCGTTGCCCCTTCCTCGCCTTCATAGACAGGGATGCCGCCCTTGCCTGCCGCAGCAATCGCCAACGCATCATGTGCTAGGCGCTTCTCGGCGTAGCAACTAGGATCTGTGCAGACGTCTGCACTTTTGGTGTCGCTGAATACCTCCGGTTGATTGCCGGATTTTTTAGGGCATTTGGTACAGGCGCCGGCCAGCGGCAGCAGGGTTGCGTCGGTCAGTTTGAACAGTGCGCGCGTCAGGTCAACCATGTAGTTTTGCTGAACGTGCCGAAGTGCGGCGCGATAGGGCATAGGTTCGCCGGTGCCCTGGTAGATAGGGGCGCTGATCTCGCCAAGCGCTTTGATCTGCAGCGCCGGCACGGGAATGCGTGCGATTAGCAGCGCGGTCGACGGCGTGATCGCGTCATCGAGGAACTTCTCGCGTACCTCGGTCGTCAGTGCGCACAGTTTCAGGCGGCCGTAGATGTGGCTACGCGATTTTTTCAGTTTTTCCACCAGGCGATCAGCGGTGTAGCCGGCATTGAGCATCAACTCCTGGAATCCTTCGGCCTCCTCCATCGGGTGCGGGTCTTCGCGCTGCAGGTTCTCCAGCAGCTGGATCTCGCGCGCCTGCAGGTCCGTCAGCTTGCGGATCATGGTCGGACCGCGCTGCAGCTCGGCGATGTTTCCGGCGCGCCAGCGGCGCTCGCCGGCGACGATCTCGAAATGCTGAGGCGCGTCAGCGGTTGGTGTGACTGGGCGAATCAGGATGGGCTGGACAATTCCAACTTCCTTGATGTTGGCGGCCAGCTGCTCCAGCGCGGTCTGGTTGAACCGTTTGCGGTTGGTGTAGCTGGGGCGGATGTCGGCCCAGTCGGTGATTGCGAATACTTGGTCGTCGACCAGCTCGTCGACGACGATGCGTTTCTCGCTGCGGGGCGGGGCTTTCTTCATGCCTCCGATGGTGGGTATTACGAGGTCGCTACTCATGTGCGGCTCCTGGTTGTGGGCGGGGACGGCCCGGTTAGCGTTTAATGAAATCGAAAGGAGCGCTGCGGCCGATGGGCAGCAGCTCATGGCCTTCGGCCAGTTGCGCCGCCAGGGCTGCCTTGGCCTGGCGCGGGGTCATGGCGCGGCCGTCCGGGTGCGTGAATCCGCGCAGCTCGTGCAGTGGCCTGGCCAGCACGCTGCGGACGTCAATCGCCAGATGGACGAGCGGGGCTGTCATTTGACCGTCCCTGGCGTGTGGTAGGCGAGCTTGAAGCTGATGCCCTTGGGCAGCGTCACACTCACGCACCAGGCGGTGAAGCCGGCGCGGGGCTGCTGCTGTGGGCGCACTGGCTCGGTGACGTGGTAGCCGCGGCGGCGCATGGCCTCGAACACCTGCAGGATGGACAGGCGTCCATCGGCGCCAGTGACTTCCTTGGCAGCGCAGCCGGTATTGCGCGTGAAACGGGCCAGCTGGGCGGCGTCGTTTGCGCTGGCCAGGGTGTCGCGCAGGCTTTGCGACGATGGCAGCGGCGCTTTAGCCGGCTTGCGGGTAGCGGTCGAGGGCATGGCTGCGGCCTCCTACAGTGGATGCGCGGTCACGCCGCAGGGTTCGCCGCACTGGGCGTCGACGGCGTCCTCGCACGCACCTGCGGCCGTGCTGGCCAGCGCGTAGTAGTGCGTCACGCCGAGCGAGGTTTTGACGGTGACGCGGAAGGCGCTCACTGTTGAGCCTTTTTCTTCGGGGTGAGCAGCAATGCAAAGACGCGGTTGGCCAGCGCCATGTCGTCTCGTTGCAGCGCGCCAGATAGTGCGGCGATGAAGGTTTCGGTGCACAGGACGCGATCTTGCGGGTGCCGGCTCGTGGCGACGTCAATGCATTGTTGAATACTCTCACGAACTGTGAGAGGGGGTTTTGGAAGGTTTTCCATCGTCTTCGCTCCATCGTTGTGGTTGCTAATACGATCAAGTTTAGGCATGCCTAAAGAAACAGTCAAGTTAATATTTTCGGCATGCCTAAATTTTTGATTGTGTAGATGCGATGGTCTTTCGGTAAGGCGAAAAAAAACCCCGGCATGCGGGGTCGATTGCCTTAAGCGGCTGGGTTAAAAGTGGTCGCCTTCTCTACGTACTACCCTGCCAATAATGATGCATTCGTTGCCTTGACAATTCCTGCGATAAAACTTCCGTTGATCGGAGTTGTCCGACATCAGCCACCATTGGCCGGCGTCACGCGATATCCGTTTTACAACAGCTTCCCCACCATAGTTGACTGCGAATACTCCATTGTCGGTCAACTTCTTGTCGGCCAGATTGATGACGATCGTATCGCCCTCATAGAAGGTGGGTTCCATGCTTTCGCCCTTAACCTTGACTGCCAGAAGGCTCTCAGGGTCAAAGCCCTTGCGGTGCACCCATGATTTAGACAGCCCCAGAGTCCCACCGTCGGTGTTGTCTGGCTCTGTTTGAAAACCCGTTACTCCGGCTTGTAGTCGCAGTTGCACCAACTTAACGCGATAAAGTGCTTGCTCGTCGTCCTCGACAAGTGAGATTGGAACGGACCCAGGCAAAAGCTTTTGAGCGTCCTCTTTCGAAGTGTCGGTTCCGTGAAGCAGCCAATCCGGCGACACCTCCAGTACCTGGCAAACCTTTACCAGGTTGTTTCCTTCAATCATTTTTGTATCGCCGTTCTCCCAGTCAGTAACTGTCGGGGCGGATACTCCCACCAGCTTCGCAAAAGCTGATTTTTTGATGTTTTTGGCCTCGCGGGCCTGCGTAAGTCTTTTGTGCCAATCCATTAGGTAATCCTAACAATTTCCAAATAAGGGATGCCTAAATTATTCTTGCTTATTTCTTTAGGCTTGCCTAAAATAAGGTATGACTAATGAACTTACAGCCGACGAAATCATTGACGCGCTTGGCGGCACGTCAGAAACCGCACGGATTTGCCAAGTTAAAGACCCGTCCGTGTCTGAGTGGCGCCGCAACGGCATCCCGCGTGCACGTCTTATGTTCCTGAAGCTGGCGCGGCCAGAAGTCTTTAGTTCAGAGGGGCGGAACGTCTCTGGTCCCGGTCATGCAGGACGTCAGCTGCCATCGTCAACAAACATTCTCGATACCGTACCGGAGCATTCCGTTGTAGGTGTCGATCCGCGAAGCCGGGCGTGAGCAGGATCAATTTTCATGTCGCGAGCGTAGCTTGACCGCGTGATGTGAACAACCACCAAGAAGAAGGATATGTTGTGAAAATCAAAAAATCGTACCTTGGAATGATCAAGGCATTTCCTGGCGGTTGGGACGCAATTGCGGCCGCCCTAGGTATGAGTCGCAATGGCCTGGAGAATCGCGTCTACGAACGCAAAGGGCAGGGCATCACTGTGGACACTGCCCTGCAGCTGCAGGCGTTCTCCGGCACTACGCTGTTCGCTGAGGCTGTGGCCGCATCGAGCGGTGGCGCCTTCGTAAAACTGCCGGAAGATATGTCCGACGGCAACGAAGTGCTGGCTAAAAAGTTCCGCGACATTTACGTCCGCCTGGGCATCTTCGCCTCGCACTTTGAAGAGGCGACGGCAGACGAACTGATCGATCCACGTGAGCGGGCCTGCCTTGATGCCGATATCGACGGCCTGCAGCGTGGGTTGTCCGAGCTAATGGCGTTGACAATCCGTGTCTATTGCAAGCCGGATGGCGGCCAGGATGGTGCGGCATGAGTGCGCATTTTGGCCCACGCGCCGGAACGCGCCCTGATCTCGCCTTTCGCAAGCTCGCACAGTTGGGCGGCCGTGTCGGCTTGCATGGCTGGATGAACGCAATGACGTGGACGCGCCCCATTACAGCGTTTGAGCGTGAAATCATCAACTCGCTGATGCGTTGTCATGTGGTGCGCCGTGAGGCTGGCGATTACGTGGTGACGCAAAAAGGCTGGGATTTTGTTGGCCGCTCGACTCAAGACAAGGTGGCTCCGGCAGGCCAGGTCGCAGGGCCGCGCTACATCGGCAAGAAACTCCCTTTGTCTCCTGCGAACATGGTGCGCGCGCCACTGGCCCGGCCTGGCTCGTTTGACTATGCAACGATCCCCTCCCGCATGGGTAGCCAGCGCGTGCCGCACGGCCTGGCTATGCCTGGAGTGATGGGAGCAATTGTCAGTGAGTGATGTTGCCCAGGTTATTGCTCAAATGGCGGCATGTGACATGCCGCAACTCCCACCCAATCACCCCGTTTTAGATGGCAAGTTTCACCGTTTCGGCCCTAAGAAAAAAGGCTGGTACATCCTGCGCGAACTGGTTCTCAAGACCGGCCGCAGAGTCGTCACCGGCGCCTTCGGTATTCACCAGGGGGATAATCGCAATACCGTACCTGTCACAGTCGACGCCGAGGCGATGACGGACGAGGAGCGCTCTGAATTTTCTACCAAGCTGCGCGAGAACGAACAGCGCGAGGTCGAGAAGAAGCAGCGCGAAGCGCAGCTGGCAGCCAACCGTGCGCGCGATCAGTGGATGAAAGCCGCTGGCATAGCTGTGCAACATCCATACCTGGACCGCAAGCAGATCGCGGGCGAGGGCGTACGCGTCGACCGTGCCGGATCATTGCTGATCCCGCTGCAGCGTGCCGGCCAGCTGGTTGGTCTGCAGAAGATCGACCAAGCAGGCGAGAAGCGCTACAACGCCGGCATGGATAAGCCTGGCGCGTACCACATGCTTGGACAGCCACTTAACGCAACTGTCATCGCCGTAGGTGAGGGTTACGCCACATGTGCGAGTGCGCGTGCGGCCGCAGCGCTGGCCGGCATCGACCTGCCTGTGGCCGTGGCTTTTGACGCCGGTTCTTTGGCGTCCGTGGCTACCGCTTTGCGCGAGGCGTTCCCGCACGCGCATCTGCTGTTTCTTACTGACGATGATGACCAGTTAGTCGAGCGTTTCATCGAGCGCATGCGCGAGGACTATCAGGTCCTGGCCGCTGTTCTGATCGACGGCGCCTCGCATGTCGTGCTGGCCGACGATGGTGCGGATGTGGAAGTCACTGCTTGGTGGCGCACCGACGCGGCCGCCGTGCGGTACATCGAAGCGGATGTGCGCACCGGCCGCCGGCAGCAGCGTTACACGTTCAAGAATGCCGGCGTGGCCAGCTGCTCGGCGTTGTGCCGCAAGATGGATCGCACTTCGATGGTCGTGCCGGTGTTCGCCAACAGGGCGGGGCGCAAGCTGTCGGACTTCAACGATCTGCAGATCGAGGAGGGGCTTGAGACGGTAGCGGCGCAAGTCGGGGTTTCCATCCTTGCTGCGCAGCAGCCCAAATCTGCTGTTCCCGTTCCTTCCGCCGCGTCAGCGGCCAATCAAATGGTTCCGCCTGCAGCTGCTCTCGCAGTCACAGGCGCTTCCCCCGTTCCCCCTGCTGCGCAGCAGCCAGATTCAGGCCGTTCCGATACCAGCGTGCCCGCGCCAGTGCTTGACCTGGGGGTCTTGTTTGCTGAAAGCGTTACCGATGAATCCCCCCCACCCCCTAGTGCGGAGCAGCCAGCCCGCAGGAGCGCTGTCGACGCAGAGGCGGACGATAGCGAGGCGCGCCTTGCTGCAACGCTGGAGGCAGGGTATGCGGATGGATCGCTACCTGAGCCTCCAGATGTTGACGGCTCCGCTTCCGCGCCGGGGGCGGGGGCCGAAGGCAAACAGGCGAAAGATAAACCGAAGAAGGTGTACGGCGCGGATCACTGGAACCAGGTGGAATACGTGTTGAAAAACTTCGTGCTGGTGTATGGCGAAGACCTGGTGTGGGACGTGTCTCAACGCATGCTGATGAAGATATCGAGCATGCGCACCATCGTGGCAAACAACGACGTGATGAAGTTTTGGGGCGGCGAGGCGCGGCGCTGGGTGCTGAAGAAGAATATCGTTTTCGATCCGCAGGACACGCCGTCGCCGGCATCGAGCGGCGCCACGGCTACGGTCAACCTGTTCAACGGCTGGAAGATGCAACCGCGACGCGGCAGCTGCTTGCGCATCCAGACCCTGATCGCGCACTTGTGCGACGGCAATGACGCCCTGGTCGAGTGGGTGGAACGCTGGTTGGCCTATCCGCTGCGGAATCGCGGCGCGAAGATGGAAACGTCAATCATCATGCACGGCGACGAGGGCAGCGGCAAGAATTTCTTCTTCGAGAAAGTGATCAAGAAAATCTATGGCGAGTACGGCTATGTGATCGGTAATGCGCAGCTGGAGAGCCAGTTCAATGACTGGGCCTCCATGAAGCTATTCATGGTGGCCGATGAGGTGGTGACGCGCTCGGAACTCAAGCACATGAAGGGCAAGCTCAAGTACCTGGTGTCGGGCGACATGATCATCATCAACCCGAAGGGCCTGCCCGAACATGGCGAGGCCAACCATATGAACTTTGTCTTCCTGTCAAACGAGCTACAGCCGCTGGCCTTGGATAAGACGGACCGGCGCTACCTGGTGATCTGGACGCCGCCGGCGTTGTCGCGCGAATTTTATGTCCAGGTGGCCGAGGAGATCGCCAACGGTGGCATCGAGGCGTACTACCACTACCTCATGCACGAGCTGGATATGGGCGGCTTTGACGAGCACACCAAGCCGATTTACACCGATGCCAAGGACGACCTGATCGAGAAGAGTCTTACGCCGGCCGAGCGCTTCTACCGCGACTGGAGCCGGGGCTTCCTGCCGCTGCCGTTCATCACGTGCGGCGCTACCCAGCTATACGACGCCTACAAGGTGTGGTGCGACAAGAGCGGGGAATCGAAGTACATCTCACAGACCATTTTCTCGCCCACCGTGCTGCGGTACGCCGGCGAGGCGCTGGAAAAGCACCTGATCAAGTATGAGCTGGGATCGGTGGTCAAGCAGCGCAACGTGTTTTTAGCCGGGAAGAAGCCAGAGGGCAAGACGCTTGCAGAGTGGGCGGCAGATGCATCTGGCCTGTTCGAGAAAAGTTTGAGGGCATACCGCAGTCGCAGCGGCGTTGATGCGGCCGATGTTGAGGGTTAAGTCATCACATCGTGCAAAGCCATCACATCGCAAACCCGCATGAATGCTGGAATGTGATGGGTATGACGGGTGTTACGGGTTCTCGCGCACGCACACATGCGCGCATTGATGAGTAAAGGCGTTTGGGTGCTGATGGTTCGCTGTATTTTTTTTGTCAGAAAGTAGAAAGAAGTAATAACAGTACTCATACCCATCACAAGTAAGTATCCATGCGGGTTAGCGATGTGATGGGTATGTGATGGGTATGAAGGGTTAGCGGAATACGGCCGGTTTTCATCGAAGAAGGAAGTGGAGGGCAGGACGATGAACAAGAAGGTGAGCATGCGGGAGCAAATGCCCCAGGTGGCCGCGATCATCGATGCATTCCGCGAGGCATTTGGGGCGGAGGTGGTGGATGCGGCGATACGGCGCGGCATGCGTGGAGGGCAGGGGTTCCACGCTACGGAGAAGGGGCATGAGGTGGGTACGCCGGTTTATCGGGGCGTGCCGCTGGATAGGGCGCCAGGGCGGTATGTAGGGAGGATGGGCGAAGTGGCATGGCAGGAAGCATTGGATCAGCAGGCGATTGATAACGAGAAAAGGGGCTAGGCGATGGAAGTGAAAGCGGAAGACGCGGTATTTGAAAATGTGGGTCAGGCGGTGCATGTGTCGTTCCTGATTATGGCGCAGGAGGCGAAGCAGGACGCACCATTGCGGGCGGCACTGATCAAGGCGATGGAGTCGGTGCAATTGAATGGCCGGCAGCGGTGCTGGCTGGAGCAGCTGCGCGGCGCGGCGTCGGGAACAATTAACTTCGGCGGACTGGATGGCAACGAGGTGCGCGCCCAGTGTGCCATGGTGCTGCAGGCGGTAAAGCATCGGCTGCCGAAGACCGAAATGTGGGTGTTGCAAGCGAAGTACGGGCAGACGGATTTCGAGGATATTGGTGGCCATCGCCGCTTTGCTTTCTCGGTTGAGCGCATCGAGGCCATCAAGGGATTGGCGGATTGGTTCCGGCCAATGTTCCCTGGACTGAACCCGCATGCTATCGACTGCATGCTGGGGCGATTGTTCGCCAATCATAAGCAACTGGACATCACGGTGCGTGACTTGGCCAAGTCATTTGGCGCAAGCCACATGACCTACCAGAGGGCGTCGACAAAGATGCACGGGCATGTGCGGGAGCTTGAACAGATGGCCTATAGCCGCCTCGCACCAAGTTTTGTTGCTGATGGCGTGGTCGAGGAGTTTTTGCAATAGCTTGACGCGGCTGTTACAGCGGGTGTATATTTCGGTCATTCTCGCAGCAGTAACGCCTAAAGCCCGCACAAGCGGGCTTTTTTGCGTTTGGCGAGACGATTTCTCAACAGCGAAAGAGGTGATCTATCTCGATCCGCTCTATAGCGGGGGATACATTCGTTTCTGGTGCTTGCCCACTTCGGTGGGCTTTTTTATTTGTGTTGATGATAGTGCCCCAGGGCGCACGCATCAACCACAGGGCGGGCTCGTTTCTGGTGGGCGTTTTGTGCAGACGTCTGCACCTTGCCCCCTCTAGAGTGACCGCATGCAACGACTCCATTTCAGGTGGGCTAGATGCCAACGATTGAATTGCAAGGGCTTTCCCAGTTGATGGCCAGACTGGACGATGCGGGTAAACGGCAGATGCCATTCGCTGTTGCCAAGGCGCTGACCCAAACTGCGCGGCAAACAGCTGCGGCCGAGACTGCGCACATCAAGGCGATCTTCGACAGGCCAACGCCTTTCACACAGCGCGCGGTCGGCGTGACCACGGCAACAAAGGCAACGCTCAGCACGCGCATCTTCGTGAAAGATATCCAGGCGAAGTATCTGATGGAGGAGGCAACTGGCGGACGGCGGGCTTTCAAGACATTTGAAGAGAAGTTTGCCGATAGCGGTGCGCCTCAGATCGCGTTGCCTGGCGCGGGTATGCAGCTCAATCAGTACGGGAACATGAGCAAGGCCAAGATCATGCGCATTGCTAAGGATCTGAATACGAATGCATCGAGCAAGCGATTCTTCAAAGGTACGCCGAAGGGGCAGAAGCTGCCAGCAGGGATTTACGCCCGGACCAACGACAACCGGCACATCACGCCGCTGATCAGATTTGCCACCGATGCGGTGTACAAGAAACGGTTCGAGTTCAGCGCCATCGCCATGGAAACTATCACGGCGAACCTGGAGGCGAACCTGATCAGCGCATGGGAAGCAGCACTGCGAAGCTGATGCCGCTCCCGGCCGGTCTGGTCGCCACGCAGTAGGGCCGTCGAGGCCGAACCGCCCGGCGCGGCTCGAAACGCTCCCATTGAGGGGGGGCGGAGGATTTTCCAGGGTCCTTCCCCGAGCCTACCGCGCATGGGTAAATTCGCGCTCGGTTTGTCTGGCGTCGGAGAATTTTTAAAAGGGTAGTCACACAGGGTAGTCACTCTGGTAGTCACTGCCGCAGTCACTGAGGTAGTCACTATGCTGATGGGATATCGAGAGTACGCCCGTCATCGCGGCGTGAGCCTGGGCGCCGTACAAAAAGCGCTGCGTGCTGGCCGAATCAATGCGAACGCTGACAAGAAGATTGATGCCGCTGTTGCGGATCGTGAATGGGACGTCAACACGGATGCGTCGCGCATTGCGGTCAGCGCCGTTGAAGTCGCCACACCCCTGGCTCAAAAAGAAATTTCTTTTGCTGCGCCGGCGGGGGAGGAGGCCGACAAGCCGGCGGCCGAAGAGTTAACCGGCAGCGACAAGAGCGCCAGTGAATACCGCGAGAACAGGTCAAAGCGTGAGTACTATGTGGCGGCCAAGCACCAGCTGGAGTACGAGCAGCTGCTCGGGCAATTGATCAACGTCGACGATGCCAAGCGCATCGCCTTCACTTCGTTTCGCGCCATCCGCGATTCCGTACTGAACGTGGCGGCGCGTATCAAGGACCAACTGGCTGCCGAGACTGATCCGCATGTTTGCGAGGAATTGCTGGACCGCGAACTGTCCGCTGCGCTGGCCAGCGTTGACGTCGGCCAGCTGGTGGCCGAGTCGGAGGATTAGATGGGGGCAACGGACGAATTCCTGCGTGCCATCGGTGAAGCAATCCTGCCCGATAGCAAACAGTCGATCAGCGACTGGGCGCAAGACAACCGCATCCTTCCGCCAGACAGCCCGGAACCTGGCGCCTGGCGTAATAGCCGCACGCCGTACCTGGTGGGCATCATGGATGCGCTGTCGCCCAACAGCAAATACCGCGAGGTGTATCTCAAGAAGGGCCACCAGTTGGGCGGCTCGGCACTCGGCGAAAACTTCATAGGCCACAGCATCACCAGCGCGGCCGGCAATATCCTCGCGGTGTTTGCCACAGTGGAGGACGCGGAAAAGTGGGAACTTTCGCGCTTCGAGCCGATGCGCGAATCGACGAAGGCGCTGCGCAAGCGGGTGCTCGATGCCGGCATCAAGGGTGCTGATAACACCAAGCGGCGAAAGAAGTTTCCGGGTGGCTTCATCCAGCTGATCGGTGCAAACCGGCCTGGTGGTTTGAAGTCGTCGACCATGCGCTATGTGCTGCTCGAAGAGATGGACGAGTATGCCGGCGATATCGGCAACCAGGGTAGTCCCGAAGAGCTGGCGCGCAAGCGCACCAGTAACTTTGGCAGGAAGGCACGCATCTTCGGCAACAGCACGCCGACGATCAAAGGCGCCTCGGCGATCGACCGGAACTACGAGCGGGGCGACAAACAGCACTACATGGTGCATTGCCCCGACTGCCGCGCGCCACAGTTCTTCAAGTGGCCGAATATGAAGTGGCCCAAGGGCCAGCCGGGGAAAGTGGCGTACGCCTGTGAGTGCTGCGGCGCCCTGAATACCGAATCGGTCTGGAAGACCAAGGGATACATCAACGCCCACTGGCTGCCGACTGCGGTGGGCGAACCCGGCGTGGCCAGCTTTCATCTGCCGAGTATGTACGCGCCGCTTGGGTGGCGTGCGTGGGATGTGCTTGCCGGTGAATTCGAGGCTGCGGCAAACGACCCTGTCGCTTTGAAAGTGTTCGTCAACAACGAGCTGGCCGAGTGTTGGGAGGATTTGAGCGGGCAGATCAAGGGTGCCGAGATCGCAAAGCGGCGCGAGGCCTATGAACTGCGCACTATCCCCGTCGGCTGTCTAGCCCTCGTAATGTCCGTCGATGTGCAAGGTAACCGGCTGGAGTACAAGATATTGGGCTTCGGCAGGGGCAAGCGTCATTGGGTGATCGATTACAACATCATCGATGGCGATCCGGCGAAGGACGATGTATGGACGCGTTTGACGGCGATACGCGAGCGGCCGATAGAAAACAGCTTCGGTGTCTCGATGCGGGTGCAGACCTGCGCCATCGACTCCGGCGGCCACCATACACATGAGGTGTATCACTATGCCAGGTTGCATCGGCATGCCGGGGTGTTTGCTGTGAAGGGTTGGTCGATGAGCGGCAAGCCGGTGATCGGTCGGCCATCGATACAGGACGTCAATCATAAGGGTAAGGTGATCAAGGGCGGGGTGCAACTGTGGATGGTGGGTAGCGATACCGGCAAGTCTCTGTTGTTCAACTATATCGCTTCAGACGAGGAGGCCGTGCCGGAAGAGCGTTTCATTCACTTTCCGATTGGTTTGTCGGACGAATACTTCGAGCAGCTGACTGCCGAGGTGTATGACTCAACCAAGAAGACCTACCGCAAAATTGCTGGCCGGCGAAATGAGGTGATCGACTTGTTTGTGTATGCCTTCGCGGCGGCATTTCATCCGCTGCTGCGCCTGGACACCATGCGCGACGCTGACTGGACGCAGCTGGAAAGCATGGTCGAACCGGTCATTGGCGACCTGTTCAGTGCTCCGATCAGGATGGGGGCGCAGACGGCGGAAGCGCCCGCCGGCATCGAGTACCCGACAGCATCAGTGCAGACGTCTGCACAAACACCCACGCCCGCTGTGGCCGTCGCGCAGCACCACGACGACGACTGGCTCAGCGGCACCGATAACTGGCTGGAGTAAAAACGATGGCATTTACACTGAAACAACTATCCGCGCTGGAAGCGGCCATCGGCAGCGGCGAGCTGTCGATTGAGTATGACGGCAAGAAGGTTACCTACCGCAATATGGCCGATCTGACGAAGGCCTATGAAATGGTCAAGAACCAACTGATGGCCTCGGGCGCACTGGCGGCGCCGGCGATGTCCAACCGTGGCCCGGCGACTTTGACGGTTTTTTCGCGGGACTGACATGGGTGCGATGACCGATATGAACTGGCTCGACCGTGCCGTCAACTTCATCAGTCCCGGCCATGGCGTGCGGCGCACGCAGGCGCGCATGGCACTAGAGATGGCGCGTGCCTATGAGGCGGCCAAGGTAGGGCGGCGTGGGGATGGATGGCGGGCAGGCAGCGGCAGTGCCAATGCGGAAGTGCTGCCGGCGTTGTCCATCGTGCGCAACCGCGCCCGTGAGGCGGTGCGCAATAACGAGTACGCAAGCGCCGCGTTGAATGCCCTGGTCACCAACACGGTCGGCATCGGCATTGTCGGCAAGGCGCCTGATCAGGCGCTGTGGGACGACTGGTGCGAGTACTGCGACGCGGACGGCCAGTTGGACTTCAATGGCTTGATGGAGCTGGCGGCCCGCACGCGCTATGAAAGTGGCGAAGTGCTTATCCGTTTTCGCTGGCGGAGTCCCGAAGATGGCCTGGTGGTGCCGCTGCAGCTGCAGGTACTTGAGCCGGATCACCTCGATACGCTCAAGACCGGCCCACTCGACAATGGCAACTACGCCATTGCTGGTGTGGAATACAACGTCATCGGCCAGCGCCTGGCGTACTGGCTGTTCCCGTCGCATCCCGGCGAGGTGCTGATCATTGGTGGTAACCGCTTGCAAAGCAAGCGTGTGCCGGCCAGCGAGGTGCTGCATTACTACCGCAAACGCCGACCGTCGCAAGTGCGCGGCATGCCGGAATTTGCCGTCTCGCTGATGCGCTTGCGTGACCTGGGTGATTACGAGCAGGCCGAACTGGTGCGCAAGAAAATCGAGGCGTGCTTTGTTGCCTTCGTGCGTACCGATAATGAATCGGCGCGCCTTGGCCAAGTGCAGAGCAATGCCGGGACGAACGAAAAGGTTGCGCCGGGCATGATCAAATACCTGAACAACGCCGAGAGCGTCGACTTCGGGGCGCCGGCGGCATTCAGCGGCTATGGCGAATATGCTGCCACGCAGCTGCACGCTATTGCAGTTGGCGCTGGCGTCACCTACGAACAGTTGACGGGCGACTTGTCGCGCGTCAATTACAGCTCGATCCGCGCTGGTCTGGTGGAGTTCCGCCAGCGTATCAAGCAGGAGCAGTGGCTGTGCCTGGTGCCGATGGTACTCAATCCGATTGCGCAGCGCTTCCAGCAGGCGGCCAGGTTGGCCGGTGCGCAGCGGACGCCATCGAAGCGCTTTGTCTGGACGATGCCGAAACTGGAGTATGTCGACCCGTACAAGGAAGTGCTGGGTACCAAGGAAGCCATACGCGGCACCCTGCAAAGCCTGTCCGAAGCGATTCGGTCACGCGGCGATGACCCGGAAGCAGTATTTACCGAAATCGCGAAGGAGCGCAAACGCATGACGGAGCTTGGCATCCTGAGCGATTCAGATGCTGCCGTCAGTAGTAAGTTGATCGACGCGGCAACGGCCGCCGCTGTGATGGGCGTCGAGTAGTTCCACCTATGTTGTTTGCAACCCGCTGGCTTACCCCAGCGGGTTTTTTTTGAGGAAATTATGCCGAATCCGAATGCCGCAACTGAAGTGTTGCAAATGCCGATGATGACGCGCCTGGCGCCCATCAATGTGCCGGAAGGTGATACGCGCACCGTGGACCTGGTGTGGACTGCCGGCGCCGGCGTGCGCCGCTATGACTGGTACAACGATCGTTACTACATCGAGGAACTGAGCCTCGACCCCAAGCACGTTCGCATGGGCCGTTTCGAGTCCGGGCGCGCTCCACTGTTGAACACCCATTCGCGCTGGGACTTGAGTTCCGTGATGGGCGTGATCCGCAGCGCCTCGCTGGCCGGCGACGAAGGCCATGCGACGGTGGAGTTTTCCAAGCGCACCGACGTCGAGCCGTATTACCAGGATGTGGTCGACAAGATCATCGGCAATGTTTCGGTTGGCTACAACGTGTACGCCTATGACCGCATCCCGCCCATGAAAGAGGGTGAGTCGTGGCGTTATGTGGCCATCGACTGGGAGCCGACCGAAGTGTCGCTGGTGCCCATCGGCGCCGACGCCGACTGCGGCGTGCGTAGCGACGATCTGTCCAAGCCGAACACCGGGCCGGCCGTGCGCATGGCGCCCTGTCATTTTTCAACCCGCAGTATTCCAGCATCAACTACCCCGCCGGCAGCCGCCGTCGATCACACCAGAGAGGAAAACACCATGCCAGGTGCAGCAAACAACACGACGTCGGCGCCACCAGCCGGCGGCGATCAAGGCCAAACGGCAGTCAACCAGCGCGCACTCGATGAGGCGCGTGCCGAGGGCGCGCGCCTGGAAGGCGAACGTCAAAGCGGCATCCGCGAAGCCGTCACCTTGGGCGGCCTGGAGCCGGCCTACGCAGATCAACTGATCAGCAACCGTGACATGACGGCCGAAGGCGCAGGCCTGGCCGTGCTGCGCGAAAAGGCCAAACGTAGTGCGGCCACGCCGACGCGCTCTGGCGCGCATATCCAGACTGTCAGCGACGAGACGGATAACCGCCGTGCCGCGATCACGGACGCCATCGTGCATCGCCTGAACCCAAGCGTTGCGCTGCCTGAGCATGCGCGCCAGTACCGCCATATGTCGCTGCTGCGCATGGCTGAAGAAACGCTCGATCACGCTGGCGTCAACGTGCGCGGCCTGTCGGGCATCGAGATTGCCGGCCGTGCCATGCACACCACGTCCGACTTCCCGGCCATCCTGTCGAACGTACTGAACAAGCGCCTGCGCCAGGCGTATGCGGAAGCCGAGCGCACCTACAAGTTGTGGGCGCGCCGTGCCCCGAATGCGCCAGACTTCAAGAAAATGCAAGTGGTGCAAATGGGCGGCGCACCGGACCTGCTGAAACTCAATGAAGCGGGCGAGTATCAGTACGGCACCATCAACGACGCCGGTGAAACCTACGGCGTGGTGACGTATGGCCGCATCGTGGCGGTATCGCGCCAGACCCTGGTCAACGATGATTTGCGCGCCCTGGACCGCTTAGTTGCCGCTTTCGGCGCTTCGGCCAGCCGCCTGGAAAATCGCCTGGTGTACGCACAGCTCACCGGCAACCCAGCCATGGGCGACGGCAAGCAGCTGTTCAGCGCGGATCATGGCAACCTCGGTGATCCTGGCGCGATTTCGGCGGCGGCGCTGGGTAAGGGCCGCAGCCAGATGCGCCTGCAGAAAGGCCTGGCCGGCGAAGAGCTGAACGTGGTGCCGAACTTCCTGATCGTGCCGACGGCGCAAGAGCAGCTGGCATACCAGTACACCAGCAGCAACTACGTGCCGGCCAAGGCAGGCGACGTGAATGAGTTCCGCGCCGGCGGCCGCACGGCGGTCGAACCGATTGTCGAGCCTCTGCTGGACGGCAACAGCCCGACGGCGTGGTACCTGGCATCGAACAGCGGCGAGATCGATACCGTCGAATACTGTTGGCTCGATGGCGCCGAAGGCGTCTGGATCGAGAACGAAATCGGTTTCGACGTGGACGGCATGAAGGTCAAGGCGCGCTTGGACTTCGCGGCCAAGGTGGTCGACCACCGCGGCCTGTGGAAAAACGCCGGCGCTTAAGCGCTGGCCGGGCTGGTGCCCGCCACCTCGGTGGTGGGAACTTTACTTTTCTTTGTTGGGAATCGAAATGAAAAATTTTATTCAACCAGGTAACACCCTGACGTTGCCAGCGCCTTATGACGTTTTGAGTGGCGCCGGCTTCCAAGTCGGTGCGCTGTTCGCTATTGCATCTACGGATGCGCTCGCCGGAACGCCAGTGGAAGGCGTCACCGATGGTGTTTTCATGTTACCAAAAACTGGCGCCCAAGCCTGGGCAATCGGCGCGCGCATCTACTGGGACGACGCCACCAAGCGCTGCGATACCGATACGGCCAAGGGCGACTTGATTGGCGTCGCCACCGCCGTTGCGGCAAATCCTTCGTCGGCTGGCTATGTCCGCCTGAATGGCGGCGCTGTCAGCGCCTAAGCGGTGGCAGCGTGTCTTTCCATGCGGAGCGCTTTTGGAGCGCATTTCAGGGTGTGGGTATGCTCGATGAAGTAAGTTACCAGCCACCTATCGGCGATCTGGTAGTTTTTATGGGCGGCTTCAAGCGTCCCGACCAGGTCGTACTGGATGGCATGGTGCATACCACCGACTACAGCATCGAGTACCTGGCAAGCGATGTGACACTACGGCAAGGCTTCGTCCTCACCATTGCTTGCGTCCAGTACAAGGTGCGGCAGACGCCACTGGCCAATGAGGATGGAACGTTTGTCACGGCCCTGCTGGAAAGGGTGCGGCCATGACCCTGCGCGAGACATTCATCCAGGAGCTGATGGCGATGCTCTCGGGTGCTCCGTCGTTTCCTGCGCAGGTCGAGCGCTCCATCTCGGCGGCTTTTAGCCGCGAGGAAAGCCCAGTACTGGTGATCCATCGTGGTGCCGAGGACGTTGAGTCCGATCTGTCGGGCGAAACTATCAGGGAGTGCGAGATCCTTGTCAGCGTCATCACACGCAGCGACGTGCCTGACCAGCAAGCAGACAGCATCATGGAAGCAGCACATCCGCTGCTGATGGCGTACAGGGCCGACAACTTGCTACAGATATGGGAGGTTGGAACAAACGCTCCCATGTTCGCCAATACGGATGGGCAGGCTTGCATGCTGACCACTCGTTACCGTGCGCAATACCGAACCGATACGCTAAGCCTGAGTGCCTAGCGTGTCATCCATTTTTTCGGCCGCCTGATGGCGGCCTTTTTTTTGAGGAGTTACCTATGGCAACCGGCGGCATTTCGGCACAGGGCAGTGACCTGGCCATCAATACGGGCACCGCGCTGGCCCCGGCCTGGACCAAGATCAAGGGCGTTATTTCCTTCAACGGCCTGGACGGTTCGGCTTCGGATATTGACGTTACCGATCTCGATAGCACCGCGATGGAATACATCAATGGCCTGGTCGACAACGGCAAGTTCAGCATGGAAGCGAAGACCTTGCACACCGATCCAGGGCAAATGGCCCTGCGTGCGGCGCTGGTCAGCGGCGCACGCACCAGCCTGCAGCTGACCTTTCCCGACGAAGTGGTGGCAACCTTTGACATCCTGGTTAAATCCATGCCAGTCGCGGGCGGTGTAAACGCGGTGCTCAAGGGCACGATTGATACCAAGGTCACTGGCGCGGTGGTGTGGTCATGAGCGGCCTGTTGAGCAAGTCGGCCATCCTGGCCGCAAACGACTTGAAGCATGAAGACGTGGCCGTACCAGCTTGGGGCGGCAAGGTGCGGGTCCGTGCCATGACGGGCATGGAGCGCGATGCCTTCCGTGCTTCCATTGCATCCGAAGCCGGTGTGCCAGTCGGGCGCTTTTCGGCGGCCTTGCTGGCGGCCACAATCGTCGACGAAACGGGCGCCTGCCTGTTCACGTTGAGTGACGTTGAAGCGCTGCAGGCCAAGTCTGCGGCTTCGCTGGATGGACCGGCTGAAGTTGCCATGCGCTTGAATGGCTTGGGCGGAAAATCGGATGCCGAAGCGGCAAAAAACTCCGTGAGCGGCCAGAGCGGCGATTCTGGTTCCGTCTTGCCAAAGAGCTAGGCAAGTCGGTAAGACAGGCCCAGCTGGAGATCTCATCAGCTGAGTTCACCGAGTGGATGGCCTACTACTCGCTGGAGCCATTCGGTGAGCTGGTTGCCGATTATCGGCACGGCGTTGCCTGTTCCTTATTGGCCAATGTCAACCGTAGTTCCAAGGATCGTCCAGAGCCGTATAAAGCGGACGACTTTATTTACTGGCGCGATACCGGGCAACAGCAAGAAGAGGCTGAGCCAGTGCTATTGGATGACCCAGTGGCGCAAGGACAGCTGCTGCGGGCGGCTTTGTTTGGCGTTCGACCTTCATCATAAAGAGGTACAACATGGCAAGTTTGGGTTCGCTCGTCGTCATTCTTGAGGCGAACATTGCACGCTATCAAGCCAACATGGAACGTGCGGCGCAAGGCACCGAGGCGGCGATGCAGCGGATGCAGGGCGCCGCCAGTTTGGTGGCCACTGCCGTCGGCCTGATCGGCGTCAGCCTGTCGGTCGATGCTCTGGTTGGCATGGCAAACGACGCTATTGATGCCTTGGCCAGCCTTGATGATATGGCGCAAAAGACCGGGGCTTCGGTTGAAAATCTCTCGCGCTTGAGCCAGCTGGCTTCCGCAACGGGCGCTGATTTCGGTGCCGTGGATGCCAGTCTGGTGAAGTTGTCCAAGGGGCTGGTGAGCGTCGACGACGAGGGCAGCAAAGTGCGCAAAGCGTTGACGGCGCTGGGTATATCCACGCGTGACCTGAAGAATCAGGACCCGTCCGCCACCTTTATCGAAATAGCGAAGAAGTTGCAAAACTACAGCGATGGTACTGGTAAGGCCGCACTGATGAATGACTTGCTCGGCAAGTCAGGGGCAAACCTTTTGCCCTACATGAATGACGTCAATGATCACCTTCACCGCTTCGAGGGCGTCAGCGCTGATGCCGCAACAGCTGCGGCCAATTATCAGGACCAGGTCGGCTTTTTGAAGGTCAAGCATGAGGCCCTGGTCACCCAGATTGTGGTAGATGCGTTGCCGGCGATGACTGACTTCGTAGAAGCCTTTGCTGATCTGAAGAAGGGGGCTGGCGATCTCCAAGGCGTGAATGTGGTGGAATGGAGCGACAACTTGGCCGTCGGACTGGCTAGGGTGGTAGACGTCGCCATTCTGATTCCTCGCATCCTGAATACGGTGGCAGGAAGCTTTAAATCCGTGTATGCGGATATCAGCGTTGTTGGCTCCGCTATCAAGAACTTTAGTCCGTATGGGGCGATTTACAACAAGCTCAACGGTAAGTCTTCTAATGATGAATTCCAGAAGGATCTTGATGCCCGTAATAAGGTTGTTGAGGAGGCAAATCAAGACCTTTCCAACTTGTGGAATAACCCGGCCAACATGATGGAGCAATCGGTTCTCGGCCGGATTGCAAAGCGTACTCCCTCAGGGGAGACGCCAGCGGCCGATACGCCGGACGAGCCTAAGAAAACCCTTGCTTATGCAAGTGAGAATGAAGTCGAGGCAGCGGCGGCAAAAGCGAAGAAGCTGCTCGATATGCGCCTGAAAAGCTTGGAAGATGGCTTGTCCAAGCAACAGAATGCTCTGGAATTCGGCAACAAGTTCATGGCGGAATTGCGCAGCCAGGACATTGTCGACCAGGAGGCATATAACGATTATTTGCAAAAGGCACTTGATTCGGGCCTGGCCATTACTATCAAGGCCTACGACGCGGAAATTGCCCTTCTCAAGGCGCACCAGGCCAAGGCCGTCAAGGTGTCCGACCGCGATGATGACCAGCAGGCGATTGTCAACCTGCAGGCGAAAAAGGCGAAGGCGCTGCAGGACGCTGACCAGGACAGCACCATGCTCAAGCTGGAATTGTCCAGGGCGCAAAGCGACTTGAACAAGCTGGTAAAAGACTGGAACCTGCAGCAGAGCCAGTCGATCAGCCAGATGCAATTTGAAAATACGCTGTACGGCAAGTCTGCCCTGGAGGTGGCCAAGCTCACCGCCCAGCGCCGTATTGAACTCGACATCGAGGAAAAGATCAGGCTCGCGCGTGAAAAAGGCAATATCAGCGACGAATCGGTTGAACAGTTCCGCCAGGACGGTAAGAAACAGGTGACGCAAGTCAACAAGGCCGCGACTCAGTCGGTGGCCCAGCAGATCGGCGAAACCCTGCGCACACCGGAGCAGCTGGAAAACGAGCAGTACGCCAACCGCCTGAAGGATCTGCAGGCCTTCCGCGATGCCGAGCTGGAGAATACGGTGGAAGGCAATCGTCTGATCGAGGAGGAAAACCAGCGGCATACCCTGGCGATGATGGAAATGCAATCCTCCTATCAGTTGCAGTCCTTGGGGGCGGCCGGTAGTGCCGCCGATCAGTTGTATGGATTGATGCAGCAGTCTGGCAAGGAGCAATCTGCTCTGGGTAAATCGGTTTTTCTGGCCAGCAAGGCAATCGCCGTGGCCGAGATCCTCTTGAACACGGAGGTCGCCGCCGCCAAGGCCGGTGCCCAGCTGGGTATCTTTGGTATCCCTATGGCTACGATGATCCGGGTTACTGGGTACGCCAGCGCGGGCATGGTGGCGGGAATGGCCATCGCCGGCATGCGCGAAAAGGGTGGACCGGTATGGAGTGGTGGCGCGTTCATCGTGGGAGAGAAAGGGCCGGAGGTATTCCAGCCCACCTCCCACGGCACGATCATTCCGAATAATAAGCTTGGCGGCGGCAGCGGTGGCGATGTGAAGTGGACGGTGGTCAATACCGGCACGCCGCAGCGCATTAAGGCGACGCAACGGGTATCCGAGGATGAATGGGCCTTGATTGTCGAGGATGCAGTCAGTTCCGTGGCTGCACAGATGGCTGACCCGAATAGCAAGGTCAGCCGTGGCATGGGCCGAAACTTCAACACGCAAAGGAGCCGTGCCTAATGCCAACACTTCCAACTGGACTGACGCCTACCGTGGCTGCGTACTCGCATGACGGGCCAGGTGGCGTGCTGCGTACTGAGGTTGCCGGTGGCGCCGCGCGCTACAGCCTTGATTATGGACGGGGGACGCAGCAGTTCAGCGTCACCCTGATTCTCGATAAGCTGAAGTTTTCCGTCTGGACAGCCTTTTTTCATCACATCATTTTAAAAGGTTCCGTCACCTTCGAGATGCCGCTCGACAGCGGCTTCGGTACCGAAATGCATGCGGTCAATATTGTTCCCGGTACCTATTCAGCCTCGCGCACCGGTGGTATCGCCATGGTGGTGGCATTTGTGGTGGAAGCCGAGAGCAAGGTATATGACATGACGGCCGCCGACGCGGCTGCGTTGATCGATGTGTACATGGCCTACGGCGATGATTCGCACAAGCTGCTGGCGCGCCTGGCCAAGTTCGCCAACGTCGACACCAACGTATTGGATTTCTGATGAGTTTAGACATTGCTAGCCGCTTGAGGCGTTTTCTGGTATCGGCACCGCAGGCAGTATGGCCGATTCAGACCCTGCAAATCAGTCACCCGGCCATGAGCCGGGTGTTCTATTTGTGGCGCGAACCTTACCCTGGCCAGGTGACGACGGAGGATGGCAGCGTCGTCACCATGATGCCCTGCAATATCGAGACCAAGCTGGCCGGTAGTCAGGGCCACCTGGACCAGAAGTTCGATATCCGTATCGGCCTGATCGAGGCGGACGAGCAGGATCAGTTCCAGGCCGAAATGGACCGCGTGCCGCTGACCACACAGGTAAAAGTACGCGTGGTCTACCGCGAATACTTGAGCGATGACTTGCATGACCCGCAGGCAGTCGCGGTGCTGCAGGCCGAGAGCATTACATACATGCTGGGCGCGGCGGGTATCAGCGCCGTCTCGCCGCGCCTGAACGTCACACGCACCGGCGAGCTGTACGTGCCACGCGATATTCCCATGCTGAGAGGATTTTTATGAACGTCAATGACTACTTGGCGCGTCAATACGACGCGCCGCCCTGTTGGCAGTTGGTGGCCGATGTGTATGCCGGCGAACTTGGCCAGTCGGTGACCGACTACCGCACCATCAACAGCTCGATCCGGGCGATTGCCGGCGCATTCCGCATCGCCCTACATAAATCCCCGGCCGGATTCGCCCAGATCGACGTGCCACGCGATTTTTGCATCGTCCTGATGGGTAAGTCCCAGGCGATGGGCTTGCATCACTGTGGCGTGTTTTACGCTGGCAGGGTGCTGCACGGGCTGGTGGACGGCAATCGTTATGAAGAGTTGTCAGTGATTGGCGACGCCTATCCCTTGATCGAATACTGGGCCAAAACGCCATGACGCGCATCCGTTTGTTTGAATCGCCGTTCGCGCCGGTGGCGCCGCTGCTGTTCGAGGCCGAGAGCCTGGCCCACTGGCTGCTGGAGCATTACGGTGACGCGCCGCGCGTCACCGTGCAAGTCTTCGCAGGTGAGCCGTCGGCTGCCACCGAGATCAGCCATGATGCCGGGGCGATTCTGGCCAACGATTGTGATGAGTATGTGGTGCTGCAGTCGCCAGGTATTCCCGCTGCCTGGATACCGTATGTGATCGCGGCCGTCATGGCAGTGGCTGCTATGGTACTGATGCCGAAACCGGTCATGCCCGGCAACGTCAACCGCACGCAGCAAAGCCCGAATAACTCGCTGGGCCAGCGGGAAAACAAGGTGAGGCTGTTGGAGCGGGTGGAGGACATCTATGGCACAGTGCTGTCGATTCCGTCGCTGATGATGCCGACCTATACCAAGTACATCGGCCATCGCAAATTCGAGTATGGCTACTACTGCGTGGGGCGCGGCTATTACGACATTGATGAGGTGCAGGATGGCGACACGCTGATTGCCGATATCCGGGGCGCCAGTGCTGCGTTTTACGCCCCATTCACCTCGCCTAACAGCGGGGACCCGGTGCTGCAGATTGGCGATCCGATCATAGACAACATCCTCTCAGCACGGCGCGCGGTCGAGGTGGATGGCATCACGCTTAAGGCCTTGAACCAGGTGCAGCTGCCGGCAACCGGCACTTACACGTTTAGCCGTGGCTATCGTCTGACGCAATTAAACAAGCAGCCCAACTTTAATGCAGTGGCGGCGTTGGGCGACGTACTGACGATCAGCGGTGCGGCCAAGGTCGTGACGACTACGGGCGCGGTAAGATTTTCGGCTGCAACGAAGGAGGTAGTCGATACGTCGGGAGAGGCGTTGTTCGTTGCCATCGTCGTGGGCGACGTGGTAACGGTGGGCGGTACCTCCTCCAACAATGGCTCGCGCACCGTGACGGCAAAACCTAACGCGGCGACACTGGTTGTGGCTGGGACGGTGGTCGACGAAGAATCGAGCACCGCCAGTTTTGCAGCGGCGCGTGACTATAGCGGCAACTACGAGATCGGCGTTATTGACGACGGCTATGTCGAACTGCTGGGTGTGGCCTGGCCAGCCGACTACACTGCCAGCGGCGTGCGCGTACAACTGGCCGACGTCAGCGACTATACGGACTGGGTGACGCTGCCAGGCAAGGATCGCACCGAGGTCTGGTGCAACGTGGTGGCGCCTACTGGTATGTTCCGCGACGATGGCGGAAAAACATCGTCGACGGTGACATTCGTCATCGAGATCGAGCGTCTGACTGCGGCCCTAGTTCCCACCGGCACCGTGGAAGTTGTTTCGGGCAGTTTGACTGGTGCGGTGCAAGACGAGCGCGCTGAAACCATCGAGCGGCGCACGGCCTGGACCGGACCAGCCAGGGTGCGCATGCGGCGCGTGAGCCAATACGACTATGCGTTCAAGGGCACCATCGTTGACGAGATCAAGTGGCAGGATGTGTATGCCGTTTCGCCTGTCGACAGGGCCGAGTTCGGCAACAAGACCACTGTGCATACAGTGACTCAGGCAACCGCGCGCGCCACCACGATGAAGACGCGTCAGCTGAACTGCTTAGCTTCGCGCCGCTTGCCGGTTTATGACGGTACTGCGTTCTCTGGTGCCTTCGATGCGGACGGGCGCCACGTGGTTGGCAGCATCGCCGCCACCTCGCGCCTGGTCGACATCATTGCGGCGGTGGCGGTCGACCCGCTGATCGGCCGGCGCGACCTGCCCAGCGAGGTGGATATTCGGCAGATTTGGTTGGTGCAGCAACAGCTTGATGCCTGGCGGCCCGATGTGGGGCAGTTCAATTTCACTTTTGACTCGGACAACACCAGTTTCGAGGAGACCGTGATCATGATCGCCAATGCGGGTTTTTGCATCGCCTACCGGCAAAATGGCAAGATCCGCCTGGCGCTCGACCGTGCCCAGCCTGCAAGCACAGCGTTGTTCACGCATCGCAACAAAAAGCCGCGCTCGGAGACGATCACCAGGGCGTTTGCTAACGATGCCGACTATGACGGCGTCGAGTTCGTGTACGTCGACCCGGACTCACTGCAGTCGGAAACGATTACCCTGCCGCTCGATGGCAGGCACACCAAGGCTAAGAAATTCGAGATCCCCGGCATCCGCAGCTTTGAGCAGGCTTGGCTGCGGGCCAACCGCGAGTACCAGAAACTGATTGGCCAGCGCATCACCATCGAAACCAGTACCACCAGCGATGCGCGCGCCCTGCTGCCGAACGCCCGCGTCGATATCGTCGACAACACGCGTTTCAAATCGTATGACGGCGAGGTTGTGGGCCAGGCCGGTCTGGAGCTGACGCTGAGCCAGGACGTGGCCTTCACGCCCGGCCTGCCGCACAGCATCGTGCTGATGCGGCGGGATGGCAGCCTGGAGAGCATCGAATGCCATGCCGGAAGTGCGACCAACAGGGTGGTTCTGCAGGCGCTCCCCAACGAGCCGCTGGTGACGGCGTATGGCCGCGAGGGAATACGTACCATCTATAGCTTTGCCGCTGACAGCGCACGCGATGCAATGGCTTACCTGGTACAGGAAATTGACTTGTCGGATGCGCAGTATCCGACGATTCGTGCGATCAATTACTCTGCTTCGTATTACGCCATGGACCACCTACCCATACCAGACAGGGAGTCGGTAATTGGCTAGCGTGAATATTTTTAGTTGAGCTCACATCGGTGAGCTTTTTTATTTCTCTTGAAAGTTATCTATGTCAGCACTTACGAAAACCGCTTTGGATAACGGAGGCCTGGACCTCGCGCATGTGGCCGAAGTGGCTACTTCCACGGCGGCGACGTCTACGGACAGGTTGGGTCAGACAAAAAGAACACTGGCTGGCGCGCTTGCAGAATTTCCTGACGCATATGAGCATGCAGCTGAGGCGGCCGCGCAGGCCGGGTTGGCGTTTGTGGCCAAGTCTGGTGCTGAAGCCGCGCGCGATGCTGCGCTGATTCAGTCTGGAGTCTTCAAAGATGAAGAGACTGGTCGAGCAGCTGTCGCCGACGGTGCCGCCTTTAAAGTTCAAGGTAGCGGTAGCGTTGCGGCCTATGAGTATCGGCGTATTAACAGTGCTACCTCGATCCTCTTGGCAACCTACCCAGCATTGAATGGCATTATCGACCGTGTAGCAAATCATCGATTTGCGACAGTGTATGACGTTGCCGATTTTACGACAATCGTTGCAGATGTGACGTTTCAAATAAGTACGTTTCGATATGGCCGTGCGGACGGGAGTTTCATTGCGTACACAGCCAATGGCGCTTTTTTGGAGACGCCAGAAGTAAATACTTATATTGTTGCTGATTGCCGTGGTGCGGTACCGATTTTACGAAAAGGAACTCGCAGCCACGTCTGGAGCGAGGTGCCATATCTGGTGCAAGATGTCATCATCTTGGCATATAAAGAGAGTGATATTTGGCATAGTGACTATGTGACTATCCAGCGGGCGCTTGAAAAAAATGCGCGCCTATCAACAATGGGCGAAGTCTACGATGTCTGGCAGGCCTTAAAGATCACGGGCACCTGGGTCGAGCTGACCATAGGTGAATTCGTTTACGCCACACAGTCAGGGCGTTTAGTATTGCATGCTGCACCGACGGTCCTTAGGGTTCCTGGTATTAACGGTTATATAGTTGCTGATGCTCGTGGCGGTTCAATTGTTTTGTCGGTCGGGAAGCAGGAAAACGTGTGGCTTGAAAATCCATTTTTGACCAAGGATCGCTTCGTATTTGCGCACAAAACTAATGGTGCTTGGCATAGCAATTTGGCACCGGTTCAGAAAGCGATCGATACAAATCCATTTATTCGATCACGCATTACAGTCAATTCGATTTATGACGTTGCGGACTTGACAAAAGTTACTGCTGGATCAGTATTTTCTATCAGCACGTTTCGTTATGGACGTGATGATGGTACTTTCATTTCCTACGTCGCTGGTAATGAAGTCATTGAAACTCCTGAGGTCAACACTTGTATCCTGGTCGACTGCCGTGGCAGCACTCCGGCGATTTGGAAAGGAACAAGGGCTCATGTATGGGAGGAAGTTCCATACCTTGTGCCAGAGGTGTTTGTACTTGCCTACAAAGAAAGCGGAATTTGGCATAGTAATTTTTCCAATATTCAGCGAGCTTTGGATAGGGCTAATCCTCCGAGCCACTCGTTGCCAGAGATTGTGGCTCAGGAAAAAGTGGTTAGGAACGGCGGTGTCGTAGGTGTAAATTGTGACTATACGGACATCAAATCAGCTCTTGATTCCATTAAAGACAATAGCCGTACCAAACCGTACGTTGTTAGGGTCATGAATGGACAGTACGATCTATCCGACAACGGTTTTAATTGTTTGGGATTTAAAAATCATGTCACTGTGGCTGGCCAGAGCCGGCACGGAGTAAAGGTCATCAAGCGGGACTCTGTATTTTCTTCGAATAAGGCGGGTTTTGACCCGATGTATTACGGCGAAAGTATTGAGTACGCTGCCTTGCGCAATATGACGGTGATAACAAAGAACTGTAAGGCTCCGGTTCATATCGATGGCTGGGCGCTTCAAGGATTGTTGGAAGTGGTTGACTGCACGTTATTGAATGAAGAGCCGCCAACGTCTATACATTATGATCTCAGCCTTGCGGTGGGTTTGCGCCAGGGTCAAATCGTTAAGGCAATTAATTGCCATGGCAATGGTCAAATGTATGCGCACACATCAGATATTAAATATGTCGGTACGGGGTGCGAATTTCATCTCATTAACTGTATTTTCACCCATACCGATATTGGAGATCTGGGGACCTATGGCTTGGATAAATGGGTAATCAAAGGATGTAAGTTTGAGTACGCTACTTACGTCTGGTCAGATGCATTTGGGCTGAGAAATTATTCTCAGCCATCAATTCAGGTCGAAATGAGTGGGAACAAAGTTGAGTATGTGAATGGCATGATGTCCGTCTCGGGCCAACAAAATGACCTGTGGGAAAAGGTTTTTGGTGGGAAATTTGGCGTTACAGATTCTTCGATTCATTCCTTCAATACTTGTGTATCCGGCTCTATTGCTCGAAATGGTCTGGTTTCATTAGCATCAGGCGAGCGTCAGGGTGTGATTGCTTGGCAAGCGGGTCAGGTGCTGTATGGCGTGAGTATGGATGAGTTTTCGGCACCGGGTGATTATGGGGTAGTGCAGTACAGTGGCACAGTTTTTTTGGTAGCTAATGCAGCATCGCCAATTGCGTTTGGCGATGCTGTCGAATTGGATAGTAGTGGGAAGGTGATTAAGCACTCGAACGGAGCCATCATTGGCTTCGCTCGTCAGTCGCTTGCTGCAGGTAGCGGGACGATCAAAGTCAAGCTGACATAATTTTTTTGTAAAGATAGAGACTAGACCCGCTTCGGCGGGTTTTTTCATTCTTACCCTTTGAAAGGCATCCATGGCCATCGAAACAACCGCCGCCGGCGGCGCACTGATTAAACTTTTTGGTATCCCGGTCCTGGCCGGCGCTGCCGCAACCTCTCTGGGATTTATGTTCATGTGGCCAAAAAACAAAAAGGAAGCGTTTACAAGATTTTTCGTGTCCACGCTCTCGTCCATCATGTTCGGCCCTGCCTTGGTTGTTGCCGTGCGCTCCTGGTGGCCTACCTTGTTCGACAATGCTAAGGACGTGGCGGTTCTGTATGACAGTGACCCGGCACTGGGCTTCTTGTTCATTGCTGCACCGCTCATGGTTGCCGCCGGCTTGCCCGCCTGGTGGGTGCTGGGTGCCACGGTGCGCTGGCTTGACAAGCGCCGTGACAAGGACATTGGAGAGCTGGCGCGCGATGCGGCCGCTGTCGTCAAGGATGTGCGGGGTGGCCTGTGAGCGCGGTCATGCTGGCCCAGCTGGTGGCGATCATGCCGCTGGCGCGCGCTCGTGCGGCCGCCTTCCTGGAGCCGTTGAATGCGGCCATGGTGGAGTTCGGCATCACGACGCCCGCGCGCCAAGCGTCGTTCCTGGCGCAGGTTGGCCACGAGTCCGGAAGCTTGATCTATGTGCGCGAGCTGTGGGGGCCGACGGCTTCGCAAATTCGCTATGAGCGCGATTTCTCGGCCACATGGCCGCCGAAGGCGAAAACGGACCGGAATCAATTGCCGTGGGACCTGGGCAATGCCCAGGCCGGCGATGGTGTGCGCTTCAAGGGGCGCGGCCTGCTGCAGGTCACCGGCCGCAGCAACTACGTCGCCTGTGGCAAGGCGCTGGGCCTGGACCTGCTGGTCAAGCCCGAGCTGCTGGAGCAGGCCGTCAACGCCTGCCGCTCGGCTGGCTGGTTCTGGCAGATGCGCGGCCTGAATGCTCTGGCCGATGCCGGCGACCAGGTGAAGGTAACGCGGCGCATCAACGGCGGCGCGAATGGCCTGGCCGAGCGCTTGGCGCTGTTCGCGGTGGCGCAGCGGGTGCTAGCGTGAGCGCCCTGGGCACGCTGGCGGCTGGCGCCGTCAGCGGGATATGGAAGGCGACGACTATCTCGCTGGCTGCAGTGCTGCTGGTGGTGGCCAGCTCCACTGGGACCGGCTGGTCGCTTGCCGCTGGCGATCGTGACGCTGCGCGCGCTGCGCTCGTGCAAGAGCAGGGCGTCAGCGCGGCGCTGCGCGCGTCGATCATCGAACAAAACCGCGCCATCGATGGGATGGCAAAGGCAACATTGGTGGCGCAGGAGCGCGGCGCGGCGGCACAGGTGGCTGCCGCTGCCAAGGGCAAGAGGTACGACGCGGCCCTGGGGCAGATCGCAGGCGCGCGCGCCAACACCTGCGGCGAAGCCATGCCGGCCGTCCGGCTGTTGCTGGAGGGTGTGCGATGAAATGGATGCTTGTATTGCTGCTGACCGGCTGCAGCAGCGCGCCGCTGGCGCCGCAGTTGGTCGAAGTTCCCGTTTTTGCAGCATGTGTAAAGTCGGTGCCGCATCGGCCGGCCTACGAGTTTGACCAGCTGACGCCGGCAGGAACTGATGGCGAGATCGTCCTGGCTCTGGCGCGGGACTGGCCGCGCGGACGAAAGTATGAGGCGGAACTGGAGGTGGTAATTGCGGGCTGCATTCCGCCAGATGAAAAAGCAGAGCGCTGATTGTCACTGCATCAACAGCGGCAATCAGCCTCGGCACGCTGGCCAGGCCAGTGAACCAAGTAGGCTCGTGCTACCTCGGGGAGGTAATTCGACTCTAACATTAGGAGGTTCACATTTTGGCTTTTCCCATCATTCCCTGGATCGGCGGCAAGCGACGCCTGGCCGACCGCATCATCCCCCAATTTCCGCCGCATACCTGCTACGTCGAGGTCTTCGCCGGCGGCGCCGCGCTGTACTTCATGCGGCCGCCGGCCGAGGTGGAGGTGCTGAACGACGTCAACGGCGAGCTGATTAACCTCTACCGAGTCGTTAAAAATCACCTGGAGGAATTTGTTCGCCAGTTCAAATGGGCGCTGTCGAGCCGCGAGGTGTTCAAGTGGCTGCAGGAGACACCGCCGCACACCCTGACGGATCTGCAACGCGCGGCGCGCTTCTTCTACCTGCAGCAGCATGCCTTCGGCGGCAAGGTCGACGGGCAATCGTGGGGAACCGCCACGACAGCGCCGCCGCTCAATCTGCTCCGAATCGAGGAGAACTTGTCTGCCGCGCACTTGCGCTTGTCCGGTGCCTACATCGAGAACCTAGACTGGTTCAAGTGCATGGAGCGTTATGACCGGCCCCACACACTGTTTTACCTTGACCCGCCGTACTGGGAGACAGCCGGCTATGGCGTGGAGTTTGATTTTGCTCAGTACGAGAAGATGGCTGAGCTGATGGGCAGGTTAAAGGGCAAGGCCATCTTGAGCCTAAATGATCACCCGGACATCCGCCGCGTCTTTGCGTGTTTTCAGATGGACACGACTGGTATTCAGTACAACGTCGGTGGCGGTGGTAAGGCGGTTGAGCGTAAGGAACTGATTATTTACAGCTGGGATAGGGAAGCGGAACCGGCCGGCCTGTTTTAAGATATTTAAGGCAGGAGTGCAGACGTCTGCACCCTGCTTTTTCTTGACGTAGATTAGAAATCGTGACGAACACATGACAGGTTGTATAGGTTAAAAAACAAGCCTTAGTTAATTATCGCAGCGACTGCATTGTAAGTACGGTTTAATCAATTGTATTATCAATTCTTCTGCATAAATATTTAACTTCTGGAATGTTAAGTCCAAAAGGCTCTAATAATGGTGGGGATCCTTGTATGGTCCAAATAAATCTAACTTCTCGCTGGTCCGAGTATTTGTCAGGTGGTTTTACGAATCCAATTGGTCCCGGAATTTGATCTCGGCCTGAGAATTTTCTTTCTTTATAGATTATTCTCCCCCACGCACCTTGGTACATTTTTTGGTGTTTTTTTATGTTTGCAGTAACTAGCTCGAAAAATAATTTCGGATTACTTATTTCAACACAATATTTTCCAAATTTCTCACCAATATTGTCTGGGCTAAAATGCTCTGTAGTGCATATTACAAATGCGTCAGGAATCATGTTTTTTGCAGAACAATCAATAATTTCAATATTATTATTGTTATTCCCGACTCCAATGTTCGCGTGTCTAGCCATTTCCACAAAATCCTGATCTTGAGAGCTGCCGGATATCGTTCCTGACTGGTAGTGCATAGTCCCTTCACCCGAGTCTCCTTGAAATTGATCCTCATAGGCTCGACATTTGGTAAGCGTACTAAGCCAAACTTTACCGGATACTAATGCATCAGCATGCGCTTTATCTTGGAAAAAACGATATATGTGTTTATTTGTGAATTCCTCATCGCCTATTTGCCCAGCCATTCCCTGGCCCTCTTCCTTCTCACGTTGCCTCCGCTCTCGTCCTGAAGGCTGATAGCTCGTTGGTTGGGAGATAGTTGGCTGAAAAACAAAAGATTGCAATGGTTTCGTTTTTATTGGAGTGCTAAGTCGTCTTGCGTTTTTTGCTCGGCTGGCGCGCCCCATCATCATCTCCAATATTTAGTCAATTTGTCTACTATACATCGTTGCATAGTTGTGCGATGTATAATTTCTACGGGGTGGACAATGAGGAGGTATTTGAATGCTACTTGACCCTGAACTTTTTCGAGGTGGGAAGGTAGATTGCTGGCGATAGTACATGGCGTTATTTCCAGTTGGCAGCGGTTTGACTAGCGACTGTGACGACGTCTGTGCATGCCGCTTTAGCCCCCCTATTTTCTTCGCACTTAGCGTCATGTGGCGCCAAAACGTTTCTGAAAGGAATTTATGGAGATTCTGTTTTTTGTCTGGATCGGAAGCGCAGTACTTTGTTGGATTGTCGCAAACAGCAAAGCTCGCTTCGCAGGAATATGGTTTCTGCTTGGGCTGGTATTTGGTCCATTGAGCTTGATTGCTGTCGCAGTGATGCCATCGGTAGAGGTTGATAAGGCTGCTCCTTCACCAAGAACCCACGTCAAGTGCCCAGATTGCCGTGAGCTTGTAATCAAGGATGCGCGCAAATGCAAGCATTGCGGCTGTTCGCTCGTGCCGCAAGTATAGCGGTGATGTCTGTTTGCAAAAAAAACTATAAAATAGTCGCATGTGTGCTGACTATACTCCGAGCCGTAATGAGCAGATCGCAGACCATTTTAGTTTGCGTTCACTTCAACTTCAGTTACCGCCTGAGGCTTGGCCCGGCTACATGGCGCCCATCTTGCGCAGTTCGCATGATGCGTCTGGTGAGTTGGAAATCGCCCCTGCTTTGTTCGGCATGGTGCCGCACTGGGCCGACCTCAAGCTCGCTCGCCAAACATACAACGCGCGTATGGAGACGGTGGCCAGCAAGCCATCTTTCCGCAACGCCTGGAAGCGCAAGCAGTTTTGCATCATCCCGGCCGCCAATTTCTTCGAACCAAATTACGAAACCGGCAAGCCCGTGCGCTGGCGCATTGAGCGCGCCGATGGCTCCCCAGTGGCTATTGCTGGCATCTGGGAATACCGGCCGGCGGATCAGCTGCTGTCGTTTTCGATGCTGACGATCAACGCCGATGGGCACCCACTGATGCAGCGTTTCCACAAGCCCGACGATGAAAAGCGCATGGTGATGATCCTGGACCCGGACCAGTACCAAGGCTGGCTGGACGGTTCGCTGGTGACCGAACAGGATGTGTACCGGCAGTACCCTACAGACCTTCTCGTCGCGCAGCCCGACCCTATGCAGCCGCGATCCCGTGCGAAGGCGCCCACGCCGGCAGCGCCCACGGAGCCGGGCGGGCTCTTCTAGTTACAAATCTCGCCTTCTGGTTTCCCAATCTTGGCAATATACTGTGTTTTTGTACAGTATATTGAGCTAGTTATGGACGGAACAACAAATAAACACAAGTGGCCTAAAAAGGTGCTCGAAGTACCGGGTGTGCCATATCAAGTGATTAAGCTCAGGGACAAGGGGCGCAAGATCACCAAGCGGGAAATGGACGACTTTGTACCGCTAAAAGGTTTGCTTACCGTAGAGCGCGGCGGCTTCGGTGTTGCGTACCATCGAGCCGCAACCCTCGTTCGGCCAAGTCACGGTATGCCAGTTCGCATCAGCGATCCGTTGTTTGAGCCGGAATTGGAGCTGCTGAATGCTGATGGCATGATTTTGCGGGGCCATGAAAATGAAATGGTCGATGGGATGTTAGTCCAGCATGTTCAGGTCTGGCTTTGCAAGGCCATCTGGCCTAGCGCTGATACAGCGAGTGCCTGAGGATACCCAGCCGACCACCTGCTGGGCCGGTTCAACCAGCACGATGAGCCGACAGCCGCTTGCGGCGCTTCCATAGTTTAGTTGTAGATACTCGCCTTGGTGCTGATAGCTGGCGGGCGTGCCGTAACGCGCGGCAAGGGCGAAGCTGCTCTGTCCTACTTGAAGTATTTCAGCTACTGGTTCGGGCCTTGGTGAGTTGCAAGACAAGGCTGAAAAAGCGACCAGGTATTTGAGCAAAAGATTCATGATCATCGCCTCATATGCGTCGTGCGGAGATGTGATCAGGATGTCATGCGTAGAAGAGATAGGGCTTGCGCAGACTCATGCCGAGTCAATGATTTGGGTAGGCGCGTTTGAAGATGTGAAATCCGTTGGAAAATACAAAAAAAGGTTACAAGCCGAAGCATGTAACCCTTTGATTTTTCTACTCATTCTGTGGGGTGGCTGATGGGGCTCGAACCCACGACAACAGGAATCACAATCCTAGACTATCTATTTTTTCTTCTAACTTATCGAGGATAGATTCAACGTTTTTTTTCATTGCAAAAAACGTGCGTATAGCAGGTGCTCCGCTTATCTCGCTGTCTCCACCTATTGCCAAAAATGAATCCAAGTGGATTTCAAAATCAGCCTTAGTACCATGCTTTACGATCGCAATGATCATCTCTTGTCGCTTGAAATCCCATCTTGGAGGAATTTTTAAACTAACGAGACTCTCAAACTTAGCATTTTTGACTACTGACATCGGCTCAAAGTGAGTAGCGATAGGCCCAAGAAGTTCATGCTTCGAGGTGTTGCAGAGATTGTTAAGCTGCCATAGGGCGTAATTTCCATCTCGATACGGTTTACTTTCAAGGATAAGGTCAAAAAAAACATCAGGGATATTTTTTGACCCTCCATCTTTCTTCTTCTTTTTAAGAACATCGTCAAGCGTTTTTCCGAATGGGAAATGAGCTTTTTTGCCATTACTTCCAGGCGTGCTAGCAATTGCAATCGCATAACAAGCTTGATCGAGGCTAGCGCGTAGGTTGCCAACAAAATCAAATGCCAGCCCGATTATTGCTTCTGGCAGCGGAGCGGTTAGAGCGACTTTATGAATGTCAAAACCCGTTGATATGTCGGAATCAACAACAATTTGAAGCGGATTTAACTGAAAAAACTTGGCATCTTCGATTTCCAGATTACAAAAATGCCTATTGGCGTTGGAAAAAGTCCGTCGGGCGGTGCCAAGTAAATCAGATTTTTCGTTTTTTTGCATAATCAAGTTGTTAAGATGTGGGGGGCAAATCCAGGTACGACGCGAAGGCGTTCAGTTGTCTAAGATGCGTAACTTTTAGCGTAACTCTGAAAATTCAGAGTGGTGCTTCATAGGGGAAAGGCACTGTTGCATCATATGTGCCTGTTGTACGATGCCTGCTGGTGAGTAAATGGGTAGCGTATGATGGGTCTGAACACTTATGGTAAAGGAAATCTGTGGAATTCTGGCTTACAATTTTAACATCTCTTGGCGGAAGTGCAGTCGTGGCGGGAGGGTTGGCCACATGGCTAGGAAATACTTGGCATACTAGAATTGTCGCAAAAGAAGCTGCAGAGAGAGAGTTGCTGCTGGTCAAGGTACAAGCGAGCCTGGAACGTGCGAACGCAGAAAATTTGGCCAAGCTTGGTGCAGGGCTTGAGCATTTGGTCCTTATCGATCGAATTCGCTTTGAGCACGAATATGAAGTCTACCGAACGGCATGGGCACTTCTGGTACCTTTAAGGGGAGCTGTTTTAGCAATTCGACCGATATATGATGAAGTTGACAGTAGGGAGTCGGAACAAGCTAGGCTTGAACGTCGACTCGGGGCAGTGACAGATCCATACAACAATTTCCTTCGTGTCGTGCAAGAGAACAAACCTTTTTACGATAAGAAGGTATTCGACGCTCTGACAGACGTATGTACTACTTGCCACGTCGAACTTATCGATGCTCAAGGTGCCGATTCGTTGGGATTTGCTGAGCGCTGGAAAAAGAGAGCTTCAAATGAAGCTGCAATCCTTGCTGCCATAGATGCTTCATGTGATGCTATCCAGCTTCGAATCGCAGAAGTTCGCATCGTTTAGGCAGCGAGCAAGAGCTTTTACTTCATGTTCGAGATCATAAATCTGAGTTGTTTTTCTCAGGTAAAAGCCGATAAAACACTTTACTTAGCATGAATTATTTGGAAAATTTTTTGCAAATTATCATTTAAGTTGCTGATATTAATGGATTTTCGATTCCGGCCAACGGCACCAAGTTTCATCAGAAAACCCGCTTGCTTGCAAAAGTCAGCGGGTTTTTTGTTGCCCTCGATTTCAGCGGCATGGCATGCAGCCTGCTGTGATCAGGGGGCACAGCATCTGGACGGCGTATGTCGCCATCACCTTGCCGCGCACTCGAACCCTGGCGCGGTGCTTTGCCTGGATACGCAGTCTGCAGATTACAATATGGCATTGTCTTTCATATCAACGGAACCTTGCCCATGCCCGACAAAATCTACCAGTACCTGACCTCGCCCGGTGTGGACGATGGCGATACGCCACCCGTGGTCGATCTGGATCTCTACTTTGCGGGCAATGCCGACGAAGAGTCGATCGCGCCGAACCAGTGGGGCTATGGCCGCCCGCCGATTGCGAGGTTGTATGACATGTTCCGCGAGATCGCCGCCAGGCCGGACGTGGAAAAGGTGTTGGTCGGCTTGCACCAGGACTGGTGCGACTATGGCCAGGCGGACGTGGACGCGAAATGCTTCCCGCCGGCGGAAAACGTGCACATCTTCACGTCCGCACGCCAGGACGAGGTGGAAGGCTGGATCGCCGGCATGGAAGCCGACGGCGTCATTCCTGGCTGGCCATACGGCAAGCCCGCCAACGCTCCTGATCCTTCGGAGGGCTATGCCGTGCTGTCAGTCTGCTGGGACTGAGCGCCGCTCAGAAAGTGTGCCTTATCCCAGCGCCATGCCCGACAAGGTGGCGCCCTTTGTTTCTGCATCGCGTCCCAGGCTGTTGATGGCAAAGTCGGCGATGCCGTGGCGGTCGTTGGCCAGACGGGAGCCGTACGCTAACAGGCCGGCGTGCGCGGCGCGCAAGTCACCTCGTCCAGGGTAGCGGGCGGCGCTTGAACACGGGCCAAAAGATCAGGTGGAGCAGACGCACTGGCCGAAGGACGGGGGGGGGCGGCGGCCGGCCACATGGCTTACCATGCAGGCATCGGCGCCGGGGCGCTTCCCTGGCGCGTTTTTCGTTTTTTAGTGCATTGCACGGTATCAGGAGTCATTCGATGGATCAGCCACCACATAGCCGCTTGTTCGGCACCAGCCTGGGATTTTTAGCGGGGTATGTCGATACCCTGGGTTTCATTGCCCTGTTTGGCCTGTTTACGGCCCATGTCACGGGTAACTTCGTGCTGATCGGCGCCGCCCTGGCGGATGCATCGCGCGCGTCCATCCTGTTGAAGTTTCTCGCTTTTCCCGCCTTTATCGCCGGCGTCGCCGTCACGCGCCTGATGGTGCTGGCCGTGGAGCGCCGCGCCGGCCCGTCACTGACCCTGGCGATGCTGCTGCAGTGGGCCTTGCTGGCCGGCTTCATGGTGTTTGGCTGCCTGGCCGAACCGATCGGCAAGGATGTCAGTTCCATGGCCATGGCGGCCGGTTTGCTGGGCACGGCCGCCATGGGTGTGCACAGCGCCACCAGCCGGCTGCTGCTGGCGCATCTGGCGCCCACTTCCATGATGACGGGTAACGTGACGCAGATCGTCATCGACACCGTCGACGTGCTGCGCAGCGCGGCCGATGGCGCTACCCATGCGCGCTGCGGGAAGTTCTTCTGGCCGCTGCTGGCCTTTGCCCTGGGCGCCATCGCTGCCGCCTTTGCCTACCTGGCTTTCGGTTTCGTGGCGCTGGCCGTGCCCCTGATTTTGCTGGGGGCCCTGATCGTAGTGCAGCAGCGTAGCGGGCGACCGGCCGTGCCTGCGGCTTGAGCGCGGCATTGCGCGGCGCGCCGCGCCGTCACCCTGTATTGCGCCCTGTTCGCGGAAATCCTCTGCCCGCTGCTGGTCGCCGCCGGTTTGCTGACGCGCCTGGCCTGCCTGCCCCTGCTGGGCGTGTCGATGCTGCTCGTGCACCCGGACTGGAGCATCGCAGACGGCCAGTTCGGCTGGTTGCTGATCATCGTCTTCGGCACGATTGCCATCGGCGGCGCGGGCAAGTATTCGGTGGATGCGCGGTTGCGCCGTTAAATGACGAATTCCCGCCGCACGGCAGGCTTGTGCGCCAGCAGCAGCGACAATTTCTTCAATGCGCTGGCCAGGCGCGCGCGGTCGCGGATGCTGCCCAGCGAGATGCGGATGGCGTTCGGCGGGCGGTTGTCGTAGAAGGCGTCGGACGCCGTGACGGCCACGCCCTGGGCACGGGCGGTGGCGGCCAGTTCGCGCGAGGTCCAGTAGCCGGGCAGCGAAAACCACACGTGGATGCCATCGCTGCGCGGGTGAGTGGCGCCCGTCAGGATGGTGCGGATGACGTCCTGGCGCGCATCGGCTTCGCTGCGTATGCCGGCCAGCAGCGCGTGCGCGGAGCCGTCGTGTATCCATTGCGTCGTCAGCGCCGTCGTCACGGGCGTGGCCATCAGGCTGAAAGAGCGCAGGGCGTCCAGGAAGCGTTCGCGCAACTGCGTGTCGGCGATCAAGGTATAGGCCATGCGCAGGCCCGGCGCCAGGCATTTCGACAGGGTGGCGATGTAGGATACGTGGGCGGGGGCGTAATGCGCCAGGGGCGGTGGCGCATCGGACGCCAGCAGCCAGTACGGATCATCCTCGATGATGTGCATGCCGCAGCGCTGGGCCACTTGCGTGATGGCCAGGCGGCGCGCGGCCGGCATGGTGTGCGCCGTGGGATTCTGCAGGGTGGGATTCAGATACACGAGGCGCGCGCGGTGCTTGCGGCCAGCTTTTTCCAGCGCTTCGGGCAGCATGCCGTCCGCATCCGTTTCCACGGCCACGGCCTTGCGGTTCAGCTGTCCCGCCGCCGAGCGCAAGCCCGGATACACGGCCGGCTCCGTCAAGATGGCGTCGCCGGGCCGGCTCAGGGTCAAAATCAGCGCCGCCAGCGCCGCCTGCGCGCCGGGGCAGGCGACGACGTGTTCCCCATCGACATTGCCGAACATAGGCGCGAGCCAGGCGGCGCCCGCCGCGCGGTCGGCCTTGCTGCCGCCGCCCAGGTGATAACTCATCAACAGATCGCTGTCCGTGCGCATCAGCACCTGCGCCACGCCCTGTTTCAGCAGGTCGTCGAAATCCACGCCCACGGGCGGCGGCGGGATGTTCATGCTCAGGTCCAGCATCTGCGTCAATTCCACCTTCGGCGCCGCCACGTAGGTGCCGCGCGCGCCGTGCCCTTCCAGCAGGTTGCGGCGCTTGGCTTCGTCGTAGGCGCGCGTCACTGTCGTCAGGTCGACCTGGAACAGGGCGGCCAGGCTGCGCTGCGGCGGCAAGCGGTCCCCCGGGCGCAGGCTGCCGCCGGACAGCGCGCGCTCGAGCATGTCGGCGATCTGCAGGTAGCGCGGACCGCCGTGCTGCACGAACGGCGTGATCCATGCGCTTGCATGGTCATCTTTTTGTATGGATTTAGACGGAGGCATTTTGTCTTGATGTATGTATTTTAGTGCCTACATTATGCGTAAAATCTGCATAAAAATCCATGCATTTGTATGGGGCCGGCTTTCTCGTCAGGGCGGACCATGCATCAGGCAGCGTTACTCCTCGCCCGCCGCACCAGGCCGGCGCGGACTGTTATTTCTGGCAGGCATTTAAGTCTGGCCTTCAAGGTGTGGCAGCGCACGGTGGCGTATGGCAGGCGCGGTTAAGGTAGTGCCAACAGCTTGCTGCTGATCCAGAGTTTGATATGGCTCAGCCCGGCAGCGTTTAGCCGCTTCTTTTTCCCAGAAGCGAGGAGAATCATGATTCGGTCACGGCATCGAGCATGGTTGAAATTATTCACTGTTAAAGGAAACCATCATGAACGCGATTGAAAAAACCAGCTCCGATATCAACGGCACCGCCCAGGATACCCGCCAGGACTTGCACCGCACGATCGACAAGGTGGCAAGTCAGGCCCAGCCCCTGGCCGACAAGATGGCCACGCGCGCCCACGACGGCGTGGACCAGGTGGGCGACCGCATCGACCAAGTCAGCGACAGCGTCAGCAAGGCTTCCGAACGCTTGATGGCGCGCGGCAAGCAATTGGGCGCCGCCTGCCAGCGCGCCGGCGAGACGGGCCGCGATTACGTGCGCGAACGGCCGGCCGTGTCCCTGCTGATTGCGGCAGCGGCCGGGTATGGCCTGTCGAAATTGCTGGGTTCGCGTAAATAAGTTTTACGCCTTCCTGGCCGGTATTTGTCGTGGGCGCTGTTCCCTTCGCCGTGATGGCGGAGGAAACAGCGCCCACGCGCACAAGGTAGTAGCTAGTAGCAGGCCGTAAAGGAGAGTGAAGATGCGCTCCATTTTGTTGTGGTTGATCGGTGTACCTATTTCCATCATTGTTTTGATTGCCCTGTTCGTGCGCTGAATGAGGGAGTTGTAGCGTTCTCCCGGGGCAGACTACTCACAGGAGATGTAATGGCTACCAACAAGAAAACGCCGTCCACGGACGGTGCTGGTTCCGTATTGAGCAGCATGTCCGGCCCATCCGACAGCAATACGCCGAACAGCCTGGGTGCGGATAATGACCTGACCCGCGCGCTGCTGCAAAAGACGGCCGCCGGCCAGCAACTGTCCGCCGCCATGGCCGTCAATCCCAAGGAATATGGCCAGTATGGCGAGGCGGCTCGCACGCCGGCCGAAGGCGTACATGTGGCAGCCGGCGAAGCGCTGGCCACGGCCAGCACCACGGGCGAAACGATACCTTCCCCGAAGACGGGCGATGGCCAGCCCGCGCTGGGCGAGAATGCGTTGAATAATTCGCTGGATCACTCCCGCAGCGACGACAGCGGCTGCGTGCTGACGACCAATCAGGGCGTGCCCGTGGGCGACAACCAGAATTCGCTGAAGGCGGGCTTGCGCGGCCCCACCCTGATGGAAGATTTCATCCTGCGCGAAAAGCTCACGCACTTCGACCATGAGCGCATCCCCGAGCGCGTCGTGCATGCGCGCGGCTCGGCCGCCCACGGCTATTTCGAATGCTACAAGGAGCAAAGCAGGCACACGCGCGCCGCGCCGTTCGCCAAGGCGGGCAAACGCACGCCCGTCTTCGTGCGTTTTTCCACGGTGGCCGGCGAACGCGGTTCTACCGATACGGCGCGCGACGTGCGCGGCTTCGCCGTGAAGTTTTATACGGACGAGGGCAACTGGGATCTGGTCGGCAATAATATCCCCGTCTTCTTCATCCAGGATGCGATGAAGTTCCCCGACCTGATCCACGCCGTCAAGCCCGAGCCGCACAACGGCATGCCGCAGGCGGCCAGCGCGCACGACACCTTCTGGGACTTCGCCTCGCTGTCGCCGGAAATCACGCACATGCTGATGTGGGCCATGTCGGACCGCGCCATCCCGCGCAGTTTCCGCATGATGCAGGGCTTCGGCGTGCATACCTTCCGCCTCGTGAATGCGAAGGGCCAGTCCGTCTTCTGCAAATTCCACTGGTCGCCCATGGCCGGCACGTATTCACTGGTGTGGGACGAAGCCGTCAAACTGAGCGGCGCCGATTCCGACTTCCACCGGCGCGACCTGTGGGAAGCCATCGAGTGCGGCGCGTATCCCGAATACGAGCTGTCCTTCCAGATATTCACGGAAGCGCAGGCCGAAGCGTTCCCCTTCGACGTGCTCGATCCGACCAAGCTGATTCCCGAAGAAATCGTGCCGCTGGTCCCCGTCGGGAAGATGGTCTTGAACCGCAATCCCGACAATTTTTTCGCCGAGACGGAGCAGGTGGCGTTCTGCACGGCGCACATCGTGCCCGGCATCGATTTCAGCAACGACCCGCTGCTGCAGGGGCGTATCCACTCCTACGTCGACACGCAGATCACGCGCCTGGGCGGCGCCAATTTCCATGAAATCCCCATCAATTCGCCGCTGGCGCCGTTGCACAACAACCAGCGCGACGGCATCCACCGCCAGGCCATCAACCGGGGCCGGGTCGCGTATGAACCCAATTCCCTGGCGGGCGGCTGTCCCTTCCAGGCGGGCGCGAAGGGCTTCAACAGCTTTCCCGCCGCGACCGAAGGCGACAAGGTGCGCGGCAAGCCCGAGAAGTTCGCCGAGCACTTCGGCCAGGCGCGCCTGTTCTGGATCAGCCAGACGCCGGTCGAACAGGACCATATCGTGCATGCGTTCCGCTTTGAACTGAGCAAGGTGCAGACGGTGGCCATCCGCAAGCGCATCGTCGCCATGCTGCGCAATGTCGACGAAACCCTGGCGCAGCGCCTGGCCGACGGCCTGGGCCTGGCGCTGCCGCCCGTCATGCCGCGCGCCTCGATGCTGCCGATCCCCACGTATCCACCGTCGCCGGCCCTGTCGCTCTTTTTCCGCCCCGGCAAGACGGGCATCCATACCCTGCGCGTGGCCATCCTGGTGGGGCCGGGCAGCGATGGCGCGCAGGTGCGCAATATCTATGCCTCGCTGCTGGCCGATGGCGCCGTGCCGCGCCTGGTGGGCAGCCACCTGGGGAAAGTCGATACCAGCGGCGGCGCGCCGCTCGACGTGGAAATCTCGCTCGAGACGGGACCGTCCGTGCTGTTCGACGCCGTCGTGCTGCCGGACGGCCAGGGCGCCGTGCAGCAGCTGGGCAGCGACGCCAACGCGCTCGACTTCCTGCGCCTGCAATACCGCCACTGCAAGCCCATGCTGGCTGTCGGCGCGGGCAAGGACTTGCTGGACAAGGCGGACGTGCCGGTGACATTGCCCGATGGCAAGCCCGATCCCGCCATCATCGTCGCGCCGTCCGGCGACGTGGTGAAAGCCGTGGCGGCCTTCAAGAAGGCGCTGGCCGCGCACCGGGCGTTTGCGCGCGAGACGGACCCGCCGCGGGTGTGAGTGGCGGCATCGGCAACGGGGCCGGATCCGCCGGCCCCGTTGCATACGCTGTTTGCGCGGCATGCGCAACGCCATGCAACAATGTAAACAATAAAAACGTCCTGCGGTGATATGCTGCTGACTAGAACTGTTCATTTGCAACTATTTCTATAGCAGCAAAGAACGGCTTCAGCAAACCGGATCGCGATTACCGCATGGACAAGTACACACCTCGCACCTGGGGGCCGGGCGAACGCCCGACCTTGCCCGGGTCGCCATCGATGCCCGAACATTCGACGCCCAAGCGTGTCGCGTACTTCATCGTCGGCCTGATCGTCGCGCTGACGGGGGGGCTGGGCAACGGCCTGGTGACGGCCAATCTGCTGAACCTGCAAGGTTCGCTGGCCGCCTATGCCTACCAGATGCAGTGGCTGCCGGCCGCCTACGTGATGACCATCGTGTCCATGAATCTGCTGCTGGTGAAGTTCCGCCAGCAGTTCGGCCTGCGCCTGTTCACGGAAGCGTTCCTGGTGCTGTATGCGCTCGTGACGTTCGCCCACTTGTATGCGAATACCTTGCCGTCGGCGATCGCCGTGCGCGCCGCGCATGGCATGGTGGGCGGCGCGCTGGGCGTGCTGGGCCTGTACTACACCTTGCAGGCGTTTCCCGCGCGGCACCGCCTGAAAGGCGTGGTGCTGGGCCTGGGTTTTGCCCAACTGGCGCTGCCGCTCGCGCGCATCTTTACTTCCGAACTGCTGCAGATCGGCGAATGGCATGGCCTGTACCTGTTCGAACTGGGACTGGCCCTGCTGGCGCTGGGCTGCGTGCTGGCCCTGAAACTGCCGCCCGGCGACAGGGTGCAGACGTTCGAGCCGCTCGATTTCCTCACCTTCATCCTGTTCGCGCCCGGCGTGGCCTTGCTGTGCGCCGTGCTGGCGCAGGGGCGCACGGCGTGGTGGATGGAATCGGAATGGGTGGGCGTGTGCCTGGCAGGCTCCATCGTGCTGATCGCCGCCTCGCTGGCCATCGAGCATAACCGCGCGCGCCCGCTGCTCAATACGCGCTGGCTCACCACGGGCAAGATCGCCAAGCTGTTCTTGTCCGTGCTGCTGTTTCGCATCGTGCTGTCCGAATCGACGGGGGCCGTGGGCTTCCTGCAGGCGCTGGGCTTGAACACGGACCAGATGCAGAACCTGTTCATCGTGGTGCTGCTGGGCAGCGTGGCTGGCCTGGTGGTTAGCGCGCTGACGATCAATCCGGCCACCCTGAACCGCTCGCTGATGTTCGCGCTGCTGCTGATCGCCGCCGGCGCACTGATCGACGCGCACGCCACCAGCCAGACGCGCCCCGTCAACATGTATGTCAGCCAGTTCCTGCTGGCCTTTGGCGGCACGTATTTCCTCGGCCCTACCATGGTGGCCGGCATGGGTGCCGTGATCGCCGAACCGCGCAACCTGGTGAGCTTTTCCGTGATGTTTACCATGACGCAGAACCTGGGCGGCTTGCTCGGCTCGGCCATCGTCGGCACCATCCAGACGGCGCGCGAAAAATACCATTCCAGCTACCTGGTCGAGCATCTCACCTTGCTCGACCCGCAGGTGGCCGCGCGCGTGCAGTCCGGCGCCGCGAGCTACGGCGGCGTGCTGACGGACCCTGCCTTGCGCAGCGCCCAGGGCGTGGCGCGCCTGGGCGCCATCGCCACGCGCGAAGCCAATGTGCTGGCCTATAACGATGTCTTTTTGATGATCGCCGGCGTCGCCATCGCCACCCTGATCTGGATGCTGGTCAGCCAATCCTGGACCCGCATCACCACCGGCGCGCGTCGCCTGGTCGGCCCCGTGCGCGATGCGCAGACGGCCATGGCCATCGTCCCCATTACCAATTCGGAACCGAGCAATGACAGAAAATAACAATCCACCGCCACCTCCCGCACCTGCATCGGCGGCGTCTGCAGCCGCACCCGCCGCCCCTTCCACGGCGCAGCCGGACCGGCGTCACCAGTGGCTGTCCGCGCTGGCCTTTGCCGCCGTGGCCCTGGTGGGCGTGCTGATCGTGCTGTACGCGTGGCGGCTGCCGCCGTTCACCAGCCCCGTCGTGACGACGGAAAACGCCACCGTGCGGGGGCAGGTGACGATCATCGGCACGCAGCTGTCCGGCTACGTGGTGGAAGTGACGGTGCAGGATTTCATGGACGTGAAGGAAGGCCAGCTGCTGGTGCGCATCGACGACCGCATCTACCAGCAGCGCTACGAGCAGGCGCAGGCCCAGCTGGCGGCGCAGCAGGCGGCGCTGTCGAACTGGGCGCAGCAAAAGGCCAGCGCGCAGGCGGGCATTTCCGTCAGCGAGGCGGCGCTGGCCAATGCGGAAGCGCAGGCGCGCAAGGCCAGCGCCGACCTCAATCGCGTGGAACAATTGGTGGCCGACGGTTCCCTGTCGCAGCGCGAACACGACCAGTCGCGCGCCACGCAGGCGCAGATGGCGGCCGCGCTGGCGCAGGCGCGCGCCAATCTCGACATCGCTCAGCAAAGCGTGCATTCCGTGGTGGTCAACAAGCAGGCCCTGGAAGCGGCCGTGGCGAACGCGCAGGCAGCCGTCAAGGCGGCGAAGATCGACCTCGATAACACGCGCATCGTTGCCCCTTCCGATGGCCAGCTGGGCCAGGTGACGGTGCGCCAGGGCGCGTACGTGAATTCGGGTGCGCAGCTGATGGCGCTGGTGCCGCGCCAGATGTGGGTGATCGCCAATTTCAAGGAAACGCAGATGAACGGCGTGCAGGAAGGGCAGAGCGCCACCTTCCACGTCGACGCCCTCGACGGCGCCGTGCTGACGGGCCAGGTGGAGCGCATCTCGCCGGCCACCGGTTCCGAATTTTCCGTGCTGCCGGCCGATAACGCGACGGGCAATTACCTCAAGATCGCCCAGCGCATTCCCGTGCGCATCCGCATCGACGCGGGGCAGGCGAATGCGCGCCGGCTCGTGCCCGGCATGTCGGTGGTGGTCAGCGTCGACACGTCCGCCGTGCTGAACGACTCGGCGGACAATCCGGCGCCGCCGCCAGCGCCGAAGAAGGCCAAGCCATGAAGCGCCATGTCCTGCTGATGGCCGGCGCGCTGGCGCTGGCCGGCTGCGCCGCCACCGCGCCGCCGCGGCCAGTATCGGCATTGCAGCTGCCGTCCGGCTGGCGCGCGCAGGGGGCCGGTGCGCCGGTGCTCATTGCCGCCTCCGATGGCGCGCAGGTGGAGCAGCTGTGGTGGCAAGCCTTCGGCGATCCGGTCTTGAGCGACCTGGTGGGCGAGGCGCTGGCGCGCAACGGCGACTTGCGCGTGGCCCGCGCCCGGGTGCAGGAATACCGCGCGCGCCTGGCGCAGGCCGACGCGAACCGCGCGCCCAACCTGGCCTTCGACGGCTCGCCCACGCGCACGCGCACCCTGGCGTCCAGCGGCAAACCGTATGTGACGAATGTCTTCCAGGCCGAACTGCAGGCCAGCTATGAAATCGACGTGTGGGGCCGGCTGGCCAATCTGAGCGATGCTGCGGGCGAGAGTTACCGCGCCGAGCAGGCCAGCCTCGATGCGGCGGCCCTGTCGATCGCCGCCAGCGTGGCGACGAGTTACCTGAATCTGCGGGGACTCGACGCGCAGCTGGCGCTCACGCAATCGACGCTGCAGCTGCGCGAACAGTCGCGCGAGCTGGCCCGCAAGCAGTTCGAGGTGGGCTACAGCTCGCGGCTGGAATGGCTGCAGGCGCAATCGGAATACCATGCGGCGGCCGAGCAGGTACCGCAGCTGCAGCGGCAGATTTTTGAACAGGAAAACGCGCTGGCCGTCCTCGTCGGCGGCAATCCCGGCCCCATCGCGCGCGGCTTGCCGCTGGCCGAACTGGCGGCGCCGGGTGTGCCTGCCGGCCTGCCGTCCGAATTGCTGCGCCGGCGGCCCGACATCGCGCGCGCGGAACACAACCTGGCGGCCGCCAACGCCAGCCTGGCCGCCACGCGCGACCAGCTGCTGCCCTCGTTCAAACTGACGGCCGTCGGCGGCGGGCAAGCGACGACGCTCACCGATTTCCTGCATGCGCCCACGGCCCTGTGGCGGCTGACGGCGCTGGCGGCCGGTCCCCTGTTCGACGGCGGGCGCGTGCAGGCGCAGACGGATGCGGCAGGCGCGCAGCGCGACCAGCTCGCGTACACCTATGAAAACGTGGTGCGCAATGCCTTCGCCGAAACGGAGAACAGCCTGGGCGCCATCTACCGCCTCCAGCAGCAGGCCGTGGAAAACGACGCGCGCCGCGCCACGGCGGCGGACACCCTGCGCATCGCGCATAACCGCTACCGCAATGGCTATGCCTCGTACCTGGAAGAGCTGGACGCCCAGCGTACCCTGTACAGCGCCGACGTGGGGCTGCTGCAACTGAAGACGCGCATCCTCGTCGCCTCGGTCGACCTGTACCGGGCCATGGGCGGCGGCTGGGCGGCAACGGCCCGCCCTTAACGCCTGTCCCGGCTGTCCCGGCAGGGGATGGATCCCTCTGCCGGGACAAGCGCCTGCTCCCTCCTGTCGCAGCATCCGGTTTTTTTGCCTGGATGCAGGCGCTTCGGTAACGTCTTGCCGCCCTTTCCCAAAACTCCCCGCGTTTCCCCTGTCCGCGACGGCGCGCCGCCGATCTTTTTTGTTGTATTTTCACAACTTCATTTTCACGTTGCAGTACATAAAAAATTTCCACATGGAATTCTTTTGTGATTTCTGCCGTGCTGCACCTGTGATACCAATAAACATTGTCATTTGAATTATTTTTAGTATCACATGGGAAACACTTTTCTTTCTGATATGTACGCTAGAGTACATAGTGGCATATTGAGCGAAATTGGCATCTTTAGCCTTGATTTCTATCATTTCAAGGGCGTGAAGCAAAAAAACCTGTCGTAGTACCAATTTCAAAAAATAACAAAATAGACACATTTGTTGGCATGAATGCAAGTGCCTTTGAGTGATTTTTTCATTTCCTTGCTTAATCTCAATTAATTAATTTTTTAATATTTTTATTGCTTGTAAAGCATTAAAAAATACACCAGAATGTCGCAAATCATCAATGTTGTCATAAATTACACATTGAATATTTGTTGACTTTCGTGCCGCCTTGCCATGTTCGCAGGGTGAAAAAGCGGGCCGTTCGCTGTTTTTTCTGGGCCGGAAGTGCCGTTGCAGCACACCGCACAACCCCCTGACGACTGCCATGCCTATGTCCTCCTTTTTGCGCACTATCTTTTCCTGTCTGATCTCCTGCAAGCGGGGAGGGCCGCGCGGTCTCCTGCAGCGCCTGTTATGGCTGATCGCCTGTTTCTGTACCCTTGGCGCGGCGGGAACGGCGTCGGCGGCGGCAATCGACTTGTCCGTTTCCGCCTACCTGCAGGCGCCGGACCCCGTGCCGCGCGGCGGCAAGGCCAGCTTTTCGGTGGTGGTGACGAACAATGAGGACCTGGTCGATGCGACGGGCACCGTGCGCCTGGCGGTGGAATTGCCCGCCAATGTGAATTTTGCGTCGAGCACGGCGCCGGCCGGTTGCGCCTTCAATCTGGCAGCCAGTCCGCAACTGCTCACTTGCACGCGCAGCGGACTGGGCAAGACCGCGAACTGGACGGTCAATTTCAGCGGCACGGGCTCGGCGGCGTCTGCCGTGGTGACCAAGGCCAGCGTGTCTTTTGTCAACGTGGACACGGACGGCAACAGTTTCAACAACGATTCGATCAAGACGGTCACCGTCATCAAGGGCGCGGACCTGAGCGTCGCCGCCAGCGGCACGACGGGCTTGAGCGGTTGTCCCGCCGCTTGTACGGCAGCGGCCGGCGCAACGGTGGGCTACCGGGTGGACGTGGCGAATGCCGGCCCGGACAGCGCATCGCAATTCAAGGTCACGTACAACTTGCCGGCCAGCGCAGATTTTACCTACGCGTCGGCGTCCGGCACGGGCTGGGCATGCGCCCGTTCGGGCACCGTGCTGACCTGTACCTACAGCGGCGCGGCCATCGGCGTCGGGCAGCAAGCTCCCCCCATCACGATCGGCGGGCGCATTGTCAAGAGCATCGCCGGCACCATCACCAACGGCGCGTCGGTGGCTTCCAGCGACTTGCAGACCGGCGATCCGGAAGACGGCAACAACGGACCAAGCCAGGTCATCGTCACGGTCAAGCCGGGCACCGACCTCGATGCCCGGCAAACCCTGGTGTCGAACGCCAGCGGCCTGAGCTCGTTGACGCAGGGCGAGGCGGTCAGCCTGAACCTGTGGGCCGTCAATAGCGGCACGCAGGACGCCAGCGGCGTCACCGTGAAGACGACGGTGTCCGGCGATTTCACGATCGGCACCTTGCCGGCCGGCTGCGCCAAGGCTGGCCAGACGATCACCTGCAATGTCGGCGCGCTGGCGCTGGGCGCCACCTCTTCCAAGTTCCTGATTCCGCTGACCGTCGCCACGGGTGCGACGGGCGGCGCGAATGTGGTGGACGTGGCACGCAGCGCCCCGCTCGACGGCTTGAACAATCCCGCCTCGGCCACCTACACCATCGTCGCGCCATTCGCCCACCTGACCCTGAGCAAGAGCAAGTCGCCAGGACTGGTTGCGGCCAATGGCCTGATCAGCAATACCATCACGGTCACCAATGCGAGCACCTCCACCAGTGCCGCCAGCGGCACCGTGACCGTGACCGATACCTTGTCGCCGCAAGAAAGCTATGTGAGCGCCAGCGGCGCGGGCTGGACGTGCAGCGCGGCGGGACAGCTGGTGACCTGCACCTACACGATTTCCGGCAGCCTGGCGCGCGGCGCGAAACTGCCTGCCCTGGTTCTGACCACGCGCGCGCAAGCGGGGTTTTCCGGCACCTTGAGCAATACCGCCTGTACCGGCATGGCCGCCGGGTCGGCGCACCAGCCGCCGGACAATGCGAGCACGGGCAATTGCGACACCGCCAGCGTCACGTCGACGCCGTTGAACGTCGACCTGGCCATCGTCAAGACGGCGTCCCTGGTCAGCTTGCCGGCCGCCTCGAATACCTTCAGCTATACCCTGGTGGTCAGCAATGCTGGCCCGGACAGCGCACCGACCGTCAAGGTGGTCGACGCCTTGCCGCACTGGTACAACGGCAGCGGCGGCACCACGGGCGGCAGCGTCGTGCTGGCCGGCAGCGGCGCAGGCGAAAGCTGCAGCTTTGCGTCGACCATCACGTGCACGCTGCTGAACCTGGGCAATGGCGCGTCGCGCACCATCACCATCACGCTTAATCGCCCCTTGAAGGACGGCGCCTTGCTCAATACCGCCACGGTATCGAGCCCGGATGCCATCGACACCGATGCGGCCAATAACAGCTCCGGCGCCACCGTCACCGTGGTGCCGCAGGCCGACGTCGGCGTCACGGCGATGGCCGGTGCGCCAAACCCCGTGCGCGTCGGCGTGCCGCTGGTGTTCACCACCTCGATCCGCAACAATGGGCCCAGCAGCGCGGCCAATGTGGTGCTGCGCCAGGTCATCGATCCGGCCCGCATGGCGTATGTGGCCGGCTCGGCCAGCATCGCGGGCAGCGCCGCGCAATGCACGCTGGTGCCAGCCTTCAGCGGCACGCCCTATGCGGGACAGTCCGGCATCGAATGCCGGACCTTTGGACTCGGCGACGGCGAGACGCGCCAGCTGATCTTCTCGGTCATCCCCGTGTTCCCGTACCCCGATGCGCTCGACGCGACCTATGCCAGCAGCGCCACCATCAGCACGACGACCGACGACAGCAACGCGGCCAACAACAGCAACAGCACCACCGTCACCGTGATCAGCAAGGAGCTGGACCTGAGCGTGTCGGCCGTCGATACGGGCTACGAACAGAGCCCGTTCGGCGATGCGCTCGTGTACAAGGTCACCGTGCAAAACAATGGACCGTCGCTGGCCACCGGCCTGAAGCTGGTCATCACGCCCGTGCCGCCGCCGCAAAATGGCGCGGCCGTGCCGTATACCATGCTGTGGAATGCCGCAGGCAGCACCTTGCCGGCCGGCGCCTCGTGCAGCCAGCCGGGCGGCGCGGGCACGAACCTGGTGTGCTACCTGGCCAGCATGCCCGGCGACAGCACCTTGGCCAGCGGCGTCAGCCGCGTGTTCGCCCTGAAATTCGATACGGGTCCCGTCAGCAATGCGCCGCCGGGATCGATCACCTACAAGATCAACGCCAGCGTCGAATCGCTGGAAACGGGCGCGGCGCCGTTTGCCGGCGACAAGCTGGCGACGAACAACGTGGTGGAAGAAACCACCACCGTGCTGCCGAAGACCGATCTGATGCTGGTGTCGAAAACCGTTTCGCCCGCATCGCCGTTCAGCATCAACCAGCCCTTTAGCTACACCCTGGTGGTGGGGAATCTGGGACCCGCCCTGGCGGCCAGCACGGTCGTCACCGACGTGCTGCCGGCCGGCTTCGTGCTGACGGGCGCACCGACGGCACGCCTCGGCTCGGGCGCTTCGCTGACCTTGAACAACTGCGTCAGCAGCGGTTCGCCGGTCACCGTGACCTGCACGCTGGGCGTGCTGCCGATTGCCTCGGGCGCAGCCGACACGGCCAACCTGGTCAGCATCACCATCCCCGTGAAGGCGCCTTACCCGGCCTATGCGGGACCGTTCGCCAGCAATATCACGAATACCGCCAGCATCGTGCCGACGCCGGGCACCTCGCGCGATCCGAACGCCGGCAACAACAGTGCCAGCGTCGACGTGCAGATCGTCAAATCGAGCATCGCCGGCTCCGTGTATAACGATGCGAACCGCAGCAACGGCATGGATGCCGGTGAGAAGATCACCAGCAGCGTGACGTTCTCGCTGTACGGCCAGGATTTCTGGGGCAACGATATCGGCACGGCGGGCGCGCCGCTGACCCTCAGCACCAGCAGCGGCGACTTCCTGTTCGACCGTCTGCCGCGCTCCGCGGCCGGCGGTTACACCCTCGTCGAGACACAGCCGGCCAGCTACGCCGACCTGTTTGAAGTCGCGGGCACGGCCGGTGGCACGCCGCCGCCGGCCAGCTGCGACAACGGCGCCAACTGTTCCGCCAGCGCGGCGCACAACACCATCGGCCAGATCGTGCTGGCGCCGAATACGGCGGCGACGGGCTACCTGTTCCAGGAATACGCGCATGCGGCCATCAGCGGCTACGTGTACGCCGACAAGAACAACAACGGCTTGCGCGAGGCGGGCGAAAATGGCATCGCCGGCGTGCAGGTGAAGCTCTCCGGCCTGACCTTCTGGGGCGCCGACGTGTGCGCCGCGATGGGCAGCGCGTGCACGGCCACCACCGACGCCAATGGCAAATACAGCTTCACGAATGTCCCGCCTAGCCGTCTGGGAGAATCCTACACGGTGACCGAACTGACCCAGCCTGCCGGCCATGCGGATGGCAAGGAGCAGAACGGCGCCGGCAATGTCGTGGCGAACAGCGCGGGACGCGCCGCGCCGGAAGGCATCGTCATCGGCAGCATCGAACCGGGCCTGAGCTACACCGAGCGCAATTTCGGCGAACTGGCGCTGGCGTCGATTGCCGGCAGCGTCTACATGGACAGCAACCGCGATGCGGTGCGCCAGGGCGGCGAAAGCACGGGCGTGGCCGGTGTCACGCTGACCCTGAGCGGTAACGACCATCTCGGTCATCCCGTCTGTCCGGGCATTGCCGTGCCGAGCTGCACCTTCCAGACGGGTGCGGACGGCAGTTACCTGATTGCCGGCCTGGCGCCGAGCGACGCTGCCGGCTATGCCGTGACGGTCACGCCGCCGGCCAGCCTGTATCACACGGGTGCGCAGGCCGGCAGCCTCGGCGGCCTGATCGACGGCGCCGTGCGCGTGCCTGGCACGGGCGTGCCGGGTGCGGCGATCCGCACTGCCGGCGCCATCGTGCTGCTGCCCGGCGCCACGGCGACGGGCTACCATTTCGGCCAGGCGCCAGGCGCGGCTGGCGGCGTGGCGCAGTCGCTGTCCGGTTACGTGTATATCGATGCAAACCGCAACGGCCGCAAGGATGGGGGCGAAACGGGCATCGCCGGCGTGACGGTCACGCTGTCGGGCACCACGGCGGACGGCTTCGACGTCTGCAGCGTGATCGTGCCTGCCTTGTGCACGCTGCAAACGGCGGCCGACGGCGGCTACAGCTTCACGGGCCTGCCGCAAAGCGACGGCAACGGCTATGCCGTGGCTGAAACCCAGCCTGCCGCCTACCTCGATGGCGCGGAAAGCGTGGGTACGGTCAATGGCGTTGCGACAGGCCGCATCGGCGGCAGTGCGCCCCGTTTCGACCAATTCAACGGCATCGTGCTGCCGAACGGCGGCAGCGCGCGCGATTACAATTTTGGCGAACTGACGGGCAGCATTGCCGGCAAGGTCTACCTCGACGTGGACGGCAATGGCGCGGCCGGCAGCGGCGACACGCCGCTGCCGGGCGTGACCTTGACGCTGACCGGTGGCGCAGGCGGTCCCGTGACGGTGCTGACCGATGCCAACGGCGCCTACCATTTCGACGGCCTGCTCGCCGGTACCTATACCGTGACGCAAACGCAGCCGGTCAATTACGCCGATGCGGGCCAGGCGGCCGGCAATGGCGGCGGCAATGCCAGCGTGGCCAACGTGGTCAGCGCCATCGCGCTGGCGCCGGGCGCGCAATTGACGGGCTACGATTTCGGCGAGAAGACAGGCGCCATCAGCGGCGCCGTCTACGTCGACGCGAACGACAATGGCGTGCGCGATGCGGGTGAAACCGCGGGCATCGCCGGCGTTACCATCACCCTGACCGGCATCGCCCGCGATGGCGTGACGCCGGTCAACCGCACGGCCATCACGGCCGCCGACGGCAGCTACAGCTTGCGTGACCTGCCGCACGCGAATGCGGCCGGCTATACGCTGGTGGAAACGCAGCCGGCCGCCTATCTGGACGGACGCCAGCGCAAGGGCCTGATCGACGGCGCCGCCGCCTGCGCCAATCCGGCCTGCGACATCGGCACGGCCAATACGATCGCGCGCATTCCATTCGATGCGGCGAAGAGCCATACGCGCTTTGACTTCGGCGAACTGCAGGCGGCGAGTATTTCCGGCCGCGTGTACGGCGATGCGAACGACAGCGGCAGCTACGAGAAGGGCGAAGGCTTGCCGGGCGTGAGCCTGACGCTGAGCGGCATCGACAGCCACGGCAAGCCGGTCAATGTCACCGTCGTCACGGACGCCGATGGCAGCTACACCTTCCCTGGCCTGTATCCGTCCGGTCCTGCCGGCTACACGGTCACTGAAACGCAGCCGGCCGGCCTGGGGAATTATCCGGGTGCGACGGGTACCTTTGTCGGCAGCATCAACGGCAAGCCGGTCGGTACCGGCGTGGTGGATGTCGTCAGCGGCATCGTCCTGCCGCCCCAGGGCAATGGCAGCGGCTATGATTTCCGCGAACAGGTGTCGTCGTTGCGGGGTTTCGTGTATCGCGACCTGAACGACAACGGCGCCATGGACGCGGGGGAAGCGGGCATCGCCGACATTGAAATCACTGTGCGCGGCGCGAACGGCTTGACCCGTACGGTGGTGACGGGAAGCGATGGCAGCTACCGCTTCGACGGCCTGCCTGCCGGTACCTACAGCCTGCTGGAAAGCCAGCCTGCCGTGTATCTCGACGGCCGCGAAACGGCTGGCAGCGCCGGCGGCAAGGTGAACAACGCCAGCTTCGGCGCGGCGCCGGAACACAACACGATCGGCGACATCGTGCTGCCGGTGGCGACGCAGGCGAGCGGCTACCTGTTTGGCGAACGCCATATGCTGGGCAAGATCGGCGGCGTGGTGTATGCCGACCTGAATAACGACGGCATCCGCAACGATGGCGAGTCAGGCATTGCCGGCGTGACGGTGGTCCTGAGCGGCACGTCCGTCGATGGCAAGTCGGTCAAACTGAGCGTGCTGACGGGCGCCGACGGCAGCTATCTGTTCGACACGGTGCCGGTCAGCGACGCCGCCGGCTACACCCTGACGGAAACGCAGCCGGCCGCTTATGTGGACGGCAAGACGGCGGTGCTGCCAGGATCGGTGGGCACGGCCAACGCCAGCAAGCCTGTCGGCGTGGGCAACAAGGATACGATCACCGGCATCAGGCTGGCGGCGGGCGACGACATGCGCGGCTATCTGTTCGGCGAGAAGGGCATCCCGCAATTGAAGCCGCCCATCATCAACGGCTACGTATGGCTGAACCGCGACGGCAGCCGTGTGCGTCCGCTCGACGGCAGCCAGGCTGGCGTGGCTGGCTGGACGGCCGAGCTGCACCAGGAAGGCAAATTGATCTGCCGCGCCATCACGGACGAGAAAGGCTTCTACCAGTTCGACAACCTGCATTGCCCCGGCTACGAGGCGAGCGGCTTGCCGACGGGTTCCGGCTATGCGATCACCTTCCTCAAGGATGGCAACAACATGCCGAATGTGCCCGTGTCGACGGGGGGCGAAGGCGTGGTGGTGCCAGGCGGCAGCCGCATCACCAACCTGACCTTGCGCGACGGCGACCGTGTCGTCGAGCAGAATCTGCCGCTCGATCCGGCCGGCGTGGTGTACGACTCCGTGACGCGCAAGCCGGTGGCTGGCGCCGTCGTGTCGATCAGCGGCCCTGCCGGTTTTGACAGCGCCACGCACCTGGTCGGTGGTGTTGCTGAGCAGACGCAAATCGTGGGCAGCGACGGCATGTACCAGTTCCTGCTGCAGAACGGTTTCCCCAACGGCGTGTATACGCTGAGCGTGGTGGCGCCGGCGAATTACCTGCTGGCGCCGTCCGGCAGCCTGCCGGCCTGCAAGGGACCGCTGACGGTGGGCCTGGTGCCGGATCCGGCCTTTATCCAGGCCAGCGAGCTGGCGCCGGCATTGTCGACGAAGATGGAACTCGATCCGAACAACTGCACGGGACTGATCGCCGGAGGCGCCAGGACCACGCAGTATTACCTGAGCTTTGTCATCACGAATGGCGGTTCGGCTCCGATCCTGAACAACCATATCCCGCTCGACCCGCTGGGCAGCGACAGCATCATGGTGACGAAGACGACGCCGATGCTGAACGTCACGCGCGGCGACCTGGTGCCGTACACGATCACTGCCAGCAATCCGCAGGCGGCGACCCTGGGCGCGATGGAGGTGCGCGACCTGATACCGGCCGGCTTCAAGTACCGCGTCGGCAGCGCGACCCGCAATGGCGTGCCGGCGGAACCGATCGTCGATGGCCGCAGCTTGCGCTGGAAGGAAAGCGGTTTCGCGCCGAAGGAGAAGAAGACCTACAAGCTGATGCTGATGGTGGGCAGCGGCGTTGGCGATGGCGAATACGTCAACCAGGCCTGGGCAGCGACGGGCGAGACGCGTATTTCCAACCTGGCTACCGCCACGGTGCGCGTGGTGCCGGATGCCACTTTCGATTGTCCCGACATCATCGGCAAGGTGTTCGACGACCGGAACGCGAATGGCTACCAGGATGACGGCGAGGCGGGCATTGCCGGCGTGCGCATGGCGACGGCGCGCGGCTTGCTGGTGACGACGGATGCGGAAGGACGCTTCCACGTGGCTTGTCCGGCGATTCCGAATGCGGACCGCGGCTCGAACTTCGTCATGAAGCTCGATGACCGCACCCTGCCGAGCGGCTACCGCGTCACGACGGAAAATCCGCGCGATGTGCGCCTGACCCGAGGCAAGGTGGTCAAGCTGAACTTCGGCGCCACCATCCACCGTGTCGTGCGTCTTGAGCTGAGCGACGCCGCATTCGTCGCGGGCGAAACGACCTTGCAGCCGGAATGGGCCGGACGCATCGAAGGACTGGTGGCCAGCCTGCGCGCCAAGCCATCGGTACTGCGCATCGCGTATGCCGCTGGCGGCGATGCCGCGCTGGCGCAGCGCCGCAGCAAGGCGATCGAAAGCGAGATGCAGGCGCGCTGGCAGGCACTGCAAAACGAATATCCCCTCGTCATCGAGATCGAGGGCGCACAATGAAACCGAAAATGACCATGAACGTTAGCAATCAAGGCACCTTCAAAGCGGCGGCCAGGCCGGCCCCCAAGCGGCTCGTGTATTTGCTCGGCAGCATAGGCTTTGTCTGTCTGGGCGCGCATGCGCAAACGGCAAACGAGCACGCGCTGCGGGGAAAAATGCTGGACCGGAGCCACAGCATGGGGGCGCAGCAGCCCTCGAGCGGCGAGCAGGAGTCGCCCGCTTTCAGCGGCCTGGCGCCGTCTGGCCTGAGCCGCGCCGAGCGCCGCGTGATCCTGGAAGCGGTGCCGCCGGCCACGCCGGCGCAGCAGAGCGTGACTTTCGACGATCTGCTGTCGGGCACCAATTTCGAGTCCGGCCGCGATGTGCTGCTGCCGGCCGCCACGGCCCGGCTTGACGCGCTTGCCGCACGTTTGCGCGACAAGCAGAAGGTGCGCGTGCAGGTGATCGGGCATACGGACAACCAGCGCATCGCCGCCTGGTTGAAGCCGACTTTCCCGACCAACCAGCATCTGTCGGAGGCGCGCGCGCTGGCCGTCACGGCCTATCTGATGCGCGCGCTGGACTTGCCGGCGTCGGCCTTTTCCGCCAGCGGCAAGGGCGAGAGCGAAGCGATTGCGTCGAACGCCACGCCGCAAGGCATGGCGCAGAACCGCCGCACGGAAATCCGTGCCTGGTACGAGGAAGCCGTCGAACTGCCTGCAGTGGCCAGCCCGCCCGCCAGGCGCATCGAGACGGTGGTGCAGGTCGACGATTGCGCCGTCGCCAGCCAGGTGGACAACCGCGATGCGGCCTTCTCCATCAGCATAGACGGCGTGGTGCAGGACACCGATACGCCGCAGCAGGAGGCGGACCGCCAGCGATGCGTCGACGTGGCGCTGGAGCGTTCCGACATCCAGGTCAAGTACGACCCCCTGAATGTGGCGCCGGCCTTGAATGTCTGGCTGGCAGCGCCTTATGCGCAGCGCCAGGCGCCCGTGCGTTTTGGCACGTACACCAATTACGCATTTTTCCAGCAGCGCGCCGAGATCCGTATTTTCGCCAAGGGACAGAGCACGCAGGAGCATCCATTCGCCATCGTGCCCGCGACGATGGGCGAAGCGACGGCCTGGCAGGCGCCGGCCGATGCGCCGGAGCAGATCGGCTACCTGCTGCGCGTCTACGACGCAGGCGGCAAGTTTGACGAGACGCGTTTGCAGCCACTGCGCCTGCTCGATGCGGCGCCGCCCGAAGCGCCGGGCAGGAAGGCCGGCGGCGACGCCTTGGCCGGCTGGGGCGAGTCGAGCCTGATCTTGCGCAATATCGATGCAGCCGGCGGCAGCGTCACCATCAGCGGTGAGAAGATCAAGCCTGGCCAGCAGGTGACGGCGCTGGGCATGGTCGTGCCGGTCGACGCCAGCGGCAAGTTCGCCATGCGCCAGATCATGCGTCCTGGCCCGCATAAGGTGGAAGTGGCCGTGAAGGATGGCAGCGGAGCCGGCATGACTTTCCGCCGCAACCTGAACATCGCCGACAGCGACTGGTTCTATGTGGCGCTGGCCGATCTGACCATTGGCCGTGACCGCACGAAAGGGCCGGCGGAACTGGTCACGGGCGACACGCAGCACTACAAGAATGAGACCTGGGCCGACGGCCGCGGCGCGTTTTACTTGAAGGGCAAGATCAAGGGCGACTATCTGCTGACGGCCAGCGCCGACACGCGCGAACAGCCCCTGCGCGATTTGTTTCACAACTTCCAGAGCAAGGATCCGAACTACCTGCTGCGCCGCATCGATCCGGACAAATACTATCCCGTGTACGGCGACGACAGCACCACCGTCGACGATGCGCCTACCCAGGGGCGCTTTTACGTGCGGCTGGAAAAAGGCGATTCGTCCGTCATGTGGGGGAATTTCCAGACCACCTGGAGCGGCTCGGAACTGGCTCAGTACAGCCGCGGCCTGTATGGCGCGAATCTGCTGTGGAATGGCGCCGCCAGCACCAGCCATGGCGAAAAGGCCAGCACGGTCAACGCCTTTGCCGCTTCGCCGGGCACCTTGCAGTCGCGCGAGGAGTTTCGCGGCACGGGCGGTTCGCAATACTATCTGCGCCATCTGGACCTGACGCAGGGTTCGGAACGCCTGTGGGTGGAAGTGCGCGACAAGGATTCGGGCCTGGTGATCGAGCGCATCCAGCTGACGCCTTCGCAGGATTATGAAATCAACTACCTGCAGGGACGCCTGACCTTGCGCTCGCCGCTGTCCTCCGTGGCCGATGGCGGCGCGCTGGTGCAAAGCGCCAGCTTGAGCGGCAATCCCGTGTACCTGGTGGCGACGTATGAGTATGTGCCGGGCCTGAGCGCCATTTCCGGCACCTCGGTGGGGGTACGCGCCAGCCACTGGTTCAACGACCATGTGCGCATCGGGGCCAGCAATTATCACCAGGGCGAACAGGGTTCGGACCAGACCCTCAAGGAGCTGGACCTGACCTTGCGCTACAAGCCGGGTACCTGGATCAAGGCCGAGGCAGCCCGTTCCAGCGGCGACGCCAGCAGCGTGCTCAGTTCATCGAGCGGCGGCTTCGATTTCAACCAGACGACGGCGGGCGGCCGCCCCGCCAACGCGAAGCGCTTCGACGGCGCGCTGGACCTGGCCGACCTGGGCGGCGCGGCGCACGGCCGCATCGCCGCCTATTGGCAGGACCGCGAAGCCGGTTATGCGGGACCGGGCATGCAGACCCTGAACGGCGAGGCCGTGCGGCAAACGGGCCTGGCGGCGACCTTGCCGCTGGGCGAGCGCACGGAAGTGTCGCTGAAGGCGGATGACCGCACGGCCACCAGCCAGGATGCACGCGCCGTGGAAGCGGCGCTGCGCCACAAGCTCGATGCGGAGTGGGGCGTGTCGGCAGGCCTGCGGCACGACCGCCGCGACAATGCGGCTGGCAGGGACAATGCCAGCGCCATCCTGAGCCAGGATGGCGGGCGCAGCGACGCCGTGCTGCGCGTCGACTATCGGCCATTGCAGGAGGGCCAGCAAGCCCGGGATGGCGCGCTGGAAAAGACGCCGGCGTCGAACGCCGTGCCGCAGCAGGGGCTGGAAGGCGGCATCACGGGCCAGTTGGTGACGCAGGGCCGCGAGGCGGGCATGGCAGGCGGTCCGCAGTACGGCCCCGACACCACGCTCGCTTCCGGCGTGGCCTCGGCGCGCGTGGCAGGATTGCTGTACGCGCCGTGGGATATGTACGGCTTCGTGCAGCATACCTTGTCGCGCAGCGGCAACCGCGCCCTGAATGACCGCGCGGGACTGGGTGGCACTTACCAGGTGAGCGAACGCCTGCGCCTGGGGGCGGAAGCGTCGGGCGGCAGCGGCGGCGTGGGCGGCCAGCTGTTCGGCAACATGCAGATGGATGAACGCAGCAGCGTTTACCTGAACTACCGCGTGGAGACGGAAACGCCGGATGTGAACTACAGCGGCCGCCAGTCCACGCTGACGGCGGGCAGCCGCTACCGCCTGAACGACAAGGCGGGCCTGTTTGCGGAAAGCCGCTGGGGCAATGGCGCGGGGCCGCAAAGCCTGACGCACGCGTTCGGCGTTGACCTGGCGCCTACCGAACGCTGGACCACGGGTATCAAGTTCGAGACGGGCACGCTGTCGAATCCTCTGTCGGGCGACTTGAAGCGCGACGCCATCGGCTTGACGGCGGCATATGCTTACGAGCGGCTGAAGTTTTCCAGTGCGCTGGAGTTCCGCACGGACCGCACGACGTCGCTGGGGGCCGTGGAGGGCAGTTGCGCCACCGTGCCGGCTGACGGCGGCTGCGTCACGGACGCGAACAGCGAACACCGCAAGGTGTGGCTGACGCGTAATGCGCTGAGCTACCAGCTGGACCGCGATTGGCGCCTGCTGGGCAAGTTCAACCTGTCGCGCAGCAGTTCCACGCGAGGGGCCTTCTACGATGGCGACTACACGGAAGTGGTGACGGGAGCGGCCTATCGCCCGGTCGACAACGACCGCTGGAATACCCTGTTCAAGTACACGTACTTTTACAACCTGCCATCACCAGGCCAGGTCGACGGCGTCACGGGCGGGGTGCTCGACTACACGCAGAAAAGCCATATCCTGAATGTCGATACGACGTATGACGTGCGGCCATGGCTGTCGGTGGGCGGCAAGTTCGGTGTGCGCACGGGCCAGTTGCGCGCGTCGAAGACGCAAGGCGAGTGGTTTTCCAGCCGCGCGGAATTGCTGGTGCTGCGCGCCGACCTCCATATCGTCAAGGAGTGGGATGCGCTGATCGAGGGACGCAGGCTGAAGGCGCGCGAGGCGGGCGATGCGCGTGCCGGCGCCCTGGTCGGCGTCTACCGGCATGTGGCGAAGCACGCCAAGATCGGCATCGGCTACAACTTCACGACCTTCTCGGACGATTTGACGGATCTGTCGTATCGCAGCCGGGGCTGGTTCCTGAACGCTATCAGCACGTTCTGACACCCATAGGCGCGCCAGGAAAGCAGGACGGTCTCGCGGCTGTCCTGCTTTTTTTTCGCCGTTTGCGTGTCTCCCCGGCGGGCTTGCCGCGGCGGCCGGTGTAATATTGAGCCAGGGAAAGCGGCGGCATGGTGCCAGCGGCTCCCGTCACGAACGAGGTTGTAACATGACGATTTTTGGCATAGGTATCCACATCCTGATCGCGCTGTTTTTTGCGTTTCACGTGGTGCGCAACGGGCAGCAGTTGTACTGGCTGCTCATTTTATTCATGTTTCCGCTGCTGGGCAGCGTGGTGTATTTCTTCGCCATCTACCTGCCCAATTCGCGCCTGCCGCAAGGCGCGCGCAAGGTAGCTTCGGTCGCCGTGCAGGTGCTCGATCCGAATCGCGAACTGCGCGAGGCGAAAGCCGCTTTCGAGTACACGCCGACGGCGCAGAACCAGATGCGCCTGGCCAGCGCGCAGCTGGAAGCAGGCGATGCGCAGGAAGCTGCATCGACGTATGAAGCCTGCCTGCAGGGAGCGTTTTCCTCGGATCTGGAAATTCGCCTGGGCGCGGCACGCGCCTACCTGGAGTGCGGGCGCGGCGCCGAGGCCTTGACGCACCTGGAGTTCATCCGCCGCACGGATATCCATTTCCGTTCCGAGATGGTGTCCCTGCTGACGGCGCGCGCGCTGGCGCAAAGCGGGCGCCAGCGGGAGGCGAAGGCGGAATTCGACGATGCGCTGGCGCGCTACAACAGCTTCGAGTGCCGCGCCGAATGCGCGATCTGGGCGCTGCAGCAGGGCGACAAAGTATTGTCGGAACGCCTGCTGCTCGATATCGACAGCGCCATGGCCCGCTGGAGCAGCCATACGCGTGCCATGTATGCGCCGCTGCTGGCGCGCCTGGAGGCGGCGCGCCGCTGATTTTTTGCCGGTGCCTAGTTCAGACGCCAGGCACCGTATTCTTGCCCTCGACCAGTTTGTACCCCTTGCCATCGAAGCCATAGCGCGCGTGGCCGTTCAAGGGCGTAGCGATGCGCGGCGGGTCTTCGTCCGGCTTGACCGTGACGCCCGGTTTGATCTTCTCGGAGGCGCCCTTGAAATCGATCAGCAGGTCGTCGTAGGCGCCGCCATTGCGCGCTGCCGCGAAGCGCCACTTGCCGTCGACCATCCAGCACTCGTCCGTGTCAGGCCCGCAGGCGCCCATATTGTCCGAATACAGGTCGATGCCGCCATCGAGCGCCGTCACTTTGCCGTCGCCGATTTCAAACAGGGCCAGCTGCGTGATGGTGTAACCCTGGCCCGTATAGCCATGGCGTATCGCCAGTCCCGGCTTGTTCGCACCCAGCATGACCCAGTGGACTTCGCCCAGCTGCCCTGAGGAGCCGAGGGTGGCGATGTTTTCCAGGCGTTTCACGACTTGCCACTGGCCGTCTTCCGGCTGACCCTTGGGCGCCAGGAAAAAGACGTTCAACAGCCCCGGCGAGGCATGCGCCGATTCCGCCGTGCCTTCCGTGTTGGCCGTTTCCGCATTCGCCACCAGGATGGCGCGCCCATCGGGCAGCAGCTTGTGGCTGACGGCGCTGACCACGTAACTGAGTTTGTCGACATGGTTATCCGGATCGGACAGGTCGGCCAGCGCATCGTCGCTGTCGCTGCGGTAGTCCTTGCCGAAGACTGCGCGCATCATGCCCGCTTCGCGTTCACGCGCCTGCGGCGTGTTCATCGCTTCCGTCCTGGGCGCGGTGGCGGCCGGCGGCGGCACGTGTTCGGTCGATGCCGTGTCGGCTGCGGCGGCAGGGACATCTGCTGCCACGTCAACCGCCAGGTCGGCGCTGGCGGGGGCGGTCTTGTCCGAGCAGGCGCCGAGCAGTGCGGATACCATTAACAGGGCGAGCGGGGTGCGGTAATTCATAGGCAGGGCAGATTGCGTTCATGGAGAATGGGCGCAGTATGCCAGATAGATGGAAGCGAGGGAGCGCGGCCTGGCGGCCGGTCCTTCGCTTCCTTGCCCGCAGGGGGCGATTTTGCAGATAGTGGCAGCGCTTATTTTTCCAGCGCCACCTTGTCATCGCGCCGCAGCGGCGCCTTCTGGCGGCGCAGTCTGGCCATGCCGCGCTTGAGCAGGTGCTCCAGGTCGTCGATGTAGGTGAACACGGCCGGAACCACCAGCAGGCTCAGTAAAGTCGACGTGATCAGGCCGCCGATGACGGTAATGGCCATCGGCGAACGGAAGCTGGGGTCGGCGCCCCAGCCCAGCGCCAGCGGCATCATGCCGGCGCCCATGGCGATCGTCGTCATCAAAATGGGGCGGCTGCGTTTGTGGCAGGCGTCGACCAGCGCATCGAAGCGGTTCATGCCAGCCTGGCGCGCCAGGATCGCATAGTCGACCAGCAGGATCGAGTTCTTGGTGACGATCCCCATCAGCATGATCAGGCCGATCATCGACGGCATCGACAGGGCGCTGCCCGTGATCAGCAGGGCCACGAAAGCGCCGCCGATCGACAGCGGCAGCGCCGCCAGGATGGTCACCGGCTGCATGAAGTCCTTGAACAGCAGCACCAGCACGCAGTAGATGCACAACACGCCGATCAGCATGGCCAGGCCGAAGCTGGCGAACAGCGAGGCCATTTCCTGCGCGTCGCCCAGTTCGGCGATCTTCACGGACGGCGGCAGATTCTTCATCGACGGCAGCGCGCGTGCTTCTTCATTCAGTTCGCCCAGGGTGCGCGAACCGAGTTCCACGTCGAGGGTGACGTTGCGGCTGCGGTTTAAACGGTCGATCTGCGCCGGGCCGCTTTCCATCGTCACGCTGGCCACGTTCGCCAGGCGCACGGGGCCATTTTTGCCGGGCACCGTCAGGCGCTCGATGGCGGCTAGGTCGGCGCGCACGCTGTTGGGCAGCTTGACGCGGATCGGCACCTGCCGCTCGGGCAGGTTCATTTTCGTCAGGTCCGTATCGTAGTCGCCGGCCGTGGCCACGCGCACCGTCTCGCCGATGGCTGCCGCCGTCACGCCCAGGTCGGCCGCCTTGGCAAAATCAGGGCGCACGATGATTTCCGGGCGCACCAGCGAAGCGCTGGAATTGACGTTGCCGATGCCTTTCAGGCCGCGCAGTTCGCGCTCGACCTTTTGCGCCGCCGCCATCAGCGCCACGGGGTCTTCCGAGCGCAGCACCAGCTGCATCTTGACGCCCGTGTCGGGCGGCCCCACCGTGAAGCGCGCGCCGGGAATGGCATCGAGCTTGTGGCGCAGCTGCGTTTCCAGGCCCGCCATCGATTCCTTGCGCTCCGTGCGGTGCACGGTGGTCAGGGTCAGCACGGCGCGGCGTGCTTCGGCTGCCGCGCCGGGGGCGAAGGCGTCGCCGCTGGAGCCGCCGCCAATCGAACTGAAGACGCCCTGGATGCCTGGCGTGCGCATGGCCGCATCGCGCGCCAGGGCCGCCACGGCTTGCGTTTCGCCCAGGGTGGAGCCAGGCGGCAGTTCCAGGTTGATCTGCGTCTGCGCGCGGTCGGCGGCCGGCACGAAGCCCGTCGGCAGCAGGGGCACGAGGGCAATGGCGCCGACAAAGAACAGGGCAGCGGCGATGGCCGTGGTGCCGCGGTGGTTCAGGCACCAGCGCATGACTTTCAGGTAGCGCGTCATCAGCCAGCCATCCTGTTCTTCCTTGTGCGGCAGCGGTTTCAATATGTAGGCGGCCATCATCGGCGTAAGCAGGCGCGCCACCACCAGCGAGGCCAGTACGGCCAGCACGGCCGTCCAGCCGAACTGCTTGAAGAACAGGCCGGGAATGCCGCTCATGAAGGCCGTCGGCAGGAATACGGCCACCAGCGCGAAGGTGGTGGCGATCACCGCCATGCCGATTTCGTCGGCCGCTTCCATGGCCGCTTCCATGGGCGACTTGCCCATGCGCAGATGGCGCTCGATGTTTTCGATTTCGACGATGGCGTCGTCGACCAGCACGCCGACGACCAGGGCCAGCGACAGCAGGGTGACGGTGTTGAGCGTGTAGCCGAACCAGTAAATGCCGAGGAACGCCGGCATCACGGACAGGGGCAGGGCGGCGGCGGCCACCAGGGTGGCGCGCCAGTCGCGCAGGAACCACCACACCACCAGCACGGCCAGCAGCGCGCCTTCGTACAGCAGCTCCATCGAGCCGTCGAAGTTTTCCTCGACGGGGAAGGCATTGTCGATCGACTGCTGCAGCACGACATTCGGGTTTTCCTTCTGCAGGTCGGCGATGGCGTCGCGTGCGCCCTTGGCGACGGCCACTTCGCTGGCGCCCTTGGTGCGGAACACTTCAAAGGCGACGACGGTCTTGCCATCCTGCTCGGCCAGCGCGCGCGGTTCGGCGACCGTGTCGCGCACGGTGGCCACCTGGTCCAGGCGCACGTGGCGCCCGTCCGGCAGCGGCACTTCCACGCGCGACAATTCATCGGCCGTTTTCACGGTGGCGATGGTGCGCACCGACTGCTCGGCGCCGCTGATGTCGCCCCGGCCGCCGGGCGCTTCGCGCTGCACCAGGCGCAGCTGGCGCGAGACGTCGAGCGCCGACACTTTCAGCGCCGCCATGCGCGCCTCGTCGAGCTCCACCTGGATCTCGCGGTAGACGCCGCCCACGCGGGTGACGGCGCCCACGCCGGGCACGGTCAGGAGGCGCTTGGCCACCGTGTTGTCGACGAACCAGGACAGGTCAGGCGCGTCGAGCGGATTGTCGACGCCTGGTTTTGCCGTGGCGATAAAGGTCAGCACCACGCGCCCTGCCGTGGACGCCTTGGTGACGGTGGGGTCGCGCAGCTCGGCCGGCATGTCCGCCTTGACGCGCGCGACGGCGTCGCGCACATCGTTGACGGCTTCGGCGATCTGCTTTTCCAGGATGAATTCGACGGTCACCGTGACGACGCCGTCGAGCACCTTGGTGTAGATGTTTTTCACGCCTTGCAGGGTGGCGACGGAATCTTCGATCTTGCGCGCCACTTCCGTTTCCAACTGGGCTGGCGCGGCGCCGGGCAGCACCGCGCTGACGGTGACGATGGGCAGTTCGATGTCGGGGAAATCCTGTACCGGATTGGCCTTGTAGGCCAGCAAGCCGGCCAGGGTCAGCAGCACGAACAGCATGATGGCCGGGATCGGATTCTTGATCGAGAGGGAGGAAAAATTCATGGTTTTTCCTTACTTTTTCGCTGCGGCCGGCTTGGCAGCCGCTGCGACCGGGGTTGCCACCGGGTTTTGAACATTCCGCACCAGGTCTCCGTCATTGAGGAAGCCGGCGCCGCTGACGACGATGGTGGTGTCGGCCGTGATACCGTCTAAAATCTCGATGCGGTCGCTCAGGCGACGTCCGGCCTGCACCTTGATCTGGCTGACCCGCTGGTCGGCATTCAGGCGGAAGACATAACTGAAGCCATCGCGCACGGCAATCGCCTGCTGCGGCACCGTCAGCGCGCCCGAGGTACCCAGTTCGAATTCGCCGCTGGCGTACATGCCGGCCTTGAACGGCGCATTGTTGCCGGTGCTGGCCGGCAGGTCGACATACACGAGGGCAGAACGCGTCTGCGGGTCGACGGTAGGGGCGATCATGCGCACTTTGCCCGTCAAAACGCTGCCATTGGCTGCCTTGACTTGCGCCAGGGTGCCCGCTTTCAGGCTCATGAGCTCGGTGGCCGTCACTTCGGCGCGCCATTCGAGGCGGCCCTGGCGGATCATGCGGAACAGTTCCGTGCCGGCGCCCACGACGGAGCCGACGGTGGCCGAGCGCGCAGAGATGATGCCGCTGTCGGGCGCCACCACCTGCGTGTATTTCAGGCGCAGCTGCTGCGCCGCCAGCTGCGCCTTGGCGGACGCGATGCGCGCGTTGGCCGTCTGTTCGGCTGTCAGGTACTGGCTGATCTGTTGTGCGCTGATGGCGCCCGTGCTTTGCAGCGAACGGGCGCGCTGCGCGTTGGCCGCTGCTTCCGCCGCATTCGCTTCCGCTTCCAGCACGGCGGCCTTCGCTTGCGCCACGTCGGCATTGACCGTGTCATTCGAGAACACGGCCAGCACCTGGCCGGCGCGCACGATGTCGCCGACATTCACGCGTACCTCGGTGAGGCGCAAGCCGTTCGATTCGCTGCCGATGACGGCTTCCTGCCAGGCGGCCACGTTGCCGTTGGCCTTCAGCTTGATGGGCAGGCTGGCCGTTTGCGGCTTGGCCGTGGTGACGGTGAGCGCCGGTTTTTGCGCCGCGTTCTTATCCTTGGCGTCGTCGGCCGCCGTGGAGGACGGGGAATATAGGGTAACGCCGGCACCCAGCACAACGCAGAGGGCGGCAAGGGCGAGAGCCATCGGTTTCAAGGTCATTTTTTTCATGTTGTCGTATCCGTCAGGGTGCGTTGTTGGCGATGGCGCTGCTGCTGTTCCAGCCGCCGCCGGCGGCGCGGTACAGCGCTACCCAGGCGGCGCTGCGTTCGCGCTCCAGGTTGACCACGGTGTTTTCGGCGGCCAGGCGCGTGCGGCGCGCGTCTTCCAGTTCGATCAGGCTGGCCAGGCCATTCTTGTAGCGGTCCTCGGTGGCGACAAACGACACGCGATAGCCTTCCAGCGCCGTTTTCGCGTGGCCGCTGCGCGCGTCCGTGCTGGCCAGGTTGACCAGCGCTTCTTCCACTTCGCGCACGGCCTGGCGCACGCCGGCACGGTACTTCACCACGGCTTCGTCGTAGCGCGCCGTTGCCGCATCGACCTGGGCGCGGCGGGTGCCACCGTCGAAAATGGGCAGGCTGACGGCCAGCGGGCCGATGCTCCAGGTGCTGGCCGTGATGCTGGTGCCGCCGGCGCGGATATTGCCCTTGCCGATGGAGCCGGCCAGGCTCAGACGCGGGTAGCGCTGCGCCTGCGCGCCGCGCACTTCGAAGCTGGCGGCCGCCACTTCGCGTTCGGCGCTGTAGATATCGGGACGCTGGCCCAGGGTTTGCGCCGGCAGTTGCGCAATCGCCACGGGCGAGGGCAGGACCGCCGGGCTGGCCGCCAGCTTCTCGCGCAGCGACGCTTCCGGCATGGCCGACAGGGCCACCAGCGCCTTGACATTCACGTCGCAGGCGGCGCGCTGTTCGATGGCGCGGCTGGCGCCTTCGGCGGCGCTGGCGCGGGCCAGAGCGGCGTTGGCGGGAGGCTGGAAGCCGGCGCCGGCGCTCAGTTCCGTCAGGCGCGCCGAGTCGCGGCGCGAGACGGCATCCTGTTCGGACACTGCCTGCAATTGCTGGCAGGTGCGCAAGGCGTAATACTGGTTTGCCACTTCGGCGGCGACCGAGACGCGGGCCTCATGCCAGAGAGCGCGCGCGCTGTCGTAGCGCTCCTGCGCCGCATCGCGCGTGGCGCGGTTGGCGCCGAAGACGTCGATTTCCCACGACGCCTGCAGCGCGGCCTGCGAGGTGGTGCCGCCGGGCTGCGCCGATTGCTGGCTGGTGCGCACCACGCTGCCCGTCGCATCGAGCGTGGGCGCCAGCGCGGCGCCGCTGGCGACTCTGTCCGCGCGCGCCTGCACGATGCGCGTGCGGGCGGCGGCGATGGTCGGGCTGACCTGCTGCGCGTCGGTGATCAATTCCACCAGCAGGCTGTCACCCTGGCCCTGCCACCAGCTGGCCAGGTCCGTCAGCTTGCCGTTATGCGGCAGCGGCGCCTGCCACTGCGCGGGCGCGCTGGTGGCCACCGCTGCGGGCGGCCCCTGCAGGGCGCAACCGCCCAGCGCCAGCACGATGCTGGCGGCCAGGACACGTTGAACGGTGCATCGAATAGTCGTCATGCTGGTCTTTCTGCTTGTCGTTGAGCGGTAGGGGGAGAGGGAGGAAGGGCCAGGCGCTGGCGCTCCACGTCGGCCATGGCCAGCGCGTAGTCGGTCATGCGCGCCAGCCAGGTGTCGATGGCCTGCGGCGATTCCAGCAGCTGCGGGCGCAAGGTTTGCAGCACTTCCGCACCCACCATGTGCTGCAGGGCGAGCGAAGCGATGGAAAAGGCCAGGCGGTGCATATCGTCGCTGTCGTCGGGTGCGCCCAGGTGGCGCGCCAGCACGCGCGTGAGCGCCTCGTGCTCAGGGCGGATATTCTGGTCGATTTCGCGCGCCCATAGGCCCGTCGGTTCGAGCATCTCGCGGCACCACAGGCGCATGCAGTCGCGCGCGATCTCGCCCTGCTGCATGGGGGCGAGCAGCTGCGCATAAAAGCCTTCCAGGCTTTGGCGCAAGGTGAAATGCGGTTGTTCGTACAGGGCGATATTGTCTTGCGGGTTCGGCGACTGCTGGGCGAAGGCGGCGCGGTACAGGCCCGCCTTGTCGCCAAAGTAATAACTGATGGCCGCCGCGTTCGTGCCGGCCGCCTGCGCCAGTTCGCGCGTGGACGTCTTGGCGTAGCCCTGCTCGGCAAACAGGCGGATGGCGCTATGCAGCAGGCGCTCGCGCGACTGTTCGCCGTCGGAACGGGGCTTGCGCCCCTCGTCGGCGTGGGAAGTGGGGGTGGCGTTTTTTTCAATCATGCCGGAGATTTAATCACATATCTCAAACGATTGATATAACTAAATCGTTTGATTTAGTTAAGGAAAGGTGAAGATGAGGGAAAACGCAGGCAAAAAAAAGCCCGCGGTTGTATTCGCGGGCGTAATCCAATGTTCGGAGAACGAATTGGAGGAGACAGTTCTACTATAGCGCTGAAAATGGTGCGGTGCAATACCGTAGAACTACTGTATCGGTCAGTCTTGGATGGCAAGAAATCAAAATTTCATGCTGCGGCGCACAGAAACTCAGGCCTTGCTACGCAGAGCCAGTGTAAACGTGCTGCCGGAGCCGTAGTCGCTGTTGAAAAACAGGGCGCCGCCGATGGCGTTGGCCAGGTTCTGGCACAGGTACAGGCCCAGTCCCGCGCCTTCCACGTGGCGCGTGGAGGTGGAATCGAGCTGCGAGAAGGCCTGGAACAGTTTGGCCTGGTCTTCTTCCTTGATGCCGGCGCCGCTGTCGGCGATACTCATTTCCGTCACCAGCACGCCGTCTTCGTCGCGCTGGGCAAGGCTGATACGCACCGTGCCCTGTTCCGTGAACTTGATGGCGTTGTTGAGCAAGTTGATGAGGATTTGCGTCAGCGCGCGGCGGTCCGTGTCGATGATGGCGGGCGGCTGGCCTTCTTCTCCCAGCGCCATTTCCAGCGCCAGGCCCTTTTGCTGGGCCAGGGGGCGCAGGGTGTCGGCCACGTCGGCCATCAGTTCCTGGCAGTGCACGGGTTCGATCGACAGGGTCAGCTTGCCCGCCTCGATCTTGGCCACGTCGAGGATGTCGTTGATCAGCGAGAGCAGATGGCGCGCACTCGCGCGGATGGTGTTCAGCTGCTTGTCCTGGTCGGATGTCAGGGGGCCGGGCAGTTTCATCAGCAGCGCGCCCGTGAAGCCGATGATGGCGTTGAGCGGCGTGCGCAATTCATGCGACATGTTCGCGATGAAGGCGGACTTCATGCGGCTCGCCTCGGCCAGCTCCAGGTTTTTCAGGGCGATTTCGCGGTTGATGGTTTCCAGTTCGGCCGCATGGTGCGCCAGGCGCATGTTCAGCTCGATCACCTGGCGTTCGCGCGCCTGCAGTTCGCCGTTGACCTGCACCGCCTGTTCATACGTGGAGATCAGCAGGTCGAGGATTTGCTGGCGCTCCGCATTGATGAAGTGCTTCTGGTCGCCCAGGTACAGGGCGATGCCGATTTCCACATTCTGGTTCTTGCGCAGCTTCTGGTTCATCAGCATGTGGCTGATGCGGTTGAGCAGGTAGTCTTCCGCGTAGGGCTTGCGGATGAAATTGTCCGCGCCGCACTCGATGCCGCGGATGATGTCCTTCGGATCGTTGAGCGAGGTGACGAGGATCACGGGGATGTCGCGCAAGGTCGGATCGGACTTGATGGCGCGGCACAGGTCGTAGCCATTCATTTCAGGCATGACGATGTCGGACAGCACCAGGTGCGGCTTGCGCTCGCGGATGGCGGCCAGGGCCAGCTGGCCATTGGCCGCCACGCGCGCGTTATAGTGCAGGGACTGGATCAGGCGGCGCAAGCGCTCCGCCTGGGTCGGGCTATCCTCGACGATCAGGATCTCGATTTCGTCAGGCTTGATTTGGTTGTTGGAGTCCACAGACCTCTCCTAGAATTTCAGTGTGGTGATGCTGGGCGCGGTGAGCGCGCAATATCGACATCGTATGACTATATCGGATTTAGGTCTGCAAAAGTAACTTCCAAGTAACTATTTTGGCCACAGGGAATGCTGTGGCCGCTTGTCAGTTTTCGCCCTGGAACTGGCCTGCGCGATAAGTCAGCACGAGCGTATCGCGGTGGCCATGTTCGCCGATCGGCTGGATCGGCGTCGATTCGTGGATGACAGACGCATCGTCGAGCAGCAGCAGCGACCACGGCTCGGTCAGGGTAAAACGCTTGCCGTTGGGGCCATCGGCCTCGAAGATGCGCGTCTCGCCGCCCTTGACTTGTTCGCGCCCGATCAGCAGCACGGCGACGAAATCGACGCCGTCGCGGTGCGCGCCTTCCGGCGTGGGGCGGCCGATGCCATCGGTCGTATCGATGCGGAACTGGTGCGCTTCGATGAACCACGGTTGGCTGCCCTTGACCTGCGAGCAGGCGTCGCCCAGCGCGCGGATCAGATGCTGCCAGGCCGCTTGCGCAACGATAGCCGCTTCGACCGGTTCGAACAGGCGGTGCATGCCGCCGTGCAGGGCGTTGTATTCCACCGGTTGCCAGTGCGGACGGTGCGCCGTCTGCGTCAGGCGCTCGCCATCCTGCACGAAGCACGAGTGGCGCCGGCGGCGATAGCGGCCGCCATCCTTCAGGTAATTGTCCAGTGGGAGGGTATTCCAGCTCCCTTCCAGCGCGCGCAGCGCGGCCAGCGGGCAGCCGGCCAGCGCGGCCACATCCTGCGGGCGCAGGACGGCATAGCCGTCATCGCGCAAGGCTTCCTTGACGTGGGAAGGGTCGGTAAAGATCGGTGCGGAAGTGCTCATGGCGGTGCGGGCCGGAACGCGGCCTGTCTCAGTTTATCCAGCCTGGCATTCTACGACTTCGCGGCGTTTCCTGTGCAGTGAGACAGGAATTATTCTTGTTGAGTTAAAAATTCTTTACCAGGGTCAGGCGCAGCGAGCGCGATTCCACCGGATGGAAGTGGATATCGTCGACGGGTTGTGCTTCGCCGGGCAGGCGCGAGGCATAGTAATAGTCGATGGCCGAGTCGCGCCGGTTGGCCAGGTTGTAGCCTTCGACTTCCACGCGCAAGGTCTTGTCGATTTGGTAGGCGATACGCCCGTTCAAGCCCACGCTGGCCGCGGAGCGCACGCTGTTGTCTTCAATCAGCGGGCGCGGGCCGAAGTAGCGCAGGCGCAAGGAACCCGACCACGGCCCCGGCGGCGTCACCGTCATGGCCAGCTGGGCCACGCCTTCGATGGCGCCGGGGATGAAGTCGCCCACCGGGTCGCTGCCGCGCGAGCGCGCCCGCGCATACGCCAGGTCCAGGTCTAGCGACAGCCAGCTGGCCGCCTTGTAGTAGCTGGAAAACTCCACGCCGTAGCGGCGGCTGGGGCGGCCCGCCTCGGTGGCGCCCGCGTCGCCGATGAACAGCAGCTCGGAATCGAAGTCCAGGCGGTACAGCGACAGCGAGGTTTGCAGGCCGGCGATGGCGGCGCTGCGCAAGCCCAGTTCCAGCCCGCGCGAGCGCACCAAAGGCGTGACCTTGTCGGCCGCCTCGCCCGTCTTCGGGTCGACCGTGATCGTCGTGCCGCGCGCGTCGTTGCTGTGAAAGCCATTGCCGATGTTGAGATACGCTTCCGTATCGCGCCACGGTCCCGCGATCACGCTCAGGCTGGGACTGAACAAATGGTCGCTGGCCGTGCCCGAATTGGCGGCGCGGTCGCTGCGCACGTCGAAGCGGTAGGCGTCCGCGCGCAGGCCGGCCACGGTGCGCAGCCAGCGCGACCAGCGCGTGCTGTTTTCGCCATACACGCCGATGCTCGACTCGACGATGTGGTCTTGCCGCGTGGTCGACAGGATCTGCCGCTGCCGCGTGTTGTACAAGCCGTTGTGGATATTGTCGTTCTGGAGCTGCAGGCCGATGGTGGTGTCGCTGCTGCCCCTGTCCGTGTGGCGGTGCCAGGTGTGGCTGGCATCCAGGCCGGCCGTCACGCGCCGGTCGGGCTGGGCGAACTGGTCGCCGTTGTCGGGATCGTCCATCGCATACGTAAAATTCGAGAACAGGGCCAGGCGGTTGGCGATCACATACGCGCTGACCCTGGATGACACGTCGTCCGTCGTCTGGCGCCAGGCGCCCGACAGGCTGTAGCGCTGCGCCTTGCCGCCGTCGCTGGCATCGATGGCGTCGAAGCGGCCCAACGTGCCGTCCTGCACGGCGCGCAGCGGAATCTGGTCGGTGGCGTTCCAGCTGGCGTCATACGCCATGGCCGTGACGTTGAAGCCGTTGTTGGCATAGCCTTCGCTGTAGCGCAGCACGCCATTGAGCTTGCGGTAGCGGTCCGGTTGCGTGAACGGGCCATCGTTATGCTGTGCTTCGAGCGCGTACAGCAGGCTGCCGTCGCCCGCATCGGGCGAATCGGCCAGCAGGGCGCGGCGAAAGCCGTTTTGTCCGAGTCCCACGCTGGCGACGCCCTGCGTCAGGCGGTTCGCATACACGACGGACGCCGCCCCCGCCGAGGAAAAGTCGCCTTGCGCCGCCGAATACGGCCCCTTCTTGTAATCGAGGCGCATGGCCAGTTCGGGTATCAGGAAGTTCAGGTCCGTCCAGCCCTGTCCATGGCCATGGCTGCGCTGGTTGACGGGCATCTCGTCGACGGTGGTGCGCAAGTCCGTGCCGTGGTCGAGATTGAAGCCGCGCAGGTAGAACTGGTTGGCCTTGCCCTCGCCGCTATGCTGGCTGACGATCAGCCCCGGCACGGCTTCGAGCAGTTCGCCGGGCCGGTAGCTGGTGCGCGCATCGAGCTGCTTTTGCGTGACGCTGCCCGCGTTGGCCGAATCGGCCACGCCCAGCTGGTTCAGGCGCGAACCGTCGACCAGCACGCGCTGGAAGATGTCGTCGGCGTGGACGGCGGCAGGTAAAAACAGGGCGGCGAGGAGGAGGGGCAGAGAGCGTGGCGTCATGGGTGTATGGGTGTGGCGGCAGTTTGCCGGTGTTTAGCGGATCGGCCGTTCCGTGTTCTGGCGGTCGAAAATCAGCGTCTGGATGGCGCCGCTGTCCTGCACGTTGAGGGTGTTGCGCTGGCTGGGCAGGAAATCGATCAGCAACTGGTTGTGGATGCGCGTGGCGGGGGCCAGGCGCGTGCGTTCGAGCTCCTGGAAGATCACCACGTTGTCGGCATTGACCTTCATGCCGACCCAGTTCAGGCGCAGGCGTTTGCCGTCCGGCGCCACGAGGTAAAACTGTTTTTCGACATAGCGGCGCAGCGCCGCTTCGCTGTCTTCCTGGCCCAGGTCGAACTGGCGCTGGTACAGGTTGGTCAGCAGCGCCTCGACGTCGTGGCCTGTGTAGGTATGCACCACTTCGGTGCTGCCGCTGGCCGCGTTATAGCTGATATCGGCGATGCCCATATGAAAATTATGGGCACCCACCGCCATGCTGGCGCAGGCCAGCGTGGCGCAAGCGAGCAGGCGCCAGCGCTTCACGCCTCGTCGCCCTTGGCCGAGCCGCCGTTCTTGCCTTTCAGCGGCGTATGAAAATCGCGCATCAGGTTATCCTTGGGCGATTTCTCGCTCTTGAACAGTTCCAGGCGCGACGGTGTGATTTTCCGCGGCCAAGCGTTGTTGCTCGTGTCGATATCGGCCGTTTCCCAGTACGGGTCCTGCACCAGGCCCACCATCGGTTCATCCGTGATGACGACCTTGGTGATTTTCTTCGGCGAGTAGCGCCACACTTCGGCCGGCACGCGCTCGACGTACTTCTTGCCGCTTTTCAGTTCGATTTCGAGGATCAGCGGCATGACCATGCCGCCCACGTTCGACAGGTCGACCAGGTACAGGTGCTTGCCCTGTTTTAGCAAGTCCTTTTCCCACGGTTCCAGGGCGGCCAGCGCTTCGGCGTAGGCGTTGCGGTCCTTGTTGGTCACCGTGAAATCGTCGTGCTGGTTGTAGAAATCCTTCAGCTCCGGATGCGCGTCGACCCGGCGCGGCATGCCCTTGTTGGCGCGGCTCGTGACGGATTCCGGCTGGGCGTCCTTCTGCGCCTTCTTCCAGGCTTTTTCCGTTGCCGGATCCTTTGAACTCACGCCATATTCGCTGATGCCGTCGATGCTGATGTCGACCGGGTCGGTCGTATAGAACCAGCCGCGCCAGAACCAGTCCAGGTCCGTGCCGGAGGCGTCTTCCATGGTGCGGAAAAAGTCGGCGGGCGTGGGGCGCTTGAACTTCCAGCGCTGCGCATATTCCTTGAAGGCGTAGTCGAACAGTTCGCGCCCGAGGATGGTTTCGCGCAGGATGTTCAGGCCTGCCGCCGGCTTGGCGTAGGCGTTGTTACCGAACTGCAGCAGGGACTCGGAATTGGTCATGATGGGCACCTGGTCGCGGCTACGCATGTAGTCGACGATCTCGCGCGGTTCGCCGCGCGAGGCCGGGTAGTTTTCTTCCCACGCCTGCTGCGCCAGGTATTGCACGAAGGTGTTGAGGCCTTCGTCCATCCACGTCCACTGGCGTTCGTCCGAGTTGATGATCATCGGGTAGTAGTTGTGGCCCACTTCGTGGATGATCACGCCGATCAGGCCATATTTGGTGCGCTTGGAGTAGGTCAGCTCGCCCGTCTTCTTGTCTTTCACCGGACGGGGGCCGTTAAACGAGATCATCGGATACTCCATGCCGCCCACGGGGCCGTTGACGGAGATGGCCGTCGGATACGGATAGTCGATGCTGTACTTGTTGTACTGTTCAATCGTGTGCACGATGGCTTGCGTACTGTACTTTTCCCACAGGGGATTGCCCTCTTTCGGATAGTAGGACATGGCCATCACATCGCTGCTGCCCTTCTTGTAGCCCTGCGCGTCCCAGATGAACTTGCGGCTCGAGGCCCAGGCGAAGTCGCGCACGTTGGCCGCCTTGAAGTGCCACGTCTTTTGCGCGCGGCTCACTGTTTTTTCGGCCGCCTCGGCTTCCTTCTGCGTGACGATGACGACGGGCTTGTCGCTGCCGCGGGCCTTTTCCAGGCGCTCGCGCTGCGCGGAAGACAGCACCTCCTGCGGGTTTTGCAGCTCCCCCGTGGAGGCGACGATATGGTCGGCAGGAACGGTCAGCTGCACGTCGTAGTCGCCGAATTCCAGCGTGAATTCGCCGGAGCCGAGGAACTGCTTGTGCTGCCAGCCGGCCGCATCGTAATAGGCCGCCATGCGGGGGAACCACTGCGCCACTTCGAACAGGGCGTTCTTGTCGTCGAAGACTTCATAGCCGGCGCGCCCGCCCAGAACCTTCTGTTCGTTGATGCGGTAATCCCAGTCGATCTGGAAGACGAAATCCTGGCCTGGCTTCAAGGGCTGCGGCAAGTCGATGCGCATCATGGTGCGGTTGATAACGTACTTCAGGGGCTGGCCATCCGCGCCTGTCAAGCGGCGGATATTGAAGCCGCCCTGGAAGTCGCCGCGCGCGAGGATGCCGCGCAAGCCTTCGAACTTCATGGTCTCTTCGCCCGTCGTCTTGGCCCACGCCTGGCGCGAGGGCGCCGTGGTCATGCGGCGCGCGTCGGAATCGGGCTTGTAGATATTCTGGTCCAGCTGCACCCACAGGTAACCGAGGGTGTCGGGCGACTGGTTATGATAGGTGATGGTGCCACTGCCGGCGATCTCGCGTTTGGCTTCGTCCAGCGTCGCGCGGATCGTGTAGTCGGCGCGTTGCTGCCAGTAGGCGTGGCCCGGCGCGCCGGAGGCGGTGCGGTAGGTATTCGGGGTGGGCAGCACCTCTTCGAGCTGGCGGAACTTGTCGTCGAATGGTTCGGCCGCGAAGGCCGACACGGTAAAACACAGAGCCAACGAGGCTACGGAGCCGAAAGGTATGCGCATATTCACCCTGATGTTGTTGTAAGGAAATAGTGGCAACTATTCTATACGCAGGGCGGGGCCATCCATGTATCGATTTGTAATAAAGAAAGGCGGATTTCACGCCAGCTTTTGCCTGGCGCCGTCAGGGGAGAACTTTGCCTGATTTTGCTTGGAAAAGCGGCGCTTTTACTCACTTTTCATCAGGCTGTCGCGTAACTGGTTCAGCTGTTGTTTCATGTCCACAACCTGTTCCACACTGCAGTGGCTGGCCGTCAGGATGGCTTCGGGCAGCAGGGCCGCCTCGTGGCGCAGCTGGTCACCCTGTTCCGTGAGGGAAATGATGACTTGCCGCTCGTCACTGGCGGCGCGCGTGCGCGTCAACAGGCCCGATTGCTCCATGCGCTTGAGCAGGGGCGTCAGGGTGGCCGAGTCGAGGAATAGGCGCTCGCCTACTTCCGACACCGTCAGGCCGTCGCGTTCCCACAACACCATCATCACCAGGTATTGCGAATAGGTGAGACCGAGCTTGCGCAGGAGCTTGCGGTACAGCTTGTTCATGGCAAGCGAAGTCGAGTACAGCGCAAAGCACAGCTGGCTGTCCAGGCGCGGCACCTGGTGCAAGGGATTGGGGGCGGTGGTGGTATCCATGGGCACAGTATATATAGCGCACTACCTAATTGCAATGCGCGGCGCCGGACCTGGCGATCCGGCGCCGGGACGCGGACGCTTAGCCGGCGTAGCGCGTGCGCAGCAGATCGAGCATGGCGACGTTCTGTTCCCACGCGTCGCTCACGGGCTGCTGCGTCCAGGGCAGCGTTTGCGTGTACGGCGCGGGGCCGAATTCCGGCGTGAACGTCATGCGCTCGGCGCCGGCCGCGCGGCGCAGGGCGACGATGGCATCCCACCAGGCCAGGTGGGCGTCGAGTGCTGGTTTCGCTTCCGGTGCGCGGAAGTCGGCGACCTGCGGCCCTTGCGCGTGGCCGACGCGCGCATGCACGTGGCGCACCAGCGGCAGCACCTGCGCCAGGGTCTGCGGCTGGTCTTCCAGCAGCGATTCGCAGGCGCAGCACCAGTGCGACAGGTCGGCCGTCAATGGCAGCTCGGGATACTGCGCCAGGTAGGGCAGCAGCAGCATCGGATGGCCGGAAAAGCGGCTGCGGTGGATTTCGTGCACGATGGGCACGCCGTGCTTTTCCGAGATGGCGGCGGCCAGGTCGAGCAGCTGCGCATTCTGCGCCGGCGTATAGAAATCCTTGCCCGTGTGCGTGTTGACCAGCACGGGGCGCGCCAAACAGGCGTTTTCCAGCAGTTCGGCCAGGGCGGCGCGGTGCAGCTCGAAATCGCTGTGGAACACGGTTTCCCACTGCGCGGCGATCAGCTGCAGTCCCGCCTTGGCGATGCGGTCCGTCCATTCCTCGCGCAGGGCGGCGTCCAGCGGCAGCGACATTTCGATGCCGTCGAAGCCGGCCGCCAGCACTTTGTCGATGAAGACGTCGGGCGGCAGGTCATTATTGCCCCAGTGGGCGGCAAAGACGTCGATGCGCATCAGACGAAGCCCCGCACGGGGAAGGAGTCGTCGCGCTGGATCCAATTGTGGGCCGCGTATTCCGTCTGGCCGTCGGTGGCGTGCAGGGTGTAGGCGTGGCGCGAGACGGGCGAGCGGTTCGGCGCGCTGTAATGGGGCAGCAAGCCATGGAAGCAGACGAGGGCGCCGGCCTTGACTTCGAGCGGGACGGCCGTGCTGTCGTCGGGCCATGGCGTGGCGTCGAGTTTTTCCACGCGCACGGCGTCGCCGTTACGGATGAAGCGTTCGCGCAGCGGGCCGCGGTGGCCGCCCGGTTCCGCCCACAGGCAGCCGTTTTCCAGGGTGGCGTCTTCCAGCGCAAACCAGAACGTGGTCACGCTGATCGGCGTGGTCTCGAAATACGTGGCGTCCTGGTGCCAGCGCACTTCGCCGCCGATGCCGGGCTGTTTGAAGATGTACATCGATTGCCACACCTGCGCATCTGCCAGGCCCAGGTCGCGCGCCACTGCGGCCAGTTTCGGGTCGGCCGAAAAGCTGCGGAAGACGGGGTCCAGGTCATGCATGGCGTGGCCGATCTTGTTGATCGACAGCGATTTGGCCTGCTTCAGCTGGCCGTCCGCGCCGAACGCTTCTTCCTCGAAGAAGCAGCGGATGGTATTGTCGGAAGCGAGAAAATAATCGTTGGTGTTCTTCGCCTGGTCGCGCGTGGTGAAGATCGACTGGCTGACGCTGGGATCGAATTCGTTGACAATCTGTTCGGCGCGCGCGCGCAGGGTGGCGATTTCGTCCGCCCCCTTGAAGCCGGGCAGGATAATGTAGCCGTCGCGTTGGTATTGTTCTTGTTGTTCGATCGTTAGCATGGCGGCGGCTCCGGAGGTCAATGGAAAGCGCCATTGTAGGATGGGCGAGGGCGGCAAACAATCGCCCTGCGGTTGACAGATTGTTGCCAAAGCGAAGACAATCTTTGACATGGATCAACTAAAAGCGATGGAAATCTTTGTCGAAGTGGCGCGCCAGCGCAGCTTTACGGTGGCCGGGCAGCGCCTGGGACTGACGCGCGCCATGGTCAGCAAGACCATCATGCAGCTGGAAGAGCGCCTGCATGCGCGCCTGCTGCACCGCTCCACGCGCGAAGTGAGCCTGACGGACGCGGGCCGCGCTTACCTGGCGCCGTGCATGGCCACCGTCAGCCAGGCGCAGGAAGCGGCGCGCATGGTGGCGCATGTGGCGCAGGCGGGAGCCGGGGCGGAGCTGGCCGGGCCGCTGCGCATCCAGGCGCCATCGAGTTTCGGCAGCGCGTGGCTGGCCGACGCCGTCGCCCGTTTCAGTTTGCTGCACCCGCAGGTGCAGGCCGAATTGTTTGTCGACGATGCGCTGCTCGACCCGATACGCCACGGCTTCGATTTGACCATCCGCGTGGGCGGCATCCCGGACAGCAGCGCGCTGGCCATGCGTCCGCTGGCGCCGTGCCGCGCCGTGCTGTGCGCCAGTCCCGCCTACCTGGCGCAATGGGACGTGCCGCAGACGCCGCAAGACCTATTGCAGCACCAGTGCCTGCATTTCAGCCACCTGACGGATGGCACGAACTGGCATTTCCAGCGCGGGGAGGGAGACCGGCAAGAGGCGGTGAGCGTGCGCGTGCAGGCGGGTTTTACGGCGAACAATGGCCTGGTGCTGCACCAGGCGGCGCAGCGGGGACTCGGCATCGTTTACAGCACCACGTTCCTCGCCTGGCGCAACCTGCTCGATGGCAGCCTGCTGCCCGTGCTGTCCGGCTGGGAGCTGCCCCTGAATCACTTGAGCGCCCTGTATCCGGCCAGCCGCCAGCCGTCGCCCAAGGTGCGCGCGCTGATCGATTTCCTGGTGGCCGAATACCAGCCGGTGCCGCCGTGGGACCGCGAACTGGCGGCGGCAGGATTTTTTAGCTGAATGCGACCGGTTCCACCGTCCACGCGCCATCCGCGTACACGCGCTCGTCGTCCAGATAAACGGCTTGCGTGACGGCGAAGATATCGACGTGGTAGCGCGCATCCTTGCGCTTGAACTGCGGTTTCGTATACACGCCATGCTTGGCGCCCAGCGACAGGTGGATGCCGCACATGCGTTCATACGTGCCGATGTCGTTGACCAGCTGCTCGCGCGAAAAGGCGCGGTTCATGCCGAAGCCCAGTTCGCGCACCCATACTTCGCCTTCGTGCGCGCGGATGATCTCCAGCATGGCGGTAAATTCCGGCGTGGCGTGTTCCGTGCCCGTCACGCGCCCCTTTTCGATGATCAGGGTGATCGGCGTGTCGGGGCGGTTGACCATAAAGTGCGTGTCGCCGAAAACAAAGATGCGCACGCGGCCATTGACCGCTTCCAGGTCCTGCGCTTCCGTAAACACTTCGCCCAGGGGGAACTGGCCGCCGATATTGTTCATGCCGCTGTAGTCGCCGATATTGAGCTTGGCCGATTCGAACGGGGACGCGAAGACCAGCTGCTCGCCGCCGCTCTCGACTATGCCGTGGCGGGCGCCGTCGATGCGCGCCTTGAGCGCATGGCCCACGCCGCGGTAATAGGCGGGGTCGTAGGCCAGCGAGGCGATGTAGTGCAAGCCCTGCACGCCGGGCATGCGCGACAAGTGCACGTGTTCGATCACTTTCAGGCCCCGCTTGAACAGCTCGATGCGGATGCGGAACGCTTCCAGGCGGAAGCTGGTCGACTGGATCAGCACGACGAGGCTGCCCGCCGGCAGTTCGGCAAACGCGGCCAGCACGGCGTCGGGCGTGACGTCGTCGAAATCGATGAAGGCGGCGTCCGGCAAGGCCTGGCGATACGCTTCCGTCAGCACGACATTGAGCCAGCTGCGCTTGTCGCAGACGATCAGGGCCGGTTCGTCGGGGCGGTGGCAGATGGCCATGGCCAGCAGGTCGGCCACGTTTTGCGCGGCCACTTCGGTGGCGGCGGCGCTGATGGCGTCGAGCCGGCTGGTGTCATTCTCGGGAAGCGTCATGGTGCGGAGGTGGGGGACGTGAAGTAATCGCAGCATTATAAGGTGATTGCCACTGGCCACACCATTCCCCATCCGGCGGAGGGCAGGCGGCTGCCGCGCCCCTGATTACTTGTGTAGTGCTTTCCAGCAATGTATTATTTGATAAATGGTATTGCAGGGCATGGCAGCGAGCCTGGGAGTGGCCCGGCGCAGCGGCAAACGCATGCGCACGGCGGCTCGCTTCCAGTGATGCAGGGACAACAAGCCAACAGGCGATGATGAAGAGTGTGAAGTGATGAGCATAATCGGACAAGATATTCCCATGGAGCGGCCGGATACGGATGGGCGCGCCGCCGTCTTCGTTCCCGTCACGGGCGTCAAGGAAGATGTCCTGTTGACCATACGTAAGGGTGCGGCCATCGTCGGCTTTGCCAACCACGACCGTACCATCACCGTGTATTTTGAAAGCAACCGCTTTGACGATCCCGTGCTGGCCAAGTGGGAACACAAGGCGCGCAAGGCCTACGACCGGCTGGTCGATAATGCGCCCACCGTGTCGAAACTGACCACCAGCCCTGCCAATTTCGAGCAGATCGGTTATATCAATGGCAAGGGCATCACCATCCGCCGCATGGAAAGCCTGCAGCGCTGGCTCGCGTATTCGGATGCGATGGAGACTTGCCCGGCAACGGATATCATTCCGCGCACGGTGATAGCGAAACCTGAAAGCGTTAAAGTTTAAGAGCGGCGGATACAACGCCCTGGGCGTTGTTGCCTGCCCTGCATTTACCTCGCTGTACTGAAGTACTGTCTTCGGGGCGGCACCTGGCCCTGGGCATTTTCTCAGCGGCTCCTGGTCTGCGCGCATGAGTATCCAATGGCGCCGCTGGCGCTAATCCGACCTGCGCGACCTACGCCTGACCTCGCTTATCACTACACCACCACGATATTCGCCTGCGCCTTGAGCGGGCAGGGCAGGGTGTCGTCGAAGGTGATTTCGATGGCGCTGGCGACGAACATGCCGCCGATGTGCTGGGCGGCGATTTCGGGCGGCGTGCCGGGCTTGGTCAGGTTGACGTCCTGGGCGAAAACGAAGACGCGCCAGGTGCCGTAGACCTTTTGATCATATTGCAGCAAGGTGCGGTAAGCCCGCTTCAGGTCCAGGCTGCCTGCGTAGACGCCATCGTTGGCGCCCGGATCGAAGCCCAGACCGTCATCGGTCAGCGATTCGACGAAATACAGGCCCTGCGGCGCCTGGAACAGCACGAAGGCATACAGCTCCGTGCCGCGGAACACATTGCCATTGTCGCGCTTGAAGCTGGCACGCAGCCACAGCGGTTCGTAGGCTTGCACGACGGCGGGCGTATCTGTTTCCACGGGCCCCGCCAGGTGGATGTTGACCTGCGTTTCGTTCACGGCATGCTGGTAGGTGGCGCCCGTGGTGAAGCGCTCGTACTGCCAGCTGATGTCGGCCGTGTAGGGCAGGCCCGCGTTTGGCGCTTCCGGCAGCACCCATTTCGCCACCACGCGCTCGGCCAGGGTCAGTTCGCCGGCGGCCGGTGGTGTTGCTTCCTGGCCACGCCAGAACGGGTCCGCGATATCGGAGCAGGCGACGGCGATGGCGCCCGAGGCGATGGCCGAGGCCACGCCCGCCACCGTGAATTCGGGCTGGCCCGAGCCGGCCCCTTCCAGCGAGCAGCAGTCGACGCTGGGATCGGTTTCCTCGAAGGTGCCGCCCACGCTGAAGCTGGCCTTGCCGGAACCGAGCGCGGCCGAAATGATGGCTACCAGCGCAGCAATGATGGCGATGATAATGGCGAGTATCTTCCACCACGGGTCGGCAAACGGCAGCTCGCCATGCGTGCCCGCGTAGGCGGGGTTCGGCGTCCAGACGAGGGTCATGCCGGTCGGCACGATGGGCCCCAGGCCGGGCGGGCAGCGGCAGTCTTTCCCGTCGCCGCCCGTGCTGCCCCAGCGCTTGCCGGGCAAATGGCCTTGCGGCTTGGACAGTTCCAGTGTGCCTTCCTCGACCGTGCACGTGTACGTGTTGGTGGCGCTGTCGAAGCGCGTCTGCGAGACGAAGATTTGCTGGATCGAGCGGTGCGGCGTGTAGCCGTCCGCCTTGGCGACGAAGCTGACGAGTCTCTTGCCGGGCGCGGCATGCTGGAAGTCGGCATCCCACATCACCAGCATGGCCGCGCCGGCGGGAATGCTGGCAAAGAAGAAGGTGCGCGCCACGGGCACGATGCCGGGGTCGCCCACGCTTTCCAGGTACACGGTGACATTGTTCAGGGCGCTGCTGGACATATTGGTGACGTGGGCGGCGATGCGCAAGCCATAGATGGCATTGTCGAAGATGCCATCGGGCAGCATGATGTTGGTGACGGGCTCGATTGCGAACGGCCGCGTCAGCACCTGCAGGGGGGTATCGCTCATGATGCTTGCTCCTCGGGGCTTTGCTGGTCTTGCGCTTGCTCTTTCTCCAGGTCGGTGACGATATACGTGATGCCGCCCACGACCTTGCCTTCCTGGCTCTCCAGCACGCGCAGCAGCGCATACTGGCGGGGCGGCAAGGCTTCGGCGCGCACGCTCAGGTACGCGGCCTGCGCCTGGCCGCGCGGCACTTCCAGCGCCAGCTTTTGCTCGCCGGGCGCATCGCCATTGCAGTGGGGCGTGCGCGCCAGGCCCGCTATCAGGCGGGCGTCCCTGGCCGGCTGCCAGCGCTCGAGGCCCAGGGTGGCCAGCAGGTGTTCCGGCAGCTCGCCGCCCTGCTCAATCTGCAATTCCACTTTTTTCGTTGCGCGGGGCAGGGCCGCCACCGCGATGGACAGCGATTGCGCGCGCCTTGCCGCCAGCACCACGGTGACATTGCGCTGGGCGATCTGTTCGTGCAGGGTGGGCTGGAAAGGAAAACCGTTGGGCAGGGGATCGGGCAGCGGGTTGATGTCGCCCGCGCCGTGGGCCACGGCCAGCAGGCATTCGTGGCCGCCGTTGACGATGACGGGCACCCAGGGCACTAGGCACAGCACTTCCTGCGTGGCGCCCGGCGGCAAGTCGGCAAACGCGGAGCCGATCTGCGTGGCGGCGCCGACGGCGATCTGGCCGGAAGGGTCAGCCCAGTAAAAGTCCACGCGCACGCCGTTCGAGGCGCTGTTGCCCGTGTTGTACACGCGGCCCCACAGGTAGTTGGCGGTGCCGGCGATGGGCGCGCCGGGCGGACCATTCGGATCATTGCCCGGCACGACCCAGATATCGGCGCTGTCCCACCACCAGGGTTGGCCGTCTTCGATGATCAGGTGGGCTGGCATGGCGTTCTCCTTGTCCTTGGCCGCTGCTGGTAGCTTAGACCGCTGCGGCGGATGCTTTTTGATCGGTATCAAGGCCATGAAACACGGCGCCGTTGCGCCGTTGCCGTGCTTGCGTAAGGTAATATTGCGGCAGAACGCAGTGGAATGACTCCAGGAAAAGGTTGGAATGTGCTTGAAACAGTGAATGACGTTTGCATCAACGCCGCTTGCGGCCGGACCTTGCCGCTGCGCGTGGCGCATTGCCCGTTTTGCGGCGCGCGCCAGATAGCGCAAGCGCCTGTCCTGGAGAAAGCCGTGGCGCCGCCGCCGGTGCCGCGCATGCCGCCGCCCGTGCCCGTCGCGCCTCCCACGCCTGCGCCTGCTCCCATGCCGCAGCCCGCGCCGCAGCCCGCACCCGTTCCCCAGGCAATCCCGCCAGCGCCTGCCGCGGCGGCCAAGGCGCCGCCCGCGAAACCGGCCGTCAAGGGTTCGGTGCCGCCACCGCGCCCGCCCGTGCGCTTGCGCACGTGGATCGCGGCGGCAGTGGTATTGACCGGTATCTGGTTCTTCAACAAGCCCGCCGACAAGCCAGCCAGCGTGGCGGAACAGGTCGAGGCCGCCACGGCGCTGGCGGCGCAGTGCGACCTGGACGGGGCGCGCAGCGCGCTGGCCGTGCTGAAAAGCGCCAAGGCGCCCGCCGCGCACCTGAAACGTTTGCAGGCAAGCATCACCAAGTCCGCCGCCGCCTGCGACAGGCAACAGCAGCGGGCACAGGCGTGGACGGCGCTGCAAGACAGCGTCAGCCAGGCCCTCGATGGGGGCAAGCCGGATCTGGCCGCCACGCGCCTGGCCGCCTACGTGAAACGATGGGGCGACGATCCCGACACCCTGGAACTCGATGCCAAGGTGAAAGTGGCACTGGCCAGCGCCCAGCTCGACCTGGCCGACGCCTGCCTGGCCAGGTCGGACCGGGTCTGCCTGGAAAACAGCCTGATCGCCGCCGAGCGCTACAAACGGCCGGAACTGGCGGCGCGCACGCAGACGCTGCGCACGGCGTTGTCGCAATTGCTCGAGCGTTCGCTGCTCGATGCGGCCCCGGGAGCGGGCCAATAATCCCAGCATGAAAAACGCCCACCGCGGCCAGGCCGTGCGGGCGTCGCGCCTGTCGGCGAGCGCGATTACTCTTGCGGTACCAGCGCCAGCGCCGCGCTGAAGTCGCCCATCGGCTTGCCGCCGTTGGCCACCAGCGCCTTGTCGCGCGTGCTCAAGCCATCGAGCACGGGCAACGCAAAACGGTGCGTGATGGCGCGCAGGATGGAAGCCGAATCGTATTGCGTATGATCAACTAAACCCTTTTTCACATACGGCGAGACGAGGATGGCGGGCACGCGCGTGCCGGGACCCCAGCGGTCGCCCTTCGGCGGCGCCGCGTGATCGTAAAAGCCGCCGTTTTCATCGTAGGTGACGATGACCAGCATGTTCTTCCATTGCGGACTTTTCTTCAGCTGGGCGATGACGCTGGCGATGTGCGCGTCGCCGTCGGCCACGCTGGCATAGCCCGCGTGCTGGTTCAGGTTACCCTGCGGCTTGTAGAAGGTCACGGGCGGCAGCTTGCCGGCGCTGGCATCGCTGAGGAACTGGCTGTCGAAGTCGCGCAGGTGGGCGGCGCGGTAGGCGGGCGCCTTCACGGGGTCCATATTCGCAAAGTAATTGAACGGCTGGTGGTGGAACTGGAAGTTCGGCGGATTCGGGAAGCTGCCGGCGCGCGCGCTGGCTGTGGCCAGGGCCGTCGTGTCTTTCCAGGCGCCTGCATACCAGGCCCAGTCGATGTTCTTGCCTGAAAGCAAATCACCGATATTCGTCTGCGTCTGCTGCGGCAGGGTGGTGGCCTTGCTGGTATCCGCATACAACTTGCTGCTGTCGCCGGACGCCGGCGCGTTGCTGCTGGGCTGGAACGGCGGCTGCATGGTGTTGACGGCATAGAACATGCCCGTGCTGTCGGCCGGCGTCAGCGCGCCGTCATTGGCATAGGCGGGCGCGCCGTTCAGGACGGTGCCCGGCGCCGTGGCGGACGGCGTCAGGCGCAGGAAGTTGCCCTTGGCATCGACGTCGATCTTGGCGATCGAGCCCTTGGCCACCGAGGTGTCGGCGTTCGGGTAGGTGGGGGCGCAGGCGCAGATCAGGTACTGGTGCGTGAGGAAGGAGCCGCCGAAGGCGCCGATGAATAGGTTGTCGGCCAGCGCATATTGCCTGGCGATGTCCCACAGCTGCATCTTGCTGCCGTCGTAATAGCCCATGCTCAGGCCACCCGCGTCGGAGTACGCGGCGAACTTGTCGTTGGCGCCGCCGTTGATCTGCATCTGGTTGTTGTAGAAGCGGTGCACCAGGTCGCGCGTGATGACCGATTGCGGCAGGTACAGCGGGCTGCTGGCGTCGTCGATCTGGAACGGTTTGTTCGGCAGGTTGGCCGATTGCGCCTGCGTGATGACGGTGCTCTGGCCGGCCGCCGTCATGCCGCCCCAAGTGGGCGGCAGCACGGGCAGGGTACTGCCGTCGATGTCTTTCTGCGCGACATACGAGGAGGTTGATGTCGGATTGACGCCCGGCACGCCATTCGCGCCCGGGAACAGGCCGTACAGGTTGTCGAAGCCGCGGTTTTCCGCGTAGATGACGACGATGGTCTGGATATTGTTCAGCGCCAGGGCGCCGTTCAGGGCGGCCAGCGCATCGGCGGGCGCCGCTTGCGTGCTGGCGCTGGCGATCAAGGCCGTCACGCTGGCGTTTTCCGCCTTCAGTTTCGCCAGCTCGTCGCCGCTGGCCTTGTTGAAGTCGGACGCCAGGCCCGCTTCCGACACGCCCAGGCGCGCGGCCAGCTTGCTGCTGGCGGCCGCAAAGTCGCCGCCGTTGCCATCCATGACTTGCGCCAGTTCCGTCGACAGGGCGCTCACAAACGCGCTGTGGCCGGCGGGAGCGCGCAGCAGCAGTTTTTGCGTCACCTTGCTGCCGCTGTCGCCGATGGCTTCATGGCGGATGGCGTCCGTGCCGATGGTCACCAGCACGGCGCCCTGGCCGTCCAGCGTGTAGCTGCCGTCGGCGGCCGTGCGCACGGTGGCGGAGGCGTTGTCGCACGTCAGCTTGGCGGTGGGGCTTTCCAGGCACACCTGGGCGTTTTCATAGTAGCTGCCGATCACCTGGCCTTGGGTGCTGGGGGTGATCGCATAGTCGCTGCCGCAGGCGGCCAGGCCAAGCGACAGTAACAACGGCAGGGGCCGCAGGGAGGGTTTTGCGTGCAAGTTCATGTTCATGCCTTCTGGGTGGAAAACGTCGCATGCTAGGCAGGCAATATGTCAGCTGCGTGACATGTCAGCGCCTGTTACATGACGTAATGTACGAACTTGATACATGAGGTTTTGCGGGGTTTTGTCACGCAGCTGTCACATGCCGTTGCTACGCTGCCAGCCCATGATGAAAACGATACCCCCTCTGCTGCTTGCCCTTTGCATGCTGTCCGCTTGCCAGCCCGCGCCGCCGCCGGAAGCCCAGGCCGCCCCCGCGCCCGCCTATCTGGCCGCGGCCTACGCGCCGAGCTTGAAGCGCCAGCCATCGGTGGCGGCAATGACGGCCATGGGCCGCGCCATGTTTTTCGAGCCCAGCCTGTCCGTGTCGGGCAAGCTGGCCTGCGCCAGCTGCCACAGTCCCGAGCATGCGTACGGCCCGCCGAACGGGCTGGCGGTGCAGCTGGGCGGCCCTGAGCTGAAGGACGCGGGCACGCGGGCCGCGCCGTCGCTGCGCTACCTGCAGACGGCGCCCGCCTTTACCGAGCATTTCCATGACGACGATGGCGACGACAGCGTCGACGCGGGCCCCACGGGCGGGCGCAACTGGGATGGCCGTGCCCAGTCCGGCCATGAGCAGGCGCTGGCGCCGTTGTTGTCGCCGCGCGAGATGGGTAACCGCGACGGGGCCGCCGTCGTCGCCAAGCTGCGGGCCGGCCCGCTGGCGGCGCAGTTCCGCCAGACGTATGGCGCGGATATTTTCGAACAGCCGGGCCAGGCGCTGCGCTGGGCGCTGATGTCGCTGGAAGTGTTCCAGGAAAGCCCGGCCGACTTCTATCCCTACACGAGCAAGTACGATGCCGTGCTGCGCAAGCAGGCCGTCCTGAGCCCGCAGGAAGCGCGCGGCCTGGCCCTGTTCAACGATGAACGCAAGGGCAATTGCGCCTCCTGCCATATCAGCCAGGTGAGTGCCGGCGGCGCCTTCCCGCAATTTACGGATTACGGCTTGATCAATATCGGCGTGCCGCGCAACGGCAAGCTGCCGGTCAATGCGGACCCGGCGTTCTTTGACCTGGGATTGTGCGGCCCGGACCGCACCGACTTGACGCAGCACAAGGAATATTGCGGCAGCTTCAAGACGCCGTCCCTGCGCAACGTCGCCCTGCGCAAGGTGTTTTTCCACAACGGCAGCTTTACCAGCCTGGAGCAGGTACTGCGTTTTTACGTGCAGCGCGATACGGCGCCGCAAAAGTGGTATCCAAAGGATAAGAACGGCAAGGTGCGAAAATACAACGATATGCCGCCGGGAATGGAAGCGAACGTGAACGTGGAAGCGCCGTTCGACCGCCAGCCGGGCCAGGCGCCCGCCCTGAACGCGGCGGAGATCGCCGACGTGATCGCCTTCCTGCATACTCTGACGGATGGCTATCGGGCGCCCGGTCCTGCGCAGGGAAAACATGGCTAAAAAATATCAAGATACCATTGCTTACAACTACGCCACAAAAGCGTGTTTTTATGTGCGTTAGCGCACGCTAGAAAATTTTAGGCAGGTGTATATTGCGAACTGATCTGTGTCTTTTGATAACAATGAAAGGGAATATCATGAAAGTAAGCAAAAATTGGATGACCGTGTGCGCCGCCGGGATGATGGTCGTGGCACTGGCTGCCTGCCAGAAGAAGAGCGATGTCGCCGCAGGCCCTGCGGAACAGGCTGGCCAGAAGATCGATGCGGCCGCTGCCAAGGCTGAAGCCGACATCAAGGCCGCCGCTGCCAAGGCTGACACTGCCGTGAGCCAGGCCGCTGCCGATACGGGCGCCAAGATGGATCAGGTCGCTGCTGACGCCGACAAGAAAATGAGCGAAGCGGCCGACGCCGTCGGCAAGAAAGTGGAAAAAGCGGGCGAAAAGATGCAGGACGCCGCGCACAAGTAATCATCGCAATAACATCGCCAGGGCCGGCCACGGCCGGTCCGCTCCCCGCAGCGGTCGTCAGGTGACGGCGGCTGCGGTCACGCCATCGCTGGCGCCAGCCTGGCTGTCCCGCGTCGCCGTGCCTGCAGCGGCAGTATCGCCCCCGTCCGTTCCCCCCAGCACCACGCTCAAATCGACAAAGCCGTCGCGCCACGCGCGCTCCAGGTCTTGTTCCACCGCTTCCAGGGTCGTTCTTTCCACCTGCTGAAAACCGCGCAAGCCATACGCCCGGTTGCGCCCGTGCGCCTTGGCCAGGTACAAGGCCATGTCGATCAGGTTGACGCTGCGTTCCCACGTGAGCGGGCGTCCCAGCGGCGCCAGCGGATAGGGCGCGAAGCCCACGGAGACGTGCACTTGGATGGCCTGCCCCTGGTAGTGGATGCTTTGCGCCGCCATGCCGTTGAGGATGCGCCGCGCAATATCGTCGAGCCCGTCGCGCGCGACGGCCGGGAGGAAGGCGAGGAATTCCTCGCCGCCCCAGCGCACGATCATGTCCGTTTCGCGCAATACGTCGTGCAAGGTTTCAGCGATCGTCGTCAGCACCAGGTCGCCCGCGGCATGGCCGTAACGGTCGTTGATGTGCTTGAAATGGTCGACATCGAGCAGGAACAGCGCGCCCACGACATCGGCGCCGCCGTAGGCCGGCTGCGGCTTGCCCGCATGGCTGCGCATGAATTCCTGGAAATGGCGGCGGTTGTACAGGGCCGTCAGCGGGTCGCGCGAACTTTGGCGCTTGAGTTCCTGGTTTTTCACCTTCAGTTGCACGTTCGCGTGGCGCACCTTGCGGTACAGCAAGCCAACGATGGCGGACGCCAGGGCCAGTACCAGCGCCAGCAGCCACCACACGCGCTGCTGCAGGCGGCGGTTGTCGATTTCCGTGCTCTTGAGCTGATTTTCGCGGCTCAGCAGCTCGATCTGGCGCTGCTTCTTTTCCGCCTCATACTTTTCTTGCAGCTCATACACGGCTTTTTGCCGTTGTTTCTCGAACAACTGGTTCGAGATGCCCCGCTCGCGGTGGTAGGCCGTCACGGCGCCGCGCAGGTCGCCCGCCTTTTCCAGCGCCGTGCCATATTCCAGCAGTACGGCCTGCATGTCCGGCTGGTTGGCCGTGCGTTCGTAGTAGGCCAGGCCCGTGGCCACGCTTTGCTTGCCTTCCTGCAGGCGTCCCTGGCCGATCAGCGCCTGGCCGATGTTCAGGCGCGCCGTCGCCTCCACCTGTTCATTGTTGACCAGGCGCCCCGCCGTGATGGCTTCATTCGCATAGCGCAGCGCGCGCGCGTAGTCGCCTTCCTTCAGGTAGCTGTCCGACAGGTTGACGAGGGTAACGGCCACCATGCCGCGCGCGTCCAGCTGGCGTTCCAGCGCCAGGGCCGCCAGCAGGGCGCGCTGGCCCCGCTGCGGCTGCTGCGCGTCGAGCGCCAGCCCGTATTCCGTATTCTTCGCCTGCGCCATACGGCCCGGCGACGCCAGGGTGCCGGATACGGCCAGCAATTCATCGAGCACCGCGAAGCCCTTGTCGTATTCGCGCATCTGCGTGTACAGCAGGGTGAGGGCATTCAGGGCGGCGGCCAGGCTGGTGGGGGAGTTGCTCTGGCGCGCCAGGTCGACGGCCGCCTGCAGCTTGGCCAGCGCAAACGGGAAATTGCCTTCCTCGGCCCACGACTGGCCCGCGCTGATGGTCGCCTGCACGCGCACGGGCAAGTCGTCCGTGCGGTTGGCGATGCGTTCCGCTTCGAAGGCCAGCAGGTGCGAGGCGCGGCGTTCGTTCAGGGCAAACGTGATGTAGGCCTTGCAGAGCACGCCTTTCGCCAGCGCCACGTCGTTCTTGTTGGCGCGGGCGTAGGCGATCAGCTCCTCGGCCAGCTGCATGGCGAGGTCGTTCTGCCCCAGGCGCATGCGGACGGTGCTCAGCTGGGTCAGGAATTCCGCGCGCACGGGCAGGGGGGCGTTGCGCGCCTGCGTTTCCACCTCTTGCAGGCGCTGCAGGGCGCGCGCGGGCACGAAGCGGCCATCTTCGCGCACGGCGGCAATCTGCTGCTCCAGGTTGCCGGCCTGGGCATGGACGGCGGGCGGCAGCAGGCAGGCCAGTACCAGCAGCCAATGCGCCTTTCGCCATGATGCCCGTCTCTGTCTGCCTGCCAACGTCCCGCTCCCGCAATGACCACCTGTCTTGAACAGATTATATTCTGTTGCAATCAAGAAATATCATGCGGTGCGCAGAAATTTGCGAAAGTGCACACGGCAGGCATTGACAAGGCCCCCTTACTGCGCCAGCTGCTGCAGCAGGTACAGGCGCTGGTACAGGCCGCCTTCGATCTGCATCAGGGCGTCGTGCGGCCCCGCTTCCGTGATGCGGCCGTGATTCAGGACGATGATCCGGTCGGCTTCGCGGATGGTCGACAGGCGGTGGGCGATGGCGATGATGGTCACCTTGCCGCGCAATTCATTGAGGGCCAGTTGCACGATCTGCTCCGTCTGGCTATCGATGCGCGACGTCGCTTCGTCCAGCAGCAAGATGCGCGGCTGGCCGGCCAGCGCGCGGGCGATCGCGATCAGCTGCTTCTGCCCGGACGACAGGCGCGAGCCGCCTTCGCCCAGCGGCGTGTCGTAGCCGTGTTCCAGCGCGGCGATGAAGTCGTGCGCATGCGCGGCGCGCGCGGCCGTCTCGATCTGCTGCTGCGTGTAGCCGCGGCCCATGTCGATGTTTTCGCGCGCCGAGGCAGCCAGCAGGAAGGGGTCTTGCGGCACCAGGCCCACGTCGGCGCGGAAATGCTCGTTGTCGATGCTGTCGAGGGCGACGCCATTGATGGCGATGCTGCCCTGTGTGACGGGGTAGAAGCGCAGCAGCAAGGAGAGCAGGGTCGACTTGCCGCTGCCCGTGTGGCCGACGATGCCGAAGAAGGCGCCTTGCGGGATGGTCAACGACAGGTCGTGCAGCACGGGCTGGTTTTCCACGTAGGCGAACGTCAGGCGGGAAATGTCCACGGCGGGCAGGTCGACGCCCGCTTTCGTTTGCCGCAGGGCTGGTGTTTCCCTGCCCTGCGCGTGTTCCAGCGCCTGCGCTTCGTCCAGCAGGGCCGAGACGCGCGCCGTCGCCACCACAGATTGCTGCAATTGACTGAACTGCATGGTGATCTGGATCAAGGGTTCGATCACGCGCGCGATGTAGCTGATGAATGCGTACAGCACGCCCACTTCCACGGCGCCCATCTCGCGCCGGCCGAAGCTGAAGATGACGACGGCCAGCAGCACGATGTTGAGCATGTCGAGCGCGGGGCGCAGCAGCCAGGCGTTGGCGCGCAATTCCTGCATGCGCGCCGTGTAATGGTCCTGGTTGATGCCCGTGAAGCGCGCGCCGAAGCGCTTTTCCGCGTTATTCGCCTGCAGCACGCTCATGCCGCCGATCGATTCGGCGATCTGCCCGTTGATTTCGCTGCGCAGGGCGCGCGCGCGCGTGACGGCCGGCGCGCTCCAGCGCTGGTACAGGAAGACGATGACCAGCACGGCCGGCAGCAGGGCCAGCACGATCAGCATCAGCCGCCAGTCGAGGAAGGCCATGGCGGCCATGGTGCCGACCAGCACGATGGAGCTGTCGAGGATGACGAACAGCACCTGTACGTACAGCGATTTCACGGCTTCCGTGTCGTTGGTGACGCGGCTGACCAGCTGGCCCGTGATGGCGCGGTCGAAAAAACTCATCGGCAGGCGCAGCACGTGCTGGTACACGGTTTCGCGCAGGCGCTGCACCGAGCGCATGGCCAGGCCGGACAGGCGCACCAGCTGCAGGTAGCGCAGGCCGGAAGCGACCCAGCCCGTCAGCAGGCAGCCGCCCAGCAGCAGCGACATGCGCGTCCAGTCCAGATTGCGCGGCAGCAGATGCTGGTCGATCAGGGCCTTGCCCAGGATCGGCCCCGTCACTTCCAGGGCGGCGGCGAGGATCAGCCAGAACGTGGCCCAGTACAGGTGGCGCAGGTCGGGCGCGGCGGCGCGACGCAGCAGGCCGATGGCTTGCGCGGCCTGGCGGCGCACGGATGGCGTGGCGGTGGTGGCGTGGTCGTTCTTAGATGGCATCGAGGCTGGCCTCCAGTTGTTGATAGCGCCACTGGCTGGCATACCAGCCGTCGCGCTGCATCAGCGCGTCGTGGTTGCCCGTTTCCGTCACGTGGCCATCGCGCAGGACCAAAATCAGGTCGGCGTTGACGACGGCGCTCAGGCGGTGGCTGGCGATGATGGCGCTGCGCTCGGGGCGGCGCGCGCGCAATTCTTCCAGGTGCTGCAGGATGCGCGTTTCCGTGCCCGTATCGACGGCCGACAGCGCATCATCCAAGAGCAGCAAGCCGTTGTCGGCCAGCAGGGCACGGGCGATCGCCACGCGCTGGCGCTGGCCGCCCGACAGGGTGATGCCTTTTTCGCCCACGTGGGTCTGGTAGCCGTCGGGGAATTGCAGGATATCGTCGTGGATGTCGGCCAGCTGCGCCGCCCGTTCCACTTCCTCGCGCGTGGCGCCGGGACGGGCCAGGGCGATATTGTCGGCGATGGTGGCGGAGAACAGGAACGATTCCTGCGGCACCCAGCTGATGGCAGCGCGCAGCGCGTGTAAGGTATAAGCGTCCAGCGGCTGGCCATTCCACGTGGCCGTGCCCGATTGCGGCGTGACCTGGCGCAGCAGCACGCGCAGCAGGGTCGACTTGCCGCTGCCCGTGGGGCCCACCAGACCCAGGGTCTGGCCCGGCTGCAGGCGCAGCGAGATGCCGGACAGCGCGGGCGCCGTCTGGCCTGCGTACGCAAAGCCGATGTCCTGCAATTGCAGGGGGCCGGGCGTGAGTGTGGCGATGCTGCCATGGTCGTCGATGGCCAGCGGCGCATCGAGCATCGGCTGCAGGCGCTGCCAGGCGGCGCGGCCCCGTTCGATCAGCGAGAGCACCCAGCCGGCGGCGAACATGGGCCAGATCAGCTGGCCCAGGTACATGGAAAAGCTCGTCAGCGCGCCGATGGTCAGCTGGTCTTGCCACACGAGGTAGCCGCCCAGGCCCAGGGTCAGCGCCGTGGCGGCCGTCAGGGTCAGGCCGACGGCCGGCTCGTACGCCGCTTCCCAGCGCTGCGCCGTCAGGCTGGCGTTGGCCGCGTGGCCGGCCAGGGTGGAAAACTGCTTGCTGCTGCGCTCTTCCAGGCCCAGCGCGCGCAGGGTGCGCACGCCCGACAGCGATTCCTGCACATGGTCGTTCAGCGCGGAAAAGCGTTTCAATGAATCCGTCGACGCCGTGTGGATATGGCTGGAGATGCGCCAGAAGGCCAGTCCCATCAGCGGAAAGGGCAGCAAGGCGATGCAGGCCAGGCGCCAGTCCACGCCCAGCAGCATGATGCCCAGCACCATCAGCAGGGTCAAGGTGCCGTCGAAGCCGGCCAGCATGGCTTCGCCGGCGGCCATTTCGATGGCGTCGATGTCGTTGGTCGCCAGCGCCATCAGGTCGCCCGTGCGCTGGTTCTGGTAGAACGACGCGCCTTGCTGCGACATGCGCGTGTAGAAGCGCGTGCGGAGCATCACGCCCAGCTGGTAGGCGGCCTTGAACAGGGTGATGCGCCAGCCCACGCGCAGGAAGTAGATGACGACGCCGACGGCGAGCAGGGTCAGCAGCTCAAGCCACAGTTCGGCCGCCGTCATGCGGTGTGCGGCCAGGGCGTCGATGATGGCGCCCACGCGGCGCGGGATCCAGACGGTCAGTGTTGCCACGCCGGTCAGCATGACGGCAGCGGCGGCATACGCCGGCCAATGCTGACGCACGAAGCCGGCGATGAGCCTCGATAAACTCATGGTTACCTTTTGTTTTGAATAATGGGGTGTCGCGGGGCGGAAGGATGGGCACGCGGACGGAAAGTACGCGTAGGATACAACAAGGCGGAAAAGCGCGCTGTGGGCGGGCACGCAAAAAACGGGCCGTAGCCCGTTGTTTTGCTGCATCAGTGCCGTGCGCGAGGCTTACTTGCGACCGCTGCCTTTGCCGCCCAGCATGTCGAGCTGTTTCGATGGCGTGCCCTTGGGCGCAACCTTGGCTGCCGGCTTGGCGGCTGGCGCAGGGGTGTGCTTCACGGCGGCCTTGGCCACGGTCTTGCCGGCGGCGCTGGCCGGCTTGGCGGCCGGTTTGCTCGTAGGAAATGGTTTCGCGGCCGGCTTGGCCGGTGCTGGCGCGGCGGCTTTCGCTGGCGCGGCGACGGGCGCCGGTGCGGGCTTGGCCGCTTCAGGCTTGGCTGCCGGCTTGGCTTCGACCGCTTTCACGGCAGGCTTGTCGGCAATCTTTTCGGCAACCTTGGCAGGCGCCGCTTCCGGTTTGGCTGCCGGCGCGGCGACTGGTGCGGGGGCTGGCGCTGCCTTGGCGGCAGGCTTGACCACGTCGGCAGGCTTGGCGGCAACGGGGGCAGGTGCCGCTGCAGGCGCAGGCGCAGGTACGGCGGCCAGCGCTGGCTTGGCTGCGGCAGGCGCTGGAGCAATGGCAGGGGCGACGGCATCGAGGCGGGCCTTGGCCGAGGCCAGCAATTCAGCCTGGGTGCTCGAGGCGATGCCGAACAGCTGGCGGCTGTAGGCCAGCACGCTTTCGATGTTCGGCTGGGCCTGGCTGGTGCTATAGCTGAAGAAGTCGCGCGGGTCCTGCGTTTCCAGCAGGTGCTGCGCCGTTTCCGCCGTATGCGACAGGGCGGCCTTGCCTGCGTTCAAGTTCAGGGCGATGATTTTCTCGGCGCTTTCAAAGACTTTGCTGGTGAGGGTGCTGAAGATTTGCAGCTGGCTTTCCAGTTGCGACTTGGCGGCGCTGGAAAATTGTTCAGGAAGCGGAAACATATTTACTCCTTTGTACGGATTAAAATGCTGGCAAAACGCTCTGCAAAATCACGAAAACCAGAGTTGGCCGCGTTTTGTAAAGTGGGTAGCGCGCTAAAAGCTGATCATGGACTTTTTATGATGCAACGCAATATGAATATTCTAGCGGTGATTCGAGTTAGTTGAAAGCTATTTTCTCAAGGGCGTGCGCCGCATGTTTGCCACGGGCTGGCTGTATTCATGCGCCTGGCAGCATTTGCAGAAAGTTTGCGCGTGCGCAAAGCGTTGTCATGGAATCTATGGCTACGCTTTTGCCAGTGAGTATATTCGTGCACTGCAGCATCCTTGAGGAAATAAGATGACAATGCACTGGAAGCACCAGGTACTGCAGTCAACCGAAGGAGTGTCCGCATGGACCTAGTCATCCGCAATGCCAGCCTGCCCGACGGGCGCCGCGCCATCGATATCGCCATCGAGGGTGGCCGCATCGCCGCCGTCGGCCCCGCCTTGCCCGTGACGGGCGCGCAAGAGATCGACGCCGCCGGCGACCTGGTCACGCCGCCGTTTGTCGACGCCCACTTCCACATGGATGCCACGCTCAGCTACGGCCTGCCGCGCGTGAACGCCTCCGGTACTTTGCTCGAAGGCATCGCCCTGTGGGGCGAATTGAAGCCGCAATTGACGCAGCAGGCGCTGGTGGACCGCGCCTTGCAGTATTGCGACTGGGCCGTGGCGCGCGGCTTGCTGGCCATCCGCTCGCACGTGGACATCTGCGACCCGCGCCTGCTGGCCGTCGAAGCGCTGCTCGACGTGAAACGCCAGGTGGCGCCGTATCTGGATCTGCAGCTGGTGGCCTTCCCGCAGGATGGCATCCTGCGCAGCCCGGGCGCCTTCGACAATCTGAAGCGCGCCATTGCCATGGGCGTCGACGTGGTGGGCGGCATCCCGCATTTCGAACGCACCATGGCGGACGGCGCGGAATCCGTGCGCCTGCTGTGCGAATTTGCCTGCGAACGGGGCCTGATGGTGGACATGCATTGCGACGAGTCGGACGACCCGCTGTCGCGCCACATCGAAACCCTGGCCTTCCACAGCCAGCGCCTTGGCATGCAGGGCCGGGTGACGGGTTCGCACCTGACGTCCATGCATTCGATGGACAATTACTATGTGAGCAAACTGCTGCCGCTGATCCGCGAGGCGGGCGTGGCGGCCATCGCCAACCCCCTCATCAACATCACCTTGCAGGCGCGCCACGATACGTATCCGAAGCGGCGCGGCATGACGCGCGTGCCCGAGATGCTGGCCGCCGGCATTCCCGTCGCCTTTGGCCACGACTGCGTGATGGACCCGTGGTACAGCCTCGGTTCTGGCGACATGCTGGAAGTGGCGCACATGGGACTGCACGTGGCGCAGATGACGGGACAGCAAGCGATGCACGACTGCTTCCTGGCCGTGACGGAGACGCCGGCGCGCATCCTGGGCCTGGACGGCTACGGCATCGCGCCCGGCTGCCATGCGGACTTGCTGATCCTCGATTGCAGTTCGACGGTGGAAGCGTTTCGCCTGCGCGCGGCGCGGCGCCTGGTGCTGCGGCGCGGGAAAGTCGTCAGCGAATCGCCCCGCGCGCAATCGCGCCTGCACCTGCCGGGACGGCCCGATAGCGTGAATTTCCGCCTGGGGCGCTGATACAATCAGCCATCACTTGTTATCGGGAGCACCGCCTTGAAAGAAATTGACATCCGCCCGGCCACCGAAGCCGATTTTGACGCCATGTGGCCGATCTTCCAGACGCTGGTGGCCGCCGGCGACACCTATACCTTCCCCGCCGATACCACGCGCGAAGCGTGCCACGCCTACTGGTTCGGCCCTGGCGTGCAAAGCTTCGTCGCCGTGATGGGCACGGAGCGGCTGCTGGGCATGTACAAGCTGGTGGCGAACCAGCCGGGCCATGGCTCGCACGTGGCCAATGCCTCGTTCATGGTCGATCCGGCCGCGCAGGGCGTGGGCGTGGGCCGTCTGCTGGGCGTGCACTGCATGGAAGAAGCGCGCCGCGCGGGCTACCTGGCGATGCAGTTCAACTTCGTCGTCAGTACCAACCTGGCCGCCGTCACCCTGTGGAAAAAACTGGGCTTCACGGTGGTCGCCACCCTGCCGCTGGCCTACCGCCACGCGCAACTGGGCTATGTGGACGCCTACGTGATGTACCAGCTGCTGAGCGACCCGATGCAGTGGCCGGCATGAGCGGCGCCATCACCATCTGCGAGACGCCGCGCCTGCGCCTGCGCACCGTGACGCCGGACGATGCGGCCTTCTACCTGGAGCTGGTCAACGACCCGTCGTGGATCGCCAATATCGGCCAGCGTAATCTCCACACCGTGGAGGCGGCCCGCGCGGCCCTGGAAACGGGGCCGATGGCGCAGTTCCGCGAGCACGGCTATTCCCTGTACATCGTCGAGCGCCGCAGCGATGGCGCGCCTGTGGGCATGGCTGGCCTGGTGCGGCGCGACAGCCTGCCCGGCCCCGATATCGGCTATGCCGTGCGCCCCGCCCACTGGGGTCAGGGCTATGCCTACGAGGCGGCGGCCGCCATCGTGCGGCACGCGCAGCAGGTGCTGCGCCTGCGCACCCTGTACGGCATCACTTCGCAGCAGAACCAGGCGTCGATCAACCTGCTCAACAAGCTGGGGTTGCGCTTCGAACGTTTCTCGCGCCTGCCGCCGGAGGGCAGGGAGACGAATATCTACCGCAAGGATTTTCGCCAGGATTGAGGCGGCAAATCCGGATCGGTGAAGTGAAAAAAAGTATTTAGAAACCGGCGCCTTTTGTAGTGGTGGCGCGCGGTCTTTGTTTTTATAGTTGGCCTACCGGTGGAAAACCGCCGGACTATAAAAATGGAGACGTGTTATGAAAATCATGACTGCTGTTGCATGGGGCGCCCTCATGTCCGCCGGGTTTGCAGACGCCTCGGCGCAAAGCTGCTCGGTGCCCGTGATCAAGGTGCTGGCGCAAAAAAGCCTGGGCCTGACGGTGATGGAAAAGACCCTCGCCGAGTATGAAAAGAAAAGCGGCACCAAGGTACAAATCAGCTATTTCGGCGAAAACGACCGCCGCTCCAAGGCCAGACTCGATGCTTCCACCAAGGCCGGCTCCTACCAGATCTACTACATCGACGAAGCCAACGTGGCCGAATTTGCCACGGCCGGCTGGGTCGTCCCCCTGCTCAAATACCTGCCCAAGGAAGCCGACTACGACGACTTCCTGCCAGGCCGCCGCGCCGTCGCCTCGTACAAGGGCGTGGCGTATTTCGCGCCCCTGATCGGTGGCAGCGATTTCCTGTTCTACCGCCGCGACCTGCTGGAAAAGGCCGGCATTGCCGTGCCGAAGACGCTCGACGAACTGGTCGCCGCCGTGAAGAAAATGAACAGCCCGCCGAATGTCTACGGCTGGGCGGCGCGGGGCCAGCGCGGCTCGGGCATGAATGTCTGGCGCTGGTCGCCGTTCATGCTGGCCGCCGGCGGCAAGTGGGAAAAGGACGGCGTGCCGACCTTCAATTCGCCGCAGGCCGTGAAAGCGACCACCCTGTACCGCGACCTGTTCAAGTATTCGCCGCCGGGCGGCGCCACCTACGACTGGAGCAATGCGCTCGAAGCATTCAGGTCGGGCAAGGTGGCCTTCATGATCGAGTCGACGCCTTTCGCCGACTGGATGGAAGACCCGAAAAAATCCTCGGTAGTCGACAAGGTCGGCTACGTGCGCCCGCCCGCGCCGCTGGCGTCGGCCGCGTACGGCCATGGCCTGGCCATTTCCGCCACGGGCGCCAGGGATGAATGCACGCGCCAGGCGGCCGGCAAGTTCATCGCTTTTGCCACGGGCAAGGAGCAGGAGCAGGCGCGCCTGAAGGACAACGTCTTCAGCGACTACAACCGCACCAGCACCATCAACAGCGACTATTTCCGCAAGCACGTCAAGCCGCAGATCCAGGCGGGCCTGACGGACACCACGCCCGTCTCGCGCGTCACCATCTGGCCTAGCCCAGAGTGGCCGGACATCGGCGACAACCTGGGCGTGGTGCTGGAAGAAGTGTTTACGGGCACGCGCGGCGACGTGCAGAGCGCGCTCGATGAGGCGAATGAGTACGCCATGGAAGTGATGCAACGGGCCAGCAAGCGCAAATAGAGACATCTGACCAAACCTGCTGCGCGTCGGTATGGGCGGCCTGCGATGCTCACTGTGCATAAAGCACAGTTCCGCTTCTCGGCCACCTCTACCTTCCGCTCGCTACGGTTTTGTCAGGTGTCGTAACGCAGCCTGTTTGCTTGTCCGTTCTCGTTTGAAAGCCATCACCATGCCGCACTCCATCCGTAAAAAACGCCATACCTGGCTGCCGGCCGTCTTTCTGACGCTGCCGCTGCTGGTCCTGCTGATACTGGGCCTGGTGCCCACCATCGCCGCCATCAACCTGGCCCTGCAAAACCGCGTGCTGCGCTACAGCGACAGCGACTACATCGGCTTTGCCAATTTTCTCCGCCTGTTCGGCGACCGCCGCTTTGTCAATGCCGTGCAGGTGTCGGCCATCTGGGAAGTGGTCACCGTGGCCGGCTCGCTGATCGTCGGTGTGCTGCTGGCCGTGTTCCTGTTCGAAAGGGTCAAGGGCCGCACCCGCGACATCATCGCGCTGCTCCTGATCGTGCCGGTGCTGCTGCCGCGCGTCTCGGCCGCCTTCATCTGGAAGTTCATGTATTCGCCGCTGATGGGCATTTTGAACTGGCTGCTTGAATGCGTGGGCCTGGGCGGCACGGCCTTGCTGTCCGACCCTGCCACGGCCCTGTACGCGGTGGCGCTGGTCGACATCTGGCAGTGGGGCCTGTTCTTCGGCGCCGTCATCCTGAAGCTGCTGGAAACCCTGCCCGCCGAACCGCTGGAAGCGGCGCGCCTCGACTACGCCAGCACGCTCCAGGTGTATGCGTACATTGCGCTGCCGATGCTGAAGGTACCCATCATGAGCCTCGTGTTCATCAAGATGGTCGAGTCGCTGCGCTCGTTCGACCTGATTTACGTGATGACCAAGGGCGGCCCCGGCATCTCCACCGAAACGCTGGACATGTACGCGTATGCGCAAGGCATCGGCCTGATGGGCAAGGTGTCGTACGCGTCCAGCATGGCCGTGCTGATGATGCTGGCCACCACCGTCATCTTTACCTTACTCTGGAAGCGGGTCGCCAAATGGGAAAACTGACTGTTACGCGCGGCCTTGGCGCCGTCACCACCACTGCCATCACCACGGTGATCGTCCTGGTGGCGCTGTTTCCCATCCTGTGGGCCGTGCTCAATTCCTTCAAGGAGCTGATGGACATCGTCACGCCCGTGCCGCGCTTTTTCTTCAGCCCGACCCTGGCCAACTACAAGCAGGTGCTGGCCAGTCCGGAAGTGCTGACGGGACTGGGCAACAGCGTGGCCATCGTTGGCGTGGCCGTGCTCCTGGGCGCCGTGCTGGGCGTGCCGGCCGCGTATGCGATCGCCCGCTATCCGGTGCCCGCCAAGAAGGATATCCAGTTCTTCCTGCTGTCCTTGCGCTTCTTGCCGCCCGTGGCCGTCGCCATTCCACTGATTTCGATCTGGATCGACCTGGGCTTGTACGACTCGCGCCTGTCGATGGTGGTGACGTATCTGCTGGTGACCTTGTCGACCATCATCTGGCTGTCGATTCCCGCCTTTGCGCGCATCCCGAAAGAGATCGAGGAAGCGGCGGCGCTGGATGGCTACGGCCCGTACCAGGTGTTCTGGCACGTTGCCCTGCCGGTGGCCTCGAAGACCCTGATGGGCGGCATCGTCTTCAGCTTCGTGCTGGTCTGGAATGAACTGATGATCGCGCTGGCGCTGACCTCGTCGAAGAGCATGACCCTGCCCGTGGTGGCGTCGGCGTTTACCTCGATGGGGCAGGAAGTGCCGTGGGGCGTGGTGAACGCTTCCACCGTGCTACTGGCGTTGCCGCCGCTGCTGTTCGTCGGCATCCTGGGCCGGTTGCTCAACTCCATGCTCAAACATAAATAACGATAAACAAGGAAGACAATCATGCAAGCACTCGTACTGGAACAGGCGCATTCAATCACCTTGCGCGACATCGACGTGCCGCTCGCCGTCGGCCCGCGCGACGTGAAAATAAGGATTCATACCGTCGGTATCTGCGGCAGCGACGTGCATTACTTCAAGCACGGCAGGATCGGCCCCTTCGCCGTCGAAGCGCCGATGGTGCTCGGCCACGAGGCCTCCGGCGTGGTGGACGAAGTGGGCGTGGAAGTCACGCACCTGAAAGTGGGCGACCGGGTTTGCATGGAGCCGGGCGTGCCGCAGTTCGATTCGCCGGCCACCATGCGCGGCCTGTACAACCTCGATCCGGCCGTGCGCTTCTGGGCCACACCGCCCATCCACGGTTGCCTCACGCCGTACGTCGTGCATCCGGCCGCGTTTACCTTCAAGCTGCCCGACAGTGTCAGCTTTGGCGAAGGCGCCATCGTCGAGCCGCTGGCCATCGGCTTGCAGGCGGCGAAGAAGGCGGCCATCAAGCCGGGCGACGTGGCGGTGGTCATCGGCGCCGGCACCATCGGCGCCATGAATGCGCTGGCCGCGCTGGCGGGCGGCTGCTCGCGCGTGATCCTGGCCGACCTGGTGCCGGAAAAGCTGGCCCTGTTCGCGGACAATCCCGCCGTGACCACGGTCGACGTGCGCCACGCCAGCCTGGCCGACACGGTGCGCGAGGCCACCGATGGCTGGGGAGCCGACATCGTCTTCGAGGCCAGCGGCAGCATGCGCGCCTACGACAACATCGTCGACCTGCTGTGCCCGAACGGCTGTCTGGTGCTGGTCGGCATGCCGCCGGATAAGGTACCTTTGGATGTCGTCGCCATCCAGGCCAAGGAAGTGCGCATCGAGTCGGTGTTCCGCTACGCGAACATCTTCCCGCGCGCCATCGCCTTGCTGGCCTCCGGCAAGATCGACGTGAAGCCTTTCATTTCGCGCACCTTCGGCTTTGCCGACGGCGTGCAGGCGTTCGAGGAAGCGGCCAAGGGCCATCCGCGCGACGTCAAGATCCAGATCGAACTGGTGGGAGACTGATCATGGCAAATATCGCCTGCAGGCAGCTGCACAAGACTTACGACGAGAAAACGGCCGTGCTGCAGCCGTTCGACCTGGAAATCGAAGACGGCGAGTTCATCGTCCTGCTGGGGCCATCGGGCTGCGGCAAGTCGACTCTGCTGCGCATGATCGCGGGCCTGGAAGACATCAGCGGCGGCGAGCTGTTGATCGGCGGCGCCGTCGTCAACGATTTGCCGCCCCGCGCGCGCAACGTGGCGATGGTGTTCCAGAACTACGCGCTGTATCCGCACATGACGGTGTACGACAATATCGCTTTCGGCTTGCGTCGCCTGAAGGTGCCGAACGACGAGATCGAGCGCCGGGTGCGCGAGGTGGCGGCCATCCTCAGCCTGGACAGCCTGCTCGAGCGCAAGCCTCGCGCCATGTCGGGCGGCCAGCAGCAGCGCACGGCGATCGCGCGCGCCATGATCAAGACGCCGCAGGTGTTCCTGTTCGACGAACCGCTGTCGAACCTCGATGCCAAGCTGCGCGCCCAGCTGCGCGCCGACATCAAGCGATTGCACCGCCGCCTGCGCACCACCACCCTGTACGTCACCCACGACCAGCTCGAGGCCATGACCCTGGCCGACAGGGTGGTGCTGATGAAGGGCGGGCATATCGAGCAGATCGGCACGCCGGCGGAACTGTACAACCATCCGCGCACCCTGTTCGCGGCTGGCTTCATCGGCACGCCGGCCATGAACTTCATCGATGGCGTCGTCGAAAAAGAGGGCGGACAAACGGTGCTGGTGTGCGCCGGCTACCGCTGGCCCCTGGTATCGCCCCGCTTCGCCGCGCTGGCGGCGGGTTCGCGCGTGGTCTTCGGCCTGCGCCCGAACCATTTGCGGGCGGCGCAAGCGCAGGCACAAACGCAGGAACCGGCTGGCACGCATGGCCTGGCGTGCGTGGTCGACCTGGTCGAGCTGCTGGGCGCGGAAGCGCTGATCAGTTTTCAGTGCGGTGCCTTGACCTTGTCGGCCTTGCTGCCGGCGAATGCGGCCAACAGCGCGGCGCAGGTAGGGCAGACCCTGGCGCTGGCCTTCGATGAAGAGCACATGCATCTGTTCGACGCCGACAGTGGGCTGGCCGTGGCGCTCAGTGGTCAGTAAGTGGTTAGAATAGCTGGCACCGAGACTGCGCAAGGGAACTGCCGTGACGCCTGACCTGGAACTGATCCACAAACCGATCCACGAATCGTTTCGCGCGTGGGCGCACGGCTTTCCGCACACCGTGGCGAAATGGCATTTTCATCCCGAGTACGAGCTGCACTTCATCATTACATCGAGCGGAAAATTTTTTATCGGCGACCATATCGGCAGTTACGGGGCGGGCAACCTGATCCTGACAGGGCCGAACCTGCCGCATAACTGGGTCAGCGAATTGCCGGAAGGCGTGGTTCTGCCCGAGCGCGACCTGGTGCTGCAGTTTTCCAGCGACTTCATCGAACGTTGCGCGCTGCTGTTTCCGGAAATGGCGCCTCTGAAAGCCCTGCTGGGCGAGGCGGGCAGGGGCTTGCAGTTTCCCGATGCGCTGGGCCTGCGCCTGGTGCCGCTGATGAAGGAATTGACGACGGCGCAGGGCTTGCGCCGCGTCGAACTGTTTACGCGCCTGTTCGGCGAGCTGTGCGACTGCCGCGAGCGGCGCCCCCTGGCCAGCGTCACCTACCTGGCGCAGGCGGGGCGCTACATGTCGTCCACCATCAACCTGGTGCTGGCCTATATCAAGCAAAATATCACGCTCGATTTCTGCGAGCAGGACGTGGCCGACGTGGCGGAAATGAACACCCTGAAATTCACGCGTTTCTTCCGCAAGCATACGGGCACCTCGTTCATTCAATACGTGAACCAGGAGCGCATCGCTCTGGCCTGCGAACTGCTGATGAACACGGACATGAAGGTCACCGATATCTGCTACCGCACGGGATTCAACAACCTTTCCAATTTCAACCGCCAGTTTTTGGCCCACAAGCAGATGTCGCCGTCGAAATTCCGCTCCTGCCTGCTGATGAACATGCCCGAGCCGTCCGGCGACGTCCATTCTTAACTTTCTTTTGGAATCAAATGACTTATCTCGGTATCGATATCGGCACTTCCGAAGTCAAGGCCATCCTCACCGATGATGCCCAAGCCATCCTTGCCAGCGCCGGCGTGACCCTGCGCGTCTCCAGTCCCCATCCCGGCTGGTCGGAACAGAATCCCGAGGATTGGTGGCATGCCACCCTGGACGTCATCGCCGCCATCCGCACTGCGCAGCCGGTGGCGTTTTCCGGCCTGCGCGGCATCGCCCTATCGGGCCAGATGCATGGCGCCACCCTGCTCGACAAGCAGCAGCACGTGCTGCGCGCGGCCATCCTGTGGAACGATACGCGCGCCTTTGCCGAATGCGTGGAACTGGAAGCATTGGTGCCCGAGTCGCGCGCCATCACCGGCAACCAGGCCATGCCCGGCTTCACGGCGCCCAAGCTGCTGTGGCTGCAAAAGTACGAACCGTCGCTGTTCCGCGCCACGGCCAAGGTCTTGCTGCCGAAGGATTACGTGGCCCTGCGCCTGACGGGCGAGTATGTGTCCGACCTGTCCGACGCTTCCGGCACCCTGTGGCTGGACGTGGCCAGACGCGACTGGTCCGAGCGCATGCTGGCCGCCACCGGCCTCTCGCGCGAGCACATGCCGCGCCTCGTCGAAGGCAGCGCCGCCGCCGCGCAGGTGCGCCCGGCCCTGTGCCAGGAATGGGGTATCGCGCATACGGTGCTGCTGGCCGGCGGCGCGGGCGACAACGCAGCCGCCGCCGTGGGTCTGGGCGTGGTGGAGCCGGGCGCCGGCCTGCTGTCGCTGGGCACGTCCGGCGTGCTGTTCGCCGGCAGCGACGGTTTCGCGCCGAATCCGGGCCAGGGCGTGCATGCGTTCTGCCATTGCCTGCCCGAGCGCTGGCACCAGATGAGCGTGATCCTCAGCGCCGCCTCCAGCCTCAGCTGGGTGGCGCGGCTGACGCAGTCGGGCGACATCGGCGAACTGGCAAGGCTGGCGGAAAACGTCGAGGCGCGCACGGCGCCCATCTTCCTGCCGTATTTGAGCGGCGAACGCACGCCGCACAACGACGCCTCCGCACGTGGCGTGTTCTTCGGCCTGTCGACGGAACACGGGCGCGCCGAACTGGCCTACAGCGTGATGGAAGGCGTGGCCTTTGCCATGGCCGACGGCAACGCGGCCTTGCGCAGCGCCGGCACGCATCTGGAAGAAGCGTCGTTCGTCGGCGGCGGCTCGCGCAGCCGCTTCTGGGCGCAGCTGTGCGCGAATGCCTCGGGCTTGAACGTGCTGCGCCACGACCACGGCGTGGCCGGCGGCACCATGGGCGCGGCGCGACTGGCGCAGATGGCGGTGACGGGCTTGTCGCCCGCGCAGGTGTGCACGCGCCCGCCCGTGCAGGAAACGGTGGCGCCGCAAGCGTCCGCCGTGCTGGACGACCGCTTGGCGCGCTACCGGCGCCTGTATCCGCTGCTGCGCGCGGAGTTCGCGGGAGCGGCTGCGCACTGACGCCGGCAGGTATTTTTGCATTGACATACGCAACGTATGTCAATAACATGCTTTCACATACGCTACGTATGTGAAAGGACTGTCCATGCCCGTCTCCACCGTATCACCCCCGCGCCGCAGCCGCAGCAGCATGATCGAGGAAACCCGCGCCCGGCTGCTGGCGGCGGCGCGCCATGCGTTCGCCGAACAGGGGTATGCGAATACCTCGATGGATGATTTCACGGCTGCCGCCGGCCTGACCCGCGGCGCGCTGTACCACCATTTCGGCAGCAAGGAAAAATTGCTGCTTGCCGTGATCGATCAGCTCGAGGGCGAAGTTGGCGAGCGCCTGCAAGCCATGGCGGACGCCGCGCCCTCTTCGTGGCAAGCGTTTCGCCGCCGCTGCCAGGGCTACCTGGAACTGGCGCTGGTGCCCGAACTGCGCCGCATCATCCTGCAGGATGCGCGCGCCATGTTCGGCGACGTGCCGCAGGCGCACCAGAGCGTCGGCATCGCCGCGTTGCAGGCGGCGCTGCAGGGGCTGATCGATGAAGGCGTGGCGCTGCCTGCGCATACTGGCGTGACGGCCCGCATGCTGTATGGCGCCGTGACCGAAGCGGCCTTCTGGATCGCCGAAGCCGATGGCGACCCGCCCGCGCGGCTGGCCATGTCGCTGGCGGCCCTCGACAAGCTGCTCAGCGGCCTGCTGGCCGACCCCGCATCCGCTTTCACTTCCCAGGAACCGCCCCATGCAATGGAAAAATAACGCCGACCGTTTTGGTGCGCTCGCCAAGTTCTTTCACTGGACCAGCGCCGCCGCCTTTATCGGCGCGTATGTCGTTGTCTACTATGTGATCTGGTTCCTGGACGAAGAGGCGCCCGGTACGCTGGCGGTATTGAACGTGCACTGGATGCTGGGCTTGCTGGTGGGCGCGCTGGTGCTGCCGCGCCTGGCGTGGCGGCTGCTCGACGTGCAGCCGCAGGATCCGCCCGGCTCTGCGCTGGAGCACAGGCTGGCGCATGCCGCGCACTGGGGCTTGTATGGCCTGCTGATCGTGCTGCCCCTGACCGGTTACGTGGGCACGGGCCTGCATACCGACTTTGGCCTGTTTGCCGTGCCCAGCTTTCGCGATACGGCGCTGTTCGAGTCGATGGCGACGACTTTCGGCATGACCTGGGAAAGCTTCGAGGCGCCGGTGGATATCGTGCACCACTTCCTGGGCAAATGGGTAGCCTGGGGCGTGGTGGGCTTGCATGTGCTGGCCGCCGTGTTCCATCACCGCGTGCGCAAGGACGATGTACTGACCCGCATGCTGCCTTGATGCGGGTACGGGCAAGCTTGCCCGGATGACCATGACGGTGACGGAAAATAATGACCATCCAGTCAACCTTGCGCTGTAATTTGTTGTTTCTATGTTGAAAGTGTTTCTCTAACGAAAGCGCTGCTTGGTTTTTCACGGGGCGCGCCCCATGATTTCCCTATTTGGTGAGAATTGGATAGTTTTGGTGGCGCCTTTGTTGCCATCCTGTTCTTGCCGCCGGGAGAAACACATGCAACTCGCGAATCTGAAAATCTCCGTCCGCCTGGGTCTGTTGGGCGCCTTCTTCTTTCTTGCGCTGGTGTTCGTTGGCGCGCGTGGCTGGAGCGCGCTCGATGCGGCCAGTGCGCGCAGCGCAAACGCCATGCAGCGTTCCGTCGCCCTGACGGAAGCGGTCGACGCGGCGCGCAGCGCGCAGGTAGAATTCAAGATCCAGGTACAGGAATGGAAAAACATCCTGTTGCGCGGCGGCGATGCGGCCGCCTTCCAGCGCTACCGCGAAGCGTTTGTCGCCAGCGGCGCGCAGACGCGCAAGGAATTGAAAAGCCTGCAGGCGATGATGGGCGCATTAAAACTCGACACGGCACCCGTGGAGCAGGCGCTGCAGGCGCACGACGCGCTGGGCGTGAGCTACCTGGCGGCGCTGCAAAAGTATGACGGCGCGCGCGCCGACAGCGCGCAGGCCGTCGATGCGCTGGTCAAGGGCATGGACCGCGAACCGACACGCCAGATCGACGCCATCGTCACGGCCATCGGCAAGCAGTCGCATGCCCTGATGGCACAGATGAAGGAGCAGGATGACGCCGCGCACCGCAGCGCCAGCATCGCCATGCTGGCCACCGTGCTGGTGACCCTGGTCGTGGGCTCCATCACCGTGTGGTGGCTGATCCGCAGCATCACGGTGCCGCTGGGCGCGGCCGTCGGCATCGCCCAGCAGGTGGCGGCCGGCGATTTGCGCGCCGTGGTGGCCGACGGCAGCCGCGATGAAATCGGCGACCTGCTGCGCGCCTTGAAAGCGATGAGCGGCAACCTGGCCGCCATCGTGGGACGGGTACGCGCCGGCACGGACGCCATCGCCACGGCGTCCGCTGAAATCGCCAGCGGCAACATGGACCTGTCGTCGCGCACGGAGGAGCAAGCCAGTTCGCTGGAAGAAACGGCCGCCTCGATGATCGAGCTGACGTCCACCGTGCGGCAGAATAACGACAACGCGGACCAGGCGCGCCAGCTGGCCGGCGGCGCTTCCGACGTGGCGCAGCGCGGCGGCGAGGCCGTGGCGCAGGTGGTGCAGACCATGAGCCATATCAATGCCTCGTCGAAGCGCATCGTCGACATCATCGCCGTCATCGACGGCATCGCCTTCCAGACGAATATCCTGGCCCTGAATGCGGCTGTGGAAGCGGCGCGCGCGGGCGAGCAGGGACGCGGCTTCGCCGTCGTGGCGACGGAAGTGCGCAACCTGGCGCAACGCTCGGCCGCAGCGGCCATGGAAATCAAGCAGTTGATCGGCGAATCCGTGCGCACGGTGGAAGAGGGCAGCGTGCTGGCCGGCCAGGCGGGGCGCACGATGGATGACGTGGTGAGCAGCGTGCAGCGCGTCAACGCCATCATTGGCGAGATCGCCGTGGCCAGCGTGGAGCAGCGCGACGGCATCGAGCAGATCAGCATCGCCATCAGCCAGATGGATGGCGTGACGCAGCAGAACGCGGCCCTGGTGGAGCAGGCCGCCGCCGCCGCAGACGCGCTGCAGCAGCAGGCGGCCAGTCTGGCCGACGCCGTCAGCATCTTCAAGCTGCATGCGGCGCCGGCGCTGGCGTCGACGCCGGAACTGAAGCCGGGCCGGCTGGCGCTGGCTTAAAACGTGTACTTCGCCGTCAGCACGGCGCTGCGCGGATCGCCGAATGCATTGCCGCTGTCGATGCTGCTGATGGCCTGGTAGTAGCTGCGGTCGAAGACGTTGGTCACGCTCAGGCGCACGTCGAGCTGGCGGTTCACTTGCCAGCCCGCGTTCAGGTCGGCCACCGCGTAGCCGCCCTGGCGGATGGCGCTGTTGGTCTTGTAGATCTGGTTCTGCGCTCGTAGCGCGCCGCCGACGCGCCACGCATCGGACAGGCGATAGCTGGTGGACAGGCGCAGCAGGCGGCTGGGGCGCTCGGCCGCATAGCGCGCGCCGACGGCATTGCTGCCTTGCGCCTTGGCGTATTCGGCCGTGTTGTAGGTAAAGCCCGCGCTCACCTGCCAGCGCGGCGTCAACGCGCCGGACACGCTCAGTTCAACCCCGTCGCTGCGCACTTCACCGGCCGCCTCGGAGCAAGACAGCAGGCCGGGACCGCACTGCGTCAGCGGCAGCGCGGTCGCCAGGTTCTTTTGCACGATGCGGAACACGGCCGCCGAGGCGTTCAGCGCGCCGCCGAAGTATTCGCCCTTTACGCCCGCTTCCATGTTGATGCCCGTGACGGGATCGAGCAGCACGCCATTCCTGTCGACGGCGCTTTGCGGATTGAAGATGCTGGTCCAGCTGCCGTACAGCGAATGGTGGGCGTCGACGTCGTACACCAAGCCGGCATATGGCGTGACTTCCCGGCTCACCTTGTAGCCGGAGCGCGCGCCCGACAACGTGTTGATGGCGCGATAGTCGTACCAGTCGACGCGGCCGCCCACCAGCAGGGCCAGCGGATCGGCCAGGCTGAAGCGGGCCGTCGTGTAGACGCCCGTCTGCTTCGTCTTGCTGTCCTGGCCATAATAGAACGTGCCGATCGCGGGTTTCACGGGCGCGCCCGTATCCCAGCGCACGGGATTGAAGGTGTAGCTGTAGTCGGGCACCGACTTGTAGCCCTTGTCCTCGGTATCGCGCGTGCGATAGTTGGCGCCGAAGACGATTTCATGGCGGCGGCCCAGCAGGCTGAAAGGACCGGCTGCCTGCGCATCGACTATGCGCTGCTGGCGGTCGTAGACAAAGGCGTTGGCCGCGCTGAGACGGAACAGATTCGTCTTCGGCACGCGGGCGATGCCCGTGACGACGGAGTCGAGTTCGTCCTGCAGCGCCTGCGCCGCCAGTTTGACCTTCCAGCCGTCGCCCAGCCGGTGTTCGAGTTCGGCGAACAGGCGCGTGTTTTTCTTGTTCCAGAAGGTCCAGTCGGGCGCGTTAGTGGCCGAGCGGTCGAGCGGCAGGAAACTGCCGTCGAGCGCCGTTGGCAAGCCGTACCACGTGGAGCCGGGATTGCGCTCGTCGTTGACGTGAAAGCCCACGCTCAGGGTCGTGTCGCGCGACAGGTCGGCATCGGCGGTGGCGTAGAGCAGGGCGCGCTTGTGGCGGTAGTTCGAGATGAACGTGTCGGTATCCTGATAGGCGGCCACGGCGCGCCCGCGCAGGCTGCCCGCCTGGTTCAGTGCACCGCGCGCATCGACTTCGCCGCGGTAGTCGTTGTAGCGGCCGATGCTGCCCGTGAGCGACACCTCGTTCTGCGCCGTGGGGCGCTTGCGCACGAAATTCATCGTGCCCGACGGGTTGCCCACGCCATTGAGCATGCCGGCCGCGCCGCGCAGGATTTCGACGCGGTCGTACATGGCCAGGGTAGCGAAACCGAGGGTGTCGCCGTCGGCCGACATGGTCAGGCCGTCTTCCGTGAAATTGCTGATCGAGAAACCGCGCGAATAAAAGCTGGCCCGCTCGGTGGCGCCCTTGTTCAGGCTCAGCCCCGGCGTGACATTGGCGATGTCCTCGACCGAGCGGATATTCATGTCGTCCATTTGCTGGCGTGTGACGACGCTGACCGATTGCGGCGTCTCGCGCACGGACAGGTTCAGGCGCGTGGCCGCGTTCATGCTGCCGCTGGTGTAGGAGCCGCTGCCTTCGGTGGTGGCGGAGGCGGCCTGCGCGTTGACGCGCACCTCGGGCAGATTCTGTTCCTGCTGCTGCGTCTGGCCATGGGCTGGTGCACCCAAGGTGCCGAGAATGGCTGCGGCCATGAGGGTTGGCGCCAACGCGGCGGCCTTTCGCTGTGCGCTGTGTATTGTCATTGATTACTCCCGGTGTCGCGATGATGTGGTGGATGAAGCAGGCGGATGCCTGTTTCAAAATATGCGTCGCTGGGGGAGTGTTGCGCCTGGCTTGCCTGGCCATGCCGCTGCGGTCCTGGCGTGGGCGCAGGGACTCAGATGAATGGAACTGATTCCCAAGAATGAGAATCATTCTCATTTTAGTGTTGCACAGCAATTGTTGCAATAATTGGTGAGATTGTCTGTGGGAGGATTGCAACAGTGATCACGCCCCGCCGTGATTGACACCAGTCAAGCGGCGCCCGATCAGGCAAATATCGCGCCGGAATTCTTATATTATTTCCTTTCCGCATGGTTCTGCGCCTGGCCGCATGGCGCGCGTTGCAAAGGAAAAGCATGTCTTCCACCTCTTGCCTGCCGGGTGACGCATGACGACGCTGCTGCTGGCGCTGTGCCTGACCCTGGCCGTGATGCTGAGCGTGCTGCTGGCCTGCCAGTGGCAGGCGGCGCGCACGTGGCGCCTGCGCCATGCGACAGGCGTGGTGCTGCAGGCGGCGCAGGCGCAGCGCATGGCAGATGCGCTGGCGCTGCTGCACGCCTTGCCGGCGGCCGTCGTCGGCACCGACCACGCTGGCGTGGTGCGCTACCTGAATCCCCGCGCCAGCGCCATGGGCGGGCTGCTGGGCAACGATGGCCTGGGCCAGCCCGTGACGCAGCTGCTGCCGCTGTTCCATGACGGCACGCCCATCGATGCGGCGCGCCAGGTGCGCGACTGCGTGGCGCAGCAGGAAGTGCTGGAAGTGGCACGCGGCGCCGTGCTGCTGCGCCATCTCGACGGCAAGCGCATCGACGTGCAGTACAGCTGCGCGCCGCTGGAGCAGGGCGGCGCGGTGCTGCTGCTGCACGATGTGTCGGCGCGCCGGCGCGCCGAGCAGCAGCTGGAATTCATCGCCCACCACGACGGCTTGACGGGCTTGCCGAACCGGCTGCATTTCCAGATCCGCTTCGAACACGGCATCGCCTACGCGCGCCGCCACCAGGCGTTGCTGGCGGTGCTGTTCGTCGATATCGACCGCTTCAAATCCATCAATGACAGCCTGGGGCACGACGTGGGCGACCAGGTGCTGACGGAGTTCGCGCGCCGGGTGCAGCAGTGCGTGCGCAAGGTCGACACGGTGGCGCGCCAGGGCGGCGACGAATTCATCATCCTGCTGACGGAATTGCGCACGGCGCACGATGCCGAGCGGGTGGCCGAGAAAATCGTCGGCGCCATCGCTGCCCCCTTCGTCATCGGCGAATACAGCCTGTCGGTGGCGGCCAGCGTGGGCGTGGCCCTGTACCCGGACGATGACGACGACGTCAATGCGCTGATCGAAAAGGCCGACCTGGCCATGTATGCGGCCAAGCGCCACGCGCCCGGCACCTGCCTGCGCTACGCGCCGCGCATGCAGACGCAGTCGTATTCGCGCACCATCCTCGAGACGGCCTTGCGCCACGCGCTCGAACGCAATGAATTCGCCCTGTTCTACCAGCCGCGCATGGATTTGAAGACGCGCACGATCACGGGCGTGAAGGCGCTGCTGCGCTGGAAGCACCCGGAGCTGGGCCTGATGATGCCGCTCGACTTTTTACCGGTACTGGAGGAAATCGCCCTGATCCTGCCGGTGGGGGCGTGGGTGATGGCCACTGCGGTGGAACAGGCGCGCAGGTGGATCGCGCAGGGGCAGATGCTGACGGTGTCCGTCAGCCTGTCGGCGCGCCAGTTCTACCAGCGCGACATCGCGCGCAATTTCGCCGCCGCGCTGGAAGCGGCCGGCGTGCCGGGGCATTGCATCGAGCTGGAAATTGCCGCCGGCATCCTGATCGACCGCAACCAGAACTGCGAACTGATATTGCGCCAGTTCCGCCAGCTGGGCATGGCGATCGCCATCAGCGATTTCGGCACGGGCGACGCTTCGCTCAATTACCTGAAGCGCTTTCCCACGGATGCAGTGAAGATCGAAAAATGCTTCGTCGACGACGTGGGCAAGCCGGGTGGCGACGGCGCCATGGTGCGCGCCATCGTGGCGATGGCGCGCACGCTGGGATTGCGCACCATCGCCGGCGGGGTGGAAAGCGGCGAGCAGCTGGAACTGCTGGCCGAGATGGGCTGCGACGAGGCGTTTGGCTATTTCCTGGGCCGCGCCATGGCGCCCGAGGGCATCGAGGTGCTGCTCAAAAGCAGTGAAGCCATTCAGAACTGATAGCGCAGCGACAGCATGGCGTTGCGTGGATCGCCGTAGTAGCCGCCCATGCCCGTCGAGTAGTACTTCTTGTCGAAGACGTTGTTCACGTTCAGGGTCGCCACCAGTTGCGGCGTGACCTGGTACTGCGCCATCAGTCCCGCCACGGCATACGCCTTCTGCGTGAAGCGTTCGCCGTTCGGCCCGCGGTCATCCATGTAGATATCGCTCTGCCAGTTCACGCCGCCGCCCAGCACCAGGCTAGGCACGCCCTGCGCCAGGCGCCACGTGGTCCACAGCTTGGCCATGTTCTGCGGTTGGTTGGTCTGGATGCGCTCGCCGGCGGCGTTGCGGATGCGGCTATACGCATAGCTGGCCGTCAGCTGCCAGTCGGGGCGCAGCTGGCCCGATACTTCCGCCTCGACGCCGCGCGTGGTGGCGCCCTTCACCGTGTGATAGGCGTAGGAGCCGCCGCCCGTGCCGATGATCCAGATGTTGCCCGGATCGGCTTCGGCCAGGTTTTCCTGCTTCAGCTGGAACAGGGCCGCGCTGGTGGTGAGCTTGCCGCCGAAGAATTCGCCCTTGGCGCCCACTTCGTAGTTCTTGCCTTCCAGCGGCGCCAGGAAGCGGCTGTTGACGTCGCGCTGGCTTTGCGGCGTGAAGATGCTGGTGTAGCTGGCGTAGGCCGACCAGTGCTGGCCCAGGTCGTAGACCACGCCCGCATACGGCGTGATCTTGCCGTTTTCGCGCATGGCGTCGTACAGGTCCGTGTCGTTGAAATAATCGCTGCGGATATCGCGCTTCCAGTACGACAGGCGCGCCCCGACAATCACCGACAGCGCGTCCGTCGGGCGCAGGCGCAGGGTCGAATACACGCCGCTTTCCCGTTCCTCGTCGTACGAGGAGCCCAGGCGCGTGCCGCTGTAGTCGGGCACCGGCATGGCGCCATGCCAGGCGTGGATATCCGGCACCGTGTAGTCGTAGCCGTCGAGGCGCCAGTTCGGGTAGATGGGGCCATTCGTCTTGAGTTCCGAGGCGCTCACGCCCAGCACCAGTTCATGCTTGCGGCCGAAGGCCTGGAACGGGCCGCTCACGTACGCATCGAGCGAGGTCTGTTGCGGCTTGCTGTGCCAGTTGGCCAACCACAGCTTCATGCCGCCGCCCGTCACGCGGTCCGGGTAGCCGTTGCCGGAAAAACCCTGCAGGGCGTCGTACTGGTTGCTGCTGCGGCTGACGGCCACCTTGGCGATCCAGTCGTTGTCGAAATAGTGGTCGAGCGTGGCGAACAGCATGTTCTGTTCGCGGTCATACGTGCTCCACGCGGCCGTGCCGTTCATCGAGCGGGGAAAATGGGTTTGCGAGCCGTCGGCGTAGAACACGGGGAATTCGCGCCCCGCGCCCTTGAGCTTTTCCTTTTGGTAGTTGATGCCGGCGCTGAGCACCGTCGAAGGCGACAGGTCCGCTTCGACGATGGCGTACAGCACGTCCTTTTTCTGCTGGTAGCGGTCGATGAACGAGCGTTGGTCTTCATGCGCGGCGACGAGGCGCGCGCGCACCTTGCCGTCCGCCGTCAAGGGCGTCGAGACATCGCCCTCGACGCGGTAACGGTCCCATGAGCCCAGCTGCGCGCCGGCCGTGGCGGCAAACGTGCGGCCCGGGCGCTTGCGCACCAGGTTGATGGCGGCCGACGGGCTGCCCGTGCCGCTGATCAGGCCTGTCGCGCCGCGGATGACCTCGACGCGGTCGTAGATGGCCATGTCGTAGGTACGCGCTTCCAGGCTCTTGCTGGTCGGGATCCCGTCGAACATGTACGACGTGACTTCGAAGCCGCGGGAAAACACCTGGTCGTATTCGCGCGTGCTCGACGAATGATCCACCGTGATGCCGGGCGCCTGCAGCAGCACGTCCTGCAGGGTTTTCAAGCCCTGGTCCTCGATCTGCTGGCGCGTGATGACGCTGACGGCTTGCGGCGTTTCGCGCAGCGACAGGTTCAGGCGCGTGGCGCTGGTCAGGCCCGCGTAGCCGCGCTTGCCTTCCGTGGTGCCGTCGCGCAGGGCGCTGGAGCTGACGGCCACTTCGCCCAGGGTGGCGGCGATCGGCGCGGCGGGCGACGCAGCGCCCGACTTGCGCAGCACGTAGCTGCGCTCCCCGCTGGGAAGTGCCTCGAGGCCCGTGCCGGCCAGCAGGCGGGCCAGCGCCTGCGGCACCGTGTAGCTGCCGCTCAGGCCCGGCGTGCGCACGCCTTGCAGCAGCTCGGCCGCCGCGCCCACGCTTACCTTCGCCTCGATGGCAAAGCTGGCGATGGCGGCGGACAGCTCGCCCGCCGGCACGTTGAAGGCCGTTTGCGCGGCAACTGGCGCGGCGGCGGCATCGGCTGCCATGGCCGGCGCCTGCGCCAGCGACAGCAGGAGCACGGCGCTGCCGATGGCGCGCGCGAGGGGAGTCAGACGAGGAGGGTGCATGGTCTTTCCTTTCCGGTGAGTGTCGTTGTCATACTCACAGGACAGGCAGCGGTGAAAAAAGGGGCCAATTTTGTAAGTTATTTTTTGCGGGCCGCGATGGTGACCCAGTACGGGCTGCGGTACAGCACGTCGACGGGCAGCATGCGCGCCAGGCTGTCCAGCACGGCGTCCGTGTCGTCGAGCTGGAAGGCGCCCGACAGGCGCAAGCCCGCCACCTGCGGTTCCACGCGCAGCAGGCCGGGGCGGTAGCGCGACAGTTCGAAGGCGAAGGCGTCGAGGCGCATGTCCTGCGCCGCCAGCATGCCGCGCGCCCACGCGTCGGCTTGCAGCGGCGCCGGCGTGGGCAGGCTGGCGTGGCTGGCGTCGAAGCGGCCCTGCTGGTTCGCCATGAGCGTGCGGACGGTGGCCGAGGGCGCGCGCGGTGTGATTTCCACCGCATGTTCGAGCACCGTCACGCGGCTGCCGTCGTCGTCGACGCGCACGGTGAAGCGCGTGCCCAGCGCGCGGATGCGGCCATGGCAGGTGGCGACGAGGAAAGGGCGGTTGCCCGCGTGGTCGGGGCGCGTCTGCACCAGTACTTCGCCGCGGCGCAGGGTCAGGCGGCGTTCGTCGGGGCCATACGCCACATCGACGGCGCTGTCCGTGTTGAGCACCAGGGTGCCGCCATCGGGCAAGGATATGTCGCGCCGCTCGCCCACGCCGCTGCGGTAATCGGCCAGTATCTCGTGGCGCGCCAGCAGCCAGGCGGCGGGCGCCGCCATCAGCGCCAGCAGCAGCTGCACGGCCACGCGGCGCTGCGGACGGCGCAGCACAGGCACGGCCAGCTCCGGCGGCAGCAGACCGGCTGTCTGGCTCACTTGCTGCACCCTGTTCCAGGCGCGCGCGTGTTCCGGGTCGAGCGCGCGCCACTGCGCACTGGCGGCCAGGTCGTCCGACGTGGCCTGGCCCGACTGCTCCAGCAAATACCATTCGACGGCCTGGCGCGCCACCTTGCGCGACAGCAGAGGAGGCGGTGGCGCGGCCGCGCTCATGGCAGCAGGTCCGGCGCCAGCAGCACGCATTCGGTCAGCGCCTCGGCCATGTAGCGCTTCACGGAGCGCTCGCCGATGCCCAGTTGCGCGGCGATGTCCGCATAGGCATGGCCTTCGATCTGCGCCAGGATGAAGACGGTGCGCACCTTCGGTTTCAGTCCGTCGAGCATGGCATCGACCGTTTGCAGCGCCTGCAGGATTTGCGCGCGCTGCTCGACGGAGGGCTGGTGCTGCTCTGGCTGCGCGGCTAGCGCATCGGCCCACGCCCGTTCCAGCGACTGGCGCCGCAAGTGGTTGATCAGCAGGTGCTTGGCGACGGTCGCCAGGTAGGCTTTCGGCGCACGCAGGGCCGGCGTCTGCGGCTGCGCGGGCACGCCGGCCAGCAGGCGCGTGAAGGTGTCCTGCATCAGGTCGGCTGCCTCGGCCGCATTGCCCAGGCGCCGCTGCAGCCAGTGTGCCAGCCAGCTGTGGTGCGCGCGGTAATGGTTTTCCAGCTGCGTGGGCAGCAGGGGAGAGGGCGCGAACGGACTGCCTGGCATGGTGGGGAAAACCTTAATGCAAATAAGAATTATTCTCATTTTAGCGCGCCGGGCGTGGCGGCGCAATGCGCTGTTGCTGCGCCGCCACGCATGGCCGTCGCGTGGCGGCGCGGCCAGTCCCGCTACAGCATGGCCAGCGCGATGGCGGCCAGCACGGCCGCGCCGCCGATGAGGCGCGCCAGGCGCATGGCCTGGTGCGGCGCGTAGGGCAGCAGCCAGATCAGCAGCAAGCCGCAGCCCGTCAGGCTGCCGACCCAGTAGACGAGGCCGTAGCCGCCGCCGGCGATGTGCATGGCCCAGGCCAGGCCGGCCGCCAGCGCCAGCCACCCCGTCCACTGCAGGCGGCGGCGCAGCGGCGCGGGCGGTTCGGCGCCGCGTCCGTGCAAGTCGGCGTAGTGGCGGTCCATCGCCAGGCACAGCGAGGACAGGCCTGCGTAGCACAAGGCAAAGACGAGGAAATTGGCTAACAGTTCCATCACGCGGCCTCCATCGTTTGCGCCGGTTTTACCGCATCCGTTGCCTTGTGTGCCTTGGCCGCCTTCACGGGCAGCGGTTTCAATTTGAACGCCGCATACGCGAGGCCCAGGCCCAGCACCAGCACCACCAGGTCGAAGGCGGCCACCGCCACGGGGCCGCGGCCCAGGAAAAGGGTCACGCCCAGGTGCGATTCGGTGGTGAAGACGTTCAGCACGGGCAGCGACGCCAGCAGGACGGCACCGGCGGCCAGCTGCATGCGCCACATGGCGCGCGACGGACGCAGCTGCGCAATGATGGCGGCCAGGGCCCAGGCGCCGAAGAAGCAGGCGATTTCCTCCTGCGGCCGGTCTTCCATCGTCACCGACAGCAGGCGGTTGGCCCAGAAATAGGCGCCGAAGGCGATCGGGATGCCGGCGATGGCGCCGATGTTGAGCGCTTCCACCAGGCGCAGGCCGAAGCTGGCGCGCTTGCCGGCGGCCAGCGCCTTGGCCTGCTTCTGGCGCGTCTTGACGGCCCACAGCAAGGCGCCCGTGGCGACCATGGCGCAGCCGGCCAGGCCGGACAGGAAGAACAGGGCGCGCAGCAGCGGTCCGCCGAAACGGGCGATGTGCAGGCCATACATGACGCCGTGCGTGGCCGCCGCGCCGGGCAGCGCGTCGCCGTCGGTGGCCAGCAGCTTGCCGGACACGCCATCGAATTCCAGCGACGGCTGCTTCGACGACATGTCGCGTCCGGACGCGCGCGACAGCGTCACGGTGGCGTTGGCGTCGCCCGGATTATTCACGGAGATGCGCTCGACCTTGCCGCCGCCCCAGTGCTGTTCCGCCTGGCGCACGAGGGGCGCGAACGGCGTCAGCGGCGCGGCCACGCCGGCCGCCTTGCGCTCGTCCGAGCGGCCCGGGAAGGCTTCGGCAAAGAAGGCATCCTGGTCGCCCTTGTAGGCGGCCGTGGCGCCGGACGGCATGTACAGGAACATCAGGGTGACCAGGCCCGTGTAGGTGATCATCATGTGGTAGGGCAGGGCCAGCACGGCCGTCACGTTGTGTGCGTCCAGCCACGAGCGCTGGCCCTTCTTCGGCCGGAAGGTGAACAGGTCCTTGAAGATGCGCTTGTGCGTGACGATGCCGCTGATGATGGAGACGAACATGAACATGGCGCAGAAGCCCACGATCCAGCGGCCCCAGATGGCAGACATGTAGTGCAGGTCGAAATGCAGGCGGTAGAGGAATTCGCCGCCCCGCGTCTCGCGCGGCTTGGACAGCACTTCGCCCGTGGCCGGGTCGGCTTTTTCGCTATGAAAATTGCCGCGCCGTCCGCGTTTCTTTTCGCCCGGTTGCGACGGTTTGCTCCAGCCCAGCTGCGTGGCGGGATTGCGTTCGCCGGGCAGGCTGATGAACCAGCGCGTGGCGCCCGTGGCCCGCTCCTCCATCGCCTGTTGCGCGACCTTGGCCGCCACTTCCGTCGTCACTTCGCTGGCGGCGGCGCCATGCAGTTCGGGCTGCATCCACAGGGTGATTTCATTGCGGTAGTAGCTGGCCGTGCCGGCGCAAAACACCAGCAGCAAGATCCAGCAGACGAGCAGGCCGGACCAGGTGTGCAGCCATGCCATCGACTGGCGGAAACCTTCTTTCATGCGAGACTCCAGGATAGTGCGTCCATCCACTGCAGGATGGCGGCGATGACGGCGGCGGGAATCAGAAGGCCCAGCCAGGCGCGCAGGGCGCTGCGCGTGGCGAAGACCCACATCACGGCGCAGGTATAGATGGCAAACGACAGCAGGGTGGCCGTCATGACGGCTTCGGAGCGGGCCATGGGCAGGCTCACCGACAGCAGCATGGTGACCAGCGCGGCCAGCACGTAGCCGCCAACGATGGCCGCCACGCTGCGCGAAGCCACGCCGAGGCGGTACACGGCCCCGGCGGAGAGCCGCAGGCGCGGCATTTTTTCAGTGGTGGCTGGCGCTTGCATGGTCAGTCGTGATCCTTGCTCGGTGGCAGGGCCGGGCCGGCCGGCAGCGGCGTCACGCCTTGCGGCTGCACCAGGCTCAGGGTCGTCACGAACATGGCCTTGTCATAGGCTTGCGCGCCGCGCTGGCCGGCCGTCTTGTCCGTGTGTTGCACTTCCAGCACATAGGTGCCCTTCCATGGCAGCGGGAAGCTGACCAGGCCTTGCGCATCGCTCCACACTTCCTTGCCCCAGCCCGACTGCACCACGGCGTTGACCTTGGCTTGCGCCAGCGGCTTGCCCTGGTAGCTGACCTGGAACTGGCCTGGTTTGCCGGTCGGCACCAGGTCCAGGGTCAGCGCGGGCGCTTGCGCCTTGCCGTCGGCGACCAGGCGCGCGGCCGGGACCCACACGGTGCGCGTGGCCTTGCCATCCTTTTTCTCTTCCCACGACGGGTAGTTGTCTTCCTCGACGATGATGCTTTCGCCGGCGCCCACCTTGCCATTCAGGATGAACGCGCCGGCCGTCTTGCTCGCCTGCAACGGTTGCGCGCCCTTGGCGGACACCCACGTCACGTTCTTGATGCTGAACTTGTCCAGCAAGCCGGGCGAGGCTTCGCGCAGGTTGTCGCCGAATTCGCCGAAGTACACGCTGGCCGTCTTGCCGTCCTGCTGCAGCCAGATCTGGTGCGCGCTGGCCGCGCCGGAAACGAGGGCCGCGCCCAGCAGGGCGGCGGCGAGGGCGCCGAGGCGCGCGATGGAAGTGAGGTGCATGGTGTATGCCTTAGTTTGTGGTGAGAAACGTGGTTGTCGCAGCGGTGCAAAGTACCGAAAAGTGGCGGCGGCAGCGCCGGCCAGCGAACGTGCTCGCGCCATGAAACGACCTTTTTGCGTTATCGATATGGGAAGGCTTGCTTGGCAGGGATGCCTGGCTGGCGCAGCGTGTCATCCAGCTGCGCATCGGCCATGCCGTCCTGGCCGGTCGATGGCAGGCGGGATATGCGAGATGCAGACTCCGAATGGAATCCAAATGTGAATGAGAACTATTCTTATTATAGTGCGAGGTTGCGAGACATGCAAGAGTGTGATGTTGTAAACGCGCACGGCCACCGCAGTGACGCGGCGGCCGTGCGTGCGCGGGAGCGCGGAGTTTACAGCTGGCCGCGCAGGGTCAGCATGGCGTTGCGCGGTTCGCCATAGAAGTTGGAACCATACGCGGCCCACACGCGCGTGTAGTATTTTTTGTCGAACAGGTTGTTCACCGTCAACGACAGCTCCAGCGTGGGACTGAGGCGGTAGCCCGCCTGCAAGCCCACCGTGGTGACGGGGCCCTGTTCGAATTTCACGGGCCCGTTCAGGCGGTACATGCTGCTGACGCTGCGCAAGCCACCGCCCACGCTGATCTTGTCGAGCGCGCCGGCGAGCCGGTAATTGGTCCACAGGTTGAAGTTATGCCGTGGCGCGATGAAGGAATACAGTTGCGCTTTCTGGTCATCGCTGCCTTCGAGGGTGCGCGTGCTGGTGTAGGAATAGCCGCTCGTGATGTTCCAGCCCGGCAGGGGGCTGCCGCTCAGCTCGGCTTCCAGGCCCTGGCTGCGCATCTTGCCGGCGCCGATGGAAAACAGCGGGTTGGCCGGATCGGGCATGTCGCGGTTCTCGTCTTCCATGCGGAACAGGGCCGCATGCGCATTGACGTTCTTGTCGAACAGCTGCGCCTTCAAGCCCAGTTCGAATTGCTGGCCCGTGCGCGGCTTCAGGGTTTGGCCTGCTGCGTCCGTGGTGGTCTGGGGCGAGAAGATGCGCGTGTAGCTGCCGTAGGCCGATACCTGCTTGTCGAGCTCATAGACCAGGCCTGCGTACGGCGTGAACTTGGCCTTGATGGTGTTGCTGACGTCGGTGAACTGGTTGAAATACGTATTGCGGCTGACGGTATGGTTATTTCGGTGCGTCAGGCGCCCGCCCAGGTTGACGGCCAGCCGGTCCGTTGCCTGCAGGCGGGTGCGCGCATACAGGCCGAACTGTTTGGTGCGGTTGTCGTTGCCGTCGGTAAAAGTGTAGCTGGGCTGGGGGATATTGTTATCCGGATGGAAGATGTTGATCGGGGTGTCCTTGCCGCCGCCGTAGCGGAAATTCTTGTGCACCTGGCGGTAGTCGGCGCCCACGATCAGGTCGTGGCTACGGCCGAACGCCTGGAAGGGCGTGGCCAGGTAAGCATCGAGTCCCTGCGTCTTCCAGTGGCTGCGGTAGCTCCAGGTGATCAGGCAGCTGTCGCCCGTGACAGGGTCTGCCGAACAATCGGACCAGCCGAAATGGCGCGATGGTTCGTCCTGTTCGCGGGACAGGGCGGTCACCTTGAACTGGCCGCCGTTGTCCAGCTTGTGATCGAGTTCGGCAAAATATTCCGTGACCTTTTCCGTGATGTGGTTCCAGGCCGGATCCAGGTAGGTCGAGCGGGGCACGTCCAGCAGGCGCCCGTCTTCATAGGCGGGCAGGCCGAAGGCGGGACGGCCCTTGTATTCCTGCCAGGTGACGCCGCCCGTCAGCACGGTGCCCGGCGCCAGGTCGATGGCGACGGTGCCGTACAGCAGCGGTTTTTCCGCATACACGTGGTCGACGAAGGAGCGCCGGTGTTCATACGCGGCCACCAGGCGGCCGCGCACCTTGCCATCCGCGCTCAGGGGGCCGGTGACGTCCGCTTCCGCATAGTAACGGTCCCAGGAACCCGCGCTGAGCACGCCGCTGGCGGCGAAGGTGTCGCGCGCCCGCTTGCGCACCAGATTGATGGTGCCGCCCGGGTCGCCCGCGCCCTGGAACAGGCCGGCGGGGCCGCGCAGCACTTCCACGCGGTCATAGATGGCCAGGCCGTAGCCGGCCGACAGGTCGTTGCCCGTGCTGGCGGGCGTCATCACGCCATCGACCTGTACCGCGTCGAGCGCATGGCCGCGCGAGTAAAAATTGCCGTGGTTGCCGCCCGTGCTGCTCGCTTCGACGGTGATGCCCGTCACGCCGCGCATGGCGTCGTCCAGGCTCAGCAAATTCTGGTCGTTCAGCTGCTGGCGCGTCAGCACGGAGATGGACTGGGGAATGTCGCGCAGGCTTTGCCGGCCCTTGCCGATGCTCACCGCTTGCGCCGCATACGACTTCGTCAGTTCGGTATCGATGGTCGCGTCCTGGCGCGCGCTGACGGTGATTTCCGCCAGGGTCGCCACCTTGCCCGTGGCGGCGGGCGCGGGGCGGATGATGACGCTGTTGCCGTCGATGCTGGCGGCCAGGCCGCTGCCGGCCAGCAGGCGCTCCAGGCTGTCGGCCACGCTCAGGGTGCCGCTGACGGCGGGTGCCGTCTTGCCGGCCACCAGTTCCGGCGCAAACAGCAGTTGCAGATTGGCTTGCCGTGCCAGTTCATTCAGGGCTTGCCCCAGCGGTTGGGCGGCGATGGCCAGTTTGACGGGGGACAAGGTTTGCGCCTGTGCCAGGGGGATGTTGCCCAAGGCCAGCATGGCGGCCAGGGCGAGGGGAGCGGGTGTCAGATTGAGGCGGGGGGACCACATGTTGCATTTCTCCAGGTTAATTTATTGTCGATTAACTTGGTAGACGCGGCAGCGGAGAAAACCCTCACCTGCGAATGCGAATTATTTTCATTTATTTTTTTGCAGTTGCATGGCCGGCGCCTGCGCGGCGGCTTTCGGCGCCATGCCGATGGTGCTGACGGTGCCGCTGCGCACGATCTGCACGGGCAAGAGTTGCGGCAGGGCAGCGGCGAAACGGTCCAGCTGGGTCAGGCTGAAGCTGCCGCCGATGCGCAGCCTGGCGACGGCGGGATCGTGCACGACGAAGCCCGTGTCGCCATAGCGTTCGAACTCGGCCAGCGCCGCGCCCAGCGGCACATTGTCGAAGGTGACCCTGCCGTCGCGCCACGGCGCCACGCTGCCCGGGGCCAGGCTGGCGATGGCCGACAGGCGGCCGCTGGCATCGCTGCTGACGCCCTGGCCGGCCCGCAGGTCGACCCGGTCTTGCCGCGCACCCGCCACGCGCACCTGGCCATGCTGCACGGCCACGCGCAGCTTGCCGTCGTGTTCGAGGGTATTGCGCACGGAAAACTGCGTGCCTACCACCGTCACTGTCAATGGACCGCTGAGCACGTCGAAGGGCTGGCCCTGCTTCGATTGCACCTGGAACAGCGCTTCGCCGTGCGCCAGGCGCACTTCGCGCCGCTGGCGGTACAGGGTGACGTGCAGCTGTGTGGCCGTATCGAGCTGCAGCTGGCTGCCGTCGGGCAGCGCGACGGCCAGGCGCTGGCCGCGCACGGTGGCATATGACTGGCTGAACACGGCTTGCTGTTGCCACCACTGGTAGCCGCCCGCGCCCACGCTCAGCAGCAGCATGGCGGCGGCCGCATACGGCAGCGCGCGCAGGGAGCACAGAAACGGGCGGCGCGGCAATGGCGCCGCAGCCGGGGGCACCGCCCAGCGCGCGGCGACTTGCGCGGGAATCCGCCGCGCTGCGCGGTGGGTCTGCTGCAGCTGCGCATATGCCTGCGCGTGCAACGCATCGGTCGCCAGCCAGGCGGCAAACGCCGACTGGCCCTGCGCATCGAGGTTGCCGTGCCGGCTGAACCAGGTGGCGGCCGCCAGCGCCACGTCATCTTGTGTGGCGGCAAAGTCGGCGTACTCGCGCAAGTCCGCCTGCTCCTGGGCAGAGGGGCCGAAATCATGGCGGGGCGAGTGGGCGGTCATGGGCGCCATTATGTGGCTTCCCGCAAAGAATGCAACTGCGCCTGGCAACTGAGCATGCCGCGCGCGATATGTTTTTCCACCATGCTCACGGAAATGCCCATGCGCGCGGCGATTTGCGCGTGCGGCAATTCCTCGAACACGTGCAGCACGAAGGCGTCGCGGCAGCGGGGCGGCAAGGCGTCGATGGCGGCCACGCAGGCTTGCCAGTCCTGGCTGCTTTCCAGCGCCTGTTCCGGCTGCAGATGACGGGGGGCGGCCGGATGCGCGGCCTCCGGCAGGGCGTCGAGCTCCTCGTGCTGGCGCAAGGCGGCGCGGCGGTGCTTGTCGATCAGCAGGTTGCGCGCCGTGCGGTACAGCAGCGCGCGCGGTTCGCGCACGGCCGCTTCGCCCAGCACGCGCGCATAGCTTTCCTGCACCAGGTCGGCAGCGGCCTCGCGGTTGCGCAAGCTGCGCCAGCAAAAGTTCAACAGTTCTTGGTAATAGCGTGCAACCACGGCGTCCGATGTATGAGTCCGCAGCCAGGAATGCCGCATATGAGAATGATTCTCATTATATGTCATGCCGGGATGTGGCGCTAAGCGGCTTGGCGCACCGTGGCAGATGTACAACGCTTTGCCGCTTGCCTGGCATGCGTTACCATCGGAAGTTAATAAGGAGGCAAGATGGCTATTCAAATCATCAATACGGCGCCGGTAGCGGGCCAGCGGCCCGGCACTTCGGGCTTGCGCAAGAAGGTGGCTGTCTTCAGCGCACCGCAATACCTGGAAAATTTCGTGCAGAGCGTTTTTGACACGCTGGGCGACTGCCGCGGCCAGACTCTGGTGCTGGGCGGCGACGGACGTTATTACAACCGCGCGGCCATCCAGACGGTGCTGCGCATGGCGGCCGCGCACGGTTACGCGCGCGTGCTGCTGGGACAAGGCGGCATCCTGTCGACGCCGGCCGTCAGCTGCGTCATCCGCAAGCATGGCGCCAGCGGCGGCCTGATCCTGTCGGCCAGCCATAACCCGGGCGGCCCCGATGGCGATTTCGGCATCAAGTACAACATCGCCAATGGCGGCCCGGCGCCCGAAAAAGTCACCGAGGCCATGTTTGCGCGCACGCAAACGATCACCGAATACCGCATCAGCGACGCTGCCGACATCGACCTCGATGCCCTGGGAGTGGTGCGTATCGAACAGATGACGGTCGAGGTGATCGATCCGGTGCTCGATTACGCGGAACTGATGCAGCAGCTGTTCGACTTCGACGCCATCCGCGCCCTGTTCGCGGGCGGCTTGCGCATCTGCTTTGACGGCATGCACGCCGTTTCCGGCCCGTATGCGACGGCCATCCTGGAAGGCATGCTGGGCGCGCCCAAGGGCAGCGTCATCAACGGCGTGCCCTTGGCCGATTTTGGCGGCGGCCACCCGGACCCGAATCCCGTCAACGCGCAGGAATTGATCGCCATCATGGCGGCCGACGATGGGCCCGACTTCGGCGCCGCCTCGGACGGCGATGGCGACCGCAATATGATCGTCGGCCGCCGCTTCGACGTGACGCCCTCGGACAGCCTGGCCATCCTGGCCGCCAACGCCACTGTGGCGCCCGGCTACCGCGCCGGGCTGAAAGGCATCGCCCGCTCCATGCCCACGTCGGGCGCGGCCGACCGGGTCGCCAGCGCGCTGGGCATACCGTGCTACGAGACGCCGACTGGCTGGAAGTTCTTCGGCACCCTGCTCGACGCGGGCCTGGCTACCTTGTGCGGCGAAGAAAGCTACGGCACGGGCTCGAACCACGTGCGCGAAAAGGATGGCCTGTGGGCCGTGTTGTTCTGGCTCAACCTGCTGGCTGAGAAAAAGCAATCGGTGGAAGAGATCGTGCGTGCCCACTGGGCCACCCATGGCCGCAATTACTATTCGCGCCACGATTACGAAGACATCGACAGCGCCGGAGCGGCGCAGCTGATGGACGCCGTGCGCGGCCAGCTAGCCGCCTTGCCGGGCCAGGCGCTGGGCGGCTACACGGTGGCGCTGGCCGACGATTTCAGCTACACGGACCCCGTCGACGGCTCGGTGGCGACGCAGCAGGGCATCCGCATCATCATGACGGACGGCGCGCGCATCGTGCTGCGCCTGTCCGGCACGGGTACCGAAGGCGCCACCCTGCGCCTGTACCTGGAGCGCTACGCAGCCGATCCGGCTCAGCATGACTTGCCGACCCAGCAAGCGCTGGCGGGGCTGATCGCCGTGGCGGAAACAGTGGCGCAGATCCGCGCACGCACGGGGCGCGACGGGCCGACGGTGACGACGTAAAAAAAGGGCGCCCTCGGGCGCCCTTTTGCGTTACATCAAACCGGCATCACGCTTTCGCCGGGATGACCGCCTGGCGGTAGTTATCCACCATCTTGTAGCGCTTCGCATACAGGCCGAAGGCCAGCATGGCGACGGCGGCGAAGGCGGCGAAGAAGAACATCTGGAAGGCCGTTACGCTGATGCCGCTCTCGGCGATCTTGCCGATCACGCCTTCGTTCATGACGCTGCGGTTGACGATCAGCACCCACAGGTTGCCCACCGTGGTCGACAAGTTCCAGAAGCTCATGATGGCGCCCTTCATGGACACGGGCGCCTGGCTGTACGCAAACTCCAGGCCCGTCGCCGAGACCAGCACTTCGCCGAACGTCAGCAGGGCGTACGGCAGGATCTGCCACATGATGGAGACGGCGTTGCCGCTGTCGAGCGCCAGCTGCAGCAGACCGATGACGATCCACGCCAGCGAGGAAAAGCCGATACCGGCCGTCATGCGGCGCAGGGCCGTCGCTTCCAGGCCGAAGCGGTTCAGCATCGGGTACAGCACCAGGTTGTTGAACGGGATCAAGAGCATCACCAGCATCGGGTTCAGCGCCTGCATCTGCGCCGGCAGGAACCAGCTTGGTTTTTCCATGGTGTTCGCTTGCACGATCCACGTCGAGGCCTTCTGGTCGAACAGCGAGAAGAACGGCGTGACGAGGGCGAAGATGACGAGGATGCGCAACACGGCGCGCACGCCTTCGACGGCTTCGTCAGGGTGGATGCCGCGTGCGCGTTCCAGCTGCATGGCCGTGCCGATGCTGCCGAAGGCCAGCAGCAATACCAGTGCGGTACACGCAGAAATCACGAAGCCCCATTCGGGAATGCTGTAGAACGCATACAGGGCGCCGATCACGCCGACGTAGGCCACGTACAGGCCGGGACGGGAACCGCCGTCGACGCGCGCCAGCAAGGCCGTGCGGGCCACGCGGGTGAACGAGTCGGGATTCGGCGGCGCCGGCGGCACGTGCACGTATTTCTTGGCGCCCATCCAGAAGACGATGGTGGCGGCCAGCATCATCAGGCCGGGGATGCCGAAGGCGATCGACGGGCCGAAGTCGCGCAGGAACATCGGCATCAGCAGCGAAGCGAAGAAGGAGCCGAAGTTGATGATCCAGTAGAACAGGTCGAATACCAGCTTGGCCTTGTGCTTGTTGGTCTGGTCGAACTGGTCGCCGACAAACGAGGCCACCAGGGGCTTGATGCCGCCGGAACCGAAGGCGATCAGGAACAGGCCGAAATAGAAGCCGTTGACGCTGTTTTCAAACAGGGCCAGGCAGGCATGGCCGGCGCAATACACGAGGCTGAGCCAGAAGATGGTGTTGTACTTGCCAAAGAAACGGTCGGCCAGCCAGCCGCCCAGCAGCGGGAAGAAGTACACGCCGATGACGAAGGTGTGGAAGACGTGCTTGGCTTCGCCCGTGCGCTGGTCGATCGGGATCATCAGCAGCAAGGTGCTGATGAGGAATGGCGTCAGGATGTTGCGCATGCCATAGAAGCTGAAGCGTTCGCAGCCTTCGTTGGCGATGATGTACGGTATTTGCCGCGGCATTTTGCCCGTGGCGGTTTGTGTCTCGGCCGATGACATTGGCTCTCCCCCAAGTTTTTTTTGTAAGCCGCGATGCTAAGGCCTGCCGCGTTTGCTTGCAACAGAAAAAACGGCCTGCCCGCTATTTCGCAGAGATTTGTAAGGTATTGATTTTCATAAAGACATTACTTTCGGCACTTGCGCGTGCCGGGCGGGGCAGCCACAGCTGCATTTGCAGCATGCCATCCGATGCGGGACAGTCTTCCAGGGTAAAACCGCAACCGAGGTACAGGGTCAATGCCGCGTGGCTGTCCTGCGCCACGGCCAGGCGCACGCGGCCCAGTTCGGGAATGGTGCATGCATGGGCGATGGCGGCCTGCACCAGTTGCCGTCCCGCGCCGCGCCCGCGCGCCTGCGGCGCCACGTACACGCCCCACAGGCTGGCCTTGTCATGCACGACGGCAATCGGTTCGCGGCGCAGGCCTGCCAGCGCGATCAATTGTTCCTCGTCGAAAGCGCCAAATATTATTTGGTGGGAAGTGGCGCGCAAGCGCTGGGCTATCTGTGCCAGCGGCAAGCCGCTTTCCGCCGCATGCGTGGTGCAGAAGGCGGCGGGCAGTTCGGCGATGCCGGCCAGGCGCAGCGCGCGGTAGGCGGCAACGTCGTCTGGCGCGAGGGGGCGGACAGTGATGGCTGGCATGTGGGCGAGTATCGGGCTTCGATGCCAAAAAGTAAAGCTTGCGCTGCAAGGCAAGCGTCCCTGGCCATCGCGCCCGTCGCCGGCGCAGGGGTGTTACTGGGTGGCGACGCGCTGCATGGGCGCATTGTCCTTGCGCCATTGTTCCAGGCTGATCAGCTCAGCGCTGACGATGTCGTCGACGAGGATGCGCTTGCCGTCGGGCGAGACGACGAAACTCTCCCACCGATGCGCCGCATCGGGCGTATTTTCGAAAAAGCTCAGCTGATAACAGGCGACGCCATCGACGAGGCGCGTCTCGGGCGACGTTTCCATCACGGCGCCATGGGCGCGGCCGCCCGATGCCTTTTCGATATGCGCCGACCAGGCCTTGATTTCCGGCAAAGCCATCAAGGCATCGATTGCGCGCGCGTTCTGCTCCGGCGCCGCCGTCTGGTTGCTCGCGGCGGGGGCATTGCCTGCCTGCGGCGCGGATTGCTGGTGCAGGTAGAACGCGCCGAGCCCGGCGGCCAGCAAGCCGGCCAGGATGCCTGCGATGATGGTGGTTTTGGAAGAGGAGGCGCGTGGCGGCATGATGGTGAGCGTGAGAAAGAGGGACGATGGCGGCCATGCTAAAGCAAAACGCCCAGGCCGGCAATCGCCGGGGCAGGTAAGCAGCTGTTCACGGGGCGGGTGCCGCATCCAGGGCTGGACGCTCCTGCCTTCGGTTTACCTTTGATATGTTATTAAAAAACATGGCCCCATGAAATTTCCAAATTGAATCAATTAGTGCTTGTATGAAATTGCTTATGTGCTAACTTTGGTGCAGGCGCCCTGTTGCAGGCTGTCTGTTGCGCTGGCGAGGCACGGAATGTCCGGGTTTGGGCTCAGCACATCAACGTCCACGGAGAAACGATGAACATGATCAAACGTACGGCGCTGCTTATTGCGTCATGTTTTCTGGCTGCGTGCGCAAGCACGGGTAAGCAGTTTCCAACGCTCCATGAATCGGCGCATACTGCTGCCGGCGCCGTGGAAAAGACCCTGCCGACCGGCGAGGCGCTTGCCATGCTGCGCCAGATATCAAAGCATGCCGACATGGCCGAAGCAGTTTACCGGCGTGATCTTGATGTGTCGGAGCGCCAGGAGCGCGCCTGCGATTATGTTACCGCCACGGACTCGCCCCCCTTGCGCAGTGGCTTGCCCGATGGGTGGTTTCGGCTGAACCAGCAACTTATCAGGAAACTGGGCATGCAGCCAGCGGGGGAACAAGGTCGCCCGCTGCAACCTTGCCGTGGCGCCAGGGGCTTGCAATATGAGACCTACATCAGGCTGGACGCGTCGGGCCGCCCGCTGGAGGCGGTGCTGGCCTTTCGCGGTACGGAAAATACCAAGTATGAGTGGCGCAGCGACTGGATCGCCAACTTCAGCAACGTCGATTTTGGAGTAGGCGCCAATCCCCAGTTTAGCGAGGCCCGTATAGAAGGGGGGCGCCTGATCGAAGCGCTGGTGCGGGTGTTGCCGAAGACGACATCGTCGCCTGTCTGCAAGGCAGCCAAGAACAGGTCCGAGGGCGTGCAAGCGCCCATCGACCTGGTCGGCCACTCGCTGGGAGGGGGCTTGGCGCAACATCTGGCGTATAGCAGCAAGGCGTGCGATGTGCGCGCAACGATTGCCTTTGATCCCAGCCCGGCAACCGGCTGGTTCTTCTTGCATTGGCGCGGGTGCGTGGTGACGACGGATCCGAATATCTACCGTGTGTATCTTGATGGCGAGGCGCTGTCGTTTGTCCGCAAGGTATCGACCAAATTCAATCAAACGCGTGATCACCGGCGCGACATCCGCATGACTTTTCCCGACGTTGATGTCGGGGCATTCGGGCGGCATAGCATGACTTTGCTGGCTGCCGGTATCAAATATGCCGCGAACAGTCTGCCGCCCGATGATACGGAGAATCGCATTGATTATGCATCGTCCATCGTGTATCCGGAGAGCCTCGGCCAGAACTGAGGGTGCGCCAGGCGAAAAAAAGCCACCTTCCGTAGAAGGTGGCTTTCGGGGCCGCCGGGAGGCGCTGGCAGCTTTTGGTCTGCCAGCCCTGTCCCTGCGTATGCGGCCAGTCGCGCCGTCGCCTGCGCGACTGGCCGCCGGACATTACATCATGCCGTCCATGCCGCCCATGCCGCCCATACCACCCATGCCGCCGCCCATGCCGCCGCCTGCTTTGTCGTCAGCGATTTCGCAGACCATGCAGTCGGTCGTCAGCATCAGCGAAGCGATCGAAGCGGCGTTTTGCAGCGCCGAACGGGTCACTTTGGCTGGGTCCAGGACGCCCATTTCAACCATGTCGCCATACGTGCCGTTGGCAGCGTTGTAGCCGTAGTTGCCCGAGCCAGCCAGTACGGCTGCCACGACGACCGAAGCTTCTTCGCCAGCGTTTTGCACGATCATGCGCAGTGGCTCTTCCATTGCGCGCAGGACGATCTTGATACCAGCGTCTTGATCAGGATTGTCGCCCTTGACCGTGATGTTGGCGCGTGCGCGCAGCAGGGCTACGCCGCCGCCTGGCACGATGCCTTCTTCCACGGCAGCGCGGGTTGCGTGCAGTGCATCTTCAACGCGGGCTTTTTTCTCTTTCATTTCGACTTCGGTGGCTGCGCCAACCTTGATCACGGCAACGCCGCCAGCCAGTTTGGCGACGCGCTCTTGCAGTTTTTCACGGTCGTAGTCCGAGGTCGCTTCTTCGATCTGTACGCGCACTTGTTTCACGCGTGCTTCGATCGAAGCTGCTTCGCCGGCGCCATCGATAACGATGGTGTTTTCCTTGCCCACTTCGATGCGTTTCGCTTGGCCCAGTTCGGCCAGGGTCACTTTTTCCAGGGTCAGGCCGACTTCTTCAGCGATCACTTGGCCGCCGGTCAGGACAGCGATGTCTTCCAGCATGGCTTTGCGGCGGTCGCCGAAGCCAGGGGCTTTCACTGCGCAAGTTTTCAGGATGCCGCGGATGTTGTTCACAACCAGGGTCGCCAGCGCTTCGCCTTCGATGTCTTCCGCGATGATCAGCAGTGGACGGCCAGCTTTTGCGACTTGTTCCAGTACCGGCAGCAGGTCACGGATGTTCGAGATTTTCTTGTCGCACAGCAGGACGAATGGGCTGTCCAGTACGGCAACTTGTTTCTCTGGGTTGTTGATGAAGTATGGCGACAGGTAGCCGCGGTCGAACTGCATGCCTTCAACGATGTCCAGCTCGTCGTTCAGCGACTTGCCGTCTTCTACGGTGATGACGCCTTCTTTGCCGACTTTTTCCATCGCTTCAGCGATACGCTCGCCGATCGAGTAGTCCGAGTTCGCCGAGATCGCGCCAACTTGGGCGATTTCCTTGGTCGTGGTGCAAGGACGGGCGATTTTCGCCAGTTCTTCGACGGTGGCTGCAACAGCCTTGTCGATACCGCGCTTCAGGTCCATCGGGTTCATGCCGGCGGCAACGAACTTCATGCCTTCGCGCACGATGGCTTGTGCCAGCACGGTCGCGGTGGTGGTGCCGTCGCCGGCGTTGTCGCTGGTGCGGGAAGCAACTTCCTTGACCATTTGCGCGCCCATGTTCATGAGCTTGTCTTTGAGTTCAACTTCTTTCGCTACCGACACACCATCCTTGGTGACGGTAGGGGCGCCGAACGAGCGCTCCAGGACCACGTTGCGGCCTTTCGGGCCCAGCGTTACTTTGACTGCGTTGGCGAGGATGTTGACGCCTTCGACCATCTTGGCGCGCGCTGCGTCGCCGAATACTACTTCTTTAGCTGCCATGTTCAATTCTCCTGAGTTTCGGGATGTATCTGTCTACAACGTGGAAACAATTACTTGACGACGATCGCCATGATGTCTTCTTCGCGCATGACCAGCAGCTCATCGCCGTCAACTTTGACGGTTTGGCCGGCGTACTTGCCGAACAGGACGCGGTCGCCCACTTTGACATCCAGAGGACGGACTTTGCCGTCGTCGAGAATCTTGCCATTGCCTACGGCAAGGACTTCGCCTTGATCCGGTTTTTCAGCAGCTGCATCAGGAATGATGAGGCCGGACGCAGTTTTGGTTTCCTGGTCGAGGCGTTTGACGATGACGCGATCGTTCAATGGGCGCAGATTCATACAAAACTCCTTAAAGTTCAATGGATAGGTGTTGCTAAATGAATACATGCCTGGCACAGCGCCAGGCCTGCTTTCAGTGACCGCCGTTGAAAGCAGCCCGCAACGGTCAAGCAAACCCCATGTCATCGAGTGCGTGCCGGCGCTGGGCAGTGGTGGCATCGCGGCGTCGCCCGCCGCGTAGCGTTCCCTGCTGTTGTCCGGCATACACCATCATGTCCTGAGGATTGCTACGAAAGAGTTTGTTAGCACTCTCTACTAACGAGTGCTAATTATAGGGACGGTAGGGGGCTTATTCAAGGGGAACATATAGATAGATGCTGAGCAGAGCCTGCATCTACACAGGGTTTGCGCCAGCACAAGCCTCGTTCCCGGGCGTCAGCAACAGGCGCGACTCTAGCATGTCGTTCGGAGAGGGGGTGTTCCTGTACGCACAGGAAACAGAGTTTGACTATGAAATTTGATAAGATGATTGCAATTGCATATCAATATCGCCATATATCACCGCTCGCGCCAGAAAGAACACCATGCCATTCCCGCTTTCCCGCCCCGCCCTGCGCCTGCTGGGCGCTACCGTCATCGGCCTCGCCTGCCTGGGCAATGCCGCCGCACAAGCGCCCACCATCGTCGATGAAATCACCGTGGCGGCCCTGACCCCGCTGGAAAAGGATATGCTGCTCAATGACTTGTTCAACGACTTGAACAAGGATGACGACGACCAGGAGGCCCATGTGTGGGATAACGGCGGCGACCGCGGCGTGCTGGTGAAAGTCACGTATAACTTCAGCAACTCCGGCATGACGGAGCACAGCCTGAAGGCGCATGTCTGCCGCGACCTGAAATTCGTCGTCACGGCAGGCGACAAGTCGCAGGACCTGAGCCGCCGCACCTGTTCGCAAAACAGCGGCAACTGGGATGTGCAGGGCAAGGATCCGGCGCCCGTCGTGTATCCGCCATTCCTGTCCGACGTGACCATCGCCAAGCTGAATGCGAAGGAGCAGAAAGCCTTGCTGACGGCTGCCGTGCGCACCTTGAAGGATGAAGAGGATGGCAAGACGCGCCAGTGGAGCAACAAGGGCCTGGGCAATGCGGTGCCGCTGGCAGTGCGCCTGACGCCCTCGGGGACGGACGCCAAACCTGGCAGCTACCGCAGTACTTGCCGCGACTTGACGATGGTGCTTGACGGCAAGAGTGGACAACAGACGCTGACGCGCCGCTCGTGCGAAAACCGCTATGGCGGACTCGATATCGAACCCGATTACGTCGACGAGTAAAACGCTGCCATCGCGGCGCTGGCGGATGCGCGCACTTGGCGAAAAGCGCCGGAAAAAGCGTGTATTGTCCGCCAACTGCCCTGCATTGATGTAAATATGTGTGACAGCGGCGTGATTCGATTGACGCCCATGGAGCGTCCGCCCTATAGTGGCGGGATGATTTCCGAATTCAACGAATTATCCGACAAAATAGGCCTGCTGGCCGAAATGACCCATGCGCTGCGCCGTGAAAACGCGCAATTGCGCAAGGACAATGCCGCGCTGGCCGCCGACAACGCCCTGTACGTGCAACGCATGCGCGAGGCGCAGGAGCGGGTGGAAGCGTTGCTGGAAAAAATTCCCGAACTGGTGCAAGCTGGCTTGGAGCAAGCCGCTTCGGAAGCGGGCGCCTATATTGCCGAGAACGAGAAGGAAGCGTAATGCCGCGTGTCGATGTCAATATCATGGGCCAGTCCTACAGCATGGTGTGCCGCGACGGCGAAGAGCGCGCGCTGCGCGAAGCGGCGATCTATCTCGATAGCAAAATGAAAGCCATCCGCGACGCGGGCAAGGTCAAGGGCAACGACCGCATCGCCGTGCTGGCCGCCTTGGGCGTGGCTGCGGAATTCCTGTCCGTGAAGTCGCCGCAAGGTCCGCTGTCGGAATTGACGATACTGGAAGTGAAGCAGAAAATCTCGGCCATGCACACAGTATTGGATAGTGCGCTGACGCCCCAGGAAAACCTTTTTTAAGCGTGCACGCGACGATTTGTCTTTGCGATGCGCGATCAAAGGAGTAAACTTGGGTCTACCCTGCGGTGTTCGCGATTGCCATATATTCCTTGAACCATTTATGCGCATCGGTTGCGAATTTTGTTTGATGGGAGTGAGCGTCGCTCGTTCGACGAACCCGAAATTGAACTAACGTGACCACCTTGAACCGTTTGGTTCGGGATGCCGGCATAGCGGCACAGGCGGGGCCCAATTTGCAGTACAAAGAAAACGGTTGCAGCATCATGCTCAGCCGTTTTTTTACGCCTGTTGCTTTTGATAGGGAGTGAACATGAAACAATACTGGCTGATGAAATCCGAACCCGATGAAGTGAGCATTGACGACCTGATGGCCGCGCCACAGCACACCATGCCGTGGTTTGGCGTGCGCAACTACCAGGCGCGCAACTTCATGCGCGATGGCATGCAGCCGGGCGATGGCGTGCTGTTCTACCATTCCAGCTGTCCGCAGCCGGGCGTGGCGGGCGTGGCTGAAGTGGCCAGCGGCGCGTATCCCGATCACAGCCAGTTTGAAGCGGGCGGCAAATATTTCGATGCCAAGGCGACGCCTGAACAGCCGCGCTGGATCAGCGTCGACGTGCGCGGCCTGAAGAAGACGGCGCTGTTGCCCCTGTCCGAGATGCGCCAGATGCCGGAGCTGGAAGACATGCTGCTGCTGAAGAAGGGCAGCCGCCTGTCGATCACGCCCGTGACGCCGGCGCAATGGAAAGTCATTACCGGCAAGCTGAAAGCCTAGACTTCGACCCGGTTGCGGCCATTCTGCTTGGCCCGGTACAGGGCTTGGTCGGCGGCGGCCAGCAATGCTTCCGGCGTTTGTCCTGCGTCATTCAAGGCCAGGCCGATGCTGGCCGTGACCAGGCCGCCGCGCGACGGCGCGTGGGCGATCGCGGCCGCGGCGATCGCTTCCTGCATCTTGTGCGCCACCGCCAGGGCGCCCGCGCTATCGGTGGCGGGCAGGATGGCGGCAAACTCCTCGCCGCCGAAGCGGGCCGCCAGGTCGCTGGCGCGCGGCAGCGCGGAATGCAGGGCCGCCGCGATCTGCACCAGGCACGCGTCGCCATACGGGTGGCCGAAGGTATCGTTGAGGCTTTTGAAGAAATCGATATCGATGATCAGCAGCGCCAGCGCCTGCTGGTTGCGCGCGGCCCGCTGCCACTCCAGCTGCAGGGTCTGGTCGAAGCAGCGCCGGTTGGCGATGCCCGTCAAGCCATCCGTCAGCGACAGCTTTTCCAGCTTGTCATGCGCCGCGCGCAAGGCCAGTTCGCTTTGCATGTAGCGGCTTTGCAGGGTGGCCGAGCGCAGCGCGTGGACCGTCAGCGCGACAAACAGGGCGCTGGCCGCCAGGTAAAAATTCTCCCGCAGCACGACGAATCCCAGTCCCAGCAGGGCTGCCGTGAAGAAGATGGGGCTGAAGTTGTCAATCAGCAAGGTCAACGGCCGCGGCGGCCGCGCCTCTTCCTCGCCCGGCTGCACGCGCATGGCCAGCACCGCCAGCAGCAGGAAAGGCATGCTGGGCAGTATCTCGCTGGGACCGGATTCGGCCAGCGCGTGCAGGGTCAGGTAATTATAGGCGCCCGCGCAGGCGGCGTAGCACCACAGGAACACACTGAGCAGAAGGTAGAAGCGCCCTTGTGCGCCATCGCGGCGGTGCGCCAGCAGGCGCAGCGAGGCGCAACAGGCCAGGACGAGGTTTTCCACGTTGTACGTCGTCACCAGCAGGCTGGCAGGTATCGGCGCGATCGAGCGCTGGTCGAAGGGCGAGACGGAAAAGATGGCCGTGTAGGTCAGGTAGGCCGCCAGCAGCACTTGCACGGCGTCCAGCCATTGCAGGGTGCGCGAAGGGTGCCGGTCGCTGACGGAGGAAATGGCCAGCAGCAAGGGCGCGCCATACATGAAATAGGCAAAATCGGAGAAATACGTCGTGTCGGACGCCACATGGCCGCTCAGGTCTTGCCAGGCAGAAAGGGCCATGCCCACGCTCCAGAACAGCATGGCGGCCGCAAACAGGCCCCAGCCCGTGCGCACGACGCCGGGTGCGCTCAGGCTGGCGTTGCGGCAGCAGGCGGCCAGCGCCAGCAGTGGCGCCGTCACGCCGAACAGGTAGCTCACGGCGGGACCGCGCGTCCCGGTCCAGGCCGTCAAGGCCAGCTGCGCCAGCACGTAGCCGCCCGCCAGCGCCAGCCAGAATGTCGTGGTCTTCCTCGCATACTGCATGGATGGGACTCCCCGCTCGAATTGCCAACACAGCATGATTGCATGCCCTGCTCTTGTTGCAGGGTAAAGCGATCATTGCGCTATCGCAAGCGAAGATTCATTCCGCAAGGAAATTGTGCTGCTTTGAGGGAAAGGTTGCCGGAGGAGGGGGATGGCGCGCCTGCCTGGCGCGCCATCGGGGGAACAGCGGTTTTACGTGTTGGCGGGGCGGGCCTTGGTGGGCGGCGTGCCCATCACCTGGCTTTTATACGCCCACACGAGCAGCGCGATGGCGCCGACGATCATCGGCAAGGACAGCATCTGGCCCGAGGTGATCGGCACGCCCAGCCACACGACTTCCCAGTCCGGCGTGCGGAAGTATTCCGTGAAGAAGCGCGCGCAGCCGTACAGCAGGGTGAACATGGCGCCCACGGCCATGCGCGGACGCTGCTTGCGCGCATACAGCCACAGGATGATGAACACCAGGATGCCGTCGACCAGCATCTGGTAGATCGGCGACGGGTGCACGGGATACGGGATGCCCGGCCATTGCATGGCCCATGGCAGGGTGTCCGGGGCGATGCGGCCCGGCAGTTCGGCATTGATGAAGTTGCCCAGGCGGCCGGCCGCGTAGCCGAGCGGCACCAGCGGCGCGATGAAGTCGAGCACGTCGAACAGGTTGCGGCCCGCCTTGCGGCTCCACAGGTACATGGCCAGGATGACGCCGAGGAAGCCGCCGTGGAAGGACATGCCGCCATGCCACACCATGAAGATCTCGAGCGGATTGTGCATGAAGTATTCGGGGCGGTAGAACAGCACTTCGCCCAGGCGACCGCCGATCACCACGCCCAGCATGCCGTAGAACAGCATGTCGTCGAGGTCTTCCTTCTTCCAGCCCAGCACGGCGATATGCGGCTGCTTGATGCGCACGCGGCCCAGGATAATGAACAGGGCGAAGGCCAGCACATACATCAGGCCGTACCAGTGCACGGCGAGCGGGCCGATCTGGATGGCTATCGGGTCGGGCATCGGGTGTATCAGCATGGGGTTTCTTTCTTTGTTTAAAGCTAAGGTTGCGTAGTATGGGGGCGCTTGAGGTTTTTTGCCTTAGCGGCCACTTAATTTAACTGGCAGTACCGCCGATCTGCTTGCGCAGCAGCGCCAGGAAACCTTGCAGCACGGCGGAAGGGTTGTCGCGGCGCCAGGCCAGGCCTGTTTCCACCAGCGGCGTGGCGTCCTGCAGCGGCCTGTATTCTACGCCCGGGCGCATCAGATTCGATACCGATTGTGGCACAAGCGCGATGCCCATGCCAGCCGAGACGAGGCTGACGATGGTTTGCATCTGGATCGCTTCCTGGCCGATCTGCGGCGTGATGCCGGCCGCGCGGAACACGCCGAGGATGGCGTCGTGCAGGGCCGGCGAGATCGCGCGCGGGAAGATGATCAAGGGCAGGGGCGGCACGTCGCGCAGGCGCACGGATCCCGGCGTGTTCAAGATGTCGAGGCCGGACGGCGCGGCCAGCACCAGCGGTTCGGCCAGCACGGGCAGGTAATCGAGTTCCCCTTTCGCCTTTTCGGGCAGGGGCGGGATCAGCAAGCCCGCGTCCGTGCGCCCGGCCAGCAATTCGTCCAGCTGCAGGTCGGACGTGGCTTCCTGCAGCGCGATCTGCACCTGCGGATAAGCCGTCTGATACGCGCGCAGCAGCGGCGGCAGCACGCTGTAATCGGCCGAGGAAACAAACGCCAGGCTCAGACGCCCCGCCTCGCCCTGCGCGGCCCGCCGCACCAGCGCCGGCAAGTCCTGCGCCTGGGCCAGCAGCCGGCGCGCCTCGGGCAGCAGGGCGTTGCCGGCCGGCGTCAGCTGCACCTCGCGCCGGGTGCGCACGAACAGGGGTGCGCCCAGCAAGTCTTCCAGGGCCATGATGGTTTGCGACAGGGGTGGCTGCGTCATGTGCAGGCGCGCGGCGGCGCGGCCGAAGTGCAATTCCTCGGCCACCGTGACGAAATAGCGAAGTTGTCGTAATTCAAGATTCATATGCATTTCCATGCTGATCGGATGCTGTGATACATAAAACGACTCACAGACACGTGCATCATATATTTGACAGTGGGACGCGCGCAAGGCAATCTGACGTACCCCCACTGCATGCAGGGTTTTACTGCGAATTTTTCTGTAAGCCCGCACAGTCAGGCACCAACACTTTTGGAAGGTCCATCATGCCGCAATACCGCTCCCGCACCACCACCCACGGCCGCAACATGGCTGGCGCCCGCGCCCTGTGGCGCGCCACCGGCATGAAGGATGGCGACTTCGACAAGCCGATCATCGCCGTCGTCAACTCGTTCACCCAGTTCGTGCCCGGTCACGTGCACCTGAAAGACCTGGGGCAGATGGTGGCGCGCGAGATCGAAGCGGCCGGCGGCGTAGCCAAGGAATTCAACACCATCGCCGTCGATGACGGCATCGCCATGGGCCACGGCGGCATGCTGTATTCGCTGCCGTCGCGCGACCTGATCGCCGACTCCGTCGAATACATGGTCAACGCCCACTGCGCCGACGCCATGGTGTGCATCTCGAACTGCGACAAGATCACGCCGGGCATGCTGATGGCCGCCATGCGCATCAATATCCCCGTCGTGTTCATTTCCGGCGGGCCGATGGAGGCGGGCAAGGTCGTCAAGGTGGTCAACGGCACGCAGAAGATCATCAAGCTGGACCTGGTCGACGCCATGATCAAGGCGGGCGATAGCACGGTGTCCGACGCCGATGTGGCGGAAATCGAACGTTCGGCCTGTCCGACCTGCGGTTCCTGCTCCGGCATGTTTACGGCCAACTCGATGAACTGCCTGACCGAGGCGCTGGGCCTGGCCCTGCCCGGCAACGGCACCATCCTGGCCACGCACTCGGACCGCCAGCAGCTGTTCCTGCGCGCGGGCCGCCTGATCGTCGAACTGGCCAAGCGCCACTACGAGCAGGACGATTACAGCGTGCTGCCACGCTCGATCGCCACCAAGGCCGCGTTTGAGAACGCCATGGCGCTCGACGTCTCCATGGGCGGCTCGACGAATACCGTGCTGCACCTGCTGGCCGCCGCGCACGAGGCGGAAGTGGCATTCACGATGGCCGATATCGACCGCATCTCGCGCAAGGTGCCATGCCTGTGCAAGGTGGCGCCGATGACGGACAAATACCATATCGAAGACGTGCACCGCGCGGGCGGCATCGTGGGCATCCTGGGCGAACTGGCGCGCGCCGGCCTGCTCAACACGACCCTGCCGACGATCCACGCGCCGACCCTGGCCGACGCCATCGCGCAAAACGACATCATGTGCACGGACAATCCGGCCGTGCATGAACTGTTCCGCGCCGCGCCGGGCGGCGTGCCGACGCAGACGGCGTTCTCGCAGTCGGAGCGCTTCGCGGCCGTCGACACGGACCGCAGCACGGGCTGCATCCGCGACAAGGCCCACGCGTATTCGCAGGATGGCGGCCTGGCCGTCTTGTACGGCAACCTGGCGGAAAAGGGCTGCATCGTCAAGACGGCGGGCGTCGATGAAAGCATTTTGAAATTCTCGGGCAAGGCGCGCGTGTTCGAAAGCCAGGACGCGGCCGTCGCAGCCATCCTGGAAGACACCGTGCATGAGGGCGACGTCGTCATCATCCGCTACGAAGGCCCGAAAGGCGGCCCCGGCATGCAGGAAATGCTGTACCCGACGTCGTACATCAAGTCCAAGGGCCTGGGCAAGGCGTGCGCGCTGTTCACGGACGGGCGCTTCTCGGGCGGTTCCTCTGGCCTGGTGATCGGCCACGCCTCGCCGGAAGCGGCCGAAGGCGGCGCCATCGGCCTGGTGGAAGAGGGCGACTTCATCGATATCGACATCCCCGAGCGCACGATCAACCTGCGCGTGACGGATGCCGAACTGGCCGCGCGCCGCGCCGCCATGGAAGCGAAGGGCGACGCTGCGTGGCTGCCCGTCAACCGCGATCGCTACGTGTCGCAGGCGCTGCAGGCGTATGCGGCGCTGACGACGTCGGCCGACCGGGGCGCCGTGCGCGACCTGTCGCAGCTGAAGAAGCGCTGATTTGTTGCGCAGGTAAGACAGCCGGCCCCGATCTGCTGCGCGGGGCCGGCTGTCGTTACATCGCCTTACAAACAACATGGTCATGGGCGCGCAGATGGGGCAGAATATGACTGCCTCTCGTCTACATTGCGTTACTACATTGAAACGCTTGATCTGGGCTCGTGGTGCATCTGCGGAAACACAGTAAAATGCCGCAGGAAGTAACTTTGGAGAAAAGACAATGAAACGTTTTATGTTGGTGAGTGTATTGACCGTATCGGCTCTGGCATCGCAAGCAGCGTTGGCCAATCCGGACCTGGCGAAAGCAAAAAACTGCATGGCTTGCCACGCGGTGAGCACGAAACTGGTGGGCCCTGCGTTCAAGGACGTGGCAGCCAAGTACGCTGGCCAGAAAGACGCGGAAGCCAAGCTCGTGGCGAAAGTCATGAAGGGCGGTTCCGGCACCTGGGGCGCGATCCCGATGCCAGCGAACCCGCAAGTGAGCGATGCTGAAGCCCACACCCTGGTCAAATGGGTACTGGCACAGAAATAATCTGTGCCGCAGTACCTGCAGTCAGCGCGCCGGCAATCCCGGCGCATTTTTTTTGCCTGCCGCCTTCAGATTGCCCATGCCCTCCAGTGTCGCCCGCACCGCCTCGTCGAGCGGCGTATGCGCTTCCTGCCCCAGCACGGCCAGCAGCCGCGCATTGTCCATGGACAGGGGCGTTTGCCACAGATAGCGCATCTCGCGCATTTCGCGCAGGGTCGCCACGAACGGCGACGCCAGCGCCACCAGCCACCACGGAAAACGCCGGATGAAAGGTGGCGCGCCCGTCGCCTGCTCCACCACGCGGGCAATCGCGCCCGTCATTTGCCGGCCGTCGTGGTCCCAGTGGCCCGCCATGTGAAAGCGCGCAAAGGCGGGCAAGGTAGCGCGCATGGCCAGCAATCGCACCATCGTGCGCGCCACGTCTGGCAGGTAGGACCACTGGTGGCCCACGCCGGGCGCGCCCGGATACAGGATGCTGCGCACGCTCTGGCCCGGTTTCACCAGCCCCTGCGAAAACCAGTTATTGCCGGCGCGGGGGCCGAAGAAGTCGCCCGCGCGCACGATCAGGACCCTGGCGCCCTGCGTGGCGGCCCGTTCCAGGCGCGCTTCCAGTTCCACGCGGATGGCGCCCTTGCGCGTGAGCGGGCGCTGCGGCGCGTCCTCTGTCAAGACAGGAAAGGCGTTGGGGCCGAAGTTGTACACGGTGCCAGGCAGCACGATGGTGGCGTTTTCGGCAATCGCCGCGGCGATGGTGTTGTCGAGCATGGGCAGCACCAGCTGGCCCCAGTGGCGGTAGCCGGGCGGATTGACGGCGTGCACGATGACGGCGCAGCCTTTCGCGGCCGCCAGCACGTCTGCGCGCGACAGCGCATCGCCGCGCAGCCATTCGACGTGATCGCCGCGTGGCGACGGCGTTTCTCCCCGCGTCAGGGCGCGCACCTGCCAGCCCGCCGCCAGGAGCTGGCGCACCATCTCGCCGCCGATGCCGCCCGTGGCGCCCAGTACCAATGCCGTGTTTTTCGTGTTTTCCATCCTGACCTCCGTGTGGTTGATGGAGCCAGTATCTGCCGCGCAAGGTTAATTGGGAATTGACGAGTATCGATCACAGGCTATACATTTATGTATGACTACCGCCATCGCCTGGGAATACTATCGTTCGCTGCTGGCCGTGCTGAAGCACGGTTCCCTGTCCGGCGCGGCCCGCGCGCTGGGCATCACGCAACCCACCGTCGGCCGGCATATCGCCGCGCTGGAACAGGCGCTGGGCGCGACCCTGTTTACGCGCTCCCAGCTGGGCTTGCTCCCCACGGAAGTGGCGCTGGCGTTGCGGCCCCATGCGGAAACCATGGAGCACACTGCCGCCCTGATGGAGCGTGCCGCCAGCAGCCAGGGGCAGGGCGTGGCCGGCGTCGTGCGCATCGCGGCCAGCGAAGTGGTGGGCGTGGAAGTGCTGCCGACTATCCTGGCCCGCCTGCGCGCGCGCCATCCGGACTTGACCATTGAATTGGTATTGAGCAATAAAGTGCAGGATTTGCTGCGCCGGGAAGCGGACATCGCCGTGCGCATGCTGCGCCCCCGCCAGGAGCAGCTGGTGGCGCGCAAGGTGGGGGACATTGAATTGGGCCTGCATGCGCACGCGGATTACCTGGAGCGGCACGGCACCCCGCTGGCATTGGCCGACCTGGCGCGCCATGCCGTCATCGGCTACGACGAAGCGAGCCCCTTCGTGCGCAACGCGGGCGCCGCCTTCCAGGGATTTTCGCGGGACAACTTTGCCTGGCGCAGCGACAGCGACCTGGCGCAGCTGGCCTTGATCCGCGCGGGCGCGGGCATCGGCGTGTGCCAGGCGGGGCTGGCGGCGCGCGATCCGGCCCTGCGGCGCGTGTTGCCGCAGGCGTTTGCGCTGCCGATGGAAACGTGGGTCACCATGCATGAAGACTTGCGCGGCAGCCTGCGCTGCCGCGCCACCTTCGACGCGCTGGCCGAAGGATTACTGGCTTATGTGGCCGGACAGCAAGAACCGTAGCGAGCGGATGTGAGTTGTGGCTGAGAAGCGGAGCTGTGCAAATGCACAGTGAGCATCGCAGGCCGCAAATCGCGCCGCGCAGTAGGTTCTATTATTTGACCACTTCCATCTTGGTCTTCTTGCCATCTCGATAGGTGAACAAGGTCAGCGCGCCATCCTTGATGTCGCCGTTGGCATCGAACGAGATCGGCCCCGTCACGCCCTGGTAGTGCACCTTGGCCAGGAATGGCAGGTAGACGGACGGTTTCGACGACTTGGCGTCGGCCATGGCGGTGGCCATGGTCATCACGGCATCGTAGACGTACGGCGCGTACAGCTGCACTTCCATGTTGTATTTCTGCTTGTAGCGGGCGCGGAAATCGTCCATGCCTTTTTGCTGCGCGCCCGTCACGCCGCCCGCTTCCGCGCAGGTGACCATGTCTTCCCCCACGGCGTCGCCCGCCAGCTTGCCCAGCGGTTCCGTGCACAGGCCGTCGCCGCCCATGAACTTGGCCTTGATGCCCAGCGCCTTCATCTGGCGCAGCATGGGGCCGCCCACGGAATCCATGCCGCCAAAGAAGATCAGGTCGGGATTTTTCGACTTGATGCTGGTCAAAATGGCATTGAAATCGGTCGCGTTGGCATTGGTAAATTCCTTGCCGACGATTTGCACGCCTGGCGCTGCCTTCTTGGCGCCTTTGACGAACTGTTCCGCCACGCCCTGGCCGTAGGCCGTGCGGTCATCGATGACGGCGATTTTCTTCGCCTGCAGCTTGCCCACGGCATACGCGCCCAGGGTGCCGCCCAGCTTGTTGTCATTGGCCACCACGCGGAAGGCCGTGTTGAATTTTTGCTGGGTATACGTGGGGTTGGTGGCGGCAGGGGAAATTTGCGGAATGCCCGCATTGAAGTAAATGCGCGAGGCGGGAATCGTCGTGCCCGAATTCAGGTGGCCGACGACGCCGTTGACCTTGGCGTCGACCAGCTTTTGCGCCACGGCCGTGCCCTGCTTGGGATCGGCTGCGTCATCTTCGGGCACCAGCACGAATTTGACGGCTTTGCCGTCGATCTTGAAGCCTTTGGCGTTCAAATCCTCGATGGCCATCTTGGCCGCGTTCTCGTTATCCTTGCCCAGGTGGGAGCTGGCGCCAGAGACCGGGGCGACGTGGCCGATCTTGATGATTTCCTGCGCGCCCGCATGGCCGGCAAAGGCGAGGGCGAGGGCGAGAGGAAGGACTTTGGTCTTGAGCAGCATAAACATTCTCCAATGGATAAAGATACGGCGGCGTCTCGTGAAAACCGCTTCGAGGGGCGGTGCATTTGAAGAAGGTACAACAAAAAACAGGCGGCGCAAAGCCGCTTTTTGGGCTTTTTGCATTTTGTCGCAACAATCACCAAAGTGAGGCGCGATGCACCGATTTCGCAGGCGCGAGCGCACCAAAGAATGGCGTTGGGAGGGATACAGGTGTAGAGAAATCAGGCCAAATATGCCTAGTAAACTGACAGCACCTGATAAAACCGTAGCGAGCGGAAGGAAGAGGTGGCTGAGAAGCGCAACCGTACTAGGGTACGGTGAGCATCGCAGGCCGCCTATACCGACGCGCAGTAGGTTTTTGCAGGTGTCTTAGTGCGCGGGAGGGTGCAGGTGACCCAGCTCGTGGCTGACCGCATGCGCCACGATCTGTTCCAGCGACTGCTGCAAGTCCTCGCGCAGGGCGCCGCGCATGCCGATCAGGGCGTTTTGCAGGGCCGTCTGCAGGACGTGGGCAATGCGCTCTTCCAGCAGGTGGTCGATCTTGCCTTGCACCTGGTGCAGGATGCGCTGCGTCAGGCGCTGTTCGATGGCGTCCCAGTCGGGTTGCACTATGCTCGGGGGCAACACCGGCGCTTCCTCGACGGCAGGCGCAGCCGCAGCTGGAGCGACAGGTTCCGGTACTTCCGGCCCCAGCAGTACTTCCGTCAGCAGGGGGATGCCCTGGTCGAATGGTTGATCACTCATGACTTGCCTGCCACGAAGTGGGTCGGTTGCACGTTTTGCTGGCGGTAGTGCAGGAAGCGCTGGCGGCCCACCTGCGCATCTTGCTCATCCATGGAAACGATCTCGAAGACGCGCTGGAATTGTGCGTAATTAGCGGGCGGCAACTGCGACAGGTTGACGAGGATGTCGTGGTGCGGCAAGTCCGCCGCTGCATCATCGGTCAGGATGATGGGCGTCTGCGCCGCCAGCGGATCGCCGGCCAGCACGTGGGGCAGGAAATCCGTGGCGGAAATGGTCCACATGGCGCTGTTCAAAGCGTCGAGCTGGGCGCCATCTTGCGCCAGGACGACGACCTTGTTGCCGGCCATATACGCCTTGCGCGCCAGGCGGCAGGCGTAGGCCAGCTTGTCCGGCACGTTGCTGTGAAAATCGACGCGGCTCATGGCGGACTCAGGCGGCCATGCCGCTGTGGCGCAGCAGGGCGTCGATCGATGGTTCGCGGCCGCGGAAGGCCGTGAACGATTCCAGCGCGGGGCGCGAGCCGCCGACGGACAGAATTTCCTGCAGGTAACGCTTGCCTGCCGCCGTGGTGGCGGCCGGGCCCAGCGCGCGGGCTTCTTCAAACGCCGCATAGGCGTCGGCGGACAGCACCTCGGCCCATTTGTAGCTGTAGTAGCCGGCCGCGTAGCCGCCGGCGAAGATGTGCCCAAAGGAATTCTGGAAACGGTTGAACGGCGGCGGAATCAGCAGCGAAAACTTGGCGTGCACGCCGTCGATCAGCTGCTGCACGCTCTGGCCCGTGCTGGCATCGTAGTCATAGTGCAAATGCATGTCGAGCAAGGAAAATTCCACCTGGCGCAGGGTTTGCAGGCCGGACTGGAAATTCTTGGCCGCCAGCATCTTGTCGTACAGCGCGCGCGGCAGCGGCGCGCCCGTGACGGCATGCGCCGTCATGTGCTCGAGCACTTCCCATTCCCAGCAGAAATTTTCCATGAATTGCGATGGCAGTTCCACGGCATCCCATTCGACGCCGGCGATACCCGACACGCCCAGCTCGTCGACCACCGTCAACATGTGGTGCAGGCCGTGGCCGAATTCGTGGAACAGGGTGATGACTTCATCGTGCGTGAACAGGGCTGGCTGTACCTTGCCGTCGACCACGGCTGGTTCCGTGAAGTTGCAGGTGAGATAAGCGATTGGCGTTTGCACGTGTTGCGCGTCGGCGCGGCGGCCGCGCGCGTCGTCCATCCAGGCGCCGCCGCTCTTGCCCGCGCGCGCATACAGGTCCAGGTAGAACTGGCCGACCAGCTTGCCGTCGCGCTCGATGCGGTAAAAACGCACATCCTTGTGCCAGACGGGCGCCGTATCGAGCTTGATCTCGACGGCGAACAGGTTCTGGATCTGGCGGAACAGGCCGTCGATCACCTTGTGTTCAGGGAAATACTGTTTGACTTCCTGGGCCGAGAACGCGTAGCGGCGTTCCTGCAGCTTTTCGGAAGCGTACGGCACATCCCATGCTTGCAGTTCGGCAATACCCAGTTCTTCCTTTGCGAATTGTTTCAGTTCTAACAAGTCTTTCTCGGCGAACGGGCGCGCGCGTTGGGCCAGGTCTTCCAGGAAAGCGATGACTTGCGCGGGCGAAGTGGCCATTTTGGAGACCAGCGACACTTCGGCGAAATTGGCGTAGCCGAGCAGTTGTGCCTCTTCGTTGCGCAGTCGCAACAGGGTCACGATGTTCTGCGTGTTGTCCCACTCGTCCTTCTTGCTGAAGACGTCGCCCTGGTCCGATGCCTTGGTGGCGTTGGCGCGGTAGATGGTTTCGCGCAGCGCGCGGTTGTCGGCAAATTGCAGGATCGGGTAATACGAGGGGAAGTGCAGCGAGAATTCATAGCCTTGCTTGCCCGCCTTGTCGGCGGCGGCGCGCGCGGCAGCCTTCACGTCGTCGGGCAAGCCGGCCAGGTCAGCTTCGTTCTCGACCAGCAACTTGTAGTCATTGGTGGCGTCGAGCACGTTTTCGGAAAAGCGCGTCGACACGGCCGCGTGTTCTTCCTGGATGGCGCCGAAGCGCTCTTTCTTGTCCTCGGGCAACTCGGCGCCGCCCAGGCGGAAGTCGCGCACGGCATTGTCGACGATGCGCCGGCGCGCCGGCGACATACTGGCGAAAGCGGGGCTCGCTTGCAGTTGCTTGTATTTGCCGAAGAGGATGTCGTTCTGCTCCAGTTCGGTCCAGAATTCCGTCACCTTGGGCAGGTTCGCATTGTAGGCGGCGCGCAGTTCCTGCGTATCGACCACGCTGTTGAGATGGTTGACGATGCTCCAGGCGCGGCCCAGGGTTTCGTCGATCTGGTCCTGTGGCGTGACGAAGTTCTCCCAGCTCACTTCTTCCATGGGCGCTTCCAGCTGCACCACCGTGGCGCGCGCCTGGGCCAGCAGGGTGTCGATGGCAGGCGTGACATGCTCGTGCGTGATCGCGTCGAAGCGTGGCAGGCCGGAAAAATCAAGCAGGGGGTTGGTATTCATCGTCGGTTCGTCCATTCTGTCTTCATATATGGAGCGCCTGAAAAATGTTCAAGGCCAGGCAACGCCACCATGAGCATTGTCTCAGGTGCTCCTCTTAAATGCGCTCGGCGGCTTCGACCGTGTTCATCAGCAACATGGTGATCGTCATCGGACCCACGCCACCCGGTACCGGGGTGATGTGCGACGCCACTTCCTTGATGCCGGCAAAATCCACGTCGCCGCACAGCTTGCCGTCGTCGTCGCGGTTCATGCCCACGTCGATGACGATGGCGCCCGGCTTGACCATGTCGGCCGTCAGGGTGTTGCGGCGGCCGACGGCGGCCACGACCACGTCCGCCTGGCGCGTGTACAGGCCCAGGTCCGGGGTCGCGCTATGGCAGATGGTGACGGTAGCGTTCGCTTGCAAGAGCAGCAGGGCCATTGGCTTGCCGACGGTGTTGCTGCGGCCGATGACGACGGCGTGCTTGCCGCGCAAGTCCACGCCCGTGCTTTCGATCAGTTTCATACAGCCGTACGGCGTGCACGGGCGGAAGCCGGGCAAGCCCGTCATCAGTTCGCCGGCGCTCAGGACGGAATAGCCATCCACGTCTTTCGTCGTGGCGATCGCTTCGATGACCTTGTGCGGATTGATGTGCTTGGGCAAGGGCATTTGCACGAGGATGCCGTGGATGGCCGGGTCGGCATTCAGGCTGGCGATGCGTGCCAGCAAGTCCGCTTCGGACAGGTCCGCTTCATATTTTTCCAGCACCGAGTGGAAACCCACGTCGCCGCACGCCTTGACCTTGTTGCGGACATACACCTGGCTGGCCGGGTCTTCGCCGACGAGAATCACGGCCAGGCCGGGCTGGGTGCCCTTGGCCGTGAGGGCGGCGGCGCGCGTGGCGATCTCGCTGCGCAGTTTTTGGGAGAGGGCGATTCCGTCGATCAGTTGTGCTGGCATGGTAGGGAGGCTGTGTGGGAGGGAAAAGTCAGATTATAAAGCCGGGCGGCGCAAAGGGGCGGTTTTGGCGCCAATGCCGTGACGTTAAAAAGCGGGCCGGAGACGCGAGCCTGAGAAAATGCCGATGGCGGCGTTGCAGCTCCTTGCCGTACTGGCGTACTGTCTGTGTCGCCGCGCCTTGCCCTCGACATTTTTCAGGCCCGCCTGCCCCGGCATAAAAGCGGGCCACAGACGCGAGCCTGAGAAAATGCCGATGGCGGCGTTGCAGCTCCTTGCCGTACTGGCGTACTGTCTGCGTCGCCGCGCCTTGCCCTCGACATTTTTCAGGCCCGCTTGGCCCGGTATGCCTGTGCTGGCGACGGGGGGGGGTAATTCGGTTTGCTGGTGTGCTCGTAGAGCAGGGGCGGCCAGGGCATGCAAGTTTTCCGGTTTCGGCGCTATTTGCTACTCTGATCACCCTAATTTCCGGGCAGAATTTGCGGCAGTGCAGCATAAATTTCATAGGGTGATTTCATAATGCGAAATGCTATATCGTAATTTGAAAAATAGTAAATACGCTGTTAGAATCCCCACACTAAACCGACTTAATAGTAAATAATCAGCGAAATACCGTCCGACAGCGATCCGGAAAATCGGGGTGGGGCGTTCACAAAGGAGACTCAACAGATGTCAGCTCAACTGAACCAGGTAACGACACAGATCGGCACCGACCCGGATATGCAGGAAACCAAGGAGTGGCTGGACGCGCTCGAAGCCGTGCTGGAAAATGAAGGTCCGGAACGCGCGCATTACCTGATGGAGCGCATGGTTGACCTGGCCCGCCGCCGCGGCGCGCAGATCCCGTTCTCCAGCACCACCGCCTACGTCAATACCATCCCCACCAAGCAAGAAGCACACTGCCCCGGCAACCTGGAATACGAAGAGCGCCTGCGCTCGTGGATGCGCTGGAACGCCATGGCCATGGTCGTCAAGGCCAACCGCGCCGACGGCGACCTGGGCGGCCACTTGTCCTCGTTCGCTTCGCTGGCGAACATGCTGGGCATCGGTTTCAACCACTTCTGGCACGCGCCGACGGCCGACCACGGCGGCGACCTGCTGTACATCCAGGGCCACTCCTCGCCCGGCGTCTATGCGCGCGCCTTCCTCGAAGGCCGCTTGACGGAAGAGCAAATGCTGAACTTCCGCAAGGAAGTCGACGGCAAGGGCCTGTCCTCGTACCCGCATCCGAAGCTGATGCCTGACTTCTGGCAGTTCCCGACCGTGTCGATGGGCCTGGGCCCGCACATGGCGATCTACCAGGCGCGCTTCCTGAAGTACCTGCACGCACGCGGCATCGCGAAAACCGACAACCGCAAGATCTGGGCCTTCTGCGGCGATGGCGAGATGGACGAGCCGGAGTCCTTGGGCGCGATCGGCCTGGCCGCACGCGACATGCTCGACAACCTGGTCATCGTGGTCAACTGCAACCTGCAGCGTCTGGACGGCCCTGTGCGCGGCAACACCAAGATCATCCAGGAACTGGAAGGCGAATTCCGCGGCGCCGGCTGGAACGTCGTCAAGGTCATCTGGGGCCCGGGCTGGGACGCCCTGCTGGCACAGGACAAGGAAGGCATCCTGCAGCGCGTGATGATGGAAACCGTCGACGGCGAATACCAGAACTACAAGGCGAAAGATGGCGCCTACGTGCGCAAGCACTTCTTCGGCAAGCATCCGAAGCTGCTGGAAATGGTTGCCAACATGACGGACGACGACATCTGGCGCCTGACCCGTGGCGGCCACGATCCGCACAAGATCTATGCGGCATTCAAGATCGCCCAGGAACACAAGGGCCAGCCGACCGTCCTGCTGGTGAAAACCATCAAGGGCTACGGCATGGGCAAGTCCGGCGAAGCGCGCAACACGGCGCACCAGACGAAAAAACTGGACGACGAAGCCATCCGCGAAATGCGCGACCGCTTCTCGCTGCCTATTCCTGACGACAAGCTGGCCGACATCCCGTTCTTCAAGCCTGCCGACGATGCGCCGGAAATGGTCTACCTGCACGAGCGCCGCAAGGCCCTGGGCGGCTACCTGCCGCAGCGCCGCCAGAAATCGGAAGAAACCCTGCCCGTGCCTGGCCTGGACGCGTTCAAGAACGTGCTGGAAGCCACGCCTGAAGGCCGTGAAATCTCGACCACGCAAGCGTTCGTGCGCGTCATCTCGACTCTGCTGAAAGACCCGAACCTGGGGCAGCGCGTCGTGCCTATCCTGGTCGATGAATCGCGTACCTTCGGCATGGAAGGCCTGTTCCGCCAGATCGGCATCTACAACCCGAAAGGTCAGTTGTACGAGCCGGTCGACAAAGACCAGGTCATGTACTACCGCGAAGACAAGGCTGGCCAGATCCTGCAAGAGGGCATCAACGAAGCGGGCGGCATGAGCTCGTGGATCGCTGCGGCGACGTCGTATTCGACCAACGACCGCATCATGATCCCGTTCTACACCTTCTACTCGATGTTCGGCTTCCAGCGCATCGGCGACCAGGTATGGGCTTCGGCCGACATGCGCGCCCGCGGCTTCCTGATGGGCGGCACGGCCGGCCGCACGACCCTGAACGGCGAAGGCTTGCAGCACGAAGATGGCCACAGCCATATCTTCGCCGCGACCATCCCGACCTGCATGCCGTACGACCCGACCTTCAGCCATGAAGTCGCCGTCATCATCCAGGACGGCCTGCGCCGCATGATCGCCAACCAGGAAGATGTGTTCTACTACATCACGATCATGAACGAGAACTACGCCCAGCCAGGCATCAAGCCAGGCCAGGAAGAAGGTATTCTGAAAGGCATGTACAAGCTGCAGGAAGGCCCGGCCGACGCCAAGCTGCGCGTACAGCTGATCGGTTGCGGCACCATCCTGCGCGAATCGATCTTCGCCGCCGAATTGCTGCAAAACGACTGGGGCGTGGCTGCGGACGTGTGGTCGGCGCCGTCGCTGACCCTGGTGGCCCGTGATGGCCAGGATGCGGAACGCTGGAACATGGTCAACCCGTCGAAAGAGCAGCGCGTACCTTACGTGACGTCGCTGATGCAGGACACGGACGGCCCGATCGTCGCCACGACCGACTACATGCGCGCGTTTGCAGAACAGATCCGCGCCTTCATGCCGAAGGGCCGCACTTATAAAGTGCTGGGCACCGATGGCTTTGGCCGCTCGGACAGCCGCGCCAAGCTGCGCGAGTTCTTCGAAGTGAACCGTTATTATGTCACCGTGGCTGCGCTCAAATCGCTGGCTGACGAAGGCAAGATCGACGTGTCGGTGGTGGAGCAGGCGATCGCCAAGTACGGCATCGACGCGAACAAACCGAATCCGGTGACCCAGTAATCGTTGTGCGGACCCGATGATGCCAGGGCGGTGCGAAAGTGCCGCCCTGGCGTGTGTGCGGGTCCATCTGACAAATAAAATAACGGAGCAAGCTATGAGCATTGTGGAAGTCAAAGTCCCGGATATCGGCGATTTCAAGGAAGTCGAGATCATTGAACTGATGGTCAAGCCAGGCGATACGGTCAAGGTCGACCAATCCCTGATCACGGTCGAATCGGACAAGGCCAGCATGGAAATTCCATCGAGCCACGCCGGTGTTGTCAAGGAATTGAAAGTCAACGTGGGCGACAAGATCGCCGAAGGTTCGCTGGTCCTGCTGCTGGAAGTGGCGGACGACGCCTCGGTCCCGGTATCGGCGCCAGCGCCTGCCGCTGCCGCCCCTGCACCGGCTGTTGAAGCTGCACCAGCCGCCGCTCCCGCGCCAGCGCCTGCCCCTGCCGGCGTGCCAGCGCTGGTGGAAGTGACCGTGCCCGATATCGGCGACTTCAAGGAAGTCGAAGTCATCGAACTGATGGTCAAGGTGGGCGATGCGATCAAGGTCGACCAGTCGCTGCTGACGGTCGAATCGGACAAGGCCAGCATGGAAATTCCATCGAGCCATGCCGGTATCGTCAAGGAATTGAAGGTCAAGGTCGGCGACAAGGTCGCCAAGGGCTCGCTGGTGCTGGTCGTTGAAACGACCGGCGGCGCTGCCGCTCCTGCTGCAGCACCTGCCGCCGCACCGGCGCAAGCTGCCGCCGCGCCAGCCGCTGCCGTCGCTTCGGCGCCGGTCGCCGCTGCTGCCCCGGCACCAGTTGCCGCCGCACCTGCCGTGAATGGCAAGCTGGCGCACGCGTCGCCTTCGATCCGCAAGTTTGCGCGCGAACTGGGCGTGGACCTGGCCCGCGTGGGCGGTTCCGGTCCGAAGGGCCGCATCACCCAGGAAGACGTGCAGAATTTCGTCAAGGGCGTGATGTCGGGCGCCGTCGCCGCGCCGAACGCGCCAGTCGCTGCCAAAGGCGGTTCGGGCGTGGGCCTGGACCTGCTGCCTTGGCCGTCGCTGGACTTCAGCAAGTTCGGCACGACCGAATTGCTGCCGCTGTCGCGCATCAAGAAAATCTCGGGTCCGAACCTGCACCGCAACTGGGTCATGATCCCGCACGTCACGCAGTTCGACGAAGCGGACGTGACGGACCTGGAAGCGTTCCGCGTCGACACCAACGCTGCCAATGCGAAGAACAAGGATGCGGCCAAGCTGACCATGCTGGCCTTCGTCATCAAGGCCTCCGTCGCCGCGCTGAAGAAATTCCCCGCGTTTAACGCTTCGCTGGATGCCAAGGGCGAAAACCTGATCCTCAAGCAGTACTACAACATCGGCTTCGCGGCCGACACGCCGAATGGCCTGGTGGTGCCCGTGATCAAGGGCGCGGACCAGAAGTCGGTCTCGCAAATCGCCCGCGAAATGACGGAACTGTCGCTGCAGGCGCGCGAAGGCAAGCTGAAACCGGCCGACATGCAGGGCGCCAGCTTCACGATTTCGTCCCTGGGCGGCATCGGCGGCACGCACTTCACACCTATCGTCAATGCGCCGGAAGTGGCTATTCTGGGTCTGTCGAAAGCCTCGATCAAGCCGGTATGGGATGGCAAGGCCTTCCAGCCGCGCCTGATGATGGGCACCTCGCTGTCCTACGACCACCGCGTGGTCGATGGCGCGATGGGCGCGCGATTCTCCGTGTACCTCGGCGAAGTCCTGGCCGACATGCGCAAAATTCTGCTGTAAGGAGCGATTGATGAGCACAGTAGAGGTAAAAGTACCGAATATCGGCGACTTCAAGGAAGTCGAAGTCATCGAACTGATGGTCAAGGTCGGCGACACCATCAAGGTGGACCAGTCCCTGATCACGGTCGAATCGGACAAGGCCAGCATGGAGATTCCATCGACCCACGCAGGCGTCGTCAAGGAAGTCAAGGTCAAGGTCGGCGACAAGATCGCCGAAGGCAGCGCGCTGCTGGTGCTGGAAGCAGTTGAAGGCGCGGCGGCGGCCGCACCGGCAGCCGCCCCTGCGCCTGCAGCAGCTGCTCCGGCGGCTGCCCCAGCGGCAGCACCTGCAGCCGTTGCCGCCATCCCGGCCGGAAATTACAGCGGCCAGGTTGACATCGATGTCGACATGATGGTGCTGGGCGGCGGTCCTGGCGGCTATTCGGCGGCGTTCCGCGCGGCCGACCTGGGCATGTCAACGGTCATCGTCGAGCGCTACGCCACCCTGGGCGGCGTGTGCCTGAATGTGGGCTGCATCCCGTCGAAGGCGCTGCTGCACGTCGCGTCCGTCATCGATGAAACGGCGCACATGTCGAACACGGGCGTGACGTTTGCCAAGCCCACCATTGATATCGATCAGGTACGCAAGTACAAGGAAGGCGTAATCTCGAACATGACGGGCGGTCTGGCCGGCATGGCCAAGGCGCGCAAGACGCAAGTCGTCACGGGCGTGGGCCAGTTCCTCTCCGCGAACCACATCGAGGTGACGGCAGGCGACGGCTCGAAAAAAGTCGTGCAGTTCAAGCAAGCGATCATCGCCGCCGGTTCGTCCGTGGTGAAGCTGCCCTTCGTGCCGGAAGACCCGCGCATCGTCGATTCGACGGGTGCGCTGGAATTGCGCCAGATCCCGAAACGCATGCTGGTCATCGGCGGCGGCATCATCGGCCTGGAAATGGCGACCGTCTATTCCACCTTCGGCGCGCGCATCGACGTGGTCGAAATGATGGATGGCCTGATGCAGGGCGCGGACCGCGACGCCGTCAAGGTGTGGCAGAAGTTCAACGAGAAGCGCTTCGACAACATCATGACCAAGACCAAGACGGTGGCCGTCGAGGCGTTGCCGGAAGGCATCAAGGTTACGTTCGAAGCGGCCGAAGCGGGCGCCACGGCGCCGGCGCCGCAGATCTACGACCTGGTGCTCGTCGCCGTGGGCCGCAGCCCGAACGGCAAGAAGCTGGCAGCCGACAAGGCCGGCGTGCAGGTGACGGACCGCGGTTTCATCAACGTCGACAGCCAGATGCGCACCAACGTGCCGAACATCTTCGCCATCGGCGACCTGGTGGGCCAGCCGATGCTGGCGCACAAGGCCGTGCATGAAGCCCACGTGGCCGCGGAAGCGGCTTCCGGCCAGAAGTCGCACTTCGACGTCAAGGTGATCCCGTCGGTCGCCTACACGGATCCGGAAGTGGCATGGGCCGGCATCACGGAAGACGAAGCGAAAGCCAAGGGCATCAAGGTCGAGAAGGGCCACTTCCCGTGGGCCGCCTCGGGCCGCGCCGTGGCCAACGGCCGCGCCGAAGGCTTCACCAAGCTGCTGTTCGACGCGGAAACGCACCGCATCATCGGGGGCACCATCGTCGGCACGCATGCGGGCGACATGATCGGCGAGATCGCGCTGGCCATCGAAATGGGCTGTGACGGCACCGACATCGGCAAGACCATCCATCCGCACCCTACCCTGGGCGAGTCGATCGGCATGGCCGCCGAAGTGTACGAAGGCGTGTGCACGGACTTGCCGCCGCCGCGCAAGCGCTGATGCTGTAGCCGTACCTTGTTACACTCAAAAACCCGCAAGCGATTGCGGGTTTTTTTATTGGAGCGGGCTATCACCCGCCCCCGACCCTGCGTGAATCGATCTGCAGGTTGAAAAAAACCGCCGAAGTGTACGAAGGCGTGTGTACGGACTTGCCGCCGCCGCGCAAGCGCTGATAAAGAGTTAATTTTCAGTATAAAAAACCCGCAAGCGATTGCGGGTTTTTTTATATCCCTTGATCCCGGCAGCGTAAATCGCAGATGGGGCGTGGCGGATACGCCCCATGTGAAAATTGGTGAGTATTGCCGTATGGAAAAAGTGGCAGAATGGAGGTCTGTCACCATGTTCTTCTTTTTGCTGCAATGGAAGCGTGTGATTTTTCCAGGAATGTTGCCAGCGTGGGGTTCGGTCAAGTTCCGCTGTACCGATGAGAGCCTGCCCCGGCGGATGAATGCATCCCCTGCTGGCGCCCCTCGGAAGCGGGGACTGCGGTGACCGTCGTCGCGTGGCTCGCCCCGCGTACTCCTCACGCCTTGTCCGCGCTCCTGATGAATTGCCAGCAGAAGACGCTCCCTACTGGGATAGGCCCCAAGAAAGTTTTGCAACAATGAAAAAATTTACCGCCCTCCATATTGCCGACGTCCGTTTGCGCCGGGCCGATGAGCAAGAGCAAGCCGTGATGCTGCATGCCTTGTACCAGGATGTGGCCGCTATCCTGGCGGCGGGCAAGAGGATCGATGCGATTTTCTTCACGGGCCAGCTGGTGGCGCCCGACGCCTGTGCCGGCACGACGCCCGTGTATGTCTACGAATACTTCCTGCGTCCCTTGCTGCAGGCGGCCAGCCTGCCGGGCGCGCGTTTTTACCTGGTGCCGGGCAGCCGCGCGCAGGGTGTCGCGGCGGCGGCGCTGGGCAATGCCGGCTTCAGCTTTTTCTCCGCCGATGAGCATGCAAGTGCCGAGCAGCGCGCGCACTACAAGAATATCCACGCCGTGTTCCATGGCCACCAGCATACGGGCGATGCCAGTTCGCTGATGAAGTCGCTGGGCATCTTGTTCAAAAGCAATCCCGGCAGCCTGTACGGTGCGCATGGCCAGATGGCGGCGTTTGCCGTACTCGAGTTCGGTGCGGATGCGGCCGCGGCCGATGATGGCAAGGCAGGCACGCAGTGGACGGTGTCCCTGCGCGAGTTCGATGACGTGAGCAAGAACTTCGCCCTGTCGGTGCTGTACACGCCGAATGGGCAGGAAACGGGGCAGGTGGATGCCGAGTATGTGTTTTCCACCTTGCTGCCGCAACTGGCAGGCGAGCGCGCCTATCTCGATGGCTTGCTGGGCATGGCGGGCGCGCCGCAGCGCGTGGACGCCGGCGTGGCTGCCGATGCGCGCGAATTCCTGATGGAGCTGGCGTTCGTGATGTTCGAAGCGAAGACCGTCTTCCTCAGCGCGGCGGAGTTGGAGCGCTTTGCCGGCGACTATTGTGGCGTGAAGGGCTGGAGCATGGCGGCCGGGGACTGGCTGGCGCCGCTGTATGCGCATGGCTTGCTGCTGCGGGCCGATGGCCAGGTGGCGTTTTCCTTCGATTACTTCCGCACGTATTTCCTGGCGCAGCGCTTTGAAACGTCGTTCGACCTGATGCGCTATGGTCCCGAGCGCTACGATGGAAGTGAGTCTTCACTCAGTCTCGATGGCGCATCGGCGGCCCAGCCTTTCCTGCGCGCGCTGGGCTTGAACGATGAACACGCCGACGCGGCGGTGACGGAAGACTGCAGCCGCTCCGGCTGACCTGGCGGGTCAGCCGTCCCGCGTCAGTCCGCCAGTGGCTGGCGCAGGGTGCCGCGCAGGAACAGGTCGAGACTGACCGTCACCTTGGCGCGCAATTGCGCCACGTCCGGTTGCGCCTGCGGCGGGAACAGCAGGCGCGACATCTGGTCGCCCAGCAGGCAATTGAGCAGGTGCAGCGCCAGCATGGACGGCGTCAGTTCGGCGCGGAACAGGGGCGCGATGTCGGGCCGGCTGAAAAACTTGACCAGCATCTCGCGCGTCTGTCCCGGCCCCACCTTGTAAAACGTTTCCGCCAGTTCCGGGTGCGTGGCCGCCTCGGCCACCACCATGCGATTCAGGCGGATCGCCGCCGGCATGGTGACGAGCTGCACGAACAGCAGGCCGAACTCGCCCAGAATGGTGGGCAGGGGCCGCATATCCGTTTCCAGCGCCGGCATGGTCGAGAAGTAGGCGGCGCGGCGCAGTTCCACCACGGCATTGAACAAGCCCGACTTGCCGCCAAACTTCACATAAATCGTGCGCACGGCCACGTGGGCTTCGCGGGCGATCATTTCCAGGCTGACCTTTCCATACCCCTTTTCCAGAAACAGGCAACCGGCCGTGTGCAGCAGGTTTTCCATGCGCGCTTCCATGTCGGCCGCGCGCGGGCGGCCGGCTGGCTTGCCGCAGCAGGAAAGCTCCTGGGCAGCTTCGTCGGATTCTTTATCGGTTGGCAAGGTATCGCTGAGGCCGGGATCGGGCATGGTCTGGGTCTCTTTATAAGTGGGAAGGTAAGTGATGGCTCACACTGTAGTGCAAATTAAAATGAAATGCAATCGTTTCATTTCTTGACTTTGGCTTTTCTTTGCCCAATAATGAACCTACATCATTTCATTTCCGGAGCGAGTATGTCCAACCAGCCAGGCCAAGCAGAGCACAAGGTGCTGAGCGCCGTCCCACCCGTGGCCCCGGCCGCACCTTCCGCGCCCGCCGCTTCCGCCAGCTCCGCAGCACCGAATAACCGCGTGAAAATCATCGCCGGCCTGATCGTCCTGGTCGCCCTGGGCGCCGGCGCGCGCATGTGGTACCGCAGCCACTACTTCGTGGAAACGGAAAACGCCTATGTGGCCGGCCACGTGCATCCCGTCTCGGCGCGTATTTCCGGCGTCGTCACCAAGGTCTTCATCGACGACAATCAAATCGTGAAAGAGGGCGACGTGATCGCCGAACTCGACCCGTTCGACCAACGCGTGAAAACCGAGCAGATCGCCGCCCAGATCGCCAGCGCCGAACAGCAGGTGCTGCAGGCGGACGCGCAGATCGCCCAGGTGCAGGCGCAAGCCAGCGGCGCCCAGGCGCAAGTGGCGCAAGCGGACGCGCAATTGCTGCGCGCGAAACAGGATGCGGAGCGTTATGGCCAGCTGTACACGAGCCAGATGAAAGCCGTCTCGAAAGCGGAACTCGACGCGGCCAATGCGGCCCGCTCGAGCGCCGTGGCCGACCTGGCCGCCCGCCGCGACAGCGCTTCGGCCGCCAAGGCGCAGATCGGCGCCGCCCAGGCCGCGCGCGACGTGGCCAAGGCACAAGTGGCCGTGCTGCGCGTGCAATTGAAGGACGCGGAACAGCAGCTGCAATACAACCGCATCCTGGCGCCCGTCGCCGGCCGCATCGGCAAGCGCAACGTGGAAACGGGCATGCGCGTGCAGCCTGGCCAGCAATTGACGGCCATCGTGCAAGACAACGTCTGGGTCACCGCCAACTTCAAGGAAACGCAGCTGGCCGACCTGCATCGCGGCCAGAGCGTGCACGTGACGATCGACGCCATGCCGGGCAAGAAACTGGTGGGTACCGTGGACAGTTTCGCCCCTGCCTCGGGCGCGCAATTCGCCCTGCTGCCGGCCGATAACGCCACCGGCAACTTCACCAAGATCGTCCAGCGCGTGCCGGTGAAAATCGTCTTCCAGCCGGAAGACATCAAGGCCATGAATGGCCGCCTGGTGCCGGGCATGTCGGTGATCGCCGAAGTGGAAGTGAACCAGCCCGTGTCGGAAAAGGATGCGCGCCACGCCGCCGCTCCTGCCGCCCAGACCGCCACCCGCTAAGCTTCCATGAGCAGCTCCTCCACCACGCTGGCGAAGCCGCCAGCGTTTCCCGTGATCGACGAGAAAGTCTCCGGGCGCACCTGGCTGGCGGTCGCCGCCGGCATGCTGGGCGCCTTCATGGCGGTGCTCGACATCCAGATCACGAACTCCTCGCTCAAGGATATCCTTGGCTCGCTGTCGGCCACCCAGGAAGAGGGCTCGTGGATTTCCACGGCCTATCTGGTCGCCGAAATTATCGTCATTCCCCTCACCGCGCTGCTGGCGCGCGTGTTCGGACTGCGTACCTACATGATCGGCACCACCGCCTTCTTCCTGCTGTTCTCCACCCTGTGCGGGGCGGCGTGGAACCTGGAAAGCATGATCGTCTTCCGCATGCTGCAAGGGTTTACGGGCGGCGCGCTGATACCGATGGCGTTCACCTTGGTGATGCTCAAGCTGCCGGCGTCGAAGCGCGCCGTCGGCATGGCCATCTTCGGCCTGACGGCCACCCTGGCGCCGGCCATGGGCCCGACCCTGGGCGGGTATCTCTCCGAGCTGTATGGCTGGCCTTCGATCTTCTACATCAACTGGGTACCGGGCGTGCTGCTGATCGCCGGCATGATCTATGGCCTGGACAAGGAGCCGATGCAACTGAAGCTGTTCTGGAAAGCCGACTGGCTGGGCATCTTCTTCATGGCCCTGGGCCTCGGTTGCCTGACCATCTTCCTGGAAGAGGGCAATTCGAAGGACTGGTTCGACTCGGGCTTCATCATCGCCTTCGCCGCGCTGGCCCTGACGGGCATCCTGGGCTGGGTCGTTACCAGCGCCACGCGCGCCGAACCGTTCGTCAACCTGGCCCTGTACGGCCAGCGCAATTTTCTCGTCGCCACCGTGCTGTCGGCCGTGACGGGCATGGGCCTGTATGGCTCGGCCTTTTTGCTGCCCCTGTTCCTGGGCCAGATCGCCGGCTATTCGCCGATGCAGATCGGTGAAGTCATCATGTGGGTGGGCTTGCCGCAGCTGTTCATCATGCCGTTTGTCGCCAAGCTGTCGTCGAAGGTGGACAACCGCATCCTGTGCTCGTTCGGCCTGCTGCTGTTCGGCGGTTCGTGCATGATGAATGCCTACATGGACGCTTCCACCGGTTACGACCAGTTGTTGTGGTCGCAGGTGGTGCGCGCGCTGGGCCAGCCCTTCGTCATGCTGACCCTGTCGAACTTCGCCATGAAGGGTATCGCGCCGAAGGACATGGCGTCCGCTTCGAGCCTGTTCAACATGACGCGCAACCTGGGCGGCTCGATCGGCATCGCCCTGCTGGCCACCGCCCTGAGCACCCGCGAGCACTTTCACTCGCAGCGCCTGGGTGAAGCGATCAACGTGTATTCCAGCGCCACGCAGCTGCGCATCGACCAGTTGACGTCCTCGTTCATGGCCAAGGGCTATGACGCCGTCACGGCCGGCAATCAGGCCTTGCAGGCGATCGACGGCATCGTGCGCCGCGAAGCGTATGTGATGGCTTACAACGACGGCTTCTTCCTCGTCGGCGCCATCCTGCTGGCCTGTATCGTGCCCCTGTGGCTGGCCGACAAACTCAAAGCCCCCGGTGGCGGTGGCGGCGGTCATTGACCGCGCACAGGCCGCACGTGCAGCACCTCAAGAACAAGAAGGTACACATCATGAACACAGTTATGACCAAAATCGCCGCAGCCGCCTCGCTGGCCGTGCTGCTTGCCGCTTGCGGCACCGTGGGCCAGGATTTCAAGGCGCCCGCCAATCTGGCCGGCATCGACACGGCCACGTTCCGCCACGGCGCGGGTAGCGCGGACGCTGCGCAATTGCCGGCCGAATGGTGGAGCGTGTTCGGCGACGACACCCTGAACCGGCTGGAACAAGCCGCGCTGCGCGACAACCCGAGCGTGAAAGCGGCCGGCGAACGCCTGCTGCAGGCGCTGGCGCAAAGCGGCACGGCGCGCGCCAACCAGGGCCCGAGCGTGAACGTCAGCACGGGCATCTCGAACTCGCGCACTTCGGCCAACACCTCGCAGGGCCTGGCCCTGGGCAACCGCTCGATCAGCGGTAACAATTTTTCCGTCGGCGGCACGCTGTCGTATGAAGTCGACTTGCTGGGCCGCGTCAAACGCATGGTCGAAGCGGCCGATTCGCAGGCGCTGGCGGCGCAGGCGGACCGCGACGGCGTGCTGCTGATGCTGTCGGCGCAAGTGGCCAGCAATTACTGGCAGCTGCGGGGGCTGGACGCGGAAATGGCGATTTTGAACGGTGCGCTCGACACGCGCCGCGAATCGGCCCAGCTGGTCGAGGCGCGCTTCAACGCGGGCCTGACGAATGAGCTGGACCTGGCGCGCGCGAAAGTGGAACTGTCGAACGCGCAAGCCGACCTGCATGAAGTCAAACGCCAGCGCAACCAGCTGGAAAACAGCCTGGCTACCCTGACGGGCAAGCCGCCATCGGCGCTGCAGCTGCCGGTGGCCGCCGAACCGTCGTCCTTGCCGCTGCCGCCAGGTATCCCTGTCGGCTTGCCTGCCAGCCTGCTGGCGCACCGCCCGGACCTGGTCTCCAGCGTGGCGGGCCTGCGCGCGGCGAATGCGCAGGTGGGCGTGGCCGAAGGCGCGTTTTACCCGTCGCTGCAATTGACGGGCAATTTCGGTTATGCGTCCGAAAAGCTGCGCGACCTGGCGCAGGGCGGTTCGCGCCAGTTCAGTTTTGGTCCGCTGGCCCTGTCCCTGCCCATCTTCGACGGTGGCCGCAACCAGGCCAACCTGGATTTGTCCAAGGCGCGCTATGCGGAAGCCGTGGCGAATCATGAAACCAAGCTCCTGACGGCCTTGCGCGAAGTGGAAGATGCGCTGTCCGACGTGGAGCAGCGCCAGTTGCAGGGCGACGCCCAGGCCCTGTCGCAGGCAGCGGCGGCGCGCGCCTACCTGGTGGCGCGCACGCGCTACGAGCGCGGCATCTCGACCTACCTGGACGTGACCGATGCGCAACGCAGCTCGCTGGCGGCGGACCGCGCTGCCGCGCAGATCAAGACCCAGCGCCTGCTGGCGACGGTCGCCGTGGCCCGCTCTCTGGGCGCCGGCTGGCAGCCGGACGGCGAACTGGCCAAGCTGGCGTCGGCGCCCGCCGCAAAGGCCAACTAGGCTTCCCGGTTACGTGAGCGTGGCCGGCGGCGGTGTCGCCGCCGGCCCGTAGCGTTCCAGCAGAAAATCGATGAAAGTCGTCAGCTTCGGCGTGGGCTGGCGGTCGCGCGCATACACGAGGTGCATGGGGCGCGGCGCCGGCACGTAGTCGGCCAGCAGCGGCACCAGCTTGCCGGCGGCGATATCGCCGGCCATCAGGATTTCCGCCTGCATGACGATGCCGAAGCCGTGCAGGGCCGCCACGCGCAGCGCCTGCCCATTGTTCGAGCGGAAGCGGCTCTCGCGCACGGGGCTGCCGTCGTCGTCGCCGCTCCTGGCCAGGCGCCAGCGCACATGGCGCGTCCACTGCATGAAATCGAGGCATTCGTGGCGCGCCAGGTCGGCCGGCGTGCGCGGCGTGCCGTGTCTGGCCAGGTAGGCGGGCGCGGCGCAGATCACCATCGCATACGGCCGCAGCGCGCGCGCCACCATGGCGGAATCTTCCAGTTTGCCGATGCGGATGGCGGCGTCGAATCCTTCTTCCACCAGATCCACCGTCCTGTCGTTCAGGTTCAATTCCAGGCTCACTTCCGGATACGCATCGAGGTAGTCGGCCAGCAGCGGCGCGATGCACTCGCTGCCGAACGACACGGGCGCCGTGATCTTCAGCTTGCCGCGCGGCGCCGTGCGCATGGCTTCCGCACCCCGTTCGGCCGCATGGATGCTGGCCAAAATCTGGCGGCACTGCTCCACATATTGCTGGCCGATTTCCGTCAGGCTTTGCCGCCGCGTCGTGCGCGCCAGCAGCCGCGCGCCCAGCCGTTCTTCCAGGTATTTGATGTGCTTGCCCACCATCACGGGCGAAATCTGGAATGCCTCGGCGGCGGCCGTGAAACTGCCCGCATCGACGACGGCGACAAAAATTTCCATGCTGCGCAATTTATCCATGGCGCCTTGATTGCAAACTGTAGATTAGTAATCTTGTAAATTCTAGCGTATTTATTCCTTTTTGTAAGCGGCGCATACTGGCTCCATCGTTCAATCAGACAAGGAAGCATCATGAAAATCGTTATCATCGGCGCCAGCGGCACCATCGGCACGGCCGTCGCCGCCCAACTGGCGCAACGCCATGAAATCATCGAAGTGGGCAGCCGCAGCGGCACGCACCAGGCCGACATGGGCGACATCGCGCAAGTGCGCGCCCTGTTCAAGCGCATCGGCAAGGTCGATGCCGTCGTCGTCACGGCCGGCAAGCTGCATTTCGGCCCCCTGGCCGAATTTACGCCCGAGCAATTCCAGCTGGGCCTGGACAGCAAGCTGATGGGCCAGGTCAACGTGGCGCTGGTGGCGCAGGAATACCTGAACGATGGCGGCTCGATCACGCTCACGAGCGGTATCGTGGCCGACCAGCCCATCCGCTTCGGCACGGCCGCCACCATGACCAACGCGGCCGTGGAAGGTTTCGTGCGGGGCGCCGCCATCGAGTTGCAGCGCGGCGTGCGCATCAATGTCGTCAGCCCCACGGTGCTGGAAGAGTCGCTGGAGTCGTATGGCCCCTTCTTCTACGGCTTCGAACCGGTCGCCGCCAGCCGCGTGGCGCTCGCTTACAGCCGCAGCGTGGAAGGGGCGCAGACGGGGCAGGTGTACAAGGTCTGGTAAGCCGCTTGCCATGCCATGGGGCAGGTGGGACAATCGCAGGCTGAACAAGGAAGCGGCCGCGCCGTGATGGTGCGGGGCGCTTGCTTGCTGTGAACCACACACTGAGGCCCCATGAAAAACATCCTGACTCCCCTGCTGATGGCCGCCGCCGTCGGCAGCGCCTGCGCCGCGCCACAGGCAGCCACGCCGGCAACCCCGGCCACCGCCGCACAACTGACCGCCATGAGTGCCCGCTATGCGCCCGTCGCGCTGACGGCCGATGTCACGCACCTGTCCGCAGGCGACCGCCAGGCCATCGCCAAGCTGGTCGAGGCGGCCAAGCTGGTCGACGTGCTGCAGCTGCGCCAGCGCTGGTCCGGCAATGAAGCGCTGTGGGCGGCCTTGAAGAAGGACAAGTCGGCCCTGGGCCAGGCCCGTCTGAACTATTTCTGGATCAACAAGGGGCCCTGGTCGGTGCTCGACGCCCACGCCTCGTTCATGCCGGCCAGCTATGCGGGCATCACGATTCCCGCGCACAAGCCGGAAGCGGGCAATTTCTATCCGCAGGGCGCCACCAAGGCCAGCCTGGAAACGTGGATGAATGGCTTGCCGGCGGACGACAAGCAGCAGGCGCAATGGTTTTTCACGACCATCCGCGCGGGCAAGGACGGCAAATACCACACAGTAAAATATTCGGATGAATACAAGGTGGAACTGAAGCAATTGGCCAAATTGCTCGACGAAGCGGCGGCCGCCACGGACAATGCATCGCTGAAGAAATTTTTGACCCTGCGCGCCAAGGCTTTCCTCGACAACGACTATCTGCCGTCCGACTTCGCCTGGATGGACCTCGATTCGCCCGTCGACATCACCATCGGCCCGTACGAAACGTATAACGACGAGCTGTTCGGCTACAAGGCCGCCTTCGAAGCCTACGTGAACATCCGCGACCAGGCAGAAACGCAAAAACTGAACTTCTTCGCCAAGCACATGCAGGAGCTGGAAGACAACCTGCCGCTCGACGCCCAGTACCGCAACCCGAAAGTGGGCGCGCTGGCGCCGATGGTGGTGGTCAACCAAGTGTATGGCGCGGGCGACGGCAACATGGCCGTGCAGACGGCCGCCTACAACTTGCCGAACGACGAGCGCATCATCAGCGCGCGCGGTTCCAAGCGCGTCATGCTGAAAAACGTGCAGGAAGCCAAGTTCAAGGCCACCCTGACGCCGATCTCGAAACTGGTGCTCACGCCCGAAGCGCAGCAGGACGTGGATTTCAATTCCTTCTTCACGCACATCCTCGCGCATGAAATCATGCACGGCCTGGGCCCGCACGCCACCATCGTCGACGGCAAGCCATCGACGCCGCGCCAGGACTTGAAGGAAGCGTATTCCACCATCGAAGAAGCCAAGGCCGACATCACGGGCCTGTTTGCGCTGCGCTACATGATGGACAAGGGCCAGTTGAACGATACCCTGGGCCAGGGCGACGTGGCCGAGCGCAAGCTGTACAACACTTTCCTCGCTTCCGGTTTCCGCACCCTGCATTTCGGCTTGACGGATTCGCATGCGCGCGGCATGGCCATCCAGATGAATTACATCCTCGACAAGGGCGGCTTTGTGTCGCTGGGCGATGGCAAGTTCGGCGTCGATTTTGGCAAGATCAAGCAAGCCGTGATCGACCTGGACCGCGAATTTCTGACCATCGAGGCGACGGGCGACTATGCGCGCGCGCAAGCGATGATGAGCAAATACGTGGTCATCCGCCCGGAAGTGCAGGTGGCGCTCGACAAGATGAAGGCCGTGCCCAACGATATCCGTCCGGAATTCGTCACGGCCCGCGCGCTGGACAAGGCGGCGAAGAAATAAGCCCGAGCTTGACTATTCTCAGTGTGAAAAGCCGGCGCCTTTGCGCCGGTTTTTTTTCGTCTTTATTTGTGAAAAGTTGCCAGTTTTTCCTTGTGGAAATATCCGCGCCGCTTACCCTGCAATGGTTGCTGCCCCATTTGTCCTGTCGACCCCATGCCCAATCCGCTCTTACTGATGAGCTTGCTCATCGCCCTATCTCCTTTGCCCGCCGTGGCTGCCGCCAGTCTCACCGATCTGGAAGTGCGCTGGCTGCAGGCGGGCCAGCCCGTGATCGCGTTTGCGCGGGCGCAAGGTTTGCCCATCGATATCATCGTGCAGCCGCAGGAGGCGCCCGGCGCCGTGCCGCTGGCGCTGGGCTACGCAGCCGGGCGCTGCAAGCTGGTGCTGTCCTTGCGCGGCAATGCGCAGGCGGACAGCGTCTTGCAAGGCGTGCCGCCCGCGCACCATGGCGCGATGGTCGAAGCGATGACGGCGCATGAGATCGGCCATTGCCAGCGCTATGCGCAGGGCGACTGGCATGCCTTGCCGCGCGGCTTTGTCGAGCCGCTCAGCATGCAGCGCGGCAAGCTCACACCGCTGGCGCAGGAGTTGCGCGAGACGCGCCGTGAAGAGGCCTATGCGGACCTGGTGGCCCTGGCCTGGATGCATGCACGCCACCCCGGGCAGTACCAAGAGGTGCTGGCCTGGATGCGCGGCGTGCGCGCGGCTGGCGAGGCCGTGGATGGTTCGCACGCCACGCAGGCATGGCTGGCGCTGGCCGATGGCGCGGGTGCATTTGATGACTCCGCTTCACCATTTGAACAGGCGCAAGTATTGTGGCGGAAGGGCTTGAGCGGCGACAAATAAACATGATTTTTTCCGCGGATGGCCTGTCAGCGTGTGCTGTCGCACGGAGCTTTGCGTCCGGCAGGGGTCTAATCTGGGCATCAATTAACCAGAGAGGAACCATCATGAACAAAATGATCGCACTCATGCTGGCCGCCAGTGCCAGCGCCTTGCTTGCCGCCACGCCCGCGTATGCGCAGGATGCCTCATACAAGAGTTTGACGGACAAGGCATCAAGTGATTACAAGCAGGCCAAGGCCGCCTGCGACAGCCACAGCGGCAACGCGAAAAAAGTCTGCGTGGAAGAAGCCAGGGTGGCGCGCGCCAAGGCCGATTCGGATGCCGTGGCCCAGTACCGCAACACGCCGCGCGAGCTGGGCAAGGCCCGCAAGGACGTCGCCAATGCCGAGTATGACCTGGCCAGGGCCAAGTGCGGCGACCGCACTGGCGCGGATAAAACCACGTGCATGAACGATGCCAAGGCGGCGAAAACGGCGGCCCTGGCCGACGCGAAAACGGGCGCCAGGGCCGGCACCAATGTGGCGCAAAATCCGCCCGCCACGACGAAGGAAAATTGCGACGCCATGGATGCGACGGCCAAGGCCGCCTGCGTGACGCGCAACGCGGCCGGCAGCACGAAGACGGCCGTGGCCGACTCCGTCATCACCACCAAGATCAAGGCTGACCTCGTCAAGGACAATGACTTGAAAGCGCTCGATGTGCACGTGGAAACGGTGAACGGCGTCGTCATGCTCAGCGGCTTCGTGCCTTCCCAGGCGCAAGTGAAAAAAGCGGCCGACCTGGCCCGTGGCGTGGAAGGCGTGACGGATGTGAAGAATGGCTTGAAAGTGAAGTAAGCGCATTTTGTACAGATGTTAAGGCCAGGACTGGAGCCGCACGCAGCAGTGCAGCTCCAGCTTTTTTTGATTGTATAAATTACGATCATAATATAACATGGGGAAAAGCCCGCCAGCAGGCGGTGCTGGGCTAACTCTTTTCTCATGGGGACTGCATGCTTTCCTATCCTTTTTCGCAATGGCTGGAGCGGCGCGGCGTGCACTTTGCCTGGGTCATCGTCGCCATCACTTTTCTCACGGCATTAACCTCGTCGGCCGCGCTGGGCTTGCCGGGCGCGCTGATGCAGCCCTTGAGCCGAGAATTTGGCTGGGATGCGGAGCAGATTTCCTCGGCCTTGGCCGTGCGCTTCGTGCTGTTCGGTTTGATGGGCCCGTTTGCCGCCATCCTGATGGAGCGCTTCGGCTTGCGCAATATCATTTGCGTGGCCCTGGGCCTGATCGCCGCCGGCATGCTGCTGGCCACGCGCATGACGCAGTTCTGGCATCTGGTGGCCCTGTGGGGCATCTTGCTGGGCCTCGGTTCGGGCATGACGGCGCTGGTCTTGAGCGCCGTGGTGGCGAACCGCTGGTTCGAGACGCACCGGGGCCTGGTGGTGGGCGTGCTGACGGCCAGCTCGGCTACGGGCCAGCTGCTGTTCCTGCCCGTGGGCGCCTGGCTGATCGAGCACTACGGCTGGCGCACGGCCGTCATGCCCGTGTTTGCCGCCTGCGCCATCGTCGCCGTGCTGGCCTTCCTGTGCATGCGCAACCGTCCGCAGGATGTGGCCTTGCGTCCGTATGGCGCCGATCCGGCCACGCCGCTGGCGCCACCGCCAGCAGCGAAGATGACGTTTGCCACGCCCTTTTTGATCTTGCGCAGTGTTGCCGCGAATCGCACCTTCTGGATACTGTTCGGCACCTTCTTCATCTGCGGCCTCAGCACCAATGGCTTGATCCAGACGCATTTCATTTCCCTGTGCGGCGACTCGGGGCTGTCTGCCGTGCCGGCCGCGTCCGTGCTGGCCATGATGGGCGCCTTCGACCTGTTCGGCACCATCCTGTCGGGCTGGCTGTCGGACCGCTATGACAACCGGAAATTGCTGTTCTGGTACTACGGCTTGCGGGGCTTGTCGCTGTTCTGGCTGCCGTATTCGGAATTTACCTTGTACGGCCTGTCGCTGTTCGCCATGTTCTACGGCCTGGACTGGATCGCCACCGTGCCGCCCACCGTCAAATTGGTGGGGGCCACGTTCGGCCGGGAGCGGGCGGGCATGGTGTTCGGCTGGATCTTCGCCGGCCACCAGCTGGGCGCCGCCGTGGCCGCGTATGGGGCGGGCCGTATCCGCACCCTGATGCTGACCTACAACCCGGCCCTGTTCGCGGCTGGCGCCGCCTGCCTCGTGGCCGCGCTGATGGTGCTGGCAATTCAACGCCAGAAGGCGGCCGTGGCCGCCGCCCAGCCCGCATGAAAAAAGCCAGGCCCGCGTGTGCGGAGCCTGGCTTTTTCATTTTTCAAGAACGTTTCAGGACTTATTTGAGGTACTTGGCCAGCCAGCCTTCCAGTTCGCTGTAGAAGAAGCGGCTGTTCTCGCCCTTCAAGATCCAGTGGTTTTCGTCCGGGAAGACCAGCAGTTTCGCCGGCACGTTCAGGCGTTGTTGCACGGCAAAGTTCATCAAGGCATTGTTGGCCGGCACGCGATAGTCGAGCTCGCCCACGGTGATCAGGATCGGTGTCGTGAAACCCGTGCCTTTTTCATGATTGCCCGCTTGCATGACCGGGCTTTGGTCGCGCCACACGGGCAGGTTCGACCAGACGGGGCCGCCTGCATTCGTTTCTCGGCCGAAACCGCCGTCGCTGGTGCCCCACTGCATGATCAGGTCCATTTCGCCCGCGTGCGAGACGATGGCCTTGTAGCGCGTGGTGGTCGCTTGCAGCCAGTTGGCCAGGTGGCCGCCATAGCTGGCGCCGCCGGCGGCCAGTTTCGTGCCGTCGATGAATGGATATTTCTTGATGGCTTCATCGACACCCTGGTTGACTTCGTCGCCCGGGCCCTTCAGCGGGTCGAACTGAATCGAGCGCGAGAATTCCTCGCCATAGCCGGTGGAACCCTTGTAGTCCGTCAGCAGCACGACATAGCCGGGCTTGGCCAATAAATGATAGTTCCAGCGCAGCACGAACTGGTCGCGCCACATGCTGGCCGCGCCGCCGTGGATGACGGTAAACAGCGGATATTTCTTGTTCGGGTCGAAATTGGCCGGCTTGACGAGCATATTGTGGATCTGGCGGCCGTCGGCCGTCGTGAACCAGAAGTGCTCGGGCGCCTGCCAGTCGATCTTGCTCGCCTTGTCCGTGTTGAAAGCCGTCAGGCGTTTCGGCTGCTTGCCGTTGAAGGCATAGATTTCCGGCGGGTTGATGGCGGACTCCCACACGCCGACCAAAGCCTTGCCGCCGCTGCTCAGCGAGTTGATGGTGCCCGTCGGCAAGGATGGCTCTTCGCGCACGTCGCCGCCCCTGGCGTCGATCGAGTACAGCTTTTCCAGGCCCGCATGTTCATAGCTGAAGAGGACGCGCTTGCCGCCTTCGGGCAGCACGAAGCGCGAAATCGAACGGTCCAGCTTGGCCGTCAGGATGGTCGGTGCAGGGTTGCTCATCGGCCAGGCGAAGCTGGCCAGGCGCTTCACGTCATACACTTTACCGGGCGTTTGCGCGTCGCTGAGGGCGAACAGGGTCTTGCCGTCGGCGGCAAATTTCAGGGAACCGTAGCTATGTTTGTCCTGCGTCAAGCGCTGCGCTTCGCCGCCCGCCACGGGCAGCAAGTACAGTTGCGAGTAGACGGCTTCGCGCTGGGCCGCATCGCGGTTGGTGGCCGCGTTGAAGACGACGGCCTTGCCATCCGGCGTCCAGACGGCGTCCAGCGATTGTCCCTCGTCGCCCTGGCCGCCGCCGAAGCCCGGCAGGGTGACCAGTTGCGTGCCCGACAGGATGTCGCGCGGCGTGTTTTCACCTTTCGTATCAGGCTGCGCATCGACGATGAACAACCGCACTTGCTTGTCGGTCAGCCACTTGTCGAAATAGCGGGGCGCCGTCGTTTCATACGAACGGGCGCTGTATTTGCGTTCCTTGCGCTCTTTCGCGCTTTGCTTGACGTCGGCTTCCGTCTTGTTGCCTGGATAGATGTCGCTGATGAACAGCAGCAGCTTGCCGTCCGGACTCCATTTCGGCATGCGCGCGCCCAGGGTGAGCGAGGTCAGGCGTTGCGCTTCGCCGCCGGCGGCCACGTCGAGGCGGTAAATCTGGCCCGCTTCATCGCCGTCGCGCTTGGCAACGAAGACCAGTTGGCGGCTGTCCGGCGACCAGGCCACGGCGCTTTCGCCACCCTTGGAAGAGGTCAGGCGGCGCGCAGGGCTGTCGTCAAGCAGCGACTTGATCCACAGGTCGGACGATTGGTCTTGGCTAGAGTAGGCGCTGTCGACCACGGAAAACACGGCCCATCGCCCATCGGGGCTGGCGACGGGCGCGCCCACCCGTTTCATCAGCCACACGTCTTCATGCGTGATGGCGTGCCTGGCCTGCGTGGCGGCAACTGGGGTGGTGGCCTTGGTATCGGCGGCGTGGACGGTCGTTGCCAGCGAGGCGCAGGCCGCTGCGATCAGCAGCGAGCCGAGGGAACGGCGAAGACGGGGTGAGGTCATGGGCGTGGTCCGGAGTAGTGAAAAAAGTACAGCGGGCAACATTATTGCCCATCGTTTCCTGCACTGCCAAGGCTGTGTACCGTTACTTACCAGGCCGGCGCACGCATGGCGGACGGGTGGGGCGTATCCGATCAGTTAAACTTGCCGCTTTACTCACGCTGGCGACGATTCAACATGAAAATTAGTCTACCTTTATTGAAAACGCTATTGCTGGGCGCAAACTGCCTGCTGGCCGCCCCGGTTTTTGCCGCTGCCGCCGCACCGTACCCGAATACCAGCGCCATGGGCGTGGGTCACGCGGAAAGCACGGCCTGGTATGCGGCTTGCCTGAAGGTCAAGGATGCGGCACCGCCGCCCGCCGACTTGCCGGCGCCGTCCGCCGTGGCGTCGCTGCAGCAATGCCAGGCAACGGACCTGTATTACGATACCAAGAGTATGTCCTCGCCCAAGCCGGCCGACTGGCGTCCCGCGCGCCATTGCGCCATGGCCACGCAGAACAGCGCCGTGCTGATGATGCTGTACCAGAATGGACAGGGCGTGCAGAAAGACCCGTTGCTGGCGCTGAAGTATGCGTGCAGCATCGATGCGGCGCCGGCCGAGATGCGGGGGCGCATCGAACACTTGCAGCAGATCTATGCCAGCGGACGCGGCATGATCGACCTGTGCGACGACATCACCAGCGGCTACATGATGGGCGTGTGCAGCGCCATCGATGCGCGGCAAAAGCAGCGCGTGCGCGCGCAGGCGACAGATAAGGTCAGTGCGGCCATGCCGGCCGTGGCGCAAGCGTCGCTGCAAAAGCTGCAGGCGGCGGCAAGCAAGTTTGCCGATGCGCGCGCGGCGAATGAAACGGATTTGAGCGGCACGGCGCGCGCCGCCCTGAGCATCGCCGCCCGCACGGCCGAGCTCGACCAACTGGCGCACGATCTGCGCGAGTATGAAGCGGGCAAGTTGCCGGAAAGCATGTCCAAGGAACAGGCGGCGGCGCTCGACAAGGAGCTCAACGCCATCTACGGCAAGCTCATGAAAAAGCCGGCGGAAACCCATGCGGGCGCTGTGGGCAAGGATGGCATCCGTGCCACCCAGCGCCTGTGGCTGGCGTACCGCGATGCCTGGATGAATTTTGGCGCTGTGCGCTATCCATCCGTGACGAGCGAGACCTGGGCCGGCCGGCTGACGTCGCGGCGCAATGTGCAACTGCAAGATTTGCTGGGGAATTGAGCCATGCGGGAAGCGTACTACCACGAAGACGATTTTTGCATGATCGAATTGTTGCCGCTGGATAATTTACAGCACTGTCTGACGCAGATGGGCGAGCAGCAGGCGTTCGCCGACGCGCACCGCAGTGGCGCCGGCTGGACGGACATGTATGTGCCCGAGGCGCCGCCGTCGCCGCTGCGCGCGCTGGGCCTCACGGCGGACCAGCTGCGCCTGACGCTGGCCGATGCCTTGCCGCCCTACGACGCCGTCTACACGGGCTACAGCAGTTACCGGGTGGAATGCAGGAACGTGCTGGCCTTTGGCGGCGACAAGACGGAGACTTTGTTCGCAGGCCTGGACGACGACGGCATCGTGTGCGACCTGTGGTGCAGCGATGGCATGCCTGAGCTGTTGCTGCTGCCCTTGAAGGAACGGTTGCTGCTGGCCGACTGGGGCGCGGGGTTGGCGTGCCCGCTGGCCGATGGGGAACTGTTCGCCCGTTATCTGCAGGAATACGAACTCGACTGATTTATTCGCAGGCGATGGCGTTCGGTTGCGCCACTTTGATGACCGACGCCAGGCGCGCCATGTCGTTGCCGTCGCCTTGCTGCACATACGGTTGATACGTATCAATGACGATGCGCGCACGCGCCTGCCAGCCGCAATTGTCGGCCTGACGCGCGGGCACGTGTAGCAGACGCCGCGCCTCGCCATCGTTGCTGAAACAAAACCACGCATCGTGCGTGGCGGCAGGGCGGGGCAGACGGCCCCACTGCGCCTTGTCGGGCGCGAAGCAGACGCGGTTGCCGATGATTTCCAGGCTCATCTCGTCCGTGCGCGCGCTGTACTGGCCGTCGAGCACGATGGGCGTTTGCGCCTGCGCGGACAGGCAGGCGCAGGTCAGGAAGAGGGTGGCGGCAAGTTTCATGCGTTTCTTTCAGGACTGGCAAGACGAAGGGCCAGTATAACCGGGGACCGGAAACGAAAAAAGCCAATCCCGAAGGATTGGCTTTTTAGTACTGCGCATTCGTGGTAGGCCGTGCGGGATTCGAACCTGCGACCAACGGATTAAAAGTCCGCTGCTCTACCAGCTGAGCTAACGACCCGAAAGAGGCCGCATTATATATCAGTTGAAAAAGAATGCAAAGCATTCCTGCGAGAAAGTGCCGGCCTGCTAAGGCAGGGCCGCCGTGAGCTTCAGCACTTCGTCGAGACTGGTCGTGCCATCGAGGATCTTGCGTGCGCCGGCGATGCGCAGCGGCGTCATGCCGTCCAGCAGGCTCTGGCGGCGCAGCGCGTGCAGGTCGGCGCCCGCCTTGACCAGCTGGCCGAACGTTTCCGTCACGCCCAGCAGTTCATAGATGCCGGCCCGCCCCAGGTAGCCGCTGTGCCGGCACAGGGCGCAGCCGACGGGGCGGTACGCTGCGGCCGGCCGTTCCAGCTGGCCGCCCGTCAGGCGCTGCCAGGCAGCGGCGCCGGGGGCGGCGTCCAGCTGCTTGCAGGCTGCGCACAGGCAGCGCAACAGGCGCTGCGCCAGCACGCCGGCCAGGCACGCTTCCAGCAGATAGGCGGGCAAGCCCAGTTCCAGCAGGCGCATGACGGCCGAGGGCGCGTCATTGGTGTGCAGGGTCGACAGCACCAGGTGCCCCGTCAGCGCCGCCTGGATGGCCATCTCGGCCGTGGCCAAGTCGCGGATTTCGCCCACCATGATGATGTCGGGATCTTGCCGCATCAGCGCCCGCACGCCATCGGCAAACGACAGTTCGATGCCGGCCTGGGTTTGCACCTGCATCTGGTTGAAGGCCGGTTCGACCATTTCGATGGGGTCTTCCACCGTGCACACATTGACTTCGCTGCCGGCCAGCGCCTTCAGGGTGCTGTACAGGGTGCAGGTCTTGCCCGAGCCTGTCGGGCCCGTCACCAGCACGATGCCGTGCGTGCGTGCCGTCAGCTGGCGCCAGCGTTCGGCGTCCGCAGGGGGGAAACCCAGCTCGGCGAGGCTCTTGACGGCCACTTCCGGGTCGAAGATACGCATGACGAGCTTTTCGCCGAAGGCCGTGGGCAAGGTCGACAAACGCAGTTCGATTTCCTGGCCCTGTGCATTGCGCGTCTTGATGCGGCCATCCTGGGGACGGCGCTTTTCCACCACGTCCATGCGCCCGAGCAACTTGATGCGCGCCGTCATGGCCAGCAAGACCACGGGCGGCAGCTGGTAGGCCTGGTGCAGGCGGCCGTCGATGCGCAGGCGCACGAGGCCCGCGTCGCGCTTCGGTTCCAGATGGATGTCGGAGGCGCGCTGGGCAAACGCGTATTGCCACAGCCAGTCGACGATGCGCACCACGTGCTGGTCGTTGGCGTCCAGGTTACCCTTGTTGCGGCCCAGTTCCACCAGTTGTTCGACATTCTGGCGCAGCGCCAAGTCTTGCGTGGACGCTCGCCGGGCCACCTTGACGGAACTGGCCAGGCTGAAAAATTGCGCGATGGCATCGGCGATGTGCAGCGGATTGGCGATGACGAGGCTCAGCTTGCGCGGCGCCAGCTTGCCCAGCTGTGCCTGCCAAGCGAGCGCGTACGGCTGGGCCGTGGCGATGACGATGCGCTCCGGCGTGCTTTCCACGGGCAGGATGTTGAAGCGGGCCGCATAGCCGGCCGTCATGACGTCGGCCACCTGGCTGAAATCGATGTGCAGGGGATCGATGCGCACATACGGCAGGCTTGCGCGTTGCGCCAGCCAGGCGCACAGGGTGTCGAGCGTCAGCGCGCCGTGGGCGATGCTGCACAGCGGATGCAGGGCCGGCGCCGGCAGCAGGGCGGCCTGGGCGCCGATGGCGGCCGCTTGCGCCGCGTCGAGCAAGCCGTCTTCCTGCAGCCAGGCCAGCAGTTGCGGCAGTTGCAGCGGCGTATCGGGAGAGGGAGGGGATGCGGGCATGGCCGGCGCCTTTCCGGGCTGCCGGCCTTGCCTGGATGGACCGGCGGTTACAGGGTGCTGACGATGCCCTTGACCCAGGACTTGGCGGGCAGCTTGGTCTCGGCGACGATCTGCTTGGCGCGCTCGAGCAGGGTGGCTTGCGCTTCGGCATCGAGTGCCACTTTCGTCTTGAAAGCGATGGCCACCACGTTCCCATCATGGACTTCCGGCAGGCAGATCACCTGTTCGAACGCAAACTTCATCGCCTTGATGTTCTTTGCATAGCTGGGGTGGTCGCCAAACAGGTTGACCGTCATGATGCCGTGCGGCGCCAGGCAGGCGCAGCAGGCGGAATAGAACTCGGCGCTGTCGAGCACGGGACCGCGCGCCGTGGCGTCGTACAAGTCCACTTGCAGGGCGTCCAGGGTGCCGTGGTGGGCCTCGTCGTTGACGTAGTCGAGCGCATCCATCTCGCGCACGTGCAGGCGCTCGTCGTTGGGCGGCAGCTTGAACATCGATGCGCAGATGGTGATGACGGACGGGTTCAGTTCGATGGCTTCGACTTGTGCCTGGGGGAACTGGCGGTAGCAGAACTTGGTCAGCGCGGCCGTGCCCAGGCCCAGCTGGGCGAGGCGCTGCGGCTGCTCGATCCACAGCATCCACGCCATCATCTGCTGCGCGTATTCGAGTTCCGGCCAGTCCGGCTTACGGATGCGCATGGCGCCCTGCACCCATTCCGTGCCGAAATGCAGATAGCGCACGCCATCCATTTCCGACAGGGTGACAGGGGCGTAGCGTGGCTTGCGCGCAGGGCGCGAGGATTCGACTTGTTCGATGGATTTTCGTTTGATAAGCATAAGGCGGCCTGAAAGTGTGCCGCATTATAGCCCGTGCCGGGGCGCCATAAAAAATGCCAGCCCCATGAGAAAGACATGGGGCCGGCATTTTAGTACTGAGTAACAACGCTTGACAGAAGCGTCGCGAGCGGAAGGCAGAGGTGGCCGAGAAGCGCAACCGTACTCCAGTACGGTGAGCATCGCAGGCCACCTATGCCGACGCGCAGCAGCTTATGTCAGGCGTTACTGTTGAGCAGGCTCGATGGAGACGCGCAAGCGGATGCGTTCGCCCGGATCGTAGGACATGATGCTCGTGTAGTTGCGGCCACGGTAGTCGTAGGTGACCTGGTAGCCATTGTTGCGCGATTCCCAGTGGTCGACCTGACGGCATTGCTTGACGGCTTGTTCCTGCATGCCGCCCTGGTAATTGTTCTGGTTGTCGACACGGTCGCCGACGACGGCACCGGCAATCGCGCCAGCGGCTGCCGCGGCCGTGCGGCCATTGCCGCCGCCGACCTGGCTGCCGAGCAGGGCGCCGGCGATACCGCCGACGATGGAGCCGCCAGCGCTGCGCTGTTGCGGTGGTGCCTGGACTTGCACGTATTCCGTACGGCATTCCTGGCGTGGACGATTGATCTGTTCCACTTGCGGCACGACGCGCACGACCTTGCCGAAATCTTCAAAGTCGGCGGCCTGGGCGAGTGGCAATGCACCGATACAAAGGGCTGACATCATCAATTTGGCTTGCAAGTTCATTTGTAACCTCGTTATCTAGAGAATCTTTCAGGGTATTTTTTACAACTTGGGGCTATAGTAATCCCGCCGGGCGGCGACAAGTGTTTCGCGTGGCAACAAAATGTAACAGCCCAAGCCCCTTGCCCCACAGTCTGTAACATGCACTTTCAATCGATACAAGATGTTGAAGTGACTTGAAACCAGCGGTTTGTAACAAATCTTGCGTTTGACATCATATTCGGGTTGATTCATGCAGGACAACACGTTACCCTAATACGCGTATGGCTTATATAAAATCGCACTGAATCGCATAAAAGTTGATACAGATCGAATCACCGCGTGCGCATTGACCCGCGTGCGGGGATGCAATAAGAAGAGCAGCTAGAAGATATCCATACATAACAGGTCGATTTGAGGGAAAAATGAGTTTGTTACTAACCGTGCCGCCCAACCTTGTCCAGTCCATCCGTGCCTTTCGCGTGACCGAATTACAAGACGAGGCGATCCGTCTCGGGCAGCACTTTTTATATGCGCATTGCAACGCTGGACAGACCAAACAACAAGTCATCGGCATTATTGCAGAAGCATTCCTGTTTCCGAAGAACCTGGCGAAGAATTTCGACGCCCTGCGCCTGTGCCTGACGGATACCATGTTCAAGGCGGGCACGCAAACGGGTTTCCTGGTGGTGCTCGAGCAATTGCCAAATACGCAAAAATTCGACAAGGAAGCGCGCGAGATCCTGCTCGACGTGTTCCGCGACGCGGCCGACTACTGGGCCGAGAAGAAAGTCCCGTTCCGCGTCTTCTATTCGTTCGAGTAAATACTTACTCTTGCCGCAGCGCCCTCAAGCGGGCCTCCGGCGCAGGTGAAAACCGGCATCGCCGGGCGGCTGCGGCGCGCCGGCGCTCATGTTGCGCCGCAACAATAATACCGGCCTTTCTAGATTCGCATCGCCATAGCGGGTACAATGCGCGCTATGAAAAATATCGTTATCCTCATTTCCGGACGCGGCAGCAACATGGAAGCGGTCGTCCGCGCGGCGCAAGCCGAGCAATGGCCAGCCCGTATTGCCGCCGTCATCAGTAACCGGGCCGATGCCCAGGGACTGGTGTTTGCCGCGGAACACGGGATAGCGACGGCAGTCGTTGCCAACAAGGATTATGCCAGCCGCGAACAGTTCGATGCGGCGCTGCAAGCCGTGATCGACGGCTTCGCCCCCGACCTGGTCGTGCTGGCCGGTTTCATGCGCATCCTGACGCCGCCCTTCGTCGAGCATTACGCGGGGCGCATGCTCAATATCCACCCGTCGCTGCTGCCGCTGTTCCCGGGCATGGCGACGCACCGCCAGGCGCTCGAGGCGGGCGTGACGGAACACGGCGCGACCGTGCATTTCGTGACTGCCGAGCTTGACCATGGCCCGGCCGTGGCGAGCGCGGTGGTGCCAGTCTTGCCAGGCGACACAGAAGACAGCTTATCGGCGCGCGTGCTGGTACAGGAACATCTGCTTTACCCGCGCGCCATCCGCCTGTTCATTGACGATAAACTGTCAGTCGAGCATGGCCAGGTCCGCGTGGACCCTCAATAAAATATTACAGGAAGAATAACAATGAGATTGCCACCAGCGATACTTGCCAATGCTGAAGAAGTATTGCGCGAAATTTTACGTTTCACGGCCCCGGCCGACACCACCCTGTCGCGCTATTTCCGCGACCATCCGCGCCTCGGTTCGCGCGAACGCGGCGCCATCGCCGAAGGCATTTATGCCGTCCTGCGCAACAAATCGTTCTTCACGGACTTCGCCGAAGCGGGCAGCGGCCCGACCATGCGCCGTTTGACCATCCTCGGCCTGGCCGAAGCCGTCGGCGCCGACTCCCTGGGCGGCCTGACGGAAGAAGAAGTGGAATGGCTGGAACGCATCACGCAGATCGACCGCAGCCTGATGCCGTCGAACATGCGCGCCAACATGCCGACCTGGCTGTTCGACAAGCTGATCGCCCAGTTCGGCGAAGCGGAAACCATGAAGCTGGCCGATGCGCTGAACGCGCCGGCGCCGCTGGACTTGCGCGTCAACTCGCTCAAGGCCACGCGCGACGACGTGATGCTGGCCCTGGCCGAAGCGCCTATCCTCAGCACGCCGACGCCGTATGCCCCGCTGGGCTTGCGCGTGATCAAGAAGCCTTCGTTGCAAAACCTGCCATTGTTCCAGAGCGGCGCCATCGAAGTGCAAGATGAAGGCAGCCAGATCCTGTCGCAGATCGTCGGCGCCAAGCGCGGCGAGATGGTCGTCGATTTCTGTGCCGGCGCGGGCGGCAAGACCCTCGCATTGGGCGCGCTGATGCGCAACACGGGCCGTTTGTACGCGTTCGACGTGTCGGAAAAGCGTTTGGCCAAGCTGAAGCCGCGCATGGCCCGCAGCGGCCTGTCGAACGTGCATCCGGTGCAGATCGCGCATGAGCGCGATGCCAAGATCAAGCGCCTGGCCGGCAAGATCGACCGCGTGCTGGTCGATGCGCCATGTAGCGGCCTGGGCACCCTGCGCCGCAATCCGGACGTGAAATGGCGCCAGCAGCCGAACTCGATCGTGGAATTGCAAGCCAAGCAGGCAGCCATCCTGGCCGGCGCGGCGCGCCTGGTCAAGGGCGGCGGCCGCCTGGTGTACGCCACCTGCAGCTTCCTGAATGAAGAAAACGACTTTATCGCCGAGCAATTCCTGGCCGCCCATCCGGACTTCACCCTGGTGCCGATGAGCAAGGTGCTGGCCGAACAGAAGATCGAGCTGGAAATGGGCGACTACCTGAAATTGTTGCCGCACCTGCACCAGACCGACGGCTTCTTCGCCGCCGTGTTCGAGCGCAAGGTCATGCCGAAAAAAGTCTACGCCGATGAAAAGCCGGCCGACGACGCTGACGCTGAACAAGCCGAGTAAGCCTGTCACGGGCCGCCGCTGCACCTGGCAGTGGCGGCTTTCAATGCCGCCAGCCCGCCTGGCGGCATGGGCCTAGCCCCTCCGTATCACCTCCGTCCCACCCGTCTCACCTTCCGGACCGCATCCGCCATGAATGAAACTCCACTGCTGAATCTGATCACTGACTTTGTCGATGATTTCCGTCAACCGGCCATCCTGTGGCAGGCGCTGGTCATCGTCGCCTGCCTGGCGCTGAGCTGGCTGCTGGTGCGGCAGTTGCGCGTATTCCTGCATCAGCGGGCGGAAGCGGCCACCGTGCCGGCCACGCCGGAAACCTTGCAGCGCACGGACAGTTTCATCCGCATCCTGACGCCCGTGCTGGCGGCCATGCTGCTGGGCATTGCGCAGCATTTCCTGGCCAAGTTCCAGTCCGTGAACCTGCTCAGTATTGCCATTCCCCTGTGCACCTCGATGGCGCTGGTGCGCTTCGGGTTTTATGTGCTGCGCCGCATTTTTGCCCGCCACGGCGACATCAGCCCGACCATGTTGCTGCTGGAAAAGATCTTCACGGTGGTGGTGTGGGCGGGCATGGCCCTGTACATCACGGGCCTGTGGCCGGAATTGCACACCTTCCTGGAAGGTATCGTCGTGCCGCTGGGGCGCAACAAGGTGTCCGTGGCTGCCATCTTGCAAGCCGCGATTTCCGTGGCCGTGCTGCTGGTGCTGGCCATGTGGGCCGGCACTTCGCTCGACGAGCGCCTGATGAAAATGCAGGGCCTGCACACTTCCTTGCGCGTGGTGCTGTCGCGCATGGGGCGCGCCGTGCTGATCCTCGTTTCCGTGCTGGTCAGCCTGTCGCTGGTGGGCATCGACCTGACGGTGCTGTCCGTGTTCGGCGGCGCCTTCGGCGTGGCGCTGGGCTTCGGCTTGCAAAAGATCGCCGCGAACTTCGTGTCCGGTTTCATCATCCTGCTGGACCGCAGCCTGACCATCGGCGACATGATTACGGTGGGTCAATTCACGGGCAAGGTCACGCAAATCAATACGCGCTATACTGTGTTATTGGGTGGCGATGGCGTTGAATCCATCGTGCCGAATGAAATGCTGATTTCCGGCGGCGTGCAGAACATGTCGCTGAGCAACCGCATGGTCTGGCTGTCGACGGCCGTGTCGGTGGGCTATGAAACGGATCTGGATGTCATCTTCCCCTTGCTGGAAGCGGCGACGGCCAAGGTGCCGCGTGTGTCGCAAAGCAATCCGCCATCGGCTACCCTCGTGCGTTTCGGCGCCGACGGCCTCGATGTGCAGATCGGCTTCTGGATTGCGGACCCGGAAAATGGCACCGGCGGCGTGAAGTCGAATGTGAACCGCGCCATCTGGCGCACCTTGCAGGAACATAAGGTCACTGTACCGTTTCCGCAACGCGAATTGCGTATTGTTGGTACGCCTCCTGCCCCGCTCGCCAGCGCGGCAGAGGGTGAGTCCGCCCCATCCGGCACCCAGCCTTAACCTCGCTGCCTGCCTCCGATTTTGCCTGACCGCACCCATTAGGGCGTACAATCACGCCTAAAATTAACTCTGCCGGACCTCCAGAGTCACTGGAGCGACCGTGCGCACGCCCTGTCCACTTGGAGTAGTAGTAATGACATTGAGTTCCGTTTTACACGACGTTTTGCAGTTCATGGCAACTGGCATTACCGATCTGTCCGCATGGCAAGTTTTCCTGTACACCATGGTGGTCACGCATATCACCATCGCCAGCGTCACGATTTACCTGCACCGCCACCAGGCCCACCGGGCGCTGGAATTGCATGCGATCCCCAGCCATTTCTTCCGTTTCTGGCTGTGGCTGACGACGGGCCAGGTGACCAAGGAATGGGCGGCCATCCATCGCAAGCACCACGCCAAGTGCGATACGGAAGAAGATCCGCACAGCCCCGTGACGCGCGGCATCAAGAAAGTCTTCTGGGAAGGCGCCGAGCTGTACCGCGCTGAATCGAAGAACATGGAAACCATGGCCAAATACGGCCACGGCACGCCGACGGACTGGATCGAGCGCAACCTGTACACCAAGTACAGCTGGCTGGGCGTGGTGTCGCTGTTCGTCATCAATTTCATCCTGTTCGGCGTGATCGGCATTTCCGTGTGGGCCGTGCAAATGATGTGGATACCCATCACGGCGGCCGGCATCATCAACGGCATCGGCCACTACTGGGGCTACCGCAACTACGATTGCGCCGATGCGGCCACCAACATCATTCCCTTCGGCATCCTGATCGGCGGCGAAGAGTTGCACAACAATCACCATACCTATGCGACCTCGGCCAAGCTGTCGTCGAAATGGTATGAAATCGATATCGGCTGGGCATATATCCGCGCGCTGGAAATGCTGGGCCTGGCCAAGGTGAAAAAGCTGGCGCCGGAGCCGAAGTTCTCGCACGGCAAGCTGGAAGCGGACTTCGAGACCTTGCAATCGGTCATCGCCAACCGCTACGATGTGATGGCCAAGTACGCGAAATCGATCAAGCATGCCTGGAAGGAAGAGCTAGAACACCTGAAGCACAAGGCGGAACTGGAAAAGCGCTTCCTGAAATCGTCGCGCAAGCTGATGCAGCGCGAGCCGGGCAAGCTGGCCGATGCGCATCACGAACAGCTGTCGGAATTGTTCCAGCACAGCAAGGCGCTGGAAACCATGCACCACATGCGCGTGGAGCTGGGCGCCATCTGGGAGCGTTCGCACTTTACGCGTGAGCAATTGCTGCAAAAGCTGCAAGACTGGTGCACGCGCGCCGAAGCGTCGGGCATCAAGTCGCTGCAAGACTTTTCCTTGCGCCTGCGCAGCTATGCCTGAGTAAGCTGTTGCGTCATATCAAGGCCCTGGTTTCCAGGGCCTTTTTTTCGTCCCGGCACAAGGGGGGAGCAGCGAGATGAAAATCAGGGTGAAAAAAAACCGCTCATCGGAGCGGCTCTTTTTACAGAACACAATATCAATTACTTGATTTTGGTTTCTTTGTACGTTACGTGCTTGCGTGCTTTAGGATCGAATTTCATGATCTCCATTTTCGCAGGCGTCGTACGCTTGTTTTTGGTGGTCGTGTAGAAGTGACCCGTACCGGCGGTCGATTCTAACTTGATTTTGTCGCGGCCTGATTTTGCCATGATAGCTCCCTTATTCTGCTAATTAGACTTTTTCGCCACGAGCGCGCATATCGACCAATACGGCGTCGATGCCGACTTTATCGATGACGCGCAGACCGGCGTTGGACAAACGCAGGGAGACCCAGCGGTTTTCAGATTCAACAAAAATACGACGATTCTGCAAGTTAGGCAAAAAACGACGTTTGGTTTTGTTGTTTGCATGGGAAACATTGTTGCCGACCATCGGCTTCTTCCCAGTGACTTGGCAAACACGTGCCATGGCGCACTCCTTAAAGATATTCCAAATTGGAAAAACGAGAGTATATCCAAAATAAGCCGATTTATCAATGACTTGCGAAAAACAATTGTGTCATGTTGTATTGAAATAATTTAACAATTTGACTTTTCCCCTTCTTCATAGGGGAAGGCACTGGTAAACGGCGCTGTTTACTGTTAGGTAAGCGTCTCGCTGCTGTCACGTATGTCCTTGTTTACACATGGTTAACTGTCGCCTGGCCAGCCCTGGCCTAGATCTGGCCGTGTTCCGCGAACGAATGCACGTGCCGTCCGGCCACGACGAAATGGTCGAGGATGCGCACGTCCACCAGCGACAACGCTTGCATCAGCGCGCGCGTCAGCAATAGATCCGATTCGCTGGGCTCGGGCGCGCCGGACGGGTGGTTGTGCGCCAGCATCACGCTGGCCGCGTTGTGCAGCAGTGCCTGCTTGACGACTTCGCGCGGATATACGCTGGTGTGGATTAGCGTACACTATCTTCAATTCAATTTATCTTCGCTGAATCATGACCGTCGCTGCCTTTACGAGCTCTGCTCGTGTCATCTCGTACCTTCGGTTTTCCTCATGGCGCCAGCGCGCTGGCGACTCATTCCGCCGTCAGACTGAGATGGCAGTACTCTATTGTGCTAAGCACCGTTTAACGCTCGATACTGATTTCGTCCTGCAGGACCTCGGTATCAGTGGCTTCTCCGGTAAGAACATAAGGGAGGGCGGGGCACTGTTCGCACTGCAGAAACTCGTTGTTGCGGGTTCTATCGCCCCTGGCACGGTGCTGCTTGTTGAGGCATTCGACCGTCTCACGCGGTTGTCGCTCCCAGAAGCGTATGAGCTCCTCCTGTCGCTCATCAACCGAGGTCTGATAATCGTCACGCTCACTGACGAGAAAATCTGGACTAAGGCATCGATGGGTGATATGTCAAATTTCATGCTGAGCTGTGCCACGCTGTATCGCGGATATCACGAATCCGCACAGAAATCTGACCGGCTGCGGAAAACTTTCGGAGCCGCTCGTAAAGCAGGCGTTCAGGCCGCGTTTGGCAGCGCGCCAGGTTGGCTCTATCGCGAGAGCAAGGCTACTCCCTGGCAAGTGCATGAGCATCTTGCCGCCGTCGTCAACGAGGTGTTTGAGCTCTCTGCCGCCGGCCTCGGTTCTAAGGCGATTGCTGCTGTTGCTAACGCCGCCGCCTGGCCTGTGCCGACCCGCCTGAATCAGACAGAGGGGCGTTGGCACGCACAAATGGCGGGCAATTTGTTGCGTAATCGCGCCGTTCTGGGTGAGCATGAGCACCGGATTCGAAATCACGAGATGCATGCGCAGCACTGGAAAGGGGCGTCCACCGGTACTGTGATTCCGGACTATTACCCTCGCATCGTCTCTGACGACCTCTGGTACCGCGCTCGAGCTTCTATAGACACTCGTAGCGTCCCTAAGCGCCGCGACGCGCACTATTTCAACATCTGGTCCGGATTGCTATTCTGCGGTCACTGTGGCGCTCCTCTGCAGCGCAAAACCGAAAAAGACGGTCATTCTAAAGCGCAAATCGTATGCTCTGACCGTCTTGCCGGCATTACCCAGTGTAAGTCTTTCTCAGCTAACAGGTTCGATGCTACTCTTCTGCACCAAATCTATATGCACTCTCCCGCTCATTTGTACAAAGATGAAGGGTTGACGGACGCTATTGTTGTTCTGGAGTCTCAGCTGCGGGAGACTGTCGCTGAGTCTGACCGTATCGCGAAGGCTGTATCTAAAACCAGCGGACGCGTAGACGCGCTGCTCCGCCTTTCCATGACCTTGGACGAGCAGATTCGGGATATTTCTTCTCAGCTGAACTCAAAACGTGAAGCCCAAGCCCTAGCAGCCAGCGACATTGCATTTGATGCAACTTTTTACGGGCACTGTATGTCCAATCTCTACACGATATCTGACGAGTCTCGTGTCGTGCGCTCAGCTCTGAACGTCAAACTGTCCCGGCTCGTCAAAACCGTCTGGGTCTGGGGCTACGACCTAGCTACTGTTCAATTTGCGACAGACAATACGATTTTTCACATTCCACTGCCTAAAAAGCAACTACCGTCTCGCGCTAAGCCTAGCTCTCGGCCTGAGCCCGTCCTCGAAGTGGGGCCGGTCCTGCACCCTGACGTGGACCCTGCCCGCCGCATCGAGTTTGGCCCAGCGTTTAGCGCGGCTATCCTGGGTGAGCTCGTTCCGCCCGTACCTCGTCGCAAAGTGTTTCGGTTTTCCCGGACGACGCCGGCTTATCTCTATGATAGCTCTGATGAACGAATTACGGACCCGTCCTCTATTATCGGGTAACGTTGATAGACGGCATCTTGCTTTGCTTGTAACATCAAGTAGTTCGCTGCTTAGCCAGGATACTGCTATGCCTCTTTTCTCTAAATTGCTACTTGCCTCAGCCCTGTTGCCTCTCTCCGTCTCGGCTCTTGCAGCAGAGGGTGAACCAAAAATTGACAAGGACACGCGCTGCATTTTCATTGCTCACACGTACAACAATGCGCTTACCGCTCGCAACGCTGGTCTGCCGCCCAAGAATGCCTTGGCGATGGCGGATTTTAAAGAGTTACCCTTGCAACTCCGTAAAAACATCATAAATGAAGTATATTTTGACGAGAATTTGAAATACGCTTTTCCGAGCAAGGACTTGGTCTGGGAATTGCTACAGCGTTGCCTGCACGGCGCTCCGGCGCCGTTCGAACCTTTAAAATAGAGTTGTGTGCCTACCCTCATTTTGAGGGGACTCCCTCTACCTTCAATTTGAGGGTACCTTCAATAAGAGGGTCTAACCCAAGAGCGGAAAAACCAGTTGGCCAAGATTGCCGGCCGGGAGCGTAGCGACCGGCATTCTGTGCGCGCCCGGCCAGGGCCTCCTACGTACAAACGCCCTCGAGGGGGCGCTGTATCACATCTCTTTATAGTCTGCCTGTAGCCCCCGATTTTCTGGTTCCTATACTTCGAACATCTCAACTATCCCCTCGGCTGCGTCTCTCCGGCGCACTCGCGCGTCATAGCTGTTATCGCCCCCGCGCACAATCTCCCAGTTTTTCAGTATTTCGTCCGGAATGTAGTTTTTATCCTCATTCTGCTCATGAACCAGCTCAGCAATAATCTCGTCCGCGGATAGGGCCCACCATTCGTCACACCCCCGCGTGTTTTTCCTTTTATACCCGTTGATGCTGTCCTCTCTGCGTTTTTTCTCGGTGCCCCATGCCTCTGCCGAATACCGCGTAGCCTTTTTGCGGTAGGCGAATCCGGTTTCTAGCGGAATGACTACCGTATAGTCGTTCGTTGTCGCATGATTGCCCTTCGTGTAGTTCAGCCAGCCGAAACTCACCAACCGCTTAATCGTCCGCCCCAGGTTCCCCGAGTTCAGCCCGGAAATGGCCTGGATTGATGCGCCACCTACGTCAATTCTTCCCGTTTTCCCGTCCCGGTACTCGAGCAAGGCGACTATAAATGCTATGTCGGAGCCGTTCAGCCGGGGGTCTCGGAACAGCTCGAGGGGGAGCGTTATAGCACCGAGTTTTCCGGCGTGTGCAATGTGTGACATCTCAGACCCCCGCAGCGAGTTTACGACGAACGTACTCTGTTGGAGCTTGCGTTCCTGGTCTATTCGCGTACGGGCTCAGTATCGCCCTGTGGAACATCCGCAGCAGCGCTGCATTGCCGAGCAGTTCTAGCTCACCTGCCGCTTTTTTAATCCGCTGCGCTTTTTTCACTAGTTCCTGATGTGTGTTCCGCACCACAAGCACCGCTCGCAGCTCACCGGTCTCTGAGTCAAATACCAGCCCATCCGCGCCGGTCAAGCCCTCGCCGGCTACCACCCCGGCTTTCAGAGCACTGCGCAGGCTTGCAGCCCCCAGCACAGTTTTTCCCTGCCGGTGCTGCCCGACTAGGTACTCTACCGCCGGCGCCTGCCTGCCGACATCGAGCTGCGATAGGTCGTACCCGTCCTTGAACAGCGGCACTCTCACGCCCTCATTTGCTCTGAGCGCTCCGGCGCCTGTTAGTACGTAGACGAACACGCCGGTCAGACTCTCACGCCGCAGCACCTGGCCTGCTGCCGCCAATCGCTTGAGAACCTTGTCGGCGCTCACACGTGCGCTGTGCCGGTTTTCGTCGCCCCAGACCCATTTTGCGACCTGCGCGGCGTTCAGCCAGCCGACGCATCCGACCGCCTGTAATACCCGCATTTCGTTTTCACGTGCTGTTACAGAATTGTTCATCGTTGTACCCCCTCGTCTAGTGTGTACAACGTATAGATACAACGACGAAAATCTGCTTACTCGTTTCCCGGGTCGTGCTCCTATGCCGCTGGACGCGGCATCCGCACTCGTCGCTGTCGCTCCGTCCCTGCGCGGGGCACCCTCCCGAAATCCCGACTTTGTCGGGATCTCGTCCGGGGGGCCCCACGCTCTCGGGTTAGCGACTATGTCGTCGCCCGTCGACCATGGGGCCCCCCGCCCTCGGGCGTGCCCGGGCTGCGCCCCCGCAGAGGGTTCGGTCTCGGCGCGCTACGCTTGCTCAACGCTCACCCTCTGCGGCTCCCCGCCAATGCCCCGCGCGGCGCGGGGCACGTCTTCGCTGGACGCTCGACGCACACGTTCGTGTGTTGCCGCACTCGCGTCCGCTCGTGTCAACGTCAAACCCCGCTACTCGACTGCCGGTAGCTATACATAGTAGGTCAACTACGCGAGGATGGATGGTGAATGCTAATTCCGCAACTTATTGTAATTTTTTGGTGGCTCGGGCTTATAACGAGGGTGCCGCTGACTATCGTGCAGGAAAACCCTACACTATTCCTCGGAATGTTGGTGTTTACTCTGACGCCTGGCTGGGCGGTTGGCAGTGTGCTGCTCTCGAGGCAACAGAGCCATTCACAAAAAAGCTGCTTCCGTTTTGAACAAAATTCAGTCGAGGTCGCTATACGGTATGTAGGTCAAGCCAAAATTTACTGCGTGTCTGAAGCTCCGGAAGAGTCCTCAGAGGGTAGTGAGGTTCATCTTCATGTGCGGTTGTTTCTGCCTCATGTCGATGAAGATAATAAGGTTTAATTGCATTATTTGCGGGCCCCCTCGGGCCCGCTTTTTTCATCACTACCCACCGTCTGTTCCGTACAGGTTGCCCTCAATGTCTATGCACGAATCGACCATCGGCAGTCCGTTCGCCGGGTTAAATATGGGGCTCTCAAACATGTCATCTGGCATACTGAAGTCCGCCCATGAGTTGTCCGAATCTGTATCTGCAACCTGGACACCCTCTATCTGTGGAAATCCTTCTGAATTCGCACTAGTCGAGGCTTGGCCGTACTCAGGGTTCTTTGCTGCCGCGTACGCGAAAGCTGCGTGAAGTACGACCAGCGGCAGTTGATAGCGAAATACATGGTCAAGGAAGTCGACTAACCCGGGGTGCTTTTTCCAGACGTATACATACATTGCTGCCGTAATGACAATGAACAGCGGTCCCAGTCGGTTGGCCGCTGCCTTAAACCTCAGAGTTGTATTTTTTTTCATAGTGCCATTTTTTATTATTGTTTTTGGTGTAATTTTATTCCAGTCCACTGTGCCCCGTCGGATTCGACCCTTCCGCATCACACCTCGGCGGACTCTTCGGCATAGTCTTCCATGCCGATTTTCGCTTCGCGTTCCGACACGACTTTCTACGAAAGTAGTCCCGGCTAGTACGTCCTCTTCACGAACTCTCGTTCTTGTTTCCGGGCCTCTTTGCCTGCCACGTAGTAGCTGAACATCCTTACCGCCCACATGATGGCGATAGCCAATAGAAGCTGTCCACAGGCCGACCACGCGCCGTGAAAGATGAGAGCGACGACTGCCATCGGAACCACGCCAACCCCCATAAATATCAGTCCTATGGCAACACCCCAAACTCCCCAAAGCCTGTAGGTTTCTAACAGCGCTACTACCCAGATTGAGAGGCCAAGCACATAAGAGACTATGAGTATCCCGGTCGCTGAGAAGTCGTAGGTCTTTCGAATGAATGACAGAGGTAGGAAGACCAGCACCAAGAACGCAAGGGCGATTTGTGAGAGGAATACTGTTAAGGGGTAGGCGACTCGTCCAACCCACACCGCCCCGTTGATGAACAGCATTACAACCAGCATACCCAATACGCTGATACTGAAGATAAGGGCGATACCGCCAAGCCCGGTAAGCGACTCCTTAAATTTATTCATCTCTTTGCACCTGTGGGTTGTCAAAAATTTATTGTAACTCGGCAACCAAGTGTTGAGATACGTTTTCGAACGTTCAAATTGCTTTATAGTTCTTTCGAAGTTATAGCACTCTGGTCTGGGTGAGGGTGCCGCGAAACATTTCCTGGGTCGTGATCAGGCGGTTCTTGACGTCCAAAAACAACACGTGGAATGCTTCATGCGCCAGGTGGCCCAGGGTCAGGCGCAAATAATCTTTCACGGCGTGCGGCGAATTGAGGGCCTGGCCCGCCTGCAAGTCTTCGATGATGGCGCGCCGCGCCAGTTCCAGCACTGCTTGCAGCTGGGCAAACTTGGCGCTGCCCATGCCGTGAACGGCGGAAAAGCTCACGAGGCTGGCGCCAAACAAGCCCCGCAGGGAACCGAAGTGCTCGACCGTGTCGCGCGCCAGTTCCACGGCGCTCTTGCCGCGCACGCCCGTGCGCAGGAAGACGGCCAGCAATTCTGCATCCGACAGCGAGTGTGCGCCATCCTCGATCAGGCGTTCGCGCGGCCGTTCGCTGGCCGGCCAGTCCTTGATGCCCATGCTGTTCTCCTGTTTGTCACCGGCGCGTGCCCCGGCATGGTCTTCTTTGACGAAGCCATGGGGCAGGCGCGGCCAGTGTGGCTTACAATATCGTTTTGCATCAGCTACTTGAAAACTCACTATGTCCAACGAGCAACCAGCAGTCGTCACCGAAGCGGCTTACCTCACCCTGCATTATCGTCTTGCTACTGTTGACGGTACTGATATTGTCACTACCTTTAGCGGAAATCCTGCTACCTTGATGCTGGGACAGGGCCAGCTGGCGCCGTTCCTCGAGCAGCGCTTGCTGGGCTTGCCTGAAGGCACGCACCAGACGTTCGAGCTGGCGGCCGGCGAAGGCTTCGGCGAGCGCAATCCCGAGCTGGTGCAGTCCGTCTCGCGCGCCACGCTGGACGAGAACTCCGTGCCGGGCGCCGACTACAAGATCGGCGACCTGGTCGATTTCGCCGCGCCGGGCGGCGGCCGCTTTGCCGGCGTGCTGCGCGAAATGCGCGAGGACTCGGCCCTGTTCGACTTCAACCATCCGCTGGCTGGCCAGCCGCTGCGTTTTGAAGTCAAGCTCATCTCGGTCCTGTAAGGAGTAGCGATGGATAAGGAACTGTTACTGGCCCAGCCCCGCGGCTTTTGCGCTGGCGTCGACCGGGCGATCGAAATCGTCGAGCGCGCCTTGCAGCAATTTGGCGCACCGATCTATGTGCGCCATGAAATCGTCCACAACGCCTATGTGGTGGCCGACTTGCGCAACAAGGGCGCCATCTTCATCGACGACCTCGATGACGTGCCTGCAGGCAATACGCTCGTGTTTTCCGCGCATGGCGTGTCGAAAGCCGTGCGCGCCGAGGCGGAATCGCGCGGCCTGAGCATTTTTGACGCCACTTGCCCGTTGGTCACCAAGGTGCATATGGAAGTGAGCAAGATGCGCCGCGAAGGCCGCGAGATCATCATGATCGGCCACGATGGCCATCCCGAGGTGGAAGGCACGATGGGCCAGGCCGATATGGGCATGCATCTGGTGGAAACGCTCGAGGATGTGGCGAAATTGCAAGTTGCCAATCCGGAAAGCCTGGCCTATGTTTCGCAAACAACGTTGTCAGTTGACGACACTAGCGACATTATTGCGGCCTTGAAAGCGAAATATCCGAATATCGCCGAGCCTAAAAAAGGCGACATCTGCTACGCCACCACCAACCGCCAGGAAGCCGTGAAATTCATGGCCCCGCAAGTGGAAGTGGTGATCGTCGTGGGCAGCCCGAACAGCTCGAATTCGAACCGCTTGCGCGAAGTGGCCGAGAAGATGGGCACGCCTGCCTATATGGTCGACAATGCTTCGCAAATCGATCCCGCCTGGCTGGAAGGCAAGCTGCGCGTGGGTGTGACGGCCGGTGCCTCGGCGCCCGAGGTGCTGGTGCAAGCCGTCATCGACCGCTTGAAAGAGTGCGGCGTGAAGAGCGTGCGCCCGCTCGACGGCGTACAGGAAGCCGTCACCTTCCCGATGCCGAAAGGCCTCGATGGCATCAAGCGCGACGTCGCCTGAGTCTGTACGGCTGTTGAGTATCGATGAAATAGTTACCCCAAAACCGAATTTAATTCGGAAATGATCGATTTATTCCAAGTTTAGTTTTTGCAAAAGATCGTTATGATTGCCTCAAGCTTGAATATGTTGTCGTTATGACTAAGCAAGGTCACGCCCTTTTTGAGTGCGTGCACCATGCTGGTGAGAACGGTCCAGGGATGGCACTGCAGGAATTCTTCCTCCGGTGCCGTTTTTGTATCAGCGACCCATGTTCTGGCGGAAGTTGTTCCCGAAAAATGCATATTTGATAGGGCAATCATGGATACATTCATCCAGCAGATCATCAACGGCTTGGTGTTGGGCAGCATGTATGCCTTAGTCGCCCTCGGTTACACAATGGTGTATGGCGTCTTGAATCTGATCAACTTCGCCCACGGCGACGTGCTCATGATCGGCGCCATGGTGGGCTTGAGCATTCTCAAGCTGCTGGGCATCTATGTACCGGACTGGCCCGGCTATCTGAAACTGGCCACCGCCATCCTCGGCGCCATTCCCATCTGTATTCTGGTCAACATCATCATCGAGCGGGTCGCCTACCGCCGCCTGCGCAACGCCCCCCGCCTCGCCCCCCTGATTACCGCCATCGGCGTCTCCATCCTGCTGCAAACCTTCGCCATGATGATCTGGACGCGCAATCCCTTGCCTTTCCCGCAATTGCTGTCGACGGACCCCATCAACATAGGCGGCGCCGTGATTTCGCAAACGCAAGTACTGCTGCTGGCCCTGGCCGCGCTGTCGATGGGCGGATTGGTGTTGCTGGTGGAAAAAACGAAAATGGGCCGCGCCATGCGCGCCACGGCGGAAAACCCCCGCGTGGCGGGCCTCATGGGCGTCGATTCCGACAAGGTCATCGTCGCCACCTTTGCCATCGGCGCCGCGCTGGCCGCCGTGGCGGGCGTGATGTGGGGCGCCAATTACGCGTCCATCCAGTTTTCCATGGGCGCCATCCCCGGCTTGAAAGCCTTCTGCGCGGCCGTGCTGGGCGGCATCGGCAATATCTACGGCGCCATGCTGGGCGGTGTCTTGCTGGGCATTATCGAGAGCCTGGGCGCCGGCTATATCGGCGACATCACGGGCGGCTTCCTGGGCAGCCACTACCAGGATATCTTTGCCTTCGTCGTGCTGATCATCGTGCTGACCCTGCGCCCGTCCGGCATCATGGGCGAACGTGTGGCCGACCGTGCCTGATGTGAAACTGGGAGACTGAATCATGGCACTACTCGATTTTGACGCTAAGAAAAATCCGACCAAAGCCTACGCCGGCATGCTGGGCCTGGCCGCGCTGCTGATGGTGTTCCCGTTTTTTGCCGCGCAGTTCGGCAACTCGTGGGTGCGCATCATCGACATGGCCTTGCTGTACATCATGCTGGCCCTGGGCTTGAACATCGTCGTCGGCTTCGCCGGCTTGCTCGACCTCGGCTACATCGCCTTCTATGCCGTGGGCGCCTACCTGACGGCCTTGCTGGCGTCGCCCCAGTTCGCCATCCTGCTCGAATCGGTGGTGAATCAATATCCGGTGCTGGGTGCATCCCTGGTGCATCTGATGGGGCCGGAAATCCGCGAAAACGGCATCCACCTGTCGATCTGGATCATCGTGCCGCTGGCCGCAGCCGTGGCAGGCCTGTTCGGCGCCCTGCTGGGCGCGCCAACCTTGAAACTGCGCGGCGACTACCTGGCCATCGTGACCCTGGGTTTTGGCGAGATCATCCGCATTTTCATGAACAATTTGAACGACCCGATCAATTTCACGAACGGTCCGCAAGGCATCAATTTGATCGACCCGATCCGCATCTTCGGCGTCAACCTGGCGGGCGAGGCGGGTACCAACAGCACCGTGACGGTGGCCGGTTTTTCCATGCCGTCCGTGAACGCCTATTACTTCCTGTTCCTCTTCCTGTGCATCGCCGTCGTGTTCGTCACCAAGCGCCTGCAGCATTCGCGCCTGGGCCGCGCCTGGGTGGCCATCCGCGAAGACGAGATCGCCGCCAAGGCCATGGGCATCAACACGCGCAACGTGAAATTGCTGGCCTTTTCCATGGGCGCCTCGTTCGGCGGCGTGGCTGGCGCCATGTTTGCGTCCTTCCAGGGCTTTGTTTCGCCGGAATCGTTCTCGCTGACGGAATCGATCGCCGTGCTGGCCATGGTGGTGCTGGGCGGCATCGGCCATATCCCCGGCGTGATCCTCGGCGGCGTGATCCTCGCCTCGATACCGGAAGTGCTGCGCCATGTGGTGGAACCGGCCCAGCAGGCGCTGTTCGGCCACGTGGTGATCGAGGCGGAAGTGCTGCGCCAGCTGCTGTACGGCCTGGCCATGGTGTTGATCATGCTCAATCGTCCTGCGGGACTGTGGCCATCGCCGAAGCACGAAGACCGGCCCGACCACGATGTGGACCAGCCGAACAAATCCACCGGCGTCGTGTCCGCTTAAGGGAGGGAATCACATGAGCGAACAGATCATTCTCAATATCGCCGGCGTGAACAAGCGTTTCGGCGGCTTGCAGGCGCTCACCGACGTGGGCATCACCATCCGCCAGGGGCAGATCTATGGCTTGATCGGCCCGAACGGCGCCGGCAAGACGACGTTTTTCAATGTCATCACCGGCCTGTACCAGCCGGACACGGGCACCTTCGAGCTGGCCGGCAAGCCGTATTCGCCGTCCGCGCCGCACCAGGTGGCGAAGGCGGGCATCGCGCGCACCTTCCAGAACATCCGTTTGTTTGGCGACATGACGGCGCTGGAAAACGTCATGGTGGGGCGCCACGTGCGCTCGCACCAGGGCGTCTTCGGCGCCATCTTCCGCCACAAGGCGGCGCGCGAGGAAGAGGCGTCCATCCGCAAGCGGGCCATGGAGTTGCTCGATTTCGTCGGCATCGCCCAGTTCGCCAACCGCACGGCGCGCTTTTTGTCGTATGGCGACCAGCGGCGCCTGGAAATCGCCCGCGCGCTGGCCACCGACCCGACTCTGCTGGCGCTCGACGAGCCGGCGGCCGGCATGAACGCGACGGAAAAGCTGGCCTTGCGCGAGTTGCTGGTGAAAATCAAGGCGGAAGGCAAGACCGTGCTCCTGATCGAGCATGACGTGAAACTGATGATGGGGCTGTGCGACCGCATCACGGTGCTCGAATATGGCAAGCGCATCGCAGAAGGCTTGCCGGCCGAAATACAACAAAACCAGGCCGTCATCGAGGCTTACCTGGGGGGATCGCACGCATGAGCAATATATTGAAGGTGGCGGGCCTGCACGTGGCCTACGGCGGCATCAAGGCGGTGAAAGGCATCGATCTGGAAGTCAACGAGGGCGAGCTGATCGCCCTGATCGGCGCGAACGGCGCCGGCAAGACGACGACCCTGAAAGCCATCACGGGCACTTTGCCTGCCTGCAAGATCGAGGGCACGATCAGCTACCTGGGCGAATCGCTGAAGGGCACGAAATCGTTTCACCTGGTGGAAAGGAAACTGGCCATGGTGCCGGAGGGGCGGGGCGTGTTTACCCGCATGTCGATCCGCGAAAACCTCATGATGGGCGCCTACACGCGCACGGACAAGGCGGGCGTCGAGGACGACATCGCCCGCTGGTTCGACGTGTTTCCCCGCCTGAAGGAAAGAGCGGCGCAGATGGCCGGCACCCTGTCCGGCGGCGAGCAGCAGATGCTGGCCATGGCGCGCGCCCTGATGAGCCATCCGAAGCTGCTGCTGCTCGACGAACCGTCGATGGGCCTGTCGCCCATCATGGTCGAGAAAATCTTCGAGGTGATCCGCAAGGTGTCGTCCGAAGGCATCACGATCTTGCTGGTCGAACAGAATGCCCGCCTGGCCCTGCAGGCGGCGCACCGCGGCTATGTGATGGATTCCGGCCTGGTCACCATGGGCGGCAACGCGGCCGCCATGCTCGACGACCCGCGCGTGAAGGCGGCGTATCTGGGCGAGTAAGCGCGTTCGGGAAGTGTTCAGGCATAAAAAATGCCCCAGCTGGGCTGGGGCATAATGGCATCCGTCGGGGAAGTGCGGGATGGATGCCTGGAGGAGCCGATAACAGCAGACCGCCGTGGCGGTCGCTTGATAATTACTTGGCGGCAGTGCGTGGCACGATTTTTTCAGCCGCTTGCGTGAACTGGTTCACGGCCGACGTCAGGTTCGCTTCGATGGCTTCGACGGCTTGCTTGCTGGTTTTCGAGAATTGCTCGTAGCCTGCATTGGCGTTGCCGATGGCGCTTTTCAGGATGGCGACGGCGTTTTCCGAACCGGCTGGTGCGTTCTTGGTGACTTCTTCCACCAGCGACAGGACTTTACGGTTGGTTTCAGCGATTTGCGATTCAGCAGCTTTGCTGAATTCGGCTTGCGTGCCCGACGTGATGGCAGCCAGGTGACGGCCGTAAGCGATGGCTTTTTCGGCGCCAGGCTGGGCTTGGGCAGAGGCCAGCGAGAAGAATTCTTGTGGATCTTTTGCCGACAGCAATTGCTTGGCGGCGGCGGTCGATTCTTCCAGCGTTGCCTTGGCAGCGGTCAGGTTCAGTTCGACGATCTTTTCGATGCCTTCGAAGGCCTTGCCCGTCAGCGACGAGAACAGGGCGAATTGGGCTTCCAGGTTGGCTTTGGTAGCGGACGAAAATTGCTCAGGAATTGAAAACATATAAATCTCCAAAAAATCGAAATCTGGTTAATTTGATGCTGCGTGTACCGTTTGGGAAAGCAGGTGAATCTAAATTTTTCAAGCTGAACAAGAATTGTGCAACGCAACAAACCCTATTCTACGGCGAAAAAAACGTAAGTCAAGCGATTCTTGTGCGATGCAACAATTGAATAGATTTGCATCAAAAGTCATTGTTTCTAAAGAGAAATATTTGATTTCTACCTGTTAATGGTTTGTGCTTAAACTATCGTTTCCAGTGCCTGCGGGGACGATCGCGGCGCAGCATGCTAGACTTTGCCTCCCGCACTGGGCAACGCCCCGGTGCCGATCCCGTTTCCCGAGTCGATACCATGTCCAATCTTCCCGCCGCGGCTGGCGCCAGCAGCAAAGCCTCTTTCCTGACTAACCTGGCGCCGATGGCCTTGCCCGGCTTCTTCGTGTTGTTATGGAGCACAGGTTTTATTGTGGCCAAGTTCGGCTTGCCGTATGCGCCGCCGCTGACCTTTTTGCTGCTGCGCTTCCTGGGCGTGCTGGTCATTTTGTTGCCGCTGGTGCTGCTGTTGCGCGCGCCGTGGCCCGTGGGCCAATTCCGCCAGATCGCCGTGGCCGGCATCCTGATGCAGGCCGGCTACTTGGCCGGCGTGTGGTGCGCCATCAAGCTGGGCATGCCGGCCGGCCTGTCTGCGCTGATTGTCGGCATGCAGCCCGTGTTGACGGCCTGCGCCGCGCCCCTGATCGGCGAATCCGTGCGCCCGCGCCAGTGGCTGGGCCTGTTCTTTGGCTTGCTGGGCGTGGTCCTCGTCGTGTATGCGAAGATCAACCTCGTGGGTCTGACCGTGGAAAGCGTGCTGCTGTGCGTGTTCGCGCTGCTGTCGATGACGGCCGGCACCATGTACCAAAAACGCCACTGTCCGCAATTTGACTTGCGCACCGGCACGGTGGTGCAGTTTGCCGCGTCCATCGTGGTGGTCTTGCCATTCGCCCTGTATTACGAAGGATTGGACTTGCATTTCAGCAATGTTCAATGGACGGCGAATTTCATCGGCGCCTTGCTGTGGTCGGTGCTCGTGCTGTCCATCGGCGCCATCTTCCTGCTGTTCGCCCTGATCCGCCGCAGCGATGCGACGAAAGTGACGGGCTTGCTGTACCTGACGCCGCCCACGACGGCCGTGATGGCCTGGTTGATGTTTGGCGAAGCCTTTAATATGCTGGGCATCGCCGGCATGCTGGTGGCCGTGGTCGGCGTGGTGTTCGTGGTCAAGAAATAATAAGCTATAGCGGGAGAGCAGGGCAGTGAACAAGCAAGCATTGGAAACACCAGCGGTGCAGCAAGCCGTCGATAGCGTCATCCTGTCGCGCCGCTCGATCCGCGCCTTTTTGCCCACGCCGGTGGCGCAGGACGAGATCGCGCGCATCCTGGAAGTGGCGGCGCGCGCGCCTTCGGGCGCCAACATGCAGCCGTGGAAAGTGTATGTGCTGTCGGGCGAGGCCCGCCTGCGCCTGTCGCAGCGCATCCTGGCCGCCTATGCCGCGCCGAAGGCGCCCGATGCGCCCGCGCGCACGGCCTCATATATCTATTACCCGCGCCAGTGGACGGCGCCGTTCATCGAGCGCCGCCGCAAGATCGGCCTGGACCTGTACCAGTTGCTGGGTCTGGAACGGGGCGACACGGCCGGCATGGCGGCCCAGCATGGGCGCAATTTCCAGTTTTTCGATGCGCCCGTGGGCCTGATCTTTACCATCGAGCGGGTACTGGAACAGGGTTCCTGGCTCGACTACGGCATGTTTTTGCAAAACATCATGCTGGCGGCGCGCGCGCGGGGACTCGACACGTGCCCGCAAGCGGCCTTCATCCATTACCATGACATCATCCGCGACGAACTGGGCGTGCCGGCCGGTGAAATGGTGGTGTGCGGCATGGCCCTCGGCTATGCCGACCCGGACAAGGTCGAGAACCGCCTGAACACGGAGCGCGAGCCGCTGGCCGGCTTTGTTAAATTCATGGACAAATAGACATTACTGGCGACGGGCGGAGAAAAACAGCCGGTTAAGGATGAGTTTGTTTGCTGATCGCCAACGATTTGTATTTCATTGCTGCAATAAATACTGTCCTAACTGTTAAATAGGCTTGCGATTGCTCTGCATTTCGCTACACTGCAATAAGGCAACAGCTTCACGGGGAATTATCGAATGGCTAAGTTTAAACTTGCGCTGGGTATCCTGGCTTCCCTGCTGTTTGCACTGGCGCCGGCTGCGGCCGTGCACGCCAAGGAAGCGAACGGCAAATCCTCAGCCTCGAAGAAGCACAACACCAAGAAAGTCAAAGTCGTGCTGCGCAAGGGCGCGACGGCCGCGCCGCGCGAAAAGACCGTGCGCCGGGTCGTCATGGTGCGCGGCAAACGCAAGGTCATCTATCAAAAAGTCAGCAGCGTGGCCGTGCCCATGGCCGCACCGATGCCCACCATGGGCGACCTGGCCGGCCTGAACCTGACGCGCGATCCGCTCGACCTGAAGTCCAGCGTGGCGCTGGTGCTGGACCAGGCCAATGCGGAAGTGTTGTTTGAAAAGAATTCCAATGTGGCCTTGCCCATCGCCTCCATCACCAAGATGATGACGGGCCTGGTGGTGGTCGAAGCGCACCAGGACATGGATGAGTTGCTGACGATCACGGACGAAGACGTCGACCGCGCCAAGTTCAGCAGCTCACGCCTGAAAGTGGGTTCGCAATTGACGCGCGCGAATATGCTGCACATCGCCCTGATGAGCTCGGAAAACCGCGCCGCCTCGGCGCTGGGCCGCAATTATCCGGGCGGCTTGCCGGCGTTTGTCGACGCCATGAACAGCAAGGCGCGCCAGCTGGGCATGATGGATACGCATTACGTCGATTCCAGCGGCTTGTCGAAGATGAACGTGGCCAGCGCGCGCGACCTGGGCAAGCTGGCCATGGCCGCCTTCCGCCATCCGCTGCTGCGCGAGTACTCGACGGACCCGAAAGCCATCGTCGAAGCCAGCGGCCAGCCCATGCAGTTTGGCAATACGAATCACCTGGTGGCCAATCCGGGCTGGGAAATCGGCTTGCAAAAGACGGGCTTCATCAATGAGGCGGGACGTTGTCTGATGATGCAGGCGGTCATCGAAGGACGGGCCGTGATCATGGTCTTCCTCGATTCCAAGGGGAAACAGTCGCGTACGGCCGACGCGGGACGCATGCGCAAGTGGCTGGAAGCCTTGAAACCAGCCAACATGAGCCTGCCTGGTGGTTAATGCAGAAAGTTGTCGTCACGACGCCTGACAAAACCGTCGCGAGCGGTAGTGATTTGTGGCTAAGAAGCGCAACCGTACTCTAGTACGGTGAGCATCGCAGGCCGCAAAGCGCGCCGCGCAGCAGGTTTGGTCAGGCGTTCTCAGTCTTGCGGGATATAACCTAATGTGACGGAAATCTGGTTCGCCGTCTCCACCAGATCCACCAGCCACTCGTCCTGCAAACGGTCGGCCGGGGCCGAGATCGACAGGCCGGCGATCAGTTTGCCTGTATCGTCGCGGATGCCGGCGGCCATGCAGCGCACGCCCAGTTCCAGCTCTTCATTGTCGCGCGCATAGCCGCGTTCGCGCACCAGGCTCAGCTCGCGCTCGAGCTTTTGCAGATCCGTGATGGAATTCTTGTTGTGTCCGGCCAGTCCCGTGCGCGTGGCGTAGGCGCGGATGGCTTTCGGCTCGTCCACGGAGAGGAACAGCTTGCCCGTCGAGGTCAGGTGCAGCGGACCGCGGCCGCCGATGGCGCGCACCACCTGCATGCCCGAACGCTCGGAAAAGGCGCGGTCGATGTAGACGATCTCGTCGCCCTGGCGCACGGACAGGTTGATGGTTTGCTGGGTTTTCTTGTGCAACTGGCGCATGAAGTCCAGTGCCGCTTCGCGCACACTGAGGCGGCTTTTCACCACATTGCCCAGTTCCAGCAGGCGCATGCCCAGCCGGTACGTGCCCGGTTCGATGCGGTCGACAAAGCGCGTCAGCACCATGTCGTTGAGGATGCGGTGCGCCGTCGAGGGGTGCAAACCGGAAACCTTGGATAATTCCTTCAGGCTGACCGGGTCGGAATATTTGGCCAGGGCATCGAGCAGGGCGACCATGCGTTCGATCACCTGGATCGTCGTCTTCGGGGCAGCGACCGGTTCAATTTTCATGATGGATTTGGTGCAATGCAGTATTCATGCTTCTTTATACCATGATGTGAAAAAATAGTGAAATGTTCCGAGATATTCAGCGAATAAATGGTCACAGTGCTATGTCGCCCCCATAATGTGCCCACTGCACTTGCTTTACATATGGAAAACTATGCAACCTGTAAACGAATTCAAAAGTAAAAGTGGCTTGAAACGGATTTTCTCCGCTTTTTTCTACTCGCTCGATGGCTTGAAAGCGGCCTGGCGCCATGAACACGCGTTCCGCCAGGAACTCGGTTTGTTCGTCGTCGGCACCGTGATCGCCTTGCTGCTGCGCGTCTCCGCCTTTGAAAAACTGGTGCTGATCGGCGTGCTGCTGCTGGTGCTGATCGTCGAACTGATCAATTCCGCCATCGAAGCCGTGGTCGACCGCATCTCGCTGGACCGCCATCCGCTGTCGAAGAACGCCAAGGATTTCGGCAGCGCGGCCGTGCTGCTGACCTGCACCCTGGCCTTCGCCACTTGGGCCGTCGTATTATTTAACCGTTTCTATTAACCGCTTTATCCCCGTTGCGCGCCGTCCATATGCGAAAAATGTATATCAAACGGCGAAACGCTTCGTTCTCTTTGCGGCCATAGCGCCGTAATCTGGTGGCTCTGAAAGTTCAACCACACGGGGATCTTAGATGCTGTCGAAAAAAATCATCACTGCCGCCGCCATCAGCGCGTTTGCCCTTCTGCAAACGGCGCAGGCTGCCGATATCACCCTGCTCAACGTGTCATACGACCCGACGCGCGAGCTGTACCAGGATGTGAATACGGCGTTTGCCAAGGAGTGGAAAGGCAAGACGGGCGACAACGTCAAGATCAAGCAATCGCACGGCGGTTCCGGCAAGCAGGCGCGCGCCGTCATCGACGGTCTGGAAGCGGACGTGGTCACCTTGGCCCTGGCCTACGACATCGACGCGCTGGCCGAGCACAAGCTGCTGGCCGCCGACTGGCAAAAGCGTTTGGCGCACAACAGCTCGCCTTACACCTCGACCATCGTGTTTCTGGTGCGCAAGGGCAACCCGAAAGGCATCAAGGATTGGAATGACTTGATCAAGCCGGGCGTGTCCGTCATCACGCCGAACCCGAAAACCTCGGGCGGCGCCCGCTGGAACCACCTGGCCGCGTGGGGTTATGCCTTGCGCCAGCCGGGCGGCAACGAAGCCAAAGCCAAGGATTTCCTCGGCAAACTGTATAAAAACGTGCCCGTACTCGATTCCGGCGCGCGCGGCGCCACCACCACGTTCGTCGAACGGGGCATCGGCGACGTGCTGATCGCCTGGGAAAACGAGGCTTACCTGGCCGTCAAGGAACTGGGCCCGACCAAGTTCGACATCATCACGCCTTCCGTCAGCATCCTGGCCGAGCCGCCCGTCGCCGTCGTCGACAAGTTTGCCGACAAGCACGGTACGCGCAAGGTGGCCGAGGCTTACCTGAACTACCTGTACACGGACGAAGCGCAAGACATCATCGCGAAGAACTACTACCGTCCGGCAACGGACAAGGCGGCAAAGAAATACGCGTCGCAGTTCGCCAAGGTCAACCTGTTCACCATCGAGCAAGTGGCCGGCGGCTGGACGGCGGCACAGAAGGCGCACTTTGCCGACGGCGGCATCTTCGACCAGATCTATCAGCCGAAGTAATCTTCACCGGCAGGCGGCAACGCTTGCCGGAATCGATCACGCAAGGACACATCATGGCGCTGCGCAGCTTTTCCGATTACCGGGTATTGATCGTGCCGGGCTTGCATAACAGCGGTCCCGAGCATTGGCAGAGCCGCTGGCAGCGCCTGTATCCGCAATTCGAGCGGGTCGAGCAGGATGACTGGAACGCTCCCGACCTGGCCACCTGGTCGGCGCGCCTGGACCAGGTGCGGCGGCAGGATGCGCGTCCCACGCTGATCGTCGCCCACAGCTTCGGCTGCCTGACGACGGCGCACAGCCTGGCCCGCGACCCGCAGGGCGTGGCCGGCGTGCTGCTGGTGGGGCCGGCAGATCCCGACAAGTTTGGCGTGGCGAAGGCCTTGCCGCAAAAGCGCCTGCCTTGCCCCGGCATCCTGATCGCCAGCCAGACGGACCCTTGGATGACGGCCGAACACGCGGCGCAGTGGGCACGGCGCTGGAATTGCAAGTATATTGATGGCGGTGCGCTGGGCCATATCAACGCCGAGTCGCGCCTTGGTGACTGGGTCTATGGCCAGGCGCAACTGCAAACACTGTTTGATCTGGCGCAAAGCGACAAACGCCACCGTCAGGCAGCCTGATTCGACGCACATCCCATTGCCACACAACCTCTTAAGGAGATCACGATGACTTTACGCCTGGGCGATGTCGCCCCTGATTTTGAACAAGACAGCTCGATCGGCCCCCTCAAGTTCCACGAGTGGGCGGGCAATTCCTGGGTGGTGCTGTTTTCCCACCCGGCCGACTTCACCCCCGTGTGCACGACGGAACTGGGCCTGACGGCCAAGCTCAAGCCGGAATTCGACAAGCGCAACGTGAAGGCCATCGCCCTATCCGTGGATGCGGCCGAGTCGCACAAGAGCTGGATCAAGGATATCGAAGAGACGCAAAACACGGTGGTGGGCTTCCCCATCATCGCCGACGTCGACAAGAAAGTATCTGTGCTGTACGACATGATTCACCCGGAACAGTCCGTCACGGCCACCGTGCGTTCCGTCTTCATCGTCGACCCGAACAAGAAAGTGCGGCTGATCCTCACGTATCCGCTGAGCACTGGCCGCAACTTCAATGAAATCCTGCGCGTCATCGACGCCCTGCAATTGACGGACGGCTACACGGTGGCTACGCCCGGCAACTGGAAAGATGGCGACGACGTCATCATTCCACTGACCGTGCAAGACCCGGACGTGATCAAGCAGAAATATCCGAAGGGATTTACGGCGGCGAAACCCTATCTGCGTTTGACGCCGCAGCCAAACAAGTAATTCCGGGGTCAGACCCGTCGGGTCTGACCTCAGCATTTGTCTCGGGTATAAATATGTCTAAGAAGCAAAAACGCACCTGTCCGGTGCGTTTTTTTTCGCCCAACGATTCTGCAAGCAAGTATGCAAAATCCATCTAAGCAAATGAGAAATGGTTAGTTCTTTTTATAACGAATGCATGTGATTATTGCACTCCATAACTCAAAAATGTAATAAGAAGGAGTTTCTATGTCTGCAGCATCAGCAGCACCGCTCAAGGCGCGCGGAGCGCCGTTTCGGGTCATGCCGGGGTTTAAGCTGTCACTGGGCTTCACGCTCTTTTATCTGGCCTTGATCGTTCTCATTCCGCTGTCGTCGGTGTTCCTGAAAACTTTCACCATGACATGGGACGCCTTCTTCAGCGCCGTCACGTCCGACCGCGTGATGGCGTCGTACCGCCTGACGTTTGGCGCTTCCCTGATCGCCGCCCTGTTGAACGTGGTGTTTGGCGGCATCCTGGCCTGGGTGCTGGTGCGTTACAAATTTCCCGGCAAGCGCATCATCGACGCGCTGGTCGACTTGCCGTTTGCCTTGCCGACGGCCGTGGCTGGCATCACCCTGACGGCCTTGTATTCGTCGAACGGCTGGTTTGGCCAGTTCATCGAAGGCGTGCTGGGCATCAAGGTGGCGTTCACGCCGCTGGGCGTGGTGGTGGCGCTGACCTTCATCGGCTTGCCCTTTGTCGTGCGTACCGTGCAACCGGTGCTGGAAGACGCGGAAAAGGAACTGGAAGAAGCGGCCGCCAGCCTGGGCGCCAATTCGCTGCAAACGTTTATCCGCGTCATCTTCCCCACGATCTTGCCATCCTTGCTGACAGGCTTTGCGCTGGCGTTTGCCCGCGCCACGGGCGAGTACGGTTCCGTGATCTTTATCGCCGGCAACATGCCGATGGTGTCGGAAATCACTCCGCTGTTCATTATTACCAAATTGGAACAATACGATTACGCAGGCGCCACGGCCATCGCCGTGGTGATGCTGGTGGTGTCTTTCCTGCTGTTGTTGACGATTAACCTGCTGCAAGCATGGACGCGCGGAAAGGCGAAGAAATCATGAGTACGAATACGACTAGCGTCGCTGGCGTGGACAATGCGCGCCCGGCAGTGCGCCGCTTCGAGCCGAATGTCGGCCCCGTCGTGCTGGAACCGTTGTGGGTACGCACCGTCCTGATCACCGTCGCCTTGCTGTTCCTGACGGCTTTCCTGATCGTGCCCCTGGTGGCCGTGTTCGCGGAAGCGTTCAAGAAGGGCTGGGAAGCGTATATCGCCGCCATCATCGACCCGGACGCGATTTCCGCCATTAAATTGACCCTGATCACGGCCGCCATCGCCGTGCCGTTGAACCTGGTGTTCGGCGTGGCCGCTTCCTGGTGCATCGCCAAGTTCGAATTCCGCGGCAAGAGCATCTTGCTGACCCTGATCGACTTGCCGTTTTCCGTCTCGCCCGTGATTTCCGGCCTGATCTATGTGCTGATGTTTGGCGCCCAGGGCTGGTTCGGCCCGTGGCTGCAGGCGCACGACATCAAGATCCTGTTCGCCGTGCCCGGCATCGTGCTGGCCACCATCTTCATCACTTTCCCGTTCGTGGCGCGTGAATTGATCCCGCTGATGCAGTCGCAGGGCAGCGAAGAGGAAGAGGCCGCCATCGTGCTGGGCGCCTCGGGCTGGAATACCTTCCGCCGCGTGACTTTGCCAAATATCAAGTGGGGTCTGCTGTATGGCGTGATCCTGTGTAATGCCCGCGCCATGGGCGAGTTCGGCGCCGTGTCCGTCGTGTCCGGCCATATCCGTGGCGAAACCAACACCATGCCGCTGCAGGTGGAGATTCTGTACAACGAGTACAACTTCGCCGCCGCGTTTGCCGTCGCCTCCCTGCTGGCCTTGCTGGCGCTGGTGACCCTGGCCTTGAAAGCTTTCATTGAGTGGCGTTTGAACGAGAGCAACGCCGACGATTCCGCCTTACGTTCCACGGAGCACTGATATGACCATCGCAGTTAAAAACATCCACAAGCGCTTCGGCGATTTCGTTGCCCTCGACAATATCTCGCTGGACTTTCCCGCCGGCGAACTGACGGCCTTGCTGGGCCCGTCCGGTTGCGGCAAGACAACCTTGCTGCGCATTATTGCTGGATTGGAACATCCGGACAGCGGCCAGGTGCTGCTGGACGCGGAAGATGCGTCGAACCGCCATGTGCGCGAGCGCCAGGTCGGTTTTGTGTTTCAACACTATGCGCTGTTCAAGCACATGACCGTGTTCGAGAACGTGGCCTTCGGCTTGCGCGTGAAGTCGCGCAGCGAGCGCCCGTCGGAAGACCAGATCCGCCGCAAGGTCAAGGATTTGCTGGAACTGGTGCAGCTCGATTGGCTGGCCGACCGCTATCCGCCGCAATTGTCGGGCGGGCAACGCCAGCGCATCGCCCTGGCGCGCGCGCTGGCCGTCGAACCGCGCGTGCTGCTGCTGGACGAGCCGTTCGGTGCCCTGGATGCCAAGGTGCGCAAGGAATTGCGCCGCTGGCTGCGCCGCCTGCATGACGACTTGCACGTCACCAGTATTTTCGTCACGCATGACCAGGAAGAGGCGCTGGAAGTGGCCGACCAGGTCGTACTGATGAACAAGGGCACGGTCGAGCAACTCGGTTCCCCAGAGCAAGTCTATAACCACCCCGCGTCGCCGTTCGTGTATGGCTTCCTCGGCAACGTCAACCTGTTCCACGGCCGCGTGCATGACGGCGTGATGGCCACGGGCGACGCCAGTTTCGAGGTGCCCGATTACGCGGGCGTGAGCGACAGCAAGGGCACGGCCTATGTGCGTCCGCACGACCTGGAAATCGACCGCTACACGCAGGGCGCGGAAGGCATCGTCGTGAAACTGAGCCGCGCCCATGCGATCGGCCCGCTGGCCCAGCTGGACTTGCAGCGCGTGGATAACAGCGAACTGATCGAAGCGGTGATGTCGAACGAGCGTTTTACCCACCTGCAGCTGAAGGAAGGCGAGACATTGGTTGTCCGCCCGAAACGTCTTCATGTATTTGTTGAACCCACCCGAACTTGATACAGGATAGCCATGAACTTTCAACAATTGCGATCGATCCGCGAAGCGGCCCGCCGCGGCTATAACCTGACGGAAGTGGCCAACGCCCTGTTCACGTCGCAACCGGGCGTGAGCCGGCAAATCCGCGAACTCGAAGACGAGCTGGGCGTGGTGATTTTCGAGCGCAACGGCAAGCGTTTGACGGGCTTGACGGAGCCGGGCAAGGGCATTCTGAAGATCGTCGACCGTCTCTTGATCGAGGCGGAAAACCTGCAGCAGGCCAGCCTCGAATACAGCGGCCAGACGAGCGGGACCTTGTCCGTGGCGGCCACGCACACGCAGGCGCGCTATGCGTTGCCGAAAGTGGTGCAAAGCTTCCGCGCCGCTTTCCCCGACGTGCGTATTGCGCTACAACAAAGCGCGCCCGAGCACATCGCGGAATGGGTGCTGTCCGGCAAGACCGATATCGGCATCGCCACGGAAGGCTTGAGCCAGTTCCCCGACCTCGTGTCGTTCCCGTGCTACCGCTGGAGCCATCTGATCGTCGTGCCCGACGGCCATCCGCTGCTCGAACATTCGCCCATCCGCCTGGAAGACCTGGCGAAGTATCCGCTGATTACCTACGACAAGGGTTTCACGGGGCGCGGGCATATCGACGACGCCTTTGCCAAGGCTGGCGTGGCGACCGATATCATCCTGACGGCCATGGATTCCGACGTCATCAAGCAATACGTGGCGCTGGGCCTGGGCGTGGGCATCGTCGCCTCGATGGCCTTCGACCATGGCCGCGACAAGGGGCTGCGGGCCGTGGAAGCGTCGCATCTGTTCGCCACCAACACGACGCGCCTGGCCGTCCGGCGGGGCGCCTACCTGCGCGCCTACGCCTACGAGTTCATCCTGCAGCTGGCGCCGGACCTGACGCGCGAAGACATCGACCGCGCGATGGCGGGCGAGGACGCCCTCTAGGCGATGGCCGCCCTTTGCGCGCGCGTCAGGCTGGCCACGGCGCGCGCGTAGCTATCCTGCACCAGTTCCGCCAGGTAATCGGCCGGGAAGTGCGCCACGTCGACGATGGTCACCCAGTGAAAGCGGCCCATGTAGCGGGCCGGTTTCACGCCGGGCATGTCCGTCAGTTCGATGAAGCGCCCGGCGCTGGCGCGCAGGCTGAAGCGCCACTGCTCGGGTGCGCTGGTCTTAAAATAGGCAAACTTCTTGCCGCTCACTTCATACACGAGGATGTTCGACGGCGCACCGTACAGCACGGCTTGTGCGCCGGGCAGGGCCGCGCAAACGTCTTTCAGTTCATCACTTGTCATTCGTCAACCGCCATGAATTGTTGGGTGTTATGGTCGAAGGCATAGGCCGCGCCGGCGGGTGCGTCCAGCAGCGCAATGAAGCGGTCATCCACGCCGAGCACGGCGCCCAGCGACACGAGGGCCACGTTGGCGCTGTCGTTGATGTAGTCGTCGCTTTCATCATTCGCCGTGAAGCGCCAGCCGCTGTCGTCGGCGTTGTCCGGTTCCTCGCGGTACAGATAGCCGACGGGCGCGCCGTCTTCCAGCACTTTTTTCGTGACGAAGCACAGGCCCGTATAGCGGTTGACGAGGTTATCGTCATCGTCGTGCTGCGTATTGATGATGTGGCGCGCCGCGAAGGCGACGGGGTCTTTGGCTTGCAGATCACGGATGTAGCCTGGCGTGTTGTCGAGCTTGCCGGTGAAGTGGCCGCCGGCGTCGACTGTGTCGACCAGCACCCACATGCGCTCGGCGCCGGGTGCCTGCGGATCGTCGCTGTGGAAGGCGAAGATCAGCTTGACCACCTCGCCGGGGCGCACCTGGGCGATGGCCTCGGGCGGCGATTTGTAGAAGGTGTAGGGATGGCGCGCCGCCAGTTCGGCGGCGTCGGCCAGGTGCCAGCTGGGCATGGTTATCCGTCATCAAGAAGAGTAAGGCCCATGGTAGCCGATTGCGTGCCAGGATGACCACGCCTACCTTCCGGCTTGCCGTTGCCGCAGGGCTACACCGCTATCTGGCATGTGCCGATCTACAACAATCCTGCTGCCAGGAGCGGCGCCCGGACATGGCAGGGAGGGCTGCATGCCCCGCGATAGCCGGCACCGGCCATAAATCGATAAGGCCAATTGAAAATGCCAATGGTAAAAATTGTTTCTTTTATTGTATTTCGATTTCCTGAATGATATCTTTTGCTCTGCGATGTGAGAGTGATAGAAAAATAATTAAAATTGCAATTATTGAAATATTTATATCAGGGGAATATATGAACATGACCAAACGCGCGTTGCTGGGTCTTTGCCTGACCGCCGCGGCTTGCCTGGCGCCATTGGCCCAGGCGGCGAGCTGGGTGGAAATCACCGATCCTGCCATGACGGGCTTTTCGGTGGGCGGCAAGACCGTCACCTATGGCAGCGTGGCAGCGGACTCGGTTTGGGTCTATGACGGCGCCAACCCGCCCGGCGCGCAAAGCGCGGCCGCCATCCAGAGTTTGGTCAGCAGCACGTTCGGCCTGCCGTCCAGCGGTACCGGCTCCTTGGTCTTTGCCGCCCAGGGCGACTTGGCCAGCAGCAACTCTGGTTCGTTCACCGTCAACTCCAGCTTTGACTACCTGGCCGTGCATTATGGCCGTGGCGAACTGTTGTTCCACTGGGACACGCCGCTGGCCGCCAATACGGTTGTCACCATTGCCAACCTGCCGCGTGGCCTGAGCAATTTCCGCGCGTTCAATTCGGTTTCGGCAGTGCCTGAGCCAGCGACCTACGGCATGCTGATGCTGGGCCTTGGCCTGGTCGGATTTGCCGCGCGCCGCCGCCGCGCCTGAGCCTGCAGCGCCTGCGGGCGCATGCGCTGACGCATGAAAAAAAGCCTGGAAACGCGATGCGTTCCAGGCTTTTTGCATGGCAGAGCGCCATTTACCAGCTATAGCCGGCCTTGGCGTAGTAATAGCGGCCGTTGAAGCCGTTCGGCGCGAAGATGCTGTAGGGCTGGGTGCCGTTGACGTTCAGGTTGCCCGCGCTCGTCACTTGCGCCGGGTAGCGGTTGGTGACGTTGTCGATGCCGGCCACCAGGCGCCAGTTCTTGCCCAGCTTCACGGAACCGGACACGTCCAGCACCCATTGCGGGTCGTACGTCTGGTCCAGCTTGACGTCATTTTGCGGTACGGTGAAGCTGCCGTAGCGCGTCACGACGCCGTGCGCATTCCAGATGCCGAAGCTGTAGTCGGCGGCCAGGCTGAACTTGTCCTTCGGCGACGCCACCGTGATGCGGTCGATGCTCTGGCGGTCGATCAGTTTCAGATTGTTGGCCGTCAGGATGGCCGGATTGTCGGCGATTTTCCGTACCGTGCTCTTGTTGTGGTTGTACGCCACGGTGAGGTCCAGGCGGTCCTTCTCCTGCAAGTCGATGCGGTAGGTGCTGACGATGTCCACGCCTTCCGTGCGCGTGTCGACGGCGTTGGTGAAGTAGCGCGCCGCGCCCACCGGCGTGCCTTGCGCGGCCAACTGGGCCTTGAGCTTGTCGTTCAGCGCCAGGTTGGCCGAGAACAGGATGCGGTTGTCGATGTCGATGCGGTAGGCGTCCACCGTCGTCGTGAAGTTGCGGCTGGGCTGGAACTGCAGGCCCAGGCTGTAGTTGCGGGCCTTTTCCGGTTTCAGGTCCTGTGCACCGAGGGCGCGCGCCTGCGGCGTATTGACGGCGAAGGTGCCCGTCTCGATGGCCGTATTGTTGCCGTTGATGACCTGGAAGTTGGTGGTGGTGATGGTGTAGTACTGCTGCGCCAGCGATGGTGCGCGGAAGCCGCTCGATACCGTACCGCGCAGGGATAGCGCATCTGTGAACGCATAGCGGGCGGAACCCTTGGCCGAGGTAGTGCTGCCGAAATCGCTGTAGCGCTCATGGCGTAAGGCTACGCCGCCCGAGAGTTTCTTCGTCGCTTCCGCTTCCAGGTTCACATAGATCGATTCGTTGTGGCGCGAATGGCTGCCCGCGTTGGCAGGACGGAAGCCGGCAAAGCCTTGCGAGCCGCCGCCCGTGTACGACGCTGCGTCGCCTGCGCCGATGCTGTACTTTTCATGGCGTGCTTCGGCGCCGACGGCCACCGTCAGCGGGCCGGAGAAGGCGGCGACGGGGAATTCGCGCGCCGCATCGAGGTTGAACACGGTCTGCTCGTTTTTCAGCGAACCCGCATAGAAATGCGTGGGGCTGTTCGCGCCCAGCGACTGGTTGACCGTGTTGTCCAGGTCCAGCTCGAACTTGTTGCTGCCGTAATTGAGGCTGGCATCCCAGCGCCAGCCGGCGGCTTCGCCGCGCAAGCCCGTGACGATGGACTGGTCCGTCAGCGTGCTGTTTTGCAGCGGCAAGAAGCCTTCCGGGTAGATCGGCGTGCGCTGCGAATACGCCTTGGTGACGGAATCCTGGATCAGCGCCGTGCGCCACGTGGCGGCAGCCGACGTGTCGCGCTTGCCATAGTTGCCGAAGGCATACCAGTCGAGGTTGTCGCTGATGCGGTATTCGCTGTTGAGGAAAATCGTCGCCGGCTTGCTTTCCGGGTCGCCATAGCGCTGGTTGACCTTGCCGTAGCGCGGTTCCAATGGGTTGCGGAAGTCGGCGCCGGCGCGGTTGGTCGGGTCGCGGTCGGCCACTTCCGCCGAGATGCGCACCCAGCCGTCCTCCCCCAGGGCGAAGCCGGCCGAACCCTTGATGGATTTTTGCTTGCCGTCGCGTTCCTGCGTCTGGCCATAGCCCACTTCGACGTCGCCGCCGGCCGCGCCTTTTTTCAGGATGATGTTGATCACGCCGGCGATGGCGTCGGAGCCGTACTGGGCCGCCGCGCCATCGCGCAGCACTTCCACGTGGTCGATGGCGGCCAGGGGGATGGCGTTCAGGTCGACGGGCGCCGAGCCGCGGCCCAGGGAACCGTTGACGTTGACGACGGCCGACGTGTAGCGGCGCTTGCCGTTCACCAGCACCAGGGTCTGGTCGGGCGACAGGCCGCGCAGCTGGGCAGGGCGCACGGCGTCGCTGGCGTCGGCGCCCGTGGCGCGGGCGAAGTTCAGCGAGGGCAGCAAACGCGCAAGCACGGTGGCCAGTTCGGCCGAGCCCGTGCTTTGCAGGTCGCGCGAGGTGAGGATGTCGATCGGCGATTCGGAATCGATGGTGCGGCGGTTCTTGGCGAAGGTGCCGGTGACCACCACCGATTGCAATTCGCCTTCGGCCGGCAGCTCTTGCTGCGCTTGCGCCTGCATTGGCAGGCTGAAGCAGGCGATCAGGCTGGCGGCGATAACGGTTTTCATGGGCAGGGCGGGAAGCTGGGAGCGGGCGGTGCTTGAACTCATCGACAATATCTCTTCGGTTGGTGGTTACGCGGACCATGGCGGTCCGGTGATGACATCAGAGTAACAGTGGGCCTGTGGCGTGCTTACGAATCGTTCTGTCTATCGATATGCAATAAATGTCTGATACGCGTCCGAATGACGCGGGTAGCGCATATGGCCTCGTTTCCAGCATACGGCCGGGCATGGCAAGGCTGCAATGCTGCACGGCAGTAAATTGCCAGCTGTTGTATAAATGCGACTATCTGCGATGAGCGTGGGGAGTCTGGCGGCGGCATGCGCCGCCAGACGGAGCGAGCCTACTGTCCCGGATTGGGCAGGCTGGCGTGGATGGCGTCGACGGCCGCAACCAGTTCCGGCGACAGGGTGACTTGATGGGCGTCGATATTTTGCTGCAACTGCTCCACGCTGGTGGCGCCGATGATGGTGGAGGCCACGAACCAGCGCGTGTAGCACCAGGCCAGCGCCAGCTGCGCCGGCGTCAAGCCGTGCGCGCGGGCCAGCGCCGCATACTGGCCGGCGGCCGCGATGGTGGCGGGGCGCACGTAGCGGGGGCTCCAGCCGGCCGGAAAGCGCGTCAGGCGGCCCTTGGCCTGCGGATCGTCGAGGTATTTCGCCGTCAGCTGGCCGAACGCCAGCGGGCTGTAGGCCAGCAAGCTGACATTTTCCCGGTGGCAGGTTTCGTCAAGCAAACTCGTCTCGAAATGGCGCGCCGTCAGGTTGTACAGGTTCTGGATGGAGGCGATGCGCGGCAAGCCCTTCAGTTCCGCCTGCTTGATGTATTCGCACACGCCCCACGACGATTCGTTCGACACGCCGATGTGGCCGATCTTGCCTTCCTCGACCAGCTTGCCCAGCACGGCCAGCGTGTCTTCGATGGCGACGCAAGCGTGCTCCTTGCGCGGGTTGTATACGCTGGCGCCGAAGATGGGCAGGTTGCGGCTGGGCCAGTGCAATTGATACAGGTCAATGTGCTCCGTCTGCAGCCGGCGCAAGCTGTCTTCGACGGCGGCGCGGATATTGACCGCGTCGTGATCCGTCTTGCCCTTGCGTATCCAGTGCATGCGCGAATTCGGCCCGGCCACCTTGCTGGCCAGCACGATGTTGCCGCGCTTGCCGCTTTTCTTCAGCCAGCTGCCGATGTGGCGCTCGGTGCTGCCCTGCGTTTGCGCGCTGGCCATCACCGGATACATCTCGGCCGTGTCGATGAAGTTGATGCCCCGTTCCAGCGCGTAATCGAGCTGGCTGTGCGCTTCGGCTTCCGTGTTCTGTTCGCCGAAGGTCATCGTACCCAGGCAGATCCTGCTGACTTCCAGGCTGCTGGTACCCAGCTTGATCTTTTCCATGCGCCGTCCTTAGCGGGCCTGCTTGCCGTGCAGCGCGCGCGCGCAATCCTTGATCAGCGCGGGACCGGCGTAAATCAGGCCGCTGTACAGCTGCACCAGCTGCGCGCCCGCCTCGAACTTGGCCACGGCGTCGCTGCCCTGCATGATGCCGCCCACGCCGATGATGGGCAGCGCGTCGCCCAGTTCCGCCTTCAGCAGGCGGATGACATTGTTCGACAGCTCGAACACGGGCGCGCCCGACAGGCCGCCCGCTTCCGCGCCGTGTGGCATGCCTTCGACGGCGCTGCGCGACAGGGTCGTGTTGGTGGCGATGACGCCGTCGATCTGGTGGCGCGTGAGCGACTCGGCGATGCTCTTCACCTGTTCGCCATCCATGTCCGGCGCGATTTTCAGGGCCAGCGGCACGTAGCGCTTGTGCTTGTCCGCCAGGCGCGCCTGCGCATCTTTGAGCTGCGACAGCAGGGCGTCGAGTTCCGACGCGCCCTGCAGCTGGCGCAAATTCTTGGTGTTCGGCGACGAGATGTTCACCGTCACATAGCTGGCGTAGGGGTAGACTTTTTCCAGGCACAGCAGGTAGTCGTCGGCCGCGCGCTCGATGGGCGTGTCGGCGTTCTTGCCGATGTTCAGGCCCAGCACGCCGGCGCGGTTCTGGAAGAACTTCGACGCCTGCACATTGGCGACAAACGCATCCACGCCGCCATTGTTAAAGCCCATGCGGTTGATGATGCCCTGCGCCTGCGGCAGGCGGAACATGCGCGGTTTCGGATTGCCCGCCTGCGCGCGCGGCGTGACGGTACCCACTTCGATGGAGCCAAAACCCAGGTCGGCCAGCGCGTCGATGTAGGCGCCGTCCTTGTCCAGGCCGGCGGCTAGGCCGACCGGGTTCGGGAAGGTGATGCCCATCACCGTGCGCGGGTCCGCCGCCGGTTTGCCGGCCAGCTTCGTCAGGCCCAGCGCGCTGGCGCGTTTCAGGGCGGGCAGGGTGAGATGGTGGGCCGCTTCGGCATCCATCGAAAACAGCAAGGGGCGGGCGAGGGAGTACAGGAATTTTTCAGACATGGGGCGCTTTGAGTAGGTATGCGGGCTGCCGGGAAGGGCTGGCGGCGCGCGAAATAAGTGGCGTATTTTACCGTGTTCCGCGCGGCTGCCGGGTGTATAGTTCTTGTTGGTCTAATGCAATATTGAATCCTTGATAATTCGCATTCGACCGTGGACCTTCCTGTTTTTTCTCTGTTCTGTTGACTTCATAAGCGAGACATCGATTGAAAAAGACACGCATCCTGACCGCCATCGCGGCCGCCAGCGCACTGCTGCTGAGCCATCCGGCCCTGGCCCTGCCCAATACGCAAGACACCCGCATGCTGAGCGAACCGGCCGTCTCCAGCCGCCACATCGCCTTCATCTATGCGGGCGATGTATGGCTGTCGAACCTGGACGGCGGCGGCGCGCGGCGCCTGACCTCCGACCTGGGCGACAAATCGAACCCCGTGTTTTCGCCCGACGGCAGCCTGATCGCGTATAGCGCCAACATCGACGGCAATGTCGACGTGTATGTGATCGCCGCGGCGGGCGGCGTGCCGCGCCGCCTGACCTTCCACCCGGGTGTTGATCTGGCGCAATCGTTTACGCCCGATGGCCAGTCCGTGATGTTCACCTCGCCCCGCGCCGCCTTCAACAACCGCTTCCAGAAGCTGTTCACGGTGCCGGTGGCGGGCGGCGTGGAGACCCAGCTGGAAATCCCCAACGCCTCGCGCGCCACGTATTCGCCCGATGGCCAGCGCATCGCCTACAACCCGCTGGCGCCCGCCTTCAAGCAGTGGAAGCGCTACCGGGGCGGCACCAATTCCTGGCTGTGGCTATTTTCGTCCAGCGACAAATCGATTGAAAAAATCCCCCAGCCGACGACGCGCTCGAACGACGTCGACCCGATGTGGATCAAGGATACCGTGTACTTCCGCTCGGACCGCAACGGCGAATTCAACCTGTTTGCCTACGACGTCAAGACGAAAGCCGTGCGCCAGTTGACGCAGCACAAGGATTTCCCCGTGCTGAACGCGTCGGCGGCGAACGGCACCATCGTCTACGAGCAGGCCGGTTATCTGCACTCGCTCGATATCGCCAGCGGCCAGGCGCACAAGCTGGCCATCGCCGTGGCCAGCGACCTGGGGCAGGCGCGCCCCCGCTGGGTCAAGAACGCGAAATACATCCGCGACGCGTCGATTTCGCCGTCGGGCGCGCGCATCGCCTTCGAATACCGGGGCGAAATCGTCACCATCCCCGCCGACAAGGGCGACGTGCGCAACCTGACGCAGACGGCCGGCGCCCACGAGCGCACGCCCATCTGGTCGCCCGATGGCCGCTCGGTCGCGTATTTCTCGGACGAGTCGGGAGAATATGAACTGCATGTGCGCTCGCAGGACGGCAAGGGCGCCGTGAAAAAGCTCAAGCTCAATGGCAGCGGTTTCTATGACAACGCCGTCTGGTCGCCCGACAGCAGGAAGATCGCGTTTGCCGACAATGGCTGGAGCATGTATGTGATCGATGTCGGCACGGGCAAGGTGCAAAGAATCGCCACGGAGCCGATGTATGGCGTCGACAAGAGCATGCGCGCCTCGTGGGCGCCCGATTCGCGCTGGCTGGCCTACACGCTCAATTCGCCCACCTACACGCGCAGCGCCTACATCTATTCCGTCGAGCAGAACAAGTCGATGCCGGTGACCGACGGCTTGTCCGACGTGGCCCAGCCCGTGTTCGACAAGAGCGGCAAATACCTGTACTTCTTCGCTTCGACGAATGCTGGCCCCAGCAACAACTGGTTCTCGCAGCAGAACGAAGACAATCTGGTGACGCGCACCGTGTGGATGGCCGTGCTGCGGCGCGACTTGCCATCGCCCCTGATCAAGGAAAGCGACGAGGAAAAGGCCGCCGGCGCGGAGAGTAAAAAAGACACGGCAAAGGGGGAAGCGAAGAGCGAGCCGAAGGTAGACCCGAAGACGGGGCGCGACGACCCGAAAGTGGTCGTGGCGCCGGTGGCGCCGATCCACATCGATTTCGACGGCATCGCCACGCGCATCGTCGACTTGCCGCTGCCGGCCGCGCAATTCTCCAGCCTGACCGCTGGCGCTGCGGGGCAAATCTTCCTGCTGCGCGAAAGCGACGGCAAGAAGGCCGTGCAGCGCTTCGATCTGAAGGAGCGCAAGGCGGAAACCGTGGTGGCGGAAGCCGATGATTTCGAGGTCTCGGCCGACGGCAAGAAGCTGCTGTACCGCCAGAAGGACAATTGGGCCATGGGGTCGGCCACGGGCAAGCTGCTGGCGCCGGGAGAAGGCAAGATCAAGGTCGACGCCATCGAAGTGAAGGCCGATCCGCGCGCCGAATGGACGCAGATTTTCAACGAGGTGTGGCGCATCAACCGCGACTATTTCTACGACCCGGGCATGCATGGCGTGGACTGGAAGGCCATGCGCGACAAGTACGCCGTGTTCCTGCCCGAGCTGTCCAGCCGCGCGGACTTGAACCGATTGATACAGTGGATGTGCAGCGAACTGGCCGTGGGCCACCACCGGGGCGGCGGCGGCGACGACTTTATCGAGGCGAAGAAGGTGCCGGGGGGCTTGCTGGGCGCCGATTATGAAGTGCGCGACGGCCATTACCGCTTCAAGAAGGTGTATGGCGGCTTGAACTGGAATCCGGCCCTGCGCGCGCCGCTGACGGAGCCGGGCCTGAACGTCAAGGCGGGCGAATACCTGCTGGCCGTCGACAGTCGTCCTTTACTGCCGCCGACGAATATCTACAGTGCCTTCGAGAACACGGCCGGCAAGGCCATCGACCTGACCGTGGGGCCGTCGGCCGACGGCAAGGGCGCGCGCACCATCACCGTGGTGCCCGTGCCGACCGAGGATGCCTTGCGCAACCGAGACTGGATCGAAGGCAATATGCGCAAGGTCAATGCGGCCACGGGCGGCAAGGTAGCGTATGTGTACGTGCCGAATACGGCGGGGCTGGGCCACACCTACTTCAAGCGCTATTTCTTCCCGCAGGCGGACAAGCAGGCCATCATCGTCGACGAGCGTTTCAACGGCGGCGGCAGCGTGGCCGATTACTACATCGAGATACTGCAGAAGAAGGAAATCGCCTGGTGGACCATGCGCTATGGCGCCGACATGAAGACGCCGTCCGCGTCGATCCAGGGGCCGCGCGCCATGCTGATCGACGAGACGGCCGGTTCGGGCGGCGACCTGCTGCCGTGGATGTTCCGCAAAAACAACATGGGTCCGCTGATCGGCAAGGCGACGTGGGGCGGCCTGGTGGGGGTGCTGGGCTTCCCCGTGCTGATGGACGGCGGCTTCATCACGGCGCCGAATCTGGCGTTCTGGACGCGCGAGAATGGCTGGGGCGTGGAAAACGAAGGCGTGCCGCCCGATATCGACGTCGAGCAAACGCCGGCCGACGTCATCGCCGGGCGCGATCCGCAGCTGGAAAAGGCGATCGAGGTGATCCAGGCCGAACTGGCAAAGAATCCGCCCGTGCAGCCCAAGCGTCCTGCGTTTCCGGACAAGAGCAGGTAAGCCGGTACGGCAGGCATGAAAAAAGGGGCGCGAGCCCCTTTTTTTACAGGATGACCCACTGCCCCTTGATCCGTGCTTCCAGCGGCTTGAAATTGATTTTATACGCCATCTTCGGGCTTTGCTTTATCCAATAGCCCAGGTAGATGTAGGGCAGGCCCAGTTCGCGCGCCTGGGCGATTTGCCACAGCACGTTGTAGGTGCCGTAGGAGGCGCCTGGCACGTCCGGATCGAAAAAGGTGTAGACGGACGACAGGCCGTCGGCCAGCACGTCGATGATGCTGACCATGCGCAGGATGCCTTCGGCATCGCGAAACTCCACCAGGCGCGTGTTGACCCGGCTTTGCAGCAGGAATTGCGCGTACTGGTCGCGGCTGTCCTGGTCCATGCCGCCGCCCGCGTGGCGCGTGCTCTGGTAGCGCAGGTACAGCTCGTAGTGCTCGTCGAGGAAGGACAGGGTGGCCACGCCCGCCTGCAGGTCGGCGTGGCGGCTCCAGGCGCGGCGCTGGTTGCGGTTCGGGGTGAACTCGCCCGTCACGACGCGCACGGGTATGCAGGCCTGGCAGCCATCGCAATACGGGCGGTAAGTAAAAATGCCGCTGCGGCGAAAGCCGTTGCGCACCAGTTCCGAATACACGTCGCTGTTGATCAGGTGCGAGGGCGTGGCCACCTGCGAGCGGGCCTGGCGGTCGTCCAGGTAGCTGCACGGGTAGGGCGCCGTCGTGTAGAACTGCAGGGTGGCAAACGGTAGTTCGTTCAGGTGCGTCATGCTGATCCTGTCTGGTCTGTCCGCGGCAATGGAAGTCTGCGTGGAGATATCATAGCTTTTTTATGCCGGCGGTGCAGCCTGCCAATCCGTGATTTGCGCTGCTTCAATGGCGACGCGCACATGGGCGAGGAAGCGCGCGCGAGAAATGGGCGCCGCGCCCAGCGACGCCAGGTGTCTTGTTTCTTGCTGGCAGTCAATCATGGTCACGCCGCGCGCCTGCAAAAAGCGGACGAGGTGCGCCAGCGCGATCTTCGAGCCATCCGTCACGCGCGCGAACATCGACTCGCCATAGAACATGCGCCCGATCGACACGCCATACGCGCCGCCCACCAGTTCCCCGTCCAGCCACAGTTCCGACGAGTGCGCGTAGCCCAGCTTGTGCAAGCCCGTGTAGCCGGCGATGATTTCATCGGAAATCCACGTGCCCGGGCCATCCTTGCGCGGCGCCGCGCAGGCGCGCATGACGGCGTCGAAATCGCCGTCGAAGCGCAGCTGCCAGCGCCCGTCCGTGGCGGCGCTGCGCTCGACCTTGCGGATCGCCTTGGCCAGGCTGTCGGAGACCTTGAAATGCTCCGTCATCAGCACCATGCGCGGATCGGTGCTCCACCACAAAATAGGCTGGCCTTCGGAAAACCAGGGGAAGATGCCGCGCCGGTAGGCGTCGAGCAGGCGCGCGGGCGACAGGTCGGCGCCGGCCGCCAGCAGGCCGGGCGCCTCGTCGGTCAGGGCGCGCGAGACGTCGGGGAACGGGGTGTGGATGTCGAGCCAGGGAATCATGCGGCGTCAAAGGTGGCAGGTGAGGGGAGCTTATTCTGCATCCGTGCGCGCCATGGGGCGCGTGATGTCGCCCGTATGCACGCCGTAGCTGCCGCCTTCGCGGATTTTCACGCGGTCGGCAAAGAACAGTTCCAGGGTGGCGCGGATGGTGGGGAAGGCCAGGTCATCCCAGGGTATCTGCGCTTCCGTAAACAGCTGCACGTCCAGGCTTTCGATGCCCGGCGCGAAATCGAGGTCGCGCAGGCGGGCCAGGTAGAACAGGTGCACCTGGTGCACGCGCTGCACGTTCAGCAGCGAGAACAGGGGCCCCAGTTCGATATTGGCGCCCGCTTCCTCCACCGTTTCGCGTTCGGCCGCATCCGACGTCGTTTCATCGTTTTCCATGAAGCCGGCCGGCAGGGTCCAGTAGCCCAGGCGCGGTTCGATGGCCCGCTTGCACAGCAAGACCTGCAACTGGCCATCCTCTTCCCAGACGGGAATCGAGCCGACCACCATTTTCGGGTTCTGGTAATGGATGGCGTCGCAGTTGGCGCACACATAGCGCGGACGGTTGTCGCCTTCCGGGATGGACAGGCTGACAGGATGGGCGCATTCGGAGCAGAATTTCATGGGCGGGCTTAGGAAAAGAATGATGTCTAGTGTAACGCTTACTGTACACCGCTTACTGTACACCGATTGCGTGCGGCGTGGCGTGACGGGCGGACACAATGCCAACTGGCAATTGGCCAAGCTGCTTGACGCACTTTGGAACGCATTTTTAATAAAATGGCTCTATTGCAGTCTAAGTTGAGATAGCTATTGCCTAAGCCACCTGTTTGCCCTTATAATTCTTGTGCGGGGTGGAGCAGTCTGGCAGCTCGTCGGGCTCATAACCCGAAGGTCACAGGTTCAAATCCTGTCCCCGCAACCAATATCGGAAAGCCGCTGATTCTTGCAAAAGATCGGCGGTTTTTTTCATTTCCGCCTGGCGCTCCCCATCATTTGCCCATCGGCAATCTCCGCGAGGCGGGGCGCGCATGCAATTGTCAAATCTTGCCCTTTACGCCTCGCAACAATCTGGTATATAATTCTGCTGCGGGGTGGAGCAGTCTGGCAGCTCGTCGGGCTCATAACCCGAAGGTCACAGGTTCAAATCCTGTCCCCGCAACCAATATCGGAAAGCCGCTGATTCTTGCAAAAGATCGGCGGTTTTTTTCATTTCCGCCTGGCGCTCCCCATCATTTGCCCATCGGCAATCTCCGCGAGGCGGGGCGCGCATGCAATTGTCAAATCTTGCCCTTTACGCCTCGCAACAATCTGGTATATAATTCTGCTGCGGGGTGGAGCAGTCTGGCAGCTCGTCGGGCTCATAACCCGAAGGTCACAGGTTCAAATCCTGTCCCCGCAACCAATTCGAAGCCGCTGATTCCTCGCAAGAGGGTCAGCGTTTTTTCGTTGCGCGGCAGTGTTTACTCTGGCACCTGGCGCGCATACACGACCAGCCGCAGGTGGCGGTCCGCATCGATGGTCAGCGAGGTGTGCTCATATGCGATGCCTTCGCCGCCGACGTCCAGGCAGCGCACGCCGGCACATGGCGCATGCACGTCGTGGCGGCGCCACCACAGCTTGAATTCGGGCGAGACTTTTTCCAGTTCGTCCACCAGCGCATGGATGTCCGCTTCCTGTGTGGCGCGCGCATAGTCGCGGCGAAAGCTCGACAGCATCAGCGGCGCCTGCTCTTCCCAGCCGATGAAGCGCGAGCGCAGCAGCGGATCGGTAAACAAGAGCCATAGCAGATTGCGCCGCGCCGGCACATGCGCGCCGAAGCCGAACAGGGCGTCCGCGCCCGCATTGAACGCCAGCACGTCCCAGCGCAGGTTGAGCACATACGCGGGATGCGCCAGTTCGTGCATCAGGCGGCGCACCAGCGGCGGCACCACGCAAAACGTCTTGCCCTCTTCGGCCGGCGGACGCGCATGCGCGAGCAGGAACAGGTGGCGGCGTTCGCCCGCGTCCAGTTTCAGCACTTCGGCCAGCTTGTCGAGAAAGGCGCTCGAGACGCCGATGTCGCGCCCCTGTTCCAACCAAGTGTACCAGGTCAGTCCCACGCCGGCCAGCGCCGCCACTTCTTCGCGGCGCAAGCCGGGCGTCCTGCGCCGCCCGCCGCCGGGCAAGCCCACGTCTTCCGGCGACAGGCGTGCGCGGCGCGCCTGCAGGTAGGCGGCCAGTTCGTGGCGGGTGCGGGCCAAAGTGCGCATGGTGCTGCCTTTCAGGTAAGCCTGTTGCTATCAGTAATAGCATAAACAGTTAAATTGTAATTGTTTATATTGTATTCCAGAATGCCTGCTTTCTTCCCGAAGGCTTGCCCATGTCCGATTATTCTTCTCACGCCAGTACTGGCACTTCCGCCGCCGTGCTGCCCGCCACCGTCTACCTGATCGCCGTGGGCGCGTTCGCGCTGGGCATGGCGTCGTATGTGACGGCAGGCTTGATGCCGATGATCGCCGGCGCGTTTTCCGTTTCCCTGGCGATGGCGGCGCAACTGGTGACGGCGTTTACGCTGGCCTATGGCCTCGGCTCGCCGCTGATGGTGGCCTTGCTGCCGGCGCGCGCGCAGCGCTCCGGCCTTTTGGTCGCCCTGGGCGTGTTCGTGCTGGCGAACGGGGCCAGCGCGCTGGCGCCCGGTTTCAGCAGTCTGCTGGCATGGCGCGCCATCGCCGGCATCGGTGCGGGTGTGTACCTGGCGCTGGGCATCGCGGCGGCGGCGGGCGTGTCGGCGCCGCAGCAGCGGGGCAAGGCCATCGGCGCGATCATGGGCGGCATGGCGGGCGGCACGGTGCTGGGCGTGCCCTTGAGTTTGCTGCTGGCGCAGCAGCTGGGCTGGGCCGCGGCCCTGTGGCTGGTGGCGCTTCTCGGTGCGCTGGCGCTGGCGGGCTTGCTGTGGAAGCTGCCCGCGCTGCCTGCCGCATCGTCCGCGCCGGCCATCTCGCTGCGCCGCAAGCTGGCCTTGCTGGCCGACGGGCAGGTGCTGGCCATCCTGCTCGTTTCCTTGCTGGCGGCCGTCGCCAGCCTGGGCATGTACACCTTCATTGCGCCGCTGCTGGCGTGGTCGGCGCAGGGCTTGGCGATCTCCGCCACGCCCTTCCTGTGGGCGTGGGGCGTGGGGGGGATCGTTGGCAGCGTACTGGTCGGGCCATGGGCGGACAAGGTGGCGGCGCCGAAACTGACCTGGCTCATCTTGCTGCTGCTGGCGCTGGCCTTGGGCGCGCTGCCGCTGGCGGCCGGCTGGTCGGCCTGGCTGATGCTCGCGCCTATCGTGCTGTGGGGCGCGGCCGGCTGGGCCCTGCAAGTGCCGCAAAACCAGCAATTGCTGGCCGTGCGCGCGCGCCAGGGCGACGGCAACCTGGCCATCGCCCTCAACGAATCGGCGCTGTACCTGGGCAGCGCCATCGGCGCCGCCACGGGCGGGGTGCTGCTCCTGCTGGACTGGCCCATGTGGCTGCTGGCGGCCGGCGCCGCCCTGGTCGCCGCCGCCGCCTTGCTGCTGCAGTTGCCGGCGGCGCGGCGCGGCTAGCCTTTCTTCGCCAGTTGCATACCCACGGGCAGGGCGCGGATGCGCTTGCCCGTGGCGGCGAAGATGGCGTTGCACAGGGCGGGCGCGATGGGCGGCGTGGCCGGCTCGCCCACGCCGCCCAGCTCCATGTCCAGGGTGCCCGGCACCAGGTGCGTGTGGATCACGCGCGGCGCGTCGGCGGCGCGCAGCACGGCGTAGTCGTGGAAATTGCTTTGCTCGACCCGGCCATTTTTAAAGCTGATTTCGCCGCTCATGGCCAGGGACAGGCCCATGATGCAGGCGCCCTCGATCTGCGAGCGCACGCGGTCCGGGTTGATCTGCGGGCCGCAATCCATGGCGATGTCGACCCTGGGCACGATGACTTCGCCGGCCGCATTGATCTCCACTTCGATCACGGCCGCCACATAGGTAACGAAACTGTAGGACACGGCCAGGCCCAAGCCCCGTCCCTTGGGCAGCTTGCGGCCCCAGCCCGCCTTGGCCGTCGCCAGCTCGATCACGTGGCGCATGCGGCCGATATCGACCGGATACTTCGCCGGGTCTTCGCCATAGTTCCAGCCGTCGGACAGGTCGGCCGGGTTGATCTTGCGCGCGGGGCCCAGGAGCGCCAGCAGGTAGTCGCGGTGGTCCTTCTTCGCCGCATGCGCCAGTTCGGCCGTGAACGACTGGATGGCAAACGCGTGCGGGATGTTCGACACGGAACGGAACCAGCCGATGCGCGTGTGGGCAGGCACCTCGGGCACTTCGACGCGGATGTTCGCAATGGCGAACGGCACGTTGATCGCCGACATGCCCAGTTCGAACGGCGCCTGCTTGTTCGCGCCGGCGGCGAAGGTCGACGTGATGGTGGGGGCGGCCGTGCGGTGCAGCCAGGCCGTCGGCATGCCTTTCGCGTCGAGCGACGCTTCCAGCCGTTCGACCGATACCGTATGCAGGTAGTCGTGCTGCAGGTCGTCGTCGCGCGTCCACGTCAGCTTGACGGGCGCGCCATCCATGGCTTTCGACAGCAGTGCCGCCTCGACGGCGAAATCGGGTTTCGATTTGCGCCCGAAGCCGCCGCCGAGCAGGGTCACGTGGACGGTCACGTCGTCATACGTCAGGCCCAGGGCCTTGGCCACGTTGCTGCGCGTCGCCTGCGGCGCCTGCACGCAGGCCCACACTTCGGCCTTGCCGTTGGCGATGCGCACGGTGGCGGCGGGCGGCTCCATGGTGGCGTGGGCCAGGTGGGGCAGATAGTACTCGGCGCTGAATTTTCGCGCGGCGGGAGCGGCGGCCAAGGTCGCCACCGTCTTGCCCTGGTCGCGCGCCGGGTTGGCCGGCTGGCGCACGGCCGCTTCCAGCGTCTTGCGGAAGGCTTTCGAATCGTAGCCGCCATTCGGACCGTCGTCCCATTCCAGCACCAGCGCTTCGCGGCCCTTGATGGCGGCCCAGGTGTTGCTGGCGATGACGGCCACGCCGCCCAGGGGATTGAACATGGCCGGCGGCGGGCTGCCCGCCAGTTCGACGATGCGCAGCACGCCCGGCACTTTCAGGGCCGCCGTCTTGTCCACGCTTTTCAGCTTGCCGCCGAAGACGGGCGGACGGGCGATGACGGCATACGCCATGCCATCGAGGCGCGTGTCGATGCCGAAGTGGGTGTTGCCCGTGACGATGTCGTGCAAGTCGATGCCGCGCGTGCTGGTTTGCCCGATGTAGCGCAGCTCGCCCGCCGTTTTCAGGCTGATGCGCGCGCGTGGCGGCACGGGCAATCTGGCCGCGTCTTCGGCCAGCGGGCCGAAGGACAGCGAGCGTCCGCTGGCCGCATGCACGACCGCGTGATTGACGGCTTTCACTTCGGTCACGGGTACGTCCCAGCGCACGGCGGCCGCCGTTTCCAGCATCAGGCGCGCTGTGGCGCCCACGTGGCGCATGGCGCGGAACGAGTGGCGCATGCTGCGCGAGCCGTCCGTATCCTGGCTGCCGTAGCGCGCTTCGTCGGCGGGCGCCTGCTGCACGCGCACCTGCGCCCAGTCGGCGCCCAGTTCGTCGGCCGCCACCATGGGCAGGCTGGTGCGGATGCCCTGGCCCATTTCGGAGCGGTGCGCCACGATGGTGACGATGCCGTCGGCGCCGATCGACAGGAAGACCAGGGTGTCGTCGACCACGCCGCCAGCCATATTGTCGCCGCCGTATTTGACGGCATCGGCCGCCATCACGAGGCCGGAAGGGCCGGCCACCAGGGTCAAGCCGGCCAGCGCGCCGGCGGCCTTGAGCCAGTTGCGCCGCGCAGGCGAATGTGCGGCGGCAGTGTCATGCATGCTCATTTGGCCGCTCCTTTTGCGTGGATGCTGCTTGCGGCCTGCTTGATGGCCGCGTGGATGCGCGTGTAGGTGCCGCAGCGGCAGATATTACCGCTCATCGCTTCGCGGATTTGCTGGTCGTTCGGTCTTGGCGTCTTGTGGAGCAGGGCCGTGGCCGACATGATTTGCCCGGCCTGACAGTAACCGCATTGTGGCACGCCGTGTTCCTGCCAGGCTTGTTGCAGCGCAAGGCCGACCTTGTCTTCGCCCACCGCTTCGATGGTGGTGATCTTCTTGCCTGCGGCGGCCGACATGGGCGTCACGCAGGAGCGGATGGCTTCGCCATCGAGGTGCACGGTGCAGGCGCCGCACAGGGCCATGCCGCAGCCGAATTTGGTGCCGGTCATGCCCAGTTCGTCGCGCAGGGCCCACAGCAGGGGCGTGTCTTCAGGCAGTGCAAGGTCGTGCTGCTTGCCATTGATGGTCAGGGTCGTCATGTGTATTCCTCGGAGTGGGGATGGTGCGGGACAGCGCGACGGCCATCCGCCAAACGGATTAGCGCATCAGTAGGGGATGGTAGCACCGCTCGCCCCGCGCTGCAGGAGATGGCGCCAGTGGCATACTGCGGTTTCTGATATCGGAGTTTTCCATGACATACCCCACAACGGCGCCGGGCTTGCCCGACATCCTCGCTCCCGGCTTGCAGGTGGTTTTTTGCGGCCTCAATCCCGGCGTGGACGCGGCGGCGGCCGGCCACCATTTTCTCGGCCGCGGCAACCGCTTCTGGCCCGTGCTGCACCTGGCCGGCTTCACGCCGCACCTGGTGGCGCCGCAGGACGATGCCAGCGTGCTCGGTTTCGGGCTGGGCTTGACGGCGGCCGTCGGGCGTCCGACCAGCCGCGCTGAGCAGGTGGGGAAGGACGAATTTGCGCAAGCGGCGGCGGGCCTGCGGCACAAGCTGGCATGGGCGCAGCCGCAGTGGATCGCCTTCCTGGGCAAGGCCGCCTACGCGGCGATGACGGGAAAACGCCAGCTGGAGTGGGGTGAGCAGCCAGAGCGCTTCGGCGGCGCGCGCGTGTGGATCTTGCCCAATCCGAGTGGCCTCAATCGCGGCTATTCGAAGGAGCGGCTGGTCGACGCATATGCGGAACTCAAGCGCGCGCTGGGCTGATACTTGACTGGCGTTCAGCGCACTTGCGCATGGATGGAGGGGCTTAGCGGGCTTGCTCCAGCTGCGCGTACACGGCGTCGGCGATCTTGCCCAGTTCCCGTTTGGGCAGGCTCGCCGAGAGGGCATAACCGAGCTGGCCGTCGATCCAGTAAAACACGCTCAGGTCCTTTTCCTGCGTATAGCGGAAAGCCGTTTCCTGCCTGCCCGCCCGTTCCTTGGCCACGTACAGGGTCAGGCGCTTGCCACCGCCATCTTCGTACATGAATTGCGCAACGGGGCCATCGCCATCGCCGGGCAGCAAGCGCCCGCCGATCAGGTGATAGCCGAGTGGCGACAGCGCGGGCGGCTGCAGTTGCGTGCCCAGGCGTTTCGACAGCCATTGCACCAGGTGCGCTTCCTGCGCCGCTCCGACCTCGACGGGGTGGCGCACTTCGGGCGTGTAGACGGCATGGGCGATGGCGGCGCTGCGCGCCAGGGTCAGGGGGCTGGCGCTGGCGCTCGTGCCATCGCTGCCGCGCAGCAGCCAGCCGCCCGCGCCGCCGGCGATGAGCAGCACGATGGCCGCTGCCGCCTGCATGGCGGGGCGGCGCCAGGCGCCGTTCGCCGCCGCTGGCGATGCCGCCTGCCGCAGGGCCGGCGGCACGGCTTCGTCCAGCACGGGATCGAACAGGGCGCGCAATTGCCGGTTCTGTTCGCTCCACGCGTCCACCCTGGCGGCGTCCTCGGGATGCGCGCGCAGGTGGGCGTCGATGGCCGCGCGCTGCTCCTCGGGCAGGACGCCGTCGGCCAGGGCGTGCAATTGCGCTTCGCTGATGGCTTGCATTATCATTTCACGACTTTCAGGGTAGGGGCGCCTTGGCTGCCGGCAGGGCGGCCGTCGAGCAGTTCGCGCAGCCGCTCGCGCCCGCGCGACAGCCGCGACATGACGGTGCCGACGGGGATACCCAGCGTGGACGCCACCTGTTCGTACGGCATCTGCTCCAGCGCGACGAGCAGGATGACTTCGCGCTGCCCCAGCGGCAAACGGGCCAGCGCCGCATCCATTTCGCCGATGGCGATGGCCTGTCCCGGCGCGCGCTCCGGCGCAGGCAGCAGGGCGTCGTCGTCGAGCTCCTGCAGCGCCAGGCCGGGGCGGCGCAGTTGATCCACGTGCAGGTTATGCATGATGGAAAACAGCCAGGGCCGCATCTCGCCACCGCGCTGCCACTGGTCGAACTTGCGCCAGGCCCGCTCCACGGTGTCCTGCACCAGGTCGTCCGCGTGCGCGGCGCCCGCCAGCGCGCGCGCGTAACGGCGCAGGCCGGGCAGGCAGGCTTGCAGCTGGCGGCTGTCCTCTTGCGTGGTCATCGTAGCGGCGGGATGGCGTGCTTAAGGCTTGACGACGTGCCACACGTTCTTGAAATTGTCGCCGGCCGCGTCGCCCGGTTTCTTGTCTTCCTTGTACAGGTACAGGGGCTTGCCCTTGTAGGTCAGCTGCATGGCGCCGTTGTCTTCGCGCTTGATGCTGCCATACGGGGCGGCGGGCGCCGCTTCGGTGGCGATGACGGCGGGCCAGGCCACCAGGCAGCCGCCGCTGCAGGCGCTCTTGCCGCTGTCGGCGACATCCTTGTCGAACACATACACGGTCATGCCGCTGGCGTTGACCAGCATGCCGTTGGCGGGCATGGCGTCGGCCGCAAAGGCCAGCGGGGCGGACAAGGCGGTGAAAAGGGCGGTGGCGGCAAAAGTGGTAAAGCGCATGGTGGTCTCCTTGAGGTTTTGGGGGCTTGCAAGGGATAGACGCGTGCCGCCCGCCGTTTATTCCCCGGCCGGCAAAATATTTTTTTCCGGCGCGTGCAGGCTGGCCCACAGGTGGGCGGCGGCCATGGTGCGGTGCGGCGCGTACTGGCGCAGCCACTGCTCCGTGCGCGCCATGTCCGGCTTGACCTCTTCGCCGAGCAGCTTTTGCAGGGCGGCGCGGATGGCCACGTCGCCGTGCAGCGAGCAGTCGGCATAGCCGTAGCCGCGCAGCAGCGCATAGTTGACGGTCCACGGGCCGATGCCCTTCACGGCCAGCAGCGCCTGCGAAATGGCCGCCACGTCGCCGGAGGGGGGCAGCTCCAGCGACAGTTCCCCATCGTTGACGAGATGCGCCAGGCGCAGCACGGTTTCCGCCTTGGCGCGCGAGAATTTGCGGCTCGTCAAATCCTCGACGGATAGCCGCGCCACGTCGCGCGCCTCCGGGTAGCACCACAAGCCGCTGCCATGCTGGCGTCCCGCCTGCACGATGAAGGTGCGGCGCAGGGAAATGGCGAACGACAGGTTGATTTGCTGGCCGATGATGGCCCAGGTCAGCGCTTCGAAGGGGCTGGCCGATTGCACGATGCGCAAGCCCGGGTTGACGCGGATCAAGGGCGCCAGCAGCGGGTCGGCGGCGGCCAGTTGCGCGAACGGCTGCGGGTCGATGCGCAGGCCGAGGATGTTCAGCAGGGCGCCGTGCAGCGGCGTTTGCAGGTCGGCGACGGTGTCGTCATTGTCGTCGAGGTCTGCCTGGCAAATGGCGGCATCCTGCGTGAAGGCCACGTCCAGTATGACGGGGACGCCGGCAAGCAGGATGCCCTTGCGCAGGCCTGTCGGCGTGACTTGTTCCGCCACGGCTTGCGTATCCCGGCTGTGGAAGGCGATGACATCGTCGCGGCGGTAGCCGGCGGGCAGGGGGAGGGTCCAGTGCAGCAGGGTCATGGCGGGCCAAAGTCGGGGAAGGTATCAGGGGGACGATGCTGGCGCATCCCGTTTCTTGCTTTGCAGGCGTCAGCGCACGCAGAGGTCAGGGTTGGGCGGCGTCAAGGCGGCCGCGTGCTGGATTTGCAGCGCATCGGGCACGCCGTTTTTCACGGCCGTCAGTTCGGCCAGGATGGAAATGGCGATTTCGGCCGGCGTCTTGCTGCCGATGTACAGGCCGATGGGGGCGTGCAGGCGCGCCAGCTGCTCGGTGCTGACGTCGAACTGCAGCAGCCGTTCGCGCCGCTTGGCGTTATTCGCGCGCGAGCCGATGGCGCCCACGTAGAACGCTGGGGATTTCAATGCTTCCATCAGGGCCAGGTCGTCGAGCTTGGGGTCGTGCGTGAGGGCGACGACGGCGCTGCGGCTGTCGAGCTTTAATTCCAGCACCAGGTCGTCCGGCATGGCGTGCAGCAGGGGCACGCCCGGTACGTTCCAGCCGCCCCGGTATTCCTCGCGCGGGTCGCAGACGATGACGTGGTAATCCATGGCCGTGGCGATTTGCGCCACGAAGCGCGACAGCTGGCTGGCGCCGATGATCAGCAAGCGCCAGCGCGGGCCATGCTGCGTGGTGAGCGCCCCGTCTTCCAGGGCCAGCACGGCGCCCGGCGCGGCGCGGCGCAGGGTGACCGCGCCGCTGCGCAGATCGAGGCGGCGCTCGACGAGTTCATGGGCTTCCAGGCGCGCCAGCAGTTCGGCCACGCGGCTGCCCGCGTGCAGCGGCTCGATGGCCAGTTCGATGGTGCCGCCGCAGGGCAGGCCGAAGCGGTGCGCCTCGTCGGCGCTGATGCCGTAGCTGACGATTTCGGGCTGCCTGCGCACGATGCCGTGCATGCGCACGGTGTCGATCAGGTCATCTTCGATGCAGCCGCCGGACACGGAACCGACCACTGTGCCATCGTCGCAGATGGCCAGGGTGGCGCCCACGGGACGGGGGCTGGAACCCCAGGTCTTGATGACGGTGACGAGTTCGCAGCGGCGGCCGGCGGCGAGCCAGGCGGCGCTGGTTTTCAGAACTTCAAGGTCGATGCTGTCCATGGCGCGCGCGAGTTACATGCCGCATGTTTGCGGCAAAGTATGGAAAAGTATTTAAGATTGTGGATATACTACCTGTTCCACCACCCTGCGGAGAATTTTCATGTCAAATGAAGTCAAGACGCAAGAAGAGGGTATCCCCAAGTTCGGCAAGTTGCTCATTGTCCTGTTCCTAGCCGTCGTGTTCTGCGGTGCCCTGACCTGGATCATGGGCACCTACTTCCCCAACTTCCCGGGAGCCTGAGCAAACCCTGTTTGATCAGGATTGAGCACAGTGAGCATCGCAGACCGCAAAGCGCGACGCGCAGTAGCTTATGGCAGGCGTTTTAAGGCTTGAGCGGTTTCTTCGCCGCCTGCTTGGCGCGCACGTCGGTGACGGCGCGGTTGACGGCGGCCATGCGCGAGTTGGTGCCCGGATGCAGCGCCGTGTAGCCGTTGGCGACTGTGGCCGGCACTTGCGTGGCCAGGCCCTGCCAGAAGCGGGCCGCGTTGTCGACGTTGTAGCCGGCGCGCGCCAGCAGGTAGATGGCCAGCGTGTCGGCTTGCACGTCGAGTTCCTGCGGCATGGCCTTGATGCCGGCGGCGCCCGTCAGCATCGACACGTCGGGCTGCACGGCGCCCAGGCTGTCGATGATGCTGCCGGCCGTCCCTGCCGTGCGCTGGCTGCGCGCATGGTCGAGGATGTTGTGCGCCATTTCGCGGGCGATGACAAAGGCGATGCCTTCGTCGTTTTGCGCCGCATTGACCATGCCGCGCGTGAGCATGATGCGCGCGCCGTCCGAGTAGGCGTTGATATTGTCCGCATTGCCCAGCGCGACGCGGAAGGCGCAGGCGCGCGTGACGGGAATCTTCAGGTCCTGCTGCTGACCGTCGCGAGCGATGGTCATGTTCAGACTGGCGCTTTTCGAGGCCAGCGGGCCGACGATGGCGCCAAACGGGCCTTCCGCCTTCGGGCCGGCCGGGAGCGGCTTGCCTTCGGCTGCCAGCAAGCCGTCGCCCTTGCGCAAGCCGGCGCGTGCGGCGCCGCTGCCCGGCAAGACGCCGGAGACTTGCATCTGTTCGCCGTAGCCGAGGGCCGCCTGCGCCGCGTCGGCATAGATGCCGGGGTAGGAATACTTGTTTTGCGCCGTGAAGCCCAGCAAGTTGCGCGCATACGTCTTGCACAGGTCCGCATTGTTGATCAGCAGGGGCGCCGAGACTTTCGACAGGCGGTCCTGCAGCGCCACCATCTTCACCAGTTCTTCCTGCGCCGCCTTTTGCTGCGCCGTCGGGGCGGGCGCATCGGGCGCCGGCACCACGTTGAACGGGCCGCTGACATGCGTCGTTGGCGTGGTACAGCCGGCCAGCATGGCCGCGCCGGCCAGCAGCAGGGGAGTGGCCAGTTGGCGCAGCGAAGTTGGGGCTGTGATCAGATGGCGGAAACCTGGCATGAGAAAATCCTTAATGTTTGCCGGTGCTGCCGAAACCGCCAACACCGCGTTCGCTGTCGCCGAATTCCTCGACGACGTTAAAGCCCACTTGCAGCACCGGCACGATAATCAGTTGCGCCAGGCGTTCCATGGGATTGAGCGTGAAAGCGCTCTGGCCCCGGTTCCAGGTCGATACCATCAGCTGGCCCTGGTAATCGGAGTCGATCAAGCCTACCAGATTCCCCAATACGATGCCGTTTTTGTGGCCCATGCCGCTGCGCGGCAGGATCATGGCCGCATACGAGGGGTCGCCGATGTGGATGGCCAGGCCCGTGGGAATGAGCACGGTCTGGCCGGCTTCGATGGTGATCGCCTCGTCGATGCAGGCGCGCAGGTCCAGGCCGGCGCTGCCTGGGGTGGCGTAGGCCGGCAGCATTTCTTTCATGCGGGCGTCGAGGATCTTGATGTCGATATTTTTCATTAATCTAACTAACTAAGCTAAGTCGTGTAAAAGGTTATTTGAGCAGCGAATTCTTGGCCAGCCGCTTCGAGATTTCCGAAATCAGCTGGCGCGCCAGGTTCAGTTTCGAGGCGCGCGGCAGCACGGTATGGCCTTCTTCGTCGAACAGGATGATGGTGTTGTCATCCTGGCCAAAGGTGTTCTGACCGATATTGCCGACCAGCAAGGGGATGCCCTTCTTTTCGCGCTTGGTCGAGCCGAATTCCACCAGGTTTTCCGATTCGGCGGCAAAACCGACACAGTACGGATAGCCGGCCAGGTTGGTGCGCGCCGCCACAGTGGCCAGGATGTCGGGGTTTTGCGCGAACTGCAGTTCGGGCACGGAGCCGTCGGCCTGTTTTTTCATCTTTTGTTCGCTGGCGTTGGCCACGCGCCAGTCGGCCACGGCGGCCACGGCGACGAAGACATGCTGGCCGTCGACGTGGGCGAGTACCGCGTCGTGCATCTGCTGCGCGCTTTGCACGTCGATGCGGCGTACGCCGAAGGGGGCGTCCAGGGCCGTGGGGCCGGAAATGAGCAGCACCTCGGCGCCCGCTTCGCGCGCCGCGCGCGCCACCGCATAGCCCATCTTGCCCGAGGACAGATTGGTGATGCCGCGCACGGGGTCGATGGCTTCGAACGTGGGGCCGGCCGTGACCAGCACGCGCTTGCCCGCCAATACCTTAGGCTGGAAGGCGGCGATCAGCTCCGTCAGCAGCTGTTCCGGTTCCAGCATGCGGCCCAGGCCTGTTTCACCGCACGCCTGTTCGCCGGCGGCCGGGCCGAACAGCTTGATACCGTCGTCGCGCAGCTGCTGCACATTGCGTTGCGTGGCGGGGTTTTGCCACATTTCCACGTTCATGGCCGGCGCCACCAGCAGGGGCAGGTGGGATGGACGGGCCAGGCACAGGGTCGACAGCAGGTCGTCGCACACGCCGTGCGCCAGCTTGCGCATGAAGTCGGCCGAACACGGCGCGATCAAAATCGCGTCCGCATGGCGCGTCAAATCGATATGCGCCATGTTGTTGGCTATGCGCGCATCCCACTGGCTCGTGTGCACGGGGTGGCCGGACAGGGCCTGCATCGTGACGGCCGTGATGAAGTGGCTGGCCGCATCCGTCATCACCACCTGCACCGAGGCGCCTGCTTTTGTGAGCGCGCGGCACAATTCCGCCGCCTTGTAGCAGGCGACGCCGCCCGAGAGTCCCAGGACGATTTTTTTGCCGGACAGTTCCATGCCGTTCTCCTGCGTGTTTATTTGTTTACCCGGCGCAGTTCATCGATGATGAACAGGGCCGCGCCGATGCAGATGGCGCTGTCGGCGATATTGAAAGCGGGGAAATGGCCCCAGCTTTTCCAGTGGAAGTCGAGGAAATCGACCACGTGGCCGTACATCAGGCGGTCGATGGCGTTGCCCAGCGCGCCGCCGAGGATCAGTGACAGGGCCCAGCAGAACATGCGCTGGCCCGCGTGCTTTTTCAGCAGGTAGATGATGTAGATGGCGGCCGCCAGGGCGATGCCGGTGAAGAAATAGCGCTGCCAGCCGCCCTGGTCGGACAGGAAGCTGAATGCGGCGCCCTTGTTATACGCGAGCACCAGGTTGAAATACGAGGTGATGACCATTTCCTGCGCATAGCGGAAGGTCTTCAGGATCGTGATCTTGGTGATCTGGTCGAACAGGATGACGATGGCGGCAATGCCCAGCCACAGCGTCAGCGGCGATTGCGGTTTCGATGAAAAACGGTTTTTAGTGGCCATATTTTTCCAGGGAAGATAAAGCCGCCGCCTGGCAGCAGGCGGCGGTTGGACGGATAGCATACAACGGCGGGCAAAATCGTAGCGAGCGGCAGCGATTTGTGGCCGAGAAGCGCAACCGTACTCTAGTACGGTGAGCATCGCAGGCCGCAAATCGCGACGCGCAGCAGATTTTGACGCCGTTGTTTAGGCGAAGCGGCGAACTTCGCCCTTGCCAAACAGGTTGCTGACGCAGCGGCCGCACAGGGTGGCATGCGCGGCGTCCGTGCCCACGTCGCTGCGGTAGTGCCAGCAGCGCTCGCACTTCGGCGCCGTCGACGCGGCCACGACCACTTCCTCGGCCGCTTCGTCGGCCACTTCGGCCACGCTTGCCTGCGAGGTGATGAAGACAAACTTCAAGTCGTCGCCCAGGGTCGTCAACAGCTTGTACTTCATCGGCGCGGCCTTGATCGTCAGTTCCGCCTGCAGCGACGAGCCGATGGCGCCCGAGGTGCGCAAGTCTTCCAGCTGTTTTGTGACGTCCGTGCGCACGGCGCGCAGGGCCGTGTATTTCTCCAGCAGGTCGGCCGCATCCGCCACTTCCGGCAGCTGCCACCAGGTTTGCGTGAAGATGGTTTCATCGCTGGCGGCATACGCTTCGCTGCCGGCGAAGACGGCCCACGCTTCCTCTGCCGTGAACGACAGGGCCGGGGCCATCAGGCGCAGCAGGCTTTGCGTGATGTGCCACAGGGCCGTCTGCGCGGAACGGCGCGCGTGCGACGTCAGGCCGGAGGTGTACAGGCGGTCCTTCAGGATGTCCAGGTAGAAGCCGCCCAGGTCTTCCGAGCAGTACGTCTGCAGCTTCGACACGACCGGGTGGAATTCGTAGCGCGCGTAGTTGTTCTCGATCTGCGTTTGCAGCGAGGCCATGTTGGCCAGCGCATAGCGGTCGATTTCGAACATCTCGGCGACCGGCACGGCGTCCGTGGCCGGATTGAAGTCCGAGGTGTTCGCCAGCAGGAAGCGCAGGGTGTTGCGGATGCGGCGGTACGATTCCGTCACGCGTTTCAGGATTTCGTCGGAGATCGACAGTTCGCCCGTGTAGTCGGTCGAGGCGATCCACAGGCGCAGGATGTCCGCGCCCAGGGTGTCCGAGATCTTTTGCGGCGCCAGCGTGTTACCCAGCGACTTCGACATCTTCTTGCCTTCGCCATCGACCGTGAAGCCGTGCGTCAGCAGGGCCTTGTACGGCGGACGGCCATTGAGCATCGACGACACGAGCAGCGACGAGTGGAACCAGCCGCGATGCTGGTCCGAGCCTTCCAGGTACAGGTCGGCCGGGAATTGCAGCTGCGTCGAGTGCGAACCGTGCGCTTGCGGGCCGCCCAGCACCGTCTGGTGCGTGGCGCCGGAATCGAACCACACGTCCAGCGTGTCCTTGTTCTTCGCGTAGATGGCCGCTTCGTCGCCGATCAGGTCAGCCAGGTCCAGCGCCTGCCAGGCCTCGATGCCACCTTTTTCGATCAGCTTGGCCACTTGCTCCAGCAGTTCCGGCGTGCGCGGATGCAGGTCGCCCGTTTCCTTGTGCACGATGAAGGCCATCGGCACGCCCCACTGGCGCTGGCGCGACAGGGTCCAGTCGGGACGGTTGGCGATCATGCCGTGCAGGCGCGCCTGACCCCAGTCCGGGAAGAACTCGGTGTCGGCGATGCCTTTCAAGGCCGTTTCGCGCAAGGTCGCGCCGCCGTCCTTCGGCGTCACGTCCATGCCGGCAAACCACTGCGAGGTGGCGCGGTAGATGATCGGCGTCTTATGGCGCCAGCAATGCATGTAGCTGTGGTCGAACATCTTGACTTCGAACAGCGCACCGGCTTCGCGCAGGGCGTTGCAGATCGGCTTCGACGCTTCCCAGATGGTCATGCCGCCGAACAGGGGCAGGGTCGAGGCGAACTTGCCGTCGCCCATGACGGGTTTGATGATGTCGTCGTCCTTCATGCCGTGCGCCTTGCACGAGATGAAGTCGTCCAGGCCGTAGGCTGGCGCCGAGTGCACCACGCCCGTGCCGCTTTCCGTGGTCACGTATTCGGCCAGGTACAAGGGCGACAGGCGGTCGTAGAAGGCGTCGGCCGCATGCAGCGGGTGGCGGAAGCTGATGCCGGCCAGGGCCGCGCCGTCGCAGGTGGCGATGGTCGTGCCATCGAGCTTGAAGCGCGCCAGGCTGGCCACGACCAGGTCTTGCGCCAGGATCAGCAGCAGCGGCTGGCCATCGCGCTCGGCTTTCACCAGCGCGTACTTGACTTCCGGGTGCACGTTCAGCGCCTGGTTCGACGGGATGGTCCACGGCGTGGTGGTCCAGATGACGATGAAGCCGTTATCGGTCGGCAGGGAAGGCAGGCCGAAGGCGGCCGCCAGTTTTTCCGGCTCGGCGAACTTGAATCCGACGTCGATGGCGGGATCGCGTTTTTCCGCGTATTCCACTTCCGCCTCGGCCAGCGCCGACTGGCAGTCGAAGCACCAGTTGACGGGCTTCAAGCCGCGGTACACATAGCCTTTTTCCAGCAGCTTGCCCAGCGCGCGCAATTCGTCCGCTTCGTTGCCGTGCGCCATGGTCAGATACGGGTTGTCCCACTCGCCCAGCACGCCCAGGCGAATAAAATCCTTCTTCTGGCGCTCGACCTGCACATTGGCGTAGGCGCGGGCCTTTTCCAGCACTTCGGCCGTCGGCAGGTTCTTGCCGTGCAGTTTTTCGATCTGGATCTCGATCGGCATGCCGTGGCAATCCCAGCCCGGTACATACGGCGCGTCGAAGCCGGCCAGCGAGCGCGACTTGACGACCATGTCCTTCAGGATCTTGTTGACGGCGTGGCCCAAGTGGATATCGCCATTCGCATACGGCGGGCCGTCATGCAGGATGAATTTCGGACGGCCGGCGGCAGCCTTGCGTACGCGCTCGTAGATTTTCTTGTCTTGCCATTGCTGTACCCATTGCGGCTCGCGCTTGGCCATGTCGCCGCGCATCGGGAACGGGGTTTCCGTCATGTTGACCGGGTATTTGCTTTCAGGCTTCTTGTTCTGCTTGGGCGTGGCTGGCTTGTTTTGATCGGACATAATCTTCTTTAATGGTATGGAGTATATTTTTGCAGCGGGTTTGCGACGGCAAGTGCCGCCAGGCGGCGGAGTTGGCCGGCGTCAAATTCGGTCGGTGGCGGTAATGGCGCCGCTGCGCTGCTCAAAATAGGCGCGCGCCTGGTTCGAGTCGCGCTCGATGGCGGCCGTCAGGGTGGGCAAATCGTCGTACTTTTCTTCGTCGCGCAGCTTTTCCAGGAATTCCACGCGCACCAGCTTGCCGTAGCAGGATTGATTGAAATCAAACAGATGCACTTCCAGTAAGACGCGGCCGCTGTCGTCGACGGTGGGGCGCACGCCGAGGCTGGCCACGGCCGGCAGCGGCTGCGGCGTTAGGCCGTGCACTTGCACGATGAAGACGCCCGACAGGGCGGGACGGTGCGCCACGCGTAGGTTCAGGGTGGGGAAACCGAGGGTGCGGCCCAGTTTCTGGCCGTGGATGACATGGCCGGAAATGGCGTACGGATGGCCCAGCAGCTGCGTGGCCAGCGGGAAATCGCCGGCGGCCAGGGCCAGGCGCACGGCGGACGACGAGATGCGCGTGCTGCCGTTCATCACGGTAGGCAATGTTTCTACATGGAAACCATATTTGCGGCCCGCTTCCTGCAGCATGGCCACGTCGCCGGCGCGCCGGGCGCCATAGCAAAAGTCGTCGCCGACCATCAGCCATTTCACGTGCAAGCCGTCGACGAGGACTTTTTCCGTGAATTCCTGCGGCGTCAAGGCGGCAAACTGGGCGCTGAAGTGCTCGACGACGACACGGTCGATGCCGGCGTCATCCAGCGACTGCAGCTTGTCGCGCAAGTTGGCGATGCGCTGCGGAGCCTTGGACAGGTCGCCCGCGCGCTGCGCGAAGAATTCGCGCGGGTGCGGTTCGAACGTCATCACGGCCGCTTCAATGCCGAGTTCGGTCGCCGCGCCGCGCACGCGCGCCAGCAACGCTTGATGGCCGATGTGGACACCGTCAAAATTGCCGATGGTCAGAGCGCAAGGCGCTCGTGCCTGGGCATTGGGAAGTCCGCGGAATACCTTCATAGGAATCTGATGAAAAACTGTGCCAAAAGGGGGATTATACGGACTGTTTCAGGGATGCACACCCGGCAGGGCGGGCGCAGGGCGAATTTCACTGCTGAAATGATAAAAAGCGTTGCCGGCGGGTATGCTGGCAACGCTTTTGGATGGCACTCGACTAGCTGCCCGACAACGCCTTGGCGGTGTTGTCTTATTTATTCATTAACGTCCAGTAGCGGGCCAGGTCAGCCGCGCCATCCGTGCCCTTGACGGCTTTGAGTGCCGTCGTGGCGTTGGACTTCTTGCCGGCATGGATGTAGGCGATGCCCAGATGCAGCTTGGCTTCTTCCGCATACTTGGCGGTGCCCAGTTTCACGGCGTCGTTCATCAAGCCCAGACCCTTTTCAGCCTGGCCATCGTAGACCAGGGCGAAGCCCAGCTTGCTCAAGCTGTCGGCGTCCTTGTTCTTGGTGTATTCCGCTTCCGACTTGGCCGCGTTGGCTTTCAGGTCAGCCTGGGTTTTCAGGGCCAGGTCTTTCAGACGCTGGTGACGTGGCGCATCGGCGCCGGTACCCAGCACGCCTTTTTTGTAGCCTTGCTCGATGATGCTCAGCGCTTCGCCAGGATTGCCTGCTTGCAGGGCCAGCTGGCTGATTTCCATGTATTCGGAAGGCTTGCTGAACAGGCCGTTGGCCAGGCGCAGGCGCTGGACGTCCAGGCCCAGGCGTTGCGAGAAGCCAGGTTTGCCCGAAACGCGGTTCAGCAGGTCGGCCCAGTAGCTGGTTTTCGGATAGCTCGATGCCAGTTTTTCCAGGGTGGCAACGTAGCCGCCCTTGTCGTTTTGCTTCAACTGGATGTTGGCCAGCATTTGCAGGCTCGCTTCCGAGTTGCCGCCACGCGCTTGCAGTTCTTTTGCCGCTTCGGCGAAGTTGCCGCTGACGTAGTAGGTCTGGATCAGCAGTTCGCGCATCTGTGGATCTTCGCGGTCTTTCAGCGAGCGTTTGATCCAGGTGATGGTGTTTGGCCAATCCTTGGCGCGGTAGTACATGCCTGCCAGCGCTTGCGTGAATTTGGGGGCTTCGGCGGCGCTCAGGCGGCCGGAATTGATGACGGCTTCAAAAGCCTTGATGGCGGTGCCGTTGTCGCCAGCGGCGGCAGCAGCCGAGGCGCGCACGCGTTCGATCTGGTAGCTTTCAAAGGCGGTCTTGCCGCCGACGCTGTCAGCTTCGCGCAGCTTGGCCAGTGCTTCCTTGTTTTTGCCGCTGCCAGCGAGTTTTTGCGCTTCTTGCAATGGCTTGCCCACTTCGGCACGCACGGTGTCCGCGGCATATGCCAGCGAGCCCAGGCCGATTACGGGAGTTGCTGCGGTAAAACCGATAGCGGCCATGACGAGGCCGAGATGAGCGAGACGAAACTTGGACATGAGAAAGTCTTTCAGTAAAAAGCGAATAGGCAGGAAGTCCTGCCTATTCGGATGTAAAGATAACCTGATTGCTACAGCTTACTGGAATTGCTCGTTGCCGACCAGACCGATTTTGGTCACGCCCAGACGCTGCGCCGACGCCATCACACCGGCGACGACTTTGTATTCCACCAGCTTGTTAGGACGCAGATGCACTTCTGGCTGATCTGCTTGCGCAGCAACGTTGCTCAGTTTGGCTTCCAGCGTATTACGATCAGGTACGACCTGATTGTCCCACAAGATAGTGCCATCAAAATCGACATCGATCGTGACGACCACTGGTTCGGTTGTCGGTGGCGGCGGGGTGCCGACCGGCATGTTCAGGTTCACCGAGTGGTTTTGCTTAGGAATCGTGATGATCAACATGATAATCAGCACCAGCATCACGTCGATGAGGGGCGTCATGTTCAGTTCCATCATTGGTTCCGGATCCGCGCCTGCTGCGCTTCCCGAACCGACATTCATACTCATAGTGTTTCCTTTAAGAAGTCCAACGAAGCACCGGGCGAAACTGCCGCCCGGCAAGCTTCCTTCAGTGGCGCCCCCCTGTTGCCGGGACGCCGCTGTCAGTCGCTATCAGCCCTTGTCAGGTGGTTCGGTGATGAAGCCGACCTTCTGGATCCCGGCACGTTGGGTCGTGTAAATAACCCGGCCGATCGATTCGTAGCGTGTTTCTTGGTCGCCACGAACGTGTACTTCCGGCTGCGGTACTTTCACTGCTTCAACTTTAAGATAATCGAACAATTCGTTCGTGTCTCTCAGTCTGGTCTGGCCCAGGTAAATCTCGCCATCCTTGTTAACAACGATGTTAACGTTTTGCGGCTTGGTTTGAAGGGCTTGGTTGGCCTCGATCGGCAGATCGATTTTCTGCAGCTTGAGGACAACTGGACTGGTGATCAAGAAAATGATCAGCAAAACCAACATGATGTCGACGAGCGGCGTCGTGTTGATTTCTGACATTACTTGATCTTGATCTCCGCTGTCGGAGCCGACGGACATCGACATGACTTATCCGATCTTTTTAGCGCCGGCAGCACGGCCAGCTTCGCTGGTGGACATTACGCCGGAAACCAGAACCGAGTGAACGTCGGCGCTGAACGAGCGGATGTCTTCCATTGCGGTTTTGTTACGACGAACCAACCAGTTGTAACCCAGAACGGCAGGAACAGCGACCAGCAGACCGAAAGCGGTCATGATCAGTGCTTCACCAACTGGACCTGCAACTTTGTCGATCGATGCGTTACCGGTCATGCCGATAGCGGTCAGTGCGTTGTAGATACCCCAAACGGTACCGAACAGACCGATAAACGGTGCGGTCGAACCAACGGTTGCCAGGAACGACAGGCCATCTTGCAGACGCGATTGGACTTTGTCCGAAGCGCGCTGGATCGACATCGTCACCCAGGTCGACAGATCGATTTGTTCCAGCAGGGCGCCGTCATGGTGAGCGGTTGCCTTGGTGCCCGATTCAGCGATGAAGCGGAATGGCGAACCTTCTTCCAGGGTTGCCGAACCAGCAGCGATCGAAGGAGCTTTCCAGAATTTGGCAGCGGCTTCTTTAGCTTGCTTGAAGATCTTCATTTGATCGATCAGCTTGGTGATGATGATGTACCAGGTACCGATCGACATGATGACCATGATGATCAGGGTGGCGCGTGGCACGAAGCCGCCGTCCCACACTGCTTGCAGGCCGAACGGGTTGTGTACTTCTTCGGTTTTGGCTGGAGCGGCTGCATCAGCGGCTGGAGCTGCTGCTGCGTCTGCTGCTGGAGCGGCGGCATCTGCAGCAACTGGTGCTGGTGCAGCGTCTGCCGCAGGAGCCGAAGCGGCAGCCGATGCTGGCGCGTCAGCGAATGCCGGAGCTGCTACCAGAGCGGTAGTAGCGGTAACGGACAACAGAACCGCGGCAAAAAATGCGGACAAACGGGTATTCTTAAACATGCTTCCTCCAAAATTAAAAATAACAGATCGCTGAACGTAATGACAACGAAATCATAGTGTGAGACAGGGGATAACTGTCTCGGGTTTTAATCCAGCGACCAAACGTATTGCATTTGCTGCCAGCCTTGTTCCGGCTTGCCGTCAACTGTTGCCGGCTTAAATGTACAGCGGCTGATACCTTGCACCGCGGCTTTGTCCAGGTCCCTGAAGCCGCTGGACTTCACGATCTTCGAATCAGCGACCTTGCCGTCTACACCGATCAGGAACGACAGTGTCACCACACCGGTTTCCTCGTTACGCTGCGACGACTTTGGATAAGCCGGTTTTTCGCAGACGCTGAAGTCAACCACGGCCGGCGTACGCACCGATTTGGCTGGTCCAGGAGTTGGCGCAGGCTGTGCAGGCGGCGATGGCGGTGCCAATACATTCGTGGCTGGCTTCACGGCAGTCGCATTTGCAATCACGTTCTGCTGTGGTGGCGGCTGCTGCACGTTCACCTCGACTGGCGGAATGAATGGCGGCGGTGGCGCCTTCATTTCTGGCGGCGGTGGTGGCGGTGGAAGATCCTTCGGTGGAGGCGGTTTGACTTCCTCGATAATCTTGGTTTCAACCGGTTCCATCATTTTGGTGACCAACCGCTTGCCCAAGCCCGTCACGATCCCGTAAGCCGCGAGAACGTGCAGCAGGACAACGATAGTGATGCCTGTGTAGTTCTTGGGACTTTTCTCGTTCGAAAAATTCATGCCTGCTTTCTCCAAATACCATCTCTTGTCTTGCAACTGAACCCCAAAATGACGACACAAAGCTCCAGCCGTATCCGGGACGTCGCCGAATTATACATACGAATTCTTTATTTTACACAGATTTTTAACGCCTAAAACCGGTTAAATTTTTGGCGCTTTTGCGCCCTGAAAACGTACTTGCTTATGTCATCTTTGCACGCTTTCGGACATAAAAAAAGGCGGTCTTATCGGTTTTTTACAGCCGTTTTGGGCGACCGCTGCTAAGTTCTCCGATGTGTCGATCTGGCGGAATTATATTTCGTGATATTCAATATGGAAACTGCTAAATTTGGAGAAAAATCTTTCTTTTTGGAAATGTTTTGGCTCGGAACCAGACCACTTAGGCCGTCGCGCGCACCAAACGGGTGCGGAACGCACTTCACCCAGGTCAAAAAAGGCGCTCCTGACAGCCGTTTCGAGGCCGCCAGGCCATACTGAATTCCTATATAGGCATAGGAAGCGCTTATATTCTTGCTATTGATTATTATCAACAAATCATTTCATGGCTTGGCAACCGGGTCATCGCGCCGGTTGCGCTTCTCGCGCCGGCAATTCAAGGTGCCCAGCACCGCCCCCTGGGGGTCGACCGTATCGAGGTGCACATCGAAGCCCCACAGCCGTGCCACGTGCTTGAGCACCTCGGCCGCCTGCTGGTTCAGCGGGCGGCGCTGGAATTGCGTGTGGCGCAGGGTCAAGGCGCGGTCGTCGCGCGTGTTGACGGACCAGACCTGGATATTCGGCTCGCGGTTGCCCAGGTTGTACTGTTCCGCCAGTTGCTGGCGCACGTAGCGGTAGCCGGCATCGTCGTGGATGGCGGAAATGGCCAGTTTTTCATTCTTGTCGTCGTCGAGCACGGTAAAGAAGTGGAATTCGCGGATCAGCCGCGGCGACAGGTACTGGGCGATGAAGCTTTCATCCTTGAAATTGCGCATGGCAAAGTCCAGGCTCTTGCGCCAGTCGCTGCCGGCCATGTCGGGGAACCAGGCGCGGTCTTCGTCGGTCGGGTGCTCGCAGATGCGGCGGATGTCGCTCATCATGGCAAAACCCAGCGCATACGGGTTGATGCCGCTGTAATACGGGCTGTCGATGGGCGGCTGGTAGACCACGTTGGTATGGCTTTTCAGAAATTCCATCATGAAGCCGTCGCCCACCACGCCTTCGTCATACAGCTGGTTCAATATCGTGTAGTGCCAGAAGGTGGCCCAGCCCTCGTTCATGACCTGGGTTTGCCGCTGCGGATAGAAGTACTGGGAAATCTTGCGCACGATGCGCACCATCTCGCGCTGCCACGGTTCCAGCAGCGGCGCATACTTTTCGATGAAATACAGCAGGTTTTCCTCGGGTTCGGGCGGAAAGCGGGGCGCGGCCTTGCGCTGGTCTTCCTCTTCCTCCTCATCTTCGCGGCGGGGCAGGGTGCGCCACAGCTGGTTGATCTGCGACTGCACATAGGCTTCGCGCTCTTTCTGGCGCGCATATTCCTTCGCCATCGACAGTTTCGCCGGGCGCTTGTAGCGGTCCACGCCATAGTTCTGGATGGCGTGGCACGAGTCGAGCAGCAATTCCACGGCGTCGACGCCATGGCGCTGTTCGCATTCGGCGATGTAATTCTTGGCAAACACCATATAGTCGATGATGGCGTCCGCATCCGTCCAGGCGCGGAACAGGTAATTGCCTTTAAAAAAGGAGTTGTGGCCGTACGCCGCATGCGCGATCACCAGCGATTGCATGGTCAGGCTGTTTTCCTCCATTAAATAGGCGATGCACGGGTTCGAGTTGATGACGATCTCGTAGGCCAGGCCCATCTGGCCCCGCTTGTAGCTTTTCTCGGTCGATAAAAAATGCTTGCCGAACGACCAGTGGTTGTAGGAGACGGGCATGCCGACCGAGGTATAGGCATCCATCATCTGCTCGGCCGTGATGATTTCCAGCTGGTTCGGATAGGTGTCGAGGCCAAACTGTTTCGCCACGCGGCGGATTTCCTCGTGGATTTGCTCGATCAGTTCGAACGTCCATTCCGACTGCTCGGGCAGGGCGTTCGGGTGGCGCAGGCGCGCGAACGGTTCGCCCGGGGTGTTGCTGGCGCGGTCAAAGGCTGCACTCATCATTTCACCTGTTTCTTGAACAGTTCGCGGAAGACCGGGTAGATATCGGCCGGCGTGACGATCTTTTGCATGGCGAAATGGGCGTGATGGTCGAGCACGCCCGCGTATTGCTCCCACAGGTTTTGCTGCGGGCCGTCCGTGATCTCGACATAGGTGTAGTACTGCACCTTGGGCATGATGGTATTAATAAGCAATTGCCGGCACAGCACGGAATCGTTGTCCCAGTTGTCGCCGTCGGACGCCTGCGCCACATAGCTGTTCCATTGCCCGGCGCCATAGCGTTCGTCGATGATGGTATTGAGCAAGTGCAGCGCGGAGGACACGACGGTGCCGCCCGACTCGCGCGAATTGAAGAATTCATGCTCGTCCACTTCGGCCGCCGCCGTATGGTGGCGGATGAAGACGACCTCGATCTTGTCGTAGGCGCGCTTGAGGAACAGATATAACAGGATGAAGAAGCGCTTGGCCGTGTCCTTGCGCGACTCGTCCATGGAGCCGGACACGTCCATGATGCAGAACATGACGGCTTGCGTCATCGGCTTGGGCACCTTGATGCGGTTGCTGTAGCGCAAGTCGAACGGGTCGATGAAGGGGATGGCCAGCAGGCGCGTGTGCAAGTGGTGGATCAGGCGGCGCAGTTCCGTGACGAGCGGGTCGCTGTCGGGCGCGCCTTCGTGCAGCAGTTCGGCCAGGTCTTCCTCGGCCTGCGCCAGCTGCTTGCGGGCGCCGCCGCCGACGGCGATGCGCCGCCCCAGCGCGCCGCGCAGGGAACGCAGCACGTGGATGTTCGATGGCGTGCCCGACATATTGTAGCCGGCGCGCTGGTTCTTGAATTCCGTGGTGGCCGTCAGCTGGGTTTTCACCATGTGCGGCAATTCCAGGTCCTCGAAGAAATAATTCATGAATTCTTCGCGCGACAATTCGAAGATGAAGTCGTCTTCCGTCGTCTCGTCGCTATTGCCCGCCTTGCCCCGCCCGGCGCCACCGCCGCCTTTCGGCCGCGCGATCTGGTCGCCTTTCAGGTATTCCTTGTTGCCGGGATTGACCACTTCCCATACGCCGCCATGCGCGTGGCCGAACGACGGTTCGCCCACGTCCTTGACGGGGATGCTGACCTTCTCGCCATTCTCGACGTCCGTGATCGAGCGCCCCTTGATGGCGCGCCCCACGGCATCCTTGATCTGGCCCTTGTAACGCCGCAGGAAACGCTCGCGGTTGACGGCGGATTTATTCTTGCTTTGCAAGCGCCTGTCGATGAGATATGTCAAAGGGTGCCTCCTTGCTTCTCGTCTTGCGCGCCCCGCCTGCCCTCGGGCGGGAGCGCGCCTCCGCTGTCCGCGCTAGGATGACTTGCGCACGCGCAAGTACCATTCGCATAACAGGCGTACCTGCTTGGCCGTATAGCCTTTTTCCACCATGCGGGCCACGAAGTCGGCGTGCTTGTTGGCATCGTCGGCGCTGGCCTTGGCATTGAAGGAAATCACGGGCAACAATTCCTCCGTATTCGAAAACATTTTCTTTTCAATGACGGTGCGGAACTTTTCATAACTGGTCCAGGCGGGATTCTTGCCGCCGTTCGAGGCCCGCGCGCGCAAGCCGAAGTTCACGATTTCATTGCGGAAATCCTTCGGATTGGAAATGCCCGCCGGCTTCTCGATCTTCTCGAGTTCATTGTTCAGCGATTCGCGGTCGAAGCTTTCGCCCGTGTCCGGATCGCGGTATTCCTGGTCCTGTATCCAGAAATCGGCAAACGTCACGTAGCGGTCGAAGATGTTCTGCCCGTATTCCGAATAGCTTTCCAGGTAAGCCGTCTGGATCTCCTTGCCGATGAATTCCACGTAGCGCTGCGCCAGGTGCTCTTTAATATAGGAGAAGTAGCGCTGCTCCAGTTCCGGCGCGAACTGCTCGCGCTCGACCTGCTGCTCCAGTACATATAATAGATGCACGGGATTGGCAGCCACTTCGGAATTGTCAAAGTTGAACACTTTTGACAGGATCTTGAAGGCAAAGCGCGTCGACAGGCCGTTCATGCCTTCGTCCACGCCCGCGTAATCGACATATTCGTGCATGGACTTGGCTTTCGGGTCCGTGTCCTTGAGGTTTTCGCCATCGTAGACGAGCATCTTCGAGAAGATGCTGGAGTTTTCCGGGTCTTTCAGGCGCGACAGGATGGCGAACTGCGCCATCATGCGCAGGGTGCCGGGCGCGCAGGGCGCCTTGACGAGCGAGGAATTGGCCACCAGCTTGTCGTAGATCTTGATTTCGTCGGACACGCGCAGGCAATACGGCACCTTGACTATATAGATACGGTCAAGAAACGCCTCGTTGTTGCGGTTGTTCTTGAACGTCTTCCATTCCGACTCGTTCGAGTGGGCCAGGATGATGCCGTCGAACGGAATCGCGCCGAAGCCTTCCGTGCCCTTGTAATTGCCTTCCTGCGTGGCCGTCAGCAAGGGGTGCAAGACCTTGATGGGCGCCTTGAACATTTCCACGAATTCCATCAAGCCCTGGTTGGCCAGGCACAGGCCGCCCGAATAGCTGTAGGCGTCCGGATCGTCCTGCGCATAGTCTTCCAGCTTGCGGATGTCGACCTTGCCCACCAGCGAGGAAATATCCTGGTTGTTTTCGTCGCCCGGCTCCGTTTTCGAGATGGCGATCTGTTTCAGCACGGATGGATAGCGCTTGACGACGCGGAACTGGTTGATATCGCCATTGTATTCATGCAGGCGTTTCACGGCCCACGGGCTGGGGATGTTGCGCAGATAGCGGCGCGGGATGCCGTAATCCTCTTCCAGGATGGTGCCGTCCTCTTCCTCGTTGAACAGGCCCAGCGGCGACTCGTTGACGGGCGAGCCTTTCAGGCAATAGAAGGGCACGTGTTCCATCAGCGACTTGAGTTTTTCCGCGATGGACGACTTGCCGCCGCCGACGGGCCCCAGCAGATACAGGATCTGCTTGCGTTCTTCCAGGCCTTGCGCGGCGTGGCGGAAGTACGAGACGACTTGCTCGATCACCTCCTCGGTGCCGTAGAACTCGCGGAAGGCGGGATAGATCTTGATGATCTTGTTGGCGAAGATGCGCGACAAGCGCGTGTCGTTGCGCGTGTCGACCAGCTGCGGCTCGCCGATGGCGGCCAGCATGCGTTCGGGCGCGCTGGCGTACGTCAGCTTGTCCTTCTTGCACAGGGCCAGGTAGTCGGTGAGCGACATTTCCTCTTCGCGGGTGCGCTCGTAGCGTGCTGCATAGTTATCAAAAATGGTCATGTCAATGTCCTTTAATGTAAACCCGTACTGCCAGTCACCATGGCCGCCCGCCTGGCACTCGCCTGGGCTTGCCGCTTGAACTTTTCCTGTACCCCGTATCGATTTTTATTGTTGTTTCAAGCCCGGCTGTCTTTGCGAGTCCGGATTGCCCGGACCAAAAAACTGGCGCTTGATGCCGTGTGCTGACGTGGCCAGCCGGCTTTTTTTTCACTGTTGATAGCGCTTGCTGCACCTACCATTACCCCATGAAATTTATTATTGCTCTAAAGGATCAGGAAGTCAAAAGATATGTCGGCATATCCTTAATACTTGTTTGTAAATTGTTGATTTAATTGGATAAATCATCAAATTTTTCATCGGTTCCAATGAACTTTTGTATACCTTTTAAACCATCATACGACAATTCGCCAGCGCGTGCCGGAGCCGGCCATGGCGCCGCCGCAGCCTGCGCCATGGCGGCCTGGCGCCGGTGAGGCTGGCCATCTTGCGCTAAGATGCCTGCATGTCTGATGGCCCTGCGCGCAGCGCGTGCGCGTGCGCGAGCCAGCATTTTTATCGTCACCCTATAAGGAACACCCATGATGAACCCCCAATTGCGCGCGATCGTCCGCGGCATGCCGAAGGCCGAACTGCATATCCATATCGAAGGCTCGCTGGAGCCAGAACTGATTTTCGCACTGGCAGAGCGCAATGGCGTGCCTCTGGGCTATGAATCGGTGGAACACTTGCGCAGCGCCTATGCTTTTACGGATTTACAGTCTTTTCTCGACATTTATTACGCTGGCGCAAGCGTGCTCTTGAAAGAGCAGGATTTCTATGACATGACGCAAGCCTACCTGCGCCGCGCCGAAGCCGATAACGTGCTGCACACGGAAATCTTCTTCGACCCGCAAACCCACACGGCGCGCGGCGTGCCCATTGCCGACGTGATCAACGGCATCCACCGCGCCTGCCAGGACAGCCCCGTCAGCGCCGCCCTGATCCTGTGCTTCCTGCGCCACTTGAGCGAGAAAGAGGCGTTCGAGACCCTGGAAGACGCCTTGCCGCACCGCGATAAATTCATCGGCATCGGCCTCGATTCCTCGGAAGTGGGCAATCCGCCCGAGAAATTCTCGCGCGTGTTTGCCCGCTGCCGCGAACTGGGCCTGCACCTGGTGGCCCACGCGGGCGAGGAAGGCCCGCCGGCCTACATCCGCACGGCGCTCGACGACTTGCAGGTCGAACGCATCGACCACGGCGTGCGCTGCCTGGAAGACGCGGACCTGACGGCCCGCCTGGCGCGCGAACAGATCGCCCTGACCGTCTGCCCCCTGTCGAACACCAAGCTGCGCGTGTTCGACCAGATGCACGACCATAACCTGGTGCAATTGCTCGACGCGGGCTTGCTGGTGACGGTGAACTCGGACGATCCCGCGTATTTCGGCGGCTACATGAACGACAATTTCGACGCCATCTTCGACGCGCTGCCGCTGGGCCTATCCCACGCGCAACGCCTGGCGCGCAACGGTTTCATCGCCGCCTTCCTGCCGCAGGCGCAGAAAGACGCCTTCCTCGCTACCGTCGATGCGTATTTCGCGCAGCACGCCGCCGCCCACGGCAGCGCGCAGTAACTCTATAAAGACCCGCCGCCCATGCTCCGCCTCTCCCTGAAAATGACCGGCCGCGACTGGCGTGCCGGGCAACTGCGTTTCCTGCTCGTCGCGCTGATCGTCGCCGTGGCGGCCCTGTCGGCCGTCGGCTTTTTCGTCGACCGCCTGCGCGCGGGCTTGAACCGCGACGCGCACCAGTTGCTGGGGGCCGACCTGGTCATCAGCGCCGACCAGCCCGTCAATGCGGCTTGGCGCGCGGAGGCGCAGAAGCGCGGCTTCATCCTGGCCGACACGGTGACGTTTCCCAGCATGGCGCAGGCGGGCGAGGGCAAGCAGTCGCTGTCGCAACTGGCCTCCATCAAGGCCGTCTCGCCCGGCTACCCGCAGCGGGGCAAGCTGAAAATCACCACCCAAGTTAGCGAGGCGCAGGATGCCGTCGGCCGACCAACCGACCAGGTGCCGGCGCCCGGCACCCTGTGGGTCGATGCGGCGATTCTGTCCAGCCTGAACGCCAAGCTCGGCGATACGCTGACGCTGGGCGACAAGGCGTTTACCGTCACCCAACTGATCGCCAGCGAGCCGGACCGCGGCGCGTCCTTCCTCAACTTCGCTCCCCGCGTGATGCTGCCCTTGAGCGACCTGGCCGCCACGGCGCTGGTACAGAACGGCTCGCGCGTGTCGTACCGCTTGCTGCTGTCGGCGCCGCCCGCCAAGGCGGGCGAGCTTGCGCAATATCAAGCCTGGCTGGAGAGCCAGATCAAGACACAGGCGATCAAGGGCGTGCGCATCGAATCGCTGGAATCGGGCAGTCCGCAGATGCAATCGACCCTGGACCGCGCCGACCGTTTCCTGTCCCTCGTCGGCTTGCTGTCGGCCATGCTGGCGGCCGTCGCCGTGGCCATGGCGGCGCGCCGCTTCATGCTGCGCCACCTGGATGCCTGCGCCATGCTGCGCTGCCTGGGGCTGACGCAAAACCAGGTCACTGCCATGTACGTGATCGAATTCTTATTGGTGGGATTGGCCGGCAGCGTGGTCGGCGTGATGGTGGGTTTCGGCGGCCACCTCGTGCTGCTGGAGTTGCTGGGCAAGCTGGTGCAGAGCGACTTGCCGCCCGTGTCCATGCTGCCCGCCCTGCAAGGCGTGGCTACCGGCATGCTGTTGCTGCTGGGTTTTGCCTTGCCGCCGATTTTGCAGTTGCGCAATGTTCCCCATAACCGCGTGATCCGCCGCGAGCAGGAGCCGCCGCAGGCGCTGGCCCTGGCCACCTACGGCCTGGGCATCGCCGCCTTCGTCGTGCTGCTCCTGTGGCAAGCGGGCGACGTGAAACTGGCCCTGCTGACGGCGGCCGGCTTCCTGGGCGGCTTCGCCCTGTTCGGCCTGGCCGGCTGGCTGGGCATCCGCTCGCTGAAAACCCTGCGCGGCGCCTTCAATCACCAGGGCTGGCGTTTCGCCGTCACGTCCCTGCAGCGCCGCCCGGGCGCCACCGTCATCCAGGTGGTGTCCCTGGCCTTGGGCCTGATGGCCTTGCTGTTGCTGACGGTGGTGCGCGGCGACTTGATGGTGGCCTGGCGCAACGCCACGCCGCCGGACGCGCCGAACCGCTTCATGATCAATATCCTGCCGGAACAGAAAGACCCGATCGCCGCGCGCCTGGCCCAGGCCGGCGTGGCCAATGCGCCCTTGTATCCGATGATACGGGGGCGCCTGGTGGCCGTGAACGGCAACGCCATCACGGAAACCACGTATGAGGACGACCGCGCCAAGGGCCTGGCCGACCGCGAATTCAACCTGTCGACGATGGCCACGATGCAGGAAGAAAACAAGCTGGTGGCCGGCAAGTGGTTCGGCAATGCGCCGGGCGCGCCAGCCGAGGCGTCGGTGGAAGAAGGCATCGCCAAGACCTTGAAATTGAAGCTGGGCGACAAGCTGCGCTTCGACATCGCCGGCCAGCCCGTGGAAGCGGCGATTACCAGCCTGCGCAAGCTGGAATGGGGTTCGATGCGCGTCAATTTCTTTGTCATCATCAACCCGGCCGCCATGGCGGACACGCCGCAGACGTGGATCACGGCGTTCCACCTGCCGCCCGCGCAGGCGGACCTGGGCAACGCCTTGCTGCGCGACTACCCGAATCTGACGGTGGTCGACGTGGGCGGCGTGCTCAAGCAAATTCAGGGCGTGCTGGACCAGGTGGTGACGGCCGTCGAATTCCTCTTTGCCTTCACCTTGGCCTCTGGCTTGCTGGTGCTGTATGCGGCCTTGATGGGTTCGCAGGACGAGCGCACGCGCGAAGCGGGCCTGCTGCGCGCGCTGGGCGCCACGCGGCGCCAGCTGGCGCAGGCGCAGCTGATCGAGTTTTCCCTCGTCGGCGCGCTGGCCGGCCTGTTGGCGGCCTCGGGCGCGGCGGCCATGGGCTGGGCGCTGGCCACGTACCAGTTCAAGTTCGCCTGGAGCTTCGCGCCCGGCGTGTGGGCCTTTGGCTTGCTGGCCGGCGCCCTGTGCGCGATCGCCGGCGGCTGGCTGGGCTTGCGTAATGTCCTGAAACATCCGCCGCTGCAAACCTTGCGGGAAAGCTAAGGACTAGGCGCCCACGCTGTCGTCCGCCTGCGCGCGTAAAAATTGCGCGTAGGACATGACCGGCTGGCCCAGCTGGTGCGGCGGCACGTCGAACAGGGCCCAGAAATAGGTTTCGCGTCCCAGGCAGATGGTCGGCGCGGCGCAGTAGCGGAACCAGTTTTCGCCGATGTGCGCCGCATACATGCCGTCGCTGTCGGCATCGGAAAAGTACGGGATCACGCGCATTTCCAGCAAGGCCAGCAGCAGGGACTCGGGCGCGTCGCTGTCGCGCGCCATTTCGTACTGCGTGTGCAGGCTGCGTTCCGTCTCGATGATCATCAGGCGGGCCTGGCCGTCGCGCGTGAAAAACAGGATGCCGCAGGGATTCGGGAAAATATAGAACTCGACAAAGCCATGGCGCCGGCACAGCTCCTGCACGACGGCGGCCATGGCTTCGTCTTGCAGGAAACTATAGTCATGCAGCAATAGCAAGTCGCGCACGGTGTCCGACTGCTGCAGGAAGAATTCGCGTTGCAGGGAAACGATTTCCTGTTCCAGGATATCGAGCGCATCGTCGTCGCTCTTCTTGATGTAGCGGTCGATCAAGCCCCGGTTGAAGGCCGTCACGGCCACTTTTTCATCGGCCGCGCCCGTAAATAAAATCTTCTTGCACGGCAAGTCCCGCACGGCCTGGCAGAATTCCAGGCCATTCATCTGCGGCATCGAATAATCGACCACCAGCACGGAAGGCACGGCAAAGCGCTGCGCCTGGCCGCTGATGCGCCAGATGCGTTCGAGGTCGAGCGCCACGTTGCGCTGGTCGCGCGGCAGGTTTTGCGTGTCGAAATTGACGTGCAGCGGCGTCTCGCCCGGCTGCGTGCTGTGACGCAGCCAGTGCAGCGCGCTGCTGGTGTCATGAAAGGTCAGGCGCGCCAGCGCGGGATCGAGCTGGAACGCCAGGCTTTTCAGGAAGGAATCGCTGTCATCGATCAATACGGTCAGGGTCGGATGGGAGTAGACGGGCAGTTGCATGCATCACCTTGCGGGGGAAGAGGGTTGTAAGCGGGCAGGCAGGGGCTGGGGAAATTCCAGGATGAAAATCGCATACGCATGCTCGCGCGACACGCAGCGGATGCGCGCCTGCCAGGCCGTGATGATCTGCCGGCACAGGGCCAGGCCGATGCCGCTGCCGTTATGCACGGGATACGAATAAAAACGCTCGAAGATCAGCGGCAGGCGGTTCTTCGCGATGCCGCAGCCCGTGTCGATGAACAGCAGCCTGGGCACGGGGCGGGCGCCGTCGATGATGATGCGCACGCGGCCCTTGCCGGCCCGCTGGATGGCTTTCAGCGCGTTTCTCAGCAGGTTTAGCAGGATCACCACGCACAGTTCGTCCTGGCCGGCGAACTGGAAGTCGGCGCGCACGTCCACCTTGACGCGGCTGCGCTGGCTGTTGCCGGTGAATGGGTAGCGCTTCAGCACGGAATTCACCATCGCCAGCATCGACAGCGCCTGGCTGGGTTGCAGGTTGCGGTTCACGGCGCTGGCGCTCATCAGGAACAAATCGATCATGTGCTGCATGTGGCGCACTTCGAACTGGATGCGCGACAGGGCTTCCTGCAGCGGCGGCAAGTCGTGCGTCTGGCCGGCCAGCTGCGGCAGCAGCCGGCGCATGCCCCGTACATTGGCTTCCACGCTGGTCAGCGGCGTGCGCAGTTCGTGTGCCACGGAACCGAGCCCGGCGGACAGGCCGGCCAGCCGTTCCAGTTCCAGCACCTTGCTGCCCACTTTCACCACGGACAGCGCGGCTATGGTGAACCAGTGCACGGGCAGTTGCTGCAGCACTTCACGCTGCAGCAGGAAGTCGCCTTCTCCCTGCAGGATGACGGCGAGGCAGGCGGTGCTGGTGCCGATCAGGTAGGCGCGGCAAGCCAGCTTCGTTTCGAAATGAAACAGCACGACGAGGCCGATCAGCAGCGATTCGCTCCAGATGGACGACGCGTGGTTCATCAGAAACATGAAGGTAAAGAAGAAGGGCAGGATGTAGCTGAGCGCGAACAGCAGGTAGCGCGACAGCCAGCGGGCCGAGAAGTGGCGCGCAAACAGGCCGACCGCGCAGATGCCCACGCCCGTCAGGCGCAAGGTCAGGTTTTCATAGGCTTGCGGAAAAAAGTAATTCCACAGCAGGTAGTACAGCGGCATCGCCACCGTGCCCACGGCGGCCAGCATGGCGACCCTGCCGGCCAGGTTTTCATGGGGCATGCGTTCATGCAGCAGCGAATGGAGCAGGCGCCTGCGCCAGTGTGTCCATCGTCCTTGCAATTGCTGCGTCATGACTCTGCCTTGATTCTCTTCAGAACATTATCATCGCGTAAATTTTCCTGGTTGAACGGTTATCTCATCGGACATTGATATACGTCAATGGATGGGTTCGCGAGACGGTCAAGGCTTTAAGCCGCAGCAAACCTTTCCCTAGGAGAAAACTCATGACCATCGCTACCAGCTTGCACGCCCCATCCTTCGTCCGCGCAGAACACTGCTTGCCAGACTACATCGTGCGGCGCATGGATGCGCACCACGTCACGCGCATCGAAAAGCTGCTGGGCGGCCAGCATCCCCATGCCTGGCAACCGACACCCGCCCATGCCATTTTCCTGGCCGGCAATGACTACCTGTCCATCGCCGCCGAGCCTGCGCTGGTGGCGGCCCAGGTGGCGTCCCTGCAGGCGAATGCGGGGGGCATGCTGATGTCGGCCGTGTACTTGCAGGAAGGCAGCGAACAACACCGGCTGGAAAGCCGGCTGGCCCGCTTCATGGGCAGCGAGGACGGCATCCTGGCGCAGTCCGGCATGGCGGCCAACGTCGGGCTGATCCAGTGCATCGCCAGCCCCGGCATTCCCGTCTACCTCGACATGCAGGCCCACGCCTCGCTGTGGGAAGGCGTGTTGTCGGCGCAGGCCCAGGCCGTGCCCTTCCTGCACAACGACATGACGCACTTGCGGCGGCAAGTGGAAAAGCATGGCCGCGGGGTGATCGTCGTCGACGCCCTGTACAGCACCAATGGCAGCCTGGCGCCGCTGCTGGAATTGCTCGACATCGCCGAGCGCAGCGACTGCGTGGTGGTGGTCGACGAGTCGCACTCGCTGGGCACGCATGGCCCGCAGGGCGCGGGCCTGGTGGAGGCGTGGGGACTGGGCCACCGCGTGCATTTCCGCACGGCGTCGCTGGCCAAGGCCTTCGCGGGCCGCGCCGGTTTCATCAGCTGTTCCAGCCGTTTCAAGGGCTATTTTTTGTCCGAATCACGCCCCGCCATCTTCAGTTCCTGTTTGCTGGCGCACGAGCTGGCGTGGCTGGGCGCGGCGCTCGATTTCATCATGGCCGCCGACGGGCGGCGCGCCACCCTGCAACGCCATACGCTGCAGGTGCGCGAAGGCTTGCGCGAGCTGGGCTACAACGTCAGCGATGGCACGGAGCAGATCGTGGCGCTGGAGGCGGGCGGCGAACTGGCCACCCTGGTCCTGCGCCAGGCGCTGGAGCGGCAAGGCATTTACGGCGCCATGTTTTGCGCCCCGGCAACGGCGAAGAACCGCGCCCTCGTGCGCCTGACCCTCAATGCGGGGCTCGACGGGGCGGCCATCGAGCGGGTGTTGGCGGGCTGCGCCGCCATCCGCGCCGAAGCGGGCGTGGAACACTGGCCATCGACGCGGCGCCTGCGCAGGCTGGCGCTCGTGTAGCGTCGTCAGCCGGCCAGCCGGCCCAGGAGGGCTGAAAGCGCTCCCAGCTGTTCTGCCGGCGCATCCTGCAGCAATTCGCGCCCCACCGCCTGCGCGGTGGCGCTCGCATGTCCCAGCAATTCCTGGCCGGCGGCAGTCAGCACGGCATAGCCGACGCGGGCGTCGCGCGCATCGGCCTGGCGTGCCACCAGGCCAATCTTTTCCAGTGGCATCAAGGAGCGCGTGACGCCCGAGGCCGTCAACGCCAGGCGCTCGGCCAGGTCGATGCGGCGCAGGCGCGCACCGGGCGCGCGCTGCAGCTGGTACAGCAATTGATAGTCGCTGAAGCTCAGGCCATGCAAATTGCCCAGGGCGCTGTCGAAGCGGCGCACGATGAGCGCCTGGGCGCGCGCCAGGCGCAGGCAAAAGTCCAGCGCGCCATCGGCGTCCGGCGACGGGAGGGTGTGATCGTTCATGGCGTCCATTTTATCCGTTGCGAAATGCTTGAGTGCGCAAGTGTAAAGCAATGCCGCTCAATACAGCGGCTGGCCTTGCTCCAGCCACTGTGCGCGGTGCAAGTCCAGCAAGGCGCCCAGTTCGGCGTCCGCATCGAAGGCGGGGTCGTCGGGCAGCTTGAGCGTATCGATGACGGCGCAGGAAAAGGCCGCCGCGCCGTCGCGCCGCCAGTCCGCCTGCAGCAGGGCGTTGCGGTGCTTGCCCAGGTTCAGCTCGAAGCGGTGCCGGTTCAGCATGCCGGGCGCGTTGCGGCTGCTGTCGAGCAAGGTGCGCCCGCTGGGCAAGTGCCGCAAGGCGATGATGCCCAGCGGCGGCGGCTGTTGCCGGTAGTGCGCTTTCAATGTTGCCTGTCGTGTCTTGTCCATGTTTTACTTCTCCGATATCGTTTGGGTAATCGTTTCCGGTCCGGCGATGCGCGGGATGGCGGTAAATAATGCGGCCGCCACGGCGGCCGCCAGCAGCAGGGCGCCGCCGCCGCAGAACAGCTCGCCAACGCTCAGGTGGCGCAGCAGCGCGCCCGTGGCCGCCGCCGACAGCGGCGCCAGTCCCAGGAAGATGCCCATGAACAGGGCCATCGCCCGGCCCAGCATGGCGGGCGCCACGCGCCGCTGTATCCACGTAAAGATGGCCACCTGCAAGTAGCCGCCCAGCAACCCTGTCACGGCCAGCAGGGCAGCGCCTTGCCAGGCCGAGCTGATTTGTCCCAGCGCCATCAGCAGCAGGCCGACGACCGCGTCGACGAGCAGCAGGGTGGCGCCGAAGTGGCGGCGCAGCCAGGCACCGCCCAGGCTGGACGCCAGCATGCCGGCCAGGGTGCCGGCGCCATGCGCGCCCATCAGCAAACCCAGCGCGGAGGCGCCATGCAGGCGCTCGCTGGCCAGCACGGGCAAGGCCACTTGCAGCGGCCCCATGACGAAGAATGCCACCACCGCCCAGTACGCATAGCAGCTGCGCAAGGGAAGGTCGCGCCACACCATGGCCAGGCCCGCCGCCATGTCGCGCCACATGCCCTGCGCCGCCGCCGCGGCCAGTGGCCGCAGGCTCACTTGCCGCAAGGTCCACGCGGAGAACAGGAACGTCAGCGCATCGATGGCAAAGGCGGCGGCCAGCGCCGTCATGGAGGTGTGCTGCGCGCCATCGTGGGCGCCGAGCACGAGCGCCGCCAGCAGGGGGCCGGCCAGCAGGGACAGCTGGCGCGCGCCCATTTGCAAGCCATTGGCGTTCTGCAGCGATTGCGGCGGCACGGCTTGCGGCAGGATGGCCGTGCCGGCGGGAATGCCGAAGGCGGCCGCGATACCCAGCGCCAGCGCGGCCGCATACGCGAGCGCCAGGCTGGCCTGGTCCAGCAGCAGCAACCCCGCCAGCGCCAGCAGGATGGCGGCGTTCGCGTATTTGCTCAGCAGCATCACGCGCCGGGGCGAATAGCGGTCGGCGATGGTGCCGCCCAGCAAAATCAGCACGGCGCGCGGGGCGCCCATCAGGGCCACGGCGATACCCAGGCTGAGGCTATCGCCCGTCAGGCTCAGCACCAGCCAGGGCAGGGCCAGCATGCTGAACTGGTCGCCCAGCATGGAGACGAGGCCGCCGCCCAGCAGCCAGCGGAAGTTGGTATTGCGTAGCAAAGGAGGTTCTGCGGTGGTGGGCATGGTTGACCTGTCCGTGTTTAAAGATTGCATGGTAGTTGATAAAAGCTTGAGTAGTCAAGTATATTGCTTTTTATGCCGGCAGCGGAAGCTGGCGCCGCATGGGCCGCCGGCGCTTGCGCTATCATGGCGGCCATGACTGATACCACTGCCCCCACCCTCTACGAGACCATCGGCGGCGCCCCCGTGCTGCGCGAAATGGTCGACCGTTTTTATGACTTGATGGAACTCGAAGCCGAGTTCGCCGGCATCCGCGTCATGCATCCGCCTTCGACGGACGGTTCGCGCGACAAGCTGTATTTCTTCCTGACGGGCTGGATGGGCGGCCCGGACTTGTATATCGAGAAATTCGGCCACCCGCGCCTGCGCGCGCGCCACTTGCCCTACGCCATCGGCACCAGTGAGCGCGACCAGTGGCTGCGCGCCATGGCCTGGGCCATGGAAGACACGGGCATCGAAGAGTCCTTGCGCGTGCGCCTGATGGAATCGTTCTATCAGACGGCCGACTGGATGCGCAACAAACCTGACTGACACCCATGAGCCCAATCGAGTTCTACAGCCTGCTGGGCGCCGCCATCGTCGCCATCGTCCTGTTGCTATTGATCTTGCTGCGCCCGCGCGGCGCGGCCGGCGATGGCGCCACCACCCTGGCCCTGGTGCAGCAGCACCAGCAGCAAAGCCTGGAGCGCATCGACCGGGTCGAGCGCGAAGTGCGGCTGCAACTGCAGGCGTCGGCACAGGCGACGCGGCAAGACCTGGCCACCAGCCTGGCGCAATTCCAGGCGGCGACCCTGCAGCAGCTCGACAGCCTGCGCACGCAGATGCAGGCGCAGGGAAAAGTCGGGCGCGAGGAACAGGCGCAAAGCCTGGCGCGCTTTGCCGACAGCACCAACCAGACCCTGGCGCAGCTGACGGAATCGAATGCGCAGCGCATGCTGGAAGTGCGCGCCACCCTGGAAAGCAAGATCCGCGATTTGCAGGCCGACAATGGCGCGCGCCTGGAAGAGATGCGCAAGACGGTCGACGAGAAATTGCACACCACGCTGGAGACGCGCTTGACGGCCTCGTTCCAGCAAGTGTCGGAGCGGCTGGAAAAAGTCCACCAGGGACTCGGTGAAATGCAGCAGCTGGCGCTGGGCGTGGGCGACCTGAAGCGGGTGCTCACCAACGTCAAGACGCGGGGAACATGGGGCGAAGTGCAGCTGGAAATGCTGCTGGAGCAGGTACTCACTGTCGACCAGTACGCGAAGAACGTGGAAACCTTGCCGGGCAGCGGCGCGCGCGTGGAATTCGCCCTGAAACTGCCGGGCCTGTCCGATGGCGGGCCGCCCGTGTGGATGCCGATCGATGCGAAGTTCCCCAAGGAACAGTACGAACGCCTGGTCGAAGCGGCCGAGCGGGCCGATGCGGACGGCGTGGCCCTGGCCGGACGCGAGCTGGAACGGGCCGTGCGGGGAGAAGCGAAAACCATCGCGGACAAATACCTGGCGCCGCCGCTGACCACCGACTTTGCCATCCTCTTCCTGCCCACGGAAGGCTTGTATGCGGAAGTGTTGCGCCGCCCGGGCCTGGCCGATGAATTGCAGCGCGTGCACCGGGTCAGCATCGCGGGGCCATCCACGTTGACGGCCTTGCTCAACAGCCTGCAAATGGGTTTCCGCACTCTGGCGCTGGAAAAGCGCTCGTCGGAAGTGTGGCAAGTGCTGGGCGCCGTGAAGACGGAATTCGGCAAGTTTGGCGACGTGCTGTCGCAAACCCGGTTGACCCTGGAAAAGGCGGCGAAGAATATCGAAAGCGCGGAAGTGCGCAGCCGGCAAATGGCGCGCAAATTGAAATCCGTGGAAGCCTTGCCGGGCGAGGCGGCTGCCTTGCTGCTGGGTAAGGCGGACGCGGGGCTGTCCGCCGAAGCGGACGGCGAATAGCACCGCCGTCGTTCAGGCCGCCGCCGCAGGCCGGCGGCGCAGCGTGGCGCAGACGGTCAGCGCGAGTCCCGCCAGCAGCATGGCCCACGTTTGTGGTTCCGGCACGGCGGGCAGGACGGACAGGCCGCTGGGCGGCAGCGAAGGCAGCATGACGGTGGGGTTGAACGGCTCGACGAAGATGCTGCTGCCGCGCGGTGGCTGGCCACCGCCTATGCCCGACGGCAACATCGTGTCGCGGCTGCCGCGCACGAAATCGAAGCCCGGCAGGGGCAGGCCGGCCACCACGGCCGGCGGCGCCGCGCCCGTGAGCGAGCCGCCATGCGCGGCGACGGGATGCTCGATGACGGGCACGCCCGTTGCCGCCGGCGCGGCCGCTGCCGGCGTTGCACCGCCGGGCGCGGCGCCAACCGGTGCCGTGCCAGCGCCGCGCGGCCCGGCCGCCGCCTGCGTGATGCGGCTGACATTGCGGCACACGGTGGGCACGAGGATGCAGGCGCCCTGCACGCAGTACACGAGTCCCCTTTCCTGCATCTGCTCGCTCCAGCCTGCCCGCGTGACATTGCGGCAGACGCGGCCCGGGCCGAAATGCATGTCGCTGATGCGCGCATCGTAATTGCCCTTGCCGCGGATGGCGTCGCGGCTGATCACGACGATTTCATCATACTGGCGCGCGCGCATGCGCGCCTTCAATTGCTCGCGCACCTGCGGCGCGATGTCCGGGTACCTGTCCACGGCGGCCACGACATCGCCCATGAACGGGTCGGCGCCGGGGCGGTTCCAGCTGCAGTTGTCCAGCACGTCGGCCCGAGGGGCCCCTTTGGCATGGGCGGGCGGCGGCGCGAGGGTCAATAGGCCAAGCAGGCAAGCCGCTCCCAGCATGCTGGCGCCCGCGCTCCAAGAGCGGTGTCTCATTATTAGTTTCCTCGTGAAAACAATATCAAAATTGAACTTTTCGTATAAGTTCGGATGTTATCACCGAAGAAACTTCAATATCAACAAATAAATAAAATAATTACAATTAGTGTTGTGTTTGTTGATATGTTATTTAAAGAAATAATTAGCATTTTTATCTCAATAGGCGAGCAGTTTCCGGGAGGAAAATTGATTGCGAAGGGGCAATGCAAACGGCCCGCGCAAGGCGGGCCGTTCGGGAGGGGAAGCTTGGGGATGCGCCGCCGGCGGCGCGGCAAGGGATGCTTAGATGCGGCCCGGGCAGGCTTGCGTATCGAAGGCGGGATAGCCGATGGCGGGCAGCTTGTGCAGCCAGGTGCGCATCAAGGTGCGCGCGCCTTGCGCATCGTACTGCCGCCCTTGCTGCAAGTCGGCGGCGAGCGTGTCCAGTTCTGCGCAGATCGATTGCTTGCCGGCCTGGGCCGCCAGCAGGGAGGCCAGCAGTTCCGGCAGCACGGACGCCGCCGGCGCCGCCTGGCGCGTGGCGCGGTAGTACTGCCAGTAGCGCCCGGCGGCATCGCCATCAAAGCTGGGGACGAAACCGAACGTGGCGTCATCGCGGTGCAAGCGGTACACGGTGGGAAAGTAATGCGGGCCCGTCAGTTCGCCAGGGAAGCGGTCGCGCCGCAGGACGTCGATGGCCAGCGATCCGTCGCGCTCCACGCGCACGGGACTGGGCGCATCGTACTGGTCCACGCTCACCATGGCGGGCGAGGTGCCTTGCATGAAAATGATCTTTTGCGTGTAATGGCGCCCGCCCAGGTGGCCGCACAGGGCGACGAAGCGGTCGTCGAGGGCGGTGACGGCCGCAACGGCGCCGCAGCCGGGCCGCAAGGGCGTGTTTTCCTGCCACACGAGCGCCTGGTCGCTGGTGCGCACGAGGCGGATGCGGCCCACGGGGTAGCCGCGCGAGTCACCGCGTGCATCCTCGATGCGTTCGTCGAAGCGCACCGTGTAGCCATTGCTGTGCACTTCGCCGGCGTATGCCGTCATGCCCTGCAGCAGGGCCAGTGCCAGTGCCAGTTTCATACCAATCCCTGGAACAGCACGATATCGACCAGGTCGCCTGCGGCCACGTGGCCTTGCGCTTCGTGCAGCACGATCATGCAATTGGCTTGCGTCATCGAGCGCAGGATGCCCGAGCCTTGCGCGCCCGTCACGCGCACGTGCTGGCGCCCGTCCGCGCCGCGCTCGACGATGCCGCGCTGGTATTCCGTGCGGCCCCGTTTCTTGCGGATCGCCGCTTGCGCCGCCACTTGCAGCAGCGGCAGGGCGGACGTGTCCGCGTCGGCGCCCATCAGGCGCAGCAGGGTGGGGCGGGCGAGGAAATAAAACGCCGCCATCACGGCGACCGGGTTGCCTGGCAGGCCCAGCAGCAAGGCCGATTCGCCTTCGCTGGCAATCCGCCCGAAGGCCATGGGGCGGCCCGGGCGCATGTTGATTTGCCAGAATGCCACGTCACCGAGGCGCGCGAGGATGTCGCGCGTGAAATCGGCCGCGCCGCTGGACACGCCGCCCGAGGTGATGATGACGTCGGCCGTGGCGCAGGCGCCGCGCAGGGCCGCTTCCAGCGCTTGCGGATTGTCCTTGACGATGCCCATGTCGAGCACTTCGCAGCCCAGGCGCGTCAGCATGCCCAGCAGGGTGTAGCGGTTGCTGTCGTAGATGCAGCCCGCGTCGAGCGGCTCGCCGATCGAGCGCAATTCGTCGCCGGTGGAAAAGAAGGCCACGCGCAGGCGGCGGCGCACGGGCACCGTAGCGATGCCCAGCGAGGCCAGCAAGCCCAGCTCGGCCGGTCCGAGTATCTTGCCTTGCAGCAGGGCCGGCTTGTCCTGCATCAAGTCTTCACCCTTGAAGCGGCGGTTGTCGCCGGCGCGGATGCAGTCTGGTGCCACGGTAATGCTGGCGTCGCCCGCTTGCAGCACCAGTTCCTGCGGCACCACGCTGTCGCAGCCATCTGGCATGACGGCGCCCGTCATGATGCGCGCGCATTGGCCGCGTCCGATTTTGACGGTGCCGGGACGCCCGGCCAGGATGGTGTCGACCACGGCCAGGGTCACGGGGGTGTCGCCGCCGAGGTCGGCGCCAAGGTCAGCTCCGTAAAGCGCATAGCCATCCATGGCGGAATTGTCGTGCGCGGGCACGCTGATGGGCGAGATGATGTCGGCCGCCAGGATGCGTTCGAACGCTTGCGGCAGCGGCAGTTCCTCGATGTCGGCCACGGGCGCGACCGTGTCGGCCAGGATGGCTTGCGCCATCGGCACGGACAGGCCCTGCGCCTGCAGGGCGGCCAGCTCGTCCGGGGTATTGATGTTGCCGAATGCACTATTGTTTTCGAAGAGCACTTCGGCCAGTTTCAGGGGGCCGTGCCAGGTGCGCATGCGGCGTTCGCCGCCGCGCAGATAGGCATCGAGCTGGGGCAGGGCGGATGTTTTTACCAGGCAAAAGACGGGGTGGGGGCGGCGTACGGCCGCTCCCGTCGCCGCATCGATTTCCTCGGTGACGGCGATGGCCAGGTCGGCATTGCTTTGTGTCAAACCGGCGGCCAGGCGCGCCGCCAGGTCGGGCGGCAGCAGGGGCGAGTCGCACGGCACGGTGAGCAGATAAGGCGTGTTGGCGTGCTGCATGCCGCTGTGCAAGCCGGCCAGCGGCCCCAGCTGGCCTGGCAGCACGTCGGGCCACACGGGCAGGCCGAAGTGCGCGTAGTCGCCCGCATCCGCGTGGACGCTGAGGGCCAGCTGGCCCACTTGCGGCGCCAGGCGCTGGGCCACGTGGCGCGCCAGGGGCTGGCCATGCAGGGGCAGCATGCCCTTGTCGCGCTGGCCCATGCGCGTGCCGAGGCCGCCGGCCAGGATCAGGCCGGTAATGTCGTGTTTGTTGATCATGTCAGGTAGGAAAATTGGTGCATGCGCCATGGTAGCAGCGGCGGGCGCGCGCTGCGCCCGATTCAGCCGCCGATGTACGACATTTCCACTTTCTTTTTACCGTGCTCAAGCGCACCGCCCGTCAAATCCGTCTGGCTGGTGCGCAATTGCGAATAGCGGTCGCCGCGGCCGCGCCACAGTTGCGCCACGGCCGAGGAGATTTCCGCATCGCTGCGGCCGCCGCGCAGCAGGCTGCGCAAGTCGTGGCCGCTGCTGGCGAACAGGCACGTGTACAGCTTGCCCTCGGTCGAGAGGCGGGCGCGGCTGCACTCGCCGCAGAACGCTTGCGTGACGCTGGAAATGAGGCCGATCTCGCCGCTGCCATCGGCATAGCGCCAGCGCGCCGCCGTCTCGCCCGCGTAGTTCGGGTCGATGGGCAGCAAGGGCATGTGCGCGGCGATGCGCCGCGCCACTTCCGCTGAAGGGATGACTTCCTGCAAGTTCCAGCCGTTCGAGGCGCCCACGTCCATGTATTCGATGAAGCGCAGGATGTAGGGCGTGCCCTTGAAGTGGCGCGCCATGGGCACGATTTCCTGCTCGTTCATGCCGGCCTTGACGACCATGTTGATCTTGATGGGCCCCAGGCCCGCCGCGTGCGCCGCATCGATGCCGTGCAGCACGTCGGCCACGGCGAAATCGACGTCGTTCATGCGCTTGAAGGTGGCGTCGTCGAGCGAGTCGAGCGACACGGTGACCCGGTTCAGGCCCGCATCCTTGAGCGCCTGCGCTTTTCTTGCCAGCAAGGAACCATTGGTCGTCAGGGTCAGGTCCAGCGGCTGGCCCGACGGCGTGCGCAGGTCGGCCAGCATGGCGATGAGCTTTTCGATATTCTTGCGCAGCAGCGGCTCGCCGCCCGTCAGGCGTATCTTTTCCACCCCGTGCGCGACGAACAGGCGCGCGACGCGCGTGATTTCCTCGAACGACAGCAAATCCGTGTGCGGCAGGTAGACGTGGTTCTTGTCGAATACGTCCTTGGGCATGCAATACACGCAACGGAAATTGCAGCGGTCGGTAATCGAGATGCGCAGGTCGTGCAGGGGCCGGCCCAGGCTGTCGGCCACGTTGCCGCTGGGGCTATCCAGCTGCGCGGGAATCGCCAAAGCCCCATTGCGGGCTTCGGCGAGGTAGATAATCTTGTCAGCCATGAAAGGTGATACCACTTACGTTGAGTCGTTCAAGGCAGATACGATAGCACGAGGCCGAAGATGGCACAGGCGAGCAGCAATTTGATGGTGCCCACTTGAAACTTGATCAGCGCCACGCCGGCCGCCAGCGCGATGGCGATCGCCAGCCAGTCCCAGTGCGGCAGCGGGTTTTCTTGCCAGAAGACATGGCGGCCAAAGAACAGGGCCAGGCTGGCGATGACGCCCACCACGGCCGCCGAGATGGCCGTCAGGGGCGCGCTCAGGCGCAGATTGCCGCGCGATGCTTCCACCAGCGGCGCGCCGGCCAGGATGAAGATGAACGAGGGCAGGAAGGTGAACCAGCTGGCGACGAGCGCGCCGCACACGCCCGCCAGCCACAGGTGTTCTCCCGTCACGGCATGGCTCCAGCCGCCGACAAAGCCGATGAAGGCGACGATCATGATCAGGGGGCCGGGCGTCGTTTCGCCCAGCGCCAGGCCATCCATCATTTGCGCGCTGGTGATCCAGTGGTAGTGCTCGGCGGCGCCCTGCACCAGGTAGGGCAGCACGGCATACGCGCCGCCGAACGTCAGCAGGGCGGCCTTGCTGAAAAACACGCCCATCTGCGCCAGCGGCTGGTCCGCGCCGCCCGCCAGCGCCAGGCCCAGCCAGGCGAGGAAGGCCAGGGCCAGGCCCACGGCGGCCGTGCCAAGCAGGCGCGGCCAGCTGAAGCGCGCATGTTCCGGCGTGGGCGTGTCGTCATCGATCAGGGCGGCGCCGTAGCGGGCCGCGCCGCCATGCGAGGCGGCGCCGGCATGGAAGTGGGCCGGCAGCCAGCGGCCGCCCGCCATGCCCAGCAGGGCTGCGGCGAGCACGATCAGCGGAAATGGCAGCCGTAGCGCGGCGATGGCGACAAATGCACCGGCCGCGATGGCGATCAGGCCGGGGCTGCGCAAGGTGCGCCGGCCCAGGCGCCAGGCGGCCGCCAGCACGATGGCGACGACGGCCGGCTTGACGCCGTACAGGATGCCGGCGATGGCGGCCACGTGGCCATATGCCATGTACAGCCAGGACAGGACGATCAGCAGCAGCAGCGAAGGCAGCAAAAACAGCAGGCCCGCCACCAGGGCGCCGCGCGTGCGGTGCATCAGCCAGCCGATGTAGATGGCCAGCTGGGTCGCCTCCGGCCCCGGCAGCAGCATGCAGTAGTTCAGGGCGTGCAGGAAGCGCTGTTCGGAAATCCAGCGCCGCTTTTCCACCAGTTCCGCATGCATCATGGCGATTTGCCCGGCCGGGCCGCCAAAGCTGACGCAGCCGAGCTTGAGCCAGTACCAGAAGGCGCTGCGCAGGCTGACGGGGGAGGGAAGTTGGTTGGCGTTCTCGTGCATGGCGGCTGGCTGGCAAGGGTGGGGACGTAAAAAAGGGGAAGCCTGAGCTTCCCCTTTCATCATCGGCGGCTGGGCGAACCCGGCACGCTTATGGACGTTGCGTGTTGACCTGGATCAACGGCTCATCCGATTGCGGCGGCAATGGCTTGCGTTCGCGCGGCTTGCGTACCGGAGCGACTGCCTTGGCGGCCGCTTCCTGCGCCAGGCGCAGTTTTTCCGGATCGGTGGCAGCCAGGGTCAGGCCGGCCGAACCGAGCACTGCGCTCAAGTCCAGCGGCGCGGCCACTGGCGCGGCAGGTGCCGGGGCAGGCGCGGCGACAGGTGCCGGCGCAGGAGCAGGCGCAGGAGCAACTTCGGCAACCACCGGCGCGGCTTCCGCCACGACAGGTGCCGCTTCGGCTACCGGCGATTCTTCCACCACGACGACCGTTTCCACGACAGCAACTGCTTCCACGACTGGCGCCGCTTCGACGATGACTTCCGCTGGCGCAGGCGCAGGTGCAGCTTGCGCTTTCTCGGCGAAGCTGTACTCGGCAACCGGCGCCGGTTCGGCAGCGGCTGGTTCAGCTTGCGCTGCAGCCGCTTCGACAGGGGCTGCCGGCACGATCACTTCAGCAACTGGGGCAACTTCTGCGGCAGGAGCGGCTTCTTCGACCTTGGCGATGTCCACGACCTTGGCCACTTCCGCCACTTCCACCACTTCAGCCACGACGGCTGGCGCGGCTTCGGCGGCAGCTTCCACTGGCGCGGCAGCGACAGCAGCTTCCGGCGCCGGAGCAACCGTAAAGCTGATCACTGGCGCATCCTGGCCTTCGTTCTCGCCATTTGCCGATTCGATCAGCTCGCCCGTTTCGCGGTCGCGGCGGTTGCGGTTACGACCACCACGACGACGACGGCGGCGCGGTTCTTCGCCTTCCACGTCGTTTTCCGTCTCTTCGCCTTCAGGACCGGCATTCGCCGGTGCTTTCAGCAGGTTGGCCGGTGCGGCGTCGGATTCAGGGCCGCTGGACGGCACGACGACGTTCACTGCGCTGGCGGTGGCGCCAACCAGTGCCAGCTCTTCAGCTTTCACTTCAGCAACAACAGCCTTGTCGGCGCGTGGTTCGCGGCCTTCGCGTGGCTGGCGTGGCGGACGTTCGGCACGTTCCGGACGCTCGGCGCGCTCCGGGCGTTCCGCGCGTTCAGGACGTTCGCCCCGTTCGCGTGGCGCTGCCGTTGCATCGCCGCCTTCGCGTGCTTCACGCGGTTCGCGTGGCGGACGCGGCGGGCGTGGCGGACGGGCCGCTTTTTCCAGTGCTTCCGCTTCTTTCGCGGCATCGTCCTGGGCTGGACGGCCTTGGCCAGGTTCGCGCTCTTCGCGGCCAGGCTTGCCATTGCGGCCACGGCCACGCGGGCCACGGCTGTTGCGGTCGCCGCGGTCGGCGCCGGCCGGCTTGGCTGGTGCGACTGGGGCGGGTGCCGGTGCCACCGGTGCCGGGGCGCCGGTGAAGAAGCTGATGATCTTGGCGATCAGGCCTTGCGGCGCGGCAGGCGCGGCCACGGGAGCCGGTTTCGCTTCGACGGGCTTGCGCTCGACCAGCGGTGCCGGCTGGTCAGGGGTGATCGTCTTGACGACGGCTTCCTGGCGCGGCTTGGCTTCTTCCTTCTGGCGCTTGCTGTAAGCCATGTCGGTTTCAGCGCTTTCGGCCAGGTTGTAGCTGGCCTGGCTGTCTTCCAGACGCGGATCGTCGTGCTTGATGCGTTCCAGCTTGTAGTGCGGCGTTTCCAGATGCTTGTTCGGGATCAGGATCACGGCGATGCGGTGGCGGTTTTCGATCTTCAGTACTTCGCCGCGTTTTTCGTTCAGCAGGAAGGCGCCCACGTCCACGGGCACTTGCACGTGGATGGTGGCCGAGTTTTCCTTCATCGCCTCTTCCTGGATGATGCGCAGCACCTGCAGGGCGGACGATTCCGTATCGCGGATGTGGCCGGTGCCGGAGCAGCGCGGGCACGTCACGTGCGAGCCTTCGGACAGCGAAGGACGCAGGCGCTGGCGCGACAGTTCCATCAGGCCGAAGCGGGAAATCTTGCCCATTTGTACACGGGCACGGTCATGGTGCAGGGCATCTTTCAGGCGCTGTTCCACTTCGCGCTGATTTTTTGCCACTTCCATGTCGATGAAGTCGATGACGATCAGGCCGCCCAAGTCGCGCAAGCGCAGCTGGCGGGCCACTTCTTCGGCCGCTTCGCAGTTGGTGTTGAAGGCGGTCGTCTCGATGTCCGAGCCGCGCGTGGCGCGGGCCGAGTTGACGTCGACGGAGACCAGCGCTTCCGTATGGTCGATCACGATGGCGCCGCCCGATGGCAGCGGCACGGTGCGGCTGTACGCCGTTTCGATCTGGTGTTCGATCTGGAAGCGCGAGAACAGCGGCACGTCGTCGCTGTAGCGTTTCACGCGGTGCACCATGTCGGGCATCACGTGGCTCATGAACTGGTGCGCCTGGTCGTAGATCTCGTCGGTGTCGATCAGGATCTCGCCGATGTCGGGCTGGAAGTAGTCGCGGATGGCGCGGATGACGAGCGACGATTCCTGGTAGATCAGGAAAGCGCCGTTGGCCGACTTGCCGGCGCCTTCGATGGCGCGCCACAGTTGCATCAGGTAATTCAAGTCCCACTGCAGTTCATCGACGTTGCGGCCGATGCCGGCGGTGCGGGCAATGACGGACATGCCAGCTGGCAAGTCCAGTTTATCCATGGTTTCGCGCAATTCCTGGCGCTCTTCACCTTCCACGCGGCGCGATACGCCACCGCCACGCGGGTTGTTCGGCATCAATACCAGGTAACGGCCGGCCAGCGAGACGAACGAGGTCAGGGCGGCGCCCTTGTTGCCGCGCTCTTCCTTTTCCACCTGGACCATGATTTCCTGGCCTTCGCGCAGCGCTTCCTTGACGGAGGCGTTACGCACGTCCACGCCTTCGCGGAAGTACGTGCGGGCAACTTCCTTGAAGGGCAGGAAGCCGTGGCGGTCTTCGCCATAGCTGACGAAGCACGCTTCGAGCGATGGCTCGATGCGCGTGATCACGCCCTTGTAGATGTTGGATTTGCGCTGTTCGCGCCCGGCTGTCTCGATATCGATGTCGATCAGTTTTTGTCCGTCGACAATCGCTACGCGCAGTTCTTCTTGCTGCGTGGCATTAAACAACATGCGTTTCATTTTTATAACTCCGCGACCCGTAGGCCATCTCAAAGCCGCTTCCGGGGAAGCGGCGAAGTACAGGGATATATGCGAGAACGGGAGTGCTGGCGGGGGAAATGCCTAGGCGTGCAGAGCAACAACGCGTACGAGGTATACGTTACGGCCGCAACAGGCGCGGTGAGGTCGATCGTCATGCCGAGTGCACAGGACACCTGCAACTCATCTGAAGCAGCCCGGATGTCGGGGGCAGAGAATGCAAGTGGTCAGCAAATTCAGAGCCAAATCGTAAGCCGGCTCATTACAGGGATCGCGATGGCGAGGCTTGGCCTCAGCCTATTCATCGACAACCCTCAGTATTGTGGCCGCATACGGGGTTTGGCGAAAACGGCAAGCGTTATCAACTTCATCAACCCGCGAGCCCGACTCGATAAGTCGCGCTAACGGGTACTTATCCTTATAATCCAATACACTCACTTCAGCATCTCCACGCGTTATCCGATTACAACTACGGTGCAACCTTGATTCGCGCAGGGATGGTGCATATACATTTTTTTCCACCGAATTTGCAATTTGGCGAGGCCGGTGGAGACGCCCCTGTGTAAAATGTGCTTTTATTCTTACACTCGCAGCAGCCAGGGCCGCAGCAAAAACAATTATATATTCAAAATGAAGGACTTAGAGAGATTTCTGGGAAGACATAGTAAATGAAGAGTCAAAATGATGTTGTTCCCCCTTCAACACCCCCGGTTCAGCCGCAAGCCCAATTCGTAACGATCGCCGAGGAAGAAGCAGGCCAGCGCATCGACAACTACTTATTAAGAGTGTGCAAGGGAGTGCCTAAAAGCCACATCTACCGGATCTTGCGATCGGGAGAAGTGCGGGTTAATAAAGGCCGTATCGATCAGCTGTACCGTCTCGCCGCCGGCGACGTGGTGCGCATTCCACCCGTGCGCGTGGCCGAAAAGGCCGCCACGGGCGCGCCGGCCGCCGAATTCAAGATCATCTTCGAAGATGCGCAGCTGCTCGTCATCGACAAGCCGGCCGGCGTGGCCGTGCATGGCGGCTCGGGCGTGTCGTTCGGCGTGATCGAGCAATTGCGCGCTTCGCGCCCCGACGCCAAGTTCCTGGAACTGGTGCACCGCCTGGACCGCGACACGTCCGGCTTGTTGTTGCTTGCAAAGAAACGTTCCGCGTTGACGAATCTGCATGAACAGATGCGCGACGGCGTCACGGACAAGCGCTACCTGGTGCTGGTGGCGGGCGACTGGAAGAATGCGCGCCAGCATATCAAGTTGCCGTTGCATAAATATACGACGGCCGAAGGCGAGCGCCGGGTGGCCGTGCAGGCCGATGGCCTGGCGTCGCACACGGTGTTTTCACTGTTGCATAAATATCACAACTTCGCCTTGCTGGAAGCGGAATTGAAGACGGGACGCACGCACCAGATCCGCGTGCACCTGTCTTCGTCCGGTTTCCCCATCGCCGGCGACGATAAATATGGCGACTTTGCCCTCAACCGTGCCCTGTTGAAAGCCGACAGCACGCGCGGCGCCCTGAAACGCATGTTCCTGCACGCGCACCAGATCACGTTCACGCATCCGGAAACGGGCAAGACGATGACCTTGAACGCGCCGCTGGCTGCCGAATGCGAGCGTTTCTTGGTAAGCTTGGGCAAACCATTGGCCGTTGCCGCACGCTAAATATCCACCGTGCGCGCGACACTACCCACAAGGTAGTCAGTCGCCAGCATTCATTCTCAAGGAGCCGGCGGCTATGCCGTCGGGAAACATGGCAAGAAAGCAATTTGATCTGATCGTCTTCGATTGGGACGGTACCCTGATAGACAGTACCTCGACCATCGTCAAGTGCATCCAGGCGTCGGCCAAAGACCTGGGCTTGCCAATTCCCACCGAGTTGCTCGCTTCGCACGTGATCGGCCTGGGCTTGCAGGAAGCCATGCAGCTGGTGATGCCCGACGTGGAGCCGAAATACCATGCGCGCATGGCGGAACGCTACCGTTATCACTATCTGTCGCGCGACCATGAGCTGGCCTTGTTTCCTGGCGTCTACGAGATGCTGCAAGAACTGTCGCAGCAAGCATATTTCCTCGCCGTCGCCACGGGCAAGAGCCGCGTCGGCCTGAACCGCTCCTTGAATGCCGTCAAGCTGCTGTCCTTGTTCGATGCGACGCGTTGCGCCGATGAAACCTTTTCCAAGCCCCATCCAGCCATGCTGCAGGAACTGACGCGGGAACTGGGGCAGGACATGCGCCGCACCGTGATGATCGGCGACACCAGTCATGATTTGTTGATGGCAAGCAATGCAGGCGCGGCTGGTATTGCCGTAGAGTATGGAGCGCATCCGGTGGCACAGTTGCAAGCTTGCAATCCCCTGTATTCGGCCGCCACGGTGGCCGAGCTGCATCAATGGCTGAGCGAGCACGCATGATGAACGATGTTGTCGACGTTTTCATCTGTGCCGCCGACGCCGTGGCCGATGGCGGCAAGGGCGTGCGCTTTCCCGTCTCGGCCGGCGGTGAAGCCACCACGGGCTTTGTCGTGCGCCATGGCGGCAAGGCGTATGGCTACCTGAACCGCTGCGCCCACGTGCCGATCGAGCTGGACTGGGCGGAAGGCGAGTTTTTCGAGTCCAGCGGCTTGTACCTGATGTGTTCGACGCATGGCGCCATCTATGTGCCGGAAAGCGGCTACTGTGCGGGCGGCCCCTGCAAGGGCGGGCGCTTGCGCCCGATCGCCGTGGCCGAGCGCGATGGCCAGCTGTACTGGCAACCCGACGAGTATGTCCAGCCGCTGCCGGCCTGAGGCCGGGGCAGGCCTTCTGTAATTTACGCAAAGTGAACCATGAGCGATAACACGAATGACAAGCTGGACAGTAGCGCGCCAGCCGCCGGCCACGGTGCCCCTGCGGGACACTGGGAGCGCGAGGTGCTGGAAAAGCTGGTATTTGCCACTTTGCAAGAGCAACGCGCGCACCGCCGCTGGAGCATCTTTTTCAAGGTCTTCGGCTTGCTGATCGTGCTGTTCGCCCTGTGGGTGTTTTATGACTACAACACGGCCGACGACAGCGAAACCCTGGGCCGCCACACGGCCCTGATCGACATCAGCGGCGCCATCGAGTCCGAAGGCAGCGGCTCGGCCGCCGTCGTCATCCCCGCGCTGGACAAGGCGTTTTCCGATGCCGGTTCCGTAGCCGTGGTGCTGCATATTAATAGTCCGGGCGGCAGTCCCGTGCAGGCCGGCATGATCGTCGACGAGATGCAGCGTTTGCGCAAGGGCTATCCGGACAAGCCTTTATATGTGGTGGTCGATGAAATGTGCGCCTCGGGCGGCTATTACATCGCCGCCGCCGCCGACCGCATCTACGTCAACAAGGCCAGCGTGGTCGGTTCCATCGGCGTGCTGATGGATGGCTTCGGCTTCACGGGCGTGATGGAAAAGGTGGGCGTCGAGCGCCGCCTGCTGACGGCGGGCGAGAACAAGGGCTTCATGGACCCGTTCAGCCCCCTGACGGAAAAACACAAGGCGTATGCGCAAGGCATGCTCAATGAAATCCACCAGCAATTCATCGACGTGGTGCGCGCGGGACGGGGCAAGCGCCTGAAGGAAACGGCCGATACCTTCTCCGGCCTGTACTGGACGGGCGCGAAAGCCGTGGAAATGGGACTGGCCGACGATTTCGGCACGGTCGACAGCGTGGCGCGCGACATCGTCAAGGCGGAAGACATCGTCGACTACACGCAGCATGAAGGCTTGCCGGAACGGGTGCTGAAGAAGTTTGGCGCCGCCATGGGTGCGGGTGCCATGAAGGCGGCCGTGCAGCAGTCGCAACCGGCGTTGCGCTGAGGACATCACTCTTGGCAGGCAGGCAAGCCAGTCGAGAATGATTTTCAATAAGGTGGTAAATTGGCTTGAAAATAGGGCTGCTTGGGCTATAGTGAAGGCGTAGTTCTTTTCAAGGAGGGGCGATATATCAACTATGTTGTCAGTACTAACTTGATTGGCAGGTCTTGGAACTACTCGCCGCATCGCAGATGTGGTTTTGAGTGAATTTACATTCCTCACTAAAGTCCCGATGGGGCTTGGGAACGGCGGCGCAATGCCGCCGTTTCCTTTTGTGCGTCGTTCATGCTCGATGGTCCGGTATCGCTGGATGGGGTTGGGCGTGCTGGCAAGGCAGGCATGCGAGGGCGTGGCATGGCTGGTCGGATGGGCCGCGCTCAGACGGCGCAGCCGTTGCAGTGCACGGGCAGGGGAACGGCGCTGGTTTCCCTGGCTGCTGTTGCACCGGCGTCAACGTTGCTGCCGATGTCGGACGGCATGTCCGCCATGGCGGGCGCGGTCACGTTGTCGGCCTGCGCATCTGCGTGCGCAAAACCGCCCAGTTCCAGCCAGCACATGAAATGACATTGCGCCTCGGCATGCCAGCGCGTCTGGCTTGCCGGCGATGGCGGCGCGTCCGCATCCTGTGGCGCAGGGGCGGTGCTCCAGCGCGCCACGCCGAGTCTGACCTTGTGCATGGCCGCCTGTTCTGCGGCGATGCGCAGGCGCATGTCGGCGATGTTGCCTTGTAAGGCGATGGTATCGGTATGCTCCATACGATGTCCTTGTCAGTCGTTGCCTAGTTATTATTCCTAAACCTCGTTAGGCGGATTCCTAACGAAGTTTCAGTCTATCAACGCGATATTCCGAGCGCTTGATATTTCTCAAAGGAATCAACCATTTCTCGCCAAATCTCACCTTGTTCTTTTTGGTATTTCTGCGTGCACCATGGTTTCGTGCCGCCTGGGCCGCCGCGCGGACGCCAGGCGCCGCCGCTTCACGCTGCCAGCCGCTTCTGGTAAAGTCACGCCCATGAGTAAATTATCCCTAGACCGCATCCTGCAATCGCAGGGTTTTGGCACCCGTAAATATTGTCGTTCCCTTATCGAGGATGGCGATGTCGTCATCGATGGCGTCACCCAGACCAATTACCGCACCACCGTCGAGACCGAAGGCCTGGTGCTGCACGTGTTCGAAGAAGAGTGGGTGTACCGCGCGCACCTGTACCTGGCGCTGAACAAGCCCGCCAACTTCGAATGCTCGCGCAAGCCCAGCCATCATCCTGGCGTGCTGACCCTGCTGCCGGAACAATTCACCTGGCGCGAAGTCCAGCCCGTCGGCCGGCTCGACCACGATACGACCGGCATGCTGCTGATGTCCGACGATGGCCCGTTTATCCATGCACAATCGTCGCCGAAGCGCCACGTTCCGAAGATTTACCAGGCCACCACGCAAGAGCCCGTGACGGATGAGCTGGTGGCCCTGCTGCTGGCCGGCGTGCAATTGCACGACGAGCCGGCCCCGCTGGCGGCCCTCGTCTGCGTCAAGCGCGGCGAGCACCAGCTGGAAATCGTGCTCGAGCAAGGCAAGTACCACCAGGTCAAGCGCATGCTGGCCGCCGCCGGCAACCATTGCAGTGCGCTGCACCGTTCCGCCATCGGCAGCCTGACCCTGGAATCGCTGGGCATCGCCGAAGGCGAGTGGTGCTACCTCACGCCCGAGCAGATCGCGCTCCTGGCCTAGCCCCTTCCTGACCGCCAAAGCCGGGGATATCCCGGCTTTTTGGCGTCTTTAGTCTCCATTGCCTGCATTTGACGAAGTTTCCCGCACATGAAATTAGCTACCCTGAAGGATGGCACGCGCGACGGCCAGCTGGCTGTCGTCTCGCGCGACCTGAAAACGGCCCATCTGGCCGATGGCATCGCCTCGACCCTGCAAAAGGCGCTCGACGACTGGAGTTTCATCGCGCCCCAGCTCGATTTGCTGTACCAGACCATCAATAGCGGCCGCGGCCATCGCGCCTTCGAATTCGATCCCGCCAACTGCATGGCGCCCTTGCCGCGCAGCAGCCTGCGCGTGGCCGGCGCAGCCTACCTGCAGCAGATCGAGCGGGCCTGCAAGGCGGCGGGCAGCGAGGCGCCCGCCAATCTGCGCGATGCGCCGCGCCTGTACCAGGGCGCCAGCGACGATTTCCTGGGCGCCCAGGACGAGATCGTGCTGGCGCACGAGCAGTGGGGCATCGACTACGAAGCGGGCATCGCCGCCATCACGGACGACGTGGCCATGGGGTCGACGCCGGACCAGGCGCACCTGAACATCAAGCTGTTGATGCTGGTCAACGACATCACCTTGCGCAACCTGGCGCCGGACGAGCAGGCGAGTGGTTATGGTTTCCTGCAGGCGAAACCGGCCATGGCGTGCTCTCCAGTCGCCATCACGCCCGACGAGCTGGGGGACGCCTGGCGCGGCGGCAAGGTGCATTACGCGCTGCGCTGCAGCCTGAACGGAAAGTTGACGGGCCAGCCCCATGCGGGCGCCGACATGGCGTTCAATTATCCGCAATTGCTCGCCCACCTGTGCCAGACGCGCAATGCGCGCGCCGGCAGCGTGGTGAGCGCGGGCGGGGTCGCCAACAAGGAAGTCAAGAAGGGATTTTCCAGCATCGTTGAGCGACGTAACCAGGAGATGATCGCCGATGGCGTCGCCGGCACGCCGTATTTGCTGTTCGGCGACGTGGTCCGGCTGGAAATGCTGGGCGATGACGGCAAGTCCCTGTTTGGCGCGATTGAACAGACGGTGAAACAGGCTGAAGCGCGCAAGTCCCGCTAAGGTTACTGGGGAGCAAAGGAAAAGCAGGGGATTCGCCCTCCTTTTCCCTTGATGGCGTTGCGGTAATTGAACCGATAATGCCACATGCCCAGTCCGTATTGCGCCTAGCCAGGCTGCAGGACTTCACCGGAGTTTGATTGATGTCGGAAGACAGCGACGCAGAAAAGACCGAAGCCGCGTCACCGAAGCGCCTCGAGCAGGCGCGTGAGGAAGGCGACGTTCCGCGATCGCGTGAAGTGGCAACGTTCACTGTGTTGATGGCATCCGGCTGCTGCCTGTGGTTTGCCGGCGACGCCATCGTGCGGCGGTTGACGGCCGTCATGGTGTCCGGGCTGACCCTGGACCGGGAACAGATACTCAATCCCGACGCGATGATGTTGCGCATCGGCTACGACGTGGGCTCGGTCCTGCTGACGTGCCTGCCTTACGCGCTGGCCATCATGCTCGTCGCCCTGGCTTCGCCCGTGCTGGTGGGCGGCTGGCTGTTCAGTTCCAAGGCGTTTACACCCAATTTTGGCAAGCTCAACCCGATTCGCGGCCTGGGCAACATGTTTTCGAAGAATGCGCTGGTGGAATTGCTCAAGGCCATCGCCAAGACCCTCGTCGTGGGCGTCGTCGCCTGGATGGTGATGCAGCATCAAAAAGATGCCGTGCTGGGCTTGTCGGTGGAATCCCTGCGCGCCGGTTCGGCCCATCTGATCAGCCTCTTGATCACGGCTTTCCTGTTGATCGTCGGCGCGCTGGGCTTGATCGCCGCCATCGACGGTCCGTACCAGATGTGGCATTACGCCAACAAGATGAAAATGTCCTTGCAGGAAGTCAAGCAAGAGTCGAAGGAATCGGACGGCAATCCGCAGATCAAGGCGAAGATCCGCCAGATGCAGCATGAAATGTCGCGCCGCCGCATGATGGCCGACGTGCCGACGGCCGACGTGGTGGTGACCAACCCTACCCACTACGCGGTGGCCTTGAAGTATGGCGAGAATTCGCGCGGCGCGCCGCAGGTGGTGGCCAAGGGCGTCGACGAGGTGGCGGCGAAGATCCGCGAACTGGCCGGCGAACACAAGGTCGCCATCCTGGAAGCGCCGGCCCTGGCGCGCGCGCTGTACAAGCACACGGACATCGGCGACGAGATTCCCGAGGCGCTGTACGGCGCCGTGGCCGAAGTGCTGGCCTACGTGTTCCAGCTGCGCAGCTATGGCAAGGGCCAGGGCGAGCGTCCCGACAAGCCGAAGAAACTCGACGTGCCGCCCGAGCTCGACCCGCTCGACCCCGCGTCGCAGACCAAACCCGCGGCAGACGCGGCAGACAAGAATAAAGGAAGCACACCATGAACGGCCTGACCATGCCAGCCTGGCTCAGCGGATTGAAAGGCAGCGCCAGCAAGGGCGTCGCCGCGCCGATCATCATCATCATGCTGCTGGCGATGATGGTGCTGCCGTTGCCGGCCTTTATCCTCGACATCTTCTTCAGTTTTAATATCGCGCTGTCCATCATCGTGCTGCTGACGGCGCTGTACACGGTCAAGCCGCTCGACTTCATGGCGTTCCCGACCATCCTGCTCGTGTCGACCATGCTGCGCCTGTCGCTGAACGTGGCGTCCACGCGCGTGGTGTTGACGGAAGGCCATACGGGCGCCGACGCGGCCGGTAAGGTGATCGAGGCGTTCGGTCACTTCTTGATTGGCGGCAACTACACGGTCGGTATCGTCGTGTTTATCATTTTGACGATCATCAACTTTACCGTCGTGACCAAGGGTGCGGGCCGTATCGCCGAGGTGGGCGCCCGTTTCGCGCTGGACGCCATGCCTGGTAAACAGATGGCCATCGATGCCGACCTGAACGCGGGCCTGATCGGCGAAGACGAAGCGCGCCGCCGCCGCACGGAAGTGGCGCAGGAAGCGGAGTTCTACGGCGCCATGGACGGCGCCAGCAAATACGTGCGCGGCGACGCCATCGCCGGCATCATGGTCACCGTCATCAATATCGTCGGCGGTTTGCTGGTGGGCTTGCTGCAGCACGACATGGGCTTTGCCGATGCGCTGAAGAACTATACCTTGCTGGCCATCGGTGACGGCCTGGTGGCGCAGATTCCTTCGCTGATCATTTCCACGGCGGCCGGTATCGTCGTCTCGCGCGTGGCCAGCGAACAGGACATCGGCACCCAGCTGGTGGGGCAATTGTTTGCGAAACCGCAAGTGTTATATATCACCGCCGGCATCATCGGCGGCATGGGCTTGATTCCCGGCATGCCGAACATGGTCTTCATCCTGCTGGCGTCCCTGCTGGCCGGCTCCGCCTATCTGATCAGCAAGAAACGCACGCAGGAAAAAGCGGCGGCCGAAAAGCCGGCCGAAGTGCCGCAAGCAACCGTGGCGCCCGAGCAGGAAGAAGCCAGCTGGCAAGACATCATGCCCGTCGATACCCTGGGCCTGGAAGTGGGCTACCGTTTGATCCCCCTGGTCGACAAGACGCAGGGCGGCGAATTGCTCAAACGCATCAAGGGCATCCGCAAGAAATTTGCCCAGGAAGTGGGTTTCCTGGCGCCGCCCGTGCATATCCGCGACAACCTGGAATTGAAACCGTCCGCCTACCGCATCACCCTGAAGGGCGTGGAAGTGGGCGTGGGCGAAGCGTTCAATGGCCAGTTCCTGGCGATTAATCCCGGCATGGCCAGCGGCACCTTGCCCGGCCTGGCCACGAACGACCCCGCCTTCGGCCTGCCCGCCACCTGGATCGACGCCAGCCTGCGCGACCAGGCCCAGTCGATGGGCTATACGGTGGTCGACGCGGGGACGGTGGTGGCCACGCACCTGAACCACCTGATCACCTCGCACGCTTCCGAGCTGCTGGGCCGCGCGGAAGTGCAATCGCTGCTCGACCACCTGGGCAAGGAGTCGCCGCGCCTGGTGGAAGACCTGGTGCCGAAGATGCTGTCCCTGTCGACCTTGCAAAAGGTGCTGCAGAACCTGCTGGCCGAGGGCGTGCACATCCGCGACATGCGCACCATCATCGAAACCCTGGCCGAGCATACGGTCAGCACGCAAGACCCGAACGACCTGACGGCGCTGGTGCGCGTGGCCCTGGGCCGCGCCATCGTGCAGCAATTGTTCCCCGGCTCGGCCGAACTGTCCGTGATGACCCTCGACAGCCGCCTGGAGCGGCTGCTGATGCAGGCGATGGGCAATGGCGGCGACGGCGCCGGCATCGAGCCGGGCCTGGCCGACACCATCGCGCACCAGGCGGGCCTGGCTGCCCAGCAACAGGAAGCGCTGGGCCTGACGCCCGTGCTGCTGGTGCCGGCGCCGCTGCGCGCCTTGCTGTCGCGTTTCCTGCGCCGCGCCTTGCCGCAGCTCAAAGTGCTGTCGCATGCGGAAGTGCCGGAAACCAAGACCATCCGCGTCACGGCGCTGGTGGGCGCGCAGTAGTTGTGATAAGCGGCATCGGGGTTGGTTCCTGCGGGACGGACTCCCGGTGCTTGCTTTTGGTCAAATAAACATCAATTTCCTCTCGGCAAACTGAATAACGGGTACTTTCCCGTCCTGTTCCTTCGATCATTTCCTGTAAGCATCGCTAATAATGGAAACTGTCCGGGTGATCTGTGTCCATGTGGAAGACAGCACTCAAGCAACAGGAGTCGACGATGGTCACACAGTTCAGCCAATATTGCGCCACCCCCGCCCTGGGAGGCCGGTCATGAATGTGAAGAAATTTACGGGCGCCTCGTCGCGCGATGCGCTGCGCAAGGTGCGCGAAGCGCTGGGCCCCGACGCCGTGATCCTGTCGAACCGCCAGGCCGATGGCGTGGTGGAAATCCTCGCGCTGGCCAATGACGACGCCGCTTCGCTGGCCTCGCCGCCGGCCGCCTCCGAAATGGCCCAGCCCCGTCCCCAGTTGCAGACCCAGTTCGCCACGCCGCAGCGTCCGGCCGCCCCGGCCCAGCGCCCGGCCGCGCCACGTCCTGCCGCGCCGCGCCAGGCTGCCTCCGAGCCAGTGGACATGGCCCGCATGCAGCAGATGATGGCCAGCGCGCTGGCGCACGTCAAGGAAAACGCCGCCGCCGAGATGAGCGGCATGATGAATGAAATCCGCGCCATGCGCGGCATGATGGAAACCCAGCTGGCGGAAATCTCGTGGGGTTCGACGCAGCAGCGCGAGCCGCAAAAAGCCGTCGTGCTGCGCGAAATGCTGGCGGCCGGCTTCTCGGCCAGCCTGGCGCGCTACCTGATCGACAAGCTGCCGGCCGGCCTCGACGGCGCGCAAAGCATGCGCTGGATCAAGACGGTCCTCAGCCGTAACCTGAATACTGTGGCCAATGAAGACGCCATGCTGGAGCAGGGCGGCGTATTTGCCCTGGTGGGCCCGACGGGCGTCGGCAAGACCACCAGCACGGCCAAGCTGGCGGCCCGCTGCGTGATGCGCCACGGCCCGGAAAAGCTGGCCCTGATCACCACGGATGCCTACCGTATCGGCGCGCACGAACAGCTGCGCATCTACGGCAAGATCCTCGGCGTGATGGTGCATTCGGTGAAGGACGAGGCGGACTTGCGCATCGCCCTGAAAGAATTGAAGAACAAGCACACGGTGCTGATCGATACGGTGGGCGTGAGCCAGCGCGACCAGATGGTGACGGAACAGGTGGCCATGCTGTCGGGCGCCGGCGCCGACGTGAAGCGCCTGCTGTGCCTGAACTCCACGGCCACGCAGGAAACGTTGAATGAAGTGGTGCGCGCGTATCAGGGCAGCGGCCTGGCCGGCTGCATCATGACCAAGCTCGATGAAGCGGCCTCGATCGGCAATGTGCTCGACGTGGTGATCCGCCAGAAGCTGAACCTGTTTTATGTGTCGAACGGCCAGCGCGTGCCGGAAGACCTGTACCTGGCCGACCGCGGCTACCTGATCGACCGTGCCTTCAAGCTCAAGCGCGATGCGGCGGCCACGCAGTTTTCCGACGCCGAACTGCCGCTGCTGATGGCGCAGGCGGCCGCCCGCAACAATGAAGCGCGCGGGGTGCACCTTGGCTAATTTCGATTTTGACCAGGCCGAAGGCTTGCGCCGCATGCTGGCCGGCCCGCAGCCGCGCGTCATGACGTTCCTCTCGGCCACGCCGCAGGACGACAAGGGCGCCATGCTGGTCAACCTGGGCGCGTCGCTCGTCTACGGCGGCAATGACGTGCTGCTGCTCGACGCCAGCGGCGGCAGCGATGGCGTGGCATCGCGCCTGGGACTGGCGCACGGCGCCAGCCTGCGTGACGTGGCGCGCCAGCAGTGCGGCTTGAACCAGGTCATCCACCAGGTGCCGCAAGGCTTCGGCGTGGCCAGCCTCGGCGCGCGCAACCATTTGATGGACAGCATGGATTATGCGGGCGAGGATGAACTGCGCCGCCTTGGCAAGACGTTCGAGGTGCTGGCGCGCCAGAGCGGCATCGTGCTGGTCGACGGCGTCGTGGCGGACGAGGGCGCGTGCTTCCCCGTGCCGCTGATGGCATCGTCGGATATCGTCGTGCAAGTCTCGACCAGCGCCACCTCGATCAAGGCGGCGTACTGCCTGATCAAGCGCCTGAGCCAGGAACTGGGACGCCGTCCGTTCGGCATTCTCGTCACCGGCGCTTCCGAATCCGAAGCAAAAGTGGTATACGATAATATGGCGCAGGCGGCGAGCCGCTACCTGGCCGTGAAGCTGACTTCGATGGGTTCCGTGCCTGCCGACGAGTATCTGCACCGCGCGGCGCGGCTGGGCCGCAGCGTGGTCGATGCGTTTCCGCTGGCGGGAGCGTCGGTGGCGTTTCGCGGACTGGCCGAGCGGCTGGCCCGTTCGGCGGCGCCGGTGCTTGGCGGCACCTTGTACCAGACGGGGAGCCCGCACCAGTTCAGCGCCTGAATCGAACCGCAGCACCAGATAAGATGAGAAAACAATAAGCAGCCTATGTACACGGTCAAAGGGAAATCGAACAAGGACTATTTGCTGACGGAGCACATTCCGCTGGTGAAGCGTCTGGCGCACCATATGAAGGCGAAATTGCCGCCTTCGGTCGAGGTCGATGACCTGATCCAGGCCGGCATGATCGGCCTGCTCGATGCCATTACGCGCTATGAAGAGACGCATGGCGCGCAGTTCGAGACGTATGCCGTGCTGCGCATCCGCGGCGCCATGCTCGACGAATTGCGCACCAGCGACTGGCTGCCGCGCAGCATGCGCCAGAACATGCGTAAGATCGAAGAGGCGATGAGCACCCTGCAGCAGCGCCTCGGCCATCCGCCGACGGAGTCGGAAGTGGCGAAGCTGCTGAAAATGTCGCTGGCCGACTACCAGGAAATGCTGGGCGACGGCGGCGGCCACCAGCTCGTGTACTACGAAGACTTTCATGACCCGGACGGCAATGACAGCTTCCTCGACCGCCACTGCGTGGACGAGGACAGCGACCCCTTGCGTTCCCTGCTCGATACCGATTTCCGGCAATCCGTGATCGATGCCATCGACGCGCTGCCGCCACGCGAGAAAATACTCATGGGCCTGTATTACGAAGAAGAGCTGAACCTGAAGGAGATCGGCGCGGTGATGGGCGTATCCGAATCGCGCGTCTCGCAGCTGCATACCCAGGCCGTCGCGCGCCTGCGCGCAACCTTGAGGGAGCTGGCGTGGACTGGTCCAGCGTAATCGGGCTGGCGCTGGCGCTGGCCGGCCTGCTGGTCGGCCAGGCACTGGAAGGCGGCAAGATGGCCTCCCTGCTGCAGCCGGCCGCCTTTGCCATCGTCATCGTCGGCACCTTCGGCGCCGTGCTGCTGCAGACGCGGCTGCGCACTTTTGTCCGCGGCCTGGAAATGCTGCGCTGGGTGTTCCTGCCGCCGTCCGACACGCGCGCCGCGCTGGCGCGCGACATCGGGCAATGGAGCCTGACGGCGCGCCGCGACGGCCCGCTGGCGCTCGAGCGCCTGATGGAAAACACGGCCGACCGCTTCAACGCCAAGGGTTTGCGCATGATCGTCGACGGCATCGCGCCCGACAAGCTGCGCCAGTTGCTCGACGTGGAAATCTCCGCCTACGAAATGGCCGAGCGCCAGGCCGTCAAGGTGTGGGAATCGGCGGCCGGCTATTCGCCCACCATCGGCATCCTGGGCGCCGTGCTGGGCCTGATCCATGTGATGGAAAACCTCACCGACCCCAGCAAGCTGGGCGGCGGCATCGCCGTGGCGTTCGTCTCGACCATCTATGGCGTGGGCCTGGCCAATCTGCTGTTCCTGCCGGTGGCCAATAAACTCAAGGCCATCGTTTCGCGCCGCGTGGTGCAGTATGAAATCACGGCCGCCGTGCTGTACGACATCGCCACGGGCGACCATACGCGCATCATCGAAGAGCGCGTGTCCAGCCTCTTGCACGAGCATTGACCATGATGCGGCGCGCGCGCAGGAAGTATGACGAGGAACCGGATAACCAGGACCGCTGGCTGATCTCGTACGCCGACTTCATCACCCTGCTGTTCGCCTTCTTCGTCGTCATGTATGCGATTTCGCAAGTCAACGAAGGCAAATACCGTGTCTTCCAGAATGCCATCGGCCAGGCCTTCAGCCTGGAAAAGGGCGCACCGCCCATCATCATGGAAGCGCCGCAGGCGATCCCGTTGCCGAACCCCGCCCTGAAACGCCGCACGGAAGCCATCCGCCGCGAGCGCGAACACATGACGCGCCTGGCGCAGGACTTGACGTCGACCCTGGCGCCGCTGGTCAAGGAAGGCAAGGTGCGGGTCACGCAGACGAGCCGCGGCGTGAGCGTGGAAATCAATGCCAGCGTGCTGTTCGACCCGGGCGCGGCGGGCTTGACGGCGGAATCGGACCAAGCCTTGCGCGCCGTGGCCGTGCTGCTCAAGGACGACACGCACGACGTGCAGGTGGAAGGGCATACGGATGTGCAGCCGATCAGCAATTCGACCTTTGCCTCGAACTGGGAATTGTCGGCCGCGCGCGCCAGCGCCGTGGTGCGCCTGTTCATCGCCAGCGGCGTCAAGGCGTCGCGCCTGACGGCCGTGGGCCACGCCGACAATATCCCCGTGGCGCCGAACGCCACGCCGGAAGGGCGCGCGCGCAACCGCCGGGTCGCCGTGACGATTTTGTCGGGCATCCCCGAAACGGTGACGGAAGTGCCGACGGCGCCCGCGGCGCCTGCGCCGGCCAATTGACGCTCGTCAACTGCGGGCCGCCGCTTGGTACAATCGCGCTTTCTTCCTCTTTTATCGTTCCCTCATGAAAAGCAGCTCCCTGGGCGGTCTCGTCTATTCCACTGAAACGGGCCGCATGTGTCCCGCCTGCCGCCAGCCGCTGGCGCAGTGCGCGTGCAAGGCGCAAGCGAAGGCTGCGCCTGCGGGCGATGGCGTGGTGCGCGTCTCGCGCCAGACCAAGGGCCGCGGCGGCAAGAGCGTCACCGTGGTCAAGGGCTTGCCGCTGGACGCCATCGCGCTGGCCCTGCTGGGCAAGCAGTTGCGCACGCAGTGCGGCTCGGGCGGCACCGTCAAGGATGGCGTGATCGAAGTGCAGGGCGACCATGTCGACGCCATCCTGGCCGCGCTGGCCAAGCTGGGCCACCAGCCGAAAAAGGCCGGCGGCTGAGCGTGCGGAGGCGTGCGGCCCGCCGCCGCGCGCCTGTGGTAACGTGCGTTTCCCATCCACGCGCTTCCTCACCATGAACGTCAAATTCACCGGCATGGCCATCGCCGCCGCCATCGCGGCAGCGCTGGCGCTCGCGTACTGGCCCGCTCCCGACGGCGGCGCGCCGGACGCTGCCACCTCCGCCCCTGGTGCGCCAGCGGGACGCAGCCTGGAATCGTATCTGAGTATCGATGCCAGCCCGGTCGCCGATGCCGCGCCGATGCCCGTCACCCTGGCGCAGCAGCTCGCGCGCCTGGCGGCCAGCGGCAAGCCGGAAGACGCGTATGCGGCCTACAATCTGCTCGACGACTGCATTTCATTTGAGAAAGAAAGGCGCTTGCCGGGGCTGGAATTCGAGCTGGGGCGCGAGATGACGGCGCAGGAAAAAGCCGCCCAGCAGCAGCTGTGCGCGGGCCTGACGCAGCGCCAGCGCGAGGAGCGCCTCGGCTACCTGGCGACTGCCGCCAGGGCGGGCGTGCCCGGCGCGGCGACTATCTTCCTGTCGGAAGGGCCGTTCGGCGACCGCAGCGCGCTGCGCAACCGTCCCGACGATCCGCTGGTGCAGGCGTGGAAGCGGCAAGCGATCGCCCAGCTGACGGCGCAGGCGGACGAGGCGGAGCTGACCAGCGTGTCGACTCTGATGATGGCGTATCTGCGCGATGGCGAGGTGGTGCAGAAAGATGCGCCGCAAGCGTATGGCTACCTGCTGGCGCTGCGCCAGGTCTACGACGACATCCTCGCGCCCGGCGTCACCAATCCCTACCAGGACGAATACTGGCACTGGCTGCAGGCGGAATTGACGCCGGAGCAGCAGGCGGCCGCCAGCGCCAGGGCGCAAGCCATCGTGGCGAAATACCGCCAGCATGCGGGGCGTGCCGCACACGGTTGAAGGGCAAGGCCGCTGCGCCTTGCCGGCGGATTGCTGTTAACTAGGGGAAATCAGCCGATGACGACGCGCCGGCTGGCCGTGTTCGTCGTCGGTTGGCCGCTGGGGCCGTAGAAATTGCCGCTCTGGGCCGGGGGGCGCATGGCGTTCAGGGCGCCTTGCGTGTGCAGCATGTGCTTGTTGACGAGCAGGCTGTTCAGGCGGTTTTGCTCCTTGGCTTCGCGCGTCGTCTCGAGCAGGGCTTTCCACAGGGGCGCCGCGTCGGCTTCATTGGCGCCGACCAGCCAGTCTTCCATGCCCGCTTCGGCCGCCGTGAAACCGGCTGCCGCCAGCGCCTGGTGGCGTTGCGCCGCCAGCTGGCTCAATTGTCCTACCAGTGCCGTCTTGCGCGCCGTGAGCTCCGTGATTGCATCGATGTCAGCCGCAACCAGATGCCGCTGTTCTTCTTTCATCAATGCCAGCAATGTGGTCATGAGCTGTTGCTCGTCGCGCAGGCTGGAAAACGGAGTCACTGATTGCATGAGGGAACCTATCTATTTCGTGAGTGCAGCAAGTCCTTGACCGTGTCGAGGAGACCGTCCGCCACTTTTTCTGAGTTGACCTGGAACTGGCCGTCGGCGATCGCGAGCTTGATGCGTTCGACTTTTTTCGTGTCGAACACGGCGCCGCTGCCGGCAGTTGCACTGGCCGCTAATGCCTGTCCTTGCGGCGACAGGCGTACATTGTCCGACGTTGTCGGTGTTGCCTGGGCTTTCTCGGCATTCCGGGCGCCGGAAGTACTCGCGGGCGCCACCGGCAGGCCGGGATTGCTTTTAATGGTGTTATCGGTAATTTTCACAGCGTGATCCTCGTCTGGTCGAAGTCAAAAAACTCCGGGATATGTGTCATTATCGGCACCTTTTGCCGAAACTTTAGTGCGCCAGACCACAATATCGCTGTCCATCCGTGTTTAAAACGCCACCTCCACCAGGCCGCCAGCCCGCGCCACGCCGCTGATCTGCTGGCCGCTCTGCGTGCGTACCTGCACCGTCTGGCCATCGCCGGCGCTGCCGATGGCGCGTCCTTCTGATGCCACCTGGAAACCGTTACCACTCGAAACCACGCGCACCAGCTGGCCTTGCATCACCACCGGCTTGCGGCGCAGGGTGTCGAGGCGCATCGGCGTGCCTGGCGGCAAGGAAATATTCGTGCTGGCGCCCACGACCTGGGCCATGTCGGTGGCGATGCCTGCCGGCAATGCGGCCAGGTCGCCCTGCATCGTCACCAGTTGGCTGGCGTCGATGGCTTGCCCTTGCGCCAGCGGCACGGCGCTGGCCACGTAGTCGCCGACGACGGCCACGTTCGCTTGTAAGTAAATGGTCCAGCTGGAGGGCGCCGTGCAGCGCACGCCGACGGTGGTCTTGCCCCAGGCGCGCGCGCCCGGCGCCATGAACGCCTGCGGTGCGGGGCAGGCAGCCAGGTTCAGGCGCGGATCGACGGCGCCGACGGTGACCGTCACCTTGCCGGGCAAGCCGTTGCTTTGCACTTGCAGGAATTGTTCCACGCTGTTGCGCAGCGCTTCCGGCGTTTGCCGGCCGGCGTTTTGCGCCTGCGCCAGCAGTGGCAGGGCGGCAAAAGCAAAGAAGAAAGCGAGCGGTGTTTTCATGGTGATAGGCCTCTGGAATAGTGCCATGATAGTGCGCGCCGCCCCGATCGAAGCGCCGATTAAGGGGTAAAAGTACGGTCTGATCCGGCGATGGTCTTGCTGGTGGGCACCTTACTATGTTTCCTGTCATCACTAATCCGCCATCCTTCCGCCATCTCGGGCGCCAGTGGCAGATCTTTCCGGAGCCTGACATGATAGGGAAACTCGACGATTACATGCGCTTCAACGAGACGGCGCTGAGCCTGCGCTCGACGCGCCAGGAATTGCTCGCCTCGAATATCGCCAATGCCGACACGCCTAACTACAAGGCGCGCGACGTCGATTTCGCCGCCGCCCTGAAGGGGGCGATGGCGCGCAAGGATGGCGTGCCGCCGGCCCTGAAGGGCACGGCGCCGCAGCATATGCCGGGCAAGGGCGTGGCCGCAGCTGCGGGCGCACCCGGTGGCGGCAAGGTCGAGACCCTGGCCGACGGCACGCCGCTGCTGTACCGCGCGCCGGCCCAGGGCGCCGTCGACGGCAATACGGTCGACATGGATCTCGAGCGCAATGCGTTTGCCGACAATGCCATCCGCTACGAGGCGGCCGTGACGTTCCTCAATTCACAGATCAAGGGCATGCTGACGGCCATCCAGGGAGGACAATAATCATGTCGCTATTTAATATCTTCAATGTTTCCGGTTCGGCCATGAGCGCCCAGGCGCAGCGCCTGAACACGGTGGCCAGCAACCTGGCCAATGCCGACAGCGCCACCAGCGCCACGGGCGAAGCCTACCGCGCCAAGCAGGTGGTGTTCGAAGCCGTGCCCATGGCCAACGGCGCCACGGCCGTCAAGGTACAGAAGGTGATCGAAGACCCGTCGCCGATGAAGCTGGTCTACGACCCGAAGAACCCGCTGGCCGACGAGAAGGGCTACGTCACCATGCCCAACGTGAATACGGTCGACGAAATGGTCAACATGCTGTCGGCTTCGCGCTCGTACCAGACCAACGTGGAAACCATGAACGCGGCCAAGTCGCTGCTCCTGAAAACCCTCACCCTCGGCCAGTAAGGCTGACTGATCATTATGGCAATCATCGATACGAACACCTCCAAAGTCACCGACCTGATGGCGACGATGAATCCGAAGAAGACGACGGCCGAGGCAGGCAGTGTCGAAGCGGAAACGAACAAATTCCTCACCCTGCTGGTTACCCAGCTGAAAAACCAGGATCCGATGAATCCGCTGGACAATGCACAGCTGACCAGCCAGCTGGCCCAGCTGTCGACGGTGACGGGCGTCAACAAGCTCAATACCACCGTGGAAAGCTTGAAAGCCAGCTACCAGCAAGCCGAATCGATGCAGGCGGCCAACATCATCGGCCATGGCGTCTTGACGGCGGGCAAGGACATCAACCTGAGCAAGAGCGCCGCGCTGCTGGGCGTGGACCTGGCCACGGCCGCCGACAAGGTCAAGGTCGTCATCTACAAGGATGGCAAGGAAGTCCATTCCATCGACCTGGGCGCCCAGCCGGCGGGCACCTTGCCGCTGGGCTGGAACGGTTCCACCGCCGACCTCGACAAGGATGGCAAGCCGGTCGTGCTGGCCGACGGCGCCTACACCTTCGCCGTGGAAGCGACGCGCGGCGGCACCAAGCTCAAGGATGCAACGGCGCTGATGTTCGGTTCGGTCGCCAGCGTGTCGACGGGCGCCAATGGCGTGAAATTGAATGTGCCGGGCGTGGGCAGCATCACCATGGCCGACGTGAAACAGATTCTGTAAGCCGCTTCCCCTTAGCGTGACCCTCTACCCCTAATTTCTACCAGGAGAACACAATGTCTTTCCAACAAGGCCTGAGCGGCTTGAATGGCGCCGCCAAATCGCTGGACGTCATCGGCAACAACATCGCCAACTCGTCGACCGTGGGTTTCAAGCAGTCGCAGGCCCAGTTCGCCGACATTTATGCCAACTCGCTGTATGGCGTGGGCGGCAACCAGGCGGGGATCGGCGTGTCGGTCTCGCAAATCGCCCAGCAATTTAACCAGGGTAACCTGGAAACGTCGCAAAATCCCCTCGACATCGCCATCAATGGCGGCGGTTTCTTCCGTACCAGCGTGAATGGCGCCATCCAGTATTCGCGCAATGGCCAGTTCCAGGTCGACAAGAGCGGTTTCATCGTCAACGCCCAGCTGGCGCAGCTGACCGGCTATCCGGCCGACGTCAACGGCAAGATCGTCGCCGGCGCCGTCGTGCCCCTGCAGATCGACCAGTCGGACATGAAGCCCCAGGCAACGACCAAGGTCGACACGCAAGTCAACCTCAATTCGAACACGGCCATGCCGACCACGGTGCCGTTCAAGTCGACGGACGACACCTCGTACCACAAGCAGTTCCCTGTCGAAGTCTTCGATTCGCTGGGCAATTCCCACAACATGGCGAATTTCTATGTCAAGACGGGCACCAATACCTGGGATGTCTACTCGGCCATTGACGGCACGGAAGTGACCAGCATGAAGGTCGCGGCCGCCCTGCAGACGGACCCAGCTTCGCTGGCCGCGCGCGCCGCCTACCAGGCCGCCGCCACGGCCGTGCCGCTGGTGCCGGCCAACGTGACGGCCGCCGCCGTCGCCTATGGCAATGCGGTCGGTGCCGCCGTCTCGGCCGCTGCCGCCGCTGCAGGCGCCACGCCAGCGCAACTGGCCGCCATCGCCGCCACCTACGGCAGCGCAGTGCCGAACGGCGTCAACTCGAGCCGCACGCCCGACCAGATCGACGAGGCCATCCGCAACGTGACCGTGGTGCCGGCCGTCAAGACCGGTTCCCTGGTCTTCAACACGGTCGGCAGCCTGGACCGGGCCGCCATGCTGGCCCTGACGCCGCCGCAAACCTTGCCCGTCACCGTCAACCTGCCGATCTTCCCGGCCACGGGCGCGAATGCGACCCTGTCGGTCCAGGTCGATTTCACCAGGTCGACCCAGCTGGGCACCACCACGGCGGAAAAGAAAACGGAAGCGGACGGCTACAAGGCGGGCCAGCTGAGCCAATTCATCGTCGGTGACGACGGCGTCATCCAGGGCCAGTACAACAATGGCAAGACGCGCGCCCTGGGCCAAGTGGTGTTGAGCAACTTTACCAACCCGAACGGCCTGGAGCCGCTGGGCAACAACGCCTGGGTGGAAAGCTCGGCCTCGGGCAAGCCCATCACGGGCGAGCCGAAGACTGGCACCCTGGGCAACTTGCGCGCCTCGGCGGTGGAAGTGTCGAACGTCGACCTGACGGCGGAGCTGGTCAACATGATCACGGCCCAGCGCGCTTACCAGGCGAATGCGCAGACCATCAAGACGCAGGATTCCGTCCTGCAAACCTTAGTCAACCTGCGTTAAGAGTAAGGGGAGCGGTTCTTTCGGACTGCTCCCGGCTTTCGTTTTGCACGGAGAAAACACATGGACCGTCTCATCTACACCGCCGGCTCGGGCGCCAAGCACATCCTCGACAAGCAGGCGACCACGGCGAACAACCTGGCGAACGCCACCAGCACGGGTTTCCGTGCCCAGCTCGACTCGTTCCGCGCCGTGCCCGTGGTGGCCGACGGCATGATGCCGACGCGCGCCTTCGTCGTCGATTCGACGGTCGGTTCCGATTTCACGCAAGGTCCCATGCAGCACACGGGCCGCGCGCTCGACGTGGCCGTGGAAAATGGCGGCTGGATTGCGGTGCAGTCGGCCGACGGTTCCGAAGCCTACACGCGCAACGGCGCCCTGAAACTGAATGAAAACGGCATGCTGCAAACGCAGGGCGGGCTGATGGTGCAGGGCGATACGGGCCCCATGGCGATTCCGCCCGGCGTGACGGTGGCCATCGCCAGCGACGGCACGGTGGGCACGATTTCCACGGACGTGCCGCCCGGCCCCTCGACGGTGTTGGGTCGCATCAAGCTGGTCAACCCGCCCGAGCAGCAACTGGTGCGCGGCGACGACGGTCTGTTCCGCCTGAAGGATGGCACGGTGGCGCAGGCCGACCAGGCCGTCAAGCTGACCACCGGTGCGCTGGAAGGCAGCAATGTCAGTCCCGTCGACTCGATGGTCAGCATGATCGCCCTGGCGCGCCAGTTCGAAACGCAAATGAGCTTGTTGAAGAATGCCGAGAATAACGCGGCGAAAGCCACCCAGATCCTCGCTTTGAATTGATGGGGGCCACCGCATAATGGTCGCATAGAAATAGTCTACAGGGCTGGTTAGCGCTGTTATTGGAGAAATATCATGATTCGTTCCCTTTGGATTGCCAAGACCGGCCTGGAAGCGCAGCAAACGCAGATGGACGTGATCGCCAATAACCTGGCCAACGTCAGCACCACCGGCTTCAAGAAGTCGCGCGCCGTGTTTGAAGACTTGCTGTATCAAAATGTGCGCCAGCCGGGCGCGCAATCGTCGCAGCAGACCCAGCTGCCATCGGGCTTGCAGATCGGCACGGGCGTACGCACCGTGGCGACCGAACGCATCCATACGCAGGGCAATCCCCAGGCCTCGGGCAATTCGCGCGACGTGATGGTCAACGGTACCGGTTTCTTCCAGGTGCTGATGCCGGACGGCGCCACCGCCTACACGCGCGACGGTTCGTTCCAGACGGACGCCAACGGCCAGCTGGTGACGTCCGAAGGGTTCGTCATCCAGCCCGCTATCACCGTGCCGACCAATGCGCTGAGCCTGACCGTGGCGCGCGACGGCACCGTCTCCGTCACCTTGCCTGACACTGTTGCGCCATCGCAAATCGGCTCGCTGCAACTGACCACCTTCGTCAATCCCGCCGGCCTGGAATCGAAGGGCGAAAACCTGTACATGGAAACGGGCGCCTCCGGCGTGGCGCAAACCAACACCCCGGGTACGAACGGCGCCGGCGTGCTGATGCAGGGCTATATCGAGACGTCGAACGTCAACGTGGCCGAGGAAATGGTCAACATGATCCAGACGCAGCGCGCCTACGAGATCAACAGCAAGGCCATCACCACATCCGATCAAATGCTGCAGAAATTGTCGCAACTTTAATTTTCATAGTCGTCATGCCATCCGCCGCCGGATGGCAGCGGAGGTTCGCCATGCAATACCCCATCATCGCTTTGTTCTCTGCAGTCCTGCTGTCCGGCTGCGCCATCACGCCTACGTCCATCGTGCAATATCCCACCACCACGCGCGCGCCGATGCCGGAACCCGTGGTCGTCAACAACGGTTCCATCTACCAGCCGTCGACCTACCGTCCCGCCTTCGAAGACCGCCGCGCGCGCCACGTGGGCGACACGATGACGATCGCCATCACCGAGCGCACGAATGCCGTCAAGGCGGGCGCCAGTTCCGGCAACAAGTCCGGCAGCGTGGGCTTTTCCACGCCCGGCTTCGCCCAGGGCCGTTTCGGCGGCACCGTGGCGGCGAATGGCGCGACGAAATTTGCCGATGGCGACAACCAGTCCGCCAGCAACACGTTTTCCGGCACCATCGGCGTGACGGTGATCGAGGTATTGCCAAACGGAAACTTGATCGTCGCGGGCGAAAAACAGATTGCCATGAACAAGGGCACGGAATTCATCCGCTTCTCGGGCATGGTCAATCCGGACACCATCGGCACGGGCAATGTCGTGCCCTCGACCCAGGTGGCCGAAGCGCGCGTCGAATACCGCACCAACAGCCAGATCGACCGCGCCGAAATGGCGTCGATGGCGTCGCGCTTCTTCCTCAGCCTGTTGCCGTTCTGATCATGGCAACGTCGACCTTTCCCCGCTTTCTCGCCATTTTCGGCCTGGCCATCTCCCTGCTGGCGCCCGTGGCGCAAGCCGAGCGCATCAAGGACCTGGCCAGCATCGCCGGCGTGCGCCAGAATCAGCTGATGGGCTATGGCCTCGTCGTCGGCCTCGACGGCAGCGGCGACCAGACCACGCAAACCCCGTTCACCATCCAGAGCGTGGCGGCGATGCTGCAGCAGCAGGGCATCAACTTGCCGCAAGGCACTAGTTTGCAGCTGAAAAACGTGGCCGCCGTGATGGTGACGACGGCCTTGCCGGCGTTTGCCCAGCCGGGCCAGTTGCTCGACGTGACGGTGTCGTCGATGGGCAATGCGAAAAGCTTGCGCGGCGGCACTTTATTGATGACGCCCCTGAAGGGGGCCGATGGTCAGGTGTACGGCATGGCGCAAGGCAACGTGCTGGTGGGCGGCGTGGGCGCGCAGGCGGCCGGCAGTTCCGTCGTCATCAATCACCTGAGCGTGGGCCGCATCTCGGGCGGCGCGACCGTCGAGCGCACCGTGCCTTCGGCGCTGGGCGCCAACAACACTATCCGCCTGGAATTGAACGCCACCGATTTCGCCACCGCCAGCCGCGTGGTCGACGCCATCAACAGCCGCTACGGCGCCGGCACGGCCGCCGCGCTCGACGGCCGCGTGATCCAGGTGCAGTCGCCGAGCGGCAGCGACCAGCGCGTGTCCTTTTTGGGCCAGCTGGAAAGCATCGAAGTCAACCCGGCCCGCCTGGCGGCCAAGGTCATCATGAATGCGCGCACCGGTTCCGTCGTGATGAACCAGTCCGTGACCCTGGAAACGTGCGCCATTTCGCACGGCAACCTGTCCGTCACCATCAATGTCGAGCCGCAAGTGAGCCAGCCGGCGCCCTTGTCGGGCGGGCGCACGGTGGTCACGCAGACGGCGCAGATCGATATCAAGAAGGAACCGGGCAAGGTGATGCTGGTCAAGGGCGGCGCCTCGCTGTCCGACGTGGTCAAGGCCCTCAACGCCATCGGCGCTTCGCCGCAAGATTTGCTGGCCATCCTGCAGGCGATGAAGGCGGCCGGTTCGCTGCGCGCCGAACTTGAAATCATTTGATGGACACGCCATGATCAGTCAAACCGACCTCAGCAATACCGCCGCCTATGACGTGAAAGGCATGGATGGCTTGCGCCAGTCCGCCAAGGCGAAGGACCCCGCCGCCCTGAAAGAGGCGGCCACGCAATTCGAAGCCATGTTCATCAACATGATGATGAAAAGCATGCGCGAAGCCACGCCGCAGGACGGCATCATGGATAGCCAGCAAAGCAAGATGTACACCTCGATGCTGGACCAGCAGACGAGCCAGAACCTGGCCAAGCGGGGCACGGGCCTGGCGGACGTGCTGATCCGCCAATTGTCGTCGTCGAACCAGGCGCTGGCCGCCGATGGCGCCGAAGCGCCGTCGCCCCGTTCCTCGAGCATGGCGCAGGCGCTGGCCGCCTTCCGCCAGCAGCAGGGCGCCCTCGCCGAGGGGGCCGGCAGCGCCGCCGCCAGCGGCAAGACTCTGAGCGACAAGGCCAACGCCACGCAGGCGCCGCACGTGCGCGCCTTCCAGGAAAAGCTGGGCGTGCATGCGGAAGAAGCCAGCCGCGCCACGGGCATCCCGGCCAAGTTCATGCTGGGCCAGGCGGCGCTGGAAACGGGCTGGGGCAAGCGCGAAATCATCAGCCGCGACGGCAGCAGCAGCCACAACCTGTTCGGCATCAAGGCTTCCAGCGACTGGAAGGGCAAGGTCACGGAAGCCGTCACCACGGAATACGTGAATGGCAAGGCGCAGCGCAAGGTGGAAAAATTCCGCGCCTATGACAGCTATGCCGACAGCTTCAAGGATTATGCGCAGTTGATTACCAACAACAAACGCTACGAAAAAGTCCTGGCCAGCGCGGGCGACGCCAGCACCTTCGCCCAGGGATTGCAGAAAGCCGGTTATGCGACGGACCCGAATTACGCTGCCAAATTGACAAAAATCATTAAAAATTCTCTGGTCGGCTGACGCCCCGCCTTGCCCCCGTGCAAGCCGCGCGCTTCAAGTTTTCGCCGCGGCTGCCGTAAATACTTTTGACGGTAACCAATAAGACACCATGACTTCGAATCTACTCAGCATCGGTAAGAGCGGTTTGCTTGCAGCGCAGGTGGGCCTGTCGACGACCGGGCATAACATCACCAATGCCAACGTGGACGGTTACAACCGCCAGGTGGTGCTGCAGCAGACGGCGCAGTTCAACAATGCCGGTTATGGCTTTGTTGGCAATGGTACCGAGGTATCGCAAGTCAAGCGCCAGTACGACGGTTTCATGGCGGCCCAGGTGAATGCCGCGCAGTCGGCCACCAGTTCGCTCGACGCGTATTACACGCAGATCACCCAGATCGACAATATGCTGGCGGACCCGACGGCCGGGCTGTCGCCGGCGATGGCCGATTTCTTCAAGGGCGTGCAGGATTTCAGCTCGAATCCCTCGTCCGTCTCGTCGCGCCAGGCATTGTTGTCGAGCGCAAACTCGCTGACGGCCCGTTTCCAGGGCCTCAGCGCGCGCCTGACGGAGATCGGCGACGGCGTCAATTCGCAGATCACGTCGAACGTCAAGGTGATCAATTCCTACGCCAAGCAGATCGCGGAACTGAATACCTCGATTACCAACCTGACCGTGAATGAAAGCAATCAGCCCAACGATTTGCTGGACCAGCGCGACCAGTTGATCACGGAACTGAACAAATACGTCAAGGCAACTGTTCAGCCTGGCGCCGGCAACTCGATTACCGTTTCGATCGGCTCGGGCCAGCCGCTGGTGGTGGGCGACAAGAACTTTGAACTGGCCACCACACCGTCGCCGACGGACCCGAACCGCCTGGACATCGGCTATGTGACGGGCTCGAGCGTCAGCAAACTGTCGGAAAGCTCCCTCAGCGGCGGCGCGCTGGGCGGCTTGCTGGAATTCCGCAGCGGCAGCCTGGACCGCATCCAGAATTCGCTGGGCAAGGTCGCCATCGCACTGGCGTCCACCTTCAATGAGCAGCACAAGCTGGGCCAGGACTTGAATGGCGACATGGGGACCGACTTCTTCAAGTTGCCCGATCCCGTCATCGGCGCCGACTACCGCAACAATGCGACCAGCACGACCGTTCTGTCGGCCAAGGTCAGCGATCCGACCAAGCTGACGGCCAGCGATTATGCCGTCAAGTATGACGGCTCCAATTATGTGGTGACGCGCCAGAGCGACGGCGCGAAAACGACCATCAACCCGTATCCGCAAACCGTGCCGCAAACCATCGACGGCGTGGATTTCTCGATCTCGGGCGCGGCCGCCGAAGGCGACAACTTCATGGTCAGGCCGACGGCGCACGGCGCTTCCGACCTGGCCGTGGCGATTACCGACCGCAACAAGCTGGCCGCCGGCGCGCCCATCGTCACGGCTGCGCCCGTCAGCAACACGGGTAGCGGCAAGCTGGGCGCAGGTAGCGTGGACAAGGCGTATTTGACGCCAGGCAACGCCTTGACGGGCCCCGTCACCTTGACGTACGACAAGGCGACCACTTCGCTGTCGGGTTTCCCTGCGGGCCAGGCCGTGACCGTGAAAGGCTTGAATGGCGCCACCACCACGTATCCGGCCGGGACGGCGAACATCCCGTACACGGAAGGCGACAGCTTCAGCTTTGGCGGCATCAACGTCAACATGACGGGGGCGCCCGCGCAGGGCGATAAATTCACCATCGGGCCGAACTCGGGCGGCGTGGGCGACAACCGCAATGCCTCCCTGCTGGCGGGCTTGCAGACGAAAAACATTCTCGACGGCGGCAAGGCCACGTTCCAGGGTTCGTACGCGGAAACCGTCAGTTTTGTCGGCAACAAGACGCGCGAAGTACAAGTCAGCGGACTGGCCAGTCTTGCGTTGTTGCAACAAACCAGCACGCAGCAGCAAGCCGTCTCCGGCGTCAACCTCGATGAAGAGGCGGCCAATCTGCTGCGCTACCAGCAAGCCTACCAGGCTTGCGGCAAGGTCATGCAGATCGCCAGCACCCTGTTCGACGTGGTCATCGGCCTCGGACGTTAATTATTCAAGCGGCGGCGCCTAGCGCCCCGCCGCCATCAGGAAGGGCAGCATCATGCGCATCAGTACAAAAATGATCTATGACGCGGGCAGCACGCAGCTGAACAACCTGCAGGGCGCGTTGAACCGTAGTCAGATGCAGCTGTCGGCGAATCGCCGCAACCTGACGCCGGCCGACGACCCGATCGCCTCGGCGCGCGCGCTGGAAGTGACGCAGTCGCAAACGATCAACACGCAATTCGTGACGAACCGCTCGAACGCCAAGAATTTCCTCTCGCAGGAAGAGCTGGCCCTGGCCAGCACCACCTCGCTGCTTGCCGACGTGCAGGAACTGGTGCTCAAAGCCGGTAATCCGGCCTTGAAGGATGTCGACCGCCAGAGCCTGGCCACGGAACTGCAGGGGCGTTTGACGGATCTGCTGGGCATCGCCAACACGTCCGACAACGCGGGCGGCTACCTGTTCGGCGGCTACAAGTCGACGACGCAACCGTTCAGCCAGACGCCGGGCGGCGCCACCTACGCAGGTGACCAGGGGCAGCGCGAACTGCAAGTGGGCTCGGCCCGCTACCTGGCCACCAGCGATTCGGGCGCGGCCGTGTTCGAGAATAATTTGACGGGCAACGGCAAGTTCACCACGGCGGCCGATCCGGGCAACTTCACGCGCGGCGGCGCCGGCATCATTTCCGGCGGCACCGTCACCGATCCCACCAAGTTGACGGGGCACAAGTACTCGATCGATTTCCAGGTGACGGGCACGGGCACCGCCGCCGTCACGACCTATACCGTGACGGACGTGACCCTGGGCCAGACCATCCCGAATCCGGCCGTGCCGGTGGCCTACAAGTCGGGCGATGCCATCAACTTTGACGGCCAGCAAGTCAATGTCGCGGGCAAGCCGGCCGACCTGGACAAATTCACCCTGGAGCCCAGCAGCAAGGAATCGATCTTTAGCACGATTACCAACCTGATCGGTGTGCTGGGCCAGCCGGCCTCGGGCGACGCGGGACAGGCGCGCCTGACGGCCGGTCTGAACGCGGCGCACGACATCCTCGATACGGCTTACGACAACGTGCTGTCGGTGCGCGCGGAAGTCGGTTCGCGCCTGAAGGAACTCGACACGCTCGACAGCGCCGGCGACGACCTCGACCTGCAATATGCGAGCACCCTGTCGGGCTTGCAGGACCTGGACATGGTGAAGGCGATTTCCCTGTTCAGCCAGCAACAGATCACCCTGCAGGCGGCGCAGAAGTCGTTTACCTCGATCTCGGGCCTGTCGCTGTTCAATTACATCAGCTAAGCGGCCCGCATCGGATAACCGGCAAGCCGGGGCAGGGAGGACATCTCCCGCCCCGGCTTTTTTACGTCCGCAAGATGGCCGTTCTGGCAAGATATACAGGCAAACTGTGCAGTCTACCTGCATATCTGCTATAGTGGAGGCCGTTGATCCACTACATGACTGCCATGACCACCCCGCAAGAAGACCACGAACAAGTTCTGCAACTGGCCGGCGAATTGCGCATCCTGGTCGGCAAGCTGCGCCGCCGCCTGCGCGAAGAGGCGCACCTGGGCGATGTCAGCATGTCGCAGGCATCCGTGCTCAGCCGTCTTGAACGCGACGGCCCCGCCACGGCCAGCAGCCTGGCGCGCGCCGAAGGCATGCGGCCCCAGTCGATGGCCGCCACCGTGCTGGCGCTGACCGAGGCGCGGATGGTGACGGGGTCGCCCGACCCGCTTGATGGCCGGCAAACGATATTGACCCTGACGGACAACTGCCGCGCCTGGATCGCAGCCAGCCGCGCCGCGCGCGAAGACTGGCTGGCGCGCACCATTGAAACCCGGCTCACGCCGGACGAAGTCACCGAACTGAACCAGGCGGTGGCATTACTCAAACGCTTGGCGGAGTGATCCGCTGAATTTTCCACCACGACCCCGGCAAGGAGCCCGCACGCCCAGATGAACAACACATTCCGTTCGCTACGCATACCCAATTACCGTATCTGGGCCGGCGGCGCCCTCGTGTCGAATATCGGCACCTGGATGCAGCGCACGGCGCAGGATTGGCTGGTGCTGAGCGAATTGACGCAGCACAATGCCAGCGCCGTCGGCATCGTCATGGCCTTGCAATTCGGCCCGCAACTGCTGTTGCTGCCCCTGACGGGCATGGCGGCCGACTTGCTCGACCGCAGGAAATTGCTGTTGTGTACGCAGGCGGCCATGGGCTTGCTGGCGCTGGGCCTGGGTTTGCTGTGCATCAGCGGCCTCGTGCAACTGTGGCACGTGTATGTGTTTGCTTTCCTGCTGGGCTGCGTGACGGCCTTCGATTCGCCCGTGCGCCAGACTTTTGTGGCCGAAATCGTCGGCGAGGAAGACTTGACGAATGCCGTGGCGCTCAATTCCACCTCGTTCAATGCGGCGCGCATGCTGGGCCCGGCCGTGGCCGGCTTGCTGATCAGCAGCGTCGGCAGCGGCTGGGTCTTCATCATCAACGCCGTCTCGTTTGCCGCCGTGATCGGTTCGCTGTTGCTGCTGCGCGTGGAATTGCTGCGCCGCGCGCCGCGCCTGAAGGCTACGCGGGCCAGCCTGGGCGACGGTTTCCGCTACGTGCGCCAGCGGCCCGACCTGATGGCCATTTTGCTGATGCTGTTCCTGATCGGCACCTTCGGCCTGAATTTCCCCATCTTCCTGTCGACCATGTCCGTGACGGCCTTTCATGCGGGCGCGGGCCAGTATGGCGTGCTCAGTTCCGTGATGGCTTGCGGCTCCGTGGCCGGCGCCCTGCTGGCGGCCGGGCGCGGCCAGCCCACGCTGGCCTTGCTGCTGGGCGCCGCTGCGCTGTTCGGCCTGGCTTGCGCGCTGGCCGCCGTGATGCCCAATTACTGGCTGTTCGGCATGATGCTGGTAGTCATCGGTATTGCCGCGCAAACGTTTACCACCAGCGTCAACAGCAGCGTGCAACTGTCGACAGCGCCCGCCATGCGGGGCCGGGTGATGGCCATCGTGCTGGCCATCTCGGCGGGCGGCACGCCGCTGGGCGCGCCCATCGTGGGCTGGGTGGCCGACACCTTCGGCCCGCGCTGGGCGCTGGGCATAGCCGCCTTGTCGGGCCTGGCGGCGGCGCTGGTCGGCGTGCGCTACCTGGTCAAGCATCACCAGTTGCGCCTGAACGTCGACATGCGGCGCTGAGCAGCGACCCGCGGTGAGTTAACGCGCCGGCGCGGCCGGCGCCGGGGGACGCAAGGGATTCGGCGGCGCGGGCGGCCGCGGCCGGTCGCGCGTGGCGAAGCCGCGCGGCAGCAGGCGCGCTGTTTCTATGCCGCGCAGGAACATGTTCTGGAAGGGCGTGGCCAGGTAGGGCAGGACCATGCTGATCACCAGCAAGCCCACGCCCAGGGTGACGGGAAAACCGATACCGAAGATGTTCAGCTGCGGCGCGGCCCGCGTCAAGATGCCCAGTGCCACGTTGGTCAGCAGCAGGGCGGCGATGATGGGCAGCGAAATTTGCAGGCCGGAACGGAAAATTTCCCCACCCCACGCCGCCAATTGCTGGAAGCCGCCGCCGCTGATGGGACTCGATGAAATCGGCAGGCTGACGAAGCTTTCCGCCAGCGCCGCCAGCAAGACCAGGTGGCCATTGACTGTCAAAAACATCAAGGTGGCCAGCATGACGAGGAACTGGCTGATGGCGGAAGACCTGCCCTTGGTTTGCGGGTCGAAAAACGAGGCGAAGCCCAGGCCCATGGTGAGACTGCTGATTTCGCCGGCCATTTCGATGGCGGAAAACACGATGCGGATGGAAAAGCCCATGGCCAGGCCCACCAGCATCTCCTGCGTGAGGATCAATAAACCGGGCAAGGACATCGGGTTGACGGCAGGCAAGGCCGGCACGGTGGGGGCGATGATCATGGCCAGCAGGGCGCCCAGGCTCACCTTCACGGTGGCCGGCACGGCCGCGTTGCCGAACAGGGGGGCGGCCGCGATCAGGCCGAGGATGCGGCTAAGCGGCCACAGCAGTGCTGCGATCCAGGTATTGAGTTCGATGCTGGACAGGGTCAGCATGGCAACAAGCGCGGCACTAGCCCACCAGGTTCGGGATGCCCGTGAAGACCTGGCGCATGTAGTCGAGCATGACGGACAGCATCCAGGGGCCTGCCACGACGAGGGCGACGAAAATGCCGACCAGCTTGGGGATGAAGGACAGGGTCGCCTCGTTGATTTGCGTTGCCGCCTGGAAAATACTCACGATCAAGCCGATGATGAGGGCGACGAGCAGCATGGGCGCGGCCACCATGAGGGTGATTTCCATCGCATGGCGGCCCAGGGTCATGACGCTTTCGGGTGTCATCGTATTTCCCCTAGTAAAAACTCTGAGACAGCGAGCCCAGCAGTAGCTGCCAGCCATCGACCAGCACGAACAGCATCAGCTTGAACGGCAGCGAAATCGTTGCCGGCGACATCATCATCATCCCCATCGACATCAGCACGCTGGCGACCACCATGTCGATGATCAGGAACGGGATGAAGATGGCAAAGCCGATCTGGAACGCCGTTTTCAGTTCGCTGGTGACGAAAGCGGGCACGAGGATGCGCAGCGGCACGTCTTCCGGACCTTGCAGGGCCGGCGAGCGCGACATCTTGGCAAACAGGGCCAGGTCGGCCTGGCGTGTCTGCTTGAGCATGAAGGTTTTCAGGGGATCGACGCCCTTGTCCATCGCCTGCTGCATGGTGATCTTGTTTTCCTGATAAGGAAGATACGCATCCGTATAAATCTTGTCGAACACGGGCCCCATGACGAACAGGGTCAGGAACAGGGCCAGCCCCACCAGCACCTGGTTCGGCGGCGCCGATTGCGTGCCGATGGCCTGGCGCAGCAGGGACAGCACGATGATGATGCGCGTAAAGCAGGTCATCATCAGGAGGGCCGCCGGCAGGAAGGTGAGCGACGTCATCAGGATGAGCGTCTGCACCGGCAACGAGTAATTCTGGCCTCCGCCCGGGGCCGGCGTGCTGTTGAAGGCCGGGATGCCCGGCTGGGCCATGGCCCACAGCGGCAAGGCCAGGGCGGCGGCCGCCAGCAGCCAGGTCAGGGGAGTCTTCAAGGTGGACCACGCCATCTGCTGCTTATTTCCCATTGCGTTTTTCGATGGTCTGTTTCAGCCACTCGGAAAAATTGGCGGCCGCGGGGCCGTTTTGCGCCGTGGCCAGTTGCGGCAAGTCGCCTTCCTGGCGCGGCATGGTGGCCAGCGCGTTGATCCTGCCGGGCGAGGCGCCGACGACGATCCACTGGTCGGCCACTTCGACGAGGACGATGCGTTCGCGTCCGCCCAGGTTGAGCGAGCTGACGACGCGCATCTTGCTGTTGCCGCCCATGACCTTGGGGCCATAGCGCTTCATGAACCAGGCCAGGCCGATCAGGAGGGCCAGCACGAACACGAGTGCGAAGATGGTTTGCAGCAAGCTGCCGGCCGAGCTGGTCGGCGCCATCGTCATCGGCGCGCCGGGCGGCATGGCGGGCAGGGCGGCGGCAGGCGCGGAGGCCGGCACCGCCGTTGCAGCTGCTGCTGCCGGCGCCGTGGCGGCTGGCGGTGTCTCGCTGGCCGCCGCGACGGAAGCGCTGGCGGCGCTGGCCGGCGGTGCCGAGGCGGTTGCCGGTTCGGCGTGCGCGATGCTGCATGCCGCCAGGAGAGGCAGCACAGTGGAAATCAACAGGCCAGGCTTCATTTATTCAATTTTCGGATGCGTTCGGAAGGCGTGATGATGTCCGTCAGGCGGATGCCGAACTTGTCATTCACCACCACCACTTCGCCCTGGGCGATCAGGCAGCCGTTCACCAGCACGTCCATCGGTTCGCCGGCCAGGCCGTCGAGCTCGACCACGGAACCCTGTGCCAGTTGCAGCAGGTTCTTGATGGCGATCTTGGTGCGGCCCAGCTCGACCGTCAGCTGCACGGGGATATCGAGGATGAAATCGATATCGTTGTGCGTTTCCGACTTCGATGCCTGCTTGGAAAAGTCCTTGAACACGGCGGCGCTGGCCGCGCTGGCCGTATTGGCGGCCTGGTTTTGCAGCGCTTCGGCTTCCGCCTTGGCCTGCTCGGCAATGGCCGCGCCCCAATCGTCTTCCGCGCTTTGGTCGTCTTGGTTGTCAGACATGTGTTTCTCCTGTTGTACAGATGCGGGCCGCAGCGGCCCGGGTATTTTTTAATGATTGTTCATGTTATCGGCGTTAGCCAGCAACTTTTCAACCTTCAGCGCATATTGTCCGTTCAACACGCCGTACGTGCAATCCATCACGGGCACGCCGTCGACGGTGGCGGCGATCAGTTCGGGAATATTCAGGGGGATGATGTCGCCCACCTTCATGTTCAGGATTTCATCGAACGACACGCGCGCCGTGCCCAGCGAAGCGACCAGCTCGACTTCGGCGATCTGGATCTGCTGCGTCATCAGGCGGATCCAGCGCTTGTCCACTTCCAGCGCCTCGCCCTGCAGGCTGGAGGTCAGCGAATCGCGGATCGGCTCGATCATCGAATACGGCATGCAGAAGTGGATTTGTCCTGAAACGGAGCCCAATTCCACCGTAAACGTGGACGCCACCACCACTTCGTTCGGCGTGGCGATATTGGCGAACTGCGTGTTCATTTCTGAACGGATATATTCGAACTCGACGGGGAAGACCGGCTCCCACGACTTGGTGTAGGCCTCGAAGACGATGTCGAGGATGCGCAGGATGATGCGCTGCTCCGTCTGCGTAAAGTCGCGCCCTTCGACGCGCGTATGGAAGCGTCCGTCGCCGCCGAACAGATTGTCGACCAGCAAGAACACGAGGCCCGGATCGAAGACCATCAGGGCTGTGCCGCGCAGCGGCTTCATGTGCACCAAATTCAGGTTGGTCGGCACCACCAGGTTACGGATGAACTCGCTGTATTTCGACACGCGCACGGAACCGACGGACACTTCGGCGCTGCGGCGCAGGAAGTTGAACAGGCCCACGCGCAGCAGACGGGCGAAACGCTCGTTGATAATTTCCAACGTTGGCATCCGGCCGCGCACGATGCGCTCCTGGGTTGCCAGGTTGTAGGTACGAACTCCCGTGACATCTTCCGGCGCCTGCGCGTCGTCCTGGTCTCCGTTGACGCCCTTCAGAAGGGCATCGACTTCTTCCTGGGAGAGGAAATTATCGGCCATGGCTGCTTATTGAATGATGAATGCGGTAAATAATACGTCCGTCACGTCCTGCTCCGGCCCTTTGTCCTCGAACGGCTGGTTCACCTGATTGATGATTTCGGCCGCCAGTTGCTGCTTGCCTTCCACGGTATTGAGTTCGGACGCCTTCTTGCCGGACAGCAGCAGCAATAAACGGCTGCGCACTTTCGGCATGTTGACCTTGATCAAGTCCATTTCTTCCGGGCTGCTGGCCTGCAAGGTAAACGCGATTTGCAGGTATTGCTCGCCATTTTCCGGCTGCAAGTTGACGGTGAAGGCATCGATGGGCACGAAGACGGGCGGACCTGCCTTGGAAGCGGCATGTTTTTTCTTGCTGGGCGCCGATTCTTCTTTATCGGCCTTGCCATGCAGGAAATACCAGGCGGCACCGCCACCGATACTGCCAGCCACCAGCACCGAGGCCAGCACGATGATCAGAAGCTTCTTTTTCGAGGCGCCGGCGGGAGCCAGGCCTGCATCTGCTTTCGGATCTGCTTTCATTTTTGGATTTGCTTTCAATGGTACTCGAGTGCATGGAAGTGGATCACGACGCCATTATGTCATTATCGGCAAATTCTGCGCAGAAGGATGCAGTGAAAAGAGGGCGGAAGCGCCCTCAACTCGCTGTTTTTAGACGAAAAGTTACGTCAGGGGGCGCGCCAGCGGCTGACGGACGACGAATTGTCCTCAGGCAAAGGTATCCACGGCACTCAGGCTGGGCCGGCTGCGTCCGCCTGCCGCTGGCGCGATGGCGATCTCGCCGCCCGCTACGCCGCCGCCCTGGCCATTGCCACGGCGTCCGCCGGATGCTTCCCGGTTACCCTGGTCCTGCTGTTCCGGCGTGCCGGCCGAGACGGTGGCGCTGCCAAAGGCGATGCCCGCTTCGCTCATCATCTCGCGCAGGCGCGGCATGGCCGCTTCCAGCGCCTGGCGTACTTCCGGCTGGGCCGACATGAAGGCGGCATCGGCCTGGTCATTGGTGACTGTCAGTACCACTTGCACAGGTCCCAGGTCGGGCGGATTCAAGGTCAGGGTGGCGCTCTGGTCGCCGCCGGCCGCCATCCACACGACTTTCTGTCCCAACTGCTGGTCCCAGGCCGGCGTGCCGACCCGGCCCGTCAGCTTGTCGGCCGGCACGGCCACGGCGGCCGCGGCCTGCTGCAGCGCACCCGGCTGCAACTGGGCCGCCAGGCGGCTCAGGTCGGCAGGTGTTTCCTTGATGATCGGTTCGGCCACGGCGGCGCCCGCCTTGGCGGTGGCTGCCAGCTGGGCGTCGATGGCCAGCTTGCCAGGTTCGGCCTTGCCGGTTGGCACGCTGGCGCCCGGTGTGGCGGCCGTCTTGCCCTGGGCTTGGCCCAGGCTGGCGGCAAAGTCGCCGCTGTCCGTTTGCGCGGCGGCGGTGGCGGCTGCCTTGCCGCTGCCCTGGCCCGCTGCCAGCAAGGGCCCTGTGGCCGGGTTCTTGCCGTCGGCCTTGACGCTGGCGCGGGCGGGCAGTTCCGGCACGGCCTTGGCGGCTGCCGCCGGCGGCTGGATGGCCAGCTGGATGCTGCCCACCAGGGCCAGCATCTCGGCGGCCGGATCGGCTGGCGGCGCGACTGTCGCGGTAGCGGGGGCGGCGGGTACGCTGGCCTCGGCCGGGGCGCTGGTGTTGTTGTCGGTGGCGGGCGCGGCCGCCTCGCTGGACTGCGCTGGCGGCTGTTCGCTGCTGGCCGCCTGTTCGGTACCCGTTGGCGCCGGCTTCGCTTCGCTCGCTGGCGCCTGGGCCGGTGTGGCCGCAGGGCTGGCGGGACGGGCCGCCGGCACAGGCGCTTGTACTTGCGCCTGCGCCATATTGCGGCTGGCCTGGCGTTGCTCGATCTGGCGGTTCAGGGTGCGCTGGAAGTCGCCCGCCGTGCCGCTGGCGGACGGCTGGCTGCGGTTGGCGGCGCCCGGCGTGGCGTTCGGCGAGATAATCTGGGAAATCGGTGTTGGCTGGGTTTGCATGATGCTGCCTCAGTGTTGCTTAGCGTTTGTAATAGGCTTGTCGCGCCGCGTGCTCATCCATTGTTTTCTGGTCGCGCTTGTTTTCCAGCTTCAGCGCCTGTTCCTGCGCCCGGTTGTTCAGGGTGGTGTACGACATGCGCTTGCGTTCGGCCAGCTGCCAGCGCATCTTTTCATTGTCGCTGCGCGCCTGCGCATGCTCGACTACCTGCTGCTGGCCCAGGATGGCGCTGTCAAGCTTGACCATGAAGGCCTGGAAGTTGCGGTAAGCCATGGGCGTAATGCCGCTGCTCATGCTTGTCTCGAAGCGCTTGGCGTAGTCGTCGCGGTAGCCGGACAGCATGTCGAGCTTCTGGCGGCAATCGTCGAGCGCTTTCAGGGCCGCGCCCAGGCGCTTGGCGCAGTCATCCGTTTCGCGCTGGGCAAGGTCGATCAGGGTTGCAAGTTGGGAAGGAGAAGCCATGGCTGATTATATTCCCGCTATGCAAGCCCTAATCAGTCGAATAGAGCGGTAAGTTGCCCCAAGCTCTCGTCCATGCTGACCCGCTCCGTGATTTGCTGTTGCAAAAACGCCTCGATCTTTTCATGCAGGGCGATGGCCTGGTCCAGCACGGGGTCGGTGCCGGCGCTGTAGGCGCCCACGCTGATCAGGTCGCGGCTGCGTTCATAGCGCGAATACAGCTGTTTCAGCTTGCGTGCCTGCTGCTGGTGTTCGTGCGTGGTAATCGAGTGGGCGGCGCGCGAAATCGATTGCTCGATGTCGATGGCGGGATAATGGCCCGCTTCGGCCAGGCGCCGGTTCAGCACGATATGGCCATCGAGAATCGCGCGCGCCGAGTCGGCGATCGGGTCTTGCTGGTCGTCGCCCTCGGTCAGCACGGTGTAGAAGGCCGTGATCGAGCCGCCGCCTTCCTCGCCATTGCCGGCCCGCTCCACCAGCACGGGCAGCTTGGCGAAGACGGACGGCGGATAGCCCTTGGTGGCGGGCGGTTCGCCGATGGCCAGGGCGATTTCGCGCTGCGCCATGGCGTAGCGGGTCAGCGAATCCATGATCAGCAGCACGTTTTGCCCCTGGTCGCGGAAGTGTTCGGCAATCGCCGTCGCATACGCTGCCCCTTGCAGGCGCATCAGCGGCGGCGTGTCGGCCGGCGCGGCCACGACGACGGAGCGGGCCAGGCCTTCGGGGCCCAGGATCTGCTCGATGAATTCTTTTACTTCGCGTCCCCGTTCGCCGATCAGGCCGACGACGATCACGTCCGCCTCCGTGTAGCGGGCCATCATGCCCAGCAGCACGCTCTTGCCCACGCCGGAACCGGCGAACAGGCCCATGCGCTGGCCACGGCCCACGGTCAGCATGGCGTTGATCGAGCGCACGCCCACGTCGAGCGTGTCGACGATGGGCGCGCGGCCCAGGGGATTGGCGGGGCGTACATTGATGGGGGCGCTGTCCGTCGTGTGCAGCGGGCCCAGCTGGTCGAGCGGGCGGCCCGCGCCGTCGAGCACGCGGCCCAGCAGTTGCGGACCCACGGGCAGGTGGCGCGCGCGGTCGCTGGGGCGGCGGCGCGGGTGCGCCACGCTGCCGGGACGGGGAATGGCCGGTTCGACGGAAAACACGCGCGTGCCGGGCACGATGCCTTCGACGTCGCTTTGCGGCATCAAAAACAGGCGTTCGCCTTCAAAGCCGACCACTTCCGCCTCGACCCGGCCGCCATTCGGCAGCGGCACGGTGCAGGCGGCGCCGACGGCCAGGCGCAGGCCCACGGCTTCCATCACCAGGCCGGCCACGCGCGTGACGCGGCCTGAAATCTGCATCGGTTCGACAAAGCCGACCACGGCCGTACAGTCGCTCAGGTAGGCGCGCCAGCGCGCCGCATGGGCAGCAGGGCCTTTGACGGGCTCGCTCACGGCGCCAGCCAGTCCAGGTCTTTGCCCAGCGCATGCGTCAGGCGGTGCCAGCGGGTGGACGTTTGCGCATCGATCTGGTTGCTGGCCGTGTCGATCTTGCAACCGCCACGTTCCACGGACGGGTCTTCGATGACGCGCCAGCCGCCCTTGTCGAGCTCATCGCCGATGCCGTCGCGCACCACTTGCGCATCGTCGGGGTTGAGCATCAGCAAGGCTGGTTGTTGTAGTACAGGCAAGTATTCGATGGCTTCGCGCACCATCGGCAGCATCAGCTCGGGGCGCACGGGCAGGGCCGTCTTCAGCATGCCCTTGGCCAGCTGCAAGGCCAGTTCCATCACGTCATTGGCAATCAGCTCGTCGGCCTGGTGCACGGCCGTGCCGAAGTCGACGGCGATGGTTTGCAGGTGCGCCAGTTCCACGGCGGACGCCGCCTTGCCTTCCGCATACGACTGGGCATGGCCGTCGGCATGCCCGGCCGCATGGCCTTCCGCATAGCCGGCCGCGCGGCCTTCGTCGAAGGCCGTGGCGCGCGCTTCCTCGCGGATGGCGTCGAGTTCTTCCTGCGTCGGGTATTCCAGCGGCGGGGCCAGTTCTTCCTGGTGCAGCTCGCCGTAGGGATCGGCTTCCGGATCGATTTCGGGCTCGGGGTCCGGTTCCAGCAGCTTGCGTGCCGCCACCACGCTGGGACGCTCGTCGCCAAACGAGGTCATTTCCCAGCGCTGGTACGCGGTTTGCTGCTCTTTGGGAATTAAACTAGACAAACGAATCCTCGCCTTTTCCGCCTAAGACAATCTGCCCCTCGTCCGCCAGGCGGCGCACGATCTGCAGGATCTGTTTCTGCTGCGATTCCACTTCCGACAGGCGCACGGGGCCTTTCGATTCCAGGTCTTCGCGCATCATCTCGCCGGCGCGCTGCGACATGTTCTTGAAGATCTTGTCGCGCAGCTCTTGCGAGGCGCCTTTCAGGGCGATGATCAGCATTTCCGACTGCACTTCGCGCAGCAGCAGCTGGATGCCGCGGTCGTCGATATCGATCACGTTGTCGAACACGAACATTTCGTCCATGATCTTTTGCGCCATGTCATTGTCGTAATTCTTGATATTGTCCATGACGGAGCCTTCTTGCTCGCCGCTCATGAAGTTCAGGATCTCGGCCGCCGCGCGCACGCCGCCCAGCGACGATTTCTTGATGTTTTCGTTACCGGACAGCAGTTTCGTCAGCACGTCGTTGAGTTCGCGCAAGGCGGCCGGCTGTACGCCGTCCAGGGTGGCGATGCGCAAGACCACGTCGTTGCGCAGGCGGTCGGTAAAGTGGCCGAGGATTTCGCAGGCCTGGTCGCGTTCCAGGTGGACGAGGATGGTGGCGATGATCTGCGGGTGTTCGTTGCGGATCAGCTCGGACACGGATTGCGAATCCATCCACTTCAGCGATTCGATGCCGGACGCGTCCTTGCCGCCCAGGATGCGCGACAGCAGCACGGATGCCTTGTCGTCGCCCAGCGCCTTGGTCAGCACCTGGCGGATGTATTCGTCCGAATCGAGGCCGACGGTGGAATTGAGTTCCGTCTGCGCGCGGAAGTCGTCGAGCACCTCGACCACCTGGTCGTGCGCGATGCCCTTCATGGTGGCCATGGCGGCGCCCAGTTTCAGCACTTCGCGCGGCCCGAGGAATTTCATGACCTCGGCCGCTTCGCTCTCGCCCAGTGCCAGCATCAGGATCGATGCTTTTTGCAGTCCCGTTGTCTCAGTCATTATTACCTATCCATGCTTTGATTACGTTGGCCACGACGCGCGGGTCTTCCTGCGCCAGTTTCCGGGCCATCGCCAGGTTTTCGCGATAACCGCGGGCCGTATCTTCTTCCAGTTCTTCCAGCTCCGCTTCGCTGAGCAGGACTTCGTTTTCTTCGCCGTCCTTGCTCAGTTCCGGCTCGATGACGGGCGGCGGGGCGCCGAAATCGTCGATCTTGCGCATGACCGGGCGCAGCATCGGGCGCACGATCTTGATGAAGATATACAGCAGGATCAGGGCCGTGATGAGGAATTTTGCCAGTTCCTTGGCCAGCGGCAAGTTGGCCGGGTCGCGCCACCACTCCAGCTTGCCTTCCGGCGCGCGGTCGATGCCGTCGAAGGGCGAGTTGGCCACGCTGAAACTGTCGCCGCGCTCCTTGTTGTAGCCCATCGCTTCCTTGACCAGGTTATTGATCTGGATCATTTCTGCTGGGGAAATCGGCTTGACCGTGACCTTGCCATCCTTGTCGAAGCTGCGGCGGTAGTTGACGACGACGGCCACCGACAGGCGGCGCAGGCCGCCCATGGATTTCTGTTCGTAGCGCACGGTCTTGTCGACTTCATAATTCGTCGTCGATTCCTTCTGCGTCGGCGCCGTCGGCGCGCCGCCCGGGGCGCCTGGCGCCTCGGCCGTCAATGGCGCCGTGGCCACGCCTGGCGGCTGGTTCGACAGCGCGCCCGGCACGCCGGACGGGTTGGCATTGCCGGCACCCGTCGATTCGCTCGTCTGCTGGCTGCGGATGGTGGACGCTTCCGGCGGCGAGTTCGGCTTGTAGGTTTCGGCCGCCTGCTCGCTTTGCGAAAAATCAACATCGGCCGTCGCTTCGGCGCGCACATTGCCTTCGCCGACGATGGGCAGCAGGATCGATTCGACCTGCTTGATCACGCTTTGCTGCAATTGCTGCACGTACTTCAGCTGGTTCGGGTCCAGGCTCTTGATGCCGTTGGCGCGGTCCTTGTCCTTTTCCTGGTTCGACAGCAGGGTGCCGGCCTGGTCGACCACGGTGACATTGATTGGCAGCAATTCCGGTACGCTGGACGCCACCAGGTGCACGATGGCGCTCACCTGCAGCTGGTCCAGGCCGCGGCCCGGGTGCAGGTTCAGCAGCACGGAAGCCGTCGGTTTTTGCTGTTCGCGCACGAAGACGGATGGTTTGGGCAGGGCCAGGTGGACGCGCGCCGTATCGACGGCGGACACCGACTCGATCGATTTCGCCAGTTCGCCTTCCAGTGCGCGCTGGAAATTGACCTGTTCCAGGAATTGCGACACGCCCAGCTTCTGGTTTTCCATCAGCTCGAAACCCACGTTGCCGCCTTTCGGCAAGCCTTGCGCGGCCAGTTTCAGGCGCGCGTCGTGGACTTGCTCGGATGGCACGAGAATGGCGCCGCCGCCTTCGGAAAACTTGTGCTTGATGCCCAGCTGGTCCAGCGATGCGGTGATGGCGCCGCCGTCGCGGTCCGTGTAGTTGGAAAACAGGACCTTGTATTCGGGCGGCTGGTTCCACATGTACAGGGCCACGCCGATGGCGACCAGTGCCGCCACGCCCAGGCCGCGCAGGAAATTCTTGCCCATCGGCGTCTTGGCGAACGCTTGTACGGACTCCACGGGCGAGCGGGCAGGCGCCGGTTCCGGCGGTATGCGGTTCACATCGATTTCTTCGGCTACAGCCATGATTGCCTTCCAGGGCGGTGTATTTACGTGTATTGGGTGGTGCGTGGGGGCCGCTTCCTCGGGAGGATTGGGCGATATGCAGAATTATCCGCCACTGTCACGCGCTTCAATCGTCCAAATAGAAGGCGCTTTTGCCGCCTGCTCGGCCGAGCGGCTGGCGTTGGCGCTGGTATTGTGGAACCCTGGCAACATGTGACGGAAGTTATTGTACCCGTCGTTGCCTTGCAAGCCAGGGTTTTGTTCTCTGGGTGCAACAGGCATGGAACAGTTACGAAGCACACCAGAATCGGGAGGCAAAGTGAAAACAGGCGGTATCGATAGCAGCAGGATCGAGGCGATGATCGCGCAACTGAAGTCGGCGGCCACGCGGCCGGAGGCGAAAATACCGGCGATCCAGACCGAGATGCCGGCGGCGAAGGTGAATTTTGCCGATGCCTTCAAGAGCGCGCTCGACTCCGTGAGCGGCGCGCAAAAAGCCTCGTCCGCGCTGGGCCAGCGCTTTACCATGGGCGACGAAAAGGTCAGCCTGTCGGACGTGATGGTGTCGATGCAAAAGTCGAGCATCGAATTCCAGGCGACGGTGCAGGTGCGGAATAAATTAGTTTCTGCATATCATGAGATCATGAACATGCAAGTTTGAGTTTTAGCTATCCCAACGGCAGATTCCGGGGTCAGACCCGCCGGGTCTGACTCCAGCTTTCGTTTTGGGTTATCAGCCCAGCCCAGCCATGCGCGCATTCCGTTCTCGTTCGAGGCGCGTGATATAGCGCTGCACGTGCGCCAGCATGCTGCGCGGCAGGTCGACGAATTGGCAGCCGAGTCGGCGGTTCAGCTTATTGTTCAGCAAGGTCATGTCCAGCGAGTTGCGAATTTGCAAAGTCGCGGTGACGATGCCGACGTCGGGCAAGTCGATGCGGCAGCCGGGATAGTCCCGGCCGATGGTTTCGCCCAGCATCAGTTTATTGTCGAGGATGGCGATGCCGCCGCAGCTGATGTCGGCCAGCGGGAACAGGGTGTCGGCGCCGCCCAGCGAGGGCGGCAGGGGAATCGCCACGCGCACGGGATTGCTCACGGGCGTAGTCATGCGGTAATACTCGCGCCGCTGCAAGCGGATCAGTGTTTCTGGAATAGCAATTTTCAAGGCGGGCGTACCGCCGTAATTGCACTCTTCCACCAGGGCGCTGGCAAACAGGATGCGGATCTTGTCGAGCGAGGTTTCAAACGAAATGCCCTTGGCGGCCACCATGCGCCGGTTCTGGTCGGCATTCACGGAACGGTCGAGGATGACGCTATCGTGGTCGGCATCGACTTCCAGGATGGACGTGACGCACACATCGGATTCACCGTGGATCAGCATGCGGATCAGCTGGTTCTTTTCGCCTATGCTGCGCAGCAAGGCGATGATTTCCCGCCGCGATTCCACTTCAAAATCATGCCAGTTTTCGAGGCCGGAATCCATAATATGTGCTTGCATTGATGCCTGTCTATGTATCGGTGAGGTTGATGCTGGTGTCGGGCGGCGGCGGGATGGGCCCGCCATTCGCAGATTCAATATGATATAACCAGGCCAGCAGTTCCGCAATCGCCCGATACAGGCCGGGCGGAATCTGGCGGTCCAGGTCGACATCCATCAGCAACGCCACCAATTCCTTCGATTCATGCACGAAGACGCCGTGTTCGCGCGCCGTGCTGATGATCTGGTCCGCGATCAGGCCGCTGCCCTTGGCCACCACCTTGGGGGCGGGCGCGCTACTCTGGTAGGCCAGCGCGACGGCCGTCTGCGGCACCTTGCGCTTGGTGTCGTCAAGCATCGTCCGCTTCCGCTGGCCCGGCGGCGTCCGGCTTGCCGGCGATCGTCAGCGACGTCAATGGCCAGCCGGCCGCGGCTAGCGACGCTTCCAGCGCCGCCGCATGCTGGCGCAAGGTGTCGGCGCTGCCTTCGCTGCCTGCTTGCAGCTGGATGGCCACGCGGCCGCCCTGCAAGACCACGTGCGCGGCCAGGTCGCCCAGCAGGGGAAACTGGAAGCGCACGTTGCTGCGCCAGGCCGTCGCTTCCCCGTCGCCGTCGCGCCCATCGTGCTGCTGTCCTTCCGGCGCATCCTTGCTGATATCCCACTGCATCTTCTGGCCGGGCCACGCTTCGCCCTGCCACTGCACGCGCGCCTGTTCGTGCGTATGCAGCTGCAAATTGATCAGTTGTGCCGAGGCAAGGTCGGTCCCCGTCCTGGCCGCGTCGCCCTGTGCCGCCTTCTGCATCTGCGGCTCCAGCAGCAGCGACGCCAGCGGCCGCTTGCCTTCGGCCCATTCGGCTACATGCGATTCATAGAACAGGCCGCTGCTGCCCACCGCCTCCTGCAGTTTTTGCGCCACCTGGGCCGGAGCTGCGCCCGGCGTGGTCATCAGCGGCGTCTTGCCGACCAGGGACAGGGGCGCGCCGGGCACGCTTTCCGCCTGGCTGAGCACGGTGCTGATGGCGCGCGCGGTGGTGCTCAGCTCGGGCGCGGGCGTGTCGCCCGCCAGGGCGGGCAACAGATTGGCCGGCGTCAGGGGTGCGCGGCTGAGCAGGGTGGCGGCCGTGCTGCTGGCGCGCGTGCCCGCCTGGGCGGCGCCGGGCTGGGGGCCGCGCGTTTCAGCGGCGTCCGGCTCGGCTTCCGCGTCCGCATACGTCAGCAGGGCGCTGGCGGGCTGGTCGCGGTTGTTGCCGATTTGAAAAGAGGGGCGGGGATTGATGCCGATCAAGGTCAGCGGGATTTCCGTGCCGGGCTGGGCGCCGGCGGGCAGCTGCATGCGGGCCGGCGTACCGGCCACGCGCACGAGAAAGCTGCCGTCGCCCATGCGGGCCAGCACCTGTCCCTGCATGGATTTGCCGATGAGTCCCTGCAGCGAGCGCTGGAACTCGGCCTGGCGCGGGTCGGCGACGGTGTCGGCCGGGCGAGTGCCCTTGATCGGGGTCAAGGGCGTCATGCCGATTGCATCCATCTTCGGCAACATGATAGCGGACCTTGCCCCGTGGGCGCTTACGCGCCGTAGGCGTTGGCCAGGCGCCGCTCGGTGCCGGTGCTGCTGATCAGCTTGGACAATTGCGCCATCCACGGCATGGTGAGGTCGCGGATCTTGCGGTCGTCTTCCAGGATCTGCTTGATCAGGGCGACCTTGCGCTGGCGGCCAGCGCTTTCCAGCACGACTTTTTCTTCATTCGCCTTCAGCGCGGCCACATGTGCGCTGATGCGCTGTTCCAGCGCTTCCAGCGCATCCCAGTCGGCGTTGGTGGCGGCGGTCACCATCTGGCCCGTCAGGGTCTGCATGGCTTCGTAGGTGGTCAGGACTTCTTGATTCGTCATCATGGGTCAGGCGCTCGCAAGGCTGGGCATACGTTTCAGATCGGCGCCAGGCATGGCGGCGGGGGTGGCGCCGATGGCGTTCCAGGTTTCGCGCAAGTCGGTCAGCAGGCGCTGCACTTCTTCCAGCAGGGTAATATCGTTGTGCAGGTTGGCCGTCAGCAGGCGCGCACTCATGTATTCATACAGGGCGTCGAGGCCTTCGGCGATCTGGCCGCCCGCTTCCTTGTCCAGGCTGGCGCGCAAGCCATTGTCGATGATCTGGATGGCTTTCGAGATGGACTTGCCTTTTTCCGGCACATTGCCCGATTTCATGTGCATCTGCGCGCTGAGCACGGCCACCAGGGCGCCGTCGTACAGCATCACGATCAGCTTGTGCGGCGAGGCTGAGACGATGCCCGTTTCCAGACCGACCTTGGCATAGGCGTTGACGCCGCGTTGTTGGGTTCCAAACATGTAATTCTCCTGATGAATGGGCTTAACGGTTGGCGGCGATGGCGGCCAGCTGCTGGGTCAAATAAGTTTGCATGCCCTGCAATTTATTCAGGGACACATCCAGGCGCGAGTATTGCGCGCGGTAGCGCGCCTCGATGTCGGTCAGCTTCTCGCTGAACTTGTCGCGTTGCGCCGCTATCGACTTCAGGGTTTCGTTGATGCCGCTCGTGCGTCCGGTGATCATGCCTTTTGTGCCGAGGAAGGACGTGGCCAGGTTGTTCAACTGATAGGCATAGCCTTGCGAGAAACTGACCGTGCCGCGCGAACCGGTGGTGCCGCCGGTCACTTCAATTTTCAAGCCTTCCGCTGGCGAACCGGGTGCGCCCGTCAGGCTCTGGCCGGAGCCGACGACCGGTTGCCCTCCCAGAGTACCGGCTACGTCCGCGCCCTTGACGGGCTTGGCGGCGCCAAACAGGGTCTCGATACCGGTCCCCTTGCCGTTACTCAAGGCCAGATTCGATACCGAGCCATAGCGGCTCGACACCAGGACCAGTTTGCCGGTGCCGTCGATCGACGCGGAGACCGTTGAACCAATGTCCGAAAAAGCCTTCACCCCGTTGATCGACGATTGTATCAGCGATGCCATCTGCGCCGGAGTATAGGTGCCCGCCGGTATCGACACCTGGGCCGTATTCTTGGCGGAGCTGGGATCCGTATCGTTGAGGGTGATATTCCAGGTAGTGTCGCTGGCAATCGTGGTGCTGGCTGCCAGCACGCCGTCGGACGTGAGCGAACCCTGGCTGGCCATGGTCGTGATGCTCAGATCATAGGTGCCGGGCTTCGTGGCGGCCGTCGAACTGGTGAAGGCGACGTTGCTGTCGCTGGCCTTGCCGATGGCTGAAAACAGACCGGCGATATCATTGAAATTTGTACTGATGGCTTTGTCAAGCTTGCTGGAATCCAAGGCCAGGCTGCCATCTTTTTGGAATGAAATACCCACCTGGCTCATATTGCTCATGCCGCTGCTCAAGCCGGTAATCGGTGCGCCCAGCTGCCGGCGCAACTGGCTTTGTATCGATTGAACGGTCGAATCTCCCAGCAAGATGCCTCCCGTCTTGGTTTCGGGATTGTAGGCTGTCATCTTGCCGATCGAAGTGTTCAGCTCGTTGTAGGCCTTGACGAAGGCGGTGATGCTGGTCTTGACCGTCGTTGTATCCTTGGCCACCGACAGGCTGGACGTGCCTATCTTGGTAATGCCCAAGGTGACGCCTTCGATCGCCGTATCGACGTTGTTCGAACTGCTGGTGATGGCGATGCCGTTGACGCTGAACATGGTGTTTTGCGCCGCGCTGTTCTGCTTGAGGTTTTGCGTGCCACCCGCATCGTACGACAGCAAGTCGTTCAGGGCGCTGTCGGCGGGCTGGCCATCGCTGCCGCTGAGCGAAATCTTCATGGCCGAATTGGCGCCTGTCTTGGTCGAACTGAGCACCAGGTGATACGGTTTGTCCGTGCCATCGGAAACGATGCTGGCGGTGACGCCCAGGCCGGCGTTATTGATGGCGTCGCGTATGCCTTGCAAGCTGTTGTTGGTGGAATCGATCACCACCGAACCCGTCGCCTGCGTGCCATCCTGGGTAAAGTTCGTGTTCATGTAGCTGCCGCCCGTGCCCGCGGTCAGCCCTGCTGCGGCAGGATTGCTCCCCCCGACGACGATGGGACTGGCGTTGCCCGAGGCCAGGGTAATCGAACTGGCAATCGTTACGTTCGAGCCGTCATTGACCGAGTTCGATGCATGGCCGATGCCGCCCTTGACCGAACCCGTCACCACTTCCTCGATGTTGAGGTTGGAGCCGTCGGCGCGCGTAAATTTCAGGGTGCCGTCGGCGGCCTTGCCGGTGACGGTAATATTCGCGGCGGCCAGTGCATTCGAGACGGCATTCGGGCCTTCGAGCGTCGTGTCGAGCGACGCGGCCGTAATGCCGGCGCCTGCGGCGACGCCGTTACCCTGGGTCACGATCTCGATGCCGCCTATCGACAGCGAGTAGGTGCCGTCCGCGCCCGTTTCGATATTGCCGAAACCGTTGAACATGGTGGCGTTGCTGGCCGTCGGCTGGGCCGTGGCTGTCACACCCGTGGTGCTGCTCTTGGCGTTGATGGCGTCCGCCAGCGCGCGTGCGCTCTTGGTGCTGGCGTCCGTCGGAATGGCCGTGCCATTGATGATCAGCGAGCCGTTGCTTACGCCCGTGAGCAGGGTGCTGCCGCTCAGTGTCGTGCCCGTTACGCCAAAGGTGCCGCCGGCGAGTGAGCCCAGCTGGAAGGAAATCGTGGTCTTGGCGCCGCTGCCGATGGTCGACAGTTTGCTGGCCATGCCGCCCGACGTCAGCGTCTGCGCCTGGGCCAGCTGGGAAACATTGATGTTATAGCTGCCGGCGACGGCCTTGGCGCCGGCACTGGCCGATAGCACCAGTGGATCGGACGGCGTGGCGCTGACGGCGCGGAAGTTGCTTGAGTTGGTGAGCGCTGACAACGAGCCCTGGAAAGTGCTGACGGCGCCGCTCAGCGTGCCCAGCGCGCTGAGCTTGGCCTGGTACGAGGCCGTTTTCTTGTCAAAGGTACCCAGCGGCGCGGCTTCGGCCGTCATCAGCTTGTCGATGATGGCATTCACATCCAGGCCGCTGGCGCCGGCGCCGATGCCTATGGATGAAAGGGTAGGTGTGATGGCCACTGAATACTCCTAGGAAAACGCTAATATAAGCTGTTATCGGCAGAATCAATCAGGACTTGAGAGGGGGATTTACCGCGCTGTTTTCAGCGGGAGCAAAAAAGCGGGGAAGAGATAGGAAAATATTGCACGAGTTGCAATAAAAAACGGGGCCGGATAGCCAGGCTACCGAACCCCGTGGTCATGCTGATGCCTGCTGCCGCGATGTCGCATGTCCGTGTGCCATGCCATCATCAGGCGCTTTGGCGGATCAGCGAACCCTTGGCCGAGTCAAAGGTCTTGGCCAATTCCAGCGCTTCCCGGGTGGGAATCTGGCGCAGTACTTCCTTGGTTTCCTGGTCGATGACCTTGACGACCGTGCGCTGGCTGTCTTCATCGACGGAAAATTCCAGGCCTTGCGTCTTCATCTGCGACGACTGGTTCAGCTCCGATACCGCCTTGTCGAGCTGCTCGCGGCTGGGTTCCTTGCTGGCTTGCTGTGGTGCAACCTTGTCGGTTTCCGTGGCGGCGCGTGGCGCTGCCGGGCGCGCCGGTGACGTGTCCGCAGACACATAACTCTTGTCTATCCTGGCCGCGGAGGCGGCCGCTATCGTGTCGATAGTCATGGTGCTCTCCTAGTGAAAATTCCCCGGCCGAAAAAATCCGGCAGGGGAATCAGAGTCCTACGCTGTTGCGCTACTAATCAGGGATTAGCCACGCAGCAGGCTCAGGACGCCGTTTGGCAGCGAGTTTGCTTGTGCCAGCATGGCCGTACCAGCTTGTTGCAGGATCTGGCCGCGGGTCATGTTGGCCGTTTCCGATGCAAAGTCGGTATCGACGATGCGGCTGCGCGATGCGGACAGGTTTTCCGTGGTCGATTGCAGGTTGGAAATCGCCGACGAGAAGCGCGATTGCAAAGCACCGTACTGGGCGCGTTGGCCGTTCACCGTTGCCAGTGCTGCATCGGCAATTTTCAGTGCCAACTGGGCGCCGTCAAACGACGTCACGTCCAGCGAAGCCACCGATTTTAAGTCCGATGTCTTGTTCGTGGCTTTCAAGCCCGACGTGTCGGTGATGGCAAAGCTGCCCGGCGCATCGTAGGTAACGGTGCCGTTGGCGACGGCGACCGCGTTATTGGCTTTTGCGTCGAACGCCGAACCCGTCAAGGTTTTGTCGGCCTTGTAGGAGTCGATATTGAACACCGTGTTACCGGCAGCTGCCGTGTTTTTGATGGCAATGTCGGCGCCGTCAGCATGCGTCAGTTTCATGCTGCTGGTCGATGCATCGTATTCGGCGGTGATGCCGGTTTTCGACGTTTGCGCATTGATTGCATTGATGCCTGCCGCATAGTCCGAAGCCGACTGGCCTGCGCCCACCGAGAAGGAAATCTGCGCTTCCTTGCCGGTGGCCGTATTGTCGCCCACCAGGGTGAACGAGTACGCTTCGGTGGAACCGAGTTTCAGGCTGGTGGCGGTTTTTGCCGTTGCCGTGACGCCCGTGTCGGCGCTAACCTTGTTGACGCTGGCGGCGATGGCTTGCGCGCTGTCGTTGGCTTTGGTGGTGACGGTGGAGGTGCCGCGTGCGCCGGCGACGACCACCGAACCTGCCGTTGCCGTTGCCGAGGTGGCGAGGACGGCGGTCGCATCATTTTCCACGCGGTTATTGCCGTAGGTACTGGTCAGGAAGTTCGCGCCGCTGGCGGAAATCAGCTGATTGGCATCTGCGCCGACCTGGAAGTTGGCCGTACCCATGGTGCCGTCCAGCAGCGCCTGGCCGTTGAACGAAGTCGTGGTGGCGATGCGGTTCAGTTCCGAACCCAGCTGGCCTACCTCTGTTTGCAGCGCCTGGCGGTCGCTGGCCGAGTTGGTGGCGTTCGACGATTGCACGGCCAGTTCGCGGATACGTTGCAGGATGTCGCCCGAGCTTGCCAACGCGCCTTCAGCCGTTTGGGCCAGCGAGACGCCGTCGTTTGCATTGCGGGTGGCTTGGGTCATGCCGCGGATTTGCGACGTCATGCGGTCGGAAATTGCCAGACCAGCGGCGTCATCCTTGGCGCTGTTGATGCGCATGCCGGAGGACAGGCGTTGCAGCGAGGTGCTCAGGGCCGACTGCGAGGTCGACAGGTTGCGTTGCGAATTCAGGGACGAGATGTTGGTATTAATTACTGCAGCCATGATAATTCTCCAAACAGGTACTACATTGCGCTATGTGCTAGTCACTTTGGCCTGCCCCGCTGTTCCGGGACAATCAAGCCGCTGTTGTTTAGGGTAACGGTTGCTCTGCGGGAAAATTTATGGCGAAAAGTGCTTTAAATTTTAATTTTTAGCCCTTCAGTTTGCCGCCGGCCGCGCGCTAGACGACATGATTTAAAGAAACTTGAGGGTAAAAATAGTTTTATTTTCATATCGCGCGGACGCCGGCGGAAGGCGGGAAGGCGATGAATGTTATTGTTTTTGCCATGAAAAATGCCGTCCGGCCGGGTGGCGGGACGGCATGGCGTGAAGCGGACCGGGCTTAGTCGGCCACCACCACGCGGTTCTTGCCCGTCTGCTTGGCCTGGTACATGGCGCGGTCGGCGCGCTTGACCAGCTCGGCCTGGTCTTCGTTGGGCAGGCGCAGGGCCACGCCGGCGGAAAAGGTGATCAAGACTTTTTCGTTGTCGTGCAGGAAGAAATGCCGGGTCAGCTCGCGCTGCAAGCGCGTCATCGTCGACGAGGCCGCCTCGACCGTGGTTTCCGGCAGCAGGATGAGGAATTCCTCGCCGCCGAAGCGGGCGATGACGTCCATCGAGCGCAGGGTTTCCTTGACGATCTTCACCAGGTGTTTCAAGGCGGCATCGCCGGCCAGGTGGCCGTAGGTGTCGTTCAGGCGCTTGAAATCGTCCAGGTCCAGCATGGCGATGCACAGCGGGGTGCCGCGGCGGTCGGAGCGGGCCGTCTCGCGTTCGAACACGTCGTCCAGGCCACGGCGGTTCAGGCTGCCCGTCAGCTGGTCTTCCCGCACCAGTTCGCTCATATGCTGGAGCTTGGCTTCCAGGGTGTGGATGCGCTGTTCCGCGTCCTGCACTTCCTGGCGCGCCAGCACCATCTTGTCGCGTGCGCGCAAGGCTTCGTTCTGCACCATGCGCGTTTCGCGCAAGACTTCGTCGAGAACGCTGTTCAGTTCGCTGATATTTTCTGCCTGGCTGATCTTTTCCGAATAGCCGCCGATCTTTTCATGGAAGTCGCCCGTGCTGGCCGCCACTTGCCCCAGGCGGTCGATGAAGGTCATCATCATGTTCTTGACCGTCAGCTTGACGTCGGACAGGCTGTGCTTGAGCTGGCCTTGCTTGTAGATGACTTCCTTCAGGCTGCGCGTGGCGTCTTCCAGCGCGCGCTGGTCGAGCGGGCCGGCGATCAGGTTTTGCACGGCATCGACCTGGCCTCGCAGCCAGCTGTCGTCGTCGAGCAACTGGCTGACGTTGTCCAGCAGTAACTTGAACAGGCGCAGCAGCAATTCCTGCTGCTCGGCCGTGTCGCCGCTCTTCAGCTCGATCTGGTAGCACAGCTGTTTCAGGCGCAGCGCCGCTTCGTTCAGCGCTTCTTCCGTGTGGGCCAGCTTGATGGCCGCGCCCAGCGATTCGGCCTCTTCCACCAGCGCGGGCGTGCCCGTCAGCAAGGTGGCGACGGCAAAGCCCAGGGTGCGGCTGAGCAACTCGCGCAGGGTGCGCGTCTGTTCGCCGTCCGGCAGGGGCGGCAATTCGATGCCGCCGCCTTTCTTCACCTGTTTTTCCGCCAGTTGCGCCAGGGTACGCGCGTAGCTGTCCCAGTCGCGCGCTTTCAGGGCGCGCTGGAAACGCCGGCCAAAATCGCCCAGTTCGCCCGCCGATTCGCTCATCTTGGCGGCAAACTGCGTCAGGACGTTTTCCGCGCCGCTCTCCGTGGGTGCGCTGGCGGCCAGCACGGCGGCAGGTGCGCCGGGCGTCTCCGCCGGTTCGCTGATGCCGGCGATTTCATTGTAGATATCGCGGTAGGCGCTCGGCGTCGGGGCGATGCGGCGCGTGGCCAGGCGGCGAAACGCTTCGCGGGCGATATCGGCAGGGTTCATCGCCGCAGCGGCGGCGGTATGCGTGGCGCCGGCGGGAGCGCTTGCTGGTGAAGTTGGCAATTTACTGGACATGTAGGCACAGCCTTTTTAGATATTTCTAATTATCCTCATGATATGCGAGTTGGCAAAGAACTTATTGTGCGAGAAGCAAGGAGAAGTCCTGTCAATTCGCCCGATGCCAGCGGGCATGCCGCTTTGCCGTCAATCCACCAGTTGGTTGCGGATGGCGTAATGCGTCAGTTCGGCGCTGTTCTTGAGTTTCATCTTGACGAGCAGGCGGGCGCGGTATTCGCTGACGGTTTTCACGGACAGTTTCAGCTCTTCGGCGATGGCGCCCACGGCCTTGCCCGAGGCGATCATGACCAGGGTCTGGTATTCGCGGTCCGACAAGGTGTCGTGCAAGGCCGTTTCGTGGTCGTCGCCCACCGTATTGGCCAGTTCCTGCGCCAGCGAGGCGCTGATGTATTTCAAGCCTTGCGCCACCTGGCGGATGGCCGTGACCAGTTCGCGCGGCGCGCTCTGTTTCGTCAGGTAGCCGGCCGCGCCCGCCTTGAGCGAACGGATGGCGTACTGGTCCTCGCGGTGCATGGAGAGCATCAGCACGGCCAGTTCCGGCTTTTCCTTCTTGATCTGCTTGAGCACCTCGATGCCGCTGCGGTCGGGCAGGGAGATGTCGAGCAGCAACACCTGGCATTTCGAGCCGCGGAACAGTTTGATGGCGTCGTGGCCATTTTCGGCCTCGCCGGCCACGATGATGTCCTTCGTATCGGCGAGGATTTGCTTCAAGCCCTCGCGCACGATCGCGTGATCGTCGGCGATGAATACCCGGATAGTGGCTTTTTCTTTCATGACTGCGTTGTTTCCTATCTAATTCACCCACTGGCCGCTTCTGGTGGCGGCCCGCTGTGCGCGGGCGCACTGGCTGCAGCCGCTATTATCGCCTCTCGCGGCGTGGTCAGCCGGATTTTTATGCTCAGGATGGTGCCGCCGTCCGGCCCGTCCATCAGGCTCAGGGTGCCGCCCAGCGCGCTGGCCCGTTCGGCCATGCCGCGGATGCCGAACGATTGCGGCTTGGCGCGGTCGGACAGGCGCATGCCGACGCCATTGTCGGCGATCGACAGGCTGATATGCTGGCGCTGCCGGGCCAGGCGCACGCTGACCTTGCTCGCCTGCGCATGCTTGGCGATATTCGTCAGCGCCTCCTGGGCGATGCGGAACAGGCTGGTCGCCTGGTCCAGCTCCAGTTCGATGTGCTGGCGGTTCGAAATGAACAGGCATTCGATGCCGGCCTGGCGCGCGAATTCCTTCACTTGCCAGTCCAGCGCGGCGACCAGGCCCAGGTCCAGCATGGAGGGGCGCAAGTCCAGCGAAATGCGGTGCACGGCGTCGATGCTGCGGTCGACCAGGGCATCGACATAGTCGGCCTTTTCCTGCAGTTGCTGGTCGTCCGGCGGCAGGCGGCGCGCCAGCATGGCCAGCGCCATCTTGATCGCCGTCAAATTGCCGCCCAGGTCATCGTGCAATTCGCGCGCCAGGCGCGTGCGTTCGTGTTCCTTGACCTTGTCGATATGCGCCGTCAGCTCGGCTAGGCGGGCGCGCGACTGGCGCACTTCGCTCTGTTCCAGCCGGCTTTCCGTGATATTCGTCATGATGCCTTCCCACTGCACCGTGCCGTCGGCCAGCGCGCGCGGCGTGGAGCGCAGGTTGATCCATTTGACATCCTTCCAGGCATCGATCCAGATGCGGCCTTCCCAGTTCCAGCTCCACAAGGCGTTTTTCGACGCTTGCATCGATTCCAGGTACGAGGCGCGGTCGTCGGCGAGGATCAACCGGTAAAACAGTTCCGGGCGCGCGTGCAGCTGCGCCGGCCCCAAGCCCAGCAGGGCCTGGCAGCCATCGCTCAGGTAGGGGAAGGCGGCGCGCCCATCCGCATGCAGGCAGAACTGGTACACGAGACCCGGCGTATTCGAGACGATGGCGTTGAAGCGCGACTGCACCTGCGCCAGGGCGGCTGCCGTCGCCTGCGGCGTGCGCAAGTCTTCGCCTTCGGCCAGCAGCAGGGCGCGTCCGTGGCGGCTGGCGCGCGACAGGTGCAGGCTGAGCGAATACAGGCTGCCATCGCGGCGACGCTGCTGCACGTGCAGCAGGGCTTGTGCACCGATGCTGTCGTCCAGGGTCGCCAGCACGGCGGCCAGTTGCTGCGCGTCAAGCTGCGGCGCCAGGGTGAAGGGCGTCATCGCCAGCAATTCCTTGCGCGCATATTGCAAGTTGTCGCAGGCGGCATCGTTGGCGTCCAGCAATTGCAAGCTGGCCGCGTCGTACAGGTAGATTTCCGGCGCCGCCGCGCGCATGGCGGGGGCCAGGCGGGGAGTGTCGTGCATGGAGTGGCCTTTCTTCATCAGCGGCGGGCGCGCCAGAAGGCGGCGAAGCGGCGCAGCACCCTGGCCGGGCGCGAATTATGGCGTCCTGGCGTGCCCTTGCGCAAGCGTTGCCACCAGGCACGGCGGGCGCGGCCCAGCGCGGCCGACAGGCGGCTGACGCGGCGCCAGGGGCGCGTGGCGCGCAGGCGGGCGATCCAGCGGTCCTTGGTTTCCATGAACAGGCCATGCCAGCGGGCAAACCATGGCAAACTGAGCAGGGTGGGGCGCGTCAGGTTGTACAGACGCGCCACGGCGGCCGCGCCGCCCAGCTTGGCGATGACGATCACGCCGATGCCGGAAAAGGCATGGCCGCGCGCGATGGCCAGCAGGGCCAGCAGCTTGACGGGGAACAGCAGCACGGCCGGCAGCACGAAGATGGCCAGCGCCCAGTACGGCGGCAGGCGCTTGATCCACGCTTCCAGCGCATGCAGGGGCGGAAATTGCGCCACCACCTGCATGATGCGCGCGCCCGTCGCCCACAGCCATTCCTCGATCAGCAGGAAGATGGCGGCCAGGTAGACCAGCGGCGCAAACAGCCAGCGCCTGACTCTGTAGAATTTTTTCATCCGTCTCCGTGTGCGGCGCAGGTTTGCCGCGATTGCCACGATGATACGTCAAAAAAGCCTGTTTGCCCCCGCATCCCGTGTGCCCGAGGCTCCCTGGCGGGGCTACAATAGACAGATGAATAAAGCCTTTGTAAAAGAATCCGACAACGACGACGATGAAGAAGCGGCCGCGCTGGCGCTGGCCATTCCCGCCGGCGCCAAGAACTACATCACGCCGGCCGGTTACCAGCGCATCAAGGATGAGCTGCTGCAGCTGATCGACGTCGACCGTCCGGAAGTGGTGCGCATCGTCCATTGGGCGGCGTCGAATGGCGACCGCTCGGAAAATGGCGACTATATCTACGGCAAGCGGCGCCTGCGCGAAATCGACCGCCGCATCCGCTTCCTGACGAAACGCATGGATCTGGCCGCCATCGTCGACCCCAGCGTGCACCATGGCAACGACCAGGTGTTTTTCGGCGCCACGGTCACCTACCGCACGAGCGACGGCGAAACGCACACCATCACCATCGTCGGCATCGATGAATTCGACCCCTTGAACGGCAAGATCAGCTGGGTCTCGCCCATGGCCCGCACCATCACCAAGGCGCGCGAAGGCGACGTGATCACCCTCAACACGCCGCTGGGCGAGCAGGAACTGGAATTGCTGGAAGTGACGTATCCGGCGCCGGGGGAGGCTTGAACTGATGTGTTCCGCATGAAAAAACGGCTGGGCAGAGAATCTGGCCAGCCGTTTTCTAGTTGCGCTCGCGCAATATCCGATTGACTCCGGCGACCCGGCGCACATTGCGCAGCAGGGCGGCCAGGTGGACGCGGTCCTTGACTTGCACGGTGAAGCGCAGCTGGTCGAGGACGTTGTCCTTGTCTTCGTCCATGCCCACGTAGATGATGTTGGCGTCGGATTCGCCGATTTCGGCGGCGACTCTCGCCAAGATGCCCCGTTCGCTGTTGATCAGCACCTTGATGCGGCAGTCGAAGCGGCGGTTCAGTTCCGTTCCCCAGCGCACGGCGATCCAGCGGTCCGGTTCCTTGGCGCGCTGGCGCTTCGCTTGCGAGCAGTCGCTCGTGTGCACGAGCAAGCCCTGGTCGCGGCGCAGCTGGCCGATGATCTGGTCGCCGGGAATCGGCAGGCAGCACGGCGCCAGCTGCACGGAGACGCCTTCGCTGCCGCAGATGGTGACGGGGTCGAGTTCGCTGCCGCTATTGTGTTCCACCGGCATGCTGGCCGCTTCGCCGCCGATCAGGCCAAAAATGTGGCGCGCCACCAGGGTGGCCATGCGCTTGCCGATGCCGATGTCCGCATACAGCTCGTCCATGGAATTGGCGCTCGATTCGTTGAGCAGGCGTTCGACCAGCGGCGCCTGCAGGTCGGCGTCGATGTTCAGGGCGTGCAGCGCCTGCGACAGCAGTTGCTGGCCCAGGGCGATCGATTCGGGCAGGTTGATCGTGCGCAAATGGTGGCGGATGGCCGAGCGGGCCTTGCCGGTGCGCACGAACGACAGCCAGGTCGGGCTGGGGCGCGACGAGGAATCGGTGATGATTTCCACGATGTCGCCGTTGTGCAGCTCGGTGCGCAGGGGCGAAGTTTCGTTGTTGATCTTGACGGCCACGGTCTGGTCGCCGATGCCCGTATGGATCGAATAGGCGAAGTCGATGGCCGTGGCGCCGCGCGGCAGGGCGATGATCTTCGACTTCGGCGTAAACACGTAGACGGAATCGGGGAACAGGTCGACCTTGACGTGTTCGAGGAATTCGGCCGAGTCGCCCGTCTGCTGCTGGATGTCGAGCAAGGATTGCAGCCAGGCATGCGTGCGCTGCTGCAGGTCGGACGGGTTCGATTCGCCGCTCTTGTACAGCCAGTGCGCCGCCACGCCCGATTCGGCCGTGCGGTGCATTTCCTGCGTGCGGATCTGGAATTCGACGGGCGTGCCGTAGGGGCCGATGACGGTCGTGTGCAGCGACTGGTAGCCGTTCAGCTTGCGGATCGCGATGTAATCCTTGAACTTGCCCGGCATGGGCTTGTACAGGCTGTGCAGGGTGCCCAGGGTCACGTAACAGTCGGCAAAACTGCCCACCACCACGCGGAAGCCGTACACGTCCAGCACTTGCGAGAACGACAAGTGCTTGCTGCGCATCTTCTTATAGATGTCGTACAGGGTCTTTTCGCGGCCCGTGACGTCGGCATCGAGCTCGGCCATGGACAAGGTGCTTTTTACGGCTTCCATGATCTTGTTGACCACTTCGCGCCGGTTGCCGCGCGCCGCCTTGACGGCTTTCGCCAGGGTGCGGTAGCGCATCGGATACAGGTGCGAGAACGACAGGTCCTGCAGCTCGTGGTAGATGTTGTTCAGGCCGAGGCGGTGCGCGATCGGCACGTACACTTCCATGGTCTCGCTGGCGATGCGGCGTTTTTTCGCCGCCGTCATGAAGTCCAGGGTGCGCATATTGTGCAGGCGGTCGGCCAGCTTGATCAGGATCACGCGCACGTCGGACGCCATGGCCAGCAGCATCTTGCGGAAGTTTTCCGCTTGCGCTTCGATCTGGCTCTGGAATTCGATCTTTTCCAGCTTCGACAGGCCGTCGACCAGGTGCGCCACGGGCGCGCCGAAGCGCTCGATCAATTCTTCCTTCTTGACGTCCTGGTCTTCCATGACGTCGTGCAGCAGGGCGGCCATGATGGCTTGCGCGTCGAGCTTCCAGTCGGCGCAGATTTCCGCGACGGCGATCGGATGCGAGATATACGGCTCGCCCGAACGGCGCATCTGGCCCAGGTGCATTTCGTCGGAGAAGCGGTAGGCTTCCTTGACTTTCTTCAGGTCGGCGGGAGACAGGTATTCGGCCAGCTTGTCGGCCAGGTGGCTGACGGAGGCCACGCCCAGGGCGGGCGCTGGCGGTACTGCGGGGATGTTGCTGCCGGACGTGCCGACGCCGGGCGTGGTTGCGCCCTGCGATTTTGCCGCCTGGCGCGAGGCCAGGGGCGGCAATGCTGCGGAAGTCGTGTCGGCTGGGGTCAGACTCATAAAACGTCGCGTTGCTTCACAGTGTGAATAAAGGATACGGTAGAACCAGGGGTCAGCACTGTTCCGGCACGCGGGTTCCCACTTACATCGGGACCTTTTTCAGCATTTCGATGCCGACTTTACCGGCAGCGATTTCACGCAGTGCAACAACGGTAGGCTTGTCCTTGGCTTCCACCTTAGGGGTGTGGCCTTGCAGCAACTGACGTGCGCGATAAGTCGCAGCCAGGGTCAGCTGGAAACGGTTAGGGATCTGCTTCAGGCAATCTTCGATTGTGATACGGGCCATAGTAACTCCTAAAATTTTTGCGTGGTGCTGTGTGAACTGGCGTGCAGGCGAATTACTCTGCGTGCAGGCCCAGCTGGGCGAATAGCGATGCGTTGCGGGCCGCTTGTTGCGCAAACCGGCAACGGGCCGCTCTCACGATCGCGCTCAGTTCGGACAAAGCGACCGTAAACTCTTCATTGATAATAACATACTCGAACTCGGGAGCGTGTGCGATTTCGCCGCCGGCCGCCAGCAGGCGGCGCGTGATCACGTGCGGCTCGTCCTGGCCGCGCTTGTTCAAGCGTTCTTCCAGCGCATCGATCGATGGCGGCAGGATGAAGATGCCGGCCGCGCGGGGGAATTGCTTGCGCACCTGGCGCGCGCCCTGCCAGTCGATTTCCAGCAGGATATCGGTGCCGGCCAGCATTTGCTGCTCCACCATGATGCGCGAAGTGCCGTAGTAATTGCCATGCACTTCCGCCCATTCCAGGAATTCGCCCTGTTCGGCGCGCGCGACGAAGTCTTCCGCCGTCGTGAAATAGTACTCGCGGCCATGCTGCTCGCCCGGACGGGGGGCGCGCGTGGTGGTCGAGATCGACAATTTGATGCCGGGCTCTTGCGCCAGCAATGCATTGACCAGTGTCGATTTGCCGGCGCCCGAGGGCGCGGCGACCACGAACAGGCTGCCGGAGAAGGCGGTAGGGTGGCTCATGCGGATCTTTCCATTTGCGTGTGATGGCGGCGTTTGCGCTTGCGTGGGTGCCGCCCAATTCGGTATTTTACCAAGAGGCAAGGCGGCGAGCCAGCCCCGCGATGCGCCTCGCCGCCCCGCTTGTGCATATTTTGCTTGTTATCCTGAGGAAATAGTTATCTAATTTGGATGGTTTTTTCTCAATAACTATTCTACTGACAGGATGCGCGCATGAAGAATTTCCCGTTTCTCAGTTCCGCCCAGGCCATGTTGTTGTTGCGCGTGGCCATCGCCGTGATGTTCATGGCGCACGCCATCACGCGCATCGCTAATGGCACCATTCCCCGCTTTGCCGGTTTCCTGGAAGACAAGGGGTTTATTTACGGCCTGGCCGTGGTGTGGGCGATTACCGTCGTCGAGATCGTTTGCGGCAGTTTGCTCATCGTCGGCAAATACACGCGCTGGGCGGCGGCCGGGCTGATGGTGATCTGCATCGGCGGCATCGCCATCGTGCATGCGGCCAAGGGCTGGTTCGTGGGCGAGCATGGCGCCGGTGGCGTGGAATACAGCATCGTGCTGTTTGTCGCCTGCGTCGTCATCGCCGCCAGCGACCAGGGGCGCGCCGGAGCGCGCCTGGCCTGACGGGGTTTATTCCAGGTTCTGCACCTGTTCGCGCATCTGCTCGATCAGCAGTTTCAAGTCCATCGAGGCGTCGGCCAGTTCCTTGACGGATGCCTTGGCGCCCAGCGTGTTGGCTTCGCGGTTCAGTTCCTGCATCATGAAGTCGAGGCGCTTGCCCACTTGCCCGCCCTTGGTGAGGATGTGGCGCGTTTCGCCCAGGTGGGCCGACAGGCGCGCCAGTTCTTCCGATACGTCGATGCGGATGCCGTACAGGATGACTTCCTGGCGGATGCGTTCCATGGCGTCCTGGCGCGACAGGGCCGAATTCGAGCCCTGGCTGGCCAGGCCCAGCGCGTCCTGCATGCGCTCGATGGCTTTTTGCTGGAAGGCCGCCACCACTTGCGGAATCAGGGGCGTGATGCGCTTGACGATGGCTTCCATCGCTTCGATGCGCGACACCAGCACCGCTTCGAGCGCGGCGCCTTCGCGCTTGCGGCTGTCGACGAAGGCGGCCACGGTGCGTTTGGTCAGCGCGCCCACATCCGCCTGCAGGGATTCCTGTCCCACTTGCGCTTCTTCGATGACGCCAGGCCAGCGCAGCAGTTCGGCCACCGTCATGACGGGGGCGGAGACAAAATGCTGGCCCACTTCGTTTTGCAGGCGCGCCAGTTCGGTCAGCAGGGGCAGGTTCAGTGCCTGCGTGCCGTTTGTGGCGGCCTTGCGGCCAAAGCTCAGGCGTACCTCGACTTTGCCGCGCGTGATGGCGGACATGACGGCGGCGCGCAAGTCAGGCTCCAGGGCCCGCAGATCGTCGTTGATCCGGAATTGCAGGTCGAGAAAGCGTGAGTTGACGCTCTTGATTTCAATTGTCAGTGTGCCTGCAGCACCTTCGCTGGTGGCAACCGCGTAGCCTGTCATGCTTGAAATGCTCAAAGGATTCCCCGATTTGGTCTTGTATACAGTCACTTATACACTTAATCAGCCAGCGCAGGCAATACCGCCCGCGCCGCAAAAACAGAACCGCATGGTCTGATGGCCTGAAAATTGCTGAATAGTGTGCGTTTTACGGCATTGTAAAGAAAATTGTGTTTGGTGGGGCAGGATTGTAGGGATCATGTGTGCGCCGCCTGCCATTGCGTCTTGCGCTGTTGCATGACTGCAAATAGACGGACGCGCGGTGGTAAAATCGCTGCCGCAACCCCAATCACACAGGACATCTCATGACATTTGAATCCCGCCCGAGCGGCCGCGCCGTCGACGCGCTGCGCGCCATCCGCATCACCCGCCAGTACACCAAGCATGCCGAAGGCTCGGTGCTGATCGAGTGCGGCGACACCAAGGTCATCTGCACCGCCAGCATCGAAGACAAGGTGCCGGGTTTCCTGAAAGGCAAGGGTCAGGGCTGGTTGACGGCCGAATACGGCATGCTGCCCCGCTCGACGCACACGCGCATGGACCGCGAGGCGGCGCGCGGCAAGCAGTCCGGCCGCACGCAGGAAATCCAGCGCCTGATCGGCCGCTCGCTGCGCGCCGCCTTTGATTTGCAGGCGTTCGGCGAACGCACGCTGCACCTCGATTGCGACGTGATCCAGGCCGATGGCGGCACGCGTACGGCGTCGATCACGGGCGCGATGGTGGCCGCGTATGACGCGTTTTCCCAGCTGCAGGCGCGCGGCGCGATCGCCGCCATTCCCGTGAAAAGCTTTGTCGCCGCCATCTCGGTGGGCGTCTACCAGGGCATGCCGGTGCTGGACCTGGACTACGTGGAAGACTCGGGCTGCGACACGGACATGAACGTGGTGATGACGGAAGCGGGCCACTTCATCGAAGTGCAGGGCACGGCCGAAGGCGCCGCCTTTGACCGCGCCGGCATGAACCGCCTGCTGGACCTGGCGCAGGGCGGCATCGCCGACCTGATTGCCCTGCAGAAGCAGGCATTGGGGATCTGATCTTTACACAGATTTACATCCGCTGGCCCGCCGCGCCGGGCAAAAAGCCCACAGCTGCCGCTTCTTGCGACAGCTTCGGGGCGAGGTGAGGGGGACGCAAAAGGTTTACAATGTCGGCACTTCAACCGGACTACTGACATGACCCAACGCCTCATCCTCGCCTCCAACAACGCCGGCAAGCTCAAGGAATTCAACGAGCTGCTCTCGACCATCGGTTTTTCCGTCCACGCCCAGGGCGAGTACGCCGTGCCGGAAAGCGACGAACCATTCCACACCTTCGTTGAAAACGCCCTGCAAAAGGCGCGCCACGCGTCGCGCCTGACGGGCTTGCCGGCGCTGGCCGACGATTCCGGCGTGTGCGTCAATGCGCTCGGTGGCGCGCCCGGCGTGTATTCGGCCCGCTATGCCGGCGAGCCGAAATCGGATGCTGCCAACAGCGCCAAGCTGATCGCCGACCTGGAGGCGCATGCCGACAAGTCCGCGTACTACTATTGCGTGCTGGTGTACGTGCGCCATGCGGACGACCCGCAGCCGGTGATCGCCGACGGCCGCTGGAATGGCGAGATGATTGCCGCGCCGCGCGGCAACGGCGGCTTCGGCTACGATCCGCACTTCTTCATTCCCGCGCTGGGCAAGTGCGCGGCCGAACTGACGTCCGATGAAAAGAACGCGCTGTCGCACCGTGGCCAGGCCCTGCGCGCGCTGGTGGAAAAGCTGCGATGATCCCGATCAAACTGGTGGGCGCCGTTGCCAAGTCGGCAGCCAAGCCCCATACCGCTCCCGCACCGCAGGAAGGCATTTCCGGCGCGGCCGGGGCGGCCCTGAAATACCTGCAGCCGGGCGCGCTGAACCTGACGGCTTTGCCGCCGCTGTCGCTGTACATCCATTTCCCGTGGTGCGTGAAGAAATGCCCGTATTGCGACTTCAATTCGCACGAGGTGCGCGGCGACTTGCCGGAAGCCGAATACCTGGCGGCCCTGCGCCTGGACCTGGAAATGGCGCTGCCGCTGATCTGGGGCCGCAAGATCCACACTATCTTCATCGGCGGCGGCACACCCAGCCTGATGTCGGCGGCGGGCCTGGACCGTCTGATGTCGGACGTGCGCACCTTGCTGCCTCTGGAGCCCGATTGCGAAATCACCATGGAAGCCAATCCTGGCACCTTCGAAGCGGAAAAATTCAAGTCCTACCGGGCCAGCGGCATCAACCGCCTGTCGATCGGCATCCAGAGTTTCAACGGCCGCCACCTGCAGGCGCTGGGCCGCATCCATGACGACAACGAAGCGCGCCGCGCGGTGGAGATCGCGCACGCGAACTTCGACAATTTCAATCTCGACCTGATGTATGCGCTGCCCACGCAAACCCTGGCCGAGGCGCAGCAGGACCTGGAAACGGCGCTGTCGTTCGCGCCGCCGCACCTGTCGCTGTACCACCTGACTTTGGAGCCGAACACGCTGTTCGCCAAGTATCCGCCCGTGCTGCCGGACGACGACGAGAGCGCCGATATCGCCGACATGGTGGCCGCGCGCGCGGCGCAGGCGGGCTATGGCCGCTACGAAGTGTCGGCCTACGCGCAGCCGGGCCGGCAGGCAAAGCACAACCGCAATTACTGGGAATTCGGCGACTACCTGGGCATCGGCGCAGGCGCCCACTCGAAGATTTCGTTTCCGCACCGCGTGCTGCGCCAGGCCCGCTACAAGCAGCCGCGCGCCTACATGGACGCGGTATTGGCCGGTAAGCCGGTGCAGGAAGAGCGCGAACTGGCGCGCGAGGAAATGGGGTTTGAATTCATGCTCAATACCCTGCGCCTGACGCAGGGATTTTCGCCGAACCTGTTCGCCGAGCGCACGGGCCTGGCCCTCAACGCCATCGAGCAGCCGCTGAACGCGGCCGAAGCCAAAGGCTTGCTGTACCGCGACCACCAGGTCATCCGTCCGACGGCGCTGGGATTGTCCTTCCTGAACGACCTGCAGCAGATGTTCCTGGAAGACTGACTGCCTTATGACGCCTGCTAATGCGCGCTGGCGGCGCGCAGGCGCTGCAGCTTGGCCGCGTACAGGCCGTGTTCGCTGCGCGTGGTGCTGTTGTCCATCGCCAGTTCCAGCTGGCGTCCGGCCTGCGCCAGCTGGCCCATGCGCGCATATGCCTGCGCCAGCCAGAAGTGGAATTCATGGTAGTAGGGGTCGCGTGCGATTTCGCGCTTGAACAGGCGCGCCGCTTCCTGGTAGTCGGCGTTTTCCATGGCGCGCTGGCCCAGGTTGAAGAAGTGGAAGGGCGGCTCTGGCTGCAGGGCCAGCAATTTGCGCCGCAGCAGCTGCGCTTCGCCCGCGCGTCCCAGGCCGTCGAGTGCCTGCGCCAGGTTGGACAGCAGCACGGTGTTCGATGGCGAGCGTTCCAGTGCGTAAGCGAGCGTGCGCCGCGCCGGTTCGGTGTCGCCGTGGCGCAGCTGGATGATGCCCAGCGTATTGAAGGCGCCCGCAAACGTGGGGTCTTGCAGGATGGCGGCGCGCGCATACCAGTAGGCTTGATCGAGCTCGCCGCTGGCCATGGTTTCGGCGGCGCGATTGTTGAGATACATGGCCAGGATGGTCGCCTCGCTGATTTGCTGCGTGCGCTGGCCGGCGAGGTCTTCGCCTGGCAGGAAGTCGATGAGCAGGATGGCATCGGCGTCGTAGCCGACGGTATTGCTGACGGTACGGCGTTCCAGCGCGAGATTGACATGGCCGGCAACGAAATACATGCCGCCGCTGCGGCTCCAGCTTTCCTCTCCCAGGACCAGCTGGTAGTGCACATCGAGCCCCATTTCCTTGGCCAGCGCGGCCGTCATTAACACCAGCGACAGGCAATTGCCGCTGCGCGCGTCGAACGCCTCGGCCGCCGTGCGCGTCATGGCGGCATCGTATTCCAGCTGCAGCCCGGACCTGTTGCGCAGGGCCTCGGCCAGCGCGCGGCGGGGATTCTTGTTGCGTGCCTCGCGCGCGACATCGACACGCAGGTAGTACCGCATGGTCTCGCTCATGGCGAACGCCTGTTGCGGGGCGACCGGCACGGCGGGTGCGGCAAAGCTGGCATCGTTGAACAGGTCGGGCGGAGGCGGGGTGGCGGGTGTCGTGGCGCAGCCGGCAATGGCTGCACATAGCAGCAAGGGGGACAGGAAGCCCAGGCGCAGCTGTGCGCTGACGCGGCGGATACATTTCATGTTCGTGCTCCCGCAGAACGATGTCAGGCGCAACACGTATTGCTGCCGGTGGTGCGCCATGCCACCTGAAACAAGTATCCTCGCGCGCCAGGGCGCTGTCAAACCCTTTTGACTGGCGCCGCCGTCAGCCTTAAAACTCTTCCCAATCCTGCTCGCCCGCCACCTGCGCCTGGGGCTTGTGTGCAGGAGGTGCACTCCTGGCCGCGCTGCCTGGCTGCCTGACGGGTGTGCTCCTGGCCGCCGGCTTGGCCAGTTGGGCGGCGGCCGGCCGCGCGGCGCGTACCGCCGCCGCCGCGGCCATGTGTTCGAGCTGGAAGCCGGCCGCCACTTGCGCCAGGCGCGCCGCCTGGTCCTGCATGCTTTCGGCGGCGGCCGCCGCTTCCTCCACCAGGGCCGCATTTTGCTGCGTCACCTGGTCCATCTGCGCGATGGCCTGGTTGACCTGGTCGATGCCCATGCTTTGCTCGGCGCTGGCGGCAGTGATCTCGGCCATGATGTCGGTGACCCTGCGCACGCTGTCGACCACTTCGCCCATGGTGTTGCCGGCCTGCTGCACCAGCCGCGTGCCGTTGTTGACCTGCTCCACCGAGTCGCCGATCAGGGTCTTGATTTCGCGCGCCGCCGCCGCCGAGCGCTGCGCCAGGCTGCGTACTTCCGTGGCGACGACGGCAAAGCCGCGTCCCTGTTCACCGGCCCGGGCCGCTTCGACGGCCGCGTTCAAGGCCAGGATATTCGTCTGGAAGGCGATGCCGTCGATGACGCCGATGATGTCGACGATTTTTGTCGATGCCGTATCGATGGCGCCCATGGTGTCGACCACCTGGCTGACGATGCTGCCGCCCCGTTCGGCCACGCCGGAAGCGGCCACCGCCATCTGGTTGGCCTGGCGCGCATTGTCCGCATTCTGCTTCACGGTGCTGGTCAGTTCTTCCATCGACGACGCCGTCTCTTCCAGCGAACTGGCCTGCTGTTCCGTGCGCGCCGACAAATCCTGGTTGCCGGCGGCGATTTCGCCCGACGCCGTGGCAATCGCATTGGTGCCCGTCTGCACTTCCGACACCACCTTGCGCAGTGCCTCGTTCATGCCGTGCAGCGCGCGCATCAGGTCGCCGATTTCATCGCTGGCAGGCGTGCCGAAATGCGTGCGCAAGTCGCCGTCCGCCACCGTTTCAGCCACCTTCACGGCGGCCTTCAACGGTTGCGTGATCGAACGCGTGATCAGCCAGGCGCAGACGCTGCCCAGGGCCACCACCAGCGCGCACAAGGTCAGCAGCAGGGTGAAGCTGCGTTCGTTGGCTGCCTCGATGGCTTGCGCCGTGGCGTCGATGGCCTGGCGCTGCTGCGCCAGCAGGGCCTTGACGTTGTTCTGGTAATTGGTGGCGGCCGGCGCAAAGCTGTCGCGGTAGGTGCTTTCCGCCTGCGCCGCATTGCCCGCCTTGCGCGCATTCATGACCAGGGTCTTGGCATCCTGGTATTTGACGCGCTCGGCGATGGACGACTTGAAGATGGCTTTTTCTGCATCGCTGTCGAGCAGCGCCTCGATTTTCTTCAGCAGTTCGCTGCCCTGTTTCGTGCTGTCGGCGATGGTGTCGGCAAACACGTTCGACAGGGTTTCATCGGTGCTCCTGGCGATCATCGAGGTGCGTGCGATGGCCGAGTAAATCAGCACGTACCAGTCCGATACGAGGCGTTCCTTAGCCAGCGGCTTTTCCATCATTTGCCGCGTCGCTTCGGCATTCACGTGGGCGCTGTACAGCGCGTACGAGGTGGAGATCACGGACAGCAGCAGCACCAGCGCGAAGCCTGCAGCCAGGCGCGTGCCGATACGAAGGTGGGAGAGGGCGTGCATGGTCGGAACTCCTGTCGCAGAGGGATTGAAGGTTGCCTGTGCGACATAGTATGCACTGATAAGTGACCAATAGGCGAGGGAAAAGCGCGCTTGTTTTGGCGCCTGTTGCAGTCTCGCCCGTGCTACAGATCGAGCGCCTGGCGCAGGTCCGGCTGCTCGGCCCAGCGTGCGAAGGCGGCCGCCATGCGCTCGCTTTCCGCGATGGCGCGGCGCCAGTCGCGCATGCGCGCCGCGTGGTCTTGCCCGTAATGGGCGAAGTCGCGCCGGTCCGGCAGCTTGCCGTTGGGCAGGCTGGCCACGAAGGCGGGCGAGGGCGAGACGAGGATCATGTTGTCGAGCGCGCTATCGCCGCTGCGCGCGCGGCGCCAGGGCATGGCCTTGTCCAGCCAGCCCGGCACGATATGGTCGGCAAAATGCGGGTACAGCACCAGGTCCGGTTCGCGCTGGTAGGGCAGGTGCAGATGGTAGTCGACCAGGCCGCCATCCCAGTAGCGCCCCGGCGGCGCGCCGGCGATGTCCGTGACCGCGTCGAGCACCAGCGGGATGGAGCCGGAGGCCAGCAGCGCGTCGCGCAGGTTGTCTTGCGCCAGCGGCACGAAATGGGACTGAAAGGCGTCGAAGCGCGAGCGCAGCCAGCTGGCGCCGTCCGGCCCTGCATGGAACACCGCGCGCTCCAGCGACGCGGCCAGGCGCGCGCGCGCCACGGCATTGCCGGCGGCCGCCAGCAGAAAGCCGCGCCGGTCGCGCCATTTGCCCGGCTGCGCCAGCGCGCCGATGCCGCGCACGGCCAGCACGGACAGGCTGTGCTGCGCGTGCTGCAGCAGCTGCGCATCCTGGCCATCGAGGACGGCGTCGAGCAGGGCGCGGCAGGTGCGGCTGACGTGTGCCGCATCGGGTTTGTCGGGGTAGCGCTGGCCCACGTATTCGCGCACCAGGCGGCGCTGCGCTGCCACCGGGTCGGGAAATACGGCGGCGGCCATGCGCCAGGCGCCGATCGAGGCGCCGACGAAGTGGCGCGGGCGCGGCGCTTGCGCCAGGAAGTCGCCGAACAGCCAGCAATCGAACTGGTGCAGGATCAAGCCTTTCGGCCCGCCCGCGGCGGCAGGGACGATGGCGACGTCAAGCGCGCGCAAGCCGTTGTCGGCAATGCGTGCGCGGGCGCGGCGGCCCAGGCGGATGGTGATCGGTGATTGCATGCGTAGTTGTTGACGGCGTATGGCCAGCTATTTTACCGCCAGCGTGGCGTCACGACACAGTCGCGCTCGTTATAGTCACATTGTTAGTATTAATAAATTTCTTTAAGGCAACCATTCTCTTGAGAAATGTTGCATAATATTGGACGTTGAATTTTTGGCATGTGCCAAGGATTCCTTATGTCTTGCTTTTTTATCGGAATCGTATGCAACTGAATCACGCTTTTGTTTTGACCCTGATCGCCGGCTCTCTCGTTGCCTGTGGCGGTGGCGGCTCGTCCTCCCCAACTGACCCGGTAGTCGCCGTGAATCCACCCGTGACGCCTGTGGCACCTGTTGCCCCGCCAGTGGTGCCTGTTGCGCCGCCAGTGGTACCTGTCACGCCGACGGCCACTGGCGAAAACACGGGCACCGTCAGCGCCCGTTTCGTCAATGGCGACAACAGCCGTTTCATCTTTACGTCGATCGGCTTGCAGAGCAGTGGCAAGGCCAGCCTGGTGGTACAGGATGCCTCCGGTGCCTTGAGCACTATCGGCGGCATTTTCCTGACGGGCAACCCGTCCGTGACGCGTGAAATCAGCGGTGACGCCGCCTTTGCGCAGGGCCGCTGGTTCAAGGGCGCGTTCAGCTATAGTTCCGGTGCCACGACCTTGACCGGCAACAATGCCAGCGCACATTACGTCGCCTATAACGTGCTCGCCGCACTGCCAGCGACTGGCACGTTGACCTGCGATGCGGGCGCGTTCACGGCGCCGAGCTATACGGGCGGCAACAGCGTCTCGTCGAGCGCTTACTTCGGCACGGCCAGCGGCACGGCCAGCGTCTCGTTCGATGCCTCCGGTGCCAAGGTGGCGCTGTCCATCGACGCCAGCGCCGGCGGCAGCACGGGCAAAGTAACGGCTTCCACCAGCATGGGCTCGGCGGCGTCCAGCAGCATCACCGGCAACTATCTGTCGAGTGGTACGGGAGCGCAGCTGATGCTGGGCGACGGCGGCGCTGGCCGTTATCTGCTGATTGCCGCTTACAAGGCGCAGCTGGCGAATGGCGCCAATTACCAGGGCATGGCGACATTCCGCTGCTCCTGATCGCGCGGGCATGAAAAAGCGGCATCCGTGCACTGCACGGCGCCGCTTTTTTTTCGTCCGTCGTAATTATCGCGATTAGCGCAGTGCCGCGATCATCTGTTTCAGCTTGCCGGAGTCGACGCAGAAGGCGCGGATGCCTTCGGCCAGTTTTTCCGTCGCCATCGCGTCTTCATTCATCATGAAGCGGAAAGCTTCTTCGTTCAGCGACATTTGCACGATGTTGGTCGATGGCGCCGCTTCGGCGCTCAGCTTGCGCTCCACCGGCGCATCGCTGTCGGCCAGCTTTTGCAGCAGGTCGGGGCTGATGGTGAGCAGGTCGCAGCCGGCCAGTTCGAGGATTTGCGACGTATTGCGGAAGCTCGCGCCCATCACCTCGGTCTTGTAGCCGAACTTGCGGTAGTAGTTGTAGATGCGGCGGACCGACTGCACGCCCGGGTCTTCCGCGCCCATGTAGTCGATGCCCGTCGATTTCTTGTACCAGTCGTAGATGCGGCCGACGAACGGCGAAATGAGTTGCGCGCCCGCTTCGGCGCAGGCGATGGCCTGGGCCAGCGAGAACAGCAGGGTCATGTTGCAGCGGATGCCTTCCTTTTCCAGAATGGCGGCGGCGCGGATGCCTTCCCAGGTGGAGGCGATCTTGATCAGCACGCGTTCGCGGGCAATCCCCGCGTTCGAATACAGGGCGATCAGGTCGCGGCCCTTGGCCACCGTGCCTTCCGTGTCGAACGACAGGCGCGCATCGACTTCGGTGGAGACGCGGCCGGGAATGGTTTGCAGGATTTCCACGCCAAAGGCGATCAGCAGGCGGTCGATGATTTCCGCGGTGGAGGCATTCGGATGGTCGCGCACGGCCTTCTTCAGCAGCGGCTTGTATTCATCCTTTTGCACGGCCTTCAGGATCAGCGACGGATTCGTCGTCGCATCGCGCGGCGTGTAAGCCTGGATCGATTGGAAGTCGCCGGTGTCGGCCACCACGGTAGTAAATTGCTTCAGTTGTTCGAGTTGGTTCATGGCTGCACGGGAAAGAGTGAATGGGCTTGCCGGAGTATTGTACCGAATCCCTTGCCCGAAGCAGCGACTATTGTCTTGCCCGCGCACTCCTTGTTCAATTGAATCTTGCTTTTTTAAGAACTCGCGCATAATTGCCTGGACTTGTTTATTTTGCACATTGTTTTGACAAGTAATGTGCGATGCCACTTTCCAGATGAAGAGCATCCTTTGACACAAGATATCGTTAGCGCGGTAGCCGCCTTCAATGGCGCGACGCGCCTGTATGCATTGGCCATCGGCGACGATGGCCAGGACAGCGGTTTGCTGGTCGAAGCCTTTGCCGCCGATGAACGGCTGCAGGAGCTTGGCGTGCGCGAGATTATCGCCTTGTCCACGAATGCCGATGTTGCGCTGGCCTCCTTGCTGGGACAGCCGGCCAGCCTGCAAATCAGCCTGGCCGACGGCACGCGCACACAGTTTTCCGGCTATATCAGCGCAGCGGCCATGCTGGGCAGCAATGGCGGCCTGGCGCGCTACCGGCTGCGCATCACGCCCTGGCTGTGGTTGCTGACGCAAGTGCGTAACAGCCGCGTCTGGCAAGATCGGAGCGTGACGGCCATCGTCGACGAGGTATTGCAAGCCTATGCGCCGCTTGCCCTGTGGCAATGGAGCGACGAGGTGGCGCAGTGCATGGAGCAGGCGGGAGAGCGCAGCTATTGCTGCCAGTACCGGGAATCGGACTTCGATTTCGTGCGCCGGCTGCTGACGGAAGAGGGCATCGCCTGGCGCTTCGACGAGCACACACTGATTTTGTTCGCCGACAGCAGCCAGCCCTGCGCCACGCCCGAGGATGCCAGCAGCGCGCAAGGCGGCGGCTTGCGCTTTCATGGCGCCAGGGCCGGCGAAGCGAGCGACAGCGTGCAGGCGTTGTGCGCGCGGCGCAGCCTGCACGTCGGGCTGAGCAGCGTGCTGAGCTACGATTACAAGGCGAAGAAGGTGGTCGCCGCCAGCGTGCCGACGAATATGGCCATCGGCGGCAAGCATGCGCCGGTGCTGGAAAGCTACGATACGCCGGGCCAGTACTGGTATGCAAATGGCGCGCAGGCACAGCACTATGTCGCGTTGCAGATGCAGGCCCGCGAAGCGCGCGCCCAGTTGTGGCAGGCGCGCTCGACGGTACGCACCTTGCGCGCCGGCACGCGGTTTACCCTGACGCAGGGACCGTTGCCGCAGGCCGATGGCGCCGCGTCCGACTATGTCGTGCTCCGGGTGGCCAGCATCGGCATCAACAACCTGCCGGCGCCCGCCTCCCAGGCGCTGGCTGAGCTGTTCGGCCCAGTGCCCGAGCTGCTGGACGAAGCCATGCCCGGGCTGGGCGACGGCTTTGCCGACTTTGCCGCCGCGATTGCGCAGGCGCAAGCCAGCGGTTACGCCAACTGCATCGAGATGATCGCCGCGGCGACGCCATGGCGTCCTGTGCATGGCGACAACGACGCGCGCCACCATCCGGCACCGACGGCCCGCGGCAGCCAGAGCGCCATCGTCGTCGGCGCCGACGGCAGCGCCAGCGCCAGCGCCAGCGGCGGCAGCGAGATCCATTGCGACAAGCTGGGCCGGGTGCGCATCCGTTTTCACTGGCAGCAGGAGGGCGGCGCCACCTGCTGGGTACGCGTGGCGCAGCGCTCGGCAGGCGGCGGCATGGGCAGCCAGTTCCTGCCGCGCATCGGCCAGGAAGTGCTGGTGCAATTCCTGGAAAACGATATCGACCGCCCCATCATCGTCGGCGCCCTGTACAACGGGCAGGGCGAGGGCGGCGTCGCGCCCTCGCCGGGCGGCATCACGGACAAGCCCGCGGATGCCAGTGTCTTCGAACCGGCGCGCGACCATGCGCCGTCGGCGCAGGGCAACGTGGCCGGCGGCAACAGCCCGGTCTGGCATGGCGCGGCCGGCGGCAGCGCCGGCCACCGCAACGGCGCGGCGCAATGGGGTATCCGCAGCAAGGAATTCGGCGCCGCCGGCTACAACCAGTTGCTGTTCGACGATACCGACCAGCAGGGGCGCATCCAGCTCAAGAGCAGCCATGCGGCAAGCGAACTCAATCTTGGCCACCTGATCCATGCGGCCGACAATTACCGGGGCAGCCTGCGCGGCACGGGCGCCGAGCTGCGCACCGACGCTTACGGCGCCGTGCGGGCCGGCGCCGGGCTCCTGATTTCCAGCTACCTCGTCAACCACGACGCGCAGGCGCGCGATCCGGCCGGCGACAATGCACCGGGCATGGTCTTGCTCAAGCAGGCGGCCAAGCTGGGCGCAACCTTCAGCGACGCCGCCGTCACGCACAAGACGGTCGCGTATGCCAGCCACCTGGGGCCGGCCAAGGCGAATGCCAGCCTGCTCGACGAAAAGGCGTCGCCCTTGCCGGCGTTTTTGACGAGCGTCTCCGGCATGCTGAGCCAGGACGATACGGCCGCCGCCAGGCGCGACGCGGCGGGCAAGCCGACCAGCCCCGGCGATGACAAGTTGCCGCACAGCAGCGACGCCATCATCGCCATTGCCGCCCGCGCCGGCCTGGGCGTGCTGGCGGGCCAGGATATCCAGCTGGCGAACGGCGAAACCACCTCCTTGATGAGCGGTCTGGACACTCAGTTCGTCGGCGGCGGCCAGTTGCGCGTGCACAGCGGGCAGGCCATCGGCGTCCTGGCCGGGGTGGTCAAGGCGGGCGAGAACAATATCGGCCTGCAATTGATTGCCGCCAAACAGGCCATCGACCTGCAGGCGCAGGCCGACGTGCTCAACGTGCAGGCGCGTGAGGAAGTCAACATCGTCAGTGCCACCGCGCACATCGACTGGGCGGCGGCGAAAAGCATCCGCCTGTCGACGGCGGGCGGGGCGAACATCACGATCGAGGGCGGCAACATCACCGTGCAGTGTCCGGGCAAGATCACGGTGCATGCCGGCAAGAAGAGTTTTATCGGGCCGGAACGGCTCGCTTATCCATTGCCGGCGCTGCCTGCCAGCGTCTGCAAGGCGTGCCTGCTGGCGGCGTTGCGTAGCGGCAGCCCGTTTGTCGCGCCCACGGCAGCCTAGAAAAGGAATCCTGATGTACTTTGCCATCGATCTTCCTGACCCTGCGGTTCCAGCGCAGATCGCGCAGCAAGTGCAAGCCTTGCGTGCGGAAGCGGCGGTGGCGAACGGCGGCCAGCCCTTGCACTTGCTGGCGCTGCTGGACGGCGCCTGCGAAGAGGAGTTTTTCACCAAGCGCTACCCGAGCCGCTTGCGGCGCCAGTCGCTGTATGCGCACACCTCGCTGCAAAACTTCAAGAGTGCTGCACCGCATTTAATGGCGGCGCCACAGGCAAGCAGCGAGCAGGCCGAGTGGCTGCAGCGCCTGTTCTCGCTGTGCGCGGGCAAGCCCATGCTCAGCATCATCGCCAGCACGCTCGATATCGACCGGCTGGAGCAGCATCTGCGCCCCTATTTGATTGCCATCACGCCAGACACCGTCGAATGGCCTGTGCGCTGGGCCGATAGCCGCACATTGCCGGCCTTGCTGGCGGCCTTGACGCAAACCCAATATGCGCATTTGCTGAGCCCCATCTACCGCTGGTGGTCGGTGCAGCGCGATGGTTCCCTGATCAGTTGGCAGGGCGAGGCGCAGCCCAGTCCCGTCCCGGCGGAGTTTGACAAATTTCCACTCAGTGACGCCGCCTTTGCCGCCTTGGTGAATATCGCCGAAGCCGACGCCATCCTGGCCAATCTGCATGATGTACAGCCGGACCTGTTTCATTCCGGCACCCCGGCCCAGTGCCACGCGCGCGTGGCGCGTCATTTACTAGTGGCAAGCGCCAGCGGCATCGAGGCGGCAGGCCAGCGTCAGCATTTCAGCGCCCTGGCCTTGATGCTGGCCGATGATTTCACCTTGCATCCTGCGATGGCCAGCCTGTTGCGGCGGACGCGCCAGGGGGCGAATTACCTGTCCGAACTCGACACGCTGCCCGACGATTTCTGGCAGGCGCGCTCGGCTGCCTAGCCTTGTTCCTTCAACTGCCTATTTTTATAAAAGGAAAATCATGAAATGGATTATGTATCTTGGCACGGCCTTGCTGCTGAGCGGCTGCGCCCTCAAGGCCAGGCAGGCTGAGCAAGTTGGCCCAAGTCCTACCGCGACGGCGCAGGTGGGTATTGTCAACCATACGGGGAAGTATATTTATTCCGCGTCAGTGGATGGGGCGGGAGGAGCCAATATGGCCAGATGGGGGGCGGGGGGGGCAGAAATCTGTTGCGCCTCTATCCCGAGAGTGTGGTATCCGGGAATGATGGTTCTGGTGCGGTGGGATATGCCAGAAGAACATACGCATATTGTCAAAGAAAAAATGGTGGAAGTGGAAAAATACGATGAAACAGGAAGTATTTATATCCATTTTTTTCCAAACGACGAAGTTAGGGTTGTGGTTTCAGTTTATCCCGGATATAGCACTGCTCATCCAATACGTCACTATGGAAAGCCGGGAAATATCAATCCTTAGAGGTTTATTGCGATCAATGAAACTCCACTCTTGCACATTTTCCTGGTTTTTCTTAAACCATTTGCGACGCGTGGGAGTTCTATGTTTTCTATTGTCATATGTGGCAGTAAAATGAAAAATGGCGTAGCATTTTTTATAAGGTGCAAATGATGAAATGGATTATTTATCTTGGTGCGGCCTTGCTGCTGAGCGGCTGCGCGTTTAAGGCCAGGCAGGCTGAGCAAGCTGGCCCAAGTCCTACCGCGACAGCGCAGGTGGGTATTGTGAATCATACCGGGAATTTCATTTACTCCGCGTCGGTGGATGGGGCCGGAGGTGCGGATATGGCCAGATGGGGGGCGGGGGGAGCAGAAATCTGTTGCGCCTCTATCCCGAGAGTGTGGTATCCGGGAATGATGGTTCGGGTGCGGTGGGATATGCCGGATGGACTAAAACATATTATTAAAGAAAAAATGGTGGAAGTGGAGAAATATGATAGGCCAGGAGATATCTATATGCATTTTTTTTCCAATGACGAGGTGAGAGTGGTTGTGTCAAATGTGGACGGCCATAGTAAAAATCATCCTATTTTTCATTCCGGAAAACCTGCCAATATTCCTTGATATTATGATCAGCGAAACTCCCAATTCCGCACCGTTTCCCGTCGATTTTTTTTTGAACCCGTCGACGAAAGAACAATCAAAAATTGCGAAGGAGGCATGTGCTAATAAAGATGGCGCGCCGTGCAGTATTCCAGTGAGGGTTGGGCTTTTCTTTGATGGAACCAATAATAACTTGGAACGCGATAGAAATGGGGTTAGAACGGGCGTGCTCGACCCTAAAACAAAGAAGCCTATTCCTATAAGTAATGCTGTAGTTGACGCCAATAGCGCCAGTCATAGCAATGTGGCACGGCTATTTTCGAGTTTTCCATCTGATAAGAGGGATGCCGGTTATTTTCGATATTATATTCCTGGCGTGGGAACGCCATTTAAGGAAATCGGTGAGTTGACTGAATCGGACGAAGGGAAGGCATTTGCCAAAGGGGGGCAGCCGCGCATTATATGGGGGCTGTTGCAGGTTATAAATTCATTGCATGCAATTATTGATGGAAAAGGAAATCCATTATATAAAGATGATCAAGCCGGCGAGTTCGCACGTACTTATGATAATGCCGTAGGCCACAAAAAGGTACCGCATCCCTTAACCGGCAGGGAACGCTTCATGACACACTCGGACTGGTTCGCTGAGCATATCGAAAAGTTAAAAGCCGCGATCGCGGCACAGCCGAAACCGCATATTCCATCGCTGACCCTGTCCGTATTCGGTTTTTCGCGGGGCGCCGCCGAGGCGGTGGCGTTTTGCCAGCTGTTTGCCGATTTGCTCACGCCACGCGAAGGTAAGGTGCAGGAGTTTGCCGGCATCCTCGCCAGCATCGATTTTCTTGGCGTATTCGACACGGTGGCAACCGTGGGCAGTTCGGCGTCTGTCGCGAAAACCACGATCGCGCCTGGCGCGATGTTCGATGGCCATTGGGCCTGGGCCAATGAATTGCTCAAGCCGCTGCCTCGCTGCGTTCAGGCAGGCCTGCATTGCATTGCCACGCATGAGCAGCGCATGAATTTCCCCGTTACACGCCTGGAAGGGAAAATCGAGGAAGTGTATTTTCCTGGCGTGCACTCCGACGTGGGAGGCGGCTATGGTCCGGGCGAGCAGGGAAAGGGACGCGGCGGACAAGCAGCCTTGTTGTCGCAAATCCCGCTGGCGCATATGTTCAAGGAGGCGCGCCTCAAGGGAGTGCCTTTGATACCGTTTAGCGAACTGGAGGCAACGGACCGAGATGATTTTCAGGTCAGTCAAGAGCTTGCCAAGGCATGGGAAGCATATACCGCCGAGCTTAACAAGCAAGGCGCCTTGCTGAGCAAGCATATGGAGCTGTATTACCGCTGGCGCGCCGTGCGCGTCAAGACCCTGGAAGCCACGGCCAGCTTCAAGGCGGCCAACGCGCAAGAGCGGGAGGATCTGGGTTCCTACAACCGTTTGCTGGCAGGCGATCTGGAAGCGCTGCGCGCACGCAAAGCCTTTCGTCATGGCGATGAGGATAAACCGTTCAGCGCCCGGGATATTGCGCGCATCAATCACTGGCAATACTATCGCGCGCAAAATCATACACCGCTGGATGACTGGGAAGCTTGGGCGCTCGACATATTCGATCACCCCAAACCACTGCCGCCCGAAGTGATGCGTTTTTTTGACGACTATGTACACGATTCCCTGGCCGGATTCTATATGGCGGGCGAAGTGACGGAATACGACAAGCGGGCCAAGCTCGCCTCGTTCGCCGATAAACCGCCTGAAGAAGGCTTTTATAAACGCGCGTATGAACTGAGCCGGAAGACCGAAGCCGCGCAACTGAAACAGAAGAATGGCGAAGCATTGACGCCGGAAGAGGAGACGCTGGTCAAGGAAGCGCAGTACGGCACTCCCTATCCGATCCGTACGGATGCCGACAGCGCCGACATGCGCAGTGCGGTGATCACCACGCAAACCTATACGCGTCGCGAGGGTGGCGGCTATATCTTGCGCCGTGGCTACTACCCGCAAAGCGGCTTTTTCCGGAAAAGCGTGCACGAGAAGGAACTGCAACGCATGCCGACGGCCGGCATCCAGGCGGAAGAAACACCCGAAAAATTCGTGTGGAGTGAAAACTTAACACAGGATATTGCGCAAGCCAAAGCCGATGAAGAGATTTACCTGGCGCAGCAGCGCTATGCAACGCGGATCGAGGCGCTCGCATAGAGCGTGATTTCAGCGCCGCTGGAGCCGGGTAGATTCATTTGGCGATTTTATAGATAGCGATGACATCATGACGACGTTGCTCAAGCACCATTGCTGGCGAGGCCTCTTGCTGGCTGCATGTTTACCCGGCGTCGCCATGGCCGCGAGCATTCAGGCGCTGAATTATTCTTCGCGCGAAGTCGACTACATCGCGGTTGAAAATCCCGGCAATCCCAACAGCGGCGGCGGTGGCGATTCGATCCGTCCATACGGGCAGGGCGGATCGATATGCTGTTTCAGCGTGCCGGAGAAGTGGCATGCGGATTTGAAGGTGGTGGTGGTCTATCAGTTGTCCCCGGACCCGACCTTTCATCGCGAGACGGTCAGCATTCCACCGTATCCGGATGGGAAGGGAGGTGATATCTGGCTGATTGTCTATGAAGATGGCAGCGTGGGAGCCGTGGCGTCACATTACGGACCGAGCCGGCCGGAGTGGCCGGGAAAAATCAAGGGGTATCCGGTACCGACGAAGGAGTATCAGGCACAGCGTCGTAAGGCAAAAATAGAATTGGAAAGAAAATGGTTAGATACTATGGAAAAAGGATTGGAACGTAATAGTAATAAGATGACGGCCACTGAAATTGATGAATTAAAGGATGTAATTGAATATAAGAAGAAACTCATTCAGAGCCTTGAGGGAATGCATCCATGACTGAATTTTTTGCCGCTAGTTATTCTGCTGAAAAAATGAGTCAGCAGATTCATCTAAGTTTTTTGATGACGAGACAGAACTGAAAATATTAGGTGATTTAGTCAAAAAAGGGAATTTCCCACCCCAGGCTTTCCCCTAGATGCGATGCGAATCCAATTTTTGGTTTCTTTTTTGACGGCACCAACAATAATATGGAACGGGATGTGCCGTTTCACTCGCACAGCAATGTGGCGCGCTTGTATCGTGCATTTCCTGGCGATGAAGATACGCATGGCAGTGACGTTTGGCAATGCAAACTGGATGCGCAACTGACCGTTAGCAATGGCGCCAAGGTACGCGCGCTGAGTCTTGGCATTGATGCATAGGGATGAAATCATGAATACCTTACTCAAGCACCATTGCTGGCGAGGCCTCTTGCTGGCTGCATGTTTACCCGGCGTCGCCATGGCCGCGAGCATTCAGGCGCTGAATTATTCTTCGCGCGAAGTCGACTACATCGCGGTTGAAAATCCCGGCAATACCAACAGCGGCGGCGGTGGCGATTCGATCCGTCCATACGGGCAGGGCGGATCGATATGCTGTTTCAGCGTGCCGGAGAAGTGGCATGCGGATTTGAAGGTGGTGGTGGTCTATCAGTTGTCCCCGGACCCGACCTTTCATCGCGAGACGGTCAGCATTCCACCGTATCCGGATGGGAAGGGAGGTGATATCTGGCTGATTGTCTATGAAGATGGCAGCGTGGGAGCCGTGGTGTCGCTTTACGGACCGAGCCGGCCGGAGTGGCCGGGAAAAATCAAGGGGTATCCGGTGCCGACGAAGGAGTATCGGGATGAACGCCGCAAGGATAAACTAAAGAGAGAGAGAAATACACTCGATTTTTTGGAAAAAAGATTGTTGCGTGATTTTCATACCTTGTCAGGCGAAAAGATAAAAGAAAAAAAAGAAATTATTGATTTTCAAAAAAAAATTGTCCAGAGTTTAGAGGGGGATGTGCGATGACAGATTTTTTAGCCGAAAGCTATTCTGTTGATAAAGCTGATCCATCTGACAAGGACCATTTTTTTTGACGGAATTAATGAAAAGGATGAAATTATAGAACTTATGAAGAAGCGTGAGTGCCCACTTCCCGGATTCCCTTCCCCATGTGATGTCAATCTGTTTTTCAGCCTCTTCTTCGACGGCACCAACAATAATATGGAGCAAGATGTGGCGTTTCACTCGCACAGCAATGTGGCGCGCTTGTATCGTGCATTTCCTGGCGATGAAGATACGCATGGCAGTGACGTTTGGCTATGAAAACTGGATACGCAACTGAACGTTAGTAAGGGCGTCAAGGCACGCGCGCTGATTCTTGGCCATTTATGCATAGGAATATAACCATGAATACGTTACTCAAGAGCCAACTATGGCGAGGTCTTTTGCTGGCCGCATGCTTACCCGGTATCGCCATGGCCGCGAGCATTCAGGCGCTGAATTATTCTTCGCGCGAAGTCGATTACATCGCGGTTGAAAATCCTGGCAATACCAACAGCGGCGGCGGTGGCGATTCGATCCGTCCATACGGGCAGGGCGGATCGATATGCTGTTTCAGCGTGCCGGAAAAGTGGCATGCGGATTTGAAGGTGGTGGTGGTCTATCAGTTCTCCCCAGACCCGACCCTGCATCGCGAAACGGTCAGTGTTCCGCCGTATCCGGATGGGAAGGGAGGTGATATCTGGCTGATTGTCTATGAAGATGGCAGCGTGGGCGCCGTGGTGTCGCTTTACGGACCGAGCAGGCCGGAGTGGCCGGGAAAAATCAAGGGGTATCCGGTACCGACGAAGGAGTATCGGGATGAGCGTCGAAAGGAAAAGATAAAAAGAGAAAAGGCTTGGTTGAACGCTATGGAGAAGGGTTTGACAGAGGATACTAGTGCGTTGTCAAATGATCAGATTATTGGTATTAAAGATTCAATTGAGCGAAAGAAAAGTCTTATAAAATATCTTGAGGATATAAAGCCATGACGGCATTTTTTTGCTGATATTTATCCCGCTAATAAAAATGTCCCATCGTGTTTAATTCAGTTTTTTGACAGGCAAAAAGAACTGTCAAAAATTGAAAAAATTACTGAAAAAAGAGAATACCCTTCCATAGGATTTCCTCCCTCATGCGATGCGAATCTATTTTTCGGCTTCTTCTTCGACGGCACCAACAATAATATGGAGCGGGATGTGCCGTTTCACTCGCACAGCAATGTGGCGCGCTTGTATCGTGCATTTCCCGGTGGTAAAGATACGCATGGCAGTGACGTTTGGCAATGCAAACTGGATGCGCAACTGACCGTTAGCAATGGCGTCAAGGTACGCGCGCTGAGTCTTGGCATTGATGCATAGGGATGAAATCATGAATACCTTACTCAAGCACCATTGCTGGCGAGGCCTCTTGCTGGCCGCGTGTTTCCCCGGCCTCGCCATGGCCGCGAGCATCCAGGCGCTGAATTATTCTCCGCGCGAAGTCGATTACATCGCGGTTGAAAATCCTGGCAATCCCAACAGCGGCGGCGGTGGCGATTCGATCCGTCCATACGGGCAGGGCGGATCGATATGCTGTTTCAGCGTGCCGGAAAAGTGGCATGCGGAGTTGAAGGTGGTGGTGGTCTATCAGTTGTCCCCGGACCCGACCTTTCATCGCGAGACGGTCAGCATTCCACCGTATCCGGATGGGAAGGGAGGTGATATCTGGCTGATCGTCTATGAAGATGGCAGCGTGGGCGCCGTGGCGTCGCATTACGGACCGAGCCGGCCGGAGTGGCCTGGAAAAATCAAGGGGTATCCGGTGCCGACGAAGGAGTATCGGGATGAACGCCGCAAGGAAAAGATAAAAAGAGAAAAGGCTGTTCTACATTCTATGGAGAATGCATTAGATGGCGATGTGAGCGACCTAACTCCTGTAGAGTTGATGAGATTGAAGGGGGCAATTGAATATAGTAAAAAGCTTATTAATTTTCTTGAGGAAAATGATAAATGACTGCTTTTTTTGGTTGATATTTATCCAGTCATAAAAAATGACCCTTCTGATTTCATTGCTTTTTTAATGCGAAAAATGAAAAACAAGTTCTTAGCGGTTTTGCAATGGATCGTGAGTGCCCACTTCCAGGTTTCCCTTCGTCATGTGATGTCAATCTGTTTTTCGACTTCTTTTTCGACGGCACCAATAATAATATGAAACGGGATATGGCATTTCATTCTCATAGCAATGTGGCGCGCTTGTATCGTGCATTTCCCGGTGGTAAAGATACGCATGGCAGTGACGTTTGGCAATGCAAACTGGATGCGCAACTGACCGTTAGCAATGGCGCCAAGGTACGCGCTCTGAGTCTTGGCATTGATGCATAGGGATGAAATCATGAATACCTTACTCAAGAGGCAACTATGGGGAGGCCTCTTGCTGGCCGCGTGTTTACCCGGCATCGCCATGGCCGCGAGCATTCAGGCGCTGAATTATTCTCCGCGCGAAGTCGATTACATCGCGGTTGAAAATCCCGGCAATCCCAACAGTGGCGGCGGTGGCGATTCGATCCGTCCATACGGGCAGGGCGGATCGATATGCTGTTTCAGCGTGCCGGAAAAGTGGCATGCGGATTTGAAGGTGGTGGTGGTCTATCAGTTGTCCCCGGATCCGACCTTTCATCGCGAGACGGTCAGTGTTCCACCGTATCCGGATGGGAAGGGAGGTGATATCTGGCTGATCGTCTATGAAGATGGCAGCGTGGGTGCCGTGGCGTCGCTTTACGGACCGAGCCGGCCGGAGTGGCCGGGAAAAATCAAGGGGTATCCGGTGCCGACGAAGGAGTATCGGGATGAGCGTCGCAGACAAAAATTGAAGAGGGAAAAAGCGACCTTACTTACGTTGGAAAGGGTGTTGTTACGTGACATCAATATTTTGTCAGTTGAAGATATAAAGGAGACTCAAGAAATTATTGAATTCCAAAGAAAACTCATCCAAAGTCTGGAAGGAAACCCATGACTGCTTTTTTAGCTGAAAGCTATTCTGTTGACAAAATTAATCCATCTGACAAGGACCGTTTTTTTGACGGAACTGTTGAGATGAAAGAAGTTGTGAAATTAATACGCCTTGATGCCTGTCGCGCAAAGCAGAGGCTCCAGCGAGGCTGGAGCCGATGGGGGGATCAGCCGATGAAGGAGTCGAACTGCATGTCGAATTCCTGCAGCGCCTTCTGCGCGTTCTGCATCTTCTTGCGGAACTCCGGTCCCCGTTGCAGGGCCAGGCCCACGGCCAGTACGTCGATCACCACCAGGTAGGCCAGGCGGGCGGAAATCGGGGTGTAGGGGTCGGTGTTGAAGACCAGATCGATCGGGATCAGGACGGTCGCCAGGTCGGCCAGCGGCGTGCCGGATGGGGCCAGAACGACGACGTCGGCGCCGCCGCGGCGCGCCAGTTTCACGGAGCGGACCAAGGCGGGGCTGTTGCCGCGCTGCGAGATCGCCACCAGGCAGTCGCCGCCGCGCAGCAGGGCTGCGGCGATGCTGTGGATGTTCGGGTCGCTGTAAGCCACCGTCGGCACGCCCGAGCGGAAGAACTTGTGCTGCGCGTCGGCCGCCACGATGCCCGACGTGCCCTGGCCATAGAATTCGATCTTGCTGGCGCGCGACAGGATGTCGAGCGCGCGCTGGATCGCTTCCGGGTTCAGATTGTTGCGCAGGTCGAGCAGGGTGTTGATCGAGCGGCTGCAGATTTTATTCACCAGGTCGGCAGCCAGGTCGTCCTGCGCCGGTTGCTCGTTCGCGCCCGGCATGGCCAGGGCCAGGCCCTGCGCCAGCTTCAGCTTGAATTCATGCCAGCCGTCGTAGCCCAGGGTGCGGCAAAAGCGCACCACGGTCGGTTCCGACACCTGCGCGCTTTTCGCCAGCGCCGTGATGTTCTGGCTGACCGTCTGGTTAGGCTGGTCAAGCACGGCCAAGGCGACCTTCTTCTCCGACTTGGAGAGCGAATCGAGCTGGGTGCGGATGGAATCAAGCAGCATTAAATTAGTCTTCTGTTTTCGGGAAGCGGTGAAGCAGGGGTTTCGCGGAGCACCGCTCCGCGCCTGCGTAACGGCCTGTCCATGCATGGGCAGGCTCCTTGCGTTGCCAAACTAGTCTTCTGGCAGGGGGGAGCAGGGGTTTCGTGGAGCACCGCTCCACGCCTGCGTAACGGTCTGGCCTTGCAAGGCCAGACTCCTTGCGCTTCCAAACTAGTCTTCAGGAAGCGCCTCTTCACGCCACTGCAAGCCATCGCGGCCGATCAGGGCGCTGGCGGCCGCGGGGCCCCAGGTGCCGGCCGTGTAGGGAATCGGCGCGCTGTCGTTCTGTTCCCAGTTGTCGAGAATCGGTTCGACCCATTCCCACGCCGCTTCCAGTTCGTCGCCGCGCATGAACAGGGTCAGCTGGCCGCGCAGGACGTCGAGCAGCAGGCGCTCGTAGGCATCCATGCGCGGGGTCTTGAACGATTCGCGGAAATCGAGTTCCAGTTCCGCCGGTTTCAGACGCATGCCGTCGCCCGGGGTTTTCGCCATCAGGTTCATGCGCAAGCCTTCGTCCGGCTGCAAGCGGATCACCAGACAGTTCGGCTGGAAGCTGGACGTCGGCTGGTTGAAGATCGAGTGCGGAATCTGCTTGAAGCGCACGACGATCTCGGCCAGGCTGTCGGCCATGCGCTTGCCCGTGCGCAGGTAGAACGGCACGCCGGCCCAGCGCCAGGTGTCGATTTCCGCCTTCAGCGCAACGAAGGTTTCGGTGCGCGAGTGTTCCGGCGCGTCCGGCTCGTCGCGGTAGCTCGGCACGGTGGCGCCATCGACGTGGCCGGCGCGGTACTGGCCGCGCACGATGTTCTGCGCCAGGGTAGTGGGCGTGAATTTTTTCAGCGAGCGCAACACTTGCAGTTTTTCATCGCGCACGGCGTCCGGCGCGATCGAGGTCGGCGGCTCCATGGCGACGATGCACAGCAGTTGCAGCAAGTGGTTTTGCAGCATGTCGCGCAGCGCGCCCGAGGTGTCGTAGTAACCCATGCGGTTGCCCACGCCCAGCTTTTCGGCGATGGTGATCTGCACGTCGGAAATCCATTCGCGGCGCCACAGCGGTTCGAACAGGATGTTGCCGAAGCGCAGGGCCAGCAAGTTCTGCACGGTTTCCTTGCCCAGGTAATGGTCGATGCGGTAGATCTGCGATTCCTGGAAGACCTTGCCCACTTCGGCATTGATCTGCTTGGCGCTGGCCAGGTCGCGGCCCAGCGGCTTTTCCAGGACCACGCGCGAATTCGGCGTCACCAGGCCGTTGTCTTCCAGATTGTCGCAGATGAGGGCGAACAAATGCGGCGGCGTCGCCAGGTAGTACACGCGCGTCAGGTCGGCATCGCCGCGCAGCGCTTCGACCAGCGGCGCGTACGTGGCCGCATCGCTGGCGTTGAGCGACACATACACGATGCGCGCGCAGAACTTGCTCCAGGTGGCGGCATTCAGGGTGCTGGCCTTGATGTGGGGACGCGAGTTGGTCTCTACCATTTTCAGGAAAGCATCCTGGCCGCTGTCCTGGCGGCCCACACAGATGATGCGCGCCGTCGGCGGCAAATCGTTCGCGACGTCGCGCGCATACATTGCAGGCAACAACTTGCGCATTGCTAAATCGCCGCTGCCGCCAAACAGGACCAGGTCAAAATCGGTAAGTGCCATAAGTGAGTGTCGTCGCAAAAGTAAAAGGGCCGGAGCGGGGAGGAAGCCGACCGGAAGTGCCAGTCTGTCGCTACTATAATCGATGGTGTAAATTTACTACGTAGAACAGGCAATTGCAAGAAATTTTACTACATTCCCTCCGCTGCCGTCGCCATTTTGCCCGGTATGCATGCCAGCGATGCCGGCATGGCCATTATATGCCGTTCACCGGCGCCGGCGCAGCGTCCTGCTTTGCATTGGCTTTTCAAAGCAACCATGGTTGCCAGGGAAATTTTCGATTCTCTCCATCATCATTTGCGCTGTAGCAACAAGCAAATCAAGAAATACTGTCAGGATCGCTGTTGGCAGCGTAAAGTAGCTTTGAAGAAAGTAAAAAACCGTATAATTCAAGCTCGAATCGATAGCAACTATTGGTTGTAAGAAATTGTACGATATACACTGCACCGCTAGCGCCGGCCATGCCCCGAACCCGCCATCCGACGTCCATGCGACGTGCAGTCCGCACTGTCCGCAGCATCAGGGCAGGCGACTTAACTTTACAAGACGGCTCAAGGGGACACAATGAATTCAATGCAGCAAGATGTCGATGAACGCACCAGCCTGACAGGCAATAATAAATTCGAACTGTTCCTGTTCAAGCTGGGCACCAGTGATCACTCGACCAGCCGCGAACTATTCGGCATCAATGTGTTCAAAGTCCGTGAAATTATGGAAATGCCGGCCATCACGGCCGTAGCCGGTTCGCACCCCCACATGCTGGGTGTGGTCAACATCCGTGGCCAGATCGTGCCCGTGATCGACTTGCCGATGGCGGTCGGCTGCAAGAGTAATGGTTTGAAGATCCTGATGGTGACCGAATTTGCCCGCTCGACACAGGCGTTTGCCGTGGAAGAGGTCGATGAAATCGTGCGCCTGGAATGGAATCAGGTGCTGTCGGCCGAATCGAGCGTCGGCGGCGGCCTCGTCACCAGCATCGCGCGCCTCGATGGCGACACGGACAAGACGCGTCTGGCCCAAGTGCTTGATGTGGAACAAATCCTGCGCAACGTGCTGCCGTCGGGTGACCCGGATGTGGACGAGAACAGCATCGGCCCGCAAGTGCGCTTGCCGGCCGGCGCCGTGATCCTCGCGGCCGACGATTCCTCGCTGGCCCGCTCGCTGATCGAGAAGGGCCTCGAAGCGATGGGCGTGCCTTTCATCATGACCAAGACGGGCAAGGAAGCGTGGGAGCGCCTGCAGGCGATCTCGGCCCAGGCCGCCACGGAAGGCAAGACGGCGAAAGACAAGGTCGCGCTGGTGCTGACCGACCTGGAAATGCCGGAAATGGATGGCTTTACCCTGACGCGCAACATCAAGAACGATGGCCGCTTCGCCAACATCCCTGTGGTGATCCACTCGTCGCTGACGGGCTCTACCAACGAAGACCACGTCAAGGGCGTGGGCGCCGATGGTTATGTCGCCAAGTTTGTGGCGGCTGAACTGGCGGAGACGATCCGTAAAGTGCTGGCGCGCTGATTTGCGCGCTCGCATGTGAAAAAGCGCCGGTACCCGCGAGGGTCCGGCGCTTTTTTTATGCGGGCAAACGATTACGCCTGATACAGGTGTTCCGGCTGGCCTGCCACGTCCACGCGCACGGACAGCACGTGGCCGCTCAAAGGGTGGCTGGCAATTTCCTCGGCCGAGCGGTTATGGCTGGCGCTGGTGATGTACAGGGTGCGCAGGTCCGGGCCGCCAAACGTCACCATGGTGGGGCAGCGCACGGGCACGGCGATTTCGCCCAGCAGATGGCCATCGGGGGCGAAGCGCAAGATCTTGCCGCCTTCAAACATGGCCGACCAGTAATTGCCTTCGCTGTCGACGGCCGCGCCGTCGGGACGCCCGCCGTAATCAAAGGCTTTCTTGTCCGTGGAAAAACGCTGGAATGGTTGCGGCGCGGAAATGGCTCCACTCGCCGCGTCGAAATCGAAGCGGTCGATGCGGTGCGTGGTGGTATCAGAGTGGTACATGGTGCGCTTGTCCGGGGAAAATCCCAGGCCATTCGATACGGTCATGCCGCCCGACCAGACCTTGCGCACATGGCCCTTTTCCAGCACGAACATTTCTGCCGCATCGGCGTTGCGCGGCTCGAAAATCGTGCCGACCCAGAAGCGTCCGGCAGGGTCGACCTTGCCATCGTTGAAGCGCGTGGTGGCCATGTCGAACGGCGCCGGGGCGATTTCCGCCAGGCTGCCCGTCTTCGTGTCGAGGTGGGCAAAGCCGCTGCGCAAGGCCACGACCAGGCCGCCGCCCGCGTTGATGGCCAGCGCCGACGGTTCCGTCGGCATGCTCCACTGTTCATGCTTGCCGCTGGCGGGGTGCAAGCGGTGCACGGCGCGGCCATCGATGTCGACCCAGTACAGGGCCGCTTCCTTGCCATGCCATAGCGGGCATTCGCCCACTTGCATGGCTTTGTCGCTGACTACTTTGATCTCGTAAATATTCATAAACCTCAATTAAGTTAATACGCCGCCTTGGCGGCTTTCGCCAGGGCAATCAAGCCATTGGTCGAGCTGTCGTGATGGTCGGGACGGGCTTCGCCCGTCAGTTCGGCCTGGATTTTCTTGGCCAGCACCTTGCCCAGTTCCACGCCCCACTGATCAAAACTGTTGACATTCCACAAGACGCCCTGCACGAAGGTCTTGTGTTCGTACAGCGCGATCAGGGCGCCCAGGGTGGTCGGGGTCAGCTGGTCCATCAAAATGGTGTTGCTGGGGCGGTTGCCGGGGAACGTCTTGTGCGGCACCAGCGCTTCGATCTCGCTGTCCGGCAAGCCTTGCGCCTGCAAGTCCTGGCGCACTTCCTCACCCGTCTTGCCCTTCATGAAGGCTTCCGACTGGGCGAAGCAGTTTGCCAGCAGGGCGTCGTGATGGCCCGGCAAATCGTGCGTGGCGCGCAGGGCGGCGATGAAGTCGATGGGCGTGATGTCGGTGCCCTGGTGCAGCAGCTGGAAATACGCGTGCTGCGCATTCGTGCCGCAATCGCCCCAGATGACGGGGCCGGTCGGTACGTCGACGGGCACGCCATCCTTGGTGACGCGCTTGCCGTTGCTTTCCATGTCCAACTGTTGCAGATAGGCAGCAAAGCGGCTCAAGTCCTGGTGGTAAGGCGCGATGGAAACGGAGCCGCAATCGAGGAACTGGCGGTTCCAGAAACCCACCATGGCCAGCACCACGGGCATGTTCTGCTCCAGCGGGGCCTGGCGGAAGTGTTGATCCATCGCATGCGCGCCGGCGAGGAAATCGCTGAAGTATTCAAAGCCGACGGACAGTGCCACGGCCAGGCCGATCGACGACCAGACGGAATAGCGGCCGCCGACCCAGTCCCAGAACGGGAACATGTTGTCCGGCGAAATGCCGAAGTCGACGATGGCTTGCGTGTTGGTCGAGACGGCCACAAAATGCTTGGCCAAGTCGCTTTCTTCGCCTTCGAGCAGGAACCAGGCGCGCGCCGTGTTGGCGTTGAGCATGGTTTCAGCCGTAACGAAGGTTTTCGACGCGACGATGAACAGCGTCGTTTCCGGGTCGACTTTCGACAGGGTTGCTTCCATGTCGTGCCCGTCGACGTTGGAAACAAAGTGCATTTCCAGGCCCGGGTTGGCGTAGGAGCGCAGCGCCAGGCACGCCATTTTCGGGCCCAGGTCCGAGCCGCCGATGCCGATGTTGACGATGTCGCAAATCGGCTTGCCCGTGTAGCCGAGCCAGCTGCCATTGCGCACCTTGTCCGTAAACGCCTTGACGCGTTGCAGCACATCTTGCACGTCGGCATCGATATCCTGGCCATCGACCACCAGCTTCGTGCCGCGTGGCGCGCGCAAGGCGGTATGCAGAACGGCCCGATGTTCGGTAAGATTGATTTTCTCGCCAGTGAACATGGCTTCGCGCTGCGCTTCCACGCCGCGTTCGCGGGCCAGTTCCATCAGCAGGCCCATGGCGGTGGCGTCGACCCGGTTCTTCGAGTAATCGAGCAGCAGGCCGGCCGCATCCACCGTCATGCTGGCAAAGCGCGCGGGGTCGGCCGCGAACAGCTGGCGCAGATGCACGTCGCGCAGGCTGGCGCTGTGCGCTTGCAGGGACTGGAAACTGGCGGTGGCGGTGATGGCAGGAGTAGGTGCTGGCTGGCGCATGGCGGTCGGCTTGGGTGCTTGTCTCGGTTGAAAGGAGCGCGGCGCGTTCGGGGTGGCGAACTGCGGATCCGGCGTTGATGTGAGAATAATACATCAGAAAAACGTAATTTCACTACAGTTTGTGATGTGACGCTGATTTTGTTGTGCTTTTTTTAGCGATTGCGCCAGTGGTATACAAGAGAAGGGGGGGCCGGTGCTGATACGCGATATTGACTGGGTTTGCTTTGATACGCCGCAATCCGTGGCTTATTTGTGTTGTTGGCCCACGCAAGAGTGCTTCTTCTTCGTCATTTTGTAGTAAAATTTCACGAAATACTCATTTTTAAGGAAATCCATATGGCGCTGCATCCAGTAGTCGAATCCGTAACAGCGCGCATCATCGCGCGCAGCCGGCCATCGCGCGGCGCCTATCTGGCGCATCTGGATGCCGCCCGCATCCAGGGCGTGCAGCGCGGCGCTCTGTCGTGCACCAACCTGGCGCACGGCTTTGCCGCCTTTCCCGCCAACGACAAGCTGTCGCTGAAGGAATACAAGAAGCCGTCCGTGGCGATCGTTTCCTCGTACAACGACATGCTGTCGGCGCACCAGCCGTTTGAAGGCTTCCCGCAGATTATCAAGCAAGCCGTGCGCGAAGTGGGCGCCGTAGCCCAGTTTGCCGGCGGCGTGCCTGCCATGTGTGATGGCGTGACGCAAGGCCAGCCGGGCATGGAACTGTCGCTGTTCTCGCGCGACACCATCGCCATGTCGACGGCCGTGGCGCTGTCGCACAATATGTTCGACTCGGCCCTGTACCTGGGCGTGTGCGACAAGATCGTGCCGGGCCTGTTGATCGGCGCGCTGCACTTCGGCCACTTGCCGGCCGTGTTCGTGCCGGCCGGTCCGATGACGTCGGGCCTGTCGAACCAGGAAAAAGCCAAGGTGCGCCAGCTGTATGCGCAAGGCAAGGCCACGCGCGAAGACTTGCTCGAAGGCGAGTCGAAAGCCTACCACGGCGCCGGCACCTGTACCTTTTACGGTACGGCGAACAGCAACCAGATGCTGATGGAAGTGATGGGCCTGCACTTGCCGGGCGCCGCCTTCATCACGCCGAACACGCCGCTGCGCGATGCGCTGACCGCCGCTGCCGCCCAGCGTGCCGCCGTCATCACGGCGCAAAGCGCCAATTACTTGCCGGTCGGCCATATTGTCGACGAGAAATGTATCGTCAACGCCGTCGTGGGCTTGCTGGCCACGGGCGGTTCGACCAACCATACCTTGCACCTGGTGGCCATCGCCAAGGCGGCCGGCATCGTCATCGACTGGAACGATTTCAACGAGCTGTCGGCCATCGTGCCGATGCTCACGCGCATCTACCCGAACGGCGACGCCGACGTGAACCATTTCCACGCGGCCGGCGGCACGGGTTACCTGATCCGCGAACTGCTGGACGCGGGCTTGCTGCACGAAGACGTCAACACCATCCTGGGCCATGGCTTGCGCGCGCACTGCATGGAGCCGTTCCTGGGCGAAGACGGCAAGGTCTTCTGGAAAGACGCGCCGGCTGCCAGCGCCGACGAAAGCGTGCTGCGCCCGGCTTCGAACCCGTTCGCGCCGGACGGCGGCATGGTATTGGTCGCGGGTAACCTGGGCCGCGCCGTGATGAAAGTGTCGGCAGTCAAGCCGCAGCACCGCACGGTGGAAGCGCCTGCGCTGGTGTTCAATTCGCAGGAAGATTTCATGGCCGCCTACAAGGCGGGATCGCTGGACCGCGACTTCGTCGCCGTGCTGCGCTTCCAGGGCCCGCGCGCCAACGGCATGCCGGAACTGCATGCGCTGACGCCGGCGCTGGCCAACCTGCAGGATGCGGGCCGCCACGTGGCGCTGGTCACCGATGGCCGCATGTCGGGCGCGTCGGGCAAGGTGCCGGCCGCCATCCACGTCTCGCCTGAAATCCTCGCCGGCGGCCCGCTGGGCCTCGTGCGCGACGGCGACATCATCCGCCTCGACGCGTTTACCGGCGTATTGGAAGCGCTGGTGCCGGCCGACGTCTGGCATGCCCGTTCGCTGGTCACTGCCGACCTGTCGCCGAACCACATCGGCATGGGCCGCGAGCTGTTTTCCATGTTCCGTTCCACCGTCAGCGCGGCGGAAGAGGGTGCCACCACCTTCGGCCTGCCGTCGCCGATTCCCACCACCGTCGCCTTGCACGACGCCGACAATGTCGGTGATACCGTACCGGGTTCCGATGAAGACTTTTTGGCTAGGAAATAAGAGATGACCATGACACTACTGGAAATTATGCGCACCTCGAGCGTGATCCCCGTGATTGCGATCGACGATCCTGAACACGCCGTACCGCTGGCGCGCGCGCTGGTGGCGGGCGGCATCCGCGTGCTGGAAGTGACCCTGCGCACCAAGCACGGCCTGGAAGCGATCCGCGCCATGTCGGCCGTGCCGGGCGCCATCGTCGGCGTCGGTACCCTGACCCGTCCCGAGGAATTCGCGCAGGCGCGCGACGCGGGTGCCGTCTTCGGCGTCTCGCCAGGCCTGACGTCCGCGCTGGTGGCGGCGGCGAAAAGCAGCGGCTTGCCCTTGCTGCCAGGCGTGATGACGCCCGGCGAAGTGATGGCGGCGCGCGAAAACGGCTTCCAGCAGCTGAAACTGTTCCCGGCCGTGCCGGCGGGCGGCATCGGCATGCTCAACGCCATCTACGGCCCGCTGCCGGACATCACGTTCTGCCCGACGGGCGGCATCTCGCAAGAGACGGCATCGCAGTTCCTGGCGTGCAAGAACGTTGCCTGCGTGGGTGGTTCGTGGCTGACGCCGAAAGACGCGATCGCGGCCGGTAACTGGGACCGCATCACGGAAATCGCCAAGGCAGCCAGCGGCCTGCGCTCGGTTTAGTCGTACCTGACATAAGCTACTGCGCGTCGCCCTTTGCGGCCTGCGATGCTCACCGTGCTCCAGCACGGTTGCGCTTCTTGGCCACAAATCGCTGCCGCTCGCTACGCTTCTGTCACGAACTTGACGCTTTGATAATGCGGCAGGCTTGCATGCCTGTCGCGCTTTCTTCTCCTCTTGTTATGCGCGTCTTGCGCCGTCCCCTCACCATCGGTGAAACCGCCATGGCCCGCAGCGTCTTCCAGGGCGCCATCGACTACGCACGCGTGCGCGTCGTGCGCGGCTCCTTTTTACCGTTCGGCTTGCAGGACCAGAACACGGCGATGACGCCGCGCGGCAGCCTGCACTTCATGCCGGCCCAGTACCGCGACGATTTTTCCCGCGAAGGCAATGGCGGCAAGCTGTTCTTCATCCACGAGATGGTGCATGTGTGGCAATACCAGCTCGGCTACAGCGTGCTGCTGCATGGCGTGTTGCTGGCGCTGTGCGGCGGCTACATCCGGCAGCGCGCCTACCGCTACGACGCGCAGGCGGGCGGCGTCCTGTCCGACTTCAACATGGAACAGCAGGGCGACCTCATCGCCCACTACTTCGGCGCGCGCCAGCTGGGCATCTCCGCCTACGTGGCGAAGCTGCCGCAACTGCAGGAGATCCTGCAGGGCTTCCTGCTCGATCCCGCCGACCGCCGCCTGCTGCCGCGCTGATGCCGCCGTCACGGTACCGTGTTCGATGCCAGGCGCGCATCCGGTGCGCGCAGGCTGGCCGCCGCATCCTTGCCCAGCAATAAACGCAGGTCGGCGCCCGTGCCGATGCCGCTGTCATCAGACGCTTGCAGCTGCGGCATGCCGCCCAAGGCGAGGGCGAGGGTGGCGGCCGCCTGGGCATGGCCGGGCCGGTAGACGATGCTGCTGGCCTGGACGCCGTATGGCCGCTGGTTGCCTAGCCGCAGCACGCTGATGCCCATGCCGCCCAGCATGCCGCGCATGCGCGCCGCCATCCCCGTTTCGCCATTGCCGTTGATGACTTCCAGCCGTGGCAGCGGCGCCGCCGGCGCCACCGTTTTTGCCGGAGCGGGCAAGGCGGCGCGCGCCGCCACGGGAGCATCGCGCCAGCTCAGCGCGAAGATATTCGGCTGCAATTGCGTCAGTTGCAGGCGGCTGGCAGGCGCCGCTGGCGCCAAGTCGGGCGCGAGGGACTGCGTGGCGGAATCGCCCGCATCGGCCACATCGACCGTGCCGATGCTGCGCGCCAGCGCCGCGATGGCCAGCTCCAGGTTGGCGCGCGCCGGCTGCTGGCCGTTGTCGAGCTGCAGCGACTGGCGCAGCACGCTTGCCGCCTGCGCGTAATCGCCCTGCAGGTACAGCACGTAGCCGAGGTTGTTGTAGGTCCTTGCCGTCGGCGCCTCCTGCGCTAGCGCCTGCAGCATGGTACGGGCCGTTTCCAGCTGGCCCAGCTGCGCGTGCAGCACGGCGGCGCCATTGCGCGCATCGGCCGAGTCGGGATCAAGCAGCAGGGCTTCGTGGTACGCCGCCAGCGCCGCGCGCTGATCGCCCAGTTCCTGCAGGCGCTTGCCCAGCTTGCAGAACGCGGTGGTGCGGGTGGCGGCGCTGTCATCGATGCGCGCCTGGGGCGGCGCAGCGTGACTGCCCTGGCTGGCCGGGCCGGGCAGGTGGCCGCAGGCGGGCAGCAGGCCGGCGCAGGCGAGCATGAGCATCAGGGTGGTGTGCTGTGACATGGCGGTTCTCCGGTCAGTTGCCGCTGCCCATGCTGGGCAGGAGCACGCGGTAAATTTGCAGGAAGGCTGGTCCCATCAGGACGACCAGCAGCGACGGGAAGATGAAAAAGATCAGCGGGAACAGCAGCTTGAGGGCGATCTTCGCCGCTTCTTCCTCGGCCATCTGGCGGCGCTTGGTGCGCAGCTGGTCCGACTGCACGCGCAGCGAGGCGGCGATGCTGGTGCCGAAGCGCTCTGCCTGGATCAGCATGGCCACCAGCGCGTCGACATCCTCGACGCCCGTGCGCAGGGCCAGGTTGCGCAGCGCCCGCTCCTTGGTGTTGCCGGCGCGTAGTTCCAGCATCACCAGGTGGAGTTCCTCGGCCAGCACGGTGCTTTTCAGCGCGATTTCGGACGCTACCCTGGCCAGCGCCGCATCCATGGCCAGGCCCGCTTCCACGCACACCGTCATCAAGTCCAGCGCATCGGGAAAGCTTTCAAAGATATCGCGCTGGCGCCGCTTGATCATTTGCGCCAGGACAATATTAGGCAGGTAGTAGCCGATGGCGGCGACGATCAGCAGCCAGAACAGCAATGCCTTGCCCGCCATCTGGCTGCCAGAGGCGCTCAGTCCCAGGAACAGCAGCAGGGGCAGGCCGATGGCCAGCATGGTCTTGGCGGAAAAGAACAGGATGGGCGCCGACGCCTGGCGCAAGCCGGCATTCATGAAGCGCCGGCGCATCACGGAGCCTTCCCAGCCCTGGTCGGGAAGCGACAGTTTGGCCAGGGGGCCGCTCAGGCGCACCATGCGCGCCAGCCAGGGGCTGGGCGCCGATGAGGCGCCAGGCGCCGCCGCGCTCTTGCCGGTGGCGTTGTCCATGCGCTGGCGCAAGGGATCGGGTGCAAAGCTGCGCATGGCCACCAGCACGGTGCCGAAGACGGCAATGAAAAGCAGGGCGAGGAAGGCGAAATGGACGGGGTTCATGAGGATTCTCCTTGCGGGCTCAGACACGGATGCGGATGATACTGCGCATGACCAGGACGCCGCACACCATCAGCAGCAGGGCGCCGACGAGCATCTTGCGTCCGCCCGGGTCGACGAACAGCATTTCCAGGAACTGCGGATTGGTCAGGTGGATCATGGCCGCCGCGCCGAACGGCAGCAGCGACAGGATCCAGGCCGACAGCCGGCCTTCGGCCGACAGCACGCGCACCTGTCCCAGCAGCTTGATGCGCTCGCGGATGATGCGGCTGATGCTGTCGAGCAGTTCGGCCAGGTTGCCGCCCGTTTCGCGTTGGATCAGCACGGCGATGACGAAGTAGCGCAAGTCCGTGCTGGGCACGCGCGTGGCCAGGTTCATCAGGGCATCCTGCATGGCGATGCCGAAATTGACTTCGTCGAAGGTGGCGCGAAATTCCACGGCCAGCGGCGCGTTCATTTCATCGCCGACCATTTTCAGGGCGGTGGGAAAGGCGTGGCCGGCGCGCAGGGCGCGCGCCATCAGGTCCAGCGCATCGGGCAATTGCTGCTCGATGCGCTGCAGGCGCTTGGCCTTGGCGCGCAAGACCACCAGCAGCGGCAGCAGGGCCGCGCCGGCCACCAGGGGCAGGCGCAGCAGCCACGGCACGGCGAAGTAGCTGAGCAGCAAAAACGCCGCGCTGGCCGAGGCCAGCATCACGCCGGCGAAGCTGGCCACGCTCCAGCTCAGGCCCGACTGTTCCAGCAGGCGGTCGAGCGCATGCACGCGGGGCACGCTGAGCAGCACGCGCTGCAGGGCCGGGGTGTCGCTCAGCAGGCGCTTCTTGATCATCGAACTGCCCGCGTCGCCATGCGCGCCGGCCGACATGATGCGCAGGCGGCGCGCGACCCGTTCCGCTTCCGGTCCGCGCGACGTGTTCCACGCCAGGTACAGGCCCTCGATCAGCAGCACCACGGCGATGAAGGTGAGGATGGCGAATACGTAATAGAGATAGTCCATGATGCTCCCCTTAATGGTACTGGCGGGCGGGATCGAACAGGGTTTCCGGCAGGCTGATGCCGAAGGCGCGCAGGCGTTCCAGGAAATGCGGCCGCACGCCGCTGGCATGGAAATGCCCCTGCACCGTGCCGTCCTCGCCGATGCCCGTCTGGCGGAAGGTGAAGATTTCCTGCATGGTGATCATCTCGCCTTCCATGCCCGTGATCTCCTGGATCGAAATGATCTTGCGCTTGCCGTCCGTCAGGCGCGCCACCTGCACCACCACGCTGATGGCGGAACTGATCTGCTGGCGCATGGCTTTCACGGGCAGGCCCGCCGAGGCCATGCTGATCATGTTTTCCAGCCGCGTCAGCGCGTCGCGCGGGGTGTTCGCGTGGATGGTGGCCATCGAGCCTTCGTGGCCCGTGTTCATGGCGCCCAGCATGTCGAGCGCCTCGGCGCCGCGCACCTCGCCCAGGATGATGCGGTCGGGACGCATGCGCAGCGCGTTGCGCACCAGCGCCCGCTGCGTCACTTCGCCCTTGCCCTCGATGTTCGCGGGCCGCGTTTCCAGGCGCACCACGTGCGGTTGCTGCATCTGCAGTTCGGCCGCGTCCTCGATGGTGACGATGCGTTCGGCCGTGCTGATGAAGCCGGAAATCGCATTGAGCATGGTGGTCTTGCCGCTGCCCGTGCCGCCCGAGATCAGGATGTTGACCTTGGCCTTGCCCAGCGCCTGCAGGGTGGTGCTCATTTCCTCCGTCAGGCTGTGCTTGAGCATCAGGTCGGCCAAGCGCAGGGGCTGGGCCGAGAAGCGGCGGATCGACATCACGGGGCCGTCGATGGCCAGCGGCGGGATGATGGCGTTGACGCGCGAACCGTCGGGCAGGCGCGCATCGACCATGGGGCTCGATTCATCGATGCGGCGGCCCACGCGCGAGACGATCTTGTCGATGATTTTCATCAGGTGGGCGTCGTCGGTGAAGCAGACGTCGCTCAGCTCCAGGCGGCCATGGCGTTCGACATACACCTGGCGGTAGGTGTTGACGAGGATATCGGACACGCCGGGATCGGCCAGCAGCGGTTCGAGCGGGCCGAAGCCGAGCACCTCGTCCTGGATGTCGCGGATCAGCGAGCGCCGTTCCAGCTCGTTGATCACCACATTGTCTTCCGTGAGCACGTCGCTGACGAGGATTTTCAGTTCTTCGCGGATCTGTTCGCGCGACAGGCGCTGCATGCCCTCCAGGTCGACGCGGTCAAGCAGCGCCTGGTGGGTGCGGTGCTTGAGTTGCTGGTAGCTCTGGCTCGATGCGCCTTGGTGCGCGGCATCGTCATTCAGGCTGGCGTCATCCTGGGCATAGCCCAGTCGGTCCCGCAGGGTGAGTTTTTCGGCAGTCATGGTCGGTCTCCGGTAAATAGGGGGTATCAGGCGCGCTGTAGGGAATCAAGCGCGCGCCAGCAGCCGCGAAACCCAGCCTTGCGCGGCGGGCGGGGTCTCGCCGGCCAGGCTGGCGGCCAGTTCCTGCAGGGCGCGCGAGACGGGATTGTGCGATGCCAGCTTGAGGATGGGCACGCCCTGGCTGACGGAGGCCGCTACCGCCTCGTAGTGGTTGGGGATGGATTTGTAGACATGCTTGCCATACGCCGCTTCCAGGTCGGCCACGCGGATGTTGTCGCTGCTGGCATAGCGGTTCAGGATCAGGCGGATCTTGTCTTCGCGGTAGCCCAGGCCGCGGAACACGTCGAGCAGGCGCTTGCCGTCGCGCACATAGGGCAGCGTTGCCTGCAGCACGGGGAAGATCAGGTCGGCCCGGTCCAGCGCGCGCACGCTGACGGGGTCGAGGCCGCGTCCCACGTCGAGCAGGATGTAGTCGTACTGGCTGCGCGCCAGGGTCAGCAGACGGTCGATATGGTCGGCTTCGACATCGGCCGCATGGGCGGGATCGTCGGCGGCTGCCAGCACGCTGTAGGCGGGCGTGATCTGGATCATGCTGGCGCTGAGCAGCGAAGCGTCGAGGCGCACGATCTGCTGCGACAGCTGCGACAGGGTGGTGGCCGGCTTGTGGTCCGAGACGAACAGGGCGGCGTCGCCGAACTGCAGGTTCAGGTCGAACAGCGCCACCTTGCGCTGTTCGCCGGCGGCCAGCGCGTAGCCGAGGTTGGCGGCGATAAAGGTGGCGCCGCTGCCGCCCTTGCACGAGACGAAGGCCAGTACCTGGCCCTTGCGCGTGACCTGTTTTTGCAGTTTTTCCTCGATGCGGCGCAAGGCGGCGCACAGGGCTGCGTCGTCGTCCGGTTGCAGCACTTCGCGCACGCCGGCGCGCATCGAGCGCAGCAGGAATTGCGGATTTTGCTGCGTACATTGCACGATGATGGCCAGGTTCGGATGGCGCCCGCCCAGCAGTTCCAGCTGTTCCAGCTCCGCCTCGCCCGTCTGCTCCTGCTCCAGCAGCAGCAAGTCCGGCGTGACGCCGTTGTCGAAGACATCCGGTATGCTCGCCAGCAGCGCGACGCGGTCGGCCGCGCTGCGTTCGCGCAGCAGGCGGGTGAGCCGCTTGAGCTGGGCTTCATTTTTTGAGACGATGACGATATTCACGTGGTACTCCTGGTAAAGGCGTTCAGTTGATCTGGAAGCCCAGGCTTTCGGCGTGCATGACCACCACCGAGGCGGGCACGGCGATATTGAGAAAACCGAACAGGCTGACCATCGGCGTATAGCTGACGTTGTCGATCGATACGCGCACGCTGTCGATGCAGCTGGCCGTGCGCGTGTTGTCGCCGCAGGCCGACAGGTTGTCGCCGGGATCGGTGGGCGGCGAGGTCACTTCGGCGCCGCTCTTGTTCAGGTAGCTGATGGTGATGTTGGCGGCTGTCAGTTCCGGGGCGGCCGGCAGGGCCGTGCCGCCGAACAGGGCCAGCGTCTTGACGGCGTCGGTCTGGTCGATCCAGCGCACCACCGCTTCGCGCGCGGCGCGGCGGCTCACTTCCTGCACCGTGTTGTACAGGTACAGCATGCGGCCAAATTCGAGGATGCCGAACAGCAGGGTGAAAAACAGCAGCGCCACCAGGGCGAATTCGACGGCGGCGGCGCCGTGCTGGCGGCCGGCCCGGGGTGCAAGCGGAAAGCGGTGGCGCATGGCGTTCTCCTTACAGCATGTAGCGCATGGTGGTGCGCGGCGACAGCGGCGTGGCATAGCTGCTGGCCGCGCCGATGACGAAGGGCAGGTACTGGCCCACCGACAGCGTGTAGTTGACGACTTCGACGCGGATGCCGCCCGGCGCCGTGCCATCGGTGCAGCTGCTGTCGTTGAAGCTCGCGTCCAGGCAGGTAACCGTCACGTTGGCCGTGGTGAAGCCGCTGATGCCGGCGCTGACGGCCGCATCGACCACCGTCTGCCTGGCCGCCGGCACGCCCTGCGAGGAGATGCTCGCCTTGGCCTTGACGGACATGTTGCGCGCCGCGTCGCGCGTGGCCTTGGTCAGCGCGTCGTAGTACCAGAAGGCGCGGCCGAAGCCGAAGATACCGGCCAGCAGGGTGACCAGCAGGGCCAGCACGATGCCGAATTCGACGGCGGCGCCGCCGCGCTGCCTGAGGGGGGAAAGGGGGATGCGCATGGCCGCCTCACTTGTAGAGTTTGATTTCGGAATTCGGCACGGGCTCGATCAGGCCCGCGAACTCGACGTCGAGGCGCGCACCGCCGCTGAAATCGGCCTTCATCGTCATGAAGAATTTGCCGATGCCCACGGCATCCATGGAGCCGCACGAAGCCGGTCCCACGGGCGCCGTGCGGCAGTCGACCAGCACCACGTTGAGGATGCGCCGGTTGTTGCGGCCCGGATGGGCTGCCGAGGGCGCCTGGAACGTGGGGCCGCTGGTCTGGTTGTACGGCGAAGGCGGCGTACTGGCAGGAAAGCTTGCACCGGGACTGACGGGGTAGCTGGCCGTGTCGAAGTAGTTCGCCTTGGCCGTGCTGTACATGGGATTGGCATTGGCGTCCGCGACGCTGTAGGCCGTGCCGGCCTTGGCCGGGGTGGCGCCGTTGCTTTGGTAGGCGGGGCCGTAGGACCACAGCACGCCGTAGCCGGCGAACTGCGCCTGGGCCGCCGTCACGGGTGTCGTGAAGGTCGGCGGCAGGCGGTAGTTCGGCTTGTTGCCGGACAGGCTGACCGATTGCTGGCTGGGCAAGGTGCTGGCGCCCGGTTCCATCCAGCCGGTGGGCGGCGAGTTGGCGGCGCTGGCGACGCAGGGCGATCCGCCGCCCTTGCATGGATATTCCTTGATGTTGGTATCGGGTGGCGCCGTGGCGGGGTCGCACACGGAAGGCGAGGAATAATCGTCGAAGCGCGAATTGAGGGCGGCTGCGATCTTGCCGGCGCTCAAGCCCGTGTTCGTGTAGACCTTGCCCGAGCCGCTGCTGACGACGGCGCTGCTGCCCGTGCACATGAACGGCGCGGTGGAATTGGCGCTGGAATGCGACGCGTCGCAGGCGCCAGGGGGGGCGTCGACGGGGTTGATCAGGTAGGGATCGGACGAGCCGCCCAGCGGATTGAGGCCGAACAGGTTGTAGGTGACGCCGCGGCGAAAGCCGAATTCCAGCAGTTCCGTCAGGCCCGTGCCGGCCGGCGCGGCCGGATACGTGTATTGCGCCGTCTTGTTGGCCGGATCGACGGCGCACACGCCGATCGGCGTGACGTCGTTGACGAAGCGGCCCGCCACGGCCACGCCCGAGGTGCTGGTGCTGGCGATGCCGGCGATGCCCATCAGGTAGGTGGCGAAGGTCTTGCTGCCCGTGTCGACGCGGATGAAGGTCTGGCCCTGGGGGCTGGTGCGGGCGCTGGCGCCGGACGACCATGGCCCGTCCGGGCTGGGGCCGAAGCTGATGTTGGCGGCCGTGATGGTCAGGGTGGTGGAAAAATCGTAGCGGTTCTTTTGCGCGATGGCGATGGCCTTCGTCTGCGCGTTGTCGATGCCGGTGGCGCTTTGATTGAGCTCCACGGCGCCTGCCAGCGCCGAGCTGTCGGCGCCGTTCTGCAGCTCCGTCTTGGCGATGTACAGGTGGCCCAGGTCCAGCACCAGGCCGCCCATGGCAAACAGTACCACCAGGGTCAGCCCCAGCACGATGGCGATCGCGCCTTGCTGCTTATCGTACCTGCGGAATGCGGTGTTCATGGCTGTCTCCTGGTGGCCTGGGGGAAGTGCATCGCGGGACTGGCGCCTACTGGCGTCCGCCCACGCCGATGGTGAACACATTCGGTTGCGGGTCCGGCGCCGCAAACGATTTCTGGTAGCGCTGGTAGGCGCTGGCGCCGGCCTTGCCGTCGATGCCGCTGACGGGGTTGGTATTGCGGTAGGCGTCCGGATACATGATCTGCTGGGCCTTGAGCAGGGCCACCGATTCGCCGAAGTGCGAATCGAGCACGGGCGTGGTGGTGGCGGTGCAGCCGGCCAGCAGCGACAGCAACGACAGCAGGGCGGCGCAAGGCAGGCAATGAGCGGTTTTCATGGTGTTCTCCTATTTGAGGTCGAAGCCGGCGGCAGGCTGGGGCGCGGCCGCTTGCGGCTGCATGGGCGCTGCTGGCGCTGCGGGGGCGGGCGCAGGGGCGCTGCCTTCCATTTTTCCCTGCATGAACATGTCGCCGCGCGTCGGCTGGATGTAGCCGTCGGTGGGCAGCTTGTAGTCGGCCGGCAGCGGCTTGACCAGGTGCGGCGTGATGATGAAGACCAGTTCCGAACGGTCCGTCTGGAAGTCCGTGCTGCGGAACAGGGCACCCAGCACGGGCACTTCGCCCAGGCCCGGCAAGGCTTTGATATTGCTGGTCACGTTGTTCTTGATCAAGCCGCCGATGGCGAAGCTCTGGCCGTCGAACAGCTGCACCGTGGTGGTGGCGCGCCGCGTCGTAAACGAAGGCAGGACGGCGGTGGCCGAGATGCCGGTGGCGGTGATGCCGATGCCGTCCTTGTTCAGGTCCGACACTTCCGGCGCCACCTTCAGGTTGATGCGTCCCCCTTCGAGCACGGTGGGCGTGAATTTCACGGCCACGCCGAATTCCTTCTCTTCCAGCGTGATGGTGGGCACGCCGCCATTGTTGGTCTGGCTGACGGGGATGAAGATTTTGCCGCCGGCCAGGAAGCTCGCCTCCTGCCCGCTGATGGCCATGATGTTCGGTTCGGCCAGCACCTTGATCAGGCCATCGCGTTTTTGCGCGTCGAGGTTGAAGAAGTTGTTCTTGCTGGCGCCGCTCAAGCCGCTGGGATTGTTGCTGAGCAGGCTGGACAGCAGCGAATACGACCAGCTGCCGATGGTCTTGTTGATGCCCAGGCTGGCGCCTAGCTGGTCGACCAGCACCTTCGACACCTCGGCCACCTTCACTTCCAGCATTACCTGCTGCGGCGCGGCGATCGACAGCAGGTTGATCACGCGCGGCATGCCCGCATCGGGCGCAGGGGCTGGAGCGGCGGCGCCTGCGGCCGGCGCTGCGCCGGAGGTGGCGCCGCCGCTGCGGGTGCTGCGCTGCACATAGGCGTTGGCCAGCGACAGGGCCTGGTCGGCCTTGACGACATCGCTGACCATGCCCGACAGGATCAGCGTGTCGCCTGCCACCGTGACGTGGATCTTTTCGTTCGGCAGCAGCTCGGCCATGCGTGCCTGCAGGCTGCTGCTGTCGATGCCGACGGCCAGGTCGATGATGGTGGCGTCATTGCTCTTGTTCCACAGGATCAGGTTGGTGGTGCCGACGGAGCGTCCCAGCAGGTACACCTCGGTGGGGTTGAGCAGGATCACGTCGGCGATGCGCGGATCGCCGACGGACATGCGGCTGGCGGCGAACGGCAGGCGCACCAGGGTCGATTTGCCTTCGGCCAGACTCATTTGCGGCGCCATCTCGGTGCGGCCGGCGCGCGATTCGCTTTGCGGCGGCGTGGACTTGGGACGGACGGCGGCCCGGCTGCTCCTGGCGGCGCCCGTTTCAGCAGCGGCGGCGGTAGCGGTCGTGGCGGCGACTGGCTCGGCGTGCGCCCGGGGCGCCAGGGCGCCGATGGCGGCGATGGCAAGCGCCAGGCGCAGGCCCCGGATGCCGCTTGCTGTGCGATATGTACTCATGGCTAGGCTCCTCTGGTGCAGGTTAGAATTGTTGGGAGCTGCGTTCCAGCCCCTTGATGACATCGACGCGTGGACCGGCCTGTGGCGCAGCTGCTGCGGCAGGACGGCGGCGGGGGAGCGGCTTGGCTTGCACCATGGCGGCGGGGGCTGCCATGGCGACTTTTTCATCGAGCAAACTGGACTTGGTGGCGCCTTCCGTGTTGACGGGCTTGTCCTCGACCTGGTTGCGCAGCACCAGCGATAGGGTGCCTACGCTGCGCGCCAGGTCGAGTTTTTCCGCCTGCTCCGGCGTCAGCTCCAGGGTCACGGCGTTGACCACCTTGGGCTTGGTGTCGTCGCGGCTCGATTCCTGGGCGATGGCCAGCACGAGGATGCGTTCGAGCACGATCTTGGAAATGTTCGGATCGCGGTCCGGTGTCTTGCGCGCCCCTTCGCCCTGGGTGTTGACGAGGATGTCGACGAAGTTGCCGGGCAGGGCGAAGCCGGCCACGCCCACCACATCGTTGACGCGCACGGTCATGGCGCGCTTGCCCTCGGCGACGACGGCCGACAGGCCGCCTTGCGTGCCGGGAGGCGCCAGCTTGCCTTCCATGATCGGTTCGCCGTGCTGGATGCTGGTGCGCGTGACGCGCGTTTCCAGCAGTTTCGGATCGTTGACGGCGCCCGGCGGCAGCGCGTTCGATGGCCAGTCCACCATGCGGACCATGTCGGGCGTGAGGCGCGCGCCCAGGCTGATGTCGACCTGGGCCACGGCCACCTTGTTGATGTTGCCCGAGGCTTGGGCATTGATCCAGCGCGCGGCCACGATGACCGCGGCGAACGCCAGGATGACCGCAATGGCCATCATCGTCAGAGCGCGTGCGTTTCTCATTTTGCTTCCCCTTTGTGCTGGACCGCTGCCGGTCCGTTATGTGTGCTTGCAAGGTCGTCATCGCTGCCGAAATAGTTTTTCCATGCCCACAGCAGCACTTCCGGATTCAGCTGCGCTGCGTGGTCTTCATAGCGCGCCTGGTCGCACACCTGCGCCAGGATGTCGCGCGGATAGCAGGCCAGCAAGGGCCGCTGGTATTGGCTGTGCAGGTGCAGCAGGTAGGTGTAGGAGGCTTCGTCGAAATTGATGCCCAGCTGGGCGCAGGTGCTGCGGAACACGGCCAGGTAGTGGTAGGCGCTCAGGGGGCCCACGTGGATCTTGTAGCCGATGCGGCGCAGGAAGGAGTCGTCGGCCAGGTGCTGCGGCGCCAGGTTCGACGAGAACACGACGATGACGTCGAAGGGTACTGGGAATTTGTAGCCCGTGTGCAGCGACAGGTAATCGATATGCCGCGCCATCGGCACGATCCAGCGGTTCATCAGCTCCACGGGCGAGCAGCGCTGGCGGCCCAGGTCGTCGATGATGAAGATGCCGTTATTGGCCTTCAGGTGCGGCGGCGCCTGGTACAGGCGGTTACCCTGGTCGAATTGCAGGTCCAGCATGTCGAGCGTCAGCTCGCCGCCCGTCAGCACGGCGGGACGCTCGGCGCGCACCCAGCGCGGGTCGGGCGGCACGGAGCCGCCGTGCGACAGGGTGTGCAGCATGGGGTCGAGGAAGGGCAGCACTTCGCCGTCGACCATCACGGCATGGGGCAGGGCGATGGCGCCGCTGAGCAGGCCGTTCAGGCGCTCGGCCAGGTAGCTCTTGCCGCTGCCGGCGGGGCCGTGGAAGAACAGGGCGCGCCCGGAATTCATGGCCGCGCCCAGCTGGTCGAGCACGGCCGAACTGGCCACCACGTCGCGAAATTCGCGCTGCACGTCGTCGCGGGTGACCTGCATGTCCGCCACGCTTTGCGCCAGCACCTGGTTGCTGTAGTCGGCCAGGGTGACGGGGGCGGGACCGCTGTAGGCATTGCGGCGCATGTATTCGGCGGCGCGCAGGCGGCCCTGGTCGCCCAGCAGGTAATACAGGTCGGCGTCGGTGCCGCTGCCGCCGTTGCGGCGTGCCTCGCACAGCTTTTCGGCGCGCATGAAGGTCAGCAGCGGTTCGAGTACGCCGGCGCCCAGTTTCACGTGCGTCGACAGGGCTGGCAGGCCGATCTGGCCGCGCAGGAAGAGTATCTTGACCAGCAGTTCGACCAGGAACAGGAAGGGCAATCCCGTTTCCTCGACCGTGCGTGGCGCGCGCTTGGCCGCCGGCTCGATGCCGCCGCCGTCGCTGCGTTCTGGATAGGTGTCAGGCATGATAGGTACTCCTCTTGCTTGGGTGGCCGGTTGTCAGAAGATGAAGGGCAGCAGGCGGTACTTCACCTGCCGCATGTAGACGCGGTAGCGCACGTCGGTGGACAGGAAGCGCTCTTCGCGCAGCAAACGCGCCACCAGCATCAGCATGGCCAGCACGTACACGACGCCGTTCATGGGCGAGGTATTGGCCAGCAGGTAGCCGCTCAGGGAAATCAGGTAGCTGGCATACAGCGGATGGCGCACCACGCGGTAGGCGCCGCCCGTCTTGATCTCCCGCTGCGCCGCCACCAGGCCGAAGCTGCGGTTCAGCGACAGCAGGCCGGCGATCTGCAGCAGGCTGCCGAGGGCCAGCAGGTAGCGCGCGCCGGGCCAGATGGCCATGTCGGCGGGCGAGAGCAGGAAGGGGGCGAAGGTGGCGCCGATGGCCAGCAGCCAGTCGCCCGCATCGGTGGAGACGCTGACGGGGGCCGAGCGCACGATGAAGAACAGGGCGGCGAGGGTTTCGGCGGCGCAGAACAGCAAATAGCTCCAGTCGCCGCCGTGCAGGTAGCCCACCACGTGGGCACTGGCGAAGAAGGTCCACAGGCAAGCCATGGCGATGCTGGTGAACAGGCTGGCGTGGCGCGAGTGGCAGAGGGTGGCGAGGGTGTGCATGGTCGGGTCCTGTGGTGGCTGGTCGTCGGAGCGGCGCGTTTCAGCGCAGGCTCCACAGATGGTGGTATTGCAGGAACACCTGCAGCGCGGTGCCGCTGGCAATGGCGAAGGCGTAGGCCAGCTTGCCGGTGGCTGGCGGCGGTTCGGCGATCGTGGCGGCGCCGCCGGCAAGGCTGTGCAGCAGCGCGCCCAGCATCATGTGATAGGTGTTGCGCAGCACCAGGCGCAGGCGGCGGCCTGCCAGCGCGGCGGCCAGGGCCAGCACGCCGCCGCACAGGAAGGTCAGCAGGGCCGCTTCCAGCACCGCATCGGGGCCGAGGAAGGCGCCGCACATGGCCATCAATTTGACGTCGCCGGCGCCGAGGGCGCGCAGCAGGTACATGGGCAGCAGCAGGGCCAGTCCGGCGCCGGCGCCGGCCAGCGCCTGCAGCAGGCCCAGGCCGCCGAAGGAGGCGTCGAACAGGCCGTCGCCGGATGGCACGAAGCTGTTCAGGATCAGCCCAGCCAGCGTACCCCACAGCACCAGCAGGTTGGGGATGCGGCGCGTGCGCAGGTCGTGCCACAGCGCGGCGGCAAGCAGGGTGGCCAGCACGGCCAGGCACAGCAGCATGGGCAGGCGGGCGCTCATGATGTCAGTCCTCCCTTGCTCAGACAGGGCGCCGTGGCCAGGTTCATGGCGGGGGCTGCGGCCTGGCTGCCCAGCATGCGTCCCACCAGGTGCCACACCAGCGCCGCGCCGGCCGCACCCACATAACCGTCGAGCGCATAGTGCCAGCCCAGGTGGATGGAGCCGAGCAGGATCAGCACGGCGAAGGCGGACAGGGCGAGCCCGGCGGCGCGGCTCACTTTCCAGCCCATGATCGCCATCAGCACGGCCGTGGCCACATGCATGCTGGGCATGGCGGAGATGCCCAGTTCGCCGTTCGTGCCCTTGCTTTGATAGCCTTGCCACAGCATGTCCTGCACTTGCAGGGCCCACACGGGGACGTGCTGGTTGGCGTCATGCAGGTAGGCCATCAGCGGCGCATACGGGTCGCTGGCGTGCAGGTGGCCGTAGTAGCAGGGGCCGACCGAGGCAAACAGCACGGCCAGGATGCTGCCCAGGGCGATCCAGGTCAGCGCAAAGCTGAGCAGGAACTGCATGCGCAGCAGCGGCCGGCGGGTATCGAGGATGAGCCAGTACAGGATGGCGTAGAACAGGAAGAACCAGAAGTGGTAACTGAAGTTGAGCAGGCCCGTGATGAGCGGGTGGCCCAGCAGCGGCTGCAGCCTTTCCCATGGGGCCTTGCCGCCATGCAGCGCCATGTCCCAGGCGGACAGGCTGGCATCCCAGGTGTACGGATGCAGGCGGGGGATGGCGGCCTTGAAGACGGTGAAGCTGGAGGCGAATATGGGGATCAGCAGCATGGCTGGCAGCGCGTGCAGCAGGCGCTCGTTGCTCAGGTAGCGGCGCAGATCGTGGTACAGATAGTGGCACAGGCGGTGCGGGCGTTTCACCACCATGACATGGATGGTGTAGCCGCACAGGATGAAGACGGGGCCCGTGAGGATGGCCACGAGGAAGCCGGCCAGTACGTTGAGGGTGTCCGAGGCGCTGGGCAGGCCGCCGGCCAGCAGTGCGGCGGCGGCGGCATACAGCAGCACGATCAGCAGCAGGGCGCGGTGGGTGCGCAGCGAGGCGCGCAGGGTATTCATGACAGGGCCAGGACCACTTGGTCCTTGACGTAGACAAACAGCAGCTTGACCTGGTCACCGAGCAGGGTGATCGTGATCACCAGCACTGCCGCGATCAGGCCCGCCAGCAGCGCGTACTCGATCGCCGTGACGGCGGACTCGTCGGATAAACGGCTGAAGAGAGTTTTCACGATGGGCCTCTGATAGGTGAGCAGGGGGAAACTTGCCTGTGGCGTTGACCTGGCGGTAACCGGACTGGCGACGTGCCAGCCCGGAGTACCGTGTTCAGGCGGCAGCGGTATTGGCGGAGGTGAGCTTGGTGCCGATGGTGCTGAACGTTTTTTTCAGCTGCGTGCCGACGATGGTGACGGCAGCGATGATCACTACGGCAATCAGGGCAGCGATCAGGCCATACTCGATTGCGGTGACGCCATCTTCTTCGCGGATAAAGTTTTTGATGAGGTTCATGACAACTCCTGGTGGTGGTTAAGGTACAGCGGTGGGTAAAACGGCATGGCAGCGTTGCTTCCTGGCGCACTCATGGACTTTCGCCCAGTGCCAGCAGTCCGATGATGCAGACCACCGCCATGAGGGCCGCCACAAGTGCATAGCGGTAGAACGCAGCCTTTTCCTTGCCCTGTAAATAGGTGATCAGGGCTGTCGGAAGAAACTTGTCAAAGCGCATGCTGTGCTCCGTGTTGTGGTGGGCCGCGCGGTGATTTGCACTCCGGTAAATCCACTATAGAAGTCGGCACCTTGATCTACATCAGAAGAACATCCTTTTATTGCGAGGAGGAACTGCTTGTTTTTTCCGTGACAATTGTCATGGTCGAGTTTGGCGTGCAGGGGCGAAGGGAGGCCATGCCGGTGGCTGGCGCAGGGAGGTGGCGGGGAAGGGCGTGCGCGGCCGTGCAGTGGCCGGGCAGGGGGAACGGCGTCAGGCGCCGGGCGGCAATTGGCCCAGCTGGTGCTTGGTGGCGTAGGCGTACAGTTCCAGGCGGTTGTACACGCCCAGCTTGCGGTAGATCGACGTCAGGTGATTGCGCAAGGTGTGTTCGGAGATGAACAGCTGGTCCGCCAGCAGCTTGGCCGGCGTGCCGCTGCCGTGCACCAGCGCGGCGATGATCTTTCTTTCCTTGAGGGTCAGGCTGGCGACGGCGATGGCTTGCGCCGACCCGCCGCCGGGCTGGGTCAGCTGCGTGAGCATGCGTCCCAGCATCGCGTGTTCCAGCCACAGTTCGCCCTGGTACACCTTTTCGATGGCTTTCAAGACCATTTCCGCCGGCGCGTCCTTGCTGACGATGCCGCGCGCGCCTTTCAGTACCGTCTGGTCCAGGATGGCCTGGTCGTGGCTGGCCGTCAGCACCAGCACGCGCGTGCTGCCGCACTGCGCCAGCGCGGGCAGGATGGCCAGCGAGCTGATGCCGCCCAGGTCCAGGTCCAGCACGATCACATCCGGTTGCAGCGCCTTCGCCTGCTCCAGCGCCTCGGCGCTGTCGGAGGCCGTGGCGACCACGCGCATGCCCGAGTGCTCGCCGCCGATCAGCCGCTCCAGGCCCCACAGCATGGTCTTGTGATCGTCCACCAGCATGACGCTGATGACATGGCCGGCCGGAGGGATGTGGCGTAAGTCATTCATATGGGGATCTCGATCTGCACGGAGGTGTTGCCCAGCATGCCATGCGTGACGCGGGCGGTGCCGCCCAGGGCGGCGGCGCGCTCGGCCAGCGAGTCGGGCAGGAAGTCGGGGACGTGCGCGGCGGCGCATTCGTTGTCGATGCTGATGTGCAACGCGCCCTGCACGCAGGTCAGCTTGACGGCGCCATGGCGCGCCGACGTATGCTTGCGGATATTGCTCATGCCTTCGTTGACGATCTGGAACACTTCGGCCGCCAGGCGGTCGTTGATGTGCAGGTCGCCTTCGATATGCAGGGCGATGTCGATGCCATAGAATTCGCGGATCTGCGTGGCCTGGCGGCGCAGCGCGACCAGCAGTTCCGGCTCGCTTTGCACTTGCCCATTCTTGAACGTGCGCGCATAGCTGCGCAGGTCGGTGATCACCTGGCCCGACATGATGATCAGCTTTTCCAGCTCGGGCAGCAGCGGGTTGCCCGGCGTGGCTTCGTTGCGCAGGGCGGCCAGGCCATGGCGCAAGCCGATATACGGCTGCACGGCCGTGTCATGCAAGTCGCGCGCGATCTTTTCGCGCTCGCGCGAGGCCGCCTGCGATGCCAGACGGTCGAGCAGATCGATGTTTTCAATGACGGGGAACGCCTGCGCGCCGATATGACTGAGAAACAGGGCGTCCGTCTTGCTCATGCTGGTGGCGGACACGATGAAGATGCGCCCTTTGCCATTGCGCAAAGGCAGCGGCGCGCTGATGAAGGCGTGCGCTTCGAGCAGTTCGGCCAAGCGGCCGCCTGCCGCGTCGTCGTGCCGCAGCCAGCGCCCGCTGTCGGGCTCGAGCATGCGCGCGCCGCCTGACCATGGCAGCCAGCGGCCGGCGGGCTGGTTGTACAGGGCGATCTTGTCGTACGGGAAAGCGAGCAGGGGACTGGCCGCGTCGTCGCTGAGGATCGAACTCGTATGCACGACGCCCGTGCCCGTATGAATTACGCTGCGCAGCGACCAGACCCGCGTGCCCTTGTCCTGCATGATCAGCAGGCAACTGCGGCCGTTGAAATAACTGCGGGTTTTTTCCAGCACCGAGGTGATGGTCTGGTCGACGCCGAAGCGCGGATTGGACAGCTGGCTGACATCGCGCAGCAGCGCCAGGTGGCTGCGCTGGGTGATGGCCGAGCCGCCCCAGTAGGCGATCATGTAGCCGAGCGCCAGCAGGAAGGTGGTGCGCAATAGCAGGCGCGACAGTTCCGCATCCGTTTCGCCGAACAGGGCGGTGGCGGCAAACAGGCCGGCTGAGGCCAGGGTGACGCGCGCGCCTTCTTCGAAGCCCCGCTGGAACGACGAGGTCAGGATGGCAAAGAAAAAGAACAGGAAGAATAAATTGTTGTGGCTGCTGGTGGAAAACACGATCAGCGCATACCAGGCCACGTCCAGCCAGTACAGCAAGATATCCTGCGGCAGGCTGAGGCCCAGCAGGGTCAGCAAATAGAGCAGCAGGCTGTGCATGGTGTAGGCGGAAAAGATCAGCCAGGTGATCTTGCTCAGCTTGCCGGCGCTTTCGGGGTCGATGAACAGGGTCAGCAAGGTAGCGCTCGACAGCAGCAGGCGCATGCCGTTCACCATGGTCGTATCCATGCCGGCACCCGGCAAGCCGGATATGAGGGGAGGATCGAGATTCACAAGCGCTCCTGGCCATGTCCCGCATGGGTGGGCCATGCGCAGGGATAGATACCACAGATAAATTCTTGTTATTGTTGCTGCAATCAGTGACGAGTCTACGCACACGCCGTAAAGATGTCTACTGGAATCATTTGTCCTGCGTTGCTTTTTTTATAGCGGCTGCGCCATCACGCGGTTGCGCCCGGCGCCCTTGGCCTGGTACAAGGCGCGGTCGGCGGCGCCGATCAGGGCGGAGATGGCCAGCGGCTGCTGCGGGTACTGCGTGGCGATGCCGATGCTGACCGTGATGTGCTTGACTTCATTGCCCGTCTTGGCATGCGGAATGCGCAGGTCGGCCGCATGCTGGCGGATCGCCTCGGCCATGCGCAGCGCCTGCGCCGCGTCCGTATCGGGCAGGATGGCGGCAAACTCTTCGCCGCCATAGCGGGCCAGCAAGTCGGTGGGGCGCTGCAGCATGGCGGCCAGCTCGGCCGCCACGCGGATCAGGCAATCATCGCCCTGCTGATGGCCGTAATGGTCGTTGTAATCCTTGAAATGGTCGATGTCGATCATCAGCAGCGACAGCGGGCTGCTGGTGCGCATGGCGCGCCGCACTTCCTTCTCGATCGCCACGTCGAAGTGGCGGCGGTTGGCGATGCCCGTCAAGCCGTCGGAAAAGGTTTGCGAACGCAAGACCATGGTCTGTTCGCGCAGCAGCTTTTCGCGTCCCACGGCGATGGTGACGTCATTGATCTGGATCAGGCAGTGGCGCGGCGAATCGGGTAAATTGATCGGTGTGACGGCGATGGCTTGCTGCATGCGTTCCTCGCCGTCGTTGCCGCCCGTGGCCGCGCCATGCGTGTACAGCGCAAACGGCGCCTTGTGCAGGGTTTGCGACAGCAGCGACTGGAAATTGTCGCGCAGGGCCTGGGTGATGGCCGAATCGATGCGCTTGTGCCGCATTTCCGGGAAGACGGCGAAGAAATCCTGGCCCAGCACGGCGTCGGCCTGGCGGGCCGAGTGGCGCGCCATCCAGCTGTTCCACAGCACGATGCGGTGCTCTTCATCGAGCACGATGGCGCCCAGGTTCACGGCGCCGAGTATGCTCTCGAGCAGGGCGAGTCGATGTAATGCATCCGGCATGATCGTCACGCCTGTCCCAGGACCTTGGCCAGGTAGCGGCTGACCTGCTGTTTCAGGTCGTGCAGGGCGGACAGGTCGAGCACGAATGCCACATAGCCATGGATCTGGTGCTTGGACAGCACGAAGTCGATATGCAGCATCAGCACGACGGCTTCGTCATCCTGGCCGCCGAACGAGGACAGGATTTCTGCACTGGTGCCCACGTGGTACAGGGGCAGCGAGCCATGCAGTTCGCTGTCGAACAGGTTGGCCAGGGTTCCGACGCAGGAGTTGAGGATGATGTTGCCGATCTCGCTCATCGCCTCCTGTTCCATCTCCGTCAGTTCCTGCAGCGGCATGGCGTCGCCCACCATCAGGCGCACGATTTCCAGGCTCTTGTCCTCGGGAAACATCAGGATGGCTTCGGTGGCGAAAGCGCCATCGTAATGCTGGCTGACGCCGCAGATGCGTTCGCCATCCTTCTTGCTGCCCAGCAAGGCGGCCGCGTCGGCACGGTTCAGGAAGGTGATCGACGGCACCGACATGGTGACTTCTTCATTCACGATCTCGCTCATGGCCGCCGCCGCATGGCCCACCCCGATGTTGAATATCTCTACCAGGGCATCATTCTCGAGTTCGGAAAGATTGACCATGCTCACAGTCCCAGTGATTCGATCAGCTGGTGGATGCGCGTTTCCGTGATCGGTTTTTCCATGAAGCCGACGCCCAATTCGCTGGCGCGGTTGCGGGTGGCGTTCTGCACATTGGCCGTGACGAGAATGATGTGCGTCTGCGGGCACAGCGCGCGCAATTGTTCCGCCGCCGCGATGCCGCCCATGCCGGGCATGTTGACATCCAGTAGTATCAGCACAGGGGTGGCGGTCTTGACTTTTTCCAGGGCTTCCTCACCCGTCGCCGCCTCAATCACTTGCCAGTCGGCATGTTTGCTGAGGATGAACTGATGCGACATCAAACGTGAAACCCGGCTGTCATCGACAACAAGTACCTGTTTACTGTGATTCATGTGCTATTCCTGAAACGTCATATCGGTCAATCGTGCCATTTTCGCATATTTTAAAGGGCATAGAGTGTAAATGGACGCGCAATTGCCTTAGGGCAAGGTTTTCGCGCTTGCCTGTTGTATCGAGGCGCGTTGTCGGTCATGATGTCCGGCTGGCCGGGCTGGCAATCCGTTAAAATAGCGCCATTCCTCACTTTAGCCTGAATGCCATGACCCAAGACGAATTGAAGCAAGCCGTAGCCCGCGCCGCCATCGACTACGTAGTAACAGGTGAAATCATCGGCGTCGGCACCGGTTCCACCGCCAATTTCTTCATCGATGAACTGGCCAAGATCAAGGACAGCATCAAGGGCACGGTTGCGTCGTCCGAAGCGACGGCCGCGCGCCTGGCCGGCCATGGCATTCCCGTCTTCGACTTGAACGATGTCGAGTCGATCGCCGTCTACATCGACGGCGCCGATGAAATCACGGCCAGCGGCGCCATGATCAAGGGCGGCGGCGCGGCATTGACGCGTGAAAAGATCGTTGCTTCCGTATCCAAACAGTTCGTCTGCATCGCCGACGGCTCCAAGCTGGTGGAAACCCTGGGCGCCTTCCCGCTGCCGGTGGAAGTGGTGCCGATGGCGCGCGCTGCCGTCTCGCGCCAGCTGGCCGCGCTGGGCGGCACGCCCCGCCTGCGCCTGAAGGCAGGCACTACCGAAGCGTTCATTACGGATAACGGCGGCGAGATCATCGACGTGCTGGGCTTGAAAATTGCCGACCCGGTGGCGCTGGAACAGCAGATCAACCAGATCGTCGGCGTCATCGCTGTCGGCCTGTTCGCCGTGCGCGGCGCCAACGTTTGCCTGCTGGGCATGCCGGAAGGCGTGCGTACCCTGGCGTACTAAGATGATAGCCGGCGTTCGCCGGCATAGATGTGTTAAACGGCGGCCCCTTGCGGGCCGCTTGTCATGTGTGCCTGGCGGTACACGGCCACGGTGCGCAGCAAGCCGCCGAGGAAGATGCCGCTGAAGCAGCCATAGGCGAGGCAGACAGGTACGATGAAGCTGGCCGCATGGGCATAGGCGGGGGCGATGGCCAGGGTCACGGCGACTGCATATTTCATGCAGAAAATGCTCATCATCAAGATCATGGGTACCCAGCTGCCGGGGCGCTGCACGCTGCCCCGCTGGGGAATGGCCACGATGGTGTCTGTCTTGGTCAGCGACCATGCCAGCGCCGCGCCGGCCAGGGCGCCGGCGACCCAGGCGAACGGCGCCACGCCGGCCAAGCCGAAACTGCCATGCACGCCGCTCAGCGACAGGGCCAGCATGACGAGCGGAATGATGCACAGCTTGCGCAAGGTCACTTCGCGGGCGCGGCTGGCCAGCACGCCGCGGTAGACGAGAAAGCCCAGGATGGCCCAGACGTAGAGGGGAGTGTGGCTGAAGATTTGCTGCAACATGGTGTCCGCCTTGGTGTGAGGTTGTCGATGGACGTACTGTGCCAGCCGGCGGCGTGGGCGGCGAGCGGCTTGCGACGAAACGGGGAGGCGGTGCCGTGAAACGGAGGGGAACGGCGTGAAACGAAGGTGAAACTGCCCGTGACGTGGTCACGGGCAAGCGATACAGCTTATTCCGTAGGTGGAACGTAACCCATGGCCGCATCGGCGCCATCGCCGAAGAAATGCTTTTCCATCTGCGTGGCCAGGTATTTGCGGGCGCGCGCGTCGGCCAGGTTCAGGCGGTTTTCATTGACCAGCATGGTCTGGTGCTTGAGCCAGGCAGCCCACGCTTCCTTCGACACGGATTCGTAAATCTTCTTGCCCAGTTCGCCCGGGTACGGCGGGAAATCCAGTCCTTCGGCTTCCTTGTTGAGTTTGATGCAGTGGATCGTGCGGGCCATCTGTGCTCCTGAATCAGTGTAGAGATAAAGCGTGATTATAAGGCACTTTGCGCCTGCCCTCGCGGGGCCGTCGCGGCCTGGCGACAAGCCGTTTGCCGCGCCCTTGCGCTGGATCAAATTTGATCTGCGCCGCCCTAGCTAGTAAGATGCCTTATCGCGCCAGCCGCTGGCGGCGCCTCTTCCAACCAAGTAGTAGCAATTAACCAATATGGAATCCCTATGACCTCAGTGAAAGTCCATGGCATCGATGTCAGCAATACAGGCAGCTTTGCGCTGTTTGGCGGCATCAACGTGCTCGAATCGCGCGATCTCGCCATGCGCGCTTGCGAAGAATACGTGCGCGTCACGCAAAAACTGGGCATTCCATATGTGTTCAAGGCCAGTTTCGACAAGGCCAACCGTTCATCGATTCATTCCTACCGCGGTCCGGGCCTGGAAGAAGGCATGCGCATCTTCCAGGACGTGAAGGCGGCGTTCGGCGTGCCCGTGATTACCGACGTGCATGAACCATGGCAGGCGCAGCAGGTGGCCGAAGTGGTGGACGTGCTGCAATTGCCCGCCTTCCTGGCGCGCCAGACGGACCTCGTCGTGGCCCTGGCGAAAACCGGTAAAGTCATCAACATCAAGAAGCCGCAATTCCTCAGTCCTGGCCAGATGGCCAATATCGTCGAGAAATTCAAGGAAGCGGGCAACGATCAATTGATCCTGTGCGACCGCGGTACCTGCCTCGGCTACGACAACCTGGTGGTCGACATGCTGGGCTTTGGCGTCATGAAGAAGACGTGCGACGACTTGCCGATCATCTTCGACGTCACGCATGCGCTGCAGCAACGCGACCCCGGCGGCGCCGCTTCGGGCGGCCGCCGCCAGCAAGTGGCGGACCTGGCCCGCGCCGGCCTGGCTGTCGGCATCGCCGGTCTGTTCCTGGAAGCCCATCCCGACCCTGACAACGCCCGCTGCGACGGCCCCAGCGCCTTGCCGCTGGACCAACTGGAGCCGTTCCTGGCGCAATTGAAGGCGCTCGACGACCTGGTCAAGTCGTTTGCCCCGCTGAACATCAAGTAATGGTGTTTCAGTAATGATGTTTCAGTAAAGAAAAAGCCCGGCATGCCGGGCTTTTTCAGTTTTACAGTGTCTTGATCAGCACCTGGGATTTACGTTGCCAGTTATACATATGCTGGCGGTCCTTCGGCAAATCGTCGACCGTGGCCGGCACGAAGCCCCGTTTCTTGAACCAGTGCGAGGTGCGCGTGGTCAGCACGAACAGCTTGTTCAGGCCGGCGGCGCGCGCGCGGTTTTCCATGTGTTTCAGGATGCGCTCGCCATCGCCTTGGGCTTGCACTTCCGGGTTCACCGTCAAACATGCCATTTCTGCCATCTTTTGCGCGGGGAACGGGTACAGGGCGGCGCAGCCGAAGATCACGCCATCATGCTCGATGACGGAGAAATAATCGATTTCGCGCTCGATCAGCTCGCGGCCCCGCTTCACCAAAGTGCCGTCCGCTTCCAGCGGCTCGATCAGTTTGATGATGCCGCCCACGTCTTCGATAGTGGCCTGGCGCAAGCTTTCCAGGTTTTCATGGCTGATCATGGTGCCCACGCCATCATGGGTAAACAATTCCAGCAGGGCGGAACCGTCCATCGAGAACGGCACGATGTGCGAGCGCTCGACGCCGTTGTGGCATGCTTTGACGCAATGTTTCAAATAAAACGCCGTGGCATCGGGCAAGAAGCCGGCCATCAGCACGGCTTCGGCCTGGTGCGACGACAGTTCGCGGATTTCCACGCCCGTCGCGTCTTCCATCATCGGTGTTTCCGTAATGAAAATCAGCTTGTCTGCGTGCAGGGCGATGGCGGCGCTGCAGGCCACGTCTTCCATGGTCAGGTTGAACGCTTCACCGGTGGGCGAAAAGCCCAGCGGCGACAGCAGCACCAGGCCGTCCGAACCGAGGATGGAATGGATGGTTTCGGCGTCGACCTTGCGCGTGATGCCCGTCAGTTCCAGGTCCACGCCATCGATCACGCCCAGCGGGCGCGCCGTGATGAAGTTGCCGGAAATGATACGGATGGCCGCATGCGACATGGGCGTGTTCGGCAAGCCCTGGCTGAACGCGGCCTCGATATCGAGGCGCAGCTCGCCGGCGGCTTCCTTCGCGCATTCCAGCGCGGCGATATCCGTGATGCGCACGCCGTTGTGGAAGCGGCCTTCGACGTTACGCAAGGCCAGTTGTTCCGCCACCTGCGGCCGCGAGCCGTAGACGACGGTGACATTGATGTCCAGCGCATGCAGCAAGGACAAATCATGGGCCAGCACCTGCAGCGCCCCGGCGCTGACGAGTTCACCGGGGAAGGCGACCACGAAGGTCTTGCCGCGAAAGGCGTGGATGTAGGGCGCGACTGAGCGCAGCCATTGGACGAATTGGGTAGGGTTTTCCATTAAGCGCATTATAATTCGCTGCGCGATGTGCGCGCTTAAAATACCTGTAAAAAACAATGTCTTCAGCCAGCAATAAGTCTTCCCCTCCTTCCACCGTTGCAAATGTGCCCGCCAGCGGGGATGTTTCCGCGCCTGCGCAGGGCCGCCAGCGCCCGCCCGTGAGCCAGCAAAGGCAGCAAGCGCCGCGCGCGGAACAGCAAAAACAGCAACAGCAGCAGCGATCGGGAGAGGGCAAGCCCCAGGCCGCGCGTCCGCCGCGCGAGGGGCAGGAAAGCCGCGAAGCCCGCGATGCGGCCCGTGCCGCGCGCGAAGCGGAAAAGGCTTTCCGCAACCCGCTGCCGCCGATCACGTATCCGGAAGACTTGCCCGTCTCGGGCCGGCGCGAAGAAATCGCCAAGGCCTTGATGGAAAACCAGGTGATCATCGTCTCGGGCGAGACGGGTTCCGGCAAGACGACCCAATTGCCGAAGATTTGCCTGGAACTGGGACGCGGCCAGAAGGGCTTGATCGGCCACACGCAGCCGCGCCGCATCGCCGCCTCATCGACGGCCAAGCGCATCGCGCAGGAACTGGGCACGCCGCTGGGCGAAACCGTGGGTTTCAAGGTGCGCTTTGCCGACACCTTGACGAAGGGCGCGTCCGTCAAGCTGATGACGGACGGTATCTTGCTGGCCGAGACGCAGACCGACCCGTTGTTGAAAAATTACGACACCATCATCATCGATGAAGCGCACGAACGCAGCCTGAACATCGATTTCCTGCTCGGCTATCTGAAGCAGTTGCTGCCGCGCCGGCCGGATTTAAAGATCATCATCACGTCGGCGACCATCGATGCGGAACGCTTTGCGCGCCATTTCGGCACGCCGGAAAAGCCGGCGCCCGTGATCGAAGTGTCGGGCCGTTTGTACCAGGTGGAAGTGCGCTACCGCCCCGTGGAGCGCGAACAGGTGGCCATGCCGGGTGCCGGCGCGAATGCGGACAAGCCGGGCCAGCGCACGGCTGCCGCGCGCGAAAAGCGCGACTTGATGGATGCCGTCGTCGATGGCGTGGAAGAGCTGTGCCGCATCGGTTCGGGCGACGTGCTGGTGTTCTTGCCGGGCGAGCGCGAAATCCGCGACTGTGCCGAAGCGCTGCGCAAGCACCATCCGCCGCACGTGGAGATTTTACCGCTGTTTGCCCGCCTGTCGGCCGAAGAGCAGGAGCGCGTGTTCAAGACCAGCAATGCGCGCCGCATCGTGCTGGCCACCAACGTGGCGGAAACCTCGCTGACGGTGCCCGGCATCCGCTACGTGGTCGACGCGGGCCTGGCGCGGGTGAAGCGCTACAGCTACCGCAACAAGGTCGAGCAGCTGCAGGTTGAGCCGATCGCCCAGTCGGCCGCCAACCAGCGCGCCGGGCGTTGCGGCCGCGTGGCCGACGGCGTCTGCATCCGCCTGTACGAAGAGCAGGATTATCTGCTGCGCCCGAAATTCACGGAACCGGAAATCCTGCGTTCCTCGCTGGCGGCCGTCATCCTGCGCATGAAGTCATTGCACCTGACGGACGTGGAAACCTTCCCCTTCATCGAGCCGCCGCTGGCACGCGCGGTGGCCGACGGCTATCAGCTGCTGCAGGAGCTGGGCGCCGTCGATGAAGTCAATAAACTCACGCCGCTGGGTAACAAGCTGGCCAAGCTGCCGCTGGACCCGCGCGTGGGCCGCATGATCCTGGCCGCGCTCGACAACGCCTGCCTGACGGAAGTGCTGATCGTCGCCTCGGCCCTGTCCGTGCAAGACCCGCGCGACCGCCCGATGGAGCATCAGCAGGCGGCCGACGAGGCACATAAGAAGTTTGCCGATGAAAAGTCGGAATTCCTCAGCTATCTGAAAATCTGGCGCTGGTTCGAATCCGCCATCGAGCACAAGAAAACCAACCGCCAGCTGCAAGACAATTGCCGCACGAATTTCCTGTCGCAGATGCGCTTGCGCGAATGGCGCGACGTGCACTCGCAGTTGTTGACCATCGTCAAGGAACAGGGCTGGCGCCTGAACGAAGCACCCGCCACCTATGATAATCTGCACATGGCCTTGCTGACTGGCTTGCTGGGCAATATCGGCTTCAAGGGCGAGGACGAGCCGGGCGCGGGCTACCTGGGCGCGCGCGGCATCAAGTTCCATATCTGGCCTGGTTCCTCGCTGCTGAAAAAGCCGGGCAAGTGGATCATGGCGGCCGAGCTGGTCGACACGACGCGTTTGTACGCGCGCTGCGTGGCGCAGATCCAGCCCGAATGGCTGGAAAAGGTGGGCGAGCACCTGCTGAAGAAATCGTGGGGCGAGCCGCGCTGGGAAAAACGCTCGGCGCAGGTGACGGCGTCCGAACGGGCTACTCTGTATGGCCTGGTGGTGTACAGCCAGCGCCGCATCAATTACGGCAATTTCAACTTGCCGGAAGCGCGCGAAATCTTCATCCGCGACGCCCTCGTGGGCGGCGACTTCGACACGCGCGCGCCGTTCTTTGCGCACAATCATAAACTGATCAAGGACATCGAAAACCTCGAGCACAAATCGCGCCGCCTGGACGTGCTGGTCGACGATGAACTGATCGCCGCCTTCTACGACAAATTGCTGCCGGCGGACGTGTGCAATGGCGCCGGTTTCGAGAAATGGCATAAAGAGGCCATACGCGAGAATCCGAAGCTGCTGTACCTGAACCGCGAAGAGCTGATGCGCCACGAGGCGGCCGGCGTGACCACCGACCTGTTCCCGAAAACCATGTCCGTGACGGGCCTGGAAATGGGCCTCACGTACCATTTCGAGCCGGGCAGCGTGCGCGATGGCGTGACGTTGTCGGTACCCCTGTATGCCTTGAACCAGTTGCCGCGCGAACGCTGCGAATGGCTGGTGCCGGGCATGCTGAAGGAAAAAGTGCATCTGCTGCTCAAATCGCTGCCGCAAAAGCTGCGTCGCCACTGCGTGCCGCTGCCCGATTACGCGGCCAAGTTCTGCGAGCGCGTGCATGCAGCGGGCGTGTTTGGCCGCGGCGATCTTGTAGACGCCATCATCCTCGACATCCGCACGCAGATCACGATCAATGTGCTGACGACGGATTTCAAGCCGGAAACCTTGCCTGCCCATCACTTTATGAATTTCAAGGTGATCGACGAGCACGGCCGCCAGCTGGACATGGGCCGCAACCTGGCCACTTTGCAGGCGGAATTCGGCGGCCAGGCGCGCCAGAGTTTCCAGAAACTGGCCGAAGTGTCGGGCGTGTCCGGCACGGGTACGCCCGGTGCCAAGGTGGCGGGCGCGCAAGTGGCGTCGCGGCTGCAGGCGCAGGCGCAGGGCGCCAACGCGGCGGCAGGCAAGGGCGGTGCGCCGGCCAAAGGCGCTGCCGCTGCTGCGGCGCCGGCGTCAGGCAATGCCACCGTTTCGCAGCACATGGGCTTGACGGGCTGGACCTTTGGCGAATTGCCGGAGTTGCTCGAAATCGTGCAAGGCAAGCTGACCCTGATCGGCTTCCCCGCGCTGGTCGACAAGGGCACGCATTGCGACTTGGAAGTGTTCGATGACCCGACGGTGGCCGCCCGCACGCACAAGGTGGGGTTGCGTCGCCTGTTCGCGCTGCAGATGAAGGAGCAGATCAAGTACGTCGAGAAAAGCATCCCCGGTTTGCAGCAGATGGGCATGCAATTCATGGCCCTCGGTTCGCAGGAAGAGTTGCGCGAGCAAATCATCAACAAGGCGCTCGATATTGCTTGCCTGCAAGATCCGCTGCCGCTGGACGCCGCCTCGTTCGCCAAGCGCCAGGCGGAGGGCAAGTCGCGCCTGGTCTTGCTGGTCAATGAAATCGCCCGTTTGCTGTCGCAAGTACTGACGGAATTCCACGGCTTGCCCAAGCGCCTGCAGAATATTCCTGCGGCGGCGGCCACCGATATCCAGTCGCAGTTGCAGGGACTCGTGCATAAGCGTTTCCTGACGGAAAACGAGTACACGCAGCTGGCGCACTTCCCCCGTTACTTAAAAGCGATCAACGTGCGCCTGGAAAAGCTGCGCGCCGACCCAGCGCGCGACACCAAGTTGATGGCCGAGTGGCAATCGGCGGCCGCGCCGTATTTGCGCCAGGCCAAGGACCGCCAGGCTGGCAAGAACACGGACCCGAAACTGGTCGACTTCCGCTGGATGCTGGAAGAGCTGCGCGTGTCGCTGTTCGCGCAGGAATTGCGCACGCCGATGCCTGTTTCGGCCAAGCGCCTGCAAAAGGTATGGGAGTCGATGCAGCGGTGATAGTACCTCTATAAACCTACTGCGCAACTCACTATTGCGTCGGCGTTGCTCACCGTACTAGAGTACGGTTGCGCTACTCAACGCAATATTGAGCTTGCTCGCTACGGTTTCTAGAGGCACCGTGACACTAACGATGGGCGGCTATAGTCGCTTGTTCGCTAAATTCTGAAGCGTTTTCTGCCGGATTAGCAGAGCCGCCGAGGCGAAGCGCCGCGTACTCTGCGCTACTTAAGACCTTTCTCGTCAACTACGCTTATCCATCTTGTCATCGCCGAGCGCCGAACGCGAGCCCAGGTCGCCCTGGCTGCTGCCCGTGCCGGCGCGGCTGCCGCTCATGGAGGTGCCGGACATGCTGCCTTCGCTGCCCGATTGCAGGCTGGCGCTGCCGCGCAGGTCGCTGCCCGATGGCATGCGGCTGCCTGCCATGGCGCCGCTGCCGTAGCGCGTGCCGCTGCCATAGAAGGCTTCCATCTGCTGGTTCCACGCTTCGCTGCCCATGTCGGGCCAGTTGTTCTTGTCGAAGCCGGGGGCGTCTTTCAGCAGGTCTTTGTCCACGTCGAGCAGGAAGCGCTTGTTGACGGTATCCAGGGTCAGGCGTTCCCAGGGTACGGCAAACAGCTTGTCGCCCATGCCCAGGATGCCGCCGAAGGACAGCACGGCATAGGCGATCTGGCCCGTGCGCATGTCGAGCATGATTTCCTTGATGTCGCCCAGCTCCTCGTCGTTGTGATTGTAGACATCGTCGCCGAGCAGGGTATCTGCCCCCATCAGTGCCGGCCCCGGGCCGTCGTGGTTGCGGTACATGCCCAGGATGTCGCGGTCCAGATAGCTCATGGTGTTCTCTCCTCTGGTGAAGTGCGGATCGAACATCCAGATTAAGCATGCGCACGAGGTCGCGCTTGATCTGCCTCAATCGTGCCAGCGGCACTTTTATCCGTGTGCAAACGTACGGTGTTGCCAGACAATTGCGGTACTCTATGCATTCTACGGAGGAGGCCGCACATGCTGACGATGCAACGATGCAGTGGGATGAACTTGCGGTACGCTCCACCACGCCATGCGCGCCGCTTGCCATGGTAAAGCCCGCCACCAAATGGCTGCGCGGGCTGCTGCGCGCCGGTAAGGCGCAGCAGCGCACGGCCAGCAAGCTGGCCAAGGTGCTGTTCGGGCCCGTGCCGGCCAAGCCCAAGGCCAAAGCCCGCAGCAAGGTCGTGGCCAAGACCACGCAGGCGAGCCACAAGCCGCGCGCCAGGCCCGCCAGCGACGCGCTGCCCGCCCTGGCACCCTTCGCCACGCCCCTGTCGCCCCCGCGCGTGCGCAAGCGAACGGCGCCCCCGCCGGGCAAGTGGCTGGCCGCCCACTATGCGCCCTTGCCGGAACTGGGGCAGTTGCCGGGCCGGCGCCTGCCATATTTCCTGTACCTGCCCGAGAAGGCGCCGAGCGCCGCCATGCGCAGCCGGGGCCGGCCGCTGCTGGTGATGCTGCACGGCTGCGAGCAGAGCGCCACGCAGTTTGCCGAAGGCACGCGCATGAACCGCCTGGCCGAGCGCAAGGGCTATGCCGTGCTGTATCCGCAGCAGTCGCTGCGCTCGCATGCGCGCCGCTGCTGGAAGTGGTACGACAAGCTGACGCAGGACGGCGGCGGCGACGTGCGCCTGATCGTCGGCGCCATCGAGCAGGTAGCGGCCCGTTATGCGATCGACCGCGCGCGCATCTATATCTGCGGCATTTCCGCCGGCGCCGGCATGGCGCATATCGTGGCCCTGAACCATCCGCAGCTGTTTGCCGCGCTGGGCCTGCATTCCGGGCCCGTGTTTGGCGCCGGGCATAACCTGATCGGCGCGCTGGGCGTGATGCAGCATGGCGCGGCCGCCCGCGCCGACGCGGCCATCGATGAAGTGCTGGCGCGCCAGCCCGCGTTTCCCCGCCTGCCCATCATCCTGCTGCAAGGGCTGGCCGACAAGGTGGTGCGGCCCATTAACCAGACGCAGCTGGTGCGCCAGAGCGTGCGCGTCAACCGCTTGCCGGTCGATACCGTGGTGACGGCGCAGCGCCTGCCTGGCGGCGCGGCGGGCGGGCGCAATCCGGCCCATGCGTATGGGCTGCACGATTATCAGGTGGGCAAGCAGGTGTTGCTGCGCGTGGCGCAGGTCGAGCACCTCGAGCACGCCTGGAGCGGCGGCGACGCCAGCCTGCCGTTCAACGACAAGGCCAAGCCCGACGCCAGCAAGATGCTGCTCGATTTCTTCGCCAGCCACCGCCGCCGATAAGCCGCCGTGCCGCGCGCCGCAACGGTGCGCAGGCACTGGTACGCATCGTTCTTCCCTTCCTCGCAGGGCCGCTGCCGCGCGCCGGCACGCTGGCCGCGCCCTTTCCAGTGCCGATTTCCAATGCCGCAGTAGCAGGGATTTTTCTCAAGTGGTATTGCTGCGGTATTTAAAAATCACAAAAACAGGCGCTAAAAATACTAACTGGTATACAATTGGTACACGTTTTCAGTGAAGTCGTGTCCGCCGTCCCATGCCCCGACAGCCGGTACGCACTGACGGCAGCCACCCACGTTACGGAACGCGCCATGTCCATCAAGTCCAAGCAGTTGCTGTGGTTTTTTGCGTTTTTCCTCGTCTTTGAACTGAATATCTATCTGTCGAACGACATGATCATGCCGGCGATGCTGGGCATCGTCGGCGAGTTCCAGGCGGAGGCGAAATTCGTCCCCTTGTCCCTGAGCCTGTATCTGCTGGGCGGCAGTTCCCTGCAGATATTCCTGGGGCCCCTGGCCGACGCCATCGGCAAGCGCAAGCTCGTGTTGACCGGCAATACCTTGTTCCTGCTGGCCACCTTGGCCGTGCCATTGACCGCTTCGATCGAGCAATTTCTCGTCGCGCGTTTCATCCAGGGCATGGGCTGCTGCTTCATCTTCGTCGGCTATGCCATGATCCATGAACTGTTCGACGACATGGCGGCCGTCAAGCTGAGCAGCATTCTGTCGAGCACCACCATCCTCGCGCCCCTGGCCGGTCCCATCCTCGGCAGCGCCATCATCAGCCGGCTGGACTGGCGCTACGTGTTTTTCCTCTCCGGCCTGCTGGCGCTGCTGTCCTTGCTGGGCCTGTTCAAGACCATGCCGCGCACGCCGGCGCCGGTCGCTCGGCTGGACTTGGCTGCCATCGCGCGCAGCTATGGCGCCATTTTCAGCAATCGGCGCTTCATGTTCGGCATGTTCACGGCGGGGCTGGCCACCGTGCCCCTGACGGCCTGGATCGGCTTTTCGCCCCTCTTCGTGCTGCAGGAAATGGGCGCCTCCTACGCCACGTATATCGCCCTGCAATGCGTGATCTTGTCCGGTTTCGTTCTCAGCAGCATCGCCATCCAGCGCCTGCGCCAGGATTTCCCCCTCGTGTCCCTGCTGCGCCTGGGCGGGCTGATCGCGGCCGCCGGCATGCTGGGCGCCGGCGCGGGCCGCCACCACGTCGACGTGTTTGCGGCCTGCATGTTTGTCTATTCCATCGGCTTCGGCCTGTTCAACGGGGCCCTGATCCGCAGCGCGCTCACGGCCAGCAAGGAATCGATGACCTTGACGACGGCCGCCATGAGCTTGCTGTACTGCATTTATCTGTCCGCCTGGCTGCAGCTGTACAACGTGCTGTGCCAGCGCTTCGGCTATGCGTTGGAAACGTATGCATTGCTGAATATCCCCGTCATCGTGGTCATCACGGCCTGCCTGCTGCTGTTCACACGGGGCATGGCGGGACGCCGGGAAAGGGAGGTGCTGCTCGCCCGGCACTGATGGCGCAACGATGCGCATGTTGTCGACCTTGTTTTACCTCCTGCGACGTTTATTGACACTCTCCTGCGGAAAATGGTGCGCCCATGAAAATAGATGACCTGGCCTCGAAACACGATCAAGCAAAGATTTTCAACCTGGAATACGAGTTTCGCATCAACCGGCTGAAACTCGATTACATCACCCTGGCCGATGTCCGGCCGGCCGGCAGCGACCTGGAGCAATTGGCCGCGGAGCACCAGGCGGGCATCGCCGCCCTGCGCAGCTTCGTCGCCCTGAACTTCAACCATTTCAATGCGGCAAGCTGTTCCTCGCTCAGCTGCATTCCCACGCGCGCGCTCGGCGAGGACGAGCGTTACCTGCACCGCATCTGGATGGGCGGACCCTTGCCGGCCATCGCCTGCGAGGCGGTCCAGCAGTGGGGCGCGGCGCTCGACGACGTGCGCTGCAACGGCGGCGCGCCGTATGTTTCCATCCTGTGGGTGTGGGACGCGCAGCAGTTGCGCGATGACGAGCGCTTCAGCCCCACGGGCGGCGCCGGGCGCTACACGATAGGCCGCTACGACATCGGCGGCACGACCCTGCATATCAATTCGCTGCGCGCGCTGGCGCTGGACTTCGCGCCGGCCCGCTTCGATATCCTCGATACCCTGCATACGCAGCGCTACTTCGCCACCTTGTCCGATTATTTCCGCATCCTCATCATGTGCGAGTACGGCGGCCTGTATATGGATGTGGATACGATCCCGCACAATCCGGCGACGATTTTCCTGATGAAGCCGGAAGTGCCCGATTATTTCCAGCGCAAGGATGATGACAGCGAAGAGCGCCGGCATGTCAGCTGGATGAATTTGTTTCTCGATGAAACGGGCATGCTGATCGCCAAGAAGAACGATGCGGCGCTGCGCGTGATCCAGCGCAATGTGAACCGCGCGTATGCGGATATCGGCCAGCAGATTCCCCGTTCCTGCCCGCAATTCGAGGCGCGGCTGTTCGGCCAGTTCTATGCCGAATGGAAGAAAAACCTGGGCGTGACCGTGCTCAGCCATGCCGAGTTTTACCAGCGCTATTGCGTGCTGTATGACGGCGCGCGGGAAGCGGTGGCGGGTGGCATCCGCGGCATGCGCTTGCTGGACGATATCATTACCGACATGCACATCCCCTTGAGCGACGAGGAACGGCGCGCGTATGCGCGCTGCGTGGCGCGGCTCGACGAAATCGGCTGGCAACTCGACGATCCTTTGATCTTGCCCAATATCGTCGACGTGTTCGATATCGAGGAAGTGCCGCGCATGGCGTATGCTGCCCAATTGCGGGCGGATATCGAGCATTTCCACTATTACTCGGTGCTGTCGGACGATCCGCAGCTCGATCGCGTGAATGACGTTTTTTGCCGTTACCTGCTGGCCCATCGTTCGCAGCATATTGCCGCCGGCAACTTTTGGCGCCCCACCGTGGGCCGCCACGGCAGCCGCATGCCGGCCGCCGGCGATGCCGCCCCGTCCGGCGACGAAGTTCAGGCTCAGGCGGGCTTGCTGTCGCATGCGCCGCTCACGCTGGTGCCGGGAGAACTGCTGGGCGACGAGGCGAAGAACCGCATGGCCAAATTGCTGTTTGCCACCAGCTACCTGGAATACTGTTCGTTCGGCAATAAACTCAATCTGCAGTTCGTCGAATTGCAGCGGCGGCAGAACATCGACCCTTACCTGGCGCATATCCACGGCCTGCATGACGAGGACGGGCGCTTCATCGGCTTTTTCACGGCCGCGACGATGGACGAGTTCCAGGCTTGCGGCGCCGTCTCGTATTACCGCGATGACATGAAGGCGCTCGACGATGCGTATGACGCCTTCGTGCTCGCGCATGCGCGCGCCGACGACTGTTTCGTCAGCAGCTTGGCCATCGACGAAAAATACCGGGGCCAGGGTTTATTCAGGCAGATGTTCCACGAAATCCGCGACCTGTCCAGCCGCAAGGGCTGCGCGCGCATCACCTTGACGGTGTGGGAAAAGAGCGAAGCGCTGCAAGTGTATCTGCACAAGGGTTTTCGCAGCGTGGGCACGTTTGACTATGCCTACAGCCTGTTCTATGACCGGCTGCATTTCCTCGTGTATGAAGGAAACTGAGGAAGGTAACTGAGGGGAAGGTGAGGGGAGTGGGGGCGGCCGGTAGCCGCCCCGTGTAGTGTCTTACAGGGCCAGGAAGGCCAGGCCCGCCACGGCCGTCGGCAGCAGGGCGCCCGCCAGCAGGCCGACGGCGCCGATCGATTCATCCTTGAAGCCGCGGCGCAGCAGGGCCACGCCGGCCGGGTTCGGCGCATTGGCGATGACGGTCAGGCCGCCACCGGCCACGGCGCCGGCCATCAGCATGTATTTCGCTTCGTCCGTCATGCCGACGATCAGCGAACCGAGGTAGGTGAGGGCCGCATTGTCGGTAATCGCCGTCAAGCCCAGGGCGCCGAAGAACAGGGCCAGCGGTTTCAGGCTCGAAACGATGGGCTGCAGCCACCATTGCTGCATGCCGCCCAGCACCACCAGGCCGCCCAGGAAGAAGCCGACCAGCAAGCCTTCCTTGAGGATCAGCGGGCTTTGATAGCGCTCATACGCCTGCACGAAGCCGAGGAAGAACAGGAACAGGCCGATGAACAGCACGGGATGGTGCGCCAGGGTGACGACGCCGGCCAGCACGATCATGTGCACCAGGCTGACGGCCAGCGGCACTTTCGGTGCTTCCACTTCGCCAGCCTTCGGCTTGATGTCGGAGGTGTTGCTGTGCAGATATTTGCGCAGCAATATGCTCACGCCCGTGGCGTTGACCAGCACGGCGATGGCGGCCTTCCAGCCGAAATGGGTGGCCATGTAGGCGCTGTCCCAGTTCCACGTGGTGGCCACCATCAGCACGGGCGGCGCCGCGTACGAGGTGAGGGTGCCGCCGATGGAAACGTTGACGAAGAGCACACCCAGCGCGCCGTATTTCAGCCATTCAGGGATGCCCGGGCGGAAGATTTGCGGCGCCAGCATCAGCGCGGCCAGGGTCATGGCGGCCGGTTCCGTGATCAGGGAGCCCGTCAGGGGCACGAGCGCCAGGCCCAGCCAGACGAGGGCCAGTTCCGTGCGCAGCGGCATCACGCGCGCCACGCCCTTCAACAGGCGCTGCACGGCGTCGAGCACGGGGCGCGAGGCGGCCACCACCATGACGACAAAGACGAACAGCGGCTCCGTGTAATGGCGCGACTCGGCATACTCGATGGCCGCATCGCCGCCCGAGACAAAGGCCATGATGATGATCAAAATAAAGGCCCAGAAGCCGAACACGACTTCCACTTCGCCCAGCAAGTGCAGCAAGCCCGCATGGCGGGGATGGCGCCGCGATAATGTTTCAAACGACTTGGCGGCGAAGGTGTGGATGAGCGCGAGGCCGAAGACGATGGCGCTGATGAGTTGGATGGTGGTCAAATGCGTTTCCTTATGGACGGAGGAAGCCGCCCGGTGCATTGCCGAGCGGTAAGGAGAGTGCTTATGGTACAGCAATCGATGTGAAAAACGGTGTTTTTCGGACGTCGCGGGACGGCCCCCGGATGGGGATGCGCAGATATGCCTTGCCAAAAGGGGGACTGGATAGTACTGTATATGCATACAGTATTCATCTTCATATTCATATTCAATTATGCAACATTCCCAATTGATGGCCTCGCCGGAAGCCTTGCACCCGTCCCTGTGGCGCGCATCGCAGCTGGGGCAGGGCGCCACGCGCTGCCTGGACACGGGCTTTGCCGCCCTGTCCGCGCAGCTGCCCGGCGGCGGCTGGCCCTGCGGCAGCCTCATCGATCTGCTGGTGCAGCAGCCGGGCAGCGGCGAAGTGCGGCTGCTGGCGCCCGCGCTGGCGCAGCTGCCGGGCTTGCCCATCGTGCTGCTGCAGCCGCCCCACCCGCCGCAGGCGCTGGCCCTGGCCGCGCATGGGCTGGCCCCGTCGCAACTGCTGTGGCTCAAGAGCGCCGGCAGCAAGGATGCCCTGTGGGCGGCGGAAAACATCTTGCGCAGCGGCACGTGCGGCGCCTTGCTGTTCTGGCAGCCGCACGTGCGCGCCGACAGCCTGCGCCGCCTGCACCTGGCCGCGCAGTCCGGCAACACCCTGTTCTGCATGCTGCGCCCCTTGCATGGCGCGCAGGATGCGTCGCCGGCGCCGTTGCGCCTGTCCGTGCGCCCGGCCGCCGGCGGCATCGAGATCGGCTTCATCAAGCGCCGGGGACCGCAGCGCGACGCGCCCCTGTTCCTGCCCCTGCAACCTCCTTCATTACTGCTACGCCATGCGACTCTGGATCGGCCTGTACCTGCCCCGGCTCCCGCTCGAAGTGTTTTGCCCGCGCTGGTCGGCTGACCTTCTCGGCGTCGTGCTGGAGCAGGAGCAAGTGATGGCCGTGTCGCCGCTGGCGCGGGCGGCGGGCATCCGGCCGGGCATGCGCCGCGCGGGCGCGCTGATGCTGGCGCCGCAGGCGCGCCTGCACGAGCGCTCTTTGGAACGGGAAGCGCAGGCCCTGCAAGCGGTGGCGCTGGCGCTGCTGCAATATTCGCCGCTGGTGGCGCAGGGCGAGGAAGCGACCCTGCTCGTCGATGCGGGCGCCAGCCTGCGCCTGTTCGGCGGCGTGCGCGCCCTGTGCCGGCAGATTGCGGCCAGCTTGCGCGCGCTGGGCTACACGGCCCAGCTGTCGTGCGCCCCCACGGCGCGCGGCGCCTGGCTGCTGGCGCGCGCCGGGACGCGCCGGGGCCGCGTGCTGGGCATGGCGAGCCTGGTGCGCCGCCTCGACGGCTTGCCATGCGCCTTGCTGCCGCCCGCGCGCCCCTGGCTGGAATGGCTGGACGGCATCGGCTGCCGCACCCTGGGGCAGTTGCGCCATTTGCCGCGGCCCGGCTTGCAGCGCCGCTGCGGCGGGGCCTTGCTCGACATGCTCGACGATGCGCATGGCCACGGCACGGAACTGTACCTGTGGCTCGAAGCGCCGCCCACGTTTTGCGCCAGCCTGGAATTGTTCGACCGCGTGGAGCACGCGGAAGCGCTGCTGTTCGGCGCGCGCCGTCTGCTGCAGCAAATGACGGGCTGGTTGTGCGCGCGGCAATTCGCCGTCGAACGCATCCAATTGCTGCTGGCGCACGAGCGGGGCAGGGTGGCGCGCCCACCCACCGTCATCGACCTGGCCCTGGGCGAGGCCGTCTGGCGCGACGAGCATTTATTGCGCTTGCTCAAGGAACGCCTGGCGCAGCTGGTGCTGGAGGCGCCCGTGATCGGCCTCACCCTGGAAGCGCTGCAGGTGCAGCCGATGGCGCCGCCCAGCGACACCCTGTTTCCCGAGCCGGGCGGCACGCCGCAGGAGCGCCAGCGCTTGCTGGAATTGCTGGTGGCGCGTCTTGGCACGGACAATGTCTTGCAGGCGGCGCCGCGCGCTGATTACCGCCCCGAGGCGGCCAACCAGTGGCTGCCGCTGCCGGCCAGGCCAGGCGCACAAAACGCGCAGCCGGACTTGCCGCCCGGCTTGTCCGGCATGCCCCGTCCCGGCTGGCTGCTGGCCCAGCCCATCGCCCTCCTGATGCGCGAACACCGGCCGTTTTATGGCTCGCCGTTGAAAATGGTGTCCGTCGCCGAACGCATTGAGGCGGGCTGGTGGGGGCAGTCGCAGGCGCGCGATTATTTCATTGCCGAAGGACTCGATCACGCCCATTACTGGGTCTACCGCGAACGCATCGTCGGCAGCGGAGAAGATGCCGCGCCGCGCTGGTTTTTGCATGGCTTGTTTGGCTGAATGCGTTGTCCTGCTGAAACTGTCATGCTTGGCTATACTTGCCTGCTTGTGCCACGTCATACACCTCAAAAGGATTTCCATGTCCCAACTCTCCGACTTCCCCATCACCCAAAAATGGCCTGCCCGGCATCCCGAGCGCTTGCAGCTATACTCGCTGCCGACGCCGAACGGCATCAAGGTCTCCATCCTGCTGGAAGAGCTGGGCCTGGCGTACGAGCCGCACCTGGTCAGCTTCGAGCAAAACGACCAGCTGTCGCCCGCCTTCCTGTCCCTCAATCCGAACAACAAGATTCCCGCCATCCTCGACCCGGACGGTCCCGATGGCAAGCCGCTGGCCCTGTTCGAGTCGGGCGCCATCCTGCTGTACCTGGCCGAGAAAACGGGCAAGTTCATCCCGCAGGACGCGGGCTTGCGCTATGAAACGATCCAATGGCTGATGTTCCAGATGGGCGGTATCGGCCCCATGTTTGGCCAGGTGGGCTTCTTCCACAAATTCGCCGGCAAGGATTACGAGGACAAGCGGCCGCTGGAACGCTATATCGGCGAAGCGAAGCGCCTGCTGGGCGTGCTCGAGCAGCGCCTGCAGGGCCGCGACTGGATCATGGGGAGCCAGTATACGATTGCCGACATCGCCATCTTCCCGTGGGTGCGCTGCCTGGTGGGATTCTATGGCGCGGGCGACCTCGTCGGCTTTGCCAACTTCCCGAACGTGCAGCGCGCGCTGGACGCCTTCCTGGCCAGGCCAGCCGTTGCCAGGGGCGTGGATATTCCCAAGCGTGATTGAGGCGAGCCGACTGCGGCGGCGGCCGGGCGGCGCTACAATGCGCCATCGGCCGCCCTGCGCGGCAGCTTTGATCTGAGACAATGAAATCCACCCGGCAAGACTTTCCCGGCGCGCACGGCCATGTGCTGGCGGCGCGGCTCGATGCGCCCGACGGCGCCATCCGCGCCTATGCGCTGTTCGCCCACTGTTTTACTTGCGGCAAGGACGTGCTGGCCGCGCGGCGCATCGCGCAAGGTCTCACGGAACACGGCATCGCCGTGCTGCGCTTCGATTTTACGGGGCTGGGCGCCAGCGAAGGCGAGTTCGCCGCCACCAATTTTTCGTCGAACGTGGACGACCTGGTTGCCGCTGCCGATTTCCTGCGGGCAAAACATGCCGCACCGCAATTGCTGATCGGCCATAGCCTGGGCGGCGCCGCCGTGCTGGCCGCCGCGTCGCAAGTGCCGGAAGCCACCGCCATCGCCACCCTGGCCGCGCCCAGCACGCCCGCGTACGTGACGCGCATGTTCAGCGAGCACCTGGAGCAAATCGCCGCCGAAGGCGAAGCGCTGGTGCAGCTGGAAGGGCGGCCCTTCCGCATCCGCCAGCAATTCGTCGACGACGCGGGCAGCCACAGCCTGAAGACCCACATCACCGGCCTGCGCCGCGCCCTGCTGGTGATGCATGCGCCGAATGACACGACGGTCAGCCTGTCGAACGCGATGGAGATATTTACGGCGGCCAAGCACCCGAAAAGCTTCGTTTCGCTCGACGATGCCGACCATCTGTTGACGGGGCGCGATGACGCGGCCTATGTCGCCAACGTCATCGCCGCCTGGAGCGCGCGTTATTTGAACTAAGCTGAACTAAGTTGTCGCCCATGAAAAACGCCGTACCGGCAAGTCGCGGGTACGGCGCAGATGGGGAGAAAGAGGATCAGTCTTCGTCAAACTCCGCCGAAAGATCCTTCCAGCCCTTGCTCACGGCAAAGGCGGAAAATTCCTCGGGCGCTTCCAGGACGATCAGTTTCTTGTCTTGCAAGCCCAGGTCGCCATGGCCGAAGTCGGGGCCTACGTAGCCAAGGCTGCGCAGGCGGGCCAGGATGTGGCCGACCAGGGTCTTGTCCTTGTAGGCGCCCGCTTCGAGCGGGGCGGCGAAATCGACGTAGACGTCGATGATGCCGTAGCCTTCGTCGAAGATGCGGATGGCCTTGATGTCGTGGGCACGGCCGGAGCCGTCGGTGGCCTTGAAGGGGCCGCTGAGCTGGATGTCGGTGTCATTGTTCATGCCGCCAGCATACACCAAAAGCCGGCCCTGCATGAGGGGTGTCATGCAACCCATCCCTGGATGGGGCATGTAAAAATTTCTTACAAATTCTTTGCCGTCTGGGGTGTTTTTCGCCAATTTCAAGGCCTTGAAAGGGCGTTGGCAGGCCGTATATCGGTAACAGGCGGATGCTCATGGTGAGGTCCGCCCCTCTTATCGCTTTAATGAAAAGGATATTTATCATGCGTACTTTTGACCTTGCTCCCCTGTACCGTTCCGCCATCGGCTTCGACCGCCTGGCGCAATTGCTCAACGAACAGCGCGCCGATGCGCAGCCCAGCTACCCGCCTTACAACATCGAACTCGTATCGGAAGACAAGTACCGCATCGTGATGGCATTGGCGGGCTTCTCGCGCGAAGAGATCGACATCATCACGGAACGCGATTCCCTGCACGTCACGGGCCGCAAGCAGAAAGATGGCGTCGAGCGCACGTTCTTGCACCGCGGCATCGCTGCCCGCGATTTCGAACAGCGCTTCCAGCTGGCCAACCACGTGAAGGTGACGGGCGCCACGTTTGAAAACGGCATGCTGACCATCGACCTGGTGCGCGAAGTGCCGGAAGCGCTGAAGCCGCGCAAGATCGAGATCGGCACCACCACTGGCGCCACCGTCAGCGCGCTGGAACAGCGCCAGGCAGCCTGATGAGTTGAGCTGATTTCGGCGCCACGCGCCGGCATCGGCGGGAGGGAACAGCGCTTCCCCATGCAGTAAAATACTGGCCGGTCAATCCGGCCAGTGTCACGTCCGGAGCCCGTTCGGGCCGTATTCAGGGCTTCCATTGGTTGCCCATGCCACGCAAGATTAAACCCCGCTTAAAGGCGCAAATGCCTGTTTCCAAATGGAAAAATGTTAAGCACCGCCTAAGACTCGTGGCCCACTATTGCATACATCAAAATCTCATTGAATGAGGAGCAATTCATGGAACAGCAAACGAATACCGCATCGCTGAAAATCAAACGCACCGTAGCCGCGCTGGCCGCGATCGGTGTGCTGGGCGCCGGTGGCGCCATGGTGATGCATCAGAACAATGCCGGCGCGAATGCCACCGCAGGCACTCCCGCCGCACCCGTGGCCGCCGCCGTGGCGCCTGCAGCAAGCGCGCCGCTGGTGGCCTTGCCCGACTTTAGCCAGATCGCCGCGCGCAACAGCCCGGCCGTCGTCAATATCAGCGTCACGGGCAGCACCAAGGTGGCCTACGACCCATCGGCCCAGGCCGGCAATGACGACTTCGGCAACGACCCCTTCCTCGAATTCTTCCGCCGCTTCCAGGGGCCGCAAGGCGGGCAGCGCGGCGGCCGCGACGTGCCCACGCACGGCCTCGGTTCCGGCTTCATCGTCAGCCCCGACGGCATCATCATGACGAATGCCCACGTGGTGCGCGATGCGCGCGAAGTGACCGTCAAGCTGAACGACCGCCGCGAATTCCGCGCCAAGGTGCTGGGCACGGATCCGAAGACGGACATCGCCGTGCTGAAGATCGACGCCAACAACCTGCCCATCGTGCCGCTCGGTCATTCCAGCGACTTGAAAGTGGGCGAATGGGTGCTGGCCATCGGTTCTCCTTATGGTTTCGATAGCACGGTGACGGCTGGCGTCGTCAGCGCCAAGGGCCGTTCCTTGCCGGACGACAGCAATGTACCGTTCATCCAGACGGACGTGGCGGTGAACCCCGGCAACTCGGGCGGCCCCCTGTTCAACACGCGCGGCGAAGTGGTCGGCATCAATTCGCAGATCTATAGCCAGACGGGCGGCTTCCAGGGCTTGTCGTTCGCCATCCCCATCGACCTGGCCGGCCGCATCAAGGACCAGATCGTCGCCACGGGCAAGGCCAGCCACGCCAAGCTGGGCGTGACGGTGCAGGAAGTCAACCAGGGCTTTGCCGACTCGTTCAAGCTGGCCACGCCGGAAGGCGCGCTGGTGGCCAACGTGGAGCGGGGCAGCCCGGCCGACAAGGCAGGCCTGAAATCGGGCGACGTGGTGCGCAAGGTGAATGGCCAGCGCATCATCGGCTCGGCCGACTTGCCGGCGCTGGTGGGCACGTCTTTGCCAGGCGACAAGATCAGCATGGATGTCTGGCGTGACGGCAAGATCGTCAGCCTGACGGCAACCCTGGGCAATGCGGCCGACAAGGTGGCCGAAGTGGCGAAGAGCGACAGCGCCGCCGGCAAGGTAAAGCTGGGCCTGGCCCTGCGTCCGTTACAATCGGATGAAAAACGCGAGGCGGGCATCAGCGCCGGCCTGCTGGTGGAAGATGCGGGCGGCGCCGCCGCGAATGCCGGAGTGCAGCCGGGCGACGTGCTATTGTCGGTGAATGGCCGTCCCGTCAACACGGTCGAGCAGGTGCGCGACGTGGTGGAAAAATCCGCGAAGTCGGTGGCCTTGCTGATACAGCGCGGCCCCGATAAGATCTTCATTCCCGTGCGCCTCGGTTGATCTGGCGCAGGATGCAAGGTCGATAAAACAGTCAAGATGAAGGAGTAGGGCATGCGCTTATTGCTGGTAGAAGACGATACGATGATCGGCGAGGTGGTGCTCGATTTGCTGCGCGCCGAGCATTACGCGGTGGATTGGGTCAAGGATGGCGACATGGCCGATACGGCCCTGCAGACGCAAACCTACGACCTGGTGCTGCTGGACCTGGGCTTGCCCCGCAAGGATGGCCTCGACGTGCTGCGCTCGATGCGCTTGCGCAAGCTCGACACGCCTGTGCTGGTGGCCACGGCGCGCGACGCCATCGAGCAGCGCATCGCGGGCCTGGACGCGGGCGCCGACGATTACGTCTTGAAGCCGTATGACCTCGACGAATTGCTGGCGCGCATACGCGCCCTGCTGCGGCGCGCCTCGGGGCGGCCGGAACCGATCTTCGAACACCAGGGCGTCTCCATCAATCCGCTGACGCGCGAAGTGATCGCCGAGGGCCACCCGGTCAACCTGTCGGCGCGCGAATGGGCCGTGCTGGAAGCCTTGATCGCCCGCCCCGGCATCGTGCTGTCGCGCGCGCAGCTGGAAGAAAAACTGTACAGCTGGAAGGATGAAGTCAACAGCAATGCCGTGGAAGTGTATATCCATGGCTTGCGCAAGAAACTGGGCAGCGACCTGATCCAGAACGTGCGCGGCCTCGGCTACATGGTGCCCAAGGCATGAGGATGAAGGTCACGGTGACGCATTCGCTGCGCGGCCGCCTGCTGTGGTTTTTGCTGGCGGCCATCATCATGGCGGCCCTGGCGCAAGCCTCGATCGCCTACCGCAGCGCCCTGTACGACGCCGACCAGATCTTCGATTACCACATGCAGCAGATGGCCCTGTCGCTGCGCTCCGGCGCGCCGCTGGCCAACCATGCGCAAGCCTTGCCGGCCGACCCCGTCAACAACGACATGGTGGTGCAGGTGTGGACGCCGGACGGCGTGCAGGTGTTCCGCTCGATCACGCGCGCGGAATTGCCGCAGCGCGCCGTGCTGGGCTTTTCCAACGTGAAAGCCAACGGCACGACGTACCGCATCTTTTCCGTGCAAACCAGTTCCCAGACCGTGCAGATCGCCCAGGACATGGCCGTCAGGAAGCGCATGGCCGGCAGCCTGGCCCTGCGCACGGTGGGGCCCATCGCGCTGATGGCGCCTATTTTGATGCTGGTCGTCTGGTGGGTCGTCAGCGGTTCGCTGGCGCCCGTCTCGCGCGTGCGCAAGCAGGTGGCGGCGCGCCAGGCGGACGATCTGTCTCCCGTCTCGGAAGCGGGCTTGCCCGACGAAGTGCGCCCCCTCGTGCATGAACTGAATTTGCTGTTCGGGCGTGTAAAAACGGCGTTCGACGCGCAGCAGCATTTCGTTGCCGACGCCGCGCATGAATTGCGCACGCCGCTGGCGGCCCTGAAACTGCAGGTATTGAGCCTGGAACGGGCCGAATCGGAAGAAAAACGCAGCCTGGCGATTTCCCGCGTGAGCGCCGGCATCGAGCGGGCCACGCGCCTGGTCGAGCAGCTGCTGGTGCTGGCGCGCCAGGAAGCGAGCGCCGCCAGCGGCGACCAGCTGCAGGCGGTGGACTTGAACGATGTCGTCAAGCGCGCGCTGGGCGACATGGCCGGCATCGCGCAGGCGCGCAAGATCGACCTGGGCCTGCATCACATGGACCCGGCCAAGGTGGCGGGCCAGGCCGATGCGCTCAACATCATGCTGCGCAACCTGGTCGACAACGCCATCAAGTACACGCCGCAGGGCGGCACGGTCGACATCGACCTGCGCGCCAGTCCCGTCGGCGTGACGTTATCGGTGGAAGACAGCGGCCCCGGCATCCCGCCCGAGGAGCGCGAGCGCGTCTTCAGCCGCTTCTACCGCGTGCCCGGCACGGACGCCAACGGCAGCGGCCTGGGGCTGGCCATTATCAAGGCCATCGCCGAACGTCACGGCGCGCGCCTGGTGCTGGACAAATCCGAGCGCCTGGGCGGCCTGTGCGTGCGCGTGGAATTCCCGCAAGCCGCGAAAAGAGCATTTTGACCATGATCTTTGGCATGTTGCATTGACGCGCGCGCCGTGGCCCTATATTGTCTGCGAAACAAGCAGAACCAGACCACGGAGCGCAGCATGCAGAAGATCGGATTTTCAGGAACCCTCGACCCCATCACCAACGGCCACATGTGGGTGATCGGCGAAGCGCGTTCGCTCGCCGACGAGGTGATCGTGTTCCTGTCGCAAAACCCCGCCAAGAAGCCGCAGTTTCCCGCCGAAGACCGCAAGCGCATCATCGAACAGAGCGCGCGCGAATGCGGCTGGGACAATGTGCAGGTGGTCATCGTCAAGGGCGACTACACGGCGCGCGCGGCGAAAAAGCATGGCTGCGACTACCTGATCCGCGGCATCCGCACGACGGCCGATTTCGACTATGAAAACCTGATCCAGCAAACGAATGTGGACGTGCTGCAGGGCGCCAAGACCATCTTCGTCATGCCGCCGCGCGACCTCGGCTCCGTCAGCTCCAGCTTCGTCAAGGCGCTGGAAGGCCCCGTGGGCTGGAACTGGACCATGAAGAAATTCGTCCCCGGCCCGGCCTACCAGGCGTGGATACTCGACTGCCTGCGCAAGGAGTGGGAAGCGCTGTGGAATTACGCGACAGCCTCGCAAGCGGACATCGCGCTGGCGGATCACTGGTTCGCCCACCTGACGGGGCCGCAGGCGTATGGCGGCGCGGACCGCCACTATCACAACCTCGACCACTTGGTGCACGGCCTGTCCGAAATCCGCGTGTGGGCCGACAATACCTATGCGCCCAAGCGCGACAGCGCGCTGGTCAAGAAAGCGTTCTGGTTCCACGACGCCGTCTACAGCCACGACGACGATGCCCTGTATTCGAGCGAAGAGGCGAGCGCCCAGCTGTGGCTGGCCAGCGGCCTCGATGCGGGCGACAACCTTGATGTGGCGCAATTGATACGCGTCACCGACCATTTCCAGGGACCGGGCATCAGCCACCCGCTGAAAGACGCCATGCTCAGCGCCGACCTGGCCATCCTGGGCCAGGATGACGAGGTGTACCAAGCCTACACGCAAGCCATCGGCCGCGAATACGCGCACGTGGACCCCGTGCGCTTCAACGAGCAGCGGGGGCTGGCGCTGCAGCATTTGTGCGGCAAGGCGCAGGCGGGCCAGCTGTTCGGCGATGCATACTTTGCCAACCAGTACAACGAACGGGCCATTGAAAACATGCAGAAGGAGATCGCGGCGCTGACCGGCTGATTATCGTGAAGGGAGGGCGGCGGCATGCGCCAGCGCATCCTCGAGCCGGTCGTTGCCCCAGAAGAGTTCGCCGCCGCTGAGGAAGCTGGGCGCGCCGAACAGCTTCAACGCTTGCGCCTGCTCAGTCTGGCGGCGCAGGCGCAGCTTGTTGTCCTGTGTCAAAGCCAGCGCCACGATGGCGCGCGCATCGAGGCCCAGCCCTTCCAAGGCTTCGCTGACGGCTTCGAAGTTGTCGATGTCGCGGTTTTCGGCGAAATTCATCGTCATCATGCGGCGCGCAAACGGGGCGATCCAGCCCTGGTCCGCGCCGACCAGGGCCACGCGCATGGGCAGCAGGGCCGCGCGGGGAAAGGAACTCGGTTGCTGCCATGGCAATGCATACTTTTCGCACTGGCGCGCCATGTCGCGCCACGTGTAGTCGCCCTTGATTTTTTGCAAGACGAACGGCGACGTTTCCCAGCCCAGCGCCTTGAAGACGACGCCCAGCAGGAAGGGTTTCCAGATTACTTGCACCTTCTTTTCATGCGCCAGCGCATCGATGCGCATGGCGCTCAGGTAGCTGTAGTTGCTGCCGAAGTCGAACCAGAATTCCAGTGTGGCCATGGTCTCTTTTCCATGCGGTCGCGCGGGGTTGATTCCTGCGCCGGGGCGCGAAGGCCCCGGTTTGTCGTCCTAGCGCTTGGCCGCCTTGGCGCGCGCCGTGTGCAATTTCTTGAAGCTGTCGATCAGGCGCTGGTGCCGGTCGAGGCCTTCCAGTTGCATGCTGGTCGGGGTCAGGCCGAAGAAACGCACGCTGCCGTCCACCGAGCCCAGCACCGCATCCATGCGGGCGTCGCCAAACATGCGGCGGAAATTGACGACGTAATCGTCCAGCTCCAGCTCGTCATCGAGTTCCACTTCCAGCACCACGTTCAAGGCTTGATAGAACAGTTTGCGTTCGAGCGTGTTGTCGTTGTACTGCAGGAAGGTTTCCACCAGCTCTTTCGCTTCCTCGAATTGCTGCAGGACGAGCTGTATCAGCAGCTTCAATTCCAGGGTCGTCAGCTGGCCCCACACCGTGTTTTCGTCAAACTCGATGCCGATCAGGGTGGCGATGTCGCCGTACTCGTCGAGCTCGCTGTTTTCCAGGCGGTCGAGCAAGTCTTCCAGGCTGGCATCGTCCAGGCGGTGCAGGTTCAGGATATCGGCGCGGAACAGCAGCGCCTTGTTGGTATTGTCCCAGATCAAATCCTCGACCGGGTACACCTCGGAATAACCGGGCACGAGGATGCGGCAGGCGGTGGCGCCCAGCTGGTCATATACGGCCGTGTAGACTTCCTTGCCCATGCCGGCGAGGATGCCGAACAGGGTTGCCGCTTCCTCGGCATTCGAGTTTTCGCCGTGGCCGGAAAAATCCCACTCGACAAAATCGTAATCGGCCTTGGCGCTGAAGAAGCGCCACGAGACGATGCCGCTGGAATCGATGAAGTGCTCGACGAAGTTGTTCGGCTCGGTGACGGCTTCGCTGGCAAACGTCGGCTGCGGCAAGTCGTTGAGGCCTTCGAAGCTGCGGCCCTGCAGCAATTCCGTCAGGCTGCGCTCCAGCGCCACTTCCAGGCTCGGGTGCGCGCCGAACGAGGCAAACACGCCGCCCGTGCGCGGGTTCATCAGGGTGACGCACATCACCGGATACACGCCGCCCAGCGACGCATCTTTCACCAGCACGGGGAAACCCTGTTCTTCCAGGCCGGCGATGCCGGCCAGGATGCCCGGATATTTCGCCAGCACGTCCTGCGGCACGTCGGGCAGGGCGATTTCGCCTTCGATGATTTCGCGCTTGACGGCCCGTTCGAAAATTTCCGACAGGCATTGCACCTGCGCTTCGACGAGGGTGTTGCCGGCGCTCATGCCATTGCTGACGTACAAGTTTTCAATCAGGTTCGATGGGAAATACACGGTCTCGCCGTCGGACTGGCGCACATACGGCAGCGAGCAGATGCCGCGCTCCGCGTTGCCGGAGTTGGTGTCGATCAGGTGCGAGCCGCGCAGCTCGCCATCGGCATCGTAGATGTCGCGGCAGTAGGCGTCGAGAATCTCTTTCGGCAGCGCATCCTTGCGGCCCGGCTTGAACCAGCGCTCGTTCGGGTAATGGACAAAATCCGCGTTGGCGATGTCTTCGCCCCAGAACGAACCGGCGTAGAAATGGTTGTTGCTGAGGCGTTCGATATATTCGCCCAGGGCCGACGCCAGCGCGCTTTCCTTGGTTGCGCCCTTGCCGTTGGTGAAACACATGGGCGAATGCGCATCGCGGATGTGCAGCGACCACACGTTGGGAATGATGTTGCGCCACGAAGCGATTTCAATCTTGATGCCCAGGCCCGCCAGCAGGCTGGACATATTGGCGATGGTCTGTTCCAGCGGCAAGTCCTTGCCGACGATATAGGTGCTTGCGCCAGGGGCGGGATTCAGGGCCAGCAAGGCCTGGGCATCGGCGTCCAGGTTCTCCACTTCTTCAATGACGAACTCCGGTCCCGCCTGCACCACTTTTTTCACCGTGCAACGGTCGATCGAGCGCAGGATGCCCTGGCGGTCCTTGTCCGAGATATCGGCCGGCAACTCGACTTGGATCTTGAAAATCTGCTGGTAGCGGTTTTCAGGATCGACAATATTGTTTTGCGACAGGCGGATATTTTCAGTGGAAATATTGCGCGTATCGCAATACAACTTCACGAAGTAGGCCGCGCACAGTGCCGATGATGCCAAAAAGTAATCGAACGGGCCGGGCGCCGAACCATCGCCTTTATAGCGGATGGGCTGGTCGGCGATGACCGTAAAATCGTCGAACTTGGCTTCGAGACGCAGCTTGTCGAGAAAGTTGACTTTAATTTCCATGAGGTAATCCAATACTGTGCTTATGAGTTAGCCGCTATTATCCGTGCTTTCCGCCGCAGGGCAAAGATTGTTCGCGGCGGCCGTGCTGGCGGGGAGCCGCAAGACCAGGCCGGCAGGGCAGGCAAGGGGCAGGTTCCCCCATGAAGCGGACGGATAAATGTGCGAGGCGATCTGACTGGACATGCGAATAACATTAATGAGACACGGCGAGCCCCGACTCGCCAAAGGGCGCTGGATAGCGCCGCTGCAAATGGGACAGTGGATTAATCTCTACAATCAATCGATCATCAAAGAAGGTGGCATCCCTGCGCAGTGCGCTGCGGCAGCGCTTTCCGCGTCGACCATCGTGGCCAGCACGGCACCGAGGGCATGCTCATCGGCCAGGGCATTGGGTGACTTGCCATTCATGCAAGAGGCGATGTTCTCTGACGCAGGGTTGCCCTTTGCGCTCTGGAAGGCCCCTTGGCTGCCGGCTGAAGCCTGGGCAGCGATTTTTCGCCTGCTCTGGTTGTTCGGTTATGCGCGCGGATCGGACTCGTTGCAGATAACCCGGCAGCGCGCCAGGGCCGCCGCCGAGCGTCTGGTTGCGCTCGCCGCCAGGGGGCCCGTGCTGCTGGTCGGGCATGGCATCATGAATCGATTGATCGGCAAGGAGTTGCAGGCCTTGGGTTGGCTTGCCCGTAACAGGCAAGGCAGCCGGTACTGGAGTATGGGAGTGTATGAGCTGTGAAAGTGAACTGTGAAAACCTGTGACGAATGCGGCAGCCGATACCGTGACGACGCCGAAGGCATGGCCAGCCTGTGCCCGGAATGCGCCTCGGTCATCTATGGCTTGCCACGGTGCGAGCACGTGTTCGAGGCAGGCCGATGCCGGAAATGCCTGTGGGATGGCCGGAAAAGTGACTTTGTGCGAAAACTGGAGCAGCAGGGGCGTTGAAGCGATATTCGTGTGTGTGGGGGCAGCGTCCATCGGCGGTCACCGGTGTTTTCGTGACAATGCATGAGTTTTTCGGATGGATAATTGGCTATCCTCCATGGGGGCTGCCTGCAGCCACTGCTGGACGGTTGATCGCATCTGGATCTCCTGCCAGCGACCGCTCCGTCACTTTCGCTTTGCCTAACCTGATGCAAGGATGAGCTGATGCAATTATCCAATTATCTTTTCTTTACTACCACTTGCGAACAAGCCTTGGCGTTCTACACGCAATGCGGGCTGGGCAAGATAAGCGATGTCTTGCGCTTTGGCGTGGATGGCATGCCGCTCCGTCATGAAGCCATGCGCGGGAAAATCATGCATGCCCGATTTGAAGGACCAGGCGTGTTGTTCTTTGCTTCTGATAATGACGATGCAGAGCCCATGCGAGGGTCCGCACATATTTTGCAAATGCATGACAGGCAGTTAACGAAACAGCTTTTTGACAAGCTGGCGTATCAAGGCGTGGTGACGACACCGCTCGCCATCCAGGTATGGGGCGATTATTACGGTAAATTGACGGACCAGTTCGGGGTGCAGTGGATGCTGAACTGTTCGGCTTAACTAAAAAAACAGCGGCTGCCCATGCTGGCGCAGCCGCTGTTTCTTCAGGCGGGCAGAGTGATCAGAACTTCACCCACAGCCGCCCGAAGTAGGAGGCGCCGTTCAGGCCGAACTGCACGCTGTCGTATTTGAAGCCGTTGTCCGTCTCGTCCGCGTTTTGCGTGGTGGGCTTGACGTTGAAGATGTTGTTGCCGCCAAAGGTCAGCTTGGTATTCTTGCTGATGCTGTAGGTGAAGCTCAGGTCGGCGGACGTCTTGGCCGCGTAACGGGCATTCGGCACGCCTTCGGCCGTGCCGCTGAAGGTGCCCAGGGTTTGCGGGCCAAAATAAATGATGCGCAAGTCCGATTCCAGCTTGCCCGTGATGTAGTCGAAGCCCAGGGTGGCTTTCGCGCGCGGACCGCCCTGTTCGATGAACAGGCGTTCGCGCTCGGACAGCAGCACGTCTTCATAGCCTTTCAGCGAATCCGGCGTCTTGACCTTCGTCACTTCCGTCTTGCTCAAATTCAAGGCCAGGAAGGTGTTCAGGCGGTTGCCGGCCAATTCTCCCTTGTGCGACGCCGTCAGGTCCAGCCCGCGCGTGCGCGTGTCGATGGAGTTGACGAAGAATTGCGCCTCGCCCACGCCCAGGAGGGCCAGGCGCGCGGCCAGGTCCGGGTAGTTGTCGGCATTGAAGCGGCCCGACAGCACGATGCGGTCCTTGATCTTGATGTTGTACAAGTCGGCCGTCACGGAAATGGCTTGCGTTGGCGTCCAGGTGGTGCCGAAGGTAAAGCTGGTCGACTTTTCCTCTTTCAACTTCGGAATGCCGGCCGCGTTGGCGACGGCGCCGCCATTCGGCGCCAGCACCACGTCGGTGGGCACGCCGCCGATGAAGTCGGTGAAGGTGGACGAGAAATACACTTGCTGTAACGATGGCGCGCGGAAACCCGTGCTGGCCGAACCGCGCAGCAGCACGTTGGGCGCCACTTTATAGCTGGCGGCCAGCTTGCCCGTCACGGTGGAGCCGAAATCGCTGAATTTCTCATAGCGCAGGGCCGCCTGGGTTTTCAGGCGCTCCGTCCAGTCCAGTTCCACGTCGCCATACGCGGCGATGCTGTGGCGCTTGGCCTTGGTGGCGTCGCCGGGCTGGAAGCCGGGAAAGCCCTGGCTGCCCGCATTGCCGCCCACGCCCACGCCGTCGGCGTCGTTGTAGGAGCCCGGTTCGCCGGCCATGATCTTGTATTCCTCGCTGCGGTACTCGGCGCCGAAGGCCACGTTCATGCCGCGCATCACCGTGTCGTAGTAGCGGCTGAAGTCGGCGTTGCTGGTCAGCTGCTGGAACGAGAAGCCGCCCGCGTCGAAACGGCTGGGGCTGACACCCTTGCCGCCGTTCATCAGGTCGAGGTTGGCGATGGAGGCATTCAGCGTATTGCTGATGTCGTAGCGCATCTTGTTGTAGCCATAGGTTTGCGAAAAATCAGCATGCCATTCGCCGATCTGGCTGCGGTGGCCGATGGTGGCGTACTGGTCGTCGATCTTGCCATTGATGAAAGGCACGAAACCATCCGGGTACATGGCGGCCGAATTGCGCGATGGAATGTCGTCGCTGCCGATGCCGCCCCGGCCGAATGCGGCGCTGGACGCGTCGCGCGTCTGCGCGCCAGCCGTGAAGTACAGCTTGCCCGTGGGGCTGGTGGCGTAGTCGCCATTCACGTACAGGGTCTTGTTCTTGGACTTGGTGTCGCCGATGATACGCATGCTGTCCGCATCGGCCCGGTTCGAGCGGCCCCGGTCCAGGTATTCGCCCGTGATGGCCAGGGTACCCTTGTCGCCCAGCGCGATGCCGCAATAGGCGGAGGTCATGTAATTCTTGCCGTCGCCTGCGGAATACTGGCTGTAGCCGGCCACGGCTTCGCAGCCGAGGCTTTTCTTCAGTTCGATGTCGATCACGCCGGCAATGGCGTCCGAGCCGTACTGGGCGGCGGCGCCGTCGCGCAGCACTTGCACGTTCTTGATCGCCAACAAGGGAATCGCATTCATGTCCGTGCCCGTGTTGCCGCGGTTGCGCGCGCCGAACAGGTTGACGAGCGCCGTCGTGTGGCGCCGCTTGCCGTTCACCAGCACGAGGGTTTGGTCGGAACCGAGGCCGCGCAGGGCGGCTGAATCGATCAGGTCGGCCCCGTCGGCGCCCGTCTGGCGCGTGGAGTTGAACGAGGGCGAGATGTATTGCAGCGATTGCGCCAGATCAAACTGGCCGCCTTGCTCGGCCACCTTGGAAATGGGAATGATATCGACCGGCACCATGGTATCCGTGGCGGAACTGGCGACCCGGCGCGAGCCGACCACGCTGACCGTTTGCACGGGGCCTTCCGTGGCGGCCGCTTCCGTGTTCTGCGCCATGGCGGCAGGACTGAAAACGGCCAGGGCGGCGCTGCCGTACAGGCTGATGAGGATGGCTTGACGCAAGGTGGTGAGGGTGGGCACGCAGTATCTCCAAGTGGCTGATGAGCAAGATTCGTGACTTGATTCTAGTGCCATCTTTTCGGCATTCACCAGCGATACTTTGTTTTGTTATTACAAATTTGCTGTAACTGTTGTTTCCTGGTTGATTATCTTTTGGCCACTGCCTGGCTTGCCTTGTGCTGGTGCGGCATGCCCCATTCAGGTGCTGCGTTGCACCATGCCGCCCACCCAGATTGTCTGCACGTCGTACTGCACTTCGATCAGACAGGGTTGCTGCGTCACGTGGCCCTGATGCAGGCGCAGCGACTGCTGCAAGTGTGCTGCCAGCGCGCCCGCCGCCACGCCCGTGGCGCTGTCTTCCAGCGCCGGATCGAGGTGGTTGAAGTTGCGCCCCTCATATTCGTGCTCGCCCGTGCGGCAATACGCATAGCAGCCGCTGACCTTGTGCAAGGCGCTCCAGTCGGCGATCAATTCCAGGTTCGGCCGCAGCGCGCGCAGGGTGGTGCGGTCGGCCACTTCCAGCAGCAGCTTCGGGCTGCCGACGGACGCGACGACGGGCGGCGACAGCAAGTGCATGTGCTGGCCCATCAGCTCGGACGGCACATACTTTTCCACCAGGACGGCAGGCGCCGGCTGCGGCGCCAGGCCGATGAACAATCCCTCCGCGCGGCGTACCAGCTGCAAGGCTTGCCCGTGCATGGCGGTCGTCACCGTCAGCGCCGCCGGCGCGCCGGGCGCCGCCAGCAGCACATGCGCGGCCGCCAGGGTGGCGTGCAGGCACAGGGGACTGCGCGTGTGCGGATAAAAATAGTCGAGCACGAGGCATCCCTCCGCGCCGTCCGCTTGCCGGTCGAGGAAGACGCAGGCGCTGACCTGGCGTTCGCGGGCAAAGGCCTGGCGCTGCGTTTCGCTGGCGTGGTCGTTTTCCACGACCAGCGTCGCATTGCCGCCACCGGGGGCGGCGCCGAAACATTTTAATGAGTGGACGATCATGGCGGGCACTGTGCAAGGTAAAACCTCAGCATAACTGAGATGGCCGTTTTCAGATGAGTATAATATACTGTGTTTATATACAGTATTGAGGTAGATCATGGGGAGCGCAGTCTTACCCGAGTATGCTGAGTTGTACTGCCTGAGTAATTTCAGCTTCCTGCATGGGGCCTCGCATGCGGAAGAACTGGTGGCGCGCTCTGTCCAGCTTGCTTACCGGGCGCTGGCCATTACCGACGAGTGCTCGCTGGCGGGTGTCGTGCGCGCGCATGCGACGGCCAAGCGGGCTGATTTTCCCCTGATTATCGGCGCGCATTTTCACTTGACGCAGGCCGACGGCAGTCCGGGGCCGTCCCTGCTGGCGCTGGTGCGCGATGCCGACGGTTACGGCAACCTGTCGGAACTGATCACCATGGCGCGCACGCGGGCGGCCAAGGGCCGCTATCTGTTGACGCCCGACGATTTCGCCGCGCCGTCGGCGCAGTTTGCCCATTTGCAAGGGCTGCCCGGCTGTTTGATGATCTTGCTGCCTGGCTATCCGGCCCAGCCCGGGACGCTGCGCGCGCAGGGGGCGTGGATGCTATCCACCTTTGGCGGCGAGCGCAGCTGGATAGGCTTGAACCTGCTGCAGCGGGCGCAGGATGACGCGCACCGCAGCGCCGTGCAGGACGCCGCGCAGGTGCTGGGCTTGTCCATGGTGGCCGTCGGCCATGTGTGCATGCACGTGCGTTCGCGCAAGCCGCTGCTCGACACCCTGTGCGCGATCCGCGTGGGCAAGCCCGTGGGCGAGTGCGGCTATGCGCTGGCGCAAAACGCGGAGCAGCATCTGCGCGCGCGCTTGCGCCTGGCCAATGTGTATCCGCCGCAGGCGCTGGCGGAAACCCTGCGCATCGCGGACCTGTGCACATTCTCGCTCGACAGCTTGCGCTATGACTATCCCGACGAGCTGGTGCCGCACGGCCACACGCCGGCGACGTATCTGCGCGAAGAAACGTATGCGGGTGCGCGCATCCGTTTTCCGCTGGGCATACCGGCCAACGTGCAGCAGCAGGTCGAACAGGAGCTGGAACTGATCGCGGAGCTGTCGTATGAAGCGTACTTTTTGACCGTGTACGACATCGTGCGCTTTGCCCGCTCGCAAGACATCCTGTGCCAGGGCAGGGGCTCGGCCGCCAATTCGGCCGTCTGCTATTGCCTGCACATCACGGAAGTGGATCCGGCGCGCGGCAATTCGCTGGTCGGGCGCTTCATGTCGCGCGAGCGCAACGAGCCGCCCGACATCGACGTCGACTTCGAGCACCAGCGGCGCGAAGAAGTGATTCAATATATCTACGGCAAGTATGGGCGCGAGCGGGCCGCGCTGGCGGCCGTGGTGATCAGTTACCGTCCGAAAAGCGCCTTGCGCGACAGCGGCCGGGCGCTGGGGATCGACCTGGCCATCGTGGAAAAAGTGGCCAAGGCGCACCGCTGGTTCGACGGCAAGCGCGATCTGCTGGAGCGCCTGGCCGAATGCGGGCTGGACCCGGAAGCGGCATTGTCGCAGCAGTGGGCTGGCCTGGCGCAGCAGTTGCTGGGCTTTCCCCGCCATTTGTCGCAGCATCCGGGCGGCTTTGTGATTGCGCAAGGAAAGCTGTCACGCCTGGTGCCGATTGAAAACGCGGCCATGGCCGAACGCAGCGTCATCGAGTGGGACAAGAACGACCTGGAAGAGCTGGGTTTGATGAAGGTCGACGTGCTGGCGCTGGGCATGCTGTCGGCCCTGCGCCGCGCCCTGGAATTGGTCGGTGCGCGGCGCGGCGAGCCACTCCGCCTGCAGGATATTCCGGCGGAAGACCCTGCCACCTACGACATGATGTGCCAGGCCGACACCATCGGCGTGTTCCAGATCGAGTCGCGCGCGCAGATGAGCATGCTGCCCCGCTTGCGTCCCCGTGAATTCTATGACCTCGTCATCGAGGTGGCGCTCGTGCGCCCCGGCCCCATCCAGGGCGGCATGGTGCATCCGTATCTGCAGCGGCGCCAGAAAAAGGAGCCAATCGATTATCCGAAGGGCCTGGAAAAGGCGCTGGGGCGCACCCTGGGCATTCCCATTTTCCAGGAGCAAGTGATGCAGGTGGCCATCATCGCGGCCGGTTTCACGCCTGGCGAAGCGGACCAGCTGCGGCGGGCCATGGCGGCCTGGAAACGCAAGGGCGGCATGAACAATTACCATGACCGCATCGTCAATGCCATGGTGGAGAATGGTTACGGCAAGGAGTTTGCCGAGGCCATCTTCAGCCAGATCGAAGGCTTTGGCGAATACGGTTTTCCCGAGTCGCACGCGGCCAGTTTCGCGCTGCTGACGTATGCCAGTTCCTGGCTGAAATGCCACGAACCGGCCGCCTTCCTGTGCGCCTTGCTCAACAGCCAGCCCATGGGTTTTTACAGCCCCTCGCAACTGGTGCAGGATGCGCGCCGGCATGGCGTGCCAGTGCTGCCCGTCGACGTGACCGTCAGCGGCTGGGAGGCGGCATTGGAAGCAGGGCAGGACCCCGCGCCCGCCGTGCGCCTGGGCTTGAACAGCCTGTTCGGCATGCGCGCCGAGGCGGCCCGGCGCATCGAGGATGCGCGCGCCATCGCCGCCTTTGTCGATGTGGCCGACCTGGCGCGGCGTGGCGGCCTGGACCGTCATGACTTGCAGGTCTTGGCGGCAGGCAACGCGCTGCACGCGCTGGCCGGGCACCGGCGCGCGGCGCTGTGGCAGGCGGCCGGCGCCGTGCCCGACAGGGATTTGCTGCGCGTCACCACGCCAGAGGAAGACTTGCCCGTGCTGGCCGCGCCCACGGAAGGCGAGAGCATCGTCAGCGACTACCGCGCGCAAGGCCTGACCCTGGGCCGCCACCCGCTGGCGCTGCTGCGCAGGCAATTGCTGGAGCAGCGTTTTCTGCCGGCATCCGCGCTGGCCAGCTACACGGATGGCCAGCTGGCGCGCGCCTGCGGCATCGTCACCGTGCGCCAGCGTCCGGGCACGGCCAAGGGCGTCATCTTCATGACCCTGGAAGACGAGACGGGCACGGTCAACGTCATCGTCTGGCCCGACCTGGTGGAAAGCCAGCGCCGCGAAGTGCTGAGCGCGCCGCTGCTGGGCGTGTACGGCGTGTGGCAGCGCGAGGGGCTGGTGCGCAACCTGGTGGCCAAGCGCCTGGTCGACATGTCGCATCTGCTGGGGCGTTTGAGGACCAGCAGCCGCGATTTCTGTTGATGCTTGTCAATGTCGGCCAGGCGGTGGCATGATTATCATATGACTACTTTGCCCGAACCGACACTGCGCCCCGCCCTGGTCGCCGATGCGCCCGCCATCGTCGCCCTGATCGACGACCTGATGCCCTTTTTGACCCTGCATCCCGATGGCGCGGGGGCGGAAAAGTTCATCGAACATTGCCGCCAGCCGGCCATCGAAAGTTACCTGTCGCTATCCAACTATCATTACCAGCTGGCGCATATCGATGGCGAACTGGCCGGTGTGGTGGCCATGCGCGACAACACGCACCTGTTTCACATGTTCGTGCCGCGCGCGCTGCACCGGCGCGGCATGGCGCGCCGCCTGTGGCAGGCTGCCCGCGATGCCTCGCTGGCCAGGGGGAAGGTCACGGCGTTTACCGTCAATTCCTCGGCCTATGCCTTGCCCTTGTACGAAAGCCTGGGCTTTGTCGCCACGGGGCCGAAGGTGGAGACGGGCGGCATCGCCTTCGTGCCGATGCGCATGGACCTGTAACTACCAGCGCACGATCTTGCCCGGATTCATGATGTTCTTCGGGTCCAGCGCATGCTTGAGGGCGCGCATGGTGTCGATGGCGCCTTCGCCATGCTCTTCCACGAGAAAGGCCATCTTGTGCATGCCCACGCCGTGTTCTCCCGTGCACGTGCCATCCATGCCGATGGCGCGCGTGACCATGTCGCCGTTGACCTTTTCCGCGCGGGCGATGTCGTTTGGATCGTCCGGGTCGACCAGCATCTGCACGTGGAAGTTGCCGTCGCCCACGTGGCCGATGATGGCGTAGACGAGGCCTTGCGCTTCGCAATCGGCCTGGGTGGCGAGGATGCATTCGGCCAGGCGCGAAATGGGTACGCAGCAATCGGTGGAAATGGCGCGGCTGCCGGGGCGCATCTGCAGCAGGGCAAAGTATGCGTTGTGGCGCGCGGCCCACAGGCGCGAGCGGTCTTCGGGGCGGCTGGCCCACTCGAAATCGCTGGCGCCGTGTTCCGCCGTGATGGCTTGCACCAGCTGCGCCTGCTCGGCCACGCTGGCCGGCGTGCCGTGGAATTCAAACAGCAGCAAGGGTTTTTCCGGCAAGGCCATCTTGTCGTAGGCGTTGATGGCCTTCACGCCGTTTTCATCGAGAAACTCGACGCGCGCCACGGGAATACCCATCTGGATGGTCTGGATCACGGCGCTGACGGCCTCGCCCGTGCCGGGGAACGAGCACACGGCCGCCGAGATCGCTTCCGGCAGCGGATACAGTTTCACCGTCACTTCCGTGATGATGCCCAGGGTGCCTTCGCTGCCGACGAACAGGCGCGTCAGGTCGTAGCCGGCCGACGATTTCTTTGCCCTGGTTCCCGTCTTGATGATGCGGCCGTCGGCCGTCACCACCGTCAGGGCCAGCACGTTTTCGCGCATGGTGTCGTAGCGCACGGCGTTCGTGCCCGAGGCGCGCGTGGCCGCCATGCCGCCCAGCGAGGCATTGGCGCCTGGGTCGATGGGGAAGAACAGGCCCGTGTCGCGGAGCTCTTCGTTCAGTTGCTTGCGCGTCACGCCCGCCTGCACGGTGGCCGTCAAGTCTTCACTATGCACGGCTACCATCTGGTTCATTTGCGACAGATCAATCGTCACGCCGCCATGCAGGGCCAGTACGTGGCCTTCCAGAGAAGTGCCGCTGCCGTAGGCGATGACGGGCACGTCGTGTGCGCTGCACAGCTTGACGGCGGCCGCAACTTCCTCGGTGGAATGGGCGAAAATGACGGCGTCCGGCAGCATGGGGGGATAGCTCGACTCGTCGCGGCCATGGTGTGCGCGCATGGCTTGCGTCATGGAAAAGCGGTCGGCAAAGATCAGGGAAAGTACGGCAGCAAGGGATGCGGGCAGCGGTTTTTTCAGTACCGCCAACTGGTCAGTTTGATTCACGCAAGTCCTCCGTTTTTTTTTATTCTACTCCGCGCCCGGGGATTTCACCGAAGCACCATATTGATTTTTTGCCAGTTGTAAAAAAACCTGCATGGTTTGCCGCGCTTTGGTTGTAAATGAGAATCATTTCTATTAGAATGCCCGCCTATACCTATTTTGCAACAGTTTGACCCGCAGCTCAGACCCCGAAAGGCCATGCCATGAAATTCCCCCTGTCCTTCACCGCAGTCCTGCCCGCCTGCGTGCTGGCGCTAAGCGCCTGCAGCAGCGTGGCGCCAGCGACTGACGCTGCCACCGCCGCCGCCGCGACATCCGCAGCGCAAGACGTGCGCCAGCTGGGCGAAATCGTCGACCTGCGCAGCGGCCAGCGTTTGAGCGCCGAGCAATTGCTGGCCCAGCTGGCCGCCGCGCCCCGGGTCATCGTGGGCGAGCAGCATGACCAGCTCAGCCATCACCAGATCGAGCAATGGCTGCTGCAGCAATTGCAGGGCCAGCGTCCGCAAGGCAGCGTGCTGCTGGAAATGCTGAATCCGGACCAGCAAGCCAAGGTGGACAAGGTCAAGCCGTGGCTGCAGACGGACCCCGTCGTGCGTCCCGAGCACGTGGCCGAGCTGCTGGCGTGGCAGCCCAGCTGGAAGTGGGCGCAATATGGCGACCTGGTGATGACCGTGATGCGCGCGCCGTATCCCGTCTGGTCGGCCAACCTGGACCGCAGCGAAATCAAGCAATTGTTTATCGACAAGCCGGCCGTGCAGGGCAAGCATTCGAACCTGGCCAACGACGGCAAGGTGCATGAGAAACTGAAAGACATCATCCGCGTCATGCATGACAACCAGATCGACGAGCCGCGCCTGGCCGCCATGCTGTCGGTACAGCAGCAGCGCGACCGCCGCATGGCCGAGCGCCTGCTGGCCGCGCCCGCGCCGGCCGTGCTGATCGCCGGCGCCTACCATGCGCACAAGGACCTGGGCGTGCCGCTGCACGTGCAGGACTTGACGGGCGGCCCGGCGCCGCTGGTGCTGGTCCTGGCACAGCAGGGCGCCACGGTGCTGGCGCCGCAGGCGGATTTCGTCTGGTTCACACCCGTAACGCCCGCCGTCGCCAGCGCCAAGTAATTTCTTGTATCGCCGCCGGGCGTTCTGCCCGGCACTCTCCCCCAGCAAGCTCCCCCATAGCAGCCAGGTAGTTCGTCCGATTTTTTTGCATGCGCGTGCGCGCCGTTGGCGCAGCCATGCCTGTTACCTGTCAAAGTTCTCATGCGTATCCCCTTGTTCCGTATCAAAGCCGCCAGCTGCGGTGTCGTTCTTTCCCTGTTGCATGCCACCGCGCAAGCGTCCGCCTTACCCCATGACATGTCGCCGCTGGGCATGTTTTTCGCCGCCGACCAGGTCGTCAAAAGCGTGCTCATCGGTTTGCTGGTCGCCGCGCTGGCCACCTGGGTGGTCTTGCTGGTGAAGGGCGCCAGTTTGCTGCAAGCCCGGCGCGAGGCGGCGCATGCCGTCGCCATGCTGAAGACGGCCACTTCCTTGCCGGACGCGGCCGTCAAAGTGGAGGGCGCAGGCGCCATTTCGCTGGCGCAACAGTTGCTCGCTGATGTACAGCAAGAACTGAGTCTGTCGCACGCCAGCGCGCCGGCGGCGGCACTGAAGGAGCGGGCCGGCTTTCGCCAGGAACAGTTCATTGCGCAGCAGGTGCGCGCCATGACGCAAGGCATCGGCTTGCTGGCCAGCATAGGCGCCGTGGCGCCGTTCGTCGGCCTGTTCGGCACCGTGTGGGGCATCATGAACAGTTTTATCGGCATCGCCGTCAGCCAGAGCACGAACCTGGCCACCGTGGCGCCGGGCATCGCGGAAGCCTTGCTGGCCACCGCCCTGGGCCTGGTGGCGGCGATCCCCGCCGTCGTCATCTATAACGTCTTGAGCCGTGGCATCAACCAGTACAAGGCGCAGCTGCGCGCCGCTTCCGCGCAAGTGCTGCTGATGCTGAGCCGCGACCTCGACACGCGCCAGCAGGCCTGAGCCATGGCTTCCCTGTTTCCCTCCCCGGACGACGACACGGCCGACATGCCGGAGTTGAGCGAGATCAATGTCACGCCCTTCATCGACGTGATGCTGGTGCTGTTGATCATCTTCATGGTCGTCTCGCCGCTGGCCACGGTCGACTTGAAAATCGACTTGCCGGCCGCCACGGCCAAGCCCGAACCCCGTCCCGAGAAACCGTTGTTCGTGTCGCTGAAGGCGGACCGCAGCCTGTACCTGGGCGAGTCTCCCGTGGCGCGCGAGCAGCTGGGCGGCCTGCTCGATGCGCAAACGGGCGGCGACCGCCAGCGCACGCTGTTTTTTCAGGCCGACAAGCAAGCCGCGTATGAAGACGTGCTGGGCGTGATGGATGCCCTGCGCCAGGCCGGCTATCTGAAAGTGGGCCTGGTCGGCCGGGAGGGCGGGTGAGTCCGCAGTCCGGGCTGGCGCCGCGCCCCTTATTGAGCTGGGGTATTGCCACGTCGCTGGTGGTGGCCGCTGCGCTGGCGCTGCTGCTGTGGGCCGGCTGGCAGCCCGTCGCCGTGGCGCCCGCCAATCCGGCGGCCAGCGTGATGGTGGTGTTTGCCGCGCAAGCGATGTCGCCGGAGACGCAGGTGGCGCACGCCCTGGGCGCGCGCCAGTCGGCCGCGTCCAGCGCCGCCCGGCCGCCAAAGAGTGCAATCAAGCAAGAGGCGCTGCCGGTGCTGGCGCGCGCCGCCGCGCCGGAGATCGTCGCGGCGGAAAAAGAGGAAAAGGCGGCGGCCAGTCCGTCGGCGGAGCCGGGCAAGGATGCCGCGAAGGACGCGTCCGTGCCCGCGCAGGCCAGCAGCAGCGCCACGCCGGCGCCGGCCGCCGTGCGCGGTCCGCAGGCGGCGCCGTTCAACAGCGACACGCCATCGACCAGCGCGGCGCCGGCCAGCTGGCAAAGCCAGGTGCTTGGCCACCTGGCGCACTTCAAGCGCTATCCGGGCGATGCGCGCCAGCGCAAGCGGGCTGGCGCCGCCTGGGTGCGCTTCCAGGTGGACCGCGACGGCAAATTGCTGGCCAGCGAACTGGTCACGTCGTCGGGCACGGTGCTGCTCGACCGGGAAGCCTTGCAAGTGCTGCAGCGCGCGCAGCCGCTGCCGGCGCCGCCCGACAACGTATTGCGCCAAGGCACGGTGACTGTGACCTTGCCCGTGTCGTTCAAGCTCGACGCCAGCTGAATTTCATATTTTTCAATAACATAACAAATCGAGGGTGTATGCATATCAAGACAATGACGCAGGCCGTGGGCATCTGCATGGCCTTGCTCGCGCAGCAGGCATGGGCGCAACAGGCGCAAGACAGTGGCAAGGTGGAATTTTCGCCGCTGAATGTATCGGGTGAAACGGTGCCTGCGGAACGGCAGGCGCTGGAAAAACCGGGCGCCGTCAGCGCGCGCGGGGCCGATACGCGCTTGCAGCCCGTGGACCAGATCGTGCGCAGCATGCCGGGCACGTTTACCCAGATCGATCCGGCGCAGGGCGCCGTCAGCGTCAACATCCGCGGCTTGTCGGGCCTGGGGCGCGTCAACATGATGGTCGATGGCGTGAGCCAGAATTACTATGGCAGCGCGCCGTCGTCCGTGTCGCACGGCGGCGTGCCCAGCAGCCAGTTCGGCGCGCTGATCGACCCGAATTTCATCATCGGCGTGGATGTGTCGCGTGGCAATGTCGTCGGCGGCGACGGCGTCAATGCGCTGGCCGGCAGCGCCAATTTCCGCACCATCGGCGTCGATGACGTCGTCTTCGCCGGGGAAAAGACGGGGGCGCGCACGAAGATGTGGACCGGCAATAACGGCGTGGGACGCAGCGCCATGCTGGCCGTGGCCATGAAAAACCCCGCCTTCGATGGCGGCAGCGTGGGCTTCATGGCCGCCACCAGCGCGAGCGTGATCGGCAACAACTACAAGAATGCGAAGGGCGTCAACAGCGAGGAATTCGGTTTCGGCTACAACCGCTATTACAAGCAAAAGCCCAAGTCGCAATTGCTCAAGCTGGACCTCAAATTGAGCGACTTCCATGCGCTGGAACTGTCGGCGCGCGATTACCGCAGCACGTTTACGCGCCGCGACATCCACAGCGATGACTACTACGTAAAATATCACTACACGCCATTTTCCGAGTTGATCGACCTCAATGTGGTGGCCAGCAGCAGCCGCGGCAACCAGAAATACATGCCCGAGGCGCTGACCAATTTCATCAATACGAATGCGGCCAACCGCGCCGACGCGGTCGACATCAACAACACCAGCAGCTTCAGGCTGGCGGGCGGCGATGCGCTGGTGACCATCGGCGGCAAGCTGATGCGCAATAAATACAGCAAGCACGTGGAAAGCCTGGTCGACGATCCGGACAACCCGGATGCGAACCAGCAATCGATCGAAAACAATACGTTCGGCCCAGAGGGCGTGCAAAAGATCAACAGCCTGTATGCGGGCCTGCAATACAACCGCGGCATTGTTCAAGTCAATGCGGGCCTCAACTACACGCACTTTGATTTGACGGGTCACAAGCCCGCCTGCGACTTGCGCGTGCAGTGCTTCCCGCAAGGGGCAAGCAATATTGCGTTGAAGGAGCATGGCATCAATCCCTCGCTGCTCGTTTCCGCGCAAGTGACGCCGTGGTTCCAGCCGTTTGCCAGCGCCGAGCGCACCATGCGCGGGCCGAATCCGCAGGAAGTGTTTTTCTCGAATGACGGCGGGGCCTCGATGAACCCCTTCCTGAAGGGCGAGCGGGCCAGCACCTACCAGCTGGGTTTCAATTCCAGCCTGCATGGCTTGCTGAGTGCTAACGATGCGCTGAATTTCAAGGCCCTGTATTTCAAGAGCAAGATCGACGGCTATATCACCAGCCAGTCCTTCCTCGTGTGCGACAGCGGGCGCAAGTGCAATATCGCGGAAGTGATCGCCAAGGACTGGCAGAATGTGGATGAATACGTGACCAATATGTATATCTACATCAACTCGGCCACGCCCGTGTATACACGCGGCTGGGAACTGGAAGCGCAATATCACCTGGGGCCGGCGTATGCGCGCCTGTCGTACACGCGCGAAACGACGCGCCAGCCCACGTCGATCGCCAGCGCCTGGTTTGGCGCGGCCGACATCAGCGAACTGCCCAGCGTGTACTACAACCTCGACGTGGGCACGCGCCTGCTGGACAACAAGCTGGAAGTGGGCGCCATCCTCAAGCACACGGGCTCGAACCGCCGCCTGTCGCCGGACAATGACGCCGATGAAGCGACAGGGGAAGTGCTCAAGGCCGACAATCCGAAGATCCCGGCCGTGATCGACCTGTATGCGAGCTACCAGGTCAGCAAGAACCTGTTCCTGCGCCTGTCCGTGCAAAACGCCATGAACAAGGATTTCTCGGAAGCGCTGAACCGCCTGAACTCGATGCCGTCGCAGTCGCAGGAGAATACGCCGCTGAGTACGGCGCGGGGCAGGACGTATGTGGCAGGGCTGGAGTACCGCTTTTAAAGCAGGCCCAAGCCCCGCGCCTTGGCTTAATTAATACTCGCGCGGCGTCGTTCCATAATAGCTATGGATCGACGTCGCCCAAGCGCTGTCCGCCATGTTCGGCCAGTTATCCGTGTCGAAGCCGGGGGCGTTTTCGATGCGTTCCTTGTCGACGTTGAGGGTGAAGCGCTTGTTGACGGTGTCGAGCAGCAGCGCTTCCCACGGCACGGCGAACAGCTTTTCGCCGATGGTGAAGACGCCGCCGTGCGACATGACGGCGTAGGCGATCTTGCCGCTGCGCATGTCGAGCATGATTTCCTTGATTTCGCCCAGGTGTTCATCCTTGGCATTGTGCACATGGTCGCCGATCAGGGTGTCGGCGCCCATCAGTTCAGGGCCGGGGCCTTTGTGGCCGCGGTTGACATACATGCCGTAGGCGTCGCGTTCTTCGTAGCTCATGATGGACCTCCTGTTGAAAAATCCCAGTCTGCCGCCGGGGCGCGGCAGGGTCTGTTCGCTCGCCCACACAACATATGGAATTGGAAATATTTCAATTATTGTTATTGGGTAATTTTGTTGCGCGTAGACAGCAGGAGGGGGAGGGATAGTCGGTATTTGGCGCAAATTTCCGTGCGCGGGGAGCGACGCAGGCGGGCTTTAGTGTATAATTTCAATTTCCCGCACGTGCCGTTCGGCACCATCTGCAATGACCAAATTTGTCTTCGTCACTGGTGGCGTTGTGTCTTCCCTTGGAAAAGGGATTGCCGCCGCCTCCCTCGCCGCGATCCTCGAATCGCGCGGCCTTAAAGTCACCATGCTCAAGCTCGACCCGTATATCAACGTCGATCCTGGCACGATGAGCCCTATGCAACACGGTGAAGTATTCGTCACCGATGACGGGGCCGAAACCGACCTCGACCTCGGTCACTACGAGCGCTTCATTTCCACCCGCATGAAAAAGGTGAATAACTTCACCACTGGCCAGATCTATGAATCGGTGATCCGCAAGGAACGCCGGGGCGAATATCTGGGCAAGACCGTGCAGGTGATTCCGCATATCACCAATGAAATCCAGGATTACATCCGCCGTGGCGCCGAAGGCTACGACGTGGCCCTGTGCGAAATCGGCGGCACCGTCGGCGATATCGAATCCTTGCCATTCCTGGAAGCGGCACGCCAGCTGAGCCTGCGCGCCGGCCGCAAGAACACGGCCTTCGTCCACCTGACCCTGGTGCCTTACATCGCCTCGGCCGGTGAACTGAAAACCAAGCCGACCCAGCACTCGGTGCAAAAGCTGCGCGAAATCGGCATCTTGCCGAATGCGCTGCTGTGCCGCGCCGACCGCGCCATCCCGGAAGACGAGCGCGCGAAAATCTCGCTGTTCTCGAACATCGAGGAAGACGCCGTCATTTCCGTGTGGGACGTCGACACCATCTACAAAGTGCCGCAAATGCTGCACGACCAGGGCCTCGACAAGATCATCTGCGACGCGCTGGACCTCGATCCTGCACCGGCCGACCTGTCGATCTGGAGCAAGTTGATCTACACGATGGAGCACCCGAAGGCGGAAGTGACCGTCGGCATGGTCGGCAAGTATGTCGAGCTGACCGAGTCGTACAAGTCGCTGATCGAAGCGCTGCGCCACGCCGGCATCCACACGGAAAGCCGCGTCAACATCGAGTACATCGATTCGGAAGAAATCGAAACGACCGGTTGCGACAACCTGGCCAAGTACGACGCCATCCTGGTACCGGGCGGCTTCGGCAAGCGCGGCGTGGAAGGCAAGATCAAGGCGGCCCAGTTTGCCCGTGAAAACAAGATCCCTTACCTGGGCATCTGCCTGGGCATGCAAGTGGCCCTGATCGAATACGCACGCAACAAGGCTGGCATGCCGAACGCGAATTCGACCGAGTTCGACCTTGATACGGATCAACCTGTTGTTGCACTGATCAATGAGTGGCAAAACCACGATGGTAAAGTCGAGTTGCGCGATGAAAACTCGGACCTGGGCGGTACCATGCGCCTGGGCGCGCAGACCTGCGCCGTCAATCCGGGCACCCTCGCCGCCGAGATCTACGGCAGCGTGGTGACCGAGCGTCACCGTCATCGCTACGAAGCCAATAATCACTACCTGGCCCGTGTCGAATCGGCTGGCCTGATCGTGTCGGCCCGCACGCCGAGCGAAGATTTGTGCGAAATCATGGAATTGCCGCGCACGGGTGAAAATTCCCACCCTTGGTATATGGGCGTGCAATACCATCCCGAGTTCAAGTCGACGCCACGCACCGGCCATCCGTTGTTTACGTCGTTCATCAAGGCAGCGCTGGCGCACAAAGAAGCCAACGCCGCTGCGGAATAACGCGGTCGATCGCGACAGTATTACCCGTAAGACAGCTCCCGGCCAGATCGTTCCCGCCGGGAGTTTCTTTGCCCCCTTTGTGCAATTGCGCATCAGAACGCAGTGTGCAGCCCCCTGTTAAGCTTAACTTTGGAGAATGACATGAGTGCTATTGTTGATATTATCGGCCGCGAAATCCTGGACTCGCGCGGTAACCCGACCGTCGAATGCGATGTGTTGTTGGAATCGGGCGTGATGGGCCGTGCAGCCGTACCGTCGGGTGCCTCGACCGGTTCGCGCGAAGCCGTGGAATTGCGCGATGGCGACGCCAAGCGCTACTTCGGCAAGGGCGTGCTGCAAGCATGCGAGAACATCAACACCGAAATCTCCGAAGCCATCATGGGCCTGGACGCCAATGAACAGGCTTTCCTGGACCGTACCCTGATCGACCTGGACGGCACGGAAAACAAATCGCGCCTGGGCGCCAACGCCATCCTGGCCGTCTCGATGGCTGTCGCCAAGGCTGCCGCCGAAGAAGCCGGCTTGCCGCTGTACCGCTATTTCGGCGGTTCGGGCGCCATGCAGATGCCAGTGCCGATGATGAACGTCATCAACGGCGGCGCACACGCCGACAACAACCTGGATATCCAGGAATTCATGATCATTCCCGTGGGCGCCCCGTCGTTCAAGGAAGCCGTCCGCTACGGCGCGGAAGTGTTCCACACGCTGAAAAAGATCCTGCACAAGAAGGGCCTGAACACCAACGTGGGCGACGAAGGCGGTTTCGCGCCATCGCTGGCCAACCATGAAGAAGCCATCAAGCTGATCATCCAGGCCATCGAAGAAGCGGGCTACGAGCCAGGCACGCAGATCGCTATCGGCCTCGATTGCGCCGCGTCCGAGTTCTACAAGAACGGCAAGTACGAAATGGAAGGCGAAGGCCTGAGCCTGACGGCCACCGAGTTCACCAACCTGCTGGCGACCTGGTGCGACAAGTACCCGATCATTTCGATCGAAGACGCGATGCACGAAGGCGACTGGGACGGCTGGGCGATTCTGACGGCAGAACTGGGCAAGAAAGTGCAACTGGTCGGCGACGACCTGTATGTCACCAACACCAAGATCCTGAAAGAAGGCATCTCGAAAGGCATCGCCAACTCGATCTTGATCAAGATCAACCAGATCGGCACCTTGACGGAAACCTTCGCCGCCATCGAAATGGCCAAGCGCGCCGGCTACACGGCCGTCATTTCGCACCGCTCGGGCGAAACGGAAGACTCGACCATCGCCGATATCGCCGTTGCCACGAACGCCCTGCAGATCAAGACCGGCTCGATGTCGCGTTCGGACCGCATGGCCAAGTACAACCAGCTGCTGCGTATCGAGGAAGACCTGGGCGACATCGCCAGCTACCCTGGCCGCGATGCGTTCTATAATCTGAAGTAAGCTGATGTAAAACCCACTGGCCGGCCGGAGATGTTCCGGCCGGTTTTTTAACTGAATGCCCCATGCGCCTCATTACGCTCGCCCTGGCAGCCCTGCTGCTGTTGATACAATTTCCCCTCTGGCTGGGTAAAGGCGGCTGGCTGCGTGTTGCCGACATGGAAGCCCAAGTGGCTGTGGCCAACAAGAAGAACATGGAATTGAAGGCGCGCAACGCCAAGCTCGAATCCGAAGTGCGCGACCTGAAGGATGGTACGGGCGCCGTCGAAGAGCGTGCCCGCTACGAGCTGGGCATGGTCAAACAGAATGAGATTTTCGTGCAGATCGTGCGCAAGGGCCAGACCCCGCCACTGCTGGAAACACCGGTGGACGCCGCGGCGCCACATTAAGACAGTACTACTTCCCGCTTGCCAGCCTGGACCGATTGCCAGGCTGACATATCACTTTACTTCCTTGTACTTATTACCTTGTACTGCTGCACACGCATGGCGCGGCATGGTGCTGTCTTGCTGCTTGCTGATCAGAAACGGGCCTTGCCGGTCGTGATCAGGTAAAAATGGATGCCGGTGACCACGACGGCCACACTTACCAGTACGGTTTCGAGAAACATCATAAAATTTCCTTGTTAATATTTAGTTAGGTAAAAACGTCCAGGGCCAGGCGCCCAGCCGAACGTACGGCAAGGCGCAGGCAACGTCGCCATGAACGTTTTTTAACCGCGCGAAGCCAGGAAGCGCAGTTCTGCGGCCAGATTCGGCATCAGCTTTTCGTAGCGGTTCGCTTCCGAGTTCAGCAGGGCGAAATCGCGCTTGCTTGGACGCACATAGCGTTGCTCTTCATCGCTGACGCTGCTGGCGATGACTTCCTTCTGCGCCAGTTCGCTGTACGGCTTGGAAGCGAGCAGGGCGCCCAGGAAGGCGCGCGTGGCGCGGCCCAGGTTGCTGAAGTAATTGTCGTTGTCGTTGCTGTAGGTGTTGGTAAAAGTGGACATATGCCCTCCATGAATGGTCTGTTGTTGCATTGCACAATAATGGAGTTTGCGATATGCGTCCAATTTCAAATTCCAATTTCAGAAATTCAAGAAACGCATAATAAGGGCGTAGCCATCGGCCACGCCCTGAAAATGAATTTGTTACGAAATGTTTATCCTGCGGCGATGCGTCCCAAACCCGGATCGTCGCTGAAAAAGCCGTCGAGTCCCGTCTCGATGTAGCGCCGCATTTCCGCCACGGATCCCGCTTCGTTGCGCGCATTCTCGCCATTGCCGTCGCGGAAGTCGGCCGCCAGGAAGCGGTTTTCCGGACGGAAGGTCCACGTGTGCAGCAGCAAGCCCGCCTGGTGCGCATCGTCGACGATGGAAGAGGGCTTGGCCAGGCGCTGGTCGGCGCCCAGCGGGATGATTCCTCGCGTTGGCGGCGCCACCACGTCCGCGTAGGCGGCGATGTCGCGCAGGCCGGCCGGCGTCGTCATCTGCCCGAACGTCAGCTTGCCGCCCGCCTTGGCCACGTCCATCGGGCGGATATCGCCGCCCACCACCAGCTGCATCAGGCGTACGTTGGCGCGCCGTCCCAGCTTCTCGCGCAAGTATTTCAAATTGGCCACTTCGAAGGACTGGATTTCGATGGGCGCGCGGCGCGTGTACTCGTGCGCCAGCAGGGTCGACAGGAAACGGTCTTCCAGCGCCAGGCCCGCATCGCGGAAATAGGTCGAGCTTTTCAGCTCCGGCACGAGGCCGATGACGCGTCCGCTGGCGGCTGATTGCGCTGCAACAAAATCGATGATTTCTTCCCAGGTCGGAATCTGGAATTGTCCATCGTACAAGGTGTTGCCGGTGCGTACTTTCGGCAGCCGTTCGATGGCGCGCAGGGTTTTCAGTTCCGCCAGGGTGAAGTCGTCGACGAACCAGCCTTCGTGCCATTCGCCGTCGACCATCTTCTTGCCGCGCCGGCTCGCAAACTCGGGACGGCGCGCCACGTCGGTGGTGTCGATCAGATTGCTTTCGTGGCGCGCCACGAGAATGCCGTCGCGCGTGGCGACCAGGTCCGGCTCGACGTAGTCGGCGCCGTCGAGGATGGCCTTGGCGTAGGAGGCCAAGGTATGCTCGGGACGCAGGGCGCTGGCGCCCCGGTGGGCGAAGACGAGCGGACGGCTTGGCTTTGTTTCCAGCAGGCCCGCGGCAAAGCCGGGCGCGGCGGCCAGCGCCAGGCCGCCGACGGCCGCCTGGACGAAGCTGCGGCGCGAAAAGTGCCGTTGCGGAAGGATAGGCGTACGCATCAGAAGTCTGCCGTCAAGGTGAGGAAGCCCTGGCGCGGGGCGATGGGGAAGGTGTTGTACGTCTTGTCGGCCGCGCCCACCACCACGTTCAAGGAACCTTCGCGGTTGGCCAGGTTGCTGACGTTGACTCTCCAGCGCGGGTTTTTCAGCCAGCTGGCCATGGCCGGCAGCTTGCCCGACACGCCCAGGCCCATCAGGAAATAGCTGGGCACGGACAGATCGTTGGTGTATGTCGCGTAGCGCTTGCCCACATAGTCTCCCGTCAGTTGCACTTCGATGTCGCCAAACGTGGCGGAAGCGACGAACTTGTTCAGCCATTCAGGCGAGCCCGGCACGTTCTTGCCCGCCGTCAAGACCAGCGCGGCGCCATTGTTGTAATTGTCCGCGTACTGCGAGCGGTTGTATGACAGGGCATTGTAGAACGAGAAATTGTTGCCGAAGTGCACGGTGCCCGCGATATCGATGCCGTCCGTGCGCACGCTGCCCACGTTGGCCAGCACGGGGTTGCCGCCAATGATGGAGGAAATCACGGGCGTTGGGCTGATCTGCAGCAAACGGTTGCTGAAATCGACGTGGTAGACGTTGACCTGGCCATCGATGGCCGTGATGGCGCCCAGGCTCAATGGGTGGCTGCCGCGCACGCCCACTTCATAGGTGAGGGCCGTTTCCGGTTTGGCGTCGCGCTTGAACAAATCAAACGCGGCCTGGCTCGACAAGCTCCAGGGCGAAGCGCCGCCGCCGCCATAGGTGACGAACTGGCGCATGTTTTTCTGGATATTGAAGTACAACTGGTCTTGCGGCGTGAAATCCCAGCGCGCGCCTACTTGCGGCAAGAACCATTTTTTCGTGTTGATGGTGCCGACCGGCAAGGCCGTCGAGCCGCCGGCGATGGCGCCCTTGGCCGGCTGCACGGGGAATTGGCCATCGGCAAATTGCAGGCTGGACTTGAAACCGGCTTGCAGGGCGATATCGGGACGGATGCGCCATTCATCCTGCAAGTGCAGCTGCACCACCTTGTTGTCGATCTCGCTGCCGTACTGCGTGATCAAAGGATTGCTGGGACGGTCGTACGGCGACGTCGGGTTGTTGACGTCCAGCGCATACCAGCGGCGGTAGGCGGACGAGCGGTTCTGTTCCAGCCACAGGCCCGCTTCCAGCTGGTGATTGCCGATTTCCTTGCGCAGGGTGGAAAGGAAGCCGCCCCGCTTGATGTCGTATTCCGTCGTGCGCACGGCGTAGCCCGAGTTGCCGAACACCTGTTTCAGGTTCTGCTTCGGGTAGTACACGCTGAACAGGCCCGGCAAGCCTGCCACGCCGATGGGGCCGGCCACCACGCCCGCGCCGTCATCCTTGTGGTAATACACCTGGTTCGACCACGTCATGCCTTCGGACAAGTTGGCGTCGAACTTGGCGTAGGCCAGGTAGTCGGTGCGCTGCGCATCGCTGTAGTAGTTGCGGTAATTGTTGCCGTCCGTGGCAGGCGTGGCGCCCGTCGGCGACAGGTAATTCAGGGCCGCCTTGAAGTCCGGATACAGGAAGGGGCGCGTGTATGGCGCGCTCGTCTCGCCCGCCACGTGCACGGTGCTGTCTTCGTTCGGCTCGATCTTGTCCGAGTAATTGAAGAACAGGGTCAGCTTGCCCGCCTCGCTGCGGTTGACGTATTTTGCGTTGAGCTGGTCGCCGCCCTGGCGCGCATCGAAGTCCCAGGCGCGCGCTTCATGGTGCAGGATGGAAAAATAGGCGCTGCTGCCATCGCCGAAGGCGCCCGTGTCATAGCGGGCAAACGTGCGCGACGTGCGGTGGCTGCCCACCGTTTGCTGCACGCTGGCGCCCTGTGTGGCCAGCGGGTCGCTGGAATAGGTTTCGATGGTGCCGCCCAGGTTGCTGGTCGACGCCGTGGCCAGGTCGCCCGCGCCCGAGGACAGCACGACGCTGCGCACGTTTTCGCTGATCACGGCGCGCTGCGGCGACAGGCCGTTGTAGTTGCCGTATTGCTGGTCGCCCAGCGGCACGCCGTCCATGGTGTAGCCCAGTTGCTGTCCAGAAAAACCATGCACGAACAGCGACAGGTTTTGCTCGTTGTTGCCCCATGGGTCGGCCGTCTGGAAGCTGACGCCAGGCAAGGTTTGCAGGGCCTTTAACGGATTCGTGCCGGGCAGGATTTTCTGGATTTCATTCTTGCTCAGGGCGACGGAAGAGCGCGTCTTGCGCGAGGAAATCTCCACGGTGGCCATCGGAGCATTGTCATCGGCGGCGGGGGCGGCGGCCATGTCGGTGGCGGCGGACGCCACGGCGGCGGCGACGGCCGTTTGCGCCAGGGCCGGCAAGGAGAGGCCAGCGGCGCAAGCGCCCAGCAACACATGGAAGGAATGGCGGCGCAGAGCCAGCGTCAAGTGGGTATTCATCATCAGCCTGTGGAAAGTATTGGAAGTAATACAAGCTGCGCAGCGTAACGGCGGCGCGTGACGGGCTGATGACGAACTGATGACGGGAAGATGACAGCAGAAACAATTGCGCCGCCTGAGGGGCGGCGCGGGGATTATTACAATTAGTTAATACTTGCCGCGGGGGGAATCAAGACTTCGGCCGGCGCATCCGTGATGAACAGCTGCGCGCAATCGACCTTGTCGAATTCATAGTGCTGGCCGCAGAAATCGCAGTTCACGCCCACCTGGCCCACTTCTTCCAGGGTGCTGTTGACTTCTTCCTCGCCCAGCATCTTGAGCATATTGCCCACTTTTTCGCGCGTGCAAGTGCAATGGAAGCTCGGGTGCAGCGGGTCGAAGACGCGGATCGTTTCTTCCCAGAACAGGCGCTGCATCAGGGTATCGATGTCCGTCGACAGGATTTCCGCCTCTTTCAGGGTCGACGCCAGCATCACTGCGCGGTTCCACGTGTCCAGCGCGTCTTCTTCCGAGACGGGCGTCGCTTCGGCCTTGCCGCCATGGTGGGGCAGCTTTTGCAGCAGCAGGCCGCGCGAGACGCTGTCGTCCGTGGCCAGCCACAAGCGGGTGTCCAGCTGTTCCGAGCGCAACATGTAGTTTTCGATCACGGTGGCCATGTCATCGCCGTCCAGCGGCACGATGCCCTGGTACGGTTGCTGGCCCGGCACCTTGTCGGCCGGATCCAGGGTGATGATGAAGCGGCCCTTGCCCGTGGCGTTGAGCAATTGCGGCACGGTCGCCACGTCGGGAATGGTGGCGTCCGGGTCCAGCTTGGCCGTGGCGCGCAGGCGCAGGTCGGAGTCGCACTCGACCACCATCAGGCGCACGGGGCCGTCGCCATGGATTTGCATGATGATGGAACCGTTGAATTTCAGGTTGGCCGACAGCAGGGCGGCGGCGGCCACCATTTCGCCCAGCACTTTTTTCACGGCCGTCGGGTAGGCGTGGCGCGACACCACTTCCTGCCACGTGGTCGAAACGTCGATGAACTGGCCGCGCACGGCGGCGTTGTCGAAAATAAATTTTTGCAGGGTATCCTGGCCGCTAACGGCTGCGCTGATTGCGCCCGTGGTTTCAGTCGTCATTCTCTTATCCAATCTTCTTGAGTTGCGTATTAAATAGCTGGCCGCGTTGCACATAGTTCACGGCGTTGCCTTGTAGCCTGGTGATATCGTCTGCCGTCAGGGCCCGCACGGCTTTCGCCGGTGAGCCGATGATCAGCATATTGTCGGGAAATTCCTTGCCTTCCGTGACCAGCGCGCCCGCGCCGACCAGGCAGTTCTTGCCGATCTTCGCGCCGTTCAGGATCACGGCCTGGATGCCGACCAGGGCGCCATCGCCGATCGTGCAGCCATGCAGCATCGCCTGGTGGCCGATGGTCACGTTCCGGCCGATGTCCAGCGGGTAGCCCGGGTCCGTGTGCAGCACGGCGCCTTCCTGCACATTGCTGTTGGCGCCCACGGTGATGCGTTCGTTGTCGCCGCGGATCGTGGCGCCGAACCATACGGACGTATTCGCTTCCAGGGTCACCTTGCCGATCACGTTGGCCGTGTCGGCAACAAAAGCGGAAGCATCAATCAGCGGCGCATCGGCGCCCAATTGGTAGAGTGTCATCGTTAGCCTGTGGCGGTGGTGGAAGCGCCGGGCACGGCCGGACGCGGAAGTTTTGCGCTATTTTACGCTGTTGCAGGGCAAGTCCGAGCGCCGGCCGCTAATCCGGTATAATTATCGAACGGTCGTACTTTTATGTGCGCCCTATCTACAGACACAGCATGTGGCGCCATCTGCGCCACTTTCAAGGCAGGCATCCGATGAAACCCATGAAACTTTCCCGTTCCGAATTCATCAACATCCGCGGCGCCCGTACGCATGTGCGCCATTGGGGCCGCGAAGGCGCGCCCATCCTGTTCATGGTGCACGGCTGGATGGACGTGGCCGCCTCGTTCCAGTTCGTCGTCGACGAGTTGCAGGGCGACTGGCACGTGATCGCGCCCGACTGGCGCGGCTTTGGCCTCAGCGACTACACGCAATCGGACACCTACTGGTTCCCCGACTACCTGGCCGACCTGGACGCCATGCTGCTGCATTATTCGCCGGACGCGCCCGTCAACCTGCTGGGCCACAGCATGGGTGCCAACGTGGCCGGTCTGTACGCGGGCGTGCGCCCGGAGCGCATCAGCCGCTTCATCAACCTGGAAGGCTTCGGCATGATGGCAACGCAGCCGGAGCAGGCGCCGGGCCGCTACGCCAAGTGGCTGGACGAATTGCGCGAGCCGCCCGCCATGCGCAGCTATCCTTCGCAGCGCGCCGTGGCTGAGCGCCTGCAAAAGACCAATCCGCGCCTGCCGGACGAGCGCGCCGCTTTCCTGGCCGAACACTGGTCGGCGCGCAACGAGGCGGGCGAGTGGGATATCCTGGGCGATCCGCAGCACAAGCGGGTCAATCCCATCCTGTACCAGGTGGAAGAAGTGATGGCGTGCTGGCGCCGCATCACGGCGCCCGTGCTGTGGGTGGAGGCCGATGACACGAATATGTGGCAATGGATGGGGCCAAAGGAACAGGCGCGCATCGAAATCGACCGGCGTTTGGCCTGCATCAAGGATGTGCGCTGCGAGATGATGGCGGATGCGGGCCACATGCTGCATCATGATCAGCCGCAGGCACTGGCGCGGCTGGTGGAAGCGTTTTTGGCCTGATGTGTGTCGGGAACGCTGCAGCGCGATTGGCCAAGCAGCGTACAATGAAAACTTCTTCCATGCTGAGCCCGTGCAGGGTATTGTTTTCACATGCTTAAAGTCGACCTGCATTGTCATTCGAATATCTCCGACGGCGTGCTGTCACCGGCCGCCGTGGCCGCTTACGCGCGCAAGGCGGGCGTGGACGTGTGGGCGCTGACGGACCACGATGAAGTGTCCGGCGTCGCCGCTGCGCGCACGGCCGCGCTGGACCTGGGCATGCGCTTCGTGGCCGGCGTGGAAATTTCCATTACGTGGGCCGGCGAAACCGTGCACATCGTCGGCTTGCAAGTCGATGAAAACAATCCGGGTCTCGTGCAGGGCTTGCACCGCACGCGTTCGGGACGCGACGCGCGCGGCCGCGAAATCGCCCGCCAGCTGGACCTGGCCGGCATCCCCGACGCCTATGAAGGGGCCTTGAAATTCGTGGGCAACCCGGACCTGATGTCGCGCACGCACTTTGCCCGTTACATCGTGGAAACGGGGAAATGCGCGAACATTCCCGACGTGTTCAAGAAATACCTGTCGGAAGGCAAGCCGGGCTACGTCGAGCACCGCTGGGCCACCCTGGCCGAAGCGGTCGGCTGGATCCGCGGCGCGGGCGGCGTGGCCGTCATCGCCCATCCGGGCCGCTACCGCTTCAGCGACATGGCGCAAGGCGTGCTGTTCGATGAATTCAAGCAACTCGGCGGCGTGGCCATCGAAGTCGTCACGGGCAGCCACAGCCCGGACCAGTATCCGGAATACGCGCAGCTGGCCAACGCCTACGGCTTCCTCGCCTCGCGCGGCACGGATTTCCATGCGCCGGGCGAGTCGCGCGTGGATTTTGCCATGTTGCCGCCATTGCCATCGAATGTCACGCCAATCTGGCACGACTGGTTTTAGCTGACAGCCAGGCAAATCTGCTGCGCGGCGCGCTTTGCGGCCGGCGATGCTCACCGTACTCCAGTACGGTTGCGCTTCTCGGCCACAAATCACTGCCGCTCGCGACGATTTTCCTGGCTGCCGATGCGCCGTCGTGTCGCTGCTTGAAATCTGCGTTAGCGTGCATATCTTTTTGTTATTCTTGTTATACATAGTCATCCGGAGCCATCGTCCATGAAACGTATCGTCCTGTTTATTGCAACCAACCTGGCCGTGATGCTGGTGCTGTCGCTCGTGCTCAGTTTGCTGGGCGTGGGCAATCCGGCGCGCGGCAGTACCCTGAACCTGGGCAGCCTGCTGGTGTTTTCGCTGGTGGTGGGCTTCACGGGCTCGATCTTTTCGCTGTTGATCAGCAAACCCATGGCCAAGTGGAGCACGGGTGCGCGCGTGATCGACAATCCGACGTCGTCGACGGAGTTGTGGCTGGTCAACACCGTGCGCGCGCTGTCCGAGCGGGCCGGCATCGGCATGCCGGAAGTGGCCGTGTACGAAGGCGACGCGAATGCGTTCGCCACGGGCGCCTTCAAGAATTCGGCGCTGGTGGCCGTGTCCACGGGCTTGCTGCAAAGCATGAACCGCGATGAAGTGGAAGCCGTGCTGGGCCACGAGATCGCCCACGTGGCGAATGGCGACATGGTCACCTTGACCCTGATCCAGGGCGTGGTGAATACCTTCGTCGTCTTCATGGCCCGCGTGGTGGGTTTCTTTGTCGACAATGTCCTGTTGAAAAATAACAACCGCGAAGGCGGCGGACGCGGCATCGGTTACTTTGTGACCGTGATGGTGTGCGAAGTGATCTTCGGCTTGCTCGCTTCCATCATCGTGGCCTGGTTCTCGCGCCAGCGCGAATTCCGCGCCGACGCCGGTTCCGCCAAGCTGCTGGGCAGCCCCACGCCGATGATGCATGCGCTGGCCCGCCTGGGCGGCGTGCCGCCGGGCGAGTTGCCGCAATCGATGCAGGCGCTGGGCATCAGCGGCGGCAATGGCGGCTGGGGCGCGCTGTTCGCCACCCATCCGCCGCTGGAACAACGCATCGCCGCGCTGCGCAGCGTACAATAATGCCAACTTAACAAGCTGGTTCGCCAGAACGCTTACACATGAGTCAATTTTTTCATATTCACCCCGACAATCCGCAATTGCGCCTGATCAAGCAGGCGGCGCAGATCATCCAGTCCGGCGGCGTGGTGGCCTTGCCCACCGACTCCTGCTACGCGCTGGTGTGCCAGCTCGACGACAAGGGCGCCGTCGAGCGCCTGCGCCGCATCCGTGGCGTGGATGAAAAGCACCATTTGACCTTGCTGTGCCGCGACTTGAGCGAGCTGGGCGTGTACGCCCGGGTGGACAACCGCCAGTTCCGCCTGCTCAAGGCGGCCACACCCGGCGCCTACACGTTCATCCTGGAAGCGACGAAGGAAGTGCCGCGCCGCCTCAGTCATCCTTCGCGCAAGACCATCGGCCTGCGCGTGCCGCAGCACCGCATCGTGCAATGCCTGCTGGAAGAGCTGGGCCAGCCCCTGCTGGGTGCAACCCTGACCTTGCCGGGCGACGAAGACAGCCTGACGGATGCCGACACGATCCGCGAACGGCTGGAAAAACTGGTCGACCTGATCGTCGACGGCGGCGTCTGCGCGCATGGTCCCAGCACCGTGATCGACCTGACGGGGCCGGAGCCGGAAGTGGTGCGCGTGGGACGGGGCGACCCGGCCGTGCTGGGTTTGTAGGCGGCATCGCACGCCCGTGCTGGCGCCGGTCTTCACCTGTTCTTAATGACAACGTAAGAAAGAGCCTAGTTCGCCTCTGGTAGAATCGCGGTCATGAGCGATTTCAATACGATAGTCCAGACCGTTGCGGTCTACCTGGTGCCGGTGCTGTTTGCCATTTCCCTGCATGAGGCGGCGCACGGCTACGCGGCCCGCTATTTCGGCGACCCCACAGCCTCGAACGAGGGCAGGCTGAGCCTCAATCCCATGCGGCATATCGACCCTTTCGGCACGATCTTGCTGCCCTTGATGCTGTATTTCACGATCCAGGTGCCGTTCGGCTATGCCAAGCCGGTGCCCGTCGATTTCAGCCGCCTGCGCAATCCGAAGAAGCAGATGGCCTGGGTGGCGTTTGCCGGGCCTGGCGCCAATTTCGTCATGGGCCTGGGCTGGATGATCGCTTTTGTCGTGCTCAGCGTCCTGCCGCCGACGGAAATGGGCATGTTTTTCCGCAAGATGGCGGGCGCCGGCGTCAGCGTGAATGCGGCCATGTTCGTCTTTAACCTGATTCCCGTGCCGCCCCTCGATGGCGGACGCATCATGACGGGCTTGCTGCCGATGCAGCTGGCGCGCCCTTACGCCAGCATCGAGCGCTACAGCCTGTATGTCTTCGGCGCCCTGGTGCTGCTGATGTACACGGGCATCTTGAACCGCGCCTTGCTGGCGGCGATCGAATTTGTCATCGGCATTTTTGTCACCCTGGTCACGCCCCTGACGGCGATATTGACTTGATGCCCGCAACTGGATGTACGCACATAATTGATGGAAGTACCGATGCAAGTAACTGAACCAATATTAGAAACCGAAGCGATTTCCGGCTGGCTGCGTCGCTGGGCGCCCCTGATCCCGGGCGGCGAGGTGCTGGACCTGGCCTGCGGCGCAGGCCGCCACGCGCGCCACCTGGTAAGCCTGGGCCACCCCGTGATCGCGCTCGACCATGATCCGGAAATGCTGGAAAAGGCGGCTGGCACGGGCATCACCACTTCGCTGGTGGACCTGGAAGCGCCGGGCGCCGTGTGGCCTTTCGCTCCCGGCCGCTTTGCCGGCATCGTCGTCACCAATTATCTGCACCGGCCGCTGCTGGAAGCCATGGTGGCCAGCCTGGCGCCCGATGGCGTGCTGCTGTATGAAACGTTTGCCGAGGGCAATGAGCAGTTCGGCAAGCCGTCGAATCCGAAATTCCTGCTGAAGGAAGGCGAAATGCTGACCTGGGCGGTGCAGCACGGCTTGCGTGTGGTAGCGTATGAGGATGGGCGCGTGGAACAGCCAAAAGCTGCTCTGGTGCAACGAATTTGCGCCGTCCGGCCGGATTTTCCACGGTTGGCAGCCCTGCTGCCGACGTTTTGAGCGGCCATACTATGTCAGAATGCACCACAGGCGCGGGCTATCCGCTACAATCGTTGTTTTATTTATCGGCGCTATAAACTTACTATGATCAAGGGCAGCATTGTAGCAATCGTCACCCCGATGCACGCAGACGGCAGTCTGGACTTTCCAGGTCTGCGCAAGCTGATCGACTGGCATATCGCCGAGGGTACGGACGGCATCGTCATCGTTGGCACGACGGGCGAATCGGCAACAGTCAGCGTGGAAGAACACTGCGAACTGATCCAGTTGACCGTCGAACATGCCAAGGGACGCATTCCTATCATCGCCGGCGCCGGAGGCAACTCCACGGCCGAGGCCATCAAACTGACGCGCTACGCGAAAGAAGCGGGCGCCGATGCTGTCTTGCAAGTGGTGCCGTACTACAACCGTCCTACCCAGGAAGGCATGTACCAGCACTTCAAGGCCATCGCCGAAGCCGTCGACATTCCCGTCATCCTGTACAACGTGCCTGGCCGCACGGTTGCCGACATGAGCAACGAGACCATCGTGCGCCTGTCCGCCATCCCGAATATCGTCGGCGTGAAAGATGCGACCGGCAATATCGGCCGCGGCATCGACCTGCTGCGCCTGGTTCCAGCGGACTTCGCCGTGTACTCGGGCGACGATCCGACGGCCATGGCGCTGATGTTCTGCGGCGGCCACGGCAACATTTCCGTGACGGCCAACGTTGCGCCGCGCGCCATGCACGAACTGTGCGTGGCAGCCATGGCGGGCGAGCGCGCCACGGCGATTGCCATCAATAACAAAGTGTTCCCTTTGCACCAGAAATTGTTTGTCGAGCCCAACCCGGTGCCCGTCAAATGGGCGCTGGCCGAAATGGGCCTGATGCCAGCCGGCATACGCTTGCCACTGGTGCCGCTGGCTGAAAATTGCCATGCCACCGTGCGCGATGCCTTGCGCGACGCTGGCATCCTGTCTTAAGCCGAACTTCAAGCCCGGGCTTGACCAGTCCGGACCTTTCCTGATTCCAGCTGCTACTTAGCTTCTTATCCAGTTACGACATGACTAATTGCAAGAAAACCAAACCGGCGCCTGCCACCATCGCCGTCCGCGGCATCGTCATCGGCGCCGTCGCAGCCAGCCTCGCGGGCTGCGGCATGATCAGTTCGGTAGTCGGCGGCGACAAGGTCGACTACAAGTCGGTCAAGAAAGCCAGCACCCTGGACGTGCCGCCTGACCTGACGCAATTGCAGCAGGACAACCGTTATTCCTTGCCGGATTCGAAAAACGGCGTGGCCACGGCTTCCGGCTACAACGCGCAGCGCAACGCCACGGCCGGCACGCCCGTCATCGTGGGCGCCGACGGCGTGGTGGGTGTCGTGCCCGTCACGGCCGGTGGCGTGAAGGTCGAGCGCGCGGGCAACCAGCGCTGGCTGGTCGTCAAGCAGTCGCCTGAAGTGCTGTGGCCGCAACTCAAGCAATTCTGGGAAGATTCGGGCTTTACCGTCGCCATCGACCAGCCTACGGCTGGCATCATGGAAACCGAGTGGAACGAGAACCGCGCCAAGCTGCCGCAAGACTTTATCCGCAACACCATCGGCAAGGCCTTCGATTCGATGTACTCGACTGGTGAAAAAGACAAGTTCCGTACCCGCGTGGAGCGTCTGGCTGATGGTTCGACCGAGATCTACATCAGCCACCGTGGCGTGGAAGAGGTCGTCACGGGCCGCGACAAGGAAACCACCACCTGGACCGCGCGTCCCAACGATCCGGGCCTGGAAGCGCAATTCCTGGCCAAGCTGATGACGCGCCTGGGCGCGGCCAGCGATGAAGCACAAGCGAAGACAGCCGTTGATGGCGCCATCGTGCAGCCGCTGCACGCCAAGCTGGTGGGCGACGCCGCCACGCCAGCGCGCGCCATCGAAGTCGATGAAGGTTTCGACCGCGCCTGGCGCCGTGTCGGCCTGGCGCTGGACCGCGTCGGCTTCACCGTGGAAGACCGCGACCGCACGCAAGGCACGTATTTCGTGCGTTACGTCGATCCGGACGCGGTCAAGAAGGATGGTTTCTTCTCGAAACTGTTCAGCTGGGGTTCGTCGTCCGACAAGGACAAGGAAGCGCAGCGCTACCGCGTCCTGGTCAAGGCCGGCAATGGCTCGACCAGCCTGGTCAGCATTCTCAGCAACGAAGGCCAGCCCGACGTCTCGCCAGTGGCCGAGAAGATCCTGGGCTTGCTGAACGAGCAGCTGAAGTAAACGGTGTATTCGCGGCGGGTATCGCAACCTGCCGCGCAATAAAAAAGGCTGATCCGGGAAACCGGCGCAGCCTTTTTTATTGCCTGCGTCCGGCCTTATATCCTGCGGATAAAACGCCGGACGCAAAAAAGCCGACCCGAAGGTCGGCTTTTCCTAGTGCAGGGTGCTAAATTACTTAGCAGCCGATGCAGCAGCCGAAGCAGCCGAAGCAGCGTCGGTAGCGGCCGAAGCGGCAGCCGAAGCAGCAGCAGCAGCGTCGGTAGCGGCCGAAGCAGCAGCGTCAGCAGCAGCAGCTGGAGCAGCTTCAACTGCTGGTGCTGGTGCTGGGGTTTCAACTACTGGTGCTGGTGCAGGAGCTTCTTCTTTTTTGCTGCAAGCAGCCAGAGCAACAACCATCAGGGAGGCGATCAGCAGGGATTTTTTCATTTGTTTTCCTTAATTATTTCAAAAAATAAATCAATATTGTTGCGATGAATAATTACCGGTAATTATCGCTCGTTAGGTCGTCTTCGAAGGCTTTTCGTACCAGGTGGTGCCTGCCAGACAACGGAAACTTCCTAACCGAATATTATAGCGATTTTTGGTGCGTCGCAATAGGAGCAAGAGGCAAATTCGCAACTATTTTGTGATATCGCAATATTTGCCGAAGCAAATTGCAAGCAAGTGTAAGCGATTTGCGAAAGCGCGACAAAACGATATAAAAATAATATGTTTTATTGCGCTAACGCAGATGCTGTTATTTTACCTACTGTAATACCACTTTGCTACGCCGCCCCCATTCAAGCCAGTTCGAGCCAGCCATCCTGATACCACGTATATAACGCATCCATCACGTCATCGGAAGCCTGGGCCACGGCGGCGCCATCGAGGGCGCGTTCGTTGGCCAGGGTTTCCAGGGCCGCTTTATCGGCCTTGCCAATGGCAAACGATTCGCCATTGATGAAGACATTCTTGCCACGATACAGCATCAGGGTCTTGCGCGACAACACGACCCCCTTTTTCTGTGCGGCGTCCGCGAAGCGGCCTACCGTCAGCGGCTTGGACAGCGGCGTGAAAAATACATTGTGTTTCGGTTCCGACAGGTGTTCACCGAGGAAAATGGTCACGTCTTCTTCCGTGAAGCGCACCTTGTTCATTTCTTCTGCGATGGTGCTGAGCATTTCACGGGGGATTTCCGCCGGTTTGCCCGACGCTTTCAAGTCCGGATCGCTGTAAATGCCTGGCAAGTCGATCGAGTCGGCCATGAATTGCAGGAACGCTTCGCCCAGCTCCTGGAACGTGGGCGAGCGGAAGCCGATCGAATACGTCTGGCAATCGCCGATGGCCACGCCGTCGTGCGCGTAGTGGGGCGGCAGATACAGCATGTCGCCCGGTTCCAGCGTGAATTCTTCATCGGGCGTGAAGTTGCTGAGGATTTTCAGCGGCAAGCCGTCGATCAGGCTCAGGTCTTTCTGTGCGCCGATGCGCCAGTGGCGCTTGCCCTGGCCTTGCAGCAGGAATACGTCATAGGAATCGAAATGCGGGCCCACGCCGCCGCCATCGGTGGCGAAGCTGACCATCAGGTCGTCCAGGCGCGCGTCCGGCAGGAAGCGGAACTGGCGCAGCAGGGCGTCAGCCTTGGCGCTGTGCAGGTTGGCGCCCTGCACCAGCAGGGTCCATTCCTTCTGTTTCAGCGAAGGCAGGCTGGTCAAAGGGCCTTGCTGCATGTTCCAGTGGCCGTCCGCATGGCTGACCAGGCGCGATTCGACGTGATCGAGGGTAGCCAGCTCGGCCAGGGCCTTGAAATCGAACAGCGCCTTGAAGCCAGGCACGGCTTGACGGATCAACAAGGGTTTTTTATGCCAGTAGTCGCGCAGGAATTGCGCCGGCGTGATATCGCCGAGGAGAGTTAATGTTTTCATGCGCCCATTATAACAACCGGAAATGCAGGAATGCGCCTGCCGTTGGCGGCGTGAAGGTATAATTTGCCAGCTTATACAATGAAAGGAAGCATAATGAAGATTGCCAAAAATACGGTCGTGACTGTCAACTACAAACTGTCAGACGCGCAAGACAATCTGATCGAAGACGGCCGTCAGCCGATGGTCTACCTGCACGGTGATTATGAAAACACCCTGCCGAAGATCGAAGAAGAGCTCGACGGCAAGGAAGTTGGCTATTCCAACACGATCCAGATCGAACCGGATGATGCTTTCGGTGAATACGATCCCGCCCTGGTGAAGGTCGAGCCGCGCAATCGCCTGCCTGAGCCGCTGGAAGTGGGCATGCAGTTCGAAGGCATGCCGGAAAGCGATTCACCGGATGAAGAAGCGATGATCTTCACGGTCACCGATATCGCCGACGACAAGGTCGTGCTGGACGGCAACCATCCACTGGCCGGCATCGCGCTGCGCTTCTCGCTGACCGTCGCCGACGTGCGCGAAGCCACCGAAGAAGAAATCGCCCATGGCCACGTGCATGGCGCACACGGCCATGACCATGGCGATGAAGATGATGAAGGCGAAGGCGAAGAGGGCGATCACTTCCGCACCCACCCTATTCATTAACACCTGACCAAACCTACTGCGCGGCGCGCTTTGCGGCCGGCGATGCTCACCGTACTAGAGTACGGTTGCGCTTCTCGGCCACAAATCACTGCCGCTCGCTACGGTTTTGTCAGGCGTCGTGACGTCTGTTGTTTGTTAGATAAAGGCTGGCTGCGTGCCGGCCTTTATTTTATCGGCGCAGCGTCGACGCCTTGGTTCGCGCTTGCGTCGATGGCCGCGTGGCGCGTTGACGTACCTCAAAGAATGGGGTCTTGCCGGGCCGGACGGCGATGGCGGACCAGTCGTTGTCGATGCTGACGTGGCCCAGGTTGCCTTTCCAGCTGATTTTCGGCCCGCCTGCCCTGGCTGCGGCCTTTTTACTTTTTCCCTCCTTGCCATCCGCGTCGCCATCGCGCTGCGTATCGACCAATAACACCTTGCCGCTGAACTTCTTGGCCAAAGTGCGGATCTGCTTGCGCGGTCCGGCAAAGCCATCCTGTTTCGAACTGAAGCTGGGCAGCAGCGAATTGTCGTCTTCGTCCAGCACGCCCACGTCGCCATCGGAAAACAGCACGATGCCGTCGAGCTGCTTGCGCTGCGCCATGGCGAACAGGCGTTGTAGCCAGGAACGGTTGGCGACCAGGCGGTCTTCGAATTCGCTGTTGCGTCCCGCTTCCGGCAGGAAATGGTTGTTATTCGCGGGCAGATTCACGGTGGCAAACAGCACGCCGCCGTATTCCCAGTGGGCATTTTCCGCATAGCTGCGGAATTTTGCCGTCGATGACAGTCGCGACAGGGTCAGCTTGTGCTGGCCCAGGCTCTGGTCATCGGCGAAATACACGTCGCGCAAGCGGTTCAGGCGTTCGATGGCGTTGACCCTGCCGCGCGAATTGCGGCAGTTGGCCCAGTCGCTTGCCGACAGCGAGACGATCAGCGGCGGGCCGCTGGCGTCGAGCAAGTCCTTGCGCTGGCCATACAGCTTGTCGCTGCACGATTCGCTGGCGGCCTTGATGCCGGTGGCCACGACGAACGACGCATTGAAGGCGCTCGTGTCGGCGATGGCTTTTTTCAGGGGGCCATCGTCCGGCCCCGCGTTGAAGGAATGGCCCAGTACGGCAAACTCGAAGCCGGCCTGGTCGGCGGGGGCCGCCACCGCCGCTTGCCATGGCAGGCTGGCAGCGAGCAAGCCGGCGGCCAGCAGGCGTATCGAGCTGCGCCGGCAGGTCATGCGGCGGCCAGCCGTTTCAATTGATACAGCTGTTCCAGCGCGTCGCGCGGCGTGAGCGCATCGGGATCGAGGTCGGCGATGGCGTCGAGCAAGGCTTGCTGCGCCGCGTTCAGCGCGGCCAGCGGCGCCGCGGCTTCCTCTTCTTCCTCTTGCGCATACGGATCGGCGGAGGGCAGCGCGAACAGGTCGCGTTGCGGCGTGGCGTCGAGCGCCTGCGCTTCCAGGCGCGCCAGGTGCTTGCGCGCTGCCTTGATCACGGGCTGCGGCACGCCGGCCAGTTGCGCCACCTGCAAGCCATAGCTTTGCGAGGCGGGACCGGCTTGCACGGCGTGCAGGAAGACGATGCTGTCCTTGTGCTCGACGGCGGACAAATGCACGTTGGCGGCGCTCGGGTGACTGTCCGGCAATTGCGTCAGCTCAAAGTAATGTGTGGCAAACAGGGTGAAACTACGGCTGGTGTCGATCAAATGGCGCGCGATGGCCCACGCCAGGGCCAGGCCGTCGAAGGTGGAGGTGCCGCGGCCCACTTCATCCATCAGTACCAAGGAATGCTCGGTGGCGCCGTTCAGGATGGCGGCCGATTCCGTCATTTCCACCATGAAGGTCGAGCGTCCGCCCGCCAGGTCGTCGGTGGCGCCGATGCGCGTGAAGATGCGGTCGATGGGGCCGATGGTGGCGGACGCGGCCGGCACGTAGCTGCCCACGTAGGCCAGCAGGGTGATCAAGGCCACCTGGCGCATGAAGGTCGATTTACCGCCCATGTTCGGGCCGGTGATCAAGAGCAGCCGGCGCTCGTTGACGAAGCGGCAATCGTTGGCGATGAAGCGTTCGATCTGCTTTTCCACCACGGGGTGGCGGCCTTCGACGATGTTGATGCACGGCTCGTCGACCAGTTGCGGCGCGGCCCAGTTGTGCTGTTGCGCATGTTCCGTCAGCGCATTCAGGGTATCGAGCTGGGCCAGGCCTTGCGCAATCGTCTGCAGGGTGCCGATGTGCGGCGCCAGCTCGGCCAGCAGCAGGTCGTACAGCATCTTTTCGCGCACCAGCGCCTTGTCTTGCGCCGACAGGGCCTTGTCTTCGAACACTTTCAGTTCGGGCGTGATGTAGCGCTCGGCGTTTTTCAGGGTCTGGCGGCGGCGGTAGTCGTCCGGCACCTTGTCCGTCTGGCCGTGCGTGACTTCGATGTAGAAGCCATGCACCTTGTTGTATTCGACGCGCAGGTTGGCGATGCCCGTGCGTGCGCGTTCGCGCGTTTCCAGGTCGAGCAGGAACTGGCCCGCGTTTTCCGACAGCGCGCGCAATTCATCGAGTTCCGCGTCGAAACCGGTGGCAAAGACGCCGCCGTCGCGCACCATGGCGGCCGGTTCCTGCGCCACGGCGCGCACCAGCAAGTCCAGGCAGGCCGTCGGCGTGGCCAGCGCTCCGTGGATGGCGGCCAGCAAGCCGCTTTCGCCGCCCTGGCCATGGCCATAACAGCGCACCACGTCGCCGCGCAGGGCCGGCAGTTGCAGCAAGCCGTCGCGCAGGGCGGCCAGGTCGCGCGGACGGGCCGACAGCAGGGCGATGCGCGTGGTGATGCGTTCGATGTCGGGCACTTGCGCCAGGGTGGCGGCCAATGGCCCCGCCGCTTCGCTTTGCGCCAGCGCGGCGATCGCTTCATGGCGCGCGCGGGCCACGTTCTGGTCGCGCCGCGCATGGTGCAGCCAGTGGCGCAGCATGCGCGAACCCATGGCCGTGCGGCAATGATCCAGCAGGGAAAACAGCGTCGGCGATTCCTGGCCGCGGATGGTTTCCGTCAATTCCAGGTTGCGGCGCGTGGCCGCATCCAGGCCGATGAATTCGCTTTCCGTTTCCGTGATCAACGAGCGCACGTGCTGCAAGCCGCGCCCCTGCGTCGATTGCGCATAGCGCAGCAGCGCGCCGGCCGCGCCGAACGCGGCGCCGAGGCCATCGGCGCCAAAACCCGTCAGGGTCGCCACGCCCAATTGGTCGAGCAGGGCCTTGTGGCCGCCGACCACGTCGAAATGCCAGTCCGGCACGCGGTTGATGTGCGTGCCTGCGTAGTCGTCGAACAGGTTGCCGTTGTCGCCGCTCAAGATTTCGGCCGGCACGATGCGTTCCAATTCCTGCTGCAGGCGCACGGCCACGGTGGCGCTGTCGCCGGAAAACTCCATCAGTTTCAGCGCTCCGCTGGCCAGCGACAGCCAGGCCAGGCCCGTGGTGACCGTCTTGCGCTGCGTGATGCTGCACATGGCCAGCAGCGGGCGCTCGGCCTTCTCGGGCAGCAAGTCCGCATCCGTCAGGGTGCCAGGCGTGACGACGCGCATGACCTTGCGCTCGACGGGGCCCTTGCTGGTGGCCGGATCGCCGATCTGTTCGCAAATGGCCACCGACTCACCCAGCTTGACCAGCTTGGCCAGGTAACCATCGAGCGAATGAAACGGCACGCCGCACATTTTAATCGGGTTGCCGCTGGCCACGCCGCGCGCCGTCAGGGTAATGCCCAGCAGGCGCGAGGCTTTTTCCGCATCTTCGAAAAACAGTTCGTAGAAATCGCCCATGCGGTAGAAGACCAGCATCGTCGGGTGGTTTTCTTTAATACCAAGATATTGTTGCATCATTGGCGTAAGCTTTTCAGCGGAATTCTTCTTTGCCGCGGCGGCGTTGATTTCTTTGGGGACGGTGGTCATGTGTTCTTTGTCGTTGGTCCGGCGGCCGTAAAATGCGTGCCTGCCGGGCTGTGGGTGGTGCTGTGTGCGTGCCAGGCCGCGCCAGTGGGCGCAGCTTGGGTTAAGGCCGTCATTTTACCGCTTTCGGCGGGTGGGGCGGCGTATTGCGTGCGGGTGTGAAAAAGCCGCATCGACCGGAGGTACGCTGCTTCCTATCTAGAGTGCTAGTGTTGGCGCAAGCGATAGGGCAGTGGGTGAGGGCTTGGAGCAATATCTGCCATGGATACAGCCGCTCATGATCAACAAAGGGACTGTGGCGCGGGCATTGTGCAGGGACGGTAGAGTACCTTCCATTGCCTGTATCAGGAAGCATGCAGCGGCAATGGAAGGAGGAAGTGCGCTACGGATTTGCGCACCAATGTTCTTACATGCCAGAAGAGCCGCCGACCGAGCTTTCCGGATCGAAGGAGAAGACGCGTAGTTCCGGTTGGACGTCCTCGCCGCGCATGATGCGTACCGTCATGACGAACGACAATTCCCAACGGCCTGCTGCATAGCCTACGTCCAAATTGTGTTTCCACTCCTGGCGGATGCGGTGCAGAGGTGTCTGATCGGGTTCGCCCAACAACTGCTGGATCTCGAAGTCCAGCGGCAAATGATAAGTAGCGCCTACAGCTTGCAAAAATGGCGATGGCGGCGAATAAATGGTTGGTACTTTCGGGCCGATCTGCGTCAGTTGCGGTACGGTGATAATGCAGCAGTCGACAATTTGGAATGAGGTGAAGCCGCTCTCGCTGGAGCCGCAGCAAGTGACATCCAGGTACACATGCTGGCCTTTCTGGAAGTGCACGCCGCCCATGTAGGGGCCGTGGCGTGGGTCTGCTGTGCCGTCACAGGAGGTGAAGCTGTAGTCGAGCTGATTGGTGATCTGGTCTGCATCAAAATGCACGGATAACTTCATCCAAGGGCTTACAGGCGTCATTTTTTACTATCTCTTTCAGTTAGGAAGTTGAAGTACTGAGGATCTCGTCGCAGGTTTAAAAGTTCCGGTTCTGATTCAATCAGATTGAGTGGATAGCCTCGCTTGTCGGCAAGACGTAGCGCAGCTAAGGCTTGTTCACGGTTTCCAAGGAGTTCGTGTGTCATTGCAGCACGAAACTGCACATCGGCTGTATCAGGTGCCAAGGCGATCGCCTTTCGCATGATCGCCAGTGCTTGTTCACGTGCTCCGGTATACGCGCTGTATAGCGCCATGCGCGAGTTATAGGTGATTTCATCCGGGGCTGCCTCTAATAGAGGTGCCAGCAAATCAATTGCACGTTGGTAGGAGCGCCGCGATTTTTCCTTTTGGGCTGGAATCCACCTTTGTGCATCTGCCAAGTTAGCCCAGAGCAGATAATTTCCAGGGCTGCCTTTGCTGCTGGAAACGGCATCTTCAAATGCATTGGCGGCACCGATATAGTCTCCACGGGCAAACAGCGAAGTGCCCAAGTTGGTGTAAAGCTCCCAGTGCGGTTGGATCTGCAAACCCTGCTGCAATACACGCAGCGCCTCATCGCCGCGATCCTGGCGGAGCAGGGCCGCATTTAGGTAGGCATACGAGTTTGCCGCCTGCGGATCCAGTTGAATGCTGTATCGGAACGACTGTTCAGCTTTTTTGTAGTTACCCTGCTGGAACTGCATGATGCCTCGCTGCAAACTGAATAATCTCTCCCGCGGATAAATACTAGTAGCGTTTTCGAGCAGTGGAAGTGCTTGTTCGAACTGCTTCATATAAATTAGATTGCGTATCTTGCCGTACAGTCCCAGCAAGTTTTGCGGATCCAGATTCAATGCCGTCGTCGCGGCCTGTAATGCCGTCACGCGTTTGCCTTGGAATTCCAAGACCCATGCCTGGGCCACATGCGCCAAGGCTAGTTGGCCATCCACAGCTAAGGCTTGCTGTGCACTCGCGTCGGCGCGTTGCAACCAAGTCGGATCCCGGCCATCACCGACATAACGTAGGCTATATGCCAACGATAGTCCGGCCGCCGCCGCTGCATTGCGTGGATTGTGTTCCAGCACTTTGTTGAACAAGTCAATCGCCTGTTGTTGACTGGCCTGGTGATCGAATAGACGGAGTTTTTCCATGCCATTCTGCATGGCCTGGATTTCTGAATATGCGGCATCCCGAGGTTCCGTGGACAGCGACCTGGGTAGTTGCCATGCCGCAAGTGCCAGCAGCATAGCCCCGGCGGCCAGTTTTAATGTGCGTTTTCTAGGCAAGGGCAGGCGGATGGAGACGCTGGCGGGCGGTTCTTCCTTCGCAGGCATCTCGTCGGCAAGGGGCGTGGCCAGGGTGGGCGGCTCGCCGCGCTGCGCCCCTAGCGCCTCGCGCACGTCGCGCATGGTGCGCGGCCGTTCGGCCGGGTCGTGCGCCGTCATTGCGCGCACGAGGGCATTGATGGCGGGCGGGACGGAGTCGGGCAGGTCGGGCCACGGTTCCGTCGCCTGCATGTGGGCGGCGGCCAGGGCCAGGCCGTTCAGGTGGGCGAAGTGGCGCTGGCCGGCCAGCATTTCGTACAGCATGGCGCCCAAGGCATACACGTCGCCGCGCGTGTCGGGCAGGCGGCCCATCAGGCGTTCGGGCGCCATGTAGGCGATGGTGCCCTGCAAGTCGCACAGGGTGGTCGTTTGAGTCGCTTGCGGGTCGATGTGGCGCGCCAGGCCGAAGTCGAGGATGCGCACCTTGCTGTCCGCCTCCAGCATCAGGTTCGACGGTTTCAGGTCGCCGTGGACGAGGTCCATGGCGTGCGCCTCGTCCATGGCGTCGGCGATCTGGTAGGCGATGTCGAGCGCCCCCTGCAAGTCGGCCTTGCCGCTGTGCATGAACTGCCCCAAGGTCTGGCCTTCGACCAGTTCCATGACGATGGATTGGCTCGTGCCCTGGCCCTCGATGGCGAAGATGCGCACGAAGGCCGCATGCCTGAGCGAGGCGGCCAGGCGTGCTTCATTGATGAGTTTTTCCGGATGCAGCACGTCGGCTTGCGGTTTCAGGCGCTTGAGCGCCACGCTACGGCACAGCTTGGCATCCCAGGCTTCGAACACATGGCCGAAACCGCCTTCGCCCAGCAAGCGGCGCACTTCATAGTGCCCGCTGATCGTGTCGTCTTGCGGCGGGGTCTGACGCAGGGAGTCGAGCAGTTCCATATACCTTGGCTTCAGAGTGCATCAACGTGGACATCCAGCATTGAAAAGGGTCAATGCGATGTTGGAATGCTCAAGATGATTGATTTTGAGTAACTTCCTGATTTAAAACGATTGTTTCGAATAAGTCAATTAATATTGACAAGGAGTGAACAAAAGCTGCTTTACCTGCGCCAGGAAGGCACTCCTTGCTGACGCATGCGCGCAATCTTGTTCAAACTCAATTTTCCTCCCTCCCGCTTCATCAATAATGCAGACGGGGCTATACCGGCATGTGCCGATCAGGCGATGGGGGCGGGCATGGACGAGTTGCTGCAATACTACGAGCGCGAACTGGGCACCTTGCATGCGCACAATCAGGCGTTTGCCCGACGCTATCCGGCCATCGCCGGCGCACTGGGCATCCTGAGCGGCGACATGGGCGACCCGCACCTGGCACGCATGCTGCAGGCGTTTGCCATGTTCAACGCGCGCACGGCCAAGCGCCTGGCCGACGGCTTCGGCGCCTTCAGCGAAACCTTGCTGGAAGTGAACTTCCCCCATTATTTGCGCCCGTTTCCCGCCTGCGCCATTGCGCGCATCGATAACGACGCGGCGACGGTGACCGAGCTGGCCACCATCCCGCGCGGCACGGTCATGCATGCTGCCGAGCATCAGGGCGTCACCTGCAAGTTCACCACCACCTACGATGTCGTCGTGGCGCCGCTGCGCCTGTCCGACGTGCGCTTCCAATCCATCGTGGCGGCGCCGCCCGCGGTGCGCCTGACGCCGGATCTGGGGGCGGCGATCAGCATCACGCTCGAAGCGGCGGGCGCCACGTCCACGCTGGACGGGCTGGCGCTGCCGATGCTGCGCCTGTTCCTCGACGGCGAACCTGCGTTCTGCGCCACCCTGCGCGACAGCCTGTTCCTGCGTGCCCGCCGCGCCTATGTGGAAGTCGATGGCGCGTGGCAGGCGCTGGACGCGGTGCCTGTGCATCCGGTCGGCTTTGCCGCCGAGGACGCATTGATACCGGCCAGGGCCGCCTCGCATCCCGCTTACCTTCTGTTGGGCGAATGGTTTGCCTTTCCGGATAAATTCAATTTCGTCGACCTCGACCTGGCCGCGCTGCGCCCATTGTTGCCGCCGGCCTGCCGGCGTTGCACCGTGCACTTGCTGCTGGCCGACGTGCAGGCCGACGCGGATATCGCACGCATCTTGCGGCCCCTGTCCGCAAGGCATCTGGTGCCGGGGTGCACGCCTGTCGTCAACCTGTTCCGCCAGGCCGCCAATCCCATCCGCCTGACGCACGCGAGCGCCGATTATGTGCTGCTGCCGTCGGTCAGGCAGGCGCATTGCTACGACATCCACAGCGTCGACAGTGTGCAGGTTCTCGGTGAAGCGGAGCAAGGCGCCGCGCTGGACACGTTTCACCCGTTTTATTCGATGCTCCATGGCGAGGCGGGCGGGCGCCAGGGGCGTTATTGGGTGACGCGGCGCGACGAGGATATGGCGCTGAGCCATCCCGGCTATGACATGCGCATCTCCTTTGTCGACGGCGCCATGCAGCCGCTGCACGACACGACGCAAACGGTGTCCATCATGCTCACCTGCAGCAACCGCGACTTGCCCAGCCGCCTGGTGTTCGGCCATGCCGCAGGCGACTTGCACCATGACGGCGCGGCCAGCGCCTTGCCGGTGCGCCTGCTGCGCAAGCCCGGCGCGCCCTGTCGCTTCCCTGCGGGTGCGGCGTCGCACTGGCGGCTGATCGCGCAATTGTCCCTGAATCATCAGTCGCTGAGCGAGCAGGGCTTGCCGCTCTTCAAGCAGATACTCGAGTTGTACAACTTGCCCGGTTCGGCCAGTGCCGCGCGCCAGATCGCGGGCATGACCGGACTGCGCCAGCGCGCCGCCAGCACCTGGCTGCACGACGAGGCGGGCGGCAGCCTGGTCTTCGGCATCGACGTCCTGCTGTCCGTCGACGAGGAAGCCTTTGTCGGCAGCGGCTTGCATGCGTTTGCCCAGGTCATCGAACGCTTTCTCGGGCTGTACGTGCACCTGGGTTCGTTTACCCGCCTGATCGTCTTGTCGCAGAAGAATGGAAAGGAGTTGCTGTGCTGCCTGCCACGCAATGGAAACCAGACGCTGGCGTAGTCGCGCGCCTGCTGGCCGATCCGTCCGGCACCGGTTTCTTTCAGGCCGTGCGTTTGTTGTGTGCCTGGATGATGCAGCAAGGCATTTCACAGGAGCAAGTGTTTCGCGATTGCCTGCGTCTGCATGGCAGTGCCTCGCTGTCGTTTGCTCCAGGGGAAATCGAACAACTGTGGCTGGAGCCGCAGGCGGACGGCGAGACGCAGGTGCATGTGCAGGCGGCCATGCTGGGTTTTTTGGGCGTGCATGGCAGCTTGCCGCTGCATTACACGGAAACGCTGGTCCGCCATGAGCGGCAGACGGGCGACGGTGCTCCCCGCGACTGGCTCGATGCGCTGTCGCACCGGGTGCTGACCCTGTTTTACCAGGCCTGGGCCCGCTATCGCATCGAATGCCAGCAGGACGCCGACGGCGGCGAATTCCTTCCCCTGCAGCTGGCGTTGGCGGGCGCCTGGCCTGCCGAGGTAGCCAGGCAGGAAGATGGTTTGCCTGCGCATGTGCTGGCCCATTACGCGGCCTTGCTGCGCCACCGGCCCGTGTCGGCCGATGTGATGCAGGCGGTGCTGGCCGAGTATTTCGGCGTGCCCGTGCGTTTGCAGCGTTTTGTCGGCGCCTGGTTCCGGCGCGCAGCGCAGGAGCGCACCTTGCTGGCCGCCGCCCATGCCCGGCTGGGGCAGGGGGCCATGCTGGGCGAACGCTGCCGGCGCGCCGACTTGCGCGTGCGCCTGGTGCTGGGGCCGCTAAGCCGCCGCGCCTACGAGGATTTCTTGCCCGGCCGGCCAGGCGCGCTGGCCCTGCGCCAGATGCTGGTGCTGTTCGGCTTGCCTGGCGTGAGCTTCGAGATCCGCCTGGTCTTGCGGCGCGAAGACGTGCGTGGCTGCGTCCTGGGCAGGGGCGCCTGCCTGGCGGAGGATGCCTTTCTGGCCGGCAAGTTGTCGGCCCGTGACCGTGATGACATGCATTACGACCTGCGATTCGATGGCTCCGCCTGAGACCGCCGTGAATGATGGACCCCGCTGACTGTTGGAAGGAAGAAAACCATGGAAGACTTCGCGCAATGGCTGGCCGTGGACAAGGTCTTGACAGCAGGCAATCGCGCCTTGCGGCTGCGCCTCGCCTACCCGCAGGGCGTCAATGACGATGTCTTGCTGCCGCAGCGCATCAGCGGCAGCGAGGCCATCTGCGGCGGTCTGGAATACCGCATCCTGTGCGTGGCCACGGAGGCACAGCTGCCGCTGAAGCAGTTCATCGCCGTGCCGGCCGAGCTACAGATCGTGAACGACCAGGGACAGCTACGCAAGGTGTGCGGCATCGTCGCCGAAGCGTGCGCGGGGCAGAGCGATGGCGGCCTGGCCACCTATCAGCTGGTGCTGCGCGACGGCCTGGCCTTGATGGAGAAACGCATCAATACGCGCGTGTTCCGCAACAAGCATGAATTGCAGATCGTGCAGCTTCTGTTTGATGAGTGGCGACAGGGCAATAGCTTGCTCGCGGCCAGCCTGGATCTCGCCATTGACGGGGCGCTGGCGGCGCGCAGCTTGCCCGCGCGCGAATTCACGATGCAGCACAATGAATCCGATGCCGCCTTTATCCGCCGCCTGCTCCGGCGACGCGGCATCGCCTGGTGCTTCCAGGCGGGAGCGCCGGCCAGTTCGAACGCCGCCACCACGCCCGTGCATACCCTGCTGCTGTTCGACGACGCCAGCCGCCTGGCGCACAACGCGGCCGGCACGGTGCGCTATCACCGCGATGACGCCACCGAGGAAAGGGATGCCGTGACGGCCTGGAGCGCCGTGCGCCGCTTGCAGCCGGGAAAGTCCGAGCGCTACAGCTGGGACGATGGTCACCCGCACAGCCCGCAGTTCATGGCAACGCAGTCGCAGGGCGGCGTGGATCAGGGCAGCAATGGCAATCGCTTCGCAGCCAGTCTCGACGACTATATCGTGGAGCCGCCGCTGGCCGCCGCCAGCAATGACGACTTGCGGCAACTGGGCCAGCTGGCGATGGCGCGTCACGATTTGGACAGCAAGTGTTTCCAGGGAGAAGGCTGCGTGCGCGACTTTTGCGCGGGCCAGTGGTTCAGCCTGGAAGGGCATGCGGACATCGACAGCCACCCGGTGGCCGAGCGCAGTTTCGTCATCACGGCCTTGAGCGTGGCGGCCAGCAATAACTTGCCGACAGGTCTGGACGCCCGTGTCGAGCGCCTGTTTGCGCAGAGCGGCTGGCAGTGTGACGCTGGCCAGCCGCAAGGGGCGGGTGCCGATGGCCGGGCGGTCTTGCGTTACCACAACCGTTTTACTTGCGTGCGGCGCGGCATTGCCATCGTCCCTGCCTTTGACCCGCGCAGCGATTTTCCCGTCGTGCGCCTGCAAAGCGCGCTGGTCGCGGGGCCTGCCGGCGAAGAGGTGCATTGCGATGCGCTGGGACGGGTCAAGGTGCGTTTTGGCGCCACGCGCGCGCCGGACCACGCGCATGCCAACGGCAGCGGCGCGTCCGATACGGAGCGCGATTCGGCCTGGGTGCGCGTGGCATCGAGCTGGACGGGCAATGGACCGGGCAACGGCAGGCAATGCGGCACGCTGACCTTGCCGCGCATTGGCGCGGAAGTGCTGATCGATTTTCTCGGCGGCGACCCGGACCGGCCCATCATCGTCGGCCAGCTGTACAACGCCGTGGGCGCGCCGCCGGGCTTGAGCGCGCGCGGCGCCTTGCCCGGCAACCGCTACCTGTCCGGCATGCGCAGCCGCGAAGTGCGGGGCGGGCGCGGCAATCAGCTGTGCTTTGACGACACGCCGTCGCAGATCAGCGCACAGCTGGCCAGCGACCAGGCGGCCTCGCAACTGAACCTCGGCTACCTGACCGAGCCGCGCAGCGACGGGGCAGGGCGGCAGCGCGGCGACGGCTTTGAATTGCGCAGCGACGCCAGCGGCAGCGTGCGCACGGCCCGCTCGCTGCTGATTTCGGCCTGGAAACAGCTGGGCGCCAGCGGCAAGCAGCTCGACAGCAGCGAGCATGCCGCCGTGATGAAGGAATGCCTGGAATTGTTCACGTCCCTGGGCGAGTTTGCCGCCCAGTACCAGGCGCTGGCGCTGGACGCGGCCGGCAGCAAGGCGCTGGGGGCCGCCATTGCCGCCGACCAGCCCGCCGTCAGCATCGCGGCGCCCGAGGGCGTGGCGCTGAGCACGCCCAGGACCATCGCCGGCAATGCGGGCGCGAATATCGACCTGGTGGCACAACAGCATCTGCAGCTGAGCGCGGCCCAGCGCTGCAACGTCAACGCGGGCAAGGGCATTTCCCTGTTCGCGCACCAGGATGGCATCGTGCAGGTGGCCCACTTCGGCAAGTTCTTGCTGCAAAGCCAGCACGACTTGTTGCAGGCGGACGCCGCCAAGGACATCCGCCTGACGGCGGGCACGCGCCTGGTCGGCGTGGCGCAGGACGAAATCACCTTCATGACGGCGGGCGGCGCCTACCTGAAACTGTCCGGCGGCGCCGTGGAGCTGGGCGGGCCGGGCGCGTTGACGGTGAAGACCGACGGCCACCACTGGAGCGGTCCGGCCAGCATGAAAGGCGAACTGCCCACCTTCGGCGAAGGCGACTTGGGCCGCGTGCCGCGCTTGCTGCGTCCCACCGACGGCTTGCCCGTCGAAGGCGTGGAAGTGCACATCGAGCGCGAAGGCGACAGCCCGTTGACGGGCGTCAGCGATGCCGATGGGCGCGGGCCGAAGGTGGCGACCGACCACCTGCAGCGGCTGAAGGGATTCTTCTTCCGCCGCCGTTCCTGAACCCCGACATAGGAGACACGCCATGCAGTTCGATCCCCGCCCGCCGCTGTGCGACGATCCCAAAATCGATATCCTCGGCCAGTTTTCCTGCAACGCCAATTTCCAGAGCAGCGACCGGGACACGCTGCAACAGTTGCCGCTGCCCGGCATCATCATCTTCGTGCACGGCGTCAATTCCGACGGCGAGTGGTACGCGGCCGCGGAAGAAGGCCTGTGCAACGGCCTCAACGAGCGCCTCAAGCGTTCCTGTCATCACCTGCAGCACCGTGGCGTGGAAGGCGGCGAACTGAAGGCGGTCAATTATGGCGCCGAGATCACGGCGGAAGGCTTTCTCCATCCGGAGATGTCGGCCGATACCCTGATCCGCGATGCCGGCACGTTTTCTCCCGTGCTCCGCTTTCGCTGGGGCTACAAGGCTTCCGGCGAAGAACTGCAGAAATACGGCAAGGGCATCTACCTGAACGAACAGGATTACTGGGGCGGCGGCCCGTTTGCCAATGGCTGCAGCGCGCTGGCCGACCTGTGGAAGGAGGGGCTGAGCGAGGATTTGTTTTTGTGGAACAAGATCCAGCACATGAATCCCTTTTCGGAGCGGCAAGTGTACAGTTGCCCGCCGCGCCCGTATTTCGTGCTGGCCGCCTATCGCCTGGCCAGGCTGGCCGAAGCCATCCGCCAGCAGCAGGCCGACGTGCCGGTCACCATCGTGTGCCACAGCCAGGGCACGATGGTGGCGATGGCGGCCGCCTTTCTCGGCGCCCGCCTGCCCAAGGTGGATGGCGTTCCTTGCGTGGCCGATAACTATGTCATCTGCAATTCTCCGTACAGTTTGGCGAAACGCAATAGCGCCGAGAACTGGGTAGCCGGCAATCTGCGCGCGGCGGACGGCAGCACGGGCAGGGTGACGGTGCAGGCGCGCCTGGATACCTTGAAAAACTTCTTTGCCATCATCCGCCAGCGCGCCACCCTGGGCGAACTGCAGACAGACGAGGAAATCGACCGCTGCATGGCCAACTTGCAGCACGGTTTTTCCGCCGCCAAAGATCGTGAACGATACGGGATTGCCGGCGCCGCGCGCGGCGGCAAGAAGTCATCATATGGCCGGGTGACCATCTATTGCAATCCGCACGACGTGGTGGTGTCGTCCGTGGCCATCGAGGGCATCGGCTGGCGCGGCCTGTCGGGCTCGCTGGCCAGGGACAGCAAGGACGGCGGCGAGCTGGCCGCCACCGACGCGGCAGGCGTGTGCGTGCAGCGCGTGTTTGCCCAGGGTTTCGAGGTGGGCAAGCAAGGCAGCTATCACTACTGGACCGATCACTGGCGCAAGCCTGCGCCGGGCGGCAACGATTTCTGGTTTCCGGCACAGAAATATGCGTCTTATTCCGTCAAGCAGGGCGTCGAGGCCAGCCAGGAGAGCCGCTTGTCCACCATCCTGACTGTCGGGTTTGCGCCCCTGTTCATCGTGATGACGGGCCTGGCTCGCAGCCCCTGCAATGCCTCTCCCCACAAGGATTGGAAAATCGAACTGAACGCGCCCGACTTGTTGCAGCCCTTCACGCCGCAGTCCTTGCGCTTTGGCCAGACCAGCGAGGAATTCGACGAAGGCTATGATCCGCCCGGCGAATCGCGTCAGGCCGGAAAACAGCGTACTGCCGGCGACGATTACCTTGCCGATCATGCCATCCCGCCCGGCGGCCTGCAGGGGCAGGCGGGAAAAGACGAGGCCAAACGCGTGGACAGCGCGAAGGGCACGGCCGACGACGAGGCGCGTTTGCGGTTCGAGCAGCGCGCGGTGATACGCGCCCAGGCTGTACGGGAAGGGAAAAGTCCTGCGGGCAAAAAAGTGCAGCAGGAAATGCCCAACGCCACGCCAGACGCCGACTACCAGCAATGGCGCAGCACGCGCATCGGCGAAATGATGTCCAGCCATGCGGGCGCGTACGCCACCGACCATTCCTCCATCCTGACCAACGCCATGCACGCGGAGCGGGCGCTTGCGTATGACGTGGCGGTGGGCGTGTGCCGCATCAAGGCTGAGCAGTTGCGCAAGTTGCGGGTGGCGGCGGATTGGAGGTTGTTGGAGTGGGTGGACGAGCCCGATTTTGCAAAGACTTTTGAGCAATATTTCGCAAGTGCCACCATTGATGAATTAAAGATAACCGTTTGGGCAGGTAGCGAAGGCGGACCGGCCAGTATGCCTAGTTTGATAGTCGATAAGCGTGAAAATCCACCACCTGCCGTCAAGCCAACGTCAGGAGAGTGCGCCCATGGGTGACATTGCAGTGTCTTAAAAATGGAGAATTCAATATGACGAAATCCTTTTTTATTTATGCTTTGATGGTTTTTCTGGCGTTGATTTCCCTGACGGCCTGTGTACGTCTTCGTTCATCGCCGCCTGCGTCGGAAAATGCTGTTACCGAGGTACCTGACACTGACAAACGCCGCTATATGGCACAGGTCGTCGCTGTGCAATGGTTGAATCCGCTGCAGCGTCGGGATTACCCCACGCAATGGCAACTACTGTGGACTATGGGACTGGTGCAGCCGAATCCAGGCGACGATATGGTCAAAGAAAATCCGAAAAAGTATTCCAGCTTGCAGGCTATTTCACCAGTCGCAGGGGGAAGTGACGGTGCGGAAACGTTTGATGGATATCATCGTAAGTACATTCGGAAAGTATTTAATTTGTTCCATGATATTTATTATTCCGACCCCGAGTATTTTTACAACGTCCATTCTGCTGAAGACAGATCACGCTGGCGTGAGCTGGCCGGCATCCATATCGAATATGCTATCCCTGAAGGAAAACTCGACCCGGTAGATGCTGGTGCTTTCGTGCAAGACTATGTGCGCCGCACCTTTACCATCGGCAACCCAAACTTCCCTACACTGTGGACCCGCTCCATCCTGCCCGAAGTTCGCGTCACCATGGGCGGCCCTAACGCCGGTTTTACCTCCTTGGCCGCCGCGCTCGACTACCTGCAAAGCCACCCCAAGGAAACCGTCTGGGCCATGAGCTGGGATGCGCCCAGCCGGCCCCTGGACCGGCAGATCAACGAAAACCTGGTGCTGCTGGTGCTGGCCGGTCCCGACTTTAAGACGGAGCGGGCGCCGTTGGCGTGGCTCGGCTATCCGAGCACGAAACAGGCGGCGGATTTTGACGTCAAAAAGGGCGAACCGCCGCGCCTGGTGCAGGCGTGGACGGCGGCCATCGAGGAGGCGGCGGCGAAGGCCAACAGGCAGGATACGGAGATTGGCTATCTCATCCATGATGCGGGCAATACGCACAAGGACTCTTCAGCACGGCTGGGCGCGCTGGCGCAGACGCTTACCCTGCAATTGCCGGAATTCGATTTCCTCAAGCAAAGCTTCAATCTGACCGCCGTGCTGGGCGAGACGGGCGCGGGTACGGCCCTGACAAACGTGGCGCTGGGCATCGCCTATGCGCATCACTTTGGCAAGCCCGTGCTGGTGGCCGGCACCAGCGACCTGTCGGCGCCCGTGGCGCTGGTGGTGGCGCCGCCCGCTGTCGTGCGGCCGATCCGGCCCGACAAGCCGTGGTTCCGCGCGCGCGGCGGCAACCATGCGTATTTGCCGTGGTGGGGCTTGCGCCACGATGCGCCTGAGTATTACCAGGGGTTTTCGCAATGAGGGCGCTGATCGGTGTTCTCATGTCGCTTTTGCTTGGCGCGTGCGCGACGGCGCCCTTGCAGGAAGCGACGGTGCCACGCAGCGGCCCGTTGATGGCGCAGGTGGTGGGGCTGCAATGGCTGAATCCCCTGCAGCGTCGGGATTACCCCACGCAATGGCAATTGCTGTGGACTATGGGACTGGTGCAGCCGAATCCGGACGATGAGATGGTCAGGGAAAAACCCGAGAAATATACCCGTCTGCAAAGTATTGCTTCTGTCGCGGTTGGAAATGATGGTTCTGAAACGTTCGATGGTTACCATGAAAAATACATAGAGAAGACTTTCAATTTAATTCATGACGTGTACTACTCCGATCCAGAGTACTTCTACAACGTTCACTTTGCTGAAAACAAATCACGCTGGCGCGAGCTGGCTGGCATCCATATCGAATACGCCATCCCTGACGGAAAACTCGACCCGACGGATGCCGGCGCTTTCGTGCAAGACTATGTGCGCCGCATCTTTACCATTGGCAACCCAAACTTCCCGACACTCTGGACGCGCGCTACGCTTCCCGACGTCCGCGTCACCATGGGCGGCCCCAACGCTGGCTTTACCTCCTTGGCTGCCGCGCTCGATTACCTGCAAAGCCATCCCAAGGAAACCGTCTGGGCCATGAACTGGGATGCGCCTAGCCGACCTCTGGACCGGCAAATCAACGAAAACCTGGTGCTGCTGGTGCTTGCCGGTCCCGACTTTAAAACGGAGCGGGCGCCGCTGGCGTGGCTCGGCTATCCGAGTACGAAACAGGCGGCGGATTTTGACGTCAAAAAGGGCGAACCGCCGCGCCTGGTGCAGGCGTGGACGGCGGCCATCGAGGAGGCGGCAGCGAAGGCCAACAGGCAGGATACGGAGATTGGCTATCTGATCCATGATGCGGGCAATACACACGAGGACTCTTCAGCACGGCTGGGCGCGCTGGCGCAGACGCTTACCCTGCAATTGCCGGAATTCGACCTTCTCAAGCAAAGCTTCAATCTGACTGCCGTGCTGGGCGAGACGGGCGCGGGCACTGCTTTGACGAACGTGGCGCTGGGCATTGCCTATGCGCATCACTTTGGCAAGCCCGTGCTGGTGGCCGGCACCAGCGACCTGTCGGCGCCCGTGGCGCTGGTGGTGGCGCCGCCTGCCGTCGTGCGGCCGATCCGGCCCGACAAGCCCTGGTTCCGCGCGCGTGGCGGCAACCATGCGTACTTGCCGTGGTGGGGCTTGCGCCACGATGCGCCTGAGTATTACCAGGGGTTTTCGCAATGAGACGCTTGATACATCCGGGGAGAAGAGCATGCGTGGCGTGATCCGCTTGAACGACCCCACCAGCCATGGCGGCAAGGTGGTGGGCGCGGCGCCGAAGAGTACCGTGCTGGGCGTGGCCGTGGCGCGCAAGGGCGACCCTTGCGTTTGCCCGATCAAGGGCCACGTACGCTGCGTGATCGCCGAGGGCGATCCGCAGGTGCTGATCGACGGCGTGCCCGTGGCGTTTGACGGTCACAAGACCAGCTGCGGCGCCAGCCTGATGTCTACCGTCGGCAACAGCGGGCGCGCTTAGGTCACGCTCGTGTCTATGGCCGTGCCCAGCTTGTCGACGATCTCGTCGACATGGCTGGCGTCGATGATGTAGGGCGGCGCCAGCAGGATGTGGTCGCCGTGCAGGCCGTCGATGGTGCCGCCCATGGGATAGCACATCAGCCCGTTCTGCATGGCGTGCGCCTTGATGCGTGCGTGCAGGCGGCGGGCCGGGTCGAACGGCTGCTTGGTGGCGCGGTCCTGCACCAGTTCCAGGCCCAGGAACAGGCCGCGGCCGCGGATGTCGCCCACGTGCGCATGGCCGTCGAAACGCGCATGCAGCCGCTCTTGCAGCAAGGCGCCCATGGCGCGCACGTTGGCCAGCAGATCGCGTTCCTCGATCTGCTGCTGCACGGCCAGCGCGGCGGCGCAGGCCGTGGCGTGGCCGATATACGTGTGGCCGTGCTGGAAGAAACCCGTGCCGGCGCGGATCGTGTCGCGGATGTCTTGCGACACCATCACGGCGCCGATGGGCTGGTAGCCGGCGCCCAGGCCCTTGGCGATGCAGATGAGGTCAGCCGTGACGCCTTCCTGCTCGCAGGCGAACAGGCTGCCCGTGCGCCCCATGCCGCACATGACTTCGTCGAGGATCAGGAGGATGCCGTGGCGCTGGCAAATGGCGCGCATGCGCTGGAAGTAGCTGGCGACGGCGGGCAGGGCGCCAGCCGTGGCGCCGACGACGGGTTCGGCGATGAAGGCCATGACCTTGTCCGCGCCCAGTGCGGCGATATGCTCTTCCAGCTCCTGGCCCAGGCGCGCCACGTAGTCGCTGTCCGTTTCATAGGCTGCCTGGTCGCGCCAGGCGTAGCAGGGAGACACGTGGGTGACGTCGATCAGCAGCGGCTCGAACTGCTGGCGGCGCCAAGCGTTGCCGCCCGTGGCCAGCGCGCCCAGGGTGTTGCCGTGATAGCTCTGGCGGCGCGCGATGACGTGGCGGCGCTGCGGCTGGCCCCGTTCGACGAAATACTGGCGCGCCATTTTCAGCGCGCTTTCCACCGCTTCCGAACCGCCCGAGACGAAATACACGCTGTCGATGCCGGCTGGCGCGCGGGCGACGAGGAAATCGGCCAGCTGCTCCATTGGCTCGGTGGTAAAGAAGGAGCTGTGCGCATACGCCATGCTGGCAACCTGCCGTTGCACGGCGGCGATCACGGCCGCATCCGAATGGCCGAGGCAGGAGACGGCCGCGCCGCCGCAGGCGTCCAGGTAGCGCTTGCCGTCCGCATCGATCAGGTAAGGGCCGTCGCCGCCCGTGGCGATGGGATAGCTGGCGGTCAGGCTGCGGTGGAAGACATGGCTCATGGCGTCGCTTTCTTATCGGCAAGGGGAGATGGCCGATTATAGGATGCGTCACGTCATATTGCAACGTTTGATGTATTTGTTTTTAATTTACATCATTTGATGTTTTTGCGTAGGCGCCCAGCGCCCGCAATTGCTGTTCCGCCGCGCCGATGGCCGTGACCGCAGCCGGCCCCGCGCGCGCCACCAGCAGTTCCACCAGGCTTTCGACGGCCGCGACGCCGGCCACGATGGAGGGGAAGAACGAGGGGCTGTCGACGGCGATGACGATGCTGGCGTCGGCCTGCAGGGCCAGCGGCGACATGGCGCTGTCGCTGATGGCGACCACCCGGCAGCCGGCCTGGCGCGCCGCCTGCGCCACCAGCAGCGCTTCGCTCGAATACGGCGCGAAGCTGACGACGACGACGGCTTCGTCCGCCTGCAGGGCGCGCAAGTCCATTTCCAGGGTGCCGCCCTGGCCGCTCAGCAGCTGTACGCTGGGGCGCAGCAGCCGGTACAGGTAGTGCAGGGTGTAGGCGATCGGGTGGGCGGCGCGAAAGCCGGCTACGTGCACGCGGGGCGCCGCCTGCAGCAGATTGGCGGCCCCGTCCAGGGCCGCGTGGTTGGTGCTTTCCGTGGCGGCCAGGTTGCGCTGCTGCACCGTGAACACTTCGGTGACCAGGTCGCGCTCTTTTCCCTCTTTGCCGGCCAGCGCGCCGGCTTTTGCCGCGTAGCCGCTTGGTCCCGCGCGCAGGCGTTCGACGAAGATGGCCTTGAGTTCGGGCCAGCCGGCAAAGCCCAGCTGCTGCGCCAGGCGCACGAGGGCGGCCGATTGCACCTGCGCGCGCGCGGCGATGCTGCGCATCGACGAGACGGCCACTTCGTCCGGATGGTCGGCCAGGTAGCGGGCGCCGGCCTGGAATTGCGGGCTCAGCTGCGCATGGCGCGCCTTGATCAGGTCCATCAGTGCCGCATAGGAATCGTGGGGTGTCGCTGCCTGCATCGCCGTGCCTCAGTTGATAGGTTGCGGCGATGGTACAGGATTCGTCAGCGCGCTGGTAGCGGCGCGCCTTGCACCCGGGCGGCCGTGCGTGGACGCAGGCGGGCAAACAGGTGCGGCCCGGCCGGTTTGCGGCGCGGTCCCGTCGTCAGCACGCGCAGGGCGGTGGGCAGCGGCACGTCGTGGCAGTGCAGGAACAGGGCGGCGGCGCCCGTGCCGGCCATTTCCTGCAAGGCCAGCGCATGCTCGACCAGCGCCGCCGTGCGCATGTCGAGCCGTACCGGGATGTCGGGTTGGAATAATTGTGTGTCGATGGGCCGTGCATTGCGCATGCTGTCCCCCGCCGGGTTCGCTAGTCAAGCTGCCAGCATAAAAGCGCCCCGGCGCCACCACTTTGCGCCAGATCAATTCCACTGTCGGATAGATTCCACAAGGCAAAAAAAACGCCAACCGTTGCCGGCTGGCGCTGAAAACCCTTGAAGGAAGAAAGGGTGGGGGACGGGCTAGTAGCTCCAGCGGACTGATATACCTACAACCTTGTCATAGCGCCGCACATCGCGCACATAGTCCGGCGTGTCGTGATAGTCGCGGTAGGTCGAGTCGAGCAGGTTGTTTGCGTCCAGCGTCACCGTGGTATTCGGGTTGAGCTTGTACGAGACCGACGCGTCCAGGGTCTTGGTGGGCGCCACGGTCAGGTGGATGCCCTTGCCGCGGTAGTTGTAGTCGTCGACGTACTTGTCGCGCCAGCTGTAGGCCAGGCGCGCCGACCACGGTCCCTGTTCGTACAGGCCGACGATGTTGGCCGACCATTTCGACATGCCCGTGAACGGATGCGCGCTGCCATTCAATTCTTCCAGCTCGCCCGTCATATAGGTGGCGTTCGCCTGCAGGCCCAGGCCGCTCATCCAGCCTGGCAACTTGTCGTAGAACTGCTGGTAAGCCATTTCCACGCCTTGCAGATGGCCCTTCGAGGTGTTGCGCGGACGCGTGATGTCGTACTCGATGCCGTCATACGTTTCCTTAGCCGAACCGGACAGGATGTAATTCTTGAAATTGTGGCGGAATACGGTGGCCGTGACGGAACCCGTCTGCGCGAAATACCATTCCAGCGCCGCATCGAGGTTCTTGCCTTCCACGGGTTTCAGGTCGGGATTGCCGCCGCTGCCCGTCGGACGTACCATTTCCAGGCTCTTGCCCAGGGTCACGCCGGGGTTGAAGTCGGCGAAGTTCGGGCGCTGCACCGCCTTGCCGGCCGTCAAGCGGGCGACCAGGTCCTGGCGCAGCATGGCTTTCAGGGTCAGGCTGGGCAGTACGTCTGTATCGGACGTTTTCACGCGCACGGGCGTGACGATGCCGTCTTGCGAGGAATTGCCTTGCAAGTCCTGTTTGGTCTGCACCACGCGCACGCCCACGGTGCCATCGACCGGCACTTGCGCCAGATCAAAACCGATGCGCGCCTTGCCGTAGACGGCGTTGGTTTTTTCCACATCCTTGAAGTGGGTCATCGGATCGTCCGGGCTGCGTTCGCTGCTGCCCGTAAACAACTGGCGCAAGGTGTCCGTGTTGTTGAGCATGTAGTCGCGGCACGGCGTGAGCCAGCTTCGCAGGCCGAAGTTGCCCGTGTTCTTGTGTGAGGTGCATGCCAGGCCGGGCAGGGCGTCCGCGGTCATGATCGACGTCAGTCCGCCTTGCACGTTCTTTTCGCGGATCGATTCGGCCTTGCGCTTGGCCAGGCGCACGCCGCCCGAGAATTCACGGAAGAAGCCCGTGCTGTCCATGTCGTAGGTGACGTCGCCGCGCCAGTCGGTCGAGCTGCCTTCGTCGTGGCTGTGGTTATCGTAGAAGCCGAGCAGCGTGTAGTTCTTCGGGGCCAGCATGTTGTAGCCGGGGTAGCTGATCTGTGCGCCGCCGTTGACGTTCGTGCTGCCGATCACGCTGGTCGGATGGGCGAGGAAGTCGAGGATGGGAAATTCGCGCTCGAAGTTGCTGACCGTGCGCGCCAGTTCCGTCGTGGCGCGCAGCTGCGGCGTGATGTCCCAGCGCGCGCCGATGGCGCCTTGCGAACCGATCGAGCGGTCGCGCCGCGCCTGGGTCGAACCGAGCGTGAACGGCGACCAGGGGCCGTCGATCTTGCCCACCGTGGCCGCCTGATTGGTGCCGGGGATCAGGGTGATGTCCGGGTTCTGGCCCCAGGGCAGGGAACCGACGAAGAACTGGCTGTCGAACGCGTGCTTGATCAGGGTCGACATGCCTTCCGCATACACTTCCACCTGCGAGTTCGGGCGCCACTGGAAGGCGGCATTCGCCGCGTAGCGCTTGCGGTCGCCCACGGTGGGGATCATGCCGACGGAATCGGGACCCGTGATGTTGCCCGCGTCGGGGCGCTTGACGGGTTCGGCGTTCCAGATCGTCTCGTCATAGTATTTGCTGCGCTGGTAGGACAGGCCGAGCAGGGCGCCGAATTCGCCGTATGCGGTCTTCCAGCGGTTCGAGACCATGCCGCTGACGTTCGGGTCCGTCGAGCCGGACTTGTCGCGGTGCTCGGCGCGCACGTTGCCCGACGCCGTGAAGCCCTTGAAGTCGAACGGGCGGTTGGTGCGCACGTCGATCACGCCGGCCGTGCCGCCTTCGACCATGTCCGCGCCCTGCGATTTGTACACGTCCACGCGCTGCAGCATGGCCGTCGGGATGTCGGCCAGGTACAGGCTGCGGCCCACGGAGGTGAACATTTCACGGCCGTTGAGCAGGGTCACCACGCCGGGCAGGCCGCGGATGATGACGGAACCCGCTTCGCCGCCTTCGCGGCGGATTTGCACGCCCGTCACGCGGCCGAGGATTTCGGCCACGTTCTTGTCCGGGAATTTGCCGATTTCATCGGCGACGATGGAGTCGACCACCTGGTCGTTGTTCTTCTTGATCGTTTGCGCGCTCTGTGCCGCCCTGCGCACGCCCGTGACGGCGACGACGGCGATGCCGGCATTGTCGGCTGGCGCCGGTGCTGCCGTTTCCACCGTTTCTACCGTTTCCACCGCTTCCACGACGGGCGCCTGTTGCGCCCAGACGGACGCGCTGCTCAGCAGGCCGGCGCCGGCCAGGGCGGCCACCGTGGCCTTCAAGGTCAGCCGTGTGTTTTGCTTGGGCGTGCGGGTGCCCGTTGCCATCGATTGCTTCATCTTGTCTCCACCTGTATTTTAGTTATGTTGAGAACGCCGCGGCAGTCGCCGCCAGAGCTGGAACTTGCTCAGAAACATGGTAGGTGGGAATGACTTTGCCCCACAAATGACTTCTTTTGCGATGTCAATACCAATTCCGGTATCCCTGCTGCATTCATGCGCCCTGGCGGCGCGCCGCGCGTTGTCGAACCTGGCGCGGGCGCGTTGCGGACGCTCCACAGCAGGTGTCAGGCGGCGCAGGGCGCGGCGCTGTGCGCCAGCCAGGCCATGAAGTGCGCTTGCGGCATGGGGCGGGCAAAGTAGTAGCCCTGCAATTCATCGCAGCCGGCGTGGCGCAGCACGTCCGCATCGGCCGCGCTTTCCACGCCCTCGGCGGTCACCGTCAAGCCCAGGGTATGGCCAAGGCCGATGATGGTTTTCGTCACCGCCAGGTTTTGCGGCGAGCCGTGGATGTCCTGCACGAAGCTCATGTCGATTTTCAGCTTGTCGAGCGGGAAGCGGCACAGGTAGTTCAGACTCGAATAGCCGGTGCCGAAATCGTCGATCGACAGCGCGAAACCCAGCGCCTTGATGGCGTGCAGGGTGGCGATGGTGTCGTCCACGTTGTCCATCAGGATCGATTCCGTCAGTTCGAATTCGATCTGTCCCGGCGTGACGGGAAACTCGCGCAGCACCTCGCGCAAGGTGGCCACCAGGCCGCCGCTTTTCAGCTGGATGGCCGACAGGTTGATCGACACGGCGATGTCGCCCGCGCCCGCCTCGCGCCAGGCCAGCTGCTGGCGGCACGCCTCGCGGATGACCCACGCGCCGATGGCGACGATCAGGCCCGATTCCTCGGCGGCGGGAATGAAGCTGTCGGGCGCGATCAGGCCGTGCTGCGGGTGCAGCCAGCGGATCAGGCTTTCCACGCCATTCAGGCGGCTGCTTTTCGCATCGATGCGCGGCTGGTAGTACAGCACCAGTTCCTGTCGCTCGATGGCGTGGCGCAGATCGCTTTCCAGGTGCAGCTGCTGCAGCTGCTGTTCCAGCATCTGCGGCGTGAACATGCGCGCGTGATCGCGCCCGCCGCTCTTGGCCTGGTACATGGCCGCATCGGCGTGGCGCATCAGGGTATCCATGTCGCCGCCGTGGTCCGGGTAGATGGCCACGCCCACGCTGCACGAGACATACAGCTCGTTGCCTTCCACCTGGTGCGGCTCACGCATGGCCGGTATCAGCCGCGTGTCGAGCAGGGCGGCGATGGATGCGGCATCGCCGACGCCGTTGAGGATGACGACGAATTCATCGCCGCCCAGGCGGCTGACGGTATCGCCTTCGCGCACCAGCTGCAGCAGGCGCTTTGAGACCGATTGCAGCAGCGCGTCGCCCACGTGGTGGCCCAGCGCGTCGTTGACGTGCTTGAAGCGGTCCAGGTCGACGAACAGCACGCCCACCTTTTCGCCGCTGCGGCGCGCCTGCGCGATGGCGGCCGCCAGGCGCACTTTCGACACGTGGCGGTTCGCCAGTCCCGTCAGCGCATCGTGGTGGGCCATGTGCTCGATCTGCCGCTCGCTGGCCTTGCGTTCGCTGATGTCGAGCGAGCTGGCGATGAAATGCGTGGTGACGCCGTCGAGGTCGCGCACGGCGTTCATCACCAGCCAGGCGGGATAGCTTTCCAGCGACTTGCGCTGCACCCGGATTTCGCCCTGCCAGTAGCCGCGCCGCGCCAGGGTCTGGCGCAGGCTGTCGAGCTGCTCGGGCGGGTTCTCCGGCGCGAGCAGGAAGGCCGGGCGCTTGCCGATCAGCTCCACCATGTCGTACAGCGAATGGCGGCGGAAGGCCTGGTTGACGGTGATGATGCGCATGCCGGCGTCCATCACGATCAGGCTTTCGGCCGATGCCTCGAATACCTTGGCCCACAGTTCCAGGCGCGACTCCATCAGCTTCATCTTGTTGATCGGCGTGAAGGTCGACAGCACGGCGCGCTGGCCCTGGTAGTCGATCAGGCGCGCGGAAATCAAGGCCCAGGTGGGCGTGCCGCCGCCGCTCCAGCACACCTCGAATTCATCGACGGCGCCCAGGTCGCTCAAGCGCTGGAAGAAGCGCGAACGGGCTTGCGGATGCATGCCGCCCACCCACGGGTCCAGTTCCAGGCCGCCCTGCCACGCGTGCGCGGCCTGGTTCGCGTGCAGCACCTGGTGATGCGGGATCGAGGTGACCATCAGCGGAATGGGAATGGCGTCGACCAGCTGGCGCTGCGCATCGGCCGCGCTGGCGCGCGCCACCAGCTCCTGCTGCGCCATGCGCTGGAAGTCGAGCTGCTGCAGCATGGTATTGAAGGCGCGGACCAGGCGGCCCGTTTCATCCTCGCTGTCCCAGACGGCGCGCAGGCTATGGTCGCCCGTTTCGCGCACTTCCTGCGCCACGCGCGCCAGGCGGCGGATGGGCAGGGCGATCTGGCGCGCGACGAAAAACACCAGGCCCAGTATCATCACCAGCAGCAGTACGGCCGTGCCCAGGTGCAGCCACATGCGCGTGAAGAAGCCGTCCACGCGCAGCTGGATCAGACGGTGCAATTGGCCTTCCGCCGCGCGCCAGGCACGCTGCAGGGCCGCGGCGGCCACCGCATCGCGGCGCAGCAGTTCCTGCGTGCCTGCGGGGTTGGCTTGCGCGCCGGCCAGCGCCTGGGTACTGGCGCGTAACTGCGCCACGGCTTGCCGCAGGGCCGCGCGCGAGCCATCCAGGTGCTGGCGCAGCAGCGGCGTGCTGGCCGCGAACGCCTCCGTGTAGTCGCTGCCGATGCCGGCCATGGTGGCGTCCATGCGTCCCTCCAGTATCAGGAACTGGGTCTGCAGGCGCTGGCGCTGCGCGCCTTCGGCCGTCGCCAGTTGCAGGGCCAGGGCGCGCGTGCTGTTGATCACTTCCAGCAGTTCGGGGAAGCGCAGGATCACCAGCGACATCGTGTAGTAGCTGTCCAGGTCCGGGTCGAGGATCAGGTTCGATTGGTTGCCCACGCGCGTGAGCAGTGCGCGCCCGGCCACGAAGGCGGGCGAGGGCGCGATGCTGTCGTCCGGCGCAGCGGAAATGCTGCCGGCCTGGCGCAGCAGGGCGGCAAATTGCGCATTCAGTTCGGCGCTGCGCATGCCGGCGCCGAAGCGGCTTTCGGCCTGTTCCACGGCCGCTGCCTGCGCGCCCGGCTGCGCCGTGCTGCGCGCCAGGGGCAGCAGCGCATCGCGGATCGTGGCAATGTAGTCATTGCCCGCCATCTCCTTGCGCGAGAAATCGATGGCGATGTATTTTTCGTTGATGAGGATGCCGGAAATGAAGATCACGGCGGACAGGTCGAGCAAATAGATCAGCGCCAGTTTGCGCCCCACCGTCAATTTCCCGATCATGCGCGAGATTCTGCCCACCATGCGTGCCCCACCTTCTCGTCAGCCCATTTATGTTTTCTTATGAGCAATTTTCATGCCTGAATTTACAAGCTTGCAAGGGGACTTTTGCACCATGCAGGTGCGCGGCGGGAGACGGTGGAGGATAAAAAAAGGCGGCCCGCAGGCCGCCCTTGTGTGCACTGTTACAGCGCTCAGGCTTCGGCGACGCGCTTGGCAATGTGCGCCAGCGCTTCTTCCACCTGGTCGATCAGGATCAGGCACAAATCGCCTTCGCCGAGGCGTGCCAGGGCCTTGTCGATGGCGACGAATTCGCCGTTGATTTCATCGATATGGCTGGTGCGCTTGGCGCCGTCCAGGCCCTGGCGCAGCAATGCCACCACTTCGCCGTCGGCGCGGCCGCGCTGGCACTGGTCCTGGTACAGCAGCACGTCGTCAAACGCGGCGCCGAGGATTTCCGTCTGCTGGCGGATGTCTTCGTCGCGGCGGTCGCCGGCGCCGCTGATGACCACCGAGCGGCGCTTGGCCGGCATGCTTTCCACGGCCTGCACCAGCGCCAGGATGGCGTCCGGATTGTGACCGTAGTCGGCGATCAGGGTGGCGCCCTTATAATCGAAGACGTTGAAGCGGCCCGGCGCATTGTCGGCTTCATTGGCGAAGGTTTTCAGGCCCAGCGCGATGGTTTTCCAGTCCAGGCCCACGGCCCAGGCGGCGGCCAGCGACGCCATGACGTTGTCGACCTGGAAGCCGATGGCGCCGTTGCGCGTGATCGGCACTTGCGACAGGGCGATTTCGTGGCGCTCGTTGCCTTGCGCCGCGACCAGCTTGCCGTCTTCCACGTACACCACGCGGTTGCCTTGCGCGCGGTGCGTGGCCATCACGGGATGCGTCTTGTCGGCGGCGAAGAAGGTCACCGTGCCACTGCAATTCTTGGCCATGCGCGCCACCGCAGGGTCGGTGGCGTTCAGCACGGCCACGCCGCTGTCGGCCACGTTCTGCACGATCACGCGTTTCAGGACCGCCAGGTCTTCCACGGTGGTGATGTAGTTCAGGCCCAGGTGGTCGCCCGCGCCGATATTCGTCACCACGGCGACCTGGCAGCGGTCGAAGGCCAGGCCTTCGCGCAGCATGCCGCCGCGCGCCGTCTCGAACACGGCCGCGTCCACGTCCGGGTGCAGCAGCACGTTGCGCGCGCTGCGCGGGCCGCTGCAGTCGCCGCTGTCGATTTGGCGCCCTTCGATGTACACGCCATCCGTGTTCGTCATGCCCGTGCGCAGGCCGGAAGCCGTCAGCAGGTGGGCGATCAGGCGCACGGTGGTGGTCTTGCCGTTGGTGCCGGTGACGGCAACGACGGGGATGCGGCCATCGTCGCCTTCGGCGAACATGGCGGCGATGATGGCTTCGCCCACTGGGCGCGGCTTGCCGAACGACGGCGCCAGGTGCATGCGCAAGCCCGGCGCGGCGTTCACTTCCACGATGCCGGCGTTCTGCTCTTCCAGCGGTTTCAAAATGCTTTCGGAGACGACGTCGACGCCGCAGATGTCCAGGCCCACCATGTGCGCGGCCGCGACGGCGCGCGCCGCCACTTCCGGGTGCACGTCGACGGTGACGTCGGTGGCCGAGCCGCCCGTTGACAGGTTGGCGTTATTGCGCAAGATCACGCGCTGGCCCACGGGCGGCACGGATTCGGCCACGTAGCCCTGCTTGGCAAGGCTGGCCAGGGCGATGTCGTCGAAGCGGATTTTCGTCAGTGAGGTGGCGTGGCCGCTGCCGCGGCGCGGGTCCAGGTTGACCTGGTCGACCAGTTCGCGCACCGTGTGCTGACCGTCGCCCACAACTTGCGGCGGGTCGCGGCGGGCCGCCGCCACCATCTTGTTGCCGATGACGAGCAAGCGGAAATCGTGGCCCGGCAGGTAGCGCTCGACGAGGATATCGTCGCGGAATTCCTGCGCCGCGAGGAAGCCGGCCGTCAGCTGTTCGCGCGTGGTGACGTTGACGGTCACGCCTTTGCCCTGGTTGCCATCCTTCGGCTTGACGACGACGGGCAGGCCGATCTCGCAGGCGGCGGCCCAGGCGTCGTCCGCATCGATGGCGACACGGCCGTGCGGTACCGGCACGCCGGCAGAATCGAGCAGTTTTTTCGTCAGTTCCTTGTCTTGCGCGATGGCTTCCGCGATGGCGCTGGTGCCGTCCATTTCGGCGGCCTGGATCTTGCGCTGCTTGCTGCCCCAGCCGAACGTCACCAGGCTGCCTTCGGTCAAGCGGCGGAACGGGATGTTGCGGGCCACGGCGGCGTTGACGATGGCGCCCGTCGAGGGGCCCAGGCGCACGTCTTCATCGAGTTCCTGCAACTGGTGCAGGGCGCCGGCCAGGTCGAACGGCGCATCGGCCAGGGCCGCCTGGCACAGCTGCTGCGCCAGTTCCAGGGCCAGGCGGCCAACGGCTTCTTCCGAGTATTCGACGACGACCTGGAAGATGCCCGTTTCCAGGGTCGGCGTGGTGCGGCTGAAGGTGACGGGGCAGCCGGCTTGCGCCTGCAGGCCCAGCGCCGCCAGTTCCAGCACCTGCGCCATCGGCGCGGCGTTGTAGTTGCCCAGCGGTTGCAGCGGGCTCAGTTGCGGGAAGAGCGCGCGCAGGCGGGCTTCGAAGCCGGGCAGCTGGGCGATGTCGAGTTCCTGCGTGGTGCAGGAAACAATGGCTTCCACGGCGGTGTCGTGGCTCCAGAGGTTAGGGCCCCGCAAGGCCCGTACGCGAGATACTTCCATAATTAAACCGTAATCCTGTTGTGTTCTTGTGGGCCCGGCCGTGCTGGCCGGGCTTGAGTGCTGCTTTGCCTTAGTTGCCGATGCAGCCGGGGGCGGCGTCGAAGGTGCGCAGACCTGCGCAAATCAGGTCGACGGGCAGGTTCAGGGCCCAGGCGGCGGCCGCGACGGCCAGCACGCTGTCGACATTGCCGGCCGTGGCCGGTTTCAGCAGGTCCAGGCACAGCAGGACCGTTTCGATGCCGCCTTCGGCCAGCACGATGTGGTTGCCGCGCACGAACACGGCGCGCTGGCCGGCGGCCAGTTGCGCCGCGATGGCGGCCAGGCTGCCATCCTGCGCATACAGCGTCACGCTGCCGTCGCATAGCTCGGCCAGTTCCAGCACGTGCGCGTTGGCGGCGTTCAGCACGGCCACGCCCGTCGGCACCACCACGTCGACCTGGCTGCGCACGGCCTTGTACAGGCCCGCTTCGTCCAGCACGTCGAACTCCTTGACGCTATCGAGGCTGCCCATGTCCGTGACGACGCCGATCTGGCACTTGTCGTAGGCCAGGCCTTCGGCCAGGATCATGCGCGGATTGCTTTCGAACAGGGCCGTCTGCACGGTGCGGTTGAGCAGCAGGCGCTGGCCCGCATCCCAGTTCACGCAATCGCTGCTGACGACGCGGCGCTGGTCCAGGTACATGCCTTCGCTGCAGACGGCGCCCGTGTGCAGGCCCGACAGGTTGAGCAGCTTGCACAGCATGCGCACGATCAGGCTGGCGCCGCGCGTGCCCGTCACGCCGATCAGCGGAATGCGGCCCGTTTCCTCGGCGGCGAACAGGTGGTCGACGATGGCCGCGCCGACAGGGCGGGGCTGGCCTACGCCCGGCTTGATGTGCGCCAGCAGGCCGGGGCTGGCATTGACTTCGATGATGGCGCCGCGCTGTTCTTCCAGCGGACGCGTGATGTCGGTGGTGACCAGGTCGATGCCGGCGATATCCAGGCCAACCACGCGCGCGGCCAGCAGGGCCGCATGCACGACGGACGGATGCACGTCGTCCGTGACGTCGATGGCCACGTTGCCGTTCGGTTGGATCAGCACTTTCTGGCCCGCCTGCGGCACGGACAGGGCGGTCATGCCCTGGCGCTGCAGTTCCAGCACGATTTCGCCCGATTCATGCGGCTTGACGGTACCCAATGGGAAATCCTCGCCTTCGCCGCGGCGCGGGTCGGTATTGATCTGCGTGTTCACCAGTTCCAGCACGGTGGAAACGCCGTCGCCGTCGACCCACAGTGATTCGCCCTTGGCGGCCGCGATCAGCTTGTTGCCGACGACGAGCAGGCGGTGTTCGTCGCCCGTGATGAAGCTTTCCACCAGCACGGCTGAGCTGTCGCCCTTGCGCGCGGCCAGGTCGTAGGCTGCCTTCACGTCCGCTTCCGTCATCAGGTTGAGCGACACGCCGCGGCCATGGTTGCCGTCATACGGCTTGACGACGACGGGCACGCCGATGTCCTGCGCTTCTTCCCAGGCCGCTTCGGCGCTACGCACCAGGCTGCCCTCGGGCACGCGCACGCCGCACGATTTGAGCAGGAATTTGGTCAGATCTTTGTCGCTGGCGATGCCTTCGGCAATCGCGCTGGTGCGGTCCGTTTCGGCCGTCCAGATGCGGCGCTGCGCGGCGCCGTGGCCCAGCTGCACCAGGTTGCCGTCGTTCAGGCGCAAGGAAGGGATGCGGCGCTCGGTGGCGGCATCGACGATGCTGGCCGTGCTCGGGCCCAGGCAGCGCGAATCGACCATGTCGCGCAGGGGCGCCAGGGCCGCTTCCAGGTCGTAGGCTTCATCGTTGATGGCGGCCATCAGCAGTTCGCGCGCGGCGGCCAGGGCGGCGCGGCCCACGTGCTCTTCGCGCGTGCGGAAGGCCATCTTGTAGACGCCGCGCTGGCTGGTCGAGCGCGTCTGGCCAAAGCCCGTGCGCATGCCTGCCAGGTTTTGCAGCTCCAGTACCACGTGTTCGAGGATGTGGGCCGACCACGTGCCTTCGCGCAGGCGCTCGAAAAAGCCGCCCCGTTCGCCCACGCCGCAGCGGTGCTCGATCATGCCGGGCAGCCACGCCACCAGGCGTTCGTACAGGCCGGGCAGGGTATTGGATGGATAGTCTTCCAGTTCGCCGATGTCGACCCAGGCTTCAATCACCGGGCGGTAAGTCCAGATGTTGGGGCCGCGCAAGTGGGTGACGCGGGCAAATTCGATGTTCTTCTTCTTGATCATGTAAGTGGTTTCTTGATAACAAGCCAGGCGTCTGGGCGCCAGATACTTTATGTTGGCTCTACAGAGTCTTTTCAGGCTCGTGCTTGGTTCTTTATCCCGGGTATGCGCAGTGTGCCACTTTTAGAGGCCTCTTGTCGCGTTTGCTTCTCGTATTCTGCTGGTGTTGTCATTCTAATTGTTACTAATTGTTGCCATACTTGTTATAAAGATACCGACTCTGGGCTAAGCTGGAGCATTTGCGCAACAGCGGGCTGTTGTATACTTGCTCCCGTATCGCGGCCGCGTTGCAAAAGCGCCGCGCCTGCCTGGCACTTCCTGCGACAGCCGCGCATTTTTTTTGCGCCGTTTTGCCATCATTCCTTACCGGCAGGCATCCATTCGATACAATACAGGAAATTGCCACTGGTGCATCCACCTCGCCATCGCGCAGTACACAAACATTGATCGGGCGTCTGCCCCATCCCCCAAATCCCGCCCTGAAGGGCTTGGCCTCGAGCCGGAGTATGCTTTACGATGACAACTGAACTGAGTGTTCCTGCAACAACTATTCCCCTCACCTCGCTGCCTGAACACTGGCTGGCGGAAGTCGAGAGCAACCTTTCTCCAGGGGAGAACGTTTTAAGTAGCGTTGAGGTTGACCTCGATGCGCGATTACGTTTCACAAAAGGCATAATTGTTGTCACCGAGAAGCGTTTACTGGCCCGTTCGCCGGGCGATACTGCCTGGAAAAGCTGGTCTTTCCGTCCTGGATTGCGCCTGACGCACCATGACCACGCCGGTGTCGGCCACCTGGAACTGTTCGACGACCACGGCCGCCTGGCTTCGTGGCGCTTCACTTTGGGCCAGAACCTGCACGCCATCCGCGTGCTGGAACAGTTCGTCGAGCGCCTCGACAGCCACCTGACGGGCCAGCCCGTGCTGGAAGCGGAGCAGGAAGTGTGTCCTAGCTGCAAGGCCCCGCTGGAGCCGGAGCAGGAAGAATGCCCGATCTGCGCCAAGGTGCTGTACACGCCGCCATCGACCTGGACCCTGTTCCGCCTGTGGCGCTTCGCCCACCCCTACCGCGGCCAGTTGGCCCTGGGCTTCCTGCTGATGCTGCTGAGTACGGCCGCGCACATGATTCCGCCCTACCTGACGGCGCCGCTGATGGACAATGTGCTGATCCCGTATCAGAACGGCAAGCATATCGACCCGTGGCTGGTGGTGTACTACATGAGCGGCTTGCTCGGTTCGGCCCTGCTGGCCTGGCTGCTAGGCTGGGGCAAGACGTATGTGCTGGCCCTGGTGTCCGAACGCATGGGCGCCGATTTGCGCTCGGCCACGTATGAACATCTGATGAAACTGTCGCTGGAATTCTTTGGCGGCAAGCGCACGGGCGACCTGATGGCGCGCATCGGCAGCGGCAGCGACCGCATCTGCGTCTTCCTGTCGCTGCATTTGCTCGATTTCGCGTCCGACGTGTTGATGATTATCATGACCGGTGTCATTTTGTGGTCGATGAACCCGTGGCTGGCCATCATGACTCTGGCGCCGCTGCCCTTCATCGCCTGGATGATCCACCTGGTGCGCGACCGCCTGCGCACGGGCTTTGAAAAGATCGACCGCGTGTGGAGCGAAGTGACCAACGTGCTGGCCGATACGATTCCCGGCATCCGCGTGGTCAAGGCGTTTGCGCAGGAAAAACGCGAAGCGGCCCGCTTCCGCGACGCCAATGCGCACAACCTGGCCGTCAACGACAAGTTGAACAAGGTCTGGTCGCTGTTCTCGCCCACCGTCTCCTTCCTGACGGAGATGGGCTTGCTGGTCATCTGGTGCTTCGGCATCTGGCAGCTGTCGCGCGGCGAAATCACCGTCGGCGTGCTGACCGCCTTCATCGCCTACAGCACGCGCTTCTATGGCCGCCTCGATTCCATGAGCCGCATCGTCTCCGTGACGCAGAAATCGGCGTCCGCCGCCAAGCGCATCTTCGACATCCTCGACCACGTGTCGAGCGTGCCGGAGCCGGCGCAACCGGTGAAACTGGATAAAATCGAAGGACGCATCGATTTGCGCGAAGTCGGTTTCCGTTACGGCAACCGCGCCGTCAACCGCGGCATCACCCTGAACATCAAGGCGGGCGAGATGATCGGCCTGGTGGGCCACAGCGGTTCGGGCAAGAGCACCCTGGTCAACCTGATCTGCCGTTTCTACGACGTCTCGGAAGGGGCGATCTTGCTCGACGGCGTCGATATCCGCTCGTTCGCCGTCTCCGACTACCGCCGCAATATCGGCCTGGTGCTGCAGGAGCCGTTCCTGTTCTTCGGCACCATCGCGGAAAATATCGCCTACGGCAAGCCGCACGCGACGCGCCAGGAAATCATCGCCGCCGCGCGCGCCGCGCATGCGCACGAATTCATCCTGCGCCTGCCGCAAGGCTACGATTCGATGGTGGGCGAGCGTGGACAGGGCCTGTCCGGCGGCGAACGCCAGCGCATCTCCATCGCCCGCGCGCTGCTGATCGACCCACGCATCCTGATCATGGATGAAGCGACATCGTCGGTGGACTCGGAAACGGAAAAAGAAATCCAGAAGGCGCTGGACAACCTGGTGCAGGGCCGCACGACGATCGCCATCGCGCACAGGCTGTCGACCTTGCACCGCGCCGACCGCCTGGTGGTGCTGGACCGCGGCCAGGTCGTCGAAGTGGGCAGCCACGATGAATTGATGGCGAAAGAGGGCGCCTATTTCCGCCTCTACGAAGCACAGGCGCGCAACAACGAACTCGCCCTGGATGACAAGGAATAAGCATGGCCAGTACAACTTTTACATTACACCGCGACACCTTCGGCAAGCTGGTGATGACGGATGCGGATGGCCAGGTCTTTGAAGGCGTGGCGCCCGTGCGCGCCTTTCCCATCCAGTCGCCCAACGAAGGCATTTCGCTGGTGCTGGGCAATGGCAAGGAAGTGGCGTGGATCGACCATGTCGACACCTTGCCCGAGCCGGCGCGCAGCCTGCTGCAGGAAGAGCTGGAAGGGCGCGAATTCATGCCCGAGATCGCGCGCGTGAAAAGCGTCTCCAGTTTCGCCACGCCGTGCACCTGGTACGTCGACACGGACCGGGGCGAGACGCAGTTCGTGCTGAAGGGCGAGGAAGACATCCGCCGCATCGGCGCCGCGTCGCTCTTGATCGCCGACAACCACGGCATTCACTTTTTGATCCGCGACATGTTCAATATCGACAAGACGACGCGCAAGATCCTCGACCGCTTCCTGTAAGCGATGCAACAATAAAAAACGGCGCCTTGAAGGCGCCGTTTTTTTTATTGGAAGGCCACTTCCGCAAAGCTGCGCAATTTGCGGCTATGCAGCCGGTCCACGCCCTGGCGGCGCAGCAGTTCCACGGCGCGGATGCCGATGCGCAGGTGCTGGTCGACGCGTTCGCGGTAGAAGTGGTTGGCCATGCCGGGCAGCTTGATTTCGCCGTGCAGCGGCTTGTCGCTCACGCACAGCAGGGTGCCGTACGGGACGCGGAAGCGGAAGCCGTTGGCGGCGATCGTCGCGCTTTCCATGTCCAGCGCGATGGCGCGGCTCTGGCTGAAACGGCGCTCCGGCGTACGCTGCGGCAGCAGTTCCCAGTTGCGGTTGTCCGTGCTGGCCACGGTCCCCGTGCGCATGATGTGTTTCAGATCATGCCCTGTCAGCTGGGTGATCTCCGCCACCGCCGTTTGCAGCGCCTGCTGGATTTCCGCCAGCGGCGGGATCGGCACCCACAGCGGCAAGTCTTCGTCGAGCACATGGTCTTCGCGCACATACGCATGCGCCAGCACGTAGTCGCCCAGGCTTTGCGTGGTGCGCAGGCCCGCGCAATGGCCCAGCATCAGCCAGGCGTGCGGGCGCAGCACGGCGATATGGTCGGTGATGGTCTTCGCATTCGCCGGTCCCACGCCGATATTGACCATGGTGATGCCGCTGCCGTCTGCGCGCAGCAGGTGGTAGGCGGGCATCTGCGGCAGGCGCGGCGGGGCGGCGCCCAGCGCATCCTCGCTTTCCACCGTCTGTCCCACCCGGCGCGTGACCACGTTGCCCGGTTCGACGAAGGCGACGTAGCCGTCGTCGTCCGAGGGCGCGGCGGCGTCGGGTGCGCGGTCCATCAGGGCGTGGCCCAGGCGGATGAATTCGTCGATGTAGAACTGGTAATTGGTAAACAGGACGAAGTTCTGGAAATGCTGCGGCGAGGTGCCGCTGTAGTGGCGCAGGCGCTGCAGCGAGTAATCCACGCGCGGCCCCGTGAACAGCGACAGCGGTTGCGCTTCGCCATGCGCCGGTTCGTGCGTGCCGTTGGCGATGCCGTCGTCCATGGCCGACAGGTCGGGCAGGTCGAACAGGTCGCGCATGGCCAGGCGGCGGCCCGCATCCATATTGCCTTCGATATGGTCATGCTCGGCGAACGAGAAATGCACGGGGATGGGCTGGGCGCTCACGCCCACTTCCAGGTGCACCTTCTGGCCGCTGTTATGGTTTTTCAGCAGCAGCGTGAACTGGTCGAGGTAATAGTCGCCGAACAGGTCGGGGCGCGTCAGGGTGGTCTCGAACACGCCGGGACCGGCGACGAAGCCGTAGGCCAGCGGCGAGTCGGCGCGCGCCACGGTGTCCGTCTGGATGCGCACGAAGGGGTAGCAGGCGCGCACCCGTTCGTGCATGTCTTCGCCGGCGACAAATCGCTGCAGCGCATCGCGCAAGTGTTCGATGCTGCTGCGGTAAATGGCTTGCACTTGGGCCAAAGCCAGGCGTGGATCATCGAAGCGGGAGGAGGCGATGAAGGGGGGCGTAAGCAAGCGGATTCTCCTTGTAGCGGTTCGTGCATACCATTGTAAGGCAGCAAGGCAAGTCGCGTTGGACGCGTTTTTCAGCGAACGGGGCCGCTTGACGGATTCAAATAGAATCTGTATTCTATTTGAATGGTCAGACTAGCCAAATTCAACGAAAACAACTTCATCGACAGCGCGATCGCCGTCGCCGCCCAGTGCGGCGTGGGCGCCGTCTCGATGGCCGCCATCGCCGTCAAGGCCGGTGCGCCCATCGGCTCCGTGTATCACCGCTTCGATTCGCGCAACGCCATCCTGGCGCGCGCCTGGCTGCGCGTGAAGAGCGACTTCCGCGAGGAAGTGGCCAGCCGCTGGCTGGGCGGCGATACGTGGGCCGGCGTGCACGGCTTGCTGGACTGGTGCCGGCGCAAGCCCGTGTATGCACGCTTCCTGCTGCAATGCGCGGACAGCCCCGATTTCAGCAGTGGCCTCAGCGAGGAATTGCTGGCCGCCGTCGAAGAGGAGCAAGCGGCACTCGATGCCTGCTTTGTCCGCTGCGCTGAAGCCATGCCCGCCACCACGGAGCTTGACCTGGATCACATGCTGCTCAAATTCGTGCTGATCGACGCCCCCGTGGCCGTCGTCAAGCCTTACCTGACCCAGGAGCGGCCGATCCCCGCCAGCGTCGACGCCATGCTGCGCGCCTCGCACGACGCCGTGCGCGGCTGGGCCGCCCACACCACACACTAACCAAGAAGAAAACCATGCGCTATTCCACCCAGCTTGAACACGGCAAGAAAATCCCCCTGCACGACGAAGAAGGCTTCATCGGCATGCGCGCGGCCGGCCGCATCGCCGCCGACACGCTCGACTACATCGCGCCCTTCGTCAAGCCTGGCGTCTCGACGGCCAAACTCGACGCCCTGTGCGAAGAATTCATGCGCGCCGCCGGCGCCATCCCCGGCACCATCGATTACCACGGCTACAAGCACGCCAGCTGCATCTCCGTCAATCACGTGGTCACGCACGGCATCCCGTCCGAGACCAAGATCCTGAAAGTGGGCGACATCCTCAATATCGACGTGACGCCGAAGTTCCAGGGCTGGTTCGGCGACACCAGCCGCACCTTCAAGGTGGGCGCCGTCTCCATCCTGGCCAACCGCCTCGTCAACACGGCGTATGAGGCCATGATGGCCGGCATCCACACCGTGCGTCCGGGCGCCACCCTGGGCGACGTGGGCGCCGCCATCGAGGCGGTGGCCAAGGCGCAGGGCTTTTCCTCCGTGCGCGACTTCTGCGGCCACGGCGTGGGCCAGGTGTTCCACGACACGCCGCAAGTGCTGCACTATGGCCGCGCCGGCACGGGCATCGTGCTCGAACCGGGCATGATCTTCACGATCGAACCGATGCTCAACGTGGGCAGCTACCAGGTCAAGGTCTTGCCGGACAAATGGACGACGGTGACGAAAGACCGTTCGCTGTCGGCGCAGTTCGAGCACTCGCTGGCCGTGACGGAAACGGGTTTCGAGATTTTCACCCTGACCGGCTCGACCGACCCGCTGGTGTAAGCATGGATGACGCGCGCCGGCGGCAGCTCACCGATATCGTCGCCGCGAAAGCGGGCGTGGATGTCGCTTGCGCGGCGCGCCACCTGGCGCTGCATGACGACGACGTGGCGGCCGCGCTGCGCGGCATCGATATCGAACGTTTTACGCTCACGCAGCGCCTGCTGAACAAGTACCGGCGCGATCCGGAAGACGCGCTGCAGCACGTGGCGCTGGCCGTGCTGCAGCACGAAGATATCCGCAGCGACAGCGTGCTGCGTCTGGAGCGCATCGCGGCCCTGGCGCCGCCCGTCGCCGGCGTGGTGATGCTGGCCGAGTGGCTGGCCTATGTGGACTGGGAAGGCTTCGACAGCGCCCTGTACGCGAATATCGACGCGGTGGCGGCGTTCATCGGCGGTGCACTGGACCTGCCCGAGGTGGCCGCCAACCTGCTGCAAGCGCGCGATGCAGACGTGTTTGAAACGAGGCGCCCGGCGCTGGCTGCCGCGGCCCTGCTGTTCATCGAGCGCCACACTACGCAGTTTCCCTGACGGCTGGCGCTTTGCCGCCGGCGGGCGCGCGTCTTACAATGGCGGCAAGCACTGTTGCCCCATTTTGAAGACTTCCGCATGAGCGATTTTCCCGAAGATATCTACACCGAGCCGTCCGCCGACGTGCACACCCTGAACAACCTCGGTCCCCTGACCGGCATGGCCGGCATCTGGACGGGCACGCGCGGCCTGGACGTCAAGCCGAAGGCCGACGGTCCGCGCAAGCAGGCCTTCGTCGAGCGCATCGAGCTGCAGCCGATCGACCCCGTCACCAACGGCCCGCAACTGTTCTACGGCTTGCGCTACTACATCCACATCACCAAGCCGGATCAGGTCAAAACGTATCATGAGCAGGTGGGCTACTGGCTGTGGGAACCGGCCACGGGCGCCGTGATCCAGACCCTGGCCATCCCGCGCGGCCAGATCGCCATGGCGTCCGGCACGACGACAGCGGACGCCACCAGTTTCGAACTGGTGGCCAAGCGCGATTCGACGGCGTACGGCATCTGCTCGAACCCCTTCCTCGAACACGCATTCACCACCGTCGAATACCGCATCAAGGTCGATATCCACGCCGATGGCACGTGGGGCTATGACGAGGACACGGTCATGTTGATCCGCGGCAAGGATGAACCGTTCCACCACACGGACCGCAACCTGCTGACCAAGGTCGGCGAGCCGACGCCGAACCCGATGGCCCTGCAGGCGCTGGCCGCAACCGCCGCTTAAGGCTGTCCCTGGGCTACCGCCTTGATCGCGCGCTCCTCGCCCATGGCGGCGGCGATCTTCCAGCGCTGCATGGCGCTGGCGCGGTCCGGGCGTTTCAGGCCCGCGCCTTCCCAGTCCATCAGGCCCAGGTTGTAGATGTCGCCCGCGCTGCCCTTGTCGGCGGCCAGGGTGAACCATTTGCGCGCTTCCTTGTGGTTGACGGGAATCTGGTAGCCGCGCACGTGGTACAGGCCCAATAAGTGCATGGCTTGCGCATTGCCCTTGTTTGCGGCCTGTTTCAGCAGGTCCAGGCCGCGCGCCATGTTGCGCGGCTCCTGCCAGCCTTCGGCCAGCATCACGCCCTTCGCCGTCAGCGCATAGCTGTCGTTCTTCACCAGTCCCTTGCCGATCAGGGGCTTGGCGGCCACCTGGCGCGCTTCGCGCTGCTGCGCCGTTGGTGCGGTGATTGGGCCGGGCTTGCCTTCGCCCATCAGCAGCATCCAGCCATACAGGCCATACGCGCCGGCGTCGCCCTTGCCGACCAGGCTTTCCAGCATGGCCAGCGCCTGCGCCTTGTCGCCATTTTCATACAGCTTGACGGCCTTGGCGCTGCTCGCGTCCTGCGGCACGGCGGCCGGCGCATGGGGCGCGACGGGCACCGACGCCATGGCCGTTTGCGGCGGCGCGGAAACCGGGCGCACGCGCACGGGCAAGCCATAGCTGGCGGCCAGTACGGCCAGGCTGGCGGGGGCGAGGATCAGCACTTGCGCCAGCTGGTTGCGGCGGCCCTTGCCGGCGATGCCCATGGCCCGTTCGGCCTGCCGTTCGCCGCCCAGCGCCTCGCTGAGTACCGTCTTGACCTTGCGGTTGAACAGCCAGTAACCGGCGCCCGTGACGAGCAGCCCGGCCACGGCAGCGGCACCGCGGCCGGCGAAGAACCAGGCGGCGATGGCGGCGGCCAGCGCGGCCAGCGCGCTTTTCCACCAGAACTGCTTGGCCAGCCGCGTGTAGACCTGGCGCAGGGCGCCCAGCACGCAGGTGCGCACGTTCTGCGCATAGTCGGCGGAAACGACGTCGACGTGCGCGTGGTCCGCGTCGCCGCTGAGGACGGACTCGATCACGTCCGCATTCAGTTCCGAGGCGGCCACGTCGCGCAGCGGCGTCAATAAACCTTGCACGTGGGCCGAGAACAGGCCGTCGTCGGCGCTGCCGGCCAGCGCATCGCTGAGCGCCTTGAGGTCACCGCGCAGCAGCTTTTCCACGATGTCATCGAGCGTCAGCCAGCGCAAGTCCGTGCCGTACGCCACCAGGTGATGTTTTTCCGCGTTGCACGATGCATCGAGGCGCACGATGCGCAGCTTGCCGCCATACAGGGCGTCGACTTCCTGCGGCTGGTCTTCATTGTAAATGCTCACTTTCGCCAGGGCCAGGCTGCTGGAGATGGCTGCCAGTGAGTGCACGCTCTCCTTGTCGCGGATGCGGCGCGCGTCGTCCGGCGCCTGCTTGGGCAGGCTGACGCTGTAGCCGGGCGCCACGTGCACGTCGACCCAGGCCGCCTTGCCCACCTTGCCGGAACCGTCGCAGGGGTTGCAGCGCAAGTCGCCCACGCCGCTGCACGTGCGGCAAGTAACCTTGCCGCTGGCGCGGCAGGTGCCGCAATTGATGTTGCCGGAACCGTGGCACGTGTTGCAGCTGACCTTGCCGAAGCTGCAATGGTAGCAAGAGCGATATTCCGTGCGGTATTGCGTGCGCGTTTCGCTGTGGTAGCTGGTGTGCGAGCTGCCGTTGCTGTAGGTGGTAGTGGGCACTTGCACCGTGACGTAATCGGTGACTTGCTCGGACACCGTGCCGCTGCCGCTGCAATACGAGCACGACACCTTGCCGCTGCCGTAGCAGCCATACGCGTCGCAGCTGACGGTGCGCCCGCCGTGGCAATTCCAGCACGTTTCCGTCGTCGCGCCATAACAGGTGTGGCAGCCGATGCGGCCTTTGCCGGAACAGTTGCTGCAGGTATCGAGGTGCCAGTACTTGACGGCGTGCGGCAGGTAGACGCCCGCCTCGACGCCGTTGTAGGCCTGGCCCGCCTGGCGCAAGGCATTGTCGAGCTTGCCCGCCGCGCGGCGCAGCCGCTCCTTTTCCTGCGCGTGAGCGAGTGCTCCCACTTCGTGCGAGCCACAGCGGCAGTCATTGCCCGCCGGCGCGAAATAGCCATTGATGACGCGCTGCTCGAAGCGTGCCTCGAGCGCGTAATTGGCTTGCAGCGAAAAATCCTGCAGCACGTCTTCCTCGGCCAGCGGCGTGATGTCGTGCGGCTCGAAGCGCGTCTTGTCCTGCACCAGGGTGCGCAGTTTGCCCAGCACCGTGGGCATGTCTTCCTTGTCGAGCTTGATGGGCGCAGGCGCCGTCACGGCCGTTGCTGATGCCTGGGGCATGTCCTCGCTGCCTTGGGTATCGGTGGCCGTGTCGGTGCTGGGGTTCATGCGCGTCCTTTTGCTCTCTGGAAAGATGTTTGAATTTTAGCATCTCCATATGACAAGGCGGCTACCCCTGGCTCCCTTTTCAGCGCAGGCCGCGGCGGAACTGGTCCGGCGTGCCGCCGCCTTGACGGCGGAACATGGCGATGAAGGCGGAGGCCGTGCTGTAGCCCAGTTCCAGCGCGATCGCCTGCACGGTTGCTCCCTGTTCCAGCAGGGGCAGGGCGGCCAGGAAGCGCTGGCGCTGGCGCCATTCGCCGAACGGCATGCCCAATTCGCGCTGGCAGCGCCGGGCCAGCGTGCGCTCGGTCACATGCAATTGCGCGGCCCACTCAGCCAGTGAGCGGTTACTGCCGGGATCAAGCTGCAGGGCGGCCAGCAGCGCCGCGATGACGGGTTCGTCGCTGCCGGGCAAATAGTTGCGGCTGCACGGCGCCAGCTGCAACTGGTCGACCAGCACTTGCGCCAGGCGCTGGTCGGCTGCCGTGGCGGGCGTGGTGACGCCCCGTTCGGCAAAGTCGCCGAGGATGGCCTTGAGCAGTGGACTGAGCACCAGCGCGCACGGCTGCGCCGGCAGCTGCGCGCACAGGCTGGCGTCGATGTAGGCGGAGTGAAACACGACATCCTGGCGGATATAGCCGTCGTGCAAGGTCTCGGGCGGTATCCACACGGCGTACTGGGGCGGCGACAGATAGCGCTGGCCCGCCACCATGATTTCCATCACGCCCGTGGAACAATACGTGAGCTGGCCCCACGGATGGCTCTGGTAATCGAATTGCTGGTGCGCGTGATAGTCGTCGAGGCGAAAGTACACGGGGTAGGGCAGGGCGTCGGAAACGGCGGGAAAGTGCTGGTTGCTGGCCATCGGATCTCCTGTTTTGTCCTGTTCTTTGCATCGTTTGTCCGATATGCATTATATCCATGGAATCGGACCATGCGAAAATGGTGCCCGTTGAATAGTGGAGTTCCTGCATGAAAGCCAAGCATTATCTGTTTCCCGTGATCGCCGTGCTGATCTGGGCCATCAATACCATCGTCAGCAAGATGGCCGTGGGCGTGATCGATCCGGCCGCCATCTCGTTCTACCGCTGGCTGTTGGCCGGAGTGCTGCTGGCGCTGGTGTTCGCGCGTCCAGTGTGGAAGCAGCGGGCCGTGGTGAAACCGTATCTTGGGAAACTGTTTGTGCTGGGCATGTTGGGCATGGTCATGTACCAGTGCCTCGCGTACATCGCGGCGCAAACGACGACGGCCACCAATATGGGCATCCTCGCTTCGCTGATGCCGCTGCTGGCCGTGGGCCTGTCCGTCTTGCTGCTAGGCGAGGCGCCCACCGTGGGCGGCGTGTTCGGCGGCTTCGTGTCGCTGCTGGGACTCGGCTACTTGCTCAGCCATGGCGACCCGGCCGCCCTGATCGCCCATGGCGCGGCCGTGGGCGACGCCCTGATGCTGCTGGCGTGCCTGTCGTATGCGGGCTATGGCGTGCTGCTCAAGCGCTGGAAGATTCCCCTGAATAACTGGCACTCCCTGCTGATCCAGGTGTGGTGCGCCGTGCCCGTGCTGTTCGTGTATTACCTGAGCCAGTCCGCGCCGCCCGTCACCGGCGCCGGCTTGCCGCTGGTGCTGTTTGCCGGCATCCCCGCGTCCATCATCGCGCCGTTCTTGTGGATGCATGGCCTGGCCAAGCTGGGTCCGAGCCGTGCCACGACCTTGATGAATCTGCTGCCCGTGTTTACGGTAATCATCGCCATGCTGTTCCTCGGTGAAACCTTGCACAGCTACGATGTGATCGGCGGCGGCGTGACCCTGCTGGGCGTGGTGATGGTGCAGTACCTGAAACGCCCATTGAAGCGCGCACAAGCGTAGTATTTTTGCTATGCTGATGTTTTGCGCAAGGAGGCGGCATGCACAGCATCGATACCCTCGATACCTTATTAAGCGAACTCGAAGCATTCGGTAACACCAATGACGCGGCGCATACGGAGCGTGCCAGCCGCATGCTCAATATCACGCGCGACACGGGAGAATTGCTGGCCGTGCTGGTGCACGCGCGCGGTGCGCGGCGGGTGCTGGAAATCGGCACCTCGAACGGCTATTCCACCCTGTGGCTGGCGCGCGCGGTACAGCCGCTGGGCGGCAGCGTGGTGACGGTGGAAAAGGCGCAGGACAAGTTTGACATGGCGCATGCCAACTTTGTGCGCGCGCAACTGCAAGGCGTGATTGGCCAGTTGCTGGCGGACGCGGGCGACGTGCTGCGCGATGCGGCTGACGGTGCCTACGATTTCATCTTCCTCGATTCCGCGCGCCAGCAATATGAGTCCTGGTGGCCGCAGCTGGACCGCGTGCTGGCGGCGGGCGGCGTGCTGGTGGTCGACAACGCCAGTTCGCACTACGCGGACATGGCCGGTTTTATCGACGCCATCCGCGCCGACAGCCGCTACACGGCGTGCCTGGCGACGGTCGGCAAGGGCGAATTCATCGCCGTCAAGGCGGGCAACTAATTACTTAGTTACCCGGCGACGATAGTTTCTTCCAGCACGCGCACCAGCGATTCGACGCCTTGCGCGTCGACGTCGTCGAAGCGGCCGGGCAAGGGGCTGTCGAGGTCGAACACGCCGATGATTTGACCTTGCGCAAACACGGGCACCACCAGTTCCGAGCGGGAATTGACGTCGCAGGCGATGTGGCCAGGAAACGCGTGCACATCCTGCACGACGATGGACTTGCCTTCGACCACGGTGGTGCCGCACACGCCGCGCCCCTTCTTGATGCGGATGCAGGCTGGCTTGCCCTGGAATGGACCCAGCACCAGTTCCTCGCCTTTCAGGAAGTAAAAGCCGGCCCAGTTGAGGCCCGGCATCGTATTGAAGACCAGCGAACTGAAGTTGGCCGTATTGGCGATGAAATCGCTCTCGCCGGCCAGCAAGCCTTGCAGCTGCGAACGCAGGTCCGCATACATGGCGTGCTTGGCTGCGGGGGTATCTGTGCCGTAGGCGGCGTCGCTGATGGTAAACGTCATGGTCGTGGTGGCGCTGAAAAATGGGGAAGGCGCCATGGTAGCGCGTCTGGCGCATCCGTGCGCGGCCTTCACTTTTTCAGATGTTCTTGCGCCAGCTGGCGCAGCAGGGGCAGGGCCGCATGGCCGTGGTCGTCCCGCCAGGCCAGGCCGATGCCGGCCGCCAATTCCTCGCCCTCCACCAATGGCCGGTAGGCCACGCCAGCCAGGCGCAGCGCGCGGAACGAGTCGGCCAGCAGCGCCATGCCCTTGCCGGCAGCCACGTCGCCGAGCAGCACATGGTGGTCGGGCGCTTCGCGCAGGAAAATCGGCGCGAAACCATGCCGGCGAAATACCTGCTGGCAATGGTCGAAGAAGGCGGGCTGGCGCGCCCGTTCGAACCAGTAGACGGATTCCTGGGCGATGTCAAACAGGCTGAGCTTGCGCTTTTTCGCCAGCCGGTGCCCGGCGGGCAGGGCCAGCATCATGGGCTGGTGCGCCAGCGGCTGCACGGTCAGCTCGAAGGTGGCGCTGGGCAAGGCCAGCAAGGCCGCATCGAGCTGGCCCTTGCGCACGCCGGCCACCAGGCGCGGCGAGGGGGCCGCCGTCAGTTCCAGGCGGATACTGCCCAGTTGTCCTTCCAGCGCCGCCAGCAAGGGCCGGAACAGGCCGGCCGCCACGGAACTGGTCAAGCCCAGGCGCAGGCGCGCGGGCGCGCTGTCTTGCCGCAGCGACGTTTGCGCAATATCAAGCAAATCGAGGATGTGCAGCGCCTGCGGCAGCAAGGTATGCCCCGCCTGCGTCAAGGCCACGCCCTGCGTGTCGCGTTCGAACAATCGCGCGCCCAGCCGCTCTTCCAGTGCCTTGATGGCGCGCGACAGGGGCGGCTGGGTCATGTGCAATTGCTCCGCCGCCTGGCGGAAGTTCAGGCAGCGGGCGACGGCGCAAAACAGGCTCAAGGCATGGGTATCGAGGGCTCTCATACCAGAAAGGTATCACGAAATCGCGCATTCCCCCGCCGGCCGGCCCGGCCTAGACTGGCTGCATCGAGTCAACACGTGAGGAGAGCAGCATGCAACGACGACGCATCGGCAATAGCGGCTTGACCAGCTCGGCATTGGGCCTGGGCTGCATGGGCATGTCGGAATTTTATGGCGCCACGGACGAGGCGCAATCGCTGGCTACCCTTGAAGCGGCCCTGGCGGCAGGCGTGACCCTGTTCGACACGGCCGACGCCTACGGCTTCGGCCACAACGAGCAATTGCTGGGGCGCTTTTTGGCCAGCCATCGCGGCCAGGCCCTGGTCGCCACCAAGTGCGGCCTGGCGCGCGAGGCGGGCAGTTATGCGCGCCGCGTCGACAATTCCCCCGCCACCATCCGCCAGGCGTGCGAAGCGTCGCTGGCGCGCCTGGGCGTGGAGGCCATCGACCTGTTCTACCTGCACCGCCTGAACCTGGAGACGCCGCTGGAGGAATCGATGGGCGCGCTGGCGCAGCTACGGCAAGAGGGCAAGATCCGCGCCGTGGGCCTGTGCGAAGTGAGCGCGGCCACCTTGCGGCGCGCGGCGGCGCTTTGCCCCGTGGCGGCCGTGCAGAGCGAATACTCGCTGTGGACGCGCGAACCGGAGCAGGGCGTGCTGGCCGCCTGCCGCGACGTGGGCGCCAGCTTCTTTGCCTACAGCCCGCTGGGGCGCGGTTTCCTGACGGGCGCCATCGCCGATGCGGCCAGCCTCGACGCGGGGGATTTCCGCCAGTTCAATCCCCGTTTTTCATCCGACAACCTGGCGCGCAACCAGGCCATCGTCGCGCAGGTCCGGGACCTCGCGCGCGCAAAAGGCTGCACGCCGGCCCAGCTGGCGCTGGCCTGGCTGCTGGCGCAAGGCGACGACCTCATTCCCATTCCCGGCACCAAGCGCATCGCGTATTTGCACGACAACCTGGGCGCGCTGGCCGTGCGGCTGGACGGCGCGGAACTGGCGGCGATGAATGCCGCCTTTCCCTTGGGCATGGCGGCGGGCGCGCGTTATACGGAGGAAGGCATGAAGGGCGTGGATGCCTGAAAAAGATGGCGCAGTGTACGCCAGCGTACCTAACTGACACTTTCCTTGCGGGATAATCGCCGGCGATCTGCTAGCATTTGGCAGTGACTGCATGGTGTGTGTTGCACTGTGTTCAACGCTCAGGTATCCGATGAGGTGGATGTTGTTAGATGACGATATTTTCGATATAGAACTGAAATTGTTGCTTGAGGGAATCTTGTTGAGGTATCAGCACGATTTCCGCGATTATTCGGTGGCGTCGCTGCGCCGGCGCATGCGCCAGGCCATGGAGCGCTTCGGCTGCGCCAGTCTGTCGCAGTTGCAGGACCGCATCTTGCACGAGCCGGCCATGTTCGCGCAGATGCTGCAGTTTTTCACGGTGCAAGTGAGCGAGATGTTCCGCGATCCTGCGTATTTCCGCGCCTTGCGCGAAAAAGTCGTGCCCATCCTGCACACCTATCCTTCCATCAAGATTTGGGTGGCCGGTTGCAGCAGCGGCGAAGAGGTATGGTCGCTGGCCATCTTGCTGGAAGAGGAAGGCTTGCTTGAACGTAGCATGATTTACGCGACCGACATCAATGTGGAAGCGCTGGCCGCCGCCGAAGCGGGCATCTATCCGATCGAGCGCATTGCCCAGTTCAGCGAGAATTACCAGTTGGCGGGCGGCAAGCGCTCGCTGTCCGACTATTACACGGCCGCCTACAAGGGCGCCATCTTTGAGCGGCGCTTGCGGCGCCAGTTCGTCTTCGCCGACCACAGCCTGGCGACGGACAGCGTGTTTTCGGAGGTGCACATGGTTTCCTGCCGTAACGTCATGATTTATTTCAATAAAGACTTGCAAGACCGCAGCCTGGGTCTGTTCCACGAAGCGCTGGTGAACCGGGGCTTCCTGGGCCTGGGCATGAAGGAAAGCCTGCATTTCAGCCGCCATGCGGCCAGCTTCAATGAGCTGAGCCCGGCTGAACGCATCTTCCAGCGTGCCTGACATGTTGCCGACCTGCGACGTCGCGCCACCGCCTGCCGGCCTGCGCCTGATCGCCATCGGCGCCTCGGCCGGCGGCGTGGAAGCGCTGGGCATCGTGCTGCGCGCCTTGCCCGCCACCTGCCGCGCGGCCGTGGTCGTGGTGCTGCACCTGGCGCCGGGCCGTTCGAGCCAGTTGCCGCAGCTGTATGCGGAACGTTGCCAGCTGCCCTTGCGCGAAGCGCAGGACAAGGAACCCTTGCAGGGCGGCACCGTGTATTTCGCGCCGCCCGATTACCATTTGCAAGTCGAACCCGATGGCAGCTTTTCCCTGTCGCAGGAAGCGCCCGTGTATTTTTCGCGTCCGTCCATCGACGTCCTGCTGGAGACGGCCGCCCAGGCGTACCGGCGCGCCATGCTGGCCATCATCCTGACGGGCGCCTCGGCCGACGGCGCGGCGGGTCTGGCGCGCGTGCGGCAGTTGGGCGGTAGTGCCTGGGTGCAAGACCCGCAGCTGGCCAGTTGTGGCATCATGCCGGCCGCCGCGCTCAAGCGGGCCGGCGCCGACCGCGTGCTCGATTTGCCGCAGATGGCTGCCAGCCTGGCCTTGCTCGGCGATGGTGAACACAAGTGAATGGGAATGGTGTAGTGCGTGTAATATATGTGAGAATTGAAACAATGTTTATGTCCATATCGAAACACGATGGCATCTTGCCGTTGCGATGCCTGAAGATGATTCCGTGACCGCCCCTATCCATATCCTCGTCGTTGACGACATCGCGCAAAACCTGGTCGCCGCCGAAGCCGTGCTGGCGCGGCCCGGTATTGTCATCCTGAAGGCCGGCTCGGGCGCCGAGGCGCTGGAATTACTGTTGACGCATGACGTGGCGCTGGCCCTGATCGACGTGCAGATGCCGCAGATGGATGGTTTCGAGCTGGCCGAGCTGATACGCGGCAGCGAGCGCACGCGCAGCATTCCCTTGATTTTTCTCACGGCCGCGTCGCGCGAACCGAGCTACAGTTTCCGTGGCTACGAGGCGGGCGCCGTCGATTTCCTGTACAAACCCATCGACGTGAAAGCCTTGCAAAGCAAGGTGGCCGTGCTGGTCCAGCTGTACCAGCAGAAACGCGAGTTGTCGGCCCAGCTCGACGAGCTCAAGCATGCGCTGCACCTGAATGAACTGTTCACGGCCGTGCTGGGCCACGACTTGCGCACGCCCCTGTCGGTGGTGATGAACGGCGCCATGCTGTTGCCGATGATGAGCGACCACCCGAAGGTGATCGTCACGGCGCAGCGCATCGAAAGCAGCGCCAAGCGCATGGCGCGCATGGTCGACCAGTTGCTGGACCTGGCGCGCATCCGTTCCGGCACGATGGAGTTGCGCAGCAGCACGCACGATTACCTGGCGCTGGCGCGTGCCATCGTCGAGGAATTCGAGACGGCCGGCCAGGCGCCCCTTGTCGAGCTCAGCAGTGTTGGCGAGCTGCACGGGCAATGCGACGCGGGCTTGCTGTCGCAAGTCATCTCGAATCTGCTATGCAACGCCCTCACGCATGGCGAGGCGGGCGCGCCGGTGCAGCTGGCCCTGGACGGACGCGACGCCGACAGCATTGAATTGCGCATCGCCAATCGCGGCGTCATTCCCGCCGCCTTGCTGCCGACCCTGTTCGAGCCGTTCCAGCAGGCGGGCGAAAAGCGCAGGACGGGGCAGGGCCTGGGGCTGGGTTTGTACACGGTGAACATGTTCGTCAAGGCCCATGGCGGCACGGTCGAGCTCAGTTCGACGGACGCGCAGGGCACGCTGGCGACGGTGCGCATTCCGCGCCAGTGCCAGGTGCGCGTGCAAGCGGGATTGGCCACATGAGCGCGCCAGCCTGGCCGCGCGGCGGCGGCAGCATGGGCGAGCTGGTGCGCCAGCGCGACTGGTCCGCCACCGGCCTGGGCGACCTCGATGGCTGGCCCGCCAATTTGCGTACCAGCGTCGACATCGTGCTCAATTCGCCGATGGCGATGGTGCTGATGTGGGGCCCGCAGCATGTGATGATTTACAACGACGACTACATCCAGATCGCCGGGGCGCGCCATCCGGCGGCGCTGGGCGGCACGGTGCCGGCCGTCTGGCCCGAAATCTGGGATTGGAACGCGCGCATCCTCGACGCGGGATTGCGCGGCGAGACGCAGGTGCACCGCGAATGCTGCCTGCCGCTGTTGCGCGGCGGACAGCACGCGGATGTCTGCTTCGACCTGTTTTACACGCCCGTGCATGGCGCCGGCGGCCAGGTCGATGGCGTGCTGTGCACGGCGCTGGAATTGACGGCGCGCATGGAGGAGGGGCGCCAGCTGAAACTGGCTACGGCCGAACTGGGCGAGCTCAACACCACCTTGCAAGCCGAGAGCGAGGCCGTGCGCGCGGCCAACCGCCGCCTGGGCGAGGAACGTGCGCTGCTGCGCGCCCTGTTCCAGCAGGCGCCCAGCTTCATGGCCATGCTGCGCGGGCCGCAGCACGTGTTCGAATTGGCGAATGAACATTATCTGCGCCTGGTGGGACGCCCCGAACTTGAGCTGCTGGGCAAGACAGTCGAAGTGGCCTTGCCCGAAGTCAAGGCGCAAGGTTTCATCGCGCTGCTCGACCAGGTCTATCGCACGGGCGAACCTTACGAAGGGCGCCAGGTCAAAGTGGATTTGCAGACGGCGGACGGGCAGACGGGCCAGCGCCACATCGATTTCGTCTACCAGCCCATCAAGGATGACGAGGGCGCGGTCACGGGCATCCTCGTCGAAGGCATCGACGTCACCGAGCGCATGGAAGGCGAGGAGCGTTTGCGCCTGGCCCAGCAGGCGGGCGGCATCGGCACCTTCGAGTGGTTCCCCGAGACGGGCGCGATGCTGGTGTCGCCCACCTTCCGCCGCCTGTGGGGCATTGCCGACGAGACGGAAGTGACGGAACGCCTGCTGGTGAGCCTGGTCGATGCGCGCGACCAGCAAAAGGTCGGACCGAGCAAGCTGGATCTGGCGCCCAATCCCCTCGAATACGTGGAATACCGCATCCGCCGTCCCGCCGATGGCGCGCTGCGCTGGATCGCGCGCCAGGGCGAGGTAGTGGCCGGCCGCGTGCCGGGCCAGCGCCGCTACGTGGGCGTGTCGTTCGACGTGACGGAGCGGCGCCAGATCGAGGATGAACTCAACGCCAGCCAGGAGCGCATGGCGGCCATTTTCGGCCAGGCTTCCGTGGGCTTGTCCGAGCTGGGCCTCGATGGCCGTTTTCAGCGTGTCAACGGCGCCCTGTGCCGCATGCTGGGACGTTCCGCCGAAGAACTGCTGAGCCTAAACATGAACGACATCATGCATCCGGCGGACGTGCCTGGCAACGGCGTGCTGTTCCAGCGCCTGGTGGAAACGGGCGAATCGTTCTCGCTGGAAAAGCGCTACCTGAAGCCCGATGGTTCGCAAGTGTGGGTGTCGAGCAATGTCAGTCGCCTGGTCGATGAGCAGGGTCATACGCGTTCCTTGATCGCCGTCAAGACGGACATCACGGACCGGCGCCGCGTGGAAAAAGCGCTGCATGAATTGAACGAAACGCTGGAGCACCGGGTCGAACAGGAAGTGAATGAGCGCACCAAGGCCGAAGACGCCTTGCGCCAGGCGCAAAAGATGGAAGCCGTGGGCCAGTTGACGGGCGGCATCGCGCACGATTTCAATAATGTGCTGCAAATCATTTCCGGTAATTTGCATTTGTTGCAGCACCTGGCGGGCACGGATGGCCTCATGCGCCAGCGCCTGGACACGGCGATTGCCGCCGTCGAGCGGGGTGCCAAGCTGTCGTCGCACCTGCTGGCGTTTGCGCGGCGCCAGCCCTTGCAACCGGTGGTGGCCGACCTGACGCGCGTGGTGCGCAACATGGATGCGTTGCTGCGGCGCGCCCTGGGCGAAGCGATCGACATCGTGCTGGTGGGCGGCGGCGGACTGTGGAATACCCTGGTCGACCGCAGCCAGATCGAGAACGTCATCCTCAACCTGGCCATCAATGCGCGCGACGCCATGGATGGCGTGGGCAAGCTGACCATCGAACTGGGCAACGTCGTGCTCGACGAACAGTATGTGCACAACCTGGTCGACGTGCCGGCGGGCCAGTACGTGATGCTGTCGGTGACCGATACGGGCCGCGGCATGAGCGGGCCCGTGCTGCAGCGCGCCTTCGAACCGTTCTTCACGACCAAGCCGGAAGGCGCGGGCACGGGCCTGGGCTTGTCGATGGCGTACGGCTTTGTCACGCAAAGCCGCGGCCATATCCGCATCTACAGTGAACCTGGCGTGGGCACGGGAGTCAAAATCTATTTGCCCCGATCCCTGATGGCCGAAGCGGACGAGGAACTGGAATTGAGCGGCGTCGTCACGGGCGGCACGGAAACGGTGCTGGTGGTGGAAGACGACGTGGGCGTGCGCACCACCGTGGTCGACATGCTGGGCGCGCTCGGCTACAAGGTGCTCAAGGCCGAGGATGGCGAAAGCGCGCTGGCCGTGCTGCACAGCGGTGCGCAGATCGATGTGCTGTTTACGGACGTGATCATGCCCGGTCCCGTCAGCAGCACGGAGATGGCGCGCCAGGCGCGCGAGTTGCAGCCCGATATCGCCGTCTTGTTTACCTCGGGCTATGCGCAGGATGTCATCGTGCACGAAGGCCGGCTCGATGCGGGGGTGGAGTTGCTCAGCAAGCCATACCGGCGCGAAGAGCTGGCGCGCAAGCTGCGCCATGTGCTGGCCAACCGCCAGCAGCAAATGCGCGCGCGCCAGTTCGAACGGTCCGGCGCGCCCGTGGCCGGCACGCTGGCAAGCGGCAGCACGGCGGCCAGCGTGCTGGGAGGCGGCACGCCCGGACTGGACTTGACGGGCCATGCCTTGGTGCCGCAGGGGGACATGCCGACTTCGATGAAGATACTCGTGGTGGAAGACAATCTCGATTCCCAGCTGATGGTGTGCGAGCTGGTGGGCATGCTGGGCCACACGGTCAGCGGCGTGTCCGATGGCGAGGCGGCGTGGGAGTTGCTCAACGAGCAAGACTTCGATATCCTGTTTACGGATGTCAGCCTGCCCGGCATGTCCGGCATCGCGCTGGCACGCATGGTGCTGCGCGACAAGCCGGACATGCGCATCATCTTTTCCACCGGCTATGGCAAGGAATCGATGGATGAGCTGGGCTTTTCCGCCAGCGTCTTGCGCAAGCCCTATGATTTGATGGAGTTGCAAGCGGCACTCGACCAACCCTGACGGGCATGCGCCGGCACGGCCAGCCTGTCCCACCCTGCAGAGGTAAGGCATGACTCCTGAACTGACGATGCTGGCCTGTACCCTCGTGCTGGCGCTGGTGCAAATCCTGCTGCCCGCGCTGTTTCGCACGCGCGAGACGGGCACGGCGTATAACGTGAGCGCGCGCGATGGCGAAGGCCCGCCCGTAGGCAAGATCACGGGCCGCTTGCAGCGGGCCCAGGCGAACCTGTTCGAAACCCTGCCCCTGTTCGCCGCCGCCGTGCTGATCGTCCACGTGACGGCGCAGGAAAGCGCGCTGACCCTGTATGGCGCCGCCCTGTACCTGGCCGCGCGCGTGCTGTATTTGCCCCTGTATGCGTTTGGCGTGCCCGTCGTGCGCACGCTCGTGTGGTGCGTATCGATTGCCGGCTTGCTGATGCTGTTCTGGGCCATCCTCTTCGCTTCCTGAATTCCTCGCCGCTGGCGTCCCGCGGCCGCGCGCCCGAGGCGATGCGCGGCAAGTTCCGATGCCGCCGTTCTCCAGCCGCCCTGGCGGCTGGCCGCGTGTGCTGCCTTGCGCACGGCGCGTGCGGCGCTCACCCCGCTAACTGCTGAGTGTCTGGTACTTTTGGTGGAAAACTGAAAGTAACTACGCCACCACGGGCGGGACTCATCCTACATGCGCTCTTGGCATCCTCCTATTTCTTGCACCCCATGCGCGCACTAAGATGACGGTTCCCTTGCCATGCGAGGGGAAAGAATTGCATGGTTTGCACTGTTTCTGATTCCATCGATCAAGGAGATCATCATGGCCACATCGAGCGACAATAAACAGCAAGGTAGTAAAACCAGTAGCAGCAGTAGCAGCGGCAGCGGCAACAAGCAAAGCGATACCAGCAAACGGGGTTTCGCTTCCATGGACCCCGCCCAGCAGCGCGAAATCGCCAGCGAAGGGGGACGTGCCGCGCATGAAAAGGGCACGGCGCATGAATTCACGTCGGAAGAGGCGCGCCGCGCAGGCAGCCAAAGCCACAAGAACGATGCCAGCCGGCAAAGCGCCTCCAGCTCCAGCGGCACGCGCGACAATGCCAGCATGAACCAGGAGGGCAACCGCGACAGTGGCAACAAGCAAAGCGGCGGCGCGGGGTCGGGTTCGGGTTCCGCGGGTTCGCGCAACAAGTAGCAGCAAGTGGTAATGAGCGGTAGCGGTGACCATGGTCAGCGGCAGGCACGCCGCTGGCCATGGCCGCATCTGTCCGGTCGCCGCAAAATTTTGATGCAATGCAGCAGGCATGGACTATGATGAAATAGCTGCGCTGGCAAGGTGCAATCGCCTGGCAATCGCCGCGCAGTCAACTCGCATTGATGATCAGGGAGAAGATAATGGGCAACGCGAATACGCCGCAACCGGGCAATAGCCAGGGCGGCACGCCATCCACGGCGGGCAGCAAGCAAAGCACGGCCGACTCGGCCGAAAACTTTGTACTGGTCGATAGTGAGCAAGGTCTCGATATCGGCGACGATCTGTTTTCCATCGGCGAAGTACGGCGCGCCGACCGCTTGCCGCATCACCAGTCCGGCTCCGCCGGGCAGAGCCGGCAGAGCGCCGACGATGCGCCCGACACCACGGGCAGTACGGGCGTCTGAGCCTCCCTTCCTGACTGTCTGACAATTTCCGCAGGACCAGCCACCGGGCGTGTTCGCGCACGGCGGCTGGCCGTTTCCCCTTGCGCGCGGACAACGTCGCCTGCTTGCCGGCGCGAGTAAGACTGGCGACCCGGCTCCGGCTACAGGTCGACCCGTCCGTGTTCGCCCAGATCCTTTGGCGGTTCGCCCGTGATGGCGGCCTTGGCCATTTCATAGAATTGCATCATCTTGCTGGCGCCGCTATCCCAGTATTCGGCTGACTGTATCGTTACCTTGATCAGCGACAGCTTCGGATCGTCGACACCGCCCGGGAACCAGGCTTTTAGCAGCGGGTTCCACAATTCTTCCGCCTTGGCGCGGTCCTTCAGCAACTGCGCGTGACCGCAGACGGACACATACAGGCTGTCGCCCGTATCGGCAAAGCTGACGTTGACTTGCGGATTGTTCAGCAAGTCGCGCGTGTAGGCGGCCTCGTCCGAGACAAAGAACCAGATGTGCCCTTCGCTGTCCACCTGCTGCTGCGTCAGTGGCCGGCTGGTGAGGGTGCGCATGTCATCGCTGGTGGTCAGCATGCCGAATTTGATGTCCTTGATCCTGGCCGCGATACTGGCCAGTTGTTCGCTGGAATATGCTTGCATGGGTGCTCCCTTGATGGTTGTCCTGAACAACAGCATAGGCGGGCGCGGCAGGCGGCTCTGTACGGCAGCTTACGTAATGGCGACTGCCTGCCTCGCGCCATGTTTCAAAGCTGTTACAAAACGCTGGCCCGGCGGGGCGCCCCATGTATTGACTTAATAAATGATAATCATTATCATTTGTTTGAAAATGAGGCATGAACTTTGATTGAAGGATGGGAATGAAGCACACTGACTTGTCGCGCCACCTGGCCCGCTCCTTGCCGGGAGCGCTCGATGGGTAATGCGGGCGCAGCAGACAAGGCCAAGAACAACGCCAGCCGCGCCGTCTGGCTGAAGAACTTGCATCAATGGCACTGGATCAGCTCAGCGCTTTGCCTGCTGGGCATGTTTCTGTTCGCCATTACCGGCATCACCTTGAACCACGCCGGCCAGATCGAAGCCAAGCCGGCGGTCACGCGCCAGAAGGCGGCGTTGCCGGCACCCCTCGTCACGCAACTGGCCGCGTATGCCGCCAAGCACGATGGCGCCAATGCGCCCATGCCGGCCGACGCCGAAGCCTGGCTCAAGCAGCAGTGGTCGCTCAATGCGGGCGGCCGTCCCGCCGAATGGTCGATCGACGAAGTCTACCTGCCGCTGCCCAGGGCGGGTGGCGACGCCTGGGTGCGCATCGGCCTGGAAGACGGGGCCGCCGAATACGAATTGACGGACCGGGGCTGGGTGTCCTGGCTCAACGATGTCCACAAGGGCCGCAACACGGGCGTGGCGTGGAGTTGGTTCATCGACATCTTTGCCGGCGCCTGCATCGTGTTTTGCCTGACGGGCTTATTGATTTTGAAGTTCCACGCGGCCAACCGGCCATTTACCTGGCCGATGGTTGGCCTCGGTATCTTGATACCCTGCGCGATCGCCTTGCTGTTTATTCACTGATCGTTTTTACTCTTACTTTTTTACAGGCACACCATGAAATTACGCTACACCCTGGCGCTTGGCCTTCCCCTGATCGGTACGTCGGCGATGGCGGCCGACCTGTCTCTCAAGCTTGAACTCCCGCAATTGAACGTGGCGGAATACCACCGTCCCTACGTGGCGGCGTGGCTGGAAACGGCGGACCAGAAGGTGGTTGGCAACCTGGCCGTGCTGTATGACGTGAAAAAGAAAGACAAGGTCGGTGAGAAGTGGCTGAAGGACATGCGCCAATGGTGGCGCAAGAGCGGCCGCGACCTGGCCATGCCGGTTGACGGCGTCAGCGGCGCCACGCGTGCGCCAGGCGAACATACCTTGACCTTCCCTGGCGCCAAGGTCTTGCTCGACAAGTTGCCGGCCGGCGAATACCAGGTGGTGGTGGAAGCGGCGCGCGAAGCGGGCGGACGCGAACTGGTGCGCGTGCCGTTCCAGTGGCCGCTGAAATCGGCCCAGTCCGTGCCAGCCAAAGGCAAGGAAGAACTCGGTAATGTCGTCGTCCAACTCAAACCATAAGGCGCACCCCATGTTCAAGCAATTCAACAAACCCCTGATCGCCCTGGCCCTGGCTGGCCTGGCCATGAACGCCCACGCCCACCGCGGCTGGATGGTGCCATCGAGCACGATGGTGGAAAGCAAGGACGCCTGGGTGACGGTGGATGCCGCCGTCTCCGACGGCCTGTTCGAGATCGACCACCAGCCGCTGCGCCTGGACGCGCTACAAGTCATCGGCCCGGACGGTGCCAAGGTCGCGCCAGCAAATACGCTGACGGGCCGTTTGCGCAGCGTCTTCGACGTGAAAATGGAAAAGCCGGGCACGTACAAGGCGGCCATCGTGTCGCAAAACGTGATGGGCAGCTACACCGTGAACGGCGAGCAGAAGCGTTTCCGCGGCAACGAGGAAACTTTCAAGAAAGACGTGCCGGCCGATGCGAAAGACGTGAAAATCACGCGCACGGCAGCGCGTCTGGAAACTTTCTTCAGCAATGGCGAAACCAGCACGGAAGTGTTCAAGCCGACGGGCGTGGGCCTGGAATTCGTGCCGGTGACGCACCCGAACGACTTGCGCGCGGGCGAGAAAGCCACCTGGCGTTTCTTGATCGATGGCAAGCCGGCGGCGAACCAGGCGTTCAGCCTGGTGCCAGGCGGCGTGCGCTATCGTGGCGTGCTCGGTGAAATCCGCCAGAGCACGGATGCCAAGGGCGAGATCACGTTCACCGTGCCGGCCGCCGGCATGTATTATCTGAGCAGCACCTGGCCAGCGGCCGCGCCAGCCGTGGCCGGCCAGCCGCCCGTGATGCCGGAGCGCCGCGCCACCTACGCGGCTTCCGTGGAAGTGCTGCCGCAGTAAGCGGCGGCATCTTCGCGAGCGAGAGCGCCGATGCGCCGGGTCCTGCTGCCGCAGCATATTTCCGATCAGGTCGCGCCGCCCGGCGCCGCGATCCGGGACTTGCGCGGCCTGTCGATGGGCACCAGCTGGTCGGTGCGCTTGCTGGAGCCCGCCATGCCGGGACGCGCGGGCAGCGCCGACCTGCAGCAGGGCTTGCAGCAGCAGCTGGATCTTGTTGTAGCGCAAATGAGCCACTGGGACGAGGACTCGGACCTGGGCCGCTTCAACCGGGCCGAGCCCGGCAGCTGGCACAGCCTGCCCGCCGCCTTTTGCGAGGTGCTGGGCTTTGCCATGCACGTGTCGCAGGCGTCCGGCGGCGCGTATGACCCGTGCGCCGGTGCCCTCGTCAACCTGTGGGGCTTCGGCCCCCGCAACCGCTACGATGAGCCCGGCTTCCTGCCGCCGAAAGACGATACCGTGGCGCTGCTGCTGGCGCAGCGCCAGCGCCGCCGCCTGGAACTGGACTTGCCGGCCCGCCGCGCGCGCCAGCCGGGCGGCTTGCAGCTGGATTTGTCCGCCGTGGCCAAGGGCTATGGCGTGGACCGCCTGGCCCGCTACCTGGACAGCCAGGGCATCCACCATTACCTGGTCGAAGTGGGTGGCGAGCTGCGCGGCGCCGGCAGCAAGCCCGACGGCCAGCCGTGGTGGGTGATGCTGGAACAGGTCGATGGCGTTGCCGATAATGCGCAGCATCCGCCGGAAATGCTGCTGGCGCTGCACGGCTTGTCCGTGGCGACGTCGGGCGATTACCGGCGTTTCTTCGAGGATGGCACGGTGCGTTTCTCGCACACCATCGATCCGCGCAGCGGCATGCCGATTGCCAATCAACTCGCTTCCGTCACCGTCGTGCACGCCGAATGCATGGCGGCCGATGCCTGGTCGACGGCCTTGACGGTGCTGGGCCCGGAAGCCGGCATGGCGCTGGCCGAAGAGCAGGGCCTGGCCGCGCGCTTCCTGCAGCGCGACGGCGATGGCTACCATGAAACGCTGAGCAGCCACATGCTGGCCATGCTCGACGAATGAACGATTGATTCCATGATTTTTACGCACGATACGACGCGGCTGGCCTTGCTGGCCGCCCTGTCCCTCAGTTATGCGGGCGTGTGCCTGGCGCCCTGGCTGCGCGCGCGCGCCAAGCGCCGCGCGTCCGACGCCGCGAAGGCGGCGCTGGCCAACAGTCCCGCCTGGCTGGTGGCGTATGCGAGCCAGACGGGCAATGCCGAGGAACTGGCCACGCAAACGGCGCAGAGCCTGCAACTGGCCGGCATTCCCGTGCGCCTGTGCGCGCTGGCCGACCTCACGGCCATTGATCTGCAACAAGCGGAACGGGCCTTGTTTTTGGTCAGCACGTATGGCGAAGGCGATGCGCCCGACAATGCGGCCGCCTTCATGGGCCGTTTGATGACGGGCGAACTGGCGCTGCCGCAATTGCACTACGCCGTGCTGGCCCTGGGCGACCGCAGCTATGGCCAGTTCTGCGGCTTCGGCCGCGCGCTCGATGCCTGGCTGGCGGAGCAGGGCGCCTCGCGCCTGTTCGAGCGCATCGAAGTCGACCGCAGCGCCAGCGCCACCATCGAGCAATGGTTCCAGCACCTGAGCCACCTGGCCGGCACCAGCGACGCGCCCGACTGGAGCGCGCCCGCCTTTGGCGACTGGCGCCTGACGCGTCGGCAGTTGCTCAATCCCGGCAGCGCCGGCGGCCCCATCTATCACGTGGAACTGGCGCCCGTGGCGGGCAACCTGCCTGACTGGCAGTCGGGCGACCTGGTGCAGGTGGCCGCGCCGCTTGATCCTGCGCAACCGCGCGAATATTCGATCGCCTCGATTCCGCGCGACGGCGGCGTGCACTTGCTGGTGCGCCAGCATGCGCATCCCGACGGCAGCCTGGGCCTGGCCTCGGGCTGGCTCACGGCGCAGGCCGCTGTCGGCGACGTGGTGCAACTGCGCTTGCGCCAGCACCGGCGTTTCCGCCTGGAAGACAATGCCCAGCGCCCCCTGATTTTAATTGGCAACGGCAGCGGCATCGCCGGCTTGCGCGGCCATTTGAAAAGCCGCGTGCTGGCAGGGCAGCGGCGCAATTGGCTGATCTTTGGCGAACGCAATGCGGCCCATGATTTCCATTATCGCGAGGAAATTGAGCACTGGCATGCCAGCGGCGACTTGCCGCGCCTGGACCTGGCGTTTTCGCGCGACCAGGCGGAGCGAACCTATGTGCAGGACCGCTTGCGCGGCAATGCCGATGAAATCAAATTGTGGCTGCAGCAGGGCGCGGCCATCTATATTTGCGGCAGCCTGGCCGGCATGGCGGGCGGCGTCGACCAGGCCCTGCAAGAGATGCTGGGACGGCCCGCGCTCGACGCGCTGGCAGCGGAAGGTCGCTACCGGCGCGACGTCTACTGAGTTGTTGACGCCGCCAGCGCGTTCGCGCACACACGGCTATCATGATTGTTTTATCCGCCGAGGAGATACATCATGAGCGACAGTATTTACGACATTCCCTTGCGCCGCATCAATGGCGAACCCAGCAGCCTGGATGCCTATCGCGGCAAGGTCGTGCTGGTGGTCAATGTCGCCTCCGCCTGCGGCTTGACGCCGCAGTACGAAGGACTGGAAAAGCTCTACGCCGACAAGCAGGCCGAGGGCCTGGTGGTGGCCGGTTTTCCCGCGAATGAATTCGGCGCGCAGGAGCCGGGCAGCAATGCCGAGATCGCCGACTTTTGCCGCGGCACCTTCGGCGTGCAATTTCCCATGTTTGAAAAGATCGTCGTCAAGGGACCGGGCCAGCATCCGCTGTACCAGCGCCTGGTGCAGGAGCAGCCGCGGGCGCAGGAAAAGCCGGGCAGCGATTTCCGCGCCAAGCTGGCCGGCTACGGCATCACGCAGGAGCAGCCCGGCGACGTACTGTGGAATTTCGAGAAGTTTTTGATCAGCAAGGACGGCAAGGTGGTGGGGCGTTTCGCGCCCGACACCACGGTCGATGATGCGCTCTTGCGCGAGGCGATCGCGCGCGAGTTGCAGGCCTAGGTTTAGTCGGCGGCGTCCAGCGCGGCCGGCTCCATCTCGCCACTGACTTCCTGCAAGCCCCGTGCCAGGCTGGAGATGCTGGGGTTGTCGATGAAGACGCAGCGCTTGCCCGTGCGCTTGCAATAATCCTTCACGCGCCAGTAGGCGCTGTGGCTGATGCAGCCCGTCTGGCAAATCACCAGGTCGGCCGCCGCCAGGCTCGAATCGAGCAGGTTGGCATTGTCTTCCAGGCCGCCGTCGTGGTGGGCGAATTGCGCGCCGACCCGCTCGATCAGGGCGCGGTAGGTGGCGACATTGCCGCTGCGTCCGCCCACGCACAGGACGCTTTGATCGACGAGGCGGATCGGCATTTTCAGCTTGCCGCCCGTCGGCACTTCCAGCTTCGGCGCCGGTGGCGGCACGGCCGTGCCCGGACGAGGCTGGGCTTGCTTCAAATCCGCGATTTGCTGGCGCAATTCCTTTTCGCGCTCATCCATTTGCGCCAGGCGTTCGACCAGGCGCGTGCGCGATTCCAGCGCCGGGATGGCCGCCTGCAATTGCGCCAGTTCCGCGCGCAAACCGTCGATCACGCTGTCCTTGCCGATCGCCTCGGCACGCGTGCGCAGCAGCACGGCTTCTTGGCGTTCCAGTTCGCCCGTTTTTTCCATCAGTGCGGCCTGGCTGCGCTGTTGCAGCTTGGCCAGTTCGTGCGTCAGGCGCGCATTTTCTTCCTGCAAGGCCGTAAACTTGCCCATGTCGGCGCGCACGCAGGCGCCGGCCTGGTGCTGGATCATGTGCAAGTCTCTGCACATCTGCTCTTCCAGCTCGGCGTCGCAGCGCGGGTGCGTCAGGCCGGCCCAGAAAGCGCCCGACACGTCGCCGTTGGCGACGGCCGTGCGCCACAGTTCGGCCACTTGCTCCGTCGTCTTGGCGCCGCGAAAGCGCAGGATCACGGGGGCGTAGCGGCGTTCGAGTTCCTTTTGCAGCGCTTCGGACAGGCGGTTGCGCGCGCCGCATTCCGTCACGGCGCCCACGTGCACTTCGTAATCGTCGGCCAGCACGCGCCCGCCCGTCATCTTGCCCACCAGCTTGCGCAAGTATCCCAGAGGCAAGCCCACGCCGACCAGCGGGCAATGACAGGTATGCGACAGTTCCCACAGCCGGCGGCGGCGGGAAGCGAGCGCGGCCGGTTCGGCCCCGCCGCTGGAACAATTGCTGATGACGGGCAGGGACTGGTCTTTGTCACACATGGCGATATCCTGTTGGACGATGGGGATGGAAAAGAAATTATTGCGGCAGGGGCGAGGCGGGGCGCTTGGCGCTCAGCATGCGTGCCACGCGCTCAAGCCAGCTGGTCCTGGGAGGCGCGGGCCGGTGCAGCGCCACCAGGGCGGCCCATTGCTGCGACAGTTGCTGGCAGGTCGCTTGCAGCACGGGGCCCAGGCCGGGCGAGTTTGACAGCACTTGCAGATGGCGTTCGATGACACCCGCCAGTTTCTCGCAGGGACTGCCCGCATGGTAGTGCGACATCAGGTGCAGCACGGCCGACAGCAGCAGTTCAGGCTGTTGGCCTTGCGGAGGAGGAAACATCGGGGAAGGTCGGTCGTTCGCCATCAAACACTCCTGTGCGGTGGTTTGGCTGGCTGCGCGCACGGGGCGCGACTGGCTGGCGAGTGTGGTGACTGGCTGCCGTGCTGCTTCAGGCAGTCAGGATCAGCTTGTTCAATTGGGTGACGCGCAGGCGATAGATCTTGCCGCTGTGCTCAATCTCCACTTCGCGGCCCTGCTGCAGCAGCGCTTCGCTGGTGATGCGGCGCGCCGGCTGGGCCATGCTGACGGGAGGACGGACGTGGGCGGTAGCGGCATCCTGGATCAAGGCTGGTTTTGAGCTTTGCATGTTGGGCTTTCTTTGTCTCAGTTGAGAATGATTCGTATTTGCATTATTGTTGAATGTGGCCCGAAAAGCAAGGCTTATTTGTGCGGAATCCGCGCTTTTTTACGGTGGGACGGCAGCGTGGGAGCGAGTGCTGCGCAAAGGCGGCCGCTGGCGCGGCGCGGAAGGGGGCGGCAGCAAAAAAGACCCGGCAAGGCAGTGCGCCTTGGCCGGGTCAAGCCTGTGCCAAGCTTGAGGAAATCGGGATGAGGCTAGATAGTGGCCAGCAATTGCGCCGAGGCGCTGGCGGCCGCGGTGGTATCGGCCTTGAGCTTGGCGGCGGCCAGCTGCTTGGCGCGCGAACGCGACGGCGGCAGGCGGCGCAGGGTTTTCAGGGCGTCCGGATCCTTGATGCCGATGGTGCGTTGGTCAACCGTGATCAGGCCGATTTCATTGAAGGCGGAAAGGGTGCGGCTGACCGTTTCCAGGGTCAGGCCCAGGTAGCTGCCGATTTCATGGCGCGTCATGCGCAGGTTGAACAGCTTGCTCGAATAGCCCATCTGCGCAAAGCGGTCGGCCAGCGAGACGAGGAAGCGCGCCACGCGGGCTTCGGCGCTGAGGGCGCCCAGCATGCCGATCATGGCTTGCTCGCGCACCAGTTCGCGGCTCATCACGCCGTACATGACATTTTCCAGTTCCAGGTGGACACGACCCAGCGCCGTGAGTTTCTTGAACGGCAGCAGGATCAGGTCGCAGTCGGACAGGGCCACCGCTTCCGAGGAATAGTGGCGCGAGTGGATACCGTCGACGCCCAGCATGTCGCCCTTCATGGGAAAGCTGAGCACCTGCTCATTGCCGAATTCATCGATGAGCACGGTTTTCAGGAAGCCCGAATTGACGATGTACAGGGTGTCGAACGGCTGGCCGATCGTATGCACGCGCTGGCCCGTCTTGAATTGCACGTGCTGGAACAGCAGTTCGTCGGCGGCGATGGTGCAGGCGCTGGAGATATGCAGCAGGTCGCACACCTCCTTCAGGTTCGACCAGAGCCGGCCCTGGCGCTGGCGTCCCGCTTCCATCGGAGCGGAGGGGGCCAGCGATGGTGAGGCGGCGCGGGTGTCGGGCATTTGCGTGGACAGCATGTTCATCTCCTGGTGACAGGTAGTTCAGAGTTGAATGACGGGGTGCACGGGACGGCGGGCAGGCGTGGGCCGGCGGCGCGCGTTCGGGCAGGTAATGCTCAATTCGCTGAAGACTTGCTGTGTGATGAAATAACTTTCCAGCAACTTGATTACTGGTTTCAGTATGCCAACAAGCGTATGCAATTAATATCAGCAGTGGCTGAATATGGCAGTAGGAGCTGTGGTAGATGAAGTAGGATTGTTCCTACAGTCGACGCGCGGGCGCGCGCCGCCGTATTCAGGTCTTGAAGGGGGAGAGCAGGCGGTGCGCCACGGCATACTGCACCATTTCAGACAGCGAACTCATGCCCATCTTTTGCATGATGCGCGTCTTGTGCGTACTCACCGTCTTGACGCTCAGATGCAGGTTGTTGGCAATTTCCGTGATCGACTTGCCTGCCACCAGCAGGGAAAAGACTTCGAATTCGCGGTCCGACAACTGTTTATGCAGCAAGCTTTCATTCGGCATCATGATGTTGAGCACGAGCTGCTCCGCCACCTCGGCGCTGATGTAGGGACGTCCCGACGCCACCTTGTGGATGGCGCCCACGAGCTGGGTGCCCGCGCTTTCCTTGGTCAGATAGCCTTGCGCGCCGGCGCGGATGGCGCGCACCGCATATTGCTCTTCCTCGTGCATGGTGAGGATCAGGATGGACAGCTTGGGCGCCTCGCTGCGGATTTGCCGGATCAGGTCGACGCCGCTGCGGCCCGGCATCGACAGGTCGAGCAGCAACAGGTCGAAGCCGCCCTGGCGCACATGGTTGAGTACTTCAAAACCGTCGATGGCTTCACCCACGATGTCGATATCCGGCGCGCCGTCAAGGATGCGCTTCAATCCTTCACGCATGATGGTGTGGTCGTCGGCAATCACAATACGTATCATAGGCGGGCAATCTGGTGGCGTGTAATCTGCTCTGTCCGTCACAGGACAATCAAATGTTGAGAAACGAGAAACGTTGTCATTTTAACCGAAGCGGCCGCACTGTGCCTTTTCTTGCGATGTGCCGGTGCGGCGGCCCCCGTGGCCATGTGACCCCTTATTTTGTCGGGGGTTCCTTGATCAGCCTGTGTACCAGCACGGGCAATTTCGAGTGCGACAGCACCTTGTTGGTCACGCTGCCCAGCAGCAGCTGACCCCAGCCGCTGCGGCCATGCGAACCCATGAAAATCAGGTCGCATTGCTGCAATTGCGCCACTTCCACGATTTTCAGGGCGGGGCTGTCGGAAAAGGCCGTCAATCCCGTCGCTTGCAAGCCCCGCTTGGCAGCCGCGTCGAGCACGGGTTGCCAGTGGTCGGCGCCCGCCTTGCGCATGGCGACGCGGTATTCCTCTTCGCTGGGATAGCTCGGCGGAATGATTTCGATGTACACCGGGTACTGGTACTCGGGCGCCACGTACACGGCAAGGATGTCGGCGTGCATTTGTTCGGCAAAGGCAACGCCGGCACAGGCCGTCAAGTTGGAGACGGTGGAGCCGTCCGTGGCGATCAGAATTTTCTTATACATGGCAGGTCCTTTGGCAGTGACTCAGCGCGCGCAACGCCTCTTATTGTAGACGTCGCGGCAGCATTGTATTCATGTAAAGACTTGATAATTATCAATACTACTGCACCTTCAGTATAGACAACATTGGCAGAAAGATCGTGTTTAGCTGCGGCAGGGTCCGCCTGGCGCCGTTGCGCAGGCGCTTGAGAGCAGGATTTCTTGTGTCGCGCGTGGTCTTGCACGCACGCCAATGGTAGTATTTCAAAATACAACAGCAGGAACACTTATTTCCTGGCGGAAAAGCTCTTGCGGACCCGCTTTGCACCAGGAAGCGCGTTTTGAGATTTACCAACAGGGCGGCGCCCTGCTACACTCGCACCATCGCAGCGGTATTGCCTCAAATCATCTTAATCGAGAAATTGTGGGTATCAGTCTGTAAAACGCACAGTTCAGGCGGAATTTTGACAAATTATGGAGAAGCAGGGATATGACCAACGCCGCTGATGATTTCGATGCATTATTCGATGAAGTATCCGCGCAAAGCGCGGCCGCAGCCACGCCGGCGCCTGCCGCCGCGCCCGCTCCCGCCGTGATCGCGGATGACGATTTTGACGCGCTGTTCGACTCCGTGTCGGCCAGCGCCGCCGTACCGGCAGCCGCAGCGGCGCCGGTGGCTGCCGCGCCAGCCGCAGCGGAAGCGACCCCCGTGGCCGGCGCCGACGCGCCTGGCGAAGCGGCCGACCCGGTCGACCAGTCCGACAAGCCGATGTTCGAGCGCTTGGGCGGCATCGTGCGCCTGCTGCACGATTCGCTGCGCGAACTGGGCTACGACAAGGCGTTGACGGAAGCGTCGTCGCAGATCGTCGACGCCCAGGACCGCCTGGAATATGTCGCCACCCTGACGGAACAGGCCGCCAACAAGGTCTTGAACACGCTCGACGAAGGCATGCCGGCACAGGACGTGCTGTCAAAGAAAGCCAAGGACATGGACGGCCGCTGGACGGCGCTGTTCGACGGCAAGCTGAGCCTGGAAGAATTCAAGGCCCTGGCCGGCGATTCGCGCCAGTTCGCGCAAGCCGTTGCCGAAGCGACGGAAGCGGAAAAAGCCCGCTTGCTGGAAATCATGATGGCCCAGGACTTCCAAGACATCACGGGCCAGCTGATCAAAAAAGTGGTCAACATCACCAAGACGGTGGAAAACGAGCTGGCTCAGCTGCTGCGCGACAACGCGCCGGCCGAGGTGCGCGAAAAACTGGCGCAAAAGCCGGTGCCGCTGATGCAGGGCCCGTCCGTGCCGTCGGTGGCGCTGGACCAGGATAATGTAGACGACCTTCTTGCGGATTTGGGATTCTAATGGACGATATGCTCAAGGATTTCGTCGTTGAGGCGATGGATCTTGCGGTTAATGTTGAAGAGCACTTATTGCGCCTCGAGCGTGATCCTGACAACAAGGAAACACTGAATGCCGTGTTTCGTTCCTTCCACACCATCAAGGGTGGCGCCGGCTTCATGGGCCTGCCTGCGCTGGTGGCGGCCTGCCACCTGACGGAAAATCTGTTCGACGCCTTGCGCACGGGCGCCGCGCCCGTGACGCCGATCGCCATCGAGGCGGCGCTGCAAGCGTCCGGTTTCGTGGCCGACCAGCTGACGGAGCTGGCGAACGGCGCCGCGCCGGAAAGCTTGCCGGCCATGCCGGAAGAGCTGGAACACATCCTGACGAACGCCATCGAAGGCAAGGGCATGGACGCGCCTGCGCCTGCCGCCGCCGTGGTGGCGGAAGCGGCCGCGCCTGTTGCCGAGGTCGCTGAAGTGCTTGCAGCCGCGCCTGCCGCTGTCGCGGCCACTGCCAGCGCCGATGGCCTGGACTGGGAAGGCATGTATAACGCCGTCGTGCCCGAGGGCAGCCGCGTCGCTGCCGCACCGGTGTCCGCCGTCGCCGCAGCGCCTGCCGTCGTGGCCGCCGCGCCGGCCGCTGCCGCCGCTGCCAAACCGGCCGCCAAGGCCTGGGATGGCGCCGAACGCCGCGAAGAGCGTCCGGAAGTGCGCCATGCCGCGCCCGTCAAGGAAGACAGCATCCGCGTCGACGCCGTCAAGCTCGACGCATTGCTGGAAGTGGCCGGCGAATCCGTGCAGGCCGCCAACCAGGCTGCCGTGCTGCTCGAGCGTTTGCTGCAATTCAAATTCGAAGGCCAGGCCGCCACCTTGATGGCGACCCTGGCGGAAACCCTGGAACGCGCTTCGCGTTACTCGACGGAACTGCAGCGGGCCACCCTGGCCACGCGCATGCAGCCCGTCGGCCGCCTGTTCCAGAAATTCCCGCGCCTGGTGCGCGAACTGGCCAAGGATCTGGGCAAGGATGTCGAACTGACCATCGAAGGCGCGGAGACGGAAGTCGACCGCGTGGTGGTCGACAGCCTGTACGATCCGCTCGTGCACATGCTGCGCAACTCGCTCGACCATGGCGTCGAATCGCCGGAAGCGCGCCTGGCTGCCGGCAAGCCCGCCAAATCGTATATTTCACTGAAGGCATGGCAGGAAGCCAACAGTGTCATGATCGTGCTGCAGGATGACGGCAAGGGCATGGACCCGGCCTTCCTGCGCAGCAAGGCCCAGCAAAAGGGCTTGATCAGCGAAAACGCGCAGTTGAGCAACGATGAATGCTTCCAGCTGGTGTTCCTGCCGGGCTTCTCGACCAAGGAAGTCGCGTCCAGCGTTTCCGGGCGCGGCGTCGGCATGGACGTGGTGAAAACGGCCGTGGAGAAAAACCGCGGCGCCATCCACATCGAATCGGCGCTGGGCAAGGGCACGAAATTTGCCATCCGCCTGCCGATCGAGCTGTCGATCGTGCCGACCATGCTCGTGTCGACCTCGGGCGCCGCGCTGGCGCTGCCGATGGCCGTGGTGCAGCGCGTCGTCGAATTGCCGGAAACCTTCATGGAAGTGGGCGGCGCGCCCGTGCTGAAAGACCAGGGCCGTCCATTGCCCGTGCGGTCGCTGGCCGGCTCGCTGGGCTACGAATCGTGCAGCGAGCGCGTCGGCATTGTTGTCGCTGCGCCACAGCCGTACATTCTCGCCGTGGAAGCCGTCGATGGCACGGCCGACCTCGTGATCAAGCCGATGACGGCCATCACCGTGGAAGGCATCACGGGCACGGCCCGCTCGGCCGAAGGCGAGCTGGTGCTGGTCGTCGGCCTGTCGTTCCTGATGGACGGTTGCCGCAGCAGCGTGCGTCTGGCGGCCTGAGGATACCTGACCAAACCTGCTGCGCGTCGGTGTAGGCGGCCTGCGATGCTCACCGTACCAGAGTACGGTTGCGCTTCTTAGCCACCTCTCCCTTCCGCTCGCGACGGTTTTGTCAGGCGTCGTAAGTATTGCTTTACTCATAAAAAAGCCCGCTATGTGTAGCGGGCTTTTTTATGGCGCCAGCGGCGTCAAATGTTGTCCGGGCGCAAAGTTCCGCCTTCCAGCCAGCGCTGCACGCGCACGATTTCCTGGGCGCGGCCCGCCTCGTCCTTCGGCGGCGGCAAATAGATGTCGGGCATGATGCCGCCCAGGTCCACCTGCAGCTGCGGCAAGCGGGCAGAGCGGGAGGTAGCGTATTGCAGGTGGCGCTGGCCCGACGGCAGGATGTGCAGGCGCATGTTCGAATAATCGAGCGCGCCGTAACTGTTGCGTCCGATCAATTTCACATGAAAACTTTGCCGCGCCGCCAGCAGAAATTCTTCGCAGGAACTGGCGCAGTCGCGGTCGACCAGCACCGCCACGCGCGCCGGCCGGCGTGGCTCCGGCGTTTCCACGCGCGTATAGCTGACGGTGCCGCTGCTTTGCTGCGGCGCGTATTGGCCCGGCTTGACGGTGCGCATCTGCGTCACGGCCTGGGTCGCAAAGGCGGCGCACGCCTGGTCGCCGGGCGCCAGCAGCGCGCAGACTTTTTCCTGGCCGTCGATATTGGCTGGCGTGGACAGCCATTCGGCGCCCATCGTGACTATTTCGTCCGAACTGATCCAGGACAACAGCGGCGCATACGTGCTGTCGCTGCCGCCGCCGTTGCGGCGCACGTCGAGGATCCAGTTGGGACGCGCCGCCAGTGCCGTGCGGTGCGTGTCGAGCAGCTTGGCCACGGCGGCGCGGTAGCTGCCGTGAAAGCTGGGCAAGGTCAGGAGTACGGTCGAGTCCGATAATATCTGCAGCGCCGGCTCCTTCGTTAGCGCTGCCTGTCCTGGCGCGGCGGGGCGCGCCGGCGCCGGTTTGGCGATGTCGAGCGCGCTGCCTGGCTTGATATGCAGGTGGCCCTTGCGCCACATGCGTGCATAGTTTTCCAGTATTGCATCGCAGGCCTTGCCGTCGGCCGCGCTGGCCGCCGCCGTGGTGGCCGTGGCCAGCGCCAGGTCGAAATATGCCTGGCCCTTTTGCTCCAGGTGCTGGCGCGCGCCCGTGTCGTTTTCCAGCAGGAAGGGTGCTATGGCGCGCAAGTCCTGCACGCAGGTGTCTCCCGGCGTAGTAGCCGCCGCATGGCTGGCGGCCAGGGTGAGGGCGGCCAGTGCCAACAAGTTCAGTTTCATCGAGGTCTCCAGGTGGGCCGGCGCGTGTGCGCCGGTCATTATTGTCGAAATACAATACACGAAAGATTGAGGAAAAAATATCCATTTCGGGTGGCGCCGTGGCTCGTTCGGCAGCCCGCCTGCGGATGGGGCCGGTATGCCGCCAATATGCCGATATCGGCAATTTCCAGCTCATATCCAACAATGTGGCCAAACTTTGTATCGCCAATCCCACGCTTTTGCCTGTTTGGGTTCTGTATTCCCCGATATATGGCATAATCCTTGTGGATCACCGTATGACTTGGTATCACTTGATCACTTAAACAGGCTGTGGCAACGCTGCATAAATCATGATGAAGACGCTTTACGACAAACTTTGGGAATCCCACGTTGTTCGGGCCGAAGATGATGGCACGACAATTCTGTACATCGACCGGCACCTGCTGCACGAAGTCACCAGCCCGCAAGCCTTCGATGGCCTCAGCGTGGCGGGCCGCCAGCCGTGGCGCATTTCCGCCAACCTGGCCGTGGCCGACCATAACGTGCCCACCACCAGCCGGGTCGACGGCATTGCCGACCCGGTCTCGCGCCTGCAGGTGGAAACCCTGGACAAGAACGCCCGGCACTATGGCTTGACCTACTTCAACATGAACGACAAGCGTCAGGGTATCGTGCATGTGATCGGCCCCGAGCAGGGCGCGACCCTGCCCGGCATGACGGTCGTCTGCGGCGATTCGCACACGTCCACGCACGGCGCGTTCGGCGCGCTGGCGCACGGCATCGGCACGTCCGAAGTCGAGCACGTGCTGGCCACGCAGACCTTGCTGCAAAAGAAATCCAAATCCATGCTGGTGCAGGTCGACGGCGCCTTGCCTGCCGGCGTGACGGCGAAAGATATCGTGCTGGCCATCATCGGCAAGATCGGCACGGCCGGCGGCACGGGCTACTGTATCGAGTTCGGCGGCTCGGCGATCCGCGCCCTGTCGATGGAAGGCCGCATGACGGTGTGCAACATGGCCATCGAGGCGGGCGCGCGCGCCGGCATCATCGGCGTGGACGACACCACCATCAATTACGTCAAGGGCCGCCCGTTTTCGCCGGCCGGCCCGCACTGGGAACGCGCCGTGGCCTATTGGCGCACCCTGCATTCGGACCCGGGCGCCCGCTTCGACCTCGTCGTCACCCTCAACGCGCAAGACATCGTGCCGCAAGTGACCTGGGGCACGTCGCCCGAGATGGTGATCGGCGTCGATGGCCGCGTGCCGGACCCCGACCAGGAAAAAGACAGCGTCAAGCGCGATGCGATGGAAAAGGCGCTCGTCTACATGAACCTCAAGCCGAACACGGCCATCGAAGATATCCGCATCGACAAGGTCTTCATCGGTTCCTGCACCAATTCGCGCATCGAGGATTTGCGCGCGGCAGCGGCCGTGGTGCGCGGCAAGTACCGCGCCTCGAACGTCTCGCTGGCGCTGGTGGTGCCCGGTTCCGGCCTGGTCAAGGATCAGGCGGAGCGCGAGGGACTCGACCGCATCTTCAAGGATGCCGGTTTCGAATGGCGCGAGCCGGGCTGTTCCATGTGCCTGGCCATGAATGCGGACCGCCTGGAGCCGGGCGAACGCTGCGCGTCCACGTCGAACCGCAACTTCGAAGGCCGGCAAGGGCAGGGCGGGCGTACCCACCTGGTGTCGCCCGCGATGGCGGCCGCGGCGGGTATCGCCGGCCACTTTGTCGACGTGCGGGGCTTGCGATGACGGCAGGGACTGGTGCCGCTGGTTTACACTAGCGTTCCCAGTCCCTTACTTACTATCAAGAAATCATCATGAAAAAACTCTTCGCCCTCCTCATCGCCACCGTCATCTTGTCTGGCTGCAACACCGTCTCCGGCATCGGCCGCGATGTGCAGAAAGTCGGCCAGGTTGTCACTGGCGCCGGCGGAAAATAAACCGCGACGTGCCGGCGCCCTGCGCCGCGCGTCTTACCGAGTAGAAACAGCATGGATAAATTTACGATTTACGAAGGCCTGGTCGCCCCGCTGGACCGCGCCAACGTCGACACCGACGCGATTATCCCGAAGCAATTCCTGAAATCGATCCACCGCAGCGGTTTCGGCCCCAACCTGTTCGACGAATGGCGCTACCTCGACCATGGCGAACCGGGCCAGGACAACAGCCGCCGTCCGCTGAACCCGGAGTTCGTGCTCAACGAGCCGCGCTACCAGGGCGCCTCGATCTTGCTGACGCGCAAGAATTTCGGCTGCGGTTCCTCGCGCGAACACGCGCCGTGGGCGCTCGATCAATATGGCTTCCGCGCCATCATCGCGCCCTCGTTCGCCGACATCTTCTTCAATAACTGCTACAAGAACGGCTTGCTGCCCATCGTGTTGTCGGAAAGCCAGGTCGAGCACCTGTTCAATGAAGTCAAGGCTTTCCCCGGCTTCAAGCTGGTGGTGGACCTGGAGCAGCAATGCGTGCGCACCAGCAATGGTTCCGTATCGTATCCGTTCGAGATCGATGCCTTCCGCAAATATTGCCTGATGAATGGGCTCGACGATATCGGCCTGACCCTGCGCCACGCGGACGATATCCGCGCCTTCGAAGAGCGTCATTTGAACAATCAGCCTTGGCTCGCCAACGTCATCTAATCGATAAAAATATGAAAATTGCAATCTTACCCGGCGACGGCATCGGTCCTGAAATCGTCGCGCAAGCCGTCAAGGTCTTGAATGTGCTGGGCGAATCGTTCGAGCTGGAAAGCGCGCCCGTGGGCGGCGCCGGCTATGCGGCCCATGGCCACCCGCTGCCGGAAGGCACCCTGGCCCTGGCGAAGGCAGCCGATGCCGTGCTGTTTGGCGCCGTGGGCGACTACAAATACGATATGCTGGAGCGCCAGTTCCGTCCCGAGCAGGCGATTCTGGGCTTGCGCAAGAACCTGGGCCTGTTCGCCAACCTGCGTCCGGCGATCCTGTATCCGGAACTGGCGGGTGCCTCGACCCTGAAACCGGAAGTGGTGTCCGGCCTGGACATTTTGATCATCCGCGAATTGACGGGCGACATTTATTTTGGCCAGCCCCGCGGCGTGCGCGAGTGCCCGGACGGTCCGTTCAAGGGCCAGCGCGAAGGATTCGACACCATGCGCTATGCGGAAGGCGAAATCCGCCGCATCGCCCACGTGGCTTTCCAGGCAGCGCAAAAGCGCGACAAGCGCCTCACCAGCGTGGACAAGGCGAACGTGCTGGAAACGTTCCAGTTCTGGAAAGACATCGTCATCGACGTGCACAAGGAATACCCGGATGTTGCGCTCGATCATATGTATGTCGATAACGCGGCCATGCAGCTGGTGCGGGCGCCGAAGAAATTCGACGTCATGGTGACCGGGAACATGTTCGGCGACATCTTGTCGGACGCGGCCGCCATGCTGACGGGTTCGATCGGCATGCTGCCGTCGGCCTCGCTGGACGCCAACAACAAGGGTCTGTACGAGCCATCGCACGGCTCGGCGCCCGATATCGCGGGCAAGGGCATCGCCAATCCGCTGGCGACGATCTTGTCGGCCGCCATGATGTTGCGCTATTCGCTGAACCGCGAAGAGCAGGCAAACCGCATCGAAACGGCCGTGAAGCAGGTGCTGGCGCAGGGCTTGCGCACGGCCGACATCCATGAAGCGGGCACGACTTTGGTCGGTACCGAGGCCATGGGTGATGCAGTTGTAAAAGCACTGGGATAAAATAGTCTAATGACGGCAGTCGCCGTCTCATCTTGAGGAATGGTAATGAAATTAGTTGGCTTGGTAGGTTGGCGCGGTATGGTCGGTTCGGTCCTGATGCAGCGCATGCAGGAAGAGGGCGATTTCGCCCACATCGAACCGGTGTTTTTCACCACCTCGAACACGGGCGGCGCGGCGCCGGCCATGGCGAAGAATGAAACCATCCTCAAGGATGCCAACAACATCGCCGAACTGTCCAAGTGCGACATCATCATTTCCTGCCAGGGCGGCGACTACACGAGCGCCGTCTTCCCGCAGCTGCGCGCAGCGGGCTGGAATGGCTACTGGATCGATGCGGCCTCGACCTTGCGCATGGAAAAAGACGCCGTCATCGTGCTCGATCCCGTCAACCTGCACGTCATCAAGGATGCGTTGGGCAAGGGCGTCAAGAACTACATCGGCGGCAATTGCACCGTGTCGTGCATGATGATGGGTCTGGGCGGCCTGTTCCAGCACGATTTGATCGACTGGATGACGTCGATGACGTACCAGGCAGCATCGGGCGGCGGCGCGCAGCACATGCGCGAACTGCTGACGCAATTCGGCACCATCAACGGTTCCGTCAAGGCGCTGCTGGACAACCCCGCTTCCGCCATCCTGGAAATCGACCGCCAGGTGCTGGCCACCCAGCACGGCTATTCCCCGGATGAAATCAAGCAATTCGGCGCGCCGCTGGCCGGCAACCTGATCCCGTGGATCGACAAGGACCTGGGCAACGGCCAGTCGAAGGAAGAGTGGAAGGCCGGCGCGGAAACGAACAAGATCCTGGGCCGCGGCATCGATTTCGGCACGAAGGAAATCCCGGTCGACGGCCTGTGCGTGCGCATCGGCGCCATGCGCTGCCATTCGCAAGCCTTGACCATCAAGCTGAAAAAAGACGTGCCGCTCGATGAAATCAACGACATCATCGCCAGCAACAACCAATGGGTGAAATTCGTGCCGAACACGCGCGAAGCGTCCGTGCGCGACCTGTCGCCGGCCGCCGTCACGGGCAGCCTGACGATTCCCGTCGGCCGCGTGCGCAAGATGAGCATGGGCGGCGAATACCTGTCCGCGTTCACCGTGGGCGACCAATTGCTGTGGGGCGCGGCCGAGCCGCTGCGCCGCATGCTGCGTATTTTGTTGGACGCATAACGGCAATTAATTGCTGATCCAGATCAAGCCGGGGCTGTTTTCCCGGCTTTTTTTTCGTCCTGAGCCCGTCAAGGCTCAACCATGCGGAGCTTGCATAGCTCTGGGCATGATGATATGTTGATACCTCTGGAAAAGTAACAGTTTTCCCATGTCAACTAAGATGCCGCCAACTATGCCTGTACACACTCGTCCCCGGGTCGCCTCCCTTGCCATTAAAACACTCAGCAGCGCTGTCGCCTGTGCGGTGTTATTGTCACCGGCGGTATCCGCAGCCGAGCTGGGCAAGATCACGGTGCTGTCCGCCGCCGGCCAGCCGCTGCGCGCCGAGGTCGAATTATCGGCCGTCAAGCCAGGCGAGGCTTCGAGCCTGCTGGCCAAGCTGGCGCCGCCGGACGCCTACCGCCAGGCCAACGTGGAATTCAATCCCGCCCTGAACGCGTTGACGTTTGCCGTGGAAAACCGCAACGGCAAGTCCTTCATCCGCATCAGCTCGGCGCAACCGGTGGCCGAACCCATGGTCGACCTGCTGCTGGAGCTGAGCAGCAAGAGCGGCCGCCAGGTGCGCGAATATGCGTTCGTGCTCGACACGCCCGAAGCGCGCCAGACGCGCGGCGCGCAGGTGACGGCGCCGGTCGAGCCAGGCAAGGCCAAGCCGGCTGCTGCCGATACGGCACCGCCGGCGTCGAAAAAGGCGGCAGGCGAATACAAGGTCAAGGCGGGCGACACCCTGAGCCGCATCGCCAGCGAACTGAAGCCATCGGGCGTGTCGCTCGACATGATGCTCGTCGCCCTGTACCGCGCCAATCCCGACGCCTTCAAGGGCGAGAACATGAACCGCATGCAGGCCGGGCGCATCCTGGCCGTGCCGGGTGCAGATACCGTGCGCGCCACCGGCGCGGCTGAAGCGAAGGGCATCGTGACGGCGCACGCCATCGATTTCGACGCCTACCGCAACAAGCTCGCTGGCCAGGTGTCGCAAAGCAAGCCGGCCAAGGCCGTGCAAGCGACGCAAAGCACGGCCGGCAAGATCGGCCCGACCAAGGTGCAGGAAAAACCGACGGCCGTGAGCGAGTCGCAAGACAAGCTGAAATTGTCGAAGGCGGAGCCGGCAGCCAAGTCGGCCGGCAAGAGCGCCGTTGCCAGCGAAGAAGACAAGATCGCCAAGGCGAAGCAGGTCGATGAAGCGGCCGCCCGCGTCAAGGAACTGGAAAAGAACGTCAGCGACCTGGAAAAGTTGATGGCGGTCAAGAGCAAGGCCATGGCCGACAAGAGCGCCCCGGCGCCCTCCAAGCCGGCCGAGGCCGCTGCCAGCGCAGCGGTAAACGCATCGGCCAGCGCCGTCGCCAGCGCACCTGCCGAAGCCCAGCCGCCCGTGCCGAAGGCGAAACCGGTGCCGCTGGTGAAAAAGCCATCGCCGCTGGAACCGACCTTCGCCGACAAGATCAGCGACCACCTGGGCGCCATCGGCATCGGCCTGGCCGCGCTGCTGGCCGCCGTGGCCGCGCTGGTGATCGCGCGCCGCCGCAAGGAGACGCCGCCGCCCGCCGAAGATATCGCCCCCGTGTTCGAGCCGGAAGCGCCAGTGGCGCCGCCGGCCGGCCTGGCGCCGGAAGACCAGCAGTCCGAAGCGAGCAACCACCTGTTCGGCACGGGCGCCGCCGCTGCCGGCGTGGCCGCCGCAGCGGGCGCCAGCATGCTCGACGCGAATGAAACGGACCCGGTCGCCGAAGCGGACGTGTATATCGCTTACGGCCGCGATGGCCAGGCGGAAGATATCCTCAAGGAAGCCTTGCGCATCCACCCCGAGCGCCATGCCGCCCGCTTGAAGTTGCTGGAAATCTATTCGGCCCGCAACGACGTGCGCGCGTTTGAAGACCAGGCCAGCGAGCTGTACAGCCTGACGCGCGGCCAGGGCGAAGAGTGGCCGCAGGCGGCCGCGCTGGGCCTGGCGCTCGACCCTTCCAATCCCCTGTATGGCGATACGGAAGACGACGCCGTCGTCAGTCTGAGCAAGGCTGCCGGCGACGACTTGCATGGCCAGAGCATGGACTTGCCGGACGATTTGTCTACTCCTGCGCCGCTGGCCGACTTGGCGCCGGCCGAACCGGTGTCCTCCGTGGCGGCCCGCGATGCGCGCGATCCGCTCGATTTTGACCTCGACAGCCTCGATTTCGAGCCTGTTTCCACCAGCGACCCGATCGTCATGCCGGGGCCGGACAGCAAGCCTGTTTCTGCCGCGCAGGATGCGCACGATGTGCACTATGACGCCAGCATGGATTTCGGCCTGGACCTGGAGCCGCCAGCCGGTCCCGTGAACGGCGTGGGTGCCGGCTTGACGCCGTTGCCTGATCCGCTGAAGGATGTCGACCTGGCCCATTTCGACCTCGACGAGCCTGTCGCGCCCGCTGCCGCGCCGGTGGCGGCGGCCGAGCCTTCCATCGACAGCCTGTTTGACGATGCGCAAACGCCGGCCACCTTGCCGGAAGCCATACCGCCGGCGCAGGAATTCGACCTGTCCGGCATCGACCTGGACCTCAACGATGGCAAGACGGCCAGCGTGGGCGTGGACGACCCCTTGTCGGCCATCCACATGGAAATGGATACCAAGCTGGACCTGGCGATCGCTTACCAGGAAATCGGCGACAAGGAAGGCGCGCGCGAGCTGATCGATGAAGTCATCAAGGGTGGCAGCGAAGAGCAGGTGAAAAAAGCTAACACGATGCGCGCCCTGCTCAGTTAGCAATACCCGCCGGCGCGGCAGGCTGCTGCGCCGGTATAATGCTTCGATGCAAAATATTACGACAGCAACGCCATTGAAGCGTATCGTCCTCGGCCTGCAGTACGACGGCACGGCCTGGCACGGATACCAGAAGCAGGAAGACGGGCAGACGGTGCAGGACCAGCTGGAAAACGCGCTGGAACAGTTTGCCCGCGTACGCCTGGCCACCACCTGCGCCGGCCGCACGGACACGGGCGTGCATGCGCTCGAGCAAGTCGTACATTTCGATACGGAATTGAACCGCGACGTGCACTCGTGGGTGCGCGGCGTCAACGCCTTCCTGCCGAAATCCATCGCCGTGCGCTGGGCCAAGGAACTCGAAGGCGATCCGACGGTCAATGACTTCTTCCACGCCCGTTTCAGCGCGCGCGCGCGTACCTATCATTATGTGTTGTACAACAACGCTACCCGTTCGCCGCTGGTGGAAGGCCGTGCCGGTTTCTTTTTCCGTCCGCTGGACGTGGAACTGATGCGCCAGGCTGTGCAGCCGCTGCTGGGCTGGCACGATTTCACGGCCTTCCGTGCCGCGCAATGCCAGGCCAAGTCGCCTGTCAAGCTGATGCATGACATCCGCATCGAGCGGCGCGGCGATTGCGTGATTTTTACGATTACAGCCAATGCCTTCCTGCACCACATGGTGCGCAACCTGGTCGGTTCGCTCGTCTACATCGGTACGGGACGCGAAAAACCGGACTGGCTCGGGCACTTGCTTGAAAGCAAGGATCGTCATGCGGCTGCGCCCACGTTCATGCCGGACGGCTTGTACCTGGCGCAGATCGATTACGATCCGAAATGGGCCTTGCCGCAAGACAGCAGCAGCGCCTTGCCCTGGTTTTGATCTGCATCAATAAAGGATAGCCATGCCTCGCACACGCATCAAGATCTGCGGCCTGACCCGCGCCGAAGACATCCAGGCTGTCGTGGCGGCGGGCGCCGACGCCATCGGTTTCGTGTTTTATCCGAAAAGCCCCCGCTATGTCACGCCCGAGCATGCAGCCAGCCTGATCGCGGCCATGCCGCCGTACGTGACGACGGTCGGCCTGTTCGTCAATGCCACGCTGGAAGAAGTGCAGGCAACAAAGGCCGTGGCGCCATTGTCTCTGTTGCAATTTCATGGCGACGAGACGCCCGAACACAGCGCCGCGCTGGCTGGCGCCGTGAATACGCCGTTTACGCAAGTGTTCCGCGTCAAACCCGACACCTCCTTTGAAGATTTGCTAGAATACGAACAGCGCTATCGCGCCGCCAGTCCCTTGTTTTCGAGTCTCTTGCTCGATACCTATGTGGATGCCTACGGTGGTGCAGGAAAGGTATTTGATTGGTCCCTCATTCCAAAAGAACTCGCGCCTCGGGTCGTTTTAAGTGGTGGCTTGAGCGTACAAAACGCGACTGACGCAGTGGTGCGCGTGCGCCCTTACGCCGTCGACATCAGCAGTGGTGTCGAAGCGTCCAAGGGCATCAAGGACGCGTCCCGTGTCCGCGCGTTCATCGCCGCGGTGCAGGATGCCGATGCCATCATTGCCAGAGGAAACAACCATGAATGACCACACCACCGCGCCCGGCGCAGCCGCCGCATTGTTCCACGCCACCGATTACCCGTTTCCCGACCTGCGCGGCCACTTCGGCCCGTACGGCGGTTCCTTCGTTGCCGAAACGCTCACGCATGCGCTGGCCGAGCTGAAGGAAGCCTACGCCCGCTACAGCGTCGATCCGGAATTCCTCGAAGAATTCCGCTACGAGCTGAAGCATTTCGTCGGGCGCCCATCGCCGATCTACCACGCCAAGCGCTGGTCCGAGATGGCGGGCGGCGCGCAAATCTATTTCAAGCGCGAAGACTTGAACCACACGGGCGCGCACAAGATCAATAACGTCATCGGCCAGGCCCTGCTGGCCAAGCGCATGGGCAAGCCGCGCATCATCGCCGAGACGGGCGCCGGCCAGCACGGCGTGGCCACGGCCACCATCTGCGCCCGCTTCGGCCTCGAATGCGTGGTCTACATGGGCAGCGAAGACGTCAAGCGCCAGGCGCAGAACGTGTACCGCATGAAATTGCTGGGTGCCACCGTCGTGCCCGTCGAATCCGGCTCCAAGACCCTCAAGGATGCGCTGAACGAAGCCATGCGCGACTGGGTCACGAATATCGAAAACACCTTTTATATCATCGGCACCGTGGCCGGCCCCCACCCGTATCCGATGATGGTGCGCGACTTCCAGTCCGTGATCGGCGAGGAATGTCTGGTGCAGATGCCGGAAATGACGGGCCGCCAGCCCGACTACGTGCTGGCCTGCATCGGCGGCGGCTCGAACGCCATGGGTATCTTTTACCCGTATATCGACCAGAAAGACGTCAAGCTGATCGGCGTGGAAGCGGCCGGCGAAGGCCTGGACACGGGCAAGCACTCGGCCTCGCTGACGGCCGGTTTTCCGGGCGTGCTGCACGGCAACCGCACCTACCTGCTGCAGGATGAAAATGGCCAGATCATCGAGACGCATTCCGTCTCGGCCGGCCTCGACTATCCCGGCGTAGGCCCGGAACATGCGTGGCTGAAAGACTCGGGCCGCGCGCAGTACGTGTCGATCACGGATGAGGAGGCGCTGCAGGCGTTCCACGATTGCTGCCATATCGAAGGCATCATCCCGGCCCTGGAATCGTCGCACGCGCTGGCTTACGCGGCCAAGCTGGCTGCCACCTTGCCGAAAGATAAAATTGTACTGGCCAACCTGTCGGGCCGCGGCGACAAGGACATGCATACCGTGGCGGAACGCATGGGACTCAATTTCAGCTAAACAGCTGAAAAATCCCGCGCAGGTCGGATGAGCGCATAGCGCGCCATCCGACATCTCTCACCGATAACACGAAAGCTCGCCATGTCCCGTATCTCCGCCACCTTTGCCAACTTAAAATCCAACAACAAGACCGCCCTGGTCACCTTCATTACCGCCGGCGACCCCGGCCCCGACGCCACCGTGCCCCTGATGCACGCGCTCGTCGAGGGCGGCGCCGACGTGCTGGAACTGGGCGTGCCGTTTTCCGACCCCATGGCCGAAGGCCCCGTCATCCAGCGCGCCTGCGAGCGGGCCTTGAAATTCAACGTCGGCATCCACGACGTGTTCGGCTATGTGCGCCAATTCCGCGAAACGAACCAGACGACGCCCGTGGTGCTGATGGGCTATGCGAATCCCATCGAACGCATCGGCAGCGCCGCATTTATTGATGCAGCGCAAGCGGCCGGCGCCGATGGCGCCATCGTCGTCGACTATCCGCCGGAAGAGTGCGAGGAATTCGCGGCCGCCATGCGCGCAGCGGGCCTCGACCTGATTTTTCTCCTGGCGCCCACCTCGACCGAAGAGCGCATCGCGCAAGTGGCCAAGGTTGGCGGCGGCTTCAGCTATTATGTGTCGCTGAAAGGCGTCACGGGTGCTGGCAACATTGATACGGAACAGGTGGCAGAGCGCCTCGCGGCCATCCGCCAGCATGTAAAATTGCCTATCGGCGTGGGCTTCGGCATCCGCGATGGGGCCACGGCCAAGGCCGTTGCCAAGGTGGCCGACGCCGTCGTGATCGGCAGCCGCATCATCCAGGAGATTGAAAATGCCCCGGAAGGCGGCGCCGTCGACGCCGTGCGCAGCTTTACGGCAGGCATCCGCGCCGAACTGGACGCCTGAGCAAGCTTGCCGTTTACGCAATATGCGTTGGCGGCAAAGTTCGACAGCCCGGCGATAAACGGCTACACTTCGGCCACTGATTTGCCTGTTATTGTGCAATAGATAAAATTTTTGGTGGCGCCCTGCGGGGCGTCGCCGTTTACCGTCTGCCGGGGGCGTCCACCGACGCTACCCCTACAAGGGCCCAAGGAGAAAATATGAGTTGGTTGGAAAAACTGCTGCCACCGCGCATACAGCGTTCTGATGCTGCCGCGCGCAAGACCATGCCGGAAGGCCTGTGGGTCAAATGCCCGTCGTGCGAAGCCGTGCTGTACCGTACGGACCTGGAATCGAATTTGCACGTGTGCCCGAAATGCGATCACCACATGCGCATCCGCGCGCGTGAGCGCCTCGACAGCCTGCTCGACGCTGGCGGCCGCTATGAAATCGGCCAGGAAATCCTGCCTGTCGATACCTTGAAGTTCAAGGATAGCAAGAAATACCCGGACCGCCTGAAATCCGCCATGGAAGCGACGGGCGAGACGGATGCGATGGTCGTCATGGGCGGCGCCATCATGAGCCTGCCGGTTGTCGTGGCGTGCTTCGAGTTCGAATTCATGGGCGGCTCCATGGGCTCCGTCGTGGGCGAGCGCTTCGTGCGCGGCGCGCAAATCGCGCTGGAACAGAAAGTGCCGTTCATTTGCATCACCGCCACCGGTGGCGCGCGCATGCAGGAAGGCTTGCTGTCCCTGATGCAGATGGCGAAAACCACGGCCATGCTGACCAAGTTGTCGGAAAAGAAATTGCCATTCATCAGCGTGCTGACCGACCCGACCATGGGCGGCGTGTCCGCCTCGTTCGCCTTCATGGGCGACGTGGTCATCGCCGAACCGAAAGCGCTGATCGGCTTTGCCGGCCCCCGCGTGATTGAAAACACCGTGCGCGAAAAACTGCCGGAAGGCTTCCAGCGCGCCGAGTTTCTCGTCACCAAGGGCGCCGTCGACATGATCGTCGACCGCCGCAAGATGCGCGAAGAAATCGCCCGTCTGCTGGCCTTGTTGCAAAACCAGGCCGTCGAAGTCTTGGCGTAACGCCAACGTAACAGGCCGGGCGGTGTCCGCAGGACACGCCCGGTTGCCACGCCACACCATCTCCGCGCCTCGCGTACTGTCTCCTCATCAAGAAGTCTCCCATGCACAAGCTCCCCACCACCTTGCCGGACTGGCTCGCCATGCTGGAAACCCGCCATTCGGAAACCCAGATCAACATGGGCCTGGACCGCGTGCAAGCCGTCAAGGCGCGCATGCAGCTAGCGTTTACTTGCCCCGTGATCATGGTGGCGGGCACGAATGGCAAGGGTTCCACCTGCGCCATGCTGGAATCCGTGCTGTTGCGTGCCGGCTACAAAGTGGGGCTGTACATCAAGCCGCACTTTCTCGATTTTAACGAACGCGCCCGCGTGCTGGGCGAGATGGCCAGCGACGAACAGATCGTCGCCAGCTTCAATGCCGTCGAGGCCGTGCGGGGCGACACGCCGCTCACGTATTTCGAATTCACCACCCTGGCCATCCTGCACCTGCTGTCGCAGGCCAAGCTGGACGTGGCCATCCTGGAAGTGGGCCTGGGCGGGCGCCTCGACGCCGTCAACGTGATCGATGCGGACGTGGCCATCGTCACCAGCGTCGATATCGACCACACGGATTACCTGGGCGACACGCGCGAAGCGATCGGCTTTGAAAAGGCGGGCATCTTCCGCCCGGGCAAGGCGGCCATCTGCAGCGATCCCGTGCCGCCGCAATCCCTGATCGACCATGCCGAGGCCATCGGCGCCGACCTGTGGCTGATGGGCCGCGATTTCAATTATTCGGGCGACAAGCAGCAGTGGAACTACGGCGGACGCGAGCAGCGCCGCAATTCGCTCGCGTATCCAAGCTTGCGCGGCGCCAACCAGATCCTCAACGCGACGGCCGTGCTGGCCGCGCTGGAAGTGCTGAAGCTGAAACTGCCCGTGGGCGCGCAGGAAGTGCGCACGGGCCTCGTGACGGTGGAGCTGCCGGGCCGCTTCCAGGTCTTGCCTGGCCGCCCCAGCGTGATCCTTGATGTAGCGCATAACCCCCACGCGGCGTCGGCGCTGAACCAGAACCTGGGCAATATGGGTTTCCACCCGTACACCTATGCCGTGTTCGGCTCCATGCTGGACAAGGATATCGATGGCGTATTGGCCGCGATGAGCGAACACGTCGACCACTGGTGCCTGACGGGCTTGCCTTCGCCGCGCGCGGCCACGGCTTCCGAGCTGGCCGCCAAGGTGCAGATCATGCTGGAAGATAAGCCCGACAGCAACGAGCATACTGTATCTATTTTCGATGATCCGGCACAAGCTTTTGCAAATGCAATGAGCCGGGCCGGTGAGAATGATAGAATTGTGGTCTTTGGTTCTTTCCTCACCGTTGCCGGCGTGATGAAGGCCCGAAAATCCTCACTTCACTGAAACGCACTCGACTGAAAATCACGCATGGGCTTGTTCTCGAAACTGTTTAAAAACAAGCAAGAATCCTCTGGCGAAGACAGCGGCTTTTATGTCCCTGGCGAAGCACAGTCGCCGACCCGCAAACGCGCCGCCAACACCTCCGGTGGCGGCGGATCGCGCCGTGGCGGCAAGGAAGCGCCGGATCCGGTCTTGCCTGAAAAAAAGCGCGCACGCCGTCGCTTGGTCGGGGCGATTGCCCTGGCCCTGGGCGTGGCTGTCGGCTTGCCGATGCTGCTCGATTCCGAGCCGAAGGCGCCGTTCAACGATATCGCCATCGATATTCCGTCGAAGGAAAAGGCCGTAGCGCCTGCACCGGCACCCGTGCCGGCCGTTCCGGCCCGGGCCGCATCGAATGGCCTGGACCAGTCCGAGGAAATCGTCGACGCGCCGCTGCCGCCTGCGGCCAAGCCGACGCAGGCACCGGCACCCGTGCTGGCCGCCGTCCAGCCTGCGCCGGTCAAGCCAGCCTACGTGGAACCGAAACCTGAGCCCAAGCCGGTCAAGGTGGAGCCAAAACCGGAACCGAAGCACGAAACCAAGCCGGAACCCAAGGCCGAGCCGAAACACGAGTCCAAGCCGGAACCCAAGCATGAAGTAAAACCGGAAACCAAGCCCGAGACTAAGCCTGCCAAGCCGGCGCAATCGGCCGACGATGCCGCGCGCGCGCTGGCCATCCTGGAAGGCAAGCCGCAGGACAAGCCACAAGAGAAGGTGCAGGACAAGGCGCACGACGCCGGCAGCGGCAAGTTCGTGGTGCAGGTGGCGGCGCTGGCGACGCAGGACAAGGTTGACGAATTGCAGGACAAGCTGCGAGAGGCGGGCATCAAGTCGTACACGCAGAAAGTCTCCAGCCCGGCGGGCGAACGTATCCGCGTGCGCGTGGGGCCGTTCGGCAGCCGCGAAGACGCCGAAAAGACCCGCGCCAAGCTGCAAAAGCTGGGCTTGGGCGGCAGCCTGGTACCGGCGTGATGTTGCAAGGCTGAACGGGCGTGACGATCTTCGATTACCTGGTGCTGTTCGTGCTGGTGACGTCCGTGCTGATCAGCATGATGCGCGGCCTGGTCAAGGAAATATTGTCATTGGTCAGCTGGGTCGTGGCTTTCGTCATTGCCAATGCCTATGGCGCCACCCTGGCGAAATTCCTTCCGGAAGCCGTGCCGGGCGAAGCCATCCGTTTGTTGCTGGCTTTCGTGGTGCTGTTCATCGGTGTGCGTATTTTGATGGGATTGCTGTCCATGACGGTCGACGCGCTGGTCAAGGTGACGGGCCTGAGCCTGGCCGACCGCACCCTGGGCAGCCTGTTCGGCGTGGCGCGGGGCCTTGTGATCGTGCTGACCGCCGTCATCTTGTGTGGCATGACGTCCATACCGCAGCAGCCATTCTGGAAAAACGCGCAGCTCAGCCCGCTCGCGGAGCAGGGCGCGCGAGCCATCAAGCCTTATCTGCCTGCCGCTTACGCGCAGCATGTGAAATTTTGAATTTTTTTAAAATCAGTAGCACAGTTTAGGAGCACACCATGTGTGGCATCGTCGGCGTCGTTTCCCATCAACCTGTCAATCAATTGCTCTATGATGCATTGTTGCTCCTGCAACATCGCGGTCAGGACGCGGCAGGGATTGCGACCAATCACAGCAGTATGTTTTCCATGCACAAGGCCAATGGGCTCGTGCGTGACGTCTTCCGTACGCGCAACATGCGTTCGCTGCAAGGCACGACGGGCATCGGCCATTGCCGCTACCCGACGGCCGGTTCGTCGAGCGAAGAGGAAGCACAGCCGTTCTATGTGAATGCGCCGTTCGGCATCACCCTGGCGCACAATGGCAACCTGACCAACTGGGAACAGTTGAAGCTGGAAATGTTCAAGAACGACCGCCGCCACATCAATACCGATTCCGATTCGGAAGTGCTGCTCAACGTGCTGGCGCATGAAATCCAGGAAGCGACGACGGGCCTGAACCTGGACCCGGAAGCCATCTTCAAGGCCGTTACCGTGCTGAACCGCCGCGTCAAGGGCGGCTACGCTGCCGTCGCGCAAATCGCCGGCGTGGGCTTGCTGGCCTTCCGCGACCCGCATGGCATCCGTCCGCTGTGCCTGGGCATCAATGAAACGGAACAGGGTCCCGAATACCTGATCGCTTCCGAATCCGTGGCCCTGGAAGGCATGGGCTTCCGCTTCGTGCGCGATATCGGTCCCGGCGAAGCCGTCTTCATCGATGCTGACAAGCAATTGCACAGCGCCCAGTGCGCCGACAATGCCAGCCTGAACCCGTGCGTATTCGAGTTCGTCTACCTGGCCCGTCCCGATTCCGTCATCGACGGCGCCTCCGTGTACGCTACGCGCCTGAAAATGGGCGAGTACCTGGCTGAAAAGATCCGCGCCGAATTGCCTGGCGTGCATATCGACGTGGTCATGCCGATTCCCGATTCCTCGCGTCCGGCTGCCATCCAGCTGGCCATGGCGCTGAACATCGAATACCGCGAAGGCTTCATCAAGAACCGCTACATCGGCCGCACCTTCATCATGCCGGGCCAGGCGGCGCGCAAGAAGTCCGTGCGCCAGAAGCTCAACGCGATTCCGTCCGAATTCAAGGATAAAGTGGTGCTGCTGGTCGACGATTCCATCGTGCGCGGCACCACCAGCCGTGAAATCGTGCAGATGGCGCGCGAAGCGGGCGCGACGAAGGTCATCTTCGCTTCGGCCGCGCCACCGGTGATTTACCCGAACGTGTACGGCATCGACATGCCGACGCGCGACGAACTGATCGCCTACGGCCGCACGACGGAAGAAGTGTGCCGTGAAATCACGGCCGATTACCTCGTGTACCAGGATATCGGCGCGCTGAAACAGGCTATCGCCGACGTCAACCCGGCTCTGACCAACTTCGAGGCTTCGTGCTTCGATGGCGTGTACGTGACGGGCGACGTATCGCAGGAATACCTGGACCGCCTGGAATATGCGCGTCACCATCCGAAGGCGGCAGCGCCCGAAGATACGCCGCGTTCCCAGCTGAACCTGAACCTGGCGACAACAGAAGCATAAGTAAGCTGCCCGGCCGATGCCGGGCATTTTTTTCTCCGCGATCATGAACGATAAAAAAAACTACGGCTTTACCACCACCATCCTGCATAACGACCGCCGCAAGGGCATCGAACATGGCTCCCTGCACAAGCCCGTGCACACTTCCGTTGCCTTTGGTTACGCCGATGCGCGCCAGCTCGCTTCCGTGTTCCAGGGCAAGGAACCGGGTTTCCGCTATGGCCGTCAGGGCAATCCGACCGTTTCCGCGCTGGAAGACAAGGTCAACAAGATGGAAGACGGCGTGGCGACCCTGTGCTTCGCCACCGGCATGGGCGCCATCGGTGCCGTGGTGCAATCCTTGCTGCGCGCGGGCGACCATGTCGTATCGTCGGCCTTTTTGTTTGGCAACACCAACAGCCTGTGGCAAACGGTGACGGGGCAGGGCATCGCCGTGTCGTTCGTCGACGCCACCGACGTGGCCAATGTGGCTGCCGCCATCACGCCGGCCACGCGGATTGTTTTCGTGGAAACTATTGCCAATCCGCGCACGCAGATCGCCGACCTGAAGAAAATCGGCGACTTGTGCCGCGAGAAGGGCATCTTGTACATTGTCGACAATACGATGACGACGCCATACCTGTTCCGTCCGAAAGCCGTGGGCGCGGGCCTGGTGGTCAATGCCTTGACGAAATCCATCGGCGGCCACGGCAATGCGCTGGGCGGCAGCTTGACGGACACGGGCGTGTTCGACTGGACGCAGTATCCGAACATCTTCGAGAATTACAAGAAGGCGGCGCCCGCACAGTGGGGCATCGCGCAAATCCGCGCCAAGGCCTTGCGCGACTTCGGCGCGTCCCTGGGGCCGGAAGCGGCGCACCATATCGCCGTCGGCGCGGAAACCATGGCCTTGCGCATGGACCGCACCTGTTCGAACGCCCTGGCGCTGGCCACCATGCTGCAGGCGGACCCGAGAGTGGCGGCCGTGCATTACCCGGGTTTGGCGTCGCACCCGCAGCACGCGCTGGCGACGGACTTGTTCCGCAGCTATGGCTCGCTGTTCAGCTTTGAATTAAAGGACGGCATCGATTGCTTCGATTTCCTCAACCGTCTCAATCTTGCCATTCCAGCGAGCAATCTCGGCGACACGCGCACCCTGGTCATTCCCGTCGCCCACACGATTTTCTATGAGATGGGTGCCGAGCGGCGCGCCAGCATGGGCATCGCCGAATCCCTGATCCGCGTCTCCGTCGGTATCGAGGATGAGGCCGATTTACTGGATGACTTCAAAAATGCGCTGGACGCCTAAACAGCCGCGCAGTATGTAGAAAGGGCCGCAACAGTCATGCTGTTGCGGCCCTTTCTTTAGCTGCAGTGATTTAATGCCAGCTGCGCATCAGGCCGACAGCCAGCCCTTCCAGTGCAAACTCATCTTCCGGCGACACGGTAATCACCTTGAAGTCCGGGTTTTCCGGTAGCAATTCGATGACGGAACCCGTCTTCTTGTAGCGCTTGACGGTCACTTCGTCGCCGATGCGGGCCACGACGATCTGGCCATTCTTGGCGCTGTCGACCTTCTTGACAGCCAACAAATCGCCATCCATGATGCCGGCGTCGCGCATGGACCAGCCGCGCACCTTCAGCAGGAAGTCGGGCTTGGCCGAAAACAGGGCCGGGTCGACGTTGTAGCTCGCTTCCAGGTTTTCCTGCGCCAGGATGGGCGAACCGGCCGCTACCCGGCCGATCAGGGGCAGCGACATCAGCAGCGCTGCCGGCACCCTCGACGGCAGCGCTTCGGCGGCTGCGCCGATCAGGCGGATGCCGCGCGAGGTGCCGGGCGAAATCTCGATCGCGCCCTTGCGGGCCAGGGCCTGCAAATGCTCTTCGGCCGCGTTGGCCGATTTGAAACCCAGTTCATTGGCGATTTCGGCACGGGTGGGAGGGAAGCCCGTGTTTTCAATCGCGTCCTTGATCAGGTTCAGGATTTGTTCTTGTCGTGCTGTCAGCTTGATCATGAGCGGTGGGTGCATACTAAAATGCTGTCTATATGAACAGTCTGTATTTTTGTACAGTATCGCCCACTATGCAAGGGGATTTCCGTGTTTTGGGCGAATTTCGCAAGAAATACTTGTCCACGGGCGGAAGGCACAGTGGCGCGCGGGCTTTTCGGGCCCATGTGGAAGGAATGATTGAAACGTTTGCAAAAGGCGGTTATAATCTTCGGCTGACCTTCCCACACCCGTCTTGACGCCGGGGTGGGCGATTATCAATCCGACCTGAAGGAGTTTGCATGCGTCATTATGAAATAGTCTTTATCGTCCATCCGGACCAAAGCGAGCAAGTGCCCGCGATGATCGAACGCTACAAAGCCAGCGTAACCACCCGCGGCGGTTCGGTTCACCGCGTGGAAGATTGGGGTCGCCGTCAAATGGCTTACTCGATCCAAAAGCTGCCTAAAGCACACTACATCTGCCTGAACATCGAATGCGACAACGAGACCCTGGTCGAGTTGGAAACAGCATTCAAATTCAATGATGCCGTGTTGCGTCACCTGACCGTTAAAATGAAGAAAGCTGAAACAGCTCCTTCGCCGATGATGAAATCGGTACAACGCGAAGACGCGGCCAAAAGCCACCGCACCGAAGCACCAGCAGCCGCTCCAGCCGCAGCAGCAGCTTAATTCTTGACCAGGATCGTGCGCTGAACCAGCTACAAGTAACCGCCATCATTGCCGAGCGCGAAATATTGCGCTATACCCCGGCAGGGCTGCCGATTGTGAATGCAGTATTGCAACACAGTTCGCAGCAGATGGAAGCAGGAATTGCCCGTTTGACCGAGTTTGATGTTGCCGCGCTAGCCGCTGGCGAAATCTCAGGCCGGTTCAGCCAGGCAAGCTTGGGCGGGGTGTATCAGTTCACGGGTTTCCTGGCCAGGAAGAGCCGCAACAGCAAGAGTTTGGTGTTTCACATCATTGATTTTAGTGCAGTCAATTCTGACTAGCGCATTTTAGATACAGGAGCCTGACATGGCATTCGGTAAAAAGTTCGACAAAAATAAGCTCAAGCTTAAAGAAAAACGCAAACAGCAAAACCCGTTGTTCAAACGCAAGAAGTTCTGCCGCTTCACCGCAGCTCACGTTGAGCAAGTCGACTACAAAGACGTCGACACGCTGAAAGACTTCGTCCAAGAAAACGGCAAGATCATGCCAGCACGCCTGACCGGTACCAAAGCGCATTACCAGCGCCAAGTTGACACCGCAATCAAGCGCGCTCGCTTCCTCGCGCTGCTGCCATACACCGATCTGCACCACGCTTAATCGGTCAGATATTCCTGGAGAAGAACTATGCAAATCATTCTGTTAGAAAAAGTTGTTAACGTCGGTAACCTCGGCGAAGTCGTCAAAGTCAAAGACGGTTACGCACGTAACTTCCTGATCCCGCAACGCCTGGCACGTCGTGCTACGGCAACCGCTGTGGCTGAATTCGAAGTCAAGCGCGCCGAACTGGAAAAAGCTGCTGCCGCTAAACTGGCCGCATCGCAAGCCCAGGGCGAAAAACTGAGCGGCCTGACCGTTCAAGTTGCTCAAAAAGCTGGTGTTGATGGCCGTCTGTTCGGTTCCGTCACCAACTTCGACATCGCTGAAGCGCTGACCAAGCAAGGTTTTGCTGTTGAAAAAGCACAAATCCGCATGCCTACCGGCCCGCTGAAGATCGTTGGCGAGCACAACGTTTCGGTTGCTCTGCATACCGACGTGGTTGTGGAAGTTGTTATCGCTGTCGTTCCAGACGCGAACGCGTAATCGTCTGCGGGCCTGGCCCGCAAGCGCTACCGTACTGTAAAGCACTATGAAAAGCCGGGTTCGCCCGGCTTTTTTGTGGCCTTTTTTTCGCTCAATTTCAGCCCTTTATTTTTGCCAGCACGCCGAAGCGGGTATAATTCGCGCCATGAACGCCCCCTCTGATCCGCAACTGGATTCCCTCCGTATTCCGCCGCATTCGATCGAAGCAGAACAATCCGTTATCGGTGGTCTGCTGCGCGACAATGCCGCATATGACCGCATCGCCGACTTCATGCATGCGGAGGATTTCTATCGCTATGACCATCGCATCATCTTCGAGCAAATCGTCAAGATGGTTAACGCTTCCAAGCCAGCCGATGTCATTACTGTTTTTGAAACCCTGACCCAGCTCGGCAAGGCCGATGATGTGGGCGGACTCGCTTACCTGAACGCCATGGCGCAAAACACGCCATCGGCCGCGAACATCCGGCGCTACGCCGAGATCGTGCGCGACCGCGGCGTGCTGCGTAAACTCATTACCGTCGCCGACGATATCTCCGGCACGGCTTTCAGCCCGCAGGGCAAGGAAGTCAAGCAGATGCTTGACGAGGCCGAATCGAAGATTTTCGCCATCGCCGAAGAGGGCGCGCGCGGCGCCCAGGGCTGGACCGCCATCCAGCCCTTGCTGACGCAGGTAGTCGAGCGCATCGACGAACTGTACAGCCGCGACAACCAGAGTGAAATCACGGGCGTGCCCACCGGTTTCATCGACCTCGACCGCATGACTTCCGGTCTGCAGCCGGGCGACCTGGTGATCGTGGCGGGCCGTCCGTCGATGGGCAAGACGGCGTTTTCCGTCAACATCGGCGAAAACGTGGCCATCGACAGCGGCTTGCCCGTGGCCGTGTTCTCGATGGAGATGGGCGGCGCCCAGCTGGCCATGCGTATGCTCGGCTCCGTCGGACAGCTCGACCAGCATCGCCTGCGCACGGGCCGCCTGAACGACGAAGACTGGCCGCGCCTGACGAATGCGATCCAGAAGATGAACGACGCGCAGTTGTACATCGATGAAACGCCGGCCTTGAATTCCATCGAGTTGCGCGCCCGATCGCGCCGTTTGTCGCGTCAATGCGGCAAGCTGGGCCTGATCATCGTCGATTACTTGCAGCTGATGTCGGCCAATACGCCGGGCGACAACCGCGCCACGGAGATTTCCGAGATTTCACGGGGCTTGAAAGGCCTGGCGAAAGAACTCGGTTGCCCCGTGATTGCGCTGTCCCAGCTGAACCGCTCGCTGGAGCAACGCCCGAACAAACGTCCTGTCATGTCCGACTTGCGCGAATCGGGCGCTATTGAGCAGGATGCCGACGTGATCCTGTTCATTTACCGCGACGAGGTGTATAACCCCGACTCGCCGGACAAGGGAACGGCCGAAATCATCATCGGTAAACAACGTAACGGTCCAATCGGCAGCATCCGCCTCACCTTCATGGGGCAGTACACCAAATTTGGCAATTACAGTGGTGGCCTGGCGCTTTACCAAGGCGACTAACACAGCAGCACTGATATTCCATTGGCCGCCCCTTCATCAAAAGGGGCGGCTTTCTGTAGTAAATAACACGACTCAATGCTTAACGGAGAATGACATGTTTGGACGCTTGATGCCCACTGAGGGCAAGTTTTTTGAATTGTTTAACCAGCACGCGGAATTGTGCGTCAAGGGCGCCAAAGAGATGCTCGGCCTGATGACCAATTTCGATGACCTGGAAAACCGCGTGCATGCGATCGAAAGCATCGAGAAACAGGCGGACAAAGTCACCTACGCCACCGTGGAAATGCTGCACAAGACCTTCATCACGCCGATCGACCGCGATGACATCCATCAGCTGATCACGCGCCAGGACGATATCCTCGACCTGCTGGAAGATGCGGCGCAAACCGTCTCGCTGTACGACCTGAAGGCCGTCACGCCGGAAGCCAAGCGCTTGGCCGAACTGGTACTGGCCTGTACCGAAAAAGTGCGCGACGCCGTCGCCATGCTGCACAACATGGACAACTCGCGCAAGATCGTCGCCATCTGCGAAGAGATCGACCGCCTGGAATCGGACGCCGACCACGTGATGCGCGCCGCCATGTCCAAGCTGTTCCGCGACGAGCCGGACGTGCGCAACCTGATCAAGCTGAAAGCGATCTACGAAATTCTGGAAACCGTGACCGACCGTTGCGAAGATGTGTCCAATATTATCGAAGGCATCATCGTCGAAAACGCGTAAGCGTTGGGCCTGTCCTGAACCAGAATCAGAAAAGAAACTACAATGACCATACAAATCAGCATCTACGTGCTAGGCCTGTTGATCGTCCTCGCACTGCTGTTTGACTTCATGAACGGCTTCCACGATGCCGCCAACGCGATCGCCACGGTGGTCTCGACGGGCGTATTGAAACCGCAGACCGCGGTTGCCATGGCCGCCACGTTCAACTTCGTCGCCATCTTCGTGTTCCACCAGCTGACCGTGGCCGCCACGGTGGGAAAGGGAACAATCGACCCGGCGGTGATCGACCAGTACGTGATCTTCGGCGCGCTGATGGGCGCCATCTTCTGGAATTTGTTTACCTGGTACTACGGGATTCCTTCGTCGTCCTCGCACGCGCTGATCGGCGGCCTGGTGGGCGCCGCCGTCGCCAAGTCCGGCACGGGCGCGCTGGTCGCGGCCGGTCTGTGGAAAACGGTGGCCTTCATCGTGATCGCACCGGTGCTGGGCTTTGTATTCGGTTCCATCATGATGCTGCTCGTGTCGTGGATCTTCGTGCGTTCGACGCCGCGCAAGGTCGACAAGTGGTTCCGCCGCCTGCAGCTGGTATCGGCCGCCGCCTACAGCCTGGGCCACGGCGGCAACGATGCGCAAAAAACCATCGGCATCATCTGGATGCTGCTGATCGCCGCCGGCTACTCGAGCGCGGCCGATGCCATGCCGCCGATGTGGGTCATCATTTCGTGCTACACGGCCATCAGCTTCGGCACCCTGTTCGGTGGCTGGCGCATCGTCAAGACCATGGGTCAGAAGATCACCAAGTTGAAACCGGTCGGCGGCTTCTGCGCCGAAACGGGCGGCGCGATCACCCTGTTCGTCTCGACGGCGCTGGGCATTCCCGTGTCGACCACGCACACCATCACGGGCGCCATCGTCGGCGTCGGCTCGTCGCAAAAAATGTCGGCCGTACGCTGGGGCGTGGCGGGCAATATCGTCTGGGCCTGGATCTTCACGATTCCCGCGTCGGCCTTCGTCGCAGCAGTCGCGTGGTGGATTGGCCACCACATCATGTAATGGATAGCCAACGCCAGTAAAAAGGGAGCCTCGCGGCTCCCTTTTTTTATGCGCCGGCCAGTTCCACCGTCAGCCCCTCGTAGGCAAGGAACACTTGCAGGCCATTGAGGCGGCTGCTGTAGCGCCCCATCACGTCGGCAAACACGGCTTCCAGCTGCTCGTCGCTGCGGGTCGGTTCGTGGTGGGTGCAGTACAGGCGCCGCGCGCCGCAGCGCAGGGCGAGGTCGAAGGCGGCGTCGAAGGTGCCGTGGCCCCAGCCCTGCTTTCCCGGGTATTCCTCGCGCGTGTACGAGCAATCCATGATCAGCGCATCGACGCCGGCGACTAGCGCATCGATGCCGGCCTGGCGCTGCGCATTGCGCGCCGCGCAGGCCGCGTGCTCGGCATGGCCGGGCGGATGCAGGTTGTAGAACGGTTCATGGTCGCCGCTGAAAAACAGCGCGGCGCCGCCGCAGTCGATGCGGTAGCCGAGATTGACGACTGGGTGGTTCATTTCCGCGCCGCGCACGCGCGCGCCATCCACCTCGACGGCTTCGCCGGGCGCCAGGGTGCGGTACTCGATGCTGGCCGCCATGGCCGCTTCGCTGACAGGAAAATAGCTGCCTTGCAGCTGCACCGCCATCACGTGCTCGATGCCGCGCCCGCTGATGGCGTCAAAGGCGCCATGCAGGCGCATGCGGTTGCCGGCCACGAACAGGGGCGAAAACATGGGCAGGCCGTGGATGTGGTCCCAGTGGCTGTGCGTGATGAAGACGTGCGCGTCGACGGGCTCGCCCGGCGGCAGTTGCTGCGCCAGCGAGAAGATGCCGCTGCCCGCATCGAGGATGATCAGGCTATCGTTGTCGGTGCGTACTTCGATGCACGTGGTGTTGCCGCCATAGCGCGCCGTGCGCGGGCCGGGAGAGGGGATGGAGCCGCGCACGCCCCTGAACGTGAATTTCATTCAGTACCTTGTTACGGTGTAATTATTGTTGATTCTATTCTAATTAATGAGATTAGCGGCAACATTTATGCGTGTTGCAATACGGCAAGTTATTTCAATTTGTTGCAACTAAGTAATGTACAGTGCGCAGGGTGGCCGTTACACTGGCGCTTGCCGACTTCCCCTTTTTTGCTTGCCCATTACCTGATTGCCACCAACATGCCTCAGTTGCACCCTGAGAAAATCGCCCACAGACTGGAGCAATTGACCGAACTCAGTGTCGCGCTTGGCCATGGCCTGGGCGGCGAAGGGCACGATATCGGCGCGCTGTTGCAGCGCATCGTGCTGCTGGCAAAAAGCATGAGCGGCGCCGATGGCGCCACCCTGTACCGGCCCATGGCCGGGGGCCGCCAGCTGGCGTTCGACATCAGCGTCAACGACAGCCTGGGCATCGCGCAGGGCGCCGACATGGGCTTGCCTGGCGTGCCCCTGTTTGACGATGTCGGCCAGCCGAACCTGGCGTCGGTGGCCGCGTATGCGGCGAACCTGCGCCGCAGCGTGAATATCGCCGACGTGTATCGCGACGAGGGCTTCAATTTTTCCGGCATGCGCGAGTTCGACCGCCACCACGGTTACCACACGCAATCGATCCTGACGGTGCCCATGAGCGACCACGAGGGCGACCTGATCGGCGTACTGCAACTGGTCAATGCCAAGGATGGCGAGACGGGCCAGGTGCGCGCCTTTTCCTCCACCGACCAGCGCTTCATCGAGGCGCTGGCCGCCCAGGCAGGCGTGGCGCTGACGAATCAATTGCTCATTTCGCAGCTGGAAGAGCTGCTCGAATCGCTCGTTACCCTGATCAATATCGGCATCGATGAAAAGTCGCCGTACACGGGTCGCCACTGCCAGTTCGTGCCCGAGCTGACGATGCTGCTGGCGGACGCCGCGCACGCCACGCAAACGGGGCCGCTGGCCGATTTCCGGCTCAGCGACAACGAGCGCAAGCAGCTGTGGCTGGCCGGGCTGCTGCATGACTGCGGCAAGATCACCACGCCCGTGCACGTGGTCGACAAGGCCACCAAGCTGGAAACCATTTTTGATCGCATCGCCCTGATCGACACGCGCTACGAAGTGCTGCTGCGCGACGCCGAGATCGCGGCCTTGCGCCAGCAGGCGGCGCAGCCGCAGCAAAAGGACGCCATCGCCCGCGCGCTGGCGCAGGAGCAGGCGGCGTTGCGCGCAGAGCGCGACTTCATTCGCACGGTCAACGTCGGCGGCGAGAGCATGGCGCCGGCCGACCAGGAGCGCGTGCGGCAGATCGCCAGGCGCCGCTGGCGCGCGGCCGATGGCGAACTGCGCGATTTCCTCGACGCCGATGAGACGGAAAACCTGACCATCCGCGCCGGCACCCTGACGGCGGCCGAGCGGGCCATCGTCAACAACCATATCAGCGTGTCGATCCGCATGCTCGAAGCGCTGCCGTGGCCCAAGCACCTGCAGAAGGTGCCGGAATACGCGGCCGGCCACCACGAGCGCATGGATGGCAAGGGCTATCCGCGCGGGCTGACGAAAGAGCAGATGTCGGTGCCGGCGCGGCTGATGGCGATTGCCGATATTTTCGAGGCGCTGACGGCGCGCGACCGGCCCTACAAAAAGGGCAAGCCGCTGTCCGAATCCCTGCGCATCCTTGGCAATTTCAGCCTGAACGGGCATATCGACCCGGAGCTGTTCGACGTTTTCATCCGCAGCAAGGTCTATCTGACCTTCGCTGAAAAGCACATGCATCCGAGCCAGATCGATGCCGTTGACGAGGCGGCCATTCCGGGCTATACCCCTTGAAGCTGTCGCTGGCCTTGCGCAAGCATGGGGCGCGGTCGCTGCTGGGCATACTGCTGACCTTGGCGGCGGCCGTCCTGTGCCTGGCCGGCAACGATACTGTCGCGCGGCTCGACGCCATGCTGGGCGACTGGCGCATGCGTGCCGAGACGCCGCAGCTGGACCGCCGCATCGTCATCGTCGACATCGACGAGCAAAGTCTGGCCCGGGTGGGCCGCTTCCCGTGGAGCCGCGATATCCAGGCGCGCCTGGTGCGCCAGCTCACCGGCCATTACGGCGTGGCCGCGCTGGGCTTCGATATCTCGTTTCCCGAAGCGGACACCAGTTCCGGCTACGCCGTGCTGCAGGGCCTGGCGCGGGGCGAACTGGCGGGCGTGGCCGGCTTGCCGGCGCAGCTGGAAAAACTGCGCCCGGCGATGGATTACGATGGCCTGTTTGCCGAGGCCATGCGCGGCCAGCCCGTGGTGCTCGGCTACAGCGTGTCGGAGCAGCAACGAAAGGGCGTGCTGCCCAAGCCGGCTTTTACCGTCGCCGATTTGAACGGGCGCAGCGTCACGGCCTACGTGGCGCGCGGCTACGAAGCCAATATCGCGCCCCTGCAGGCGGCCGCGCAGGGTGCGGGCATCTTCACGGCGCTGACCGATGCCGATGGCGTGGTGCGTTCCTCGACCCTGTTGCAGCGCATCGGCGACGGCTATTATCCGTCGCTATCGCTGGCCACGGTGGCCGCCTACCTGCAGGCGCGCGCCATCGCCCCCCGTTTCACTGGCACGGCCGATACCCTGTCGGCGCGCGAACTGGCCAGCGGCGGACTCGAACACATCATGCTGTTTACGCCGCGCGGCGCGCTGGCGATCCCCGTGGGCGAAGCCTTGACCACCACGGTGCAGTACCGCGGCGCGGGCGGCCCCGATGGCGGCGCCTTCCGTTACGTCTCGGCGTCCGACGTGCTGGCCGGCGCGGTGCCGCCCGCGCTGCTCAAGGGCGCCCTCGTGCTGGTGGGGACCACGGCGCCCGGCTTGAACGATATCCGCGCCACGCCCGTGAATGCCGAGTATCCGGGGGTGGAAGTGCATGCCAACCTGATCAAGTCCATGCTCGACGGGCGCTTCAAGGCGCGGCCCGACTATGCGCTGGCGCTCGAACTGGTGCAGATCGTGCTGTTTGGCTTGCTGCTGGCGGGCGCCCTGGCCATGCTACCGCCGGCCGGCGTGATGCTGGCGACCGTGGGCGCGCTGGCGGCCGTCATCGCCATCAATCTGTACCTGTACGCCGTGCACGACCTGGTGCTGGGCGGCGCCGTGCTGTTGTTGCTGATCGTGGCGCTGTTCATCGCCAACCTGGCGTGGGGCTATTTTTTCGAGGTGCGCAAGGGACGCGCGCTGGTGGCCCGTTTCGGCGAATATGTGGCGCCCGAGCTGGTGGCCGAGATGGCCGACGATCCGCAGCGCTACACCATGGAGGGGGAGAACCGCGAACTGACGGTGCTGTTTGCCGACGTGCGCGGTTTCACGGCCATTTCCGAGCAGCTGGCGCCGGCCGCGCTGCGCGAATACATCAACGAATACCTGACGGCCATGTCGGAAGATATCCGCGACAGCCATGGCGGCACCCTCGACAAATACATCGGCGACGCCGTGATGGCGTTCTGGGGTGCGCCCGTCGCCTTTGCCGATCACGCCAGCCGGGCCGTGGCCAGCGCCCTGCTGATGCAGGGCAGCGCGGCGCGGCTGAACCAGCAGTTTTGCGCGCGCGGCTGGCCGGCGCTGCGCATCGGCATCGGCCTCAATACGGGACCCATGCATGTGGGCGACATGGGTTCGCGTATCCGTCGCGCCTATACCGTCATGGGCGACAGCGTCAACCTGGCCGCGCGCCTGGAAGGCGCCAGCAAGCTGTATGGCGTGGGCATCGTGGTGGGCGAGGCCACGCGCGCGGCCGCCGTCGAATTCCTGTACCGCGAGCTGGATCGGGTCAGAGTGCAGGGCAAGCAGGAAGCCGTGGCCATCTTCGAGCCGCGCGGCTTGCTGGCTGATGCTACGGCCGCGGAACTGGCGCAGGTGGAACGCTGGCACGCGGTGCTGGCCTTGTTGCGCGCGCGCGACTGGGCGGCGGCCGGCGCGCAGCTGGCCCGCTTGCAGGCGGACTTTCCCGATGACGGCTTGTACCGGCTGTACGCGGCGCGCCTGGAGCGCTATCGCAGCCTGCCGCCGCCAGCCGACTGGGATGGCGTGACAGAATTGCACAGTAAATAAGGCGGCCAGCGCGCCGGAAAATGCCCGTTATTGCGGCATTTTTATCACTGTGCGCGCACTGTTTGTTGCGTTGCGATAAAAAACGGGGAGAAATGTTAGAAATTTCTGACTGGAAACAAAAAGCCGTCTAAAATTTGTCTTCAATCCATTGCCGGACACGCTGGCGCCTGCGGGCCGCGCGCTTGTCCGGTTACACAAGAAATCCTTCACATGACATATCGTTTGGTGCACCTGCTTGCGGGTTCCGCGCTGCTGTTCGCCGTCGGCGCCGCCGGCGCTGCCGTTTCCATGGATGACGCTGCTCCTGCCCTGCAGGAAGATGGCGTGCCGCGCTTCGAGATCCGCCGCTTCGACGTCCAGGGCAATACCCTGCTCACGTCGGCGCAGGTGCAAGCCCTGCTGGCGCCCTTTACGGGAGTGCAGCGCGATTTTTCCGACATCGCGCGCGCCGTCGAGGCGCTGGAGGCGGCTTACCGCGAGCGCGGTTACAGCGCCGTCCAGGTGCAACTGCCGGAACAGGAACTGGAACGGGGCGTGGTGCGCCTGAGCGTGCTGCAAACACCGCTGGGCAAGCTCGCCATCAGCGGCAATACCCATGTCGACGAGGCCAACGTGCGGCGCGCCTTGCCGGCGCTGCGCGAAGGCGAGACGCCGAACTTGCCGGCCCTGTCGCAAAGCCTGAAGCTGGCCAACGAAAATCCGGCGCGCAAGATCGAAGTGCGCCTGCAGGCCGACGAGCCGGCGGGCGCCATCGACGCCATCGTCACGGTGGCCGATGAGCAGCCCTGGAAAGCCATGCTCAACGTGGACAATACGGGCAATGCGCAAACGGGCAAGACGCACGTGGGCGTGGTGCTGCAGCATGCCAACCTGTTCGGCCGCGACCATGTGGCCAGCCTGCAATATACGAGCAGCCTGGAAAAGCCGGACAAGGTGGGCGTGTATGGCGCCGGCTACCACTTGCCGCTGTATGCGCTGGGCGACTCGATGGATTTTTTCGCCAGCTATTCGAACGTCGATTCGGGCAGCGTTTCGGCCGGCATCTTCGACCTGGCCGTCAGCGGCCAGGGCAGCATGGCCGGCATCCGCTACAACCAGAACTTTGCCCGCAGCGGCGATTTCGAACCCAAGCTCGTGTACGGCATCGATTACAAGGCGTATCGCAACAGCGTGCAACTGTTCGGCATGGAGCTGGGCGCCGACGTCACCGTGCACCCGCTCAGCGTCAGCTACATCGGCAACTGGACCTTGCCCACGGGCGAGACCAGCGTGGCCGTCACGTTCGCGCATAACATTCCTGGCGGCAAGCATGGCGTGCAAGCCGATTTCGACCGCGTGCGCGCGCATGCGAAGGCCGCCTACAACACGGTGCGCCTGAGCGCCAGCTCGGGACGCGTGCTGGCCGGCGACTGGCAATGGCGCGCGCTCGTCAATGCGCAAGTCACGCCGGACGCGCTGGTGCCGGGCGAGCAGTTCGGCGCCGGCGGCGCCGCGTCCGTGCGCGGCTTTGCCGAGCGCGAGGTATCGAATGACTCGGGCGCCAGCCTGAACCTGGAGCTGTACACGCCGAACTGGTGCGGCCAGGCCCTCGGTTATCAATGCCGCGCGCTGGCCTTCTATGACACGGCCTGGCTGCGCCGTAACCATGCGCTGCCCGGCGAAAGCGCTTCGCAAGGCATAGCCAGCGGCGGACTCGGCCTGCGTTTGCTGCTGAGCCGTTATGCCAATCTGCAACTCGATTACGCCCATGTCGTCAATGGCGGCGACACGGGACAGCGCGATGCCAACCGCCTGCATTTCCGCCTCGCCTTGGCCTACTAGTATCAGGATGAACACCATGCAAAACCATGCCCAGCACGCCTCCGTTTTCATCCTGACGCCATTATTTTCTTCACCTCGTGCGCTACCCCTGCGCCGCACGGCGCTGGCGCTGCTGCTGGCCGGCTGCTTCGGCGCGGCGCAGGCCAACCCCGCCTTGCCGCAGGTGGTCCATGGACAGGCGACGTTCAACCAGCAGGGCAATGTGTTCTCGATCACGAACACGCCCAACACCATCATCAACTGGCAGAGCTTTTCCATCCATGCGGGCGAAATCACGCGCTTCATCCAGCAAAACGGCAATAGCGCCGTACTCAACCGCATCACGGGACAAGACCCCAGCAAGATCCTGGGCGCGCTCGAATCGAACGGCAAGGTGTTCCTGATCAATCCGAACGGCATCGTCTTCGGCCAGGGCGCGAAAGTGGACGTGAATGGACTGGTGGCGTCCAGCCTGGGCATGACGAACGAGGATTTCCTGGCCGGCAAGCGCCAGTTCACGGCGGGCGGCGTGGCCGGTGCCGTCGGCAATGCGGGCACCATCAACGCGGGCAAGGGCGGACAAGTGCTGCTGATCGCACCGAACGTGGAAAACACGGGCCTCATCACGGCGCCGAACGGCGAAGTGATCCTGGCGGCCGGGCGCAGCGTGCAGCTGGCCGACCCCGGCAATCCGCAATTGCGCGTGCTGGTGTCGGCGCCCGCCGACCAGGCGCTGAACCTGGGCCAGATCATCGCCCAGGGCGGCAGCATCGGCATGGCCGGCGCACTGGTCAGCCAGCGCGGCGTGCTCAACGCGAACAGCGCCGTCGTCGGCGACAATGGCAGGATCATCCTCAAGGCCAGCGGCAAGGCGCTGCTCGAAGGGGGCAGCGTGACCAGCGCCACGGGCGCGGCAGGCAAGGGCGGCGACATCCAGGTGCTGGGCGAGCAGGTGGGCTTGCTGGGCAATGCGGCGATCGACGCCAGCGGCGCCACGGGCGGCGGCACGGTCTTGCTGGGCGGCGACTATCAGGGCAAGAACGCGGCCGTGCAGAATGCGCGGCAAGTGCTCGTCGGCAAGGATGCCAGCGTCAAGGTCGATGCCATCGACAGCGGCAACGGCGGCAAGGTCATCGCCTGGGGCAATGAATCGGCGCAGGTGCACGGCAGCATTTCCGCGCGCGGCGGCGCGCAAGGAGGCGACGGCGGTTTCGTGGAAACCTCGGGCCATTCCCTGGCCGTGGGCGGCATCCGCGTCGATACGAGCGCACGCCGCGGCAAGCGCGGCAGCTGGCTACTCGACCCCTACGATATCGATGTGGTGCAAGGCGGCGGCGGCAGCCTCGGTGACGTGGACGAGTTTGCCGAAGGTCAGCCCTCCAGCAGCACCAGCATCGGCGCCGACGTGATTTCCAACGCCAACAGCAACGTGACCTTGCAGGCCCAGCACCGCATTAATTTCAGCAGCGCCGTCAATATGCTCAATCCCGGCATCGGCCTGAGCGCCACGGCGGGCGAGACGATCAATGTGTATGCGGCCATCAGCACCAACGGCGGCAATGTGACCTTGTCGGCCAACGACGCCAGCAGCGGCGGCGCGTATGGTCCCGGCGCGAATATCCACCTTAACGCGCCGATCACGACGAACGGCGGCAGCGTGTCGCTGTCCGGCGCCAGCGTGGCGGGCAGTGGCGTGGTCAGCGTCGGCAGCGGCAACCTGTCCCTGCGCGCCAATTTCTCGGGCGGCGAAATCAACCTGACGGGCGGCGGCGCAAGGCTGACGGGCAGCGGCGCCGCCGGCCAGACGGTGACCTTGCAGGCCGACAGCATCAGCCTCGGCGGCACCCTGAATTTCGGCGGCAGCGGCGGGCGCGCCAGCGTGGCGATCAAGCCCCTGAGCAGCTCGCGCCTCATCGACCTGGGCAGCAAGTCCGGCGGCGCCCTGGGCCTGGACGCGGCCGAACTGGGCGGCATCTCGGCATCCTCGCTGACCATCGGCGACGGCAGCAACACGGGCGGCATGCGCATCTCGAATGCGATCAATCTTGCGGGCGACCTGCGCCTCAATTCAGCTTCCCCCATCACGGCCACGGGCGCCGTCACGGTAGGCGGCCTGTTTGCCCTCGACGGCGGCGCGTGGATGCAAAATGCGCCTAGCCTGGCCGCTTTCTCGGCCAGCCGCTTCGCCATTGCGCCGGGCGCCAGCTTCCTGCGCGTGAGCGGCGGCGACGGCAGCACGGCCGCGCCTTACCAGATCGTCGATATCTACGGCTTGCAAGGCATCGGCAGCCTGGGGCTGGGCAACAACTATCGGCTGATGGGCAATATCGACGCCAGCGGCACGACCAGCTGGAACCAGGGCGCCGGTTTTGCGCCCATCGCCGGCGGCGATGGCGCAGGGTATGCGGGCATGTTCGACGGAGGCGGTTTTGTCATCAACGGTCTGTACATCAATGCCCTGAACCCGACCGTCAGCTCAGGCGTAGGCCTGTTCGGCAAGGTGCAGGGGGGGACGGTACGCAACCTGGCCCTGCAAAATGGCAGCGTGGCGGGGGTGAACAATGTCGGCGCGCTGGTCGGCCTGAATATCGGCGGGACGCTGGACACGGTGCGCAGCAGCGCCGTGGTCAGCGGCGCCAGTGCCGTCGGCGGTCTGGTCGGCAGCAACGGCGGCACGCTGCGCAATGCCAGCGCCAGCGGCAACGTCGCGGGCATCAATGCGGCCAATGGCGGCAGCATTGGCGGGCTGGTGGGGGCAAACCTGGCCGGCGCCAGTATCGATGCCGCCTACGCCACGGGCGACGTGACGGGAGCGCGCGACAAGGTCGGCGGCCTGGTGGGGAACAATGACGGCGCCATTTCGCAATCCTACGCCACGGGCGCCGCCCGCGGCGCGGCCAATATCGGTGGCCTGGCGGGACGCAATGGCGGCAGCATCAGCGACGCCTACGCCACCGGTGCCGTCGGCGTGTCGGCCGATGGCGACGTGGCGGTGCCCCGCGCAAACCTGGGCGGGCTGATCGGCTGGAGCGTGGCGGGCAGCAGCGCCAGCCACGTCTACAGCAGCGGTGCCGTGGCCGGCAGCGGCTTTGCGGGCGGTACGGTGGGCGGCCTGGTGGGCCGCGCCGATGTGGGCGCGGGCATCGCGTTCGGTTTCTGGAACTATGAGACGGCTGGCATCCTGATGGACCAGGGCGGCGCCAGCGGCCGTACCACGGCGCAGATGCAGCAGCAGGGCAGCTTCAACGATTTCAATTTCAGCAGCGTCTGGCGCATCTACGATGGCTATACGACGCCGATGCTGAAGGCGCTCCTGAAACCGCTGCAAGTGCATGTCACGGACAATGCCAGCGGCAAGGTCTACGACGGCCAGCTGGCCGCCTTCCTGGGCACGATAGGTTACGTGGGACTGCTCGACGGCGACGCAGGCGTGAATGGCAGCCTCGGCTACGGGAGCAATGCACGCAATGTGGGTACCTACGGCCTGACGGGGCTGTGGTCGACCAAGTACGACATCACCCTGGGCGGCACGACCACCTATGCCATCACGCCGCGCATCCTGACGGTCGGCATCGGCGGCAATGGCAAGGTATATGACGGCAACCTGGGCTATGACGGCGCCACCTTCGTGCTGGGCAATGTGGTAACGGGCGACAATATCCGCATCAGCGGCAGCGCCGCCTTCCTCGACAAGAATGCGGGCGGCAGCAAGGCCGTGCACGCCAGTGGCCTGACCCTGGACGGCAATGAGCTGGGCAACTACAGCCTGGCCGCGACGACGGCGGACGGCACGGCAGCCATCACGGCGCGCGTGCTCAACTATGGCGTCACGGGCGCGCACAGCCGCGTCTACGACGGCACGCTGCAAGCGGCCCTGGATGGCTATTTTGAAGGCATGGTGGCGGGCGACCAGGTCGGCATGGCCGGTTTGCTGGGCAGCTTCCGCGACAAGAACGTGGGCAGCGGCAAGAGCGTCGACTACCAGGTGGCGACGGGTCACCTGACGGGCGCCGATGCGGGCAACTATGTGCTCAACGATTACACGGGCAGCACGACGGCCGATATCACGGCGCGCGTCCTGAACGTGAGCTTTAACGGCATCAACAAGACGTATGACGGCACGACGGCCGCGCAAGTCGGCTTCGGCGACGACCGCATCCAGGGCGACGCCTTGAGCGTGAGCGGTAATGGCTCGTTTGGCAACAAGAACGCGGGTGCGGGAAAAACCGTCACTGTCACGAATGTGGGCCTCGATGGCGTGGATGCGGGCAACTATGTGCTGAGCGCCCATTCCGGCAGCACCACGGCCGATATCGGCGCGCGTACCTTGCACGTGAGCTTTAACGGCGTCAACAAGACCTATGACGGCACGACGGCCGCGCAAGTCGGCTTTGGCGACGACCGGATCAGCGGAGACAGCCTGACGGTGGCGGGCAGCGCCGCCTTTGGCAACAAGAACGCGGGTGCGGGAAAAACCGTCACCGTGACGAACGTGGGGCTCGATGGTGCGGATGCGGGCAACTATGTGCTGAGCGCGAATGCAGGCAGCACCACGGCCGACATCGGCGCGCGTACCTTGCACGTGAGCTTTAACGGCGTCAACAAGACCTATGACGGCACGACGGCCGCGCAAGTCGGCTTTGGCGACGACCGCGCCCAGGGCGACGCCTTGAGCGTGAGCGGAAATGGCTCATTTGACAACAAGAACGCTGGTGCGAGAAAAACCGTCACTGTCACGAATGTGGGACTCGATGGCGTGGATGCAGGAAACTATGTGCTGAGCGCCAATGCAGGAAGCACCACGGCCGACATCGGTGCGCGCGCGCTGAACCTGTCCGGCGTGGCAGGTAACAAGGTCTACGATGGCACGACGGGCGCCAGCCTGGTTCTGGGCGATGACCGTCTCGCCGGCGACAGCTTGGTGGCCTCGGCAGCGGCCAACTTTGCGGACAAGAACGTGGGCGTGGCCAAGGCGGTGGAGCTCAGTGGCGCGGCGCTGACGGGCGCCGATGCGGGCAATTACTTTATCGTCTTGCCGACAGGCTTGCTGGCCAGCATTACACCCGCCAGCCTGACCCTGGCCAGCCTGAGCGCAGCCGGCAAGGTGTATGACGGCACCACGAATGCGGCCGTCAGCGCGTCGGCGAACGGCGTGCTGGGCCAGGATATGGTCAGCGTGGTGGGCGGCAGCGGCAGCTTTGCCGACAAGAATGTGGGCGCGGGCAAGCTGGTGACAGCCAGCGGCTTCCGCCTGGCGGGCGCCGATGCGGGCAATTACACACTGGAAACGACGGGCGGCACGGCGCAGGCAACGATTGCGCAAAAACAATTGTCAACCTGGGTCGGCAGCGGCAGCGGCTTGTGGAGCGACGCCGCCAACTGGGATGGTGGCGTGGTGCCGGAAGGCGCGAACGTGCTGGCCGTCGACTTCAGCAACAGCAAGGGCATCGTCACCTACAGCGCGGCGGCCGGCAGCACCATCCTGAAAAACCTGCATTCGGCGTCGGGCTTGCTGTTGACGGGCGGCAGCCTGACGCTCGGTGAAAGCGCGCTGGACCTCTCCGTGCTGGGCGGCCTGGCCGGCCTGGAAATCAACGGCGGCAGCTTGCTGCTGAACGGCAGCCTGTCGGCGGACCGTTATGCGCAAGGCGGCGGTGTGCTGAGCGGCAACGGTAACTTGCTCGTCGCCAACAGTTTTAATCAGACGGCCGGCGCCATCCGGCTGGCGGGCCAGTTGGCCATCACGCAAGCGGCGGGAGATGTGCGCTTCGCCAGCCTGGCGGCCAATGAGGTGAAACTGAGCGCCTTGAACGGCGCCATCGGCCAGGATGGTGCCTTGCTCGCCGGCAGCCTGGCTGCGCAGGCGCGCGATGGCATCGTGCTGGGCCATGCGGGCAACCAGGTGGGCAGTTTTACCGCCAGCAATAGCGCAGGGGGCGGCATTGCGCTGAACAATACCTCGGCGCCGGGCACCCTGGTCCTGGGAACCTTGGCCACGGGCGCGGGCAATATCGCCATCGACAACACGGGCGGTGTCATGGCCGGCAACATCAATGCGAATGGCGGCAACGTCAGCGTGACGGCGCACAGCCCCGTCACCGTCAACGGCAAGATCGAGGGCAAGGACATTGCGCTCAATGCCAGCACGGATGTGCTGCTGGGCAATGGCGCGCAGCTGGCAGCGGCGCGCGACATCAGCCTGGCGGCCGGCGGCGACATTCGTATCGAAGGCAATGCGCAGGTCCTCGGCGGCGGCAATTTCAGCGCCAGCGCGGGGGGCAATGTGCGCTTTGCGGACACGGCAAGCTTCGCCTTGCCGGCTGCGGCAAACATGAGCGTGCTGGCGAAAGCGGGCAGCATCACGGGCGACTCGGGCGTGCGCATCAACCGCCAGCGCGCCAACGTCAGTTTGCTGGCGCCGAATGGCACGGTGAATATGGCGGACGCCATCTTCCTGCCTGCCACGACCGTCGACAGGCCCGCCATCGATGCCAGCGCCAGCGCAGCCATCGATGAAGCCTTGCGTATCATCAAGCAGGCCGACCGTGCCAACGCCCCGCTCGCTTCTGCGTCGCCAGCCAAGGATGATGACAAGAAGAAAGACAGCAAGGATGTTGCCGATGCCACAGATAAACCCACAGGATACAAATACGATGATGCCGCAAAAAAAATGTACTGCAATTAAGGCCTTGCTGTGGCTGGCCCTGATGTGCGTGGGCGCGCACGCCTGGGCGGGACAGGTGGCGGGCACGGTGATGCAGTTGAGTGGTCCCTTGATGGCCAAGAAGGCGGATGGCAAGGTGAAAATCCTGGCCATCAAGTCCGAAGTCGAGCAGGGAGACACCTTGCTGACGGAAAAGGAAACCTATGCCTTGATCAAGCTGATCGACAATAGCGAAATCACCCTGAAGCCGAATACCAGTTTCGTCATCGAGCAATTCAGCTACACGGCCGAGCAGCCTGACGGCGACCATGCCATCTTCAGTTTGCTCAAGGGCGGCTTGCGTTCCGTCACGGGATTGCTGGGCAAGCGCAACAAGGAGCGTTTCGAGATGAAGACGCCGGCCGCCACCATCGGCATCCGCGGCACGACGTTTGTTGCTACCTATGTGCCGGCCTCGGCGCAGGCGGTGCCGACGGTACCTACACCAGGCGGGGGGGCGAGGGCGCCGGGCCTGTATGTCCAGGTGCTCGATGGCTTGATTCACGTGACCAATCCTGCCGGGACGCAGAATTTTGCCGCCGGCCAGTTTGGTTTTACGCCCAGCTTCAAGCAGCCGCCCGTGATGCTGCCTGTCAATCCCGGCATCCCGTTCACGCCGCCGCCGGTCTTTTCATCGTCGTCATCGGGCCCGGGCAGCGCGGCAGGCGGCAGCAAGCCGGCCGCCATCGATTGCGTCGTGCGTTAAGCGTCGTCAAACAAGCCCGGCACACCGTGCAAATAGGGCTTGACCTTCCCATCATGGGATAGCAGATCCTGTCCGTATTCGTTACTCTTTCGCACAGGATCTGCCATGAACCAGGCCGCACTCGCTCCCGCCAATTCCAGTTCTCCTCCTCCCTCCGCCGCCCATGCGCAGGCGCTGGCCATCGAAGGCATGAGCTGCGCCTCGTGCGTGGGCCGCGTGGAAAAGGCCTTGACCGCCGTGCCCGGCGTGACCCAGGCCAGCGTCAACCTGGCCACCGAAGTGGCCAAGGTCACGTCCAGCACGCCGATTCCCCTGGCCACCTTGCAGGCGGCCGTGGAAAAGGCTGGCTACAGCGTGGCGCAGCGCGAAATCGACCTGAACGTCGCCGGCATGACGTGCGCCTCTTGCGTGGGGCGGGTGGAAAAAGCCTTGCTGAAGGTGCCGGGCGTGCTGGCCGCCAGCGTCAACCTGGCCACGGAAAGCGCGCGCATCAAGGTGACGGGCGAGGCCGATGCGGCCACCCTGATCGCCGCCATCGACAAGGCCGGCTATGAAGCCACCGTGCCCGCCGCCAGCCGGGCCAGCGCGCCCCTTGCCGCGCCCAACCGCGACGGCTTGAAAGTGGCGTTCGCGGCCGTGCTGGCTTTCCCCTTGATGCTGCCCATGCTGCTGGAGTGGGCCGGCATCCATCTGATGCTGCCCGGCTGGCTGCAATGCGCGCTGGCCACGCCCGTGCAGTTTTACTTTGGCGCGCGTTTCTACAAGGCGGGCTGGAAGGCGGCCCGCGCCGGCAGCGGCAACATGGACTTGCTGGTGGCGCTGGGCACGAGCGCCGCATATGGCTTGTCCGTCTACCAGTGGCTGACGGCGGGCGAGATGCTGCCGCACCTGTATTTCGAAGCGTCGGCCGTCGTCATCACCCTGGTGCTGCTGGGCAAATGGCTGGAAAGCCGCGCCAAGCGCCAGACGGCCTCTGCCATTCGCGCGCTGCAAGTGCTGCGTCCGGAATCGGCCCGCGTGCGCCGCGACGGCGTGGAAATCGACTTGCCCGTGGAACAAGTCAAAGTGGGGGACCTGGTGGTCATCCGTCCCGGCGAGCGGGTGGCCGTCGATGGTGTGGTGGTGGAAGGCGCCAGCCAGATCAACGAATCGCTGATCACGGGCGAAAGTTTGCCGGTCGATAAGCATCCGGGCGACAAGGTCACGGGCGGCGCCATCAATGCGGATGGTTTATTGCTGGTGCGCACGCAAGCCGTGGGTGGCGAGACGACTTTGTCGCGCATCATCCGTCTGGTGGAAGATGCGCAGGCGGCCAAGGCGCCGATCCAGCACCTGGTGGACAAGGTCAGCGCCATCTTTGTTCCCGTGGTGCTGGTGCTGGCGCTGCTGACCATGCTGGGCTGGTGGTTCGCCACGGGCGAGCTGGAAAACGCCATCATCAATGCCGTGGCCGTGCTGGTGATCGCCTGCCCGTGCGCGCTGGGCCTGGCCACGCCGACGGCCATCATGGCCGGCACGGGCGTCGCTGCCCGTTACGGCATCCTGATCAAGGATGCGGAAGCGCTGGAAGTGGCGCACGCCGTCAATACCGTCGTGTTCGACAAGACGGGCACCCTGACGGTGGGTAAACCTGCGCTGGCGGCCCTGCATGCGCATGGCATCGACGATGCCCGGCTGCTGCAACTGGCGGCCAGCATCCAGCGCGGCAGCGAGCACAGCTTGGCTACGGCCGTGCTCGATGCGGCGGCCGCGCGCCACCTCGAACCCTTGCCAGCCACTGGCCTGTCGGCTTTGCCGGGGCGCGGCCTGGCGGCCCAGGTCGATGGCCTGGAGTTGAAACTGGGCAGCACGCGGCTGATGCAGGAGTTGCATGTAGACATGACGCCGCTGGCGGAGCAGGCCTTGTCCCTGGAAGCCACGGGCAACACGATTTCGTGGCTGGCTGCGGGATCGGAACTGCTGGGCCTGTTCGCCTTCAGCGACCAGGTCAAGCCGAACGCGCAGGCGGCCATTGCCCATCTGCACAGCCTGGGCATCCGCACGGTGATGTTGACGGGGGACAATCAAGGCAGCGCGGACACCGTCGGCAAGCTGCTGGGCATCGACACGGTGGCGGCGAAAATGCTGCCGGCCGATAAAACCGCTAAAATTGTCGCACTGAAAGGCGAGGGCGCGAAAGTGGCCATGGTGGGCGACGGCATCAACGATGCGCCCGCGCTGGCGGCCGCCGACGTGGGGATCGCCATGTCGACGGGGACCGATGTGGCCATGCATGCGGCCGGCATCACCCTGATGCGCGGCGATCCGGCCCTGGTGGCGGACGCCATCGATATCTCGCGCCGCACCTACAGCAAGATACGGCAGAATCTGTTCTGGGCCTTCATTTATAACCTGATCGGCATTCCGCTGGCCGCCTTCGGCTTGCTCAACCCCATGGTGGCGGGCGCGGCGATGGCCTTCAGTTCCGTCAGCGTGATCAGCAATGCCCTGTTGCTGCGCCGCTGGAAAGCCCGCAGTCATACAGGTAGCGTGCATACCAAGGAGCAATAAGGATGAATATCGGCCAGGCGGCAAGCGAGACGGGCGTATCGGCAAAAATGATACGCTATTACGAAAGCATTACCTTACTAAAACCCAGCGCGCGCAGCGACGCCGGTTACCGCATCTACACGCCGAACGATTTGCACGCCTTGCGTTTCATCAAACGCGCGCGGGGCCTGGGTTTTTCGCTGGAACAGATCCGCGAACTGCTGTCGCTGTGGCAAAACGACCAGCGCGCCAGCGCGGACGTGAAAGGCATCGCCCTGGCCCACGTGGCGGACTTGAATCAGCGCATCGCCGAACTGACGGAAATGCGCGATACCCTGGCCCACCTGGCGCAATCGTGCCACGGCGACGACAAGCCCGATTGCCCCATCCTGCAAAGCCTGGGACTGGCCGGTGACACGGAAGCGAAAGCCTGTTGCCATTGATGTAAATCAACGGAGGTGTGTATGGTCTATGAACTGTACTACTGGCCCACGATACAGGGACGCGGAGAATTCATCCGCCTGGCGCTGGAAGAGGCGGGCGCCGATTACCGCGATATCGCCCGCCTGCCTGAACGCGCGGGGCAGGGCATGCCAGCCATGCTGGCCTGCCTCGATGGCGACAGCACGCTTCAGGCCGCCTACGCGCCGCCCGTGCTGCGCGACGGCGACATGCTGATCGGCCAGACCACGAATATCCTGGTGTACCTGGGCCGGCGCCTGGGCCTGGCGCCCCGCGCGGAAAGCGGCCGTTTGTGGCTGAACCAGCTGCAACTGACGATGGCCGACTGGCTGACGGAAGTGCACGACACGCACCATCCGCTGTCGATGAATCAGTATTACGAAGAGCAACAGCAGGCGGCCATGCTGCGCAGTGCGGATTTCCGCGCAACACGCTTGCCCAAATTCCTCGATTATTTCACCCAGGTCCTGCTGAATAATCGCAGCCGCGGCCAGTATCTGGTGGGTGCAAGACTCACGTATGGCGACCTGTCGCTGTTCCAGATGTTGGCCGGTTTGCACTATGCGTTTCCGCAAGCCATGGCGCGCCTGGCGCCCGAATATCCTGCCTTGTCTGACCTGCATGACGCCGTGGCGGCGCGGCCGAATATTGCCCGTTACCTGAAGTCGAAGCGCAGGATCCCGTTCAATGAAGAAGGCATCTTCCGCCATTACCCTGAACTGGACGGATAAACAAAAACAGCCGGCGCATTGGCCGGCTGTCGTGTCCTTGCTGTTTATTGCGCGCTGGTAACGGGGTAGCCCGCCTCCACGATGGCCGCGCTGATGGCACCCAGTTCGGCCGGTGACTCCACCGTGACGCGCTTGCTGGCCAGGTCGATCTGCACCTGGGCTTGCGGATCGACGCCTTGCACCGCTTTCGTGACCGAGCCGACGCAATGGCCGCAGCTCATGTTTTCAACTTGTAACTGATACATGGCAAGCACTCCTTGAATGATTAAGTGCTGCCACTGTAAGCCTTCCCCCGATGGTAAGGTCAAGGGGAAAGCTGGCATGTGGATCAATTCAGCAGGAAATCGACGGCTTGCATGGGCGGCGGCACGTTTTCATCCTGCACGGATTCGCGCAAGCTGATTTCGATGGCGCGGCACATGGCCGACAGCGGCAGATCGTTGGCGTCTTCGCCGAACGGTTCCTCGATCTCGTCGCCCAGCGCATCGAGGCCAAAGAAGGTGTAGGCGACGATGGCGACGACGAATGGCGTCATGAAACCCAGCGAATCGACGAGGCCGAAAGGCAGCAGGAAGCAGTACAGATAGGCCGTGCGGTGCAGCAGCAGCGAATACGAGAAGGGAATCGGCGTGCTGCGGATGCGTTCGCAAGAAGCGCCCGCGCCCACCATGGCCGAGACCGTGTTATCGATTTGCGTGGCAAGGATGCTGTCGATGCGGCCTTGCCGGACGCAGTCGGCCAGGTCGTGGCCCATCTGCAGCATCAGGTAGTCGGACGGGTTCGTGGCCTGGCAAGCCGCTTCCCATTCGGCCGGACGCAGCAGCGGCTGCAAGTCGGCTGGTCCGCGCGTGTCGCGCAGCTGGTGGCGCAGCGCGTGGCAAAAGGCGATGGTGCGGTAAATCATGCGCACGCGCACGTCCTCCAGGCCAAGCCTGGCGTGGGCAGGGATGTCGCCGCGTATCATCGTCTGGCACTGGCGCGAGAAATTCCGGCTGCGCAAGACCAGTTCGCCCCACAGCTTGCGTGCTTCCCAGTAGCGGTCGTAGGCGGCCGTGTTGCGAAAGCCCAGGAAGATGGCCAGCGGCAAGCCGATCAGGGTAAACGGGATGGTGGTAAGGATGACCTTGTGGTCGAACAAGGTGCCGTGGCACCACGTGACGAGGGTGGCGATCAGGGTATTGACGATGAGCGTGGTGCGGATGCGCGGCAGGACGGAGCCGCGCACCACCAGGAACAGCCGCAGCGCCGAAGGACGCTCGCGCACGATCATGATGGGCTCCCTGTCGGGTGCTGGGCTGGCGGTGAAAGCCGTGCCTTGTTCTTGTTATTGAAAAACCATTGTGTGGAATGGCAAAGTGGCAAATGCCGGGAACAAAAAGCCCGCAGTGTGTGCGGGCTGAGCTGGGTGTGCATGGGACGCAGTGTAGGGGAGACGGCATGAGTATAGGCCGTCGTCCCGCTTCCCGCCAATTCACAGTGATAATGGATATTATTCATTTCATGAATGAATATTTCATTTGTAAGTGAATGTATGAATTTCAGTTGCCCGCATCCCGCCCTTGCCGCAGCTTCTTGCGGTGTTCCTCTTGCTGTCGTTTCAATGCGGCACTGGCTGCATAGTCGTTGCGGAACCACTTCGGGTTCTTGCTGCGGCCTAACCAGGTGCAATCGGCCAGGTTGGCGATATCGGCGCAGTCGCAGGCACAGTCGCCGCAATCGGGGACCGGCAGATCGCAATACCCTGCCTGCGCCCGATGGCGCGCGCTGCGGCCCCTGGCGTGCTGGGCCTGGTGCAGGCGGTGGTGTGCGCTGCAGCTGTGCAAGCGGCGCCGCAGCAGGGACAGTCCCGGCCGCAAGCCATGGCGGGCGATGACCCTGTGGCCATACACGGAGCAGCTGTCGCGTCCCGTGAGCACGCGGTAGGCGCAGGAAAACCCTTTATGGGGCGACAGATAGCGCTGGTAGGCACCGATTGCCCACAGGGCCAGCTGCGTACCGCAGGTGTCGAATGAGAAAATGCGCTCTCCTTGGCCGGTCGCGTTTATTGGATGGGATAGTGGTGCGAGCATACGACAGGTCGGCAAAAAAGAATAGCGCCAGCCGACTACATCCCCATGCTTTTCCAGCCATGCCAGGCAAACGCCGCCAGCCACGCCAGCAAGATCGCCAGCCCCGGCAGCAACAGCCATTTTGCCGCCGCCTCTTCCCACGCCACAAAGGGCTTGCCGCCGCGCGCGATGGCCAGCAGCACCTGTCCCCCGTTCAAGCCGGCAAACGGCAGCAGGTTGAAGGCGCACAGTTTCAACGAGAACAGGGCGAACACCAGCGCAAAGCCGTGTGCGGGCGAGGCCGACTACCCCGTCTGGCAGCGCGGATTTCAATTGAATCACTCTTGCTAGAAAAATAATTCTGAGGTGTAATGTCTTTAATAAGGATGCATATTTAGTAATTTTCAGACGGGAGACCGCCAATTGGGAGTATCCGATGCTCACTTCGCCGCTTGCGGGCTTCACGCAAGCCACCAGATTGCTGCGGTTGACCACGCCATTGGGCGAGAACCACTTGCTGGCCGAATGTGTGCGCGGCGAGGAAGGGCTCAGCCAAGGGTTCGCGTTTCAGATAGCGGCCCTGTCCACCGATGCCTCCATCTCTCTGCGCGCACTGATCGGTCAGCCCGTTCTGCTTGAGTTATTGACCGCCACCAGCACCGACGACTGGCGCCCGTTTCACGGCCACATTACCGCCGTCGAACGGGTTGGCGCGAATGGTGGCCTGGCGCGTTATCAGCTGGCCGTGCAGCCGTGGACAGCGTTCCTGGCGCGCGGCCGGGATAGCCGCGTGTTCCAGGACCTGACCGTGTGCGATATCCTCGACGCGCTCTTTGCCGCGTACCAGGGTCAAGGCAAGCTGGCACCCGCATGGCGCTTCGATATTGCCGAGCGCGCCGTGTATTCACCACGCAGCCTGACCACCCAGTACCAGGAAAGCGACCTGGCGTTTGCCGAACGGCTGATGCTGGAAGAGGGCCTGTTTTACTATTTTGAGCATACGGGCGACGCCAGCAGCCCGTCCCTGGGCCGCCACACGCTGGTCATCGCGGACCACAATGGTGCGTTTCCACCAAATGTCCAGTCCGCCGTCAACTTTACCCAGCCGGGCGCCGTGATGAAGGTCGACAGCATCGACCGCTGGCGCACCGAGTGGCGCCAGCAAACCAATGCCATCGAAATGGGCAGTTGGGATTACCGTTCACTGGATCAGTGCCCGGTCGCCGCCCATGGCGACGCATCCGGCACGACCTTGCTCAGCCGTGACGCGCCGGGCGCTTATGCTTACGCGTCGCGCGAACAGGGGCAGCGCATCGCCGTCAGGCAGTTGCAAGCGCTACAGGCCGGCAAGGAGGTCCACGTCGGCGCCGGCACCATGCGCACGCTGTCGCCCGGCACCACTTTCAGCTTGCACGGCCATGCGCTGTTCGACGCGGCCGGCGACGACGAACGCCATTTTTTGATCGTGCGCACGGTCCATTTGATGCACAACAACCTGAGTGCCGACTTGCAGGCCAGCATCACGGAGAGACTCAGCACCTGTCCGCTGGCCATGGCGATCGGCAAGGAGCAGGATAGCAGCCTGCACCAAGTGGCGGGCATCGCCGAGCGGCCCCTCTACCGTAACCGCATCGATGCGATCCGCCGCAGTGTTCCTTATCGCGCCACAGGCGCAGACCAGCACGGTCGTCTGCTGCATCCGCGCCCGACCGTGGCAGGGCAGCAGACGGCGATCGTGGTCGGGCCTCCCGGCGCCGTGATCCATACTGATCGCGACCATCGCATCAAGGTGCAATTTCACTGGCAGCGGGGCACGCTCAGCCACAGCCGCCTGCCACACCCGCATGCCGATAGCCATACCGGCGCGCCCGGCGATGACAGCGCCGGTACCTGGGTGCGTGTGGCAACGACGTTGGCGTCTATGGCGGGCGCCAACTGGGGCGGCCATGCCGTGCCCCGCGTCGGCCAGGAAGTGGTGATTGATTTTTTAGAAGGAAACATCGATCGTCCGGTCGTCATCGGCACGGTCTATAACGGCCAGGGCCAGCCGGACGCGCAGCAAAACCGGGTGGTCCAAGGCGCTGGCGTAGCGACCGGCAACGCCCCGGCCTGGTTTCCCGGCATCGCGGCTGGCCACGCCCATCCGGCGGCCTTATCCGGCATCAAGTCGCAAACGATGAGCAGCAGCGGCCTGGGCAGCGGCGCCTACAGCCAGCTGGTGTTCGATGACAGCCCCGGCCAGTCTCGCCTGTCGCTGCAACGCCACGCCGCCGCGCACCAGGGTACGGCAGAACTGAATCTGGGGCATTTGCGGCACCAGACGGACAACCAGCGCCTGGCGCCGGCAGGTTTTGGCGCCGAACTGAAGACCGAGCACAGCGCCACGCTGCGCGCCGGACAAGGTTTGTTGCTGTCGACGCATCAGCGCAGCGGCGGCAGCCTGATGGATGCAAGCGAGGCGGTGGCGCAAATCGCACACAGCCTGGCGCTGCAAGTGACGTTGGCGCAAACGGCGCAAAAACACAACGCCGCCCTGAAGGACGAGCATGAGCAGGCTGAAGCGTCGCCGGACGCCTTGCCTGCGCTGCAGCAAATGCGGCACAGCATAGACGTGCTCAAGGCCACCGACAGCAGCGGCGAGGCACAGGCCATCGCCTACAGCGCGCCGCTGTTGCAACTGTCCAGCCCGGCTGGTATCGCCGCTACCACGCCGGCCCATGCCATCTTCAGCGCCGGAAATAACGCCAGCATCGTGGCCGGCCAGGACATCAACTTTGGCGCGCAAGGCAACTATTTCTACGCTGTACAGTCCGGCATCAGCCTGTTCACCTACGGCAAGGCCAGCGACGCCGGCAAGCCGAACCAGGAAACCGGCATCAGGCTGCATGCCGCCAGCGGAAAGGTCAGCAGCCAGAGCCAGTCCGGCGAAACGCGCCTGACCGCCGACAAGGCGGTCACTGTGACGAGCACCGCCAAAAGCGTCGCCATCGCGGCCAAGCAGCACGTGTTGATGACGGTGCAGGACGCCTGCATCAAACTCGAAGGCGGCAATATCGAGATCCACGGGCCGGGCAAGATGGAGTTCAAGGCCAGCATGAAGGAGTTGACAGGGCCGGCGAGCAGCACAGCGAAGCTGCCCTATCTGCCGCAGGCCGGCCAGGCTAAAAATTTCCTGGAACTGAATTACCGCTGGGACGATCTGCAACCCATGGTTGGCGCACCGTACAGGCTCCTGTTTGCCAATGGCGTCACGATGGAAGGCAAGCTGGATGCGCATGGCTTTGCCCGCCTGGACGATATTCCGAACAGCGGTGCGGTGGTGCTGTACGGCGAGGATGAACGGGACGCCGAACCGCGCAAGAAACAAAAAACCAATCAGGTGATCGGCGCCAAACCGCGTACCGATGAAGAGGCGCAAGCCGTCCTCGAAAAGTATCTGGCGCAGGAAGATGCATATTATAAAGATAACTATTTTCCTGATGAATTAGCCGAAATGGCCGCTGAGCGACCGCCCGGCGCGGGGAGCACTACGCTGGAATACGATTTCCACTATGACGATTACCGCTATGCCGATGAAGAGACGCCTGAAGACAGGGAAGCTGAAAAAAATTATCGTGAACGGCACGACAATGGCGAGGGTCAGGCATGAGTAATATCGTTTCGCCAGCCGGACGCGCCTTGCGTGAAGCCGACGACGGTATCGGCGGCTGGCTGGCCGAACTGGTGACAGGTGCAGGGTCCTCGCCATCGCACATCATCGTCACTGGCATCCTCGGCGTGATTCCGGGCGTCGGCCAGGCTATGGATGCGCGCGATCTGATCCTTGGCGTGATCCAGATTTCCAGGTCGCCGGCGGCGGTGGGCGGCTGGGTGGAACTGGTGATCACCTTGGTCGGCTGCGTGCCGGCAGTGGGCGACAGTCTGAAAGTGGGCTTTAAACTCATGAAGCAAGGCAGCCATTTCGGCCGCGTGCTTGAAGCGGTGTCGCCCACCCTGCGCGGCAACGTTGAAAAATTCATGCGCAAGATCGATTGGGGCGCGCTGAGCAAGGATAGCAGAGGCCTGTTCAACAGTGCCATCGAGACCTTCATCGACGGCATCGACAGCTGGGTGATTAAAGCCATGGCCGGCGGCCCGGAAATCAGGCAGCTCATCGGCGAACTCAAGGCATTGCAGAAGCAGGGGCCGCGCATGATCGACGATGCGTTTGCCGACCTGAAAAAAGTGCACGCGAAGATGATGGGAAATGAACTTCCCCACACCACGGCCGCGCTAGGGACGACCTCGGGCAAGGTCGTGCGGCAAGAGGGACAGGACGTGGCCACGACCGTTGCCAAGAAAGAAGGAAAGGTCGCCGCAGGGGCCGACAAGAAACTGCTGGCGAAGAAAAACAAGGACGCGAAGGAAAACAAGGCCACGCCGAATACCACCAAGGTTAATACCAAGAAAAAAGGCGAGAAAAAGAAAAATTGGCGTAGCGGGGTGCCTGCGGAACACATTACTGACTACTCGGTGAAAAACAAGCATATTTCTTTTCATAAAGCCAATAATGGGGGTGTCCTAACTGAAGAACACAGCATGTCGCACAACGGCCTTGATCACCTGTGGTCAAATCCCCTGAATTTAATACAACCATTTGTAGTTGGTGAAACAAAGTCAAGCATCTTTGATTCCTTTAGCTTGATCAATGCGTTGCCTCATGAAATGAGGGAAAAATTTAATGCATTGCGAGAAGATGAGGCTGCCAATCCTCTGAAAAATAAAAGACCTAATATATTTGATAATGATGGGCGCGATGAGTATGCCGATAAGATCGTAAATGTGGGACGTTCTGGGAATACGGGTAGCATAAGAAGCGGACTGAACAAAGCCAATCGTGAAACAAAGCTGGCTGCCCAGATGAGTCACACCTGGATTGTCGATGCTCTTGAAAAAGAAAATCTAACAGCGCAAGGTATGGTTATTAAAAGGCTGATAAGGAAATATGAGAAATACCAAGCATCTGATAAAAATTGTAGGCATCCTTATGAGCGCTGGATTTGTTTGGTAACTGGAAGGCAATTGGCGCAGCACAAAAAATCAAACGGGAGTAAGCATGCAATACAGTTGATATTGAATATTCCAGATAATATCATGAACAAATAAAACGTGGATTTAATTTATGAGAAAAATTATTGAGCTCAGCGATTTTTTTGAGAAGAAAAGAGAGAAATTATTATCATATGATATTTATAAGGAAAAGTATGAGGATATAGTGGAGACTTTTGATGTTGTGGGCGAGAGTCTAAATAAAAGTCAAACTCATCTGAGTAAAATTGAACCTGTTAGACTTATGATAGCCAGCCGAAGACGGTCTTGGGATGCAATAGATTTCCTCTCTGTTCAGTATAGTGCTGGAATTGAAATTAAAGAAATAAGAGGTTTTTATCCAGAAGTGCTGAATTATTGGGAATCCTATGCTAAGTATAATAATATTTATGATTCTCGGCAAACATCAGAAACTGATAAGGGTTTTCCACATTTCGAATTGCCTGGAAAAGATTTTGAGCGCGTAAATAGGATGATGTGTTTTGGTATTTTATTGGGTTGGAGTAATAAAATTCCACTTTTAGTGCCAATCATTGATTTTAATAATTATCAAAAAGATGGGATGCTGGAGCGGATGCTTGGGTTCTTTGTCAGTAACAGACCGGAACCACCCGACTCTTGTTTACGACATTTGCCATATTTTAAGACGTTGAAAATTTTTTCAGCATCGGAAAAAGATCGTCCTGCTTTGATGGCCGAGTATTTGGAAGATTGGTACCACGCCAGCCGGCGCGAGCCTTATTACGATGCGCATACGCGGGATATTTCCTTCTGGGGCTATTGGTCCTGGGAAGCCGCAGCCATCACCTTTCTACTCGACATCGACGACAGCAGTTATGCCAGCGCGCAGTTCTATCCCAAGGATCTGGTTGATTTCGCCAGGCAGGCAAGAAAGGATTACGCACCCGAAGGCGCCGACCCAATGGCACCCCACGAGCTGCGCGCCAAGGCTGGCGATCCCTGTCCCAAGGCCGGGTTATGGCAGTCGCTGGATGTGGTGCCGGAACTGCGTCGTTATCAACAGAACGAGGAAATGGACAATCTGGGCTCGCTGTATGGATTGACCGTCTGGCGGTTTACCGAACAATGATTGTGTGGCGTGTCTATTTTCGAGTCTAGAAAAGCATCGCTTGAAATCCTGGAGATAGTCCGCTGCGCGGGGCGCATGGCCGTGCGGGGCGGCCGCCAGGCGCTGCAAACGTAAAAAAGCCCCGGTTGCATCGCTGCAGCCGGGGCTTTCGAATGACTGGGCAGCTCGCGCCGCCCGCTACCACTTACAGCACTTCGCTGGCGTGATCGGCCAGGCGCGAGCGTTCGCCGCGCGCCAGGGTGACGTGGCCGCTGTGGGTCCAGCCCTTGAAGCGGTCGACCACGTAGGTCAGGCCGCTCGAGCCTTCCGTCAGGTACGGCGTGTCGATCTGTGCGATGTTGCCCAGGCACAGGATCTTCGTACCGGGACCGGCGCGCGTGACGAGGGTCTTGACTTGTTTCGGCGTCAAGTTTTGCGCTTCATCAATGATGAGGAACTTGTTGACGAAGGTGCGGCCGCGCATGAAGTTGAGCGACTTGATCTTGATGCGCGAGCGGATCAGGTCTTGCGTTGCAGCACGGCCCCATTCGCCGCCATCGGAGTCGGACTTGTTCAGCACTTCCAGGTTGTCGTCGAAGGCGCCCATCCATGGCGACATCTTTTCCTCTTCCGTGCCTGGCAGGAAACCGATGTCTTCGCCCACCGGCACCGTCACGCGGGTGACGATGATTTCATTGTAGAGCTTGGTTTCCAGCACCTGCGCCAGGCCGGCGGCCAGGGCCAGCAGGGTCTTGCCGGTGCCGGCCTGGCCCAGCAGGGTGACGAAGTCGCATTCCGGATTCATCAGCAAGTTCAGCGCGAAATTCTGCTCGCGGTTGCGCGCCGTCACGCCCCATACATTGTTCTTCGTGTGGCTGAAGTCGCGCAGGGTTTGCAGCACGGCCGTCTTGCCGTTGATCTGTTTCACCTGGCCATAGAACGGCGTTTCGCCGTTTTTCGGTTCCAGGTAGATGAACTGGTTGACCAGCAACGATGGAATGAACGGGCCCGTCACGCGGTAGAAGGTGGAGCTGTAGCCGTTCTTGCTTTCCTGCCACGATTCCATGTCCTTGCCGTGCTTGTTCCAGAAGTCGTCCGGCAATTGCACGATGCCCGAGTACAGCAAGTCCGTGTCTTCCAGCACATGGTCGTTGAAGTAATCTTCGGCTGGCAAGCCCAGGGCGCGCGCCTTGATGCGCATGTTGATGTCTTTCGACACCAGCACGACGGGACGGCCATCCTGTTCCGACTCGAGCGAGCGCACGACGGCCAGGATCTGGTTGTCGGCCTTGCCTACTGGCAAGCCAGCCGGCAGGTCGGCGCTTTGCAGGCGCGTCTGGAAGAACAGACGGCCCTTGGCATCCTTGTTGCCCAGCTTGGACAGCAGGATGCCGTGCTCGATGGCGTCGTCATCCGTGTTGCTGATCAGGGCGTCCAAGGTGCGCGAGACCTGGCGCGCATTGCGCGCCACTTCCGTCATGCCCTTTTTATGGTTGTCCAGCTCTTCCAGGGTCATCATCGGCAGGTACACATCGTGTTCCTCGAAGCGGAACAGCGACGATGGATCGTGCATCAGCACGTTCGTGTCGAGCACGAACAGCTTGCTGATGCCGCGCTGATCGGCGGCGCGGCTGGCGGACGACTTGAGCTGGACTTCGACCGCCTTGTGCTTGGCCGGATGCGGCTGCTCGACTTGCTTGACGGATTTCAGCGGCGTGACCTTGCCCTTGGCTGCCGGCTTGGTTTTCGCGGCAGGAGCAGGGGCTGCGGTCACTGGCGCCGGTGCGGGCGCCTGTACCGGCTTGGCGACCATCAGGGCCGCCACTTGCTTGATCTTCGTGGCCGCATTGCGGACTGGCTTGGCAACTTCGGCGATCGCCGCTTCAATGATCGGTGCAGCCACTTTCTTGGCTGCCGGGGTTTTGGTGGCCGGGCGCGCTGCGCCTGCGGTTGGGTAATCTTGGGTGGCCAGGATGGTGGCTGGCTTGCTCGGTAATTTTGGCAGTGGCATCAGGATCTCAATCAAAAAATTTCTGGAATGAATCGCCCATGGGCAGCCAGCTTCTGGCGGCACTTCTCATGGGGTGGATGCGGGGGAACAACAATGCTACAGGACGAGTAACTGCCGGAAGGCCGGCAGCATGGCCGGTCATGGACGCCATCGGCGGGCTGCAGGCCCGCCTGGCGGAGTGGATGGAGGCGCTTCGTTGACTCAAAATGGCGATAGGTACCGTGAACTGAACTGCGGTTGAACTAAGCTCGCTGGAAGCCGGCAACGCGCATTGGATCAAAATGGACGATCAATTCAGATGCGCTACGAATTCCAGCACTTCTTCCACGTGAGTTGCGACCTTCACGCCTCTCCATTCTTTCACCAATCGGCCCTGGGCGTCAATCACAAACGTACTGCGCTCGACGCCACGGACCGTCTTGCCGTACATCTGTTTCATCTTCATGACGTTAAACAGCAGGCAAACGGCTTCGTCCGGGTCGGAAATGAGCTCGAATGGCAGCTCCAGCTTGGCTTTGAAGCTTTCGTGCGAACGCAGGGAATCGCGGCTGATGCCGTAGATTTCCACGTCGGCAGCGACGAATTGCGAATACGCATCGCGAAAGGCGATGTTTTCCGTGGTGCAACCAGGGGTGTTGTCCTTCGGATAAAAAAACAGCACCGTGGCCTTGGCCGGGCGGCCCAGCAACTGAAAGGTCTTGCCGCTGGTCATCGCGGCGCTAAAGTCGGGTATGCTAACGAGGGATTGGCTATCAGCCACAGGTTCTCTCCTGAACGGTGATCATCAGCGCTGTTTTTAATCTGGCAACGCATCCAGGTGCAACAATACAGCATTCAGGCCGCTTTGCCCTGCACAATCAGGCGTCCCGAACGGCCTGGCAACTCATCCCAGGTGACGGGACAAACGGGCAAGTCCGTATTTTTTATCTTTTCATAATAATCGCCCATCGCTGCAAACTGGTAGCCCTGGGCTTTCCAGCCAGCCAGCAGTTGTTCGAAAATGGGGGCGAGTTTCTGTCCTTCAAGTTCCGCATGCAAGGTATATACGTGATCGCGCGGATTGTCGGCCGTCAATGACAGGATATGCGCCGCAACATTGCCGGTGGTGATCAGCTTACCGTCGATTTCGCAGCCCAGCAATTCATCCAGGGTGGGCAGGGTGGTGGGCAATTGCACGCATTGCAGGATCGTGTTGCCGTTGCGCACGCGGTGCGGGCCATTGCTTGGATGCACCATGGCGCCGCGCGCGTCGAGCATGGCGCGGCCATCGGAGGCAAAGCGGTAGCCGGCCGTGTCGTGTTCGACAAAGGCGCTGACATTCATTTGCCAGCCGGCCGCGCCGTGCGTGTGCGGCTTTGTTCCAAACACTTGTTCGTAGCGGTTGGCGGCCTTGCGCATCATGTTGATGGTCCAGGCGGCGTTGCGCTTGGCCACGTTGTCTTGCCACAGGGTGTGATCCCAGGTGTGGATGCCGCACTCGAAACCGGCATCGCGCACGGCGCGCAATTGCGCCGCGCATTGCTTGCCGATATCGGGTCCCGGCAGCAAAGTGCCGTACATCAATGTTTTCAAGCCGTAGTGCTCGACCACCGAGGTGCGCGATACCTTGCTGAAAAAGCCGGGCTTCAAGGCGCGCCGCAGGGCCCAGCCCGTGTGGTCGGGGCCCAGCGAGAACAGAAAGGTGGCCTTGGCCTGGTGCGCGGCCAGCATGCGCACCAGATTGCCCATGCCTTCACGGGTGCCGCGATAGGTATCGACGTCGATTTTCAGGGTCAGGAACGGCTTGCTCAACATTAATCCATCAGTGCTTTGGCTTGGGCTACCTGGCTGCGGTAGGCGTCGAAAATGTTGCGCAGGGAATCGGCCATGGTGGTGGTCGGCGCCCAGCCCAGCTCTTCGCAGGTATTCGTGATTTTCGGCACGCGGTTTTGCACGTCCTGGTAGCCGGCGCCGTAGTAGGCGCCCGAGGTCGTTTCCACGATTTTCACGTGTTTCGCGCCTTCGGCGTATTCCGGGTATTCGGCGGCCAGGGTCAGCATCATGCCGGCCAGGTCGCGGATCGAATAGTTATTGGTCGGATTGCCAATGTTGTAGATCTTGCCGCTGGCGATGCCGTTCTTGTTGGCGATGATGCGGATCAGCGCATCGATGCCGTCGTCGATGTAGGTGAATGCACGTTTCTGCGCGCCGCCATCGACCAGCGAGATGTTCTCGCCGCGCACGATGTGGCCGAAGAATTGCGTCACCACGCGCGAGGAACCTTCTTTTGGCGTGTGGATCGAGTCCAGGCCGGCGCCGATCCAGTTGAACGGACGGAACAGGGTGAAGTTCAAGCCTTCCATGCCGTAGCCCCAGATGACGCGGTCCATCAGCTGCTTGGCGTTCGAATAGATCCAGCGCGGCTTGTTGATCGGGCCGCAGATCAGTTCCGAGTTTTCCGGGTCGAATTCCTCGTCATGGCACATGCCATACACTTCCGAGGTCGACGGGAAGACCAGGTGCTTGCCGTACTTGGCGGCCGAGCGCACGATCGGCAGGTTGGCTTCGAAGTCCAGTTCGAAGACGCGCAGCGGCTGCTTGACGTAGGTCGAAGGCGTGGCGATGGCGACCAGGGGCAGGATGACGTCGCATTTCTTGACGTGGTATTCGACCCATTCCTTGTTGATCGTGATGTCGCCTTCGAAGAAGTGCATGCGCGACTTGTAGTTGTCATCTTCCAGCAATTCCGTGATGCGGTCCGTGTTCATGTCCATGCCGTAGACATGCCAGTCGGTGGTTTCCAGGATGCGTTTGGACAGGTGGTGGCCGATGAAGCCGTTGACGCCTAAGATGAGGACTTTTTTCATGTGAGATTCTCTTGAGTTAAATCAGTGTGTGCTGACGCGGGTGGTCAGACTTGCTTGCAATTGTTGAGCCGAAATCGGCTCCCCGGCAGCCCTCAGCGCGGAAATGGCCAGCATGCGGCCGTCTCCGCAGACGCCAAAGATGCAATTATCCACTACCGCCAAGCCCGGTGGCAAACTTCCTGCGGAAAGCTTGCTCAAACGGGCTTTTTCGATAATGTAAATGACATCATTGACTTCGGTGAAGGCGCCGGGATAGGGGGGCGCGACGGCCCGGTGCAGGTTGTAAACCTGCTGCGCGGGTAACTTCCAGTCTATCCTGCCATCTTCGGGCTTGCGGCCGCCAAAATAGCCGCCCTGGCGCAAATCGTTGAGCTGGCGCGGCGCCGTGCCGTCCAGCAAAGCCGGCAGCACGTTCCACAGGGTTTGTTCCGCCGCCACGGTGACCTTGCCGAAGACTTCGAAGGCCGTGTCGTCGGGCAGGATGGGCACGGCCGTTTGCGCGACGATGGCGCCGGCATCGGGCTTGACCGTCATTTCATGCAGGGTGGCACCCGTTTGCGGGGCGCCATGCAACACGGCCCAGTTGACGGGCGCGCGGCCGCGGAACGCCGGCAGCAGCGAGCCGTGCATATTGTAGGCGGGTGCGACTTCCAAGATGCTAGCCGGCAACATGTGGCGGTAGTAAAAACTGAACAGCATGTCCGGTGTTGCCGCCTGCACCTGCGCCAGCAACTCGGGCGCGCGGGCGTCCGATGGCGTGATGTACGGAATGCCTTCCGCCTGGCACAGGCTGGCGACGGATTCGAACCACAGGTTTTCCGTGGGGCTGTCTTCGTGCGTGACGACGAGGGCGATGTCGACGCCGCCGGCCAGCAGCACCTTGATGCAGCGCACGCCTACATTGTGGTAGCCGAAGACGACGGCGCGCGGGGCGCCCATCAGCGGCCCACCTGGCGCTTTTCCAGGCGCACATACGATGGCGCCTCGGCTTCCGCCTGTGTCATGCCGTCCTGCAAGATGGTTTGCACCACGTAGCGGGGACGGGCGCGCACTTGCTGGAAGATGCGTCCCACGTATTCGCCCACCAAGCCGATGCCGAACAGGATCACGCCCATGAAGAAGAAGGCGATGGCGAACAGGGTGAACACGCCTTCGGCTTCCGCGCCCAGCAGGAAGCGGCGTACCAGCAGGAAGACCACCAGCAATGCCGAGCCCAGCGACAGCGCCATGCCCAGCATGGAAAAGATTTGCAGCGGAATCAGCGAAAAGCCCGTGACCAGGTCGAAATTGAGGCGGATCAGGCTGTACAGCGAGTATTTCGATTCGCCGGCCGCCCGTTCCTCGTGTTCGACGATGATTTCCGTCGGCTTGCGGGCAAATGTGTAGGCCAGTGCCGGCACGAAGGTATTGACTTCGGCGCATTGGTTGACGAGGTCGATCACGTTGCGGCCATACGCGCGCAGCATGTTGCCCTGGTCGGTGATCTTGATATTCGTGATTTTTTCGCGCAGGCGGTTCATCATCTTCGAGGCCAGCGTGCGCCAGGCGGAATCTTGCCGTTTGCGCCGGATCGAGCCCACATAATCGTAGCCTTCGCGCATCTTCGCCACCAGGTTGCCGATTTCCTCGGGCGGGTTCTGCAGGTCGGCGTCGAGCGTGATCATGATCTGTCCGCGCGATGCCTCGAAGCCGGCCAGGATGGCCATGTGCTGGCCATAATTGCCGTTGAACAAGATTACGCGCGTGACGTCCGGGCGCTGACGGAACTGTTCCGCCAGGATGGGTACCGAATTGTCGCGGCTGCCATCGTTGATGAAAATGATCTCGTAGCTCGTCTGGAGGGCGTCGAGGGCCGGATACAGGCGGGCGAACAGGCTGGCCAGGCCATCTTGCTCGTTGTAGATCGGAATGATAATGGACAGTTCAGGTTTCATCGGCGCGCTGCTCATTTGATGAGAATGGATTTGACGGTGGCGACGGCGCGTTCCACGTCCTGTGTCGTCATGGCGTAGAACATCGGCAAGGTCACGGTCAGGCGGCCGATCTTTTCCGAGACGGGGAACATGCCCTCGGTAAAGCCGCGTTCGCGGTACATGGTAAACAGGTGGATCGGTGCGTAATGATAGCCCGTTCCCACGTTTTGCTGCGCCATTTGCTGCATGAAGGCGGCGCGCGTGCCGGGTCCATTGTCAGGCAGGATGATCTGGAACAAATGCCAGTTGCTGTTTTCAAAGTCCTGCACGGGCAGCTGGGCGCCGCTCAGCGCTTCGAAGTCGCTGCCGAATTGCGCGAAATAGTGGCGTGCCAGCGCGCGGCGGTGGGTCGTGATGGCCTCGATATTGGCAAACTGGCCCAGGCCGATGGCGGCCATGATGTCGCTCATGTTGTACTTGCCGCCCAGTACATCGACGTCGATGCCGTCGACGCCGCTGCGCGTCACGCCCTGCAGCCGGTACTTCTCGGCCAGCTTGGCTTCTTCCAGGTTGTTGAGGACGAGGCAGCCGCCTTCGCCCGTGGTGATGTTCTTATTGGCCTGAAAGCTGAACGAGACGAAGTCGCCAAACGCGCCGATGCGCTTGCCCTTCCACGTGGAGCCGAACGCTTGTGCAGCGTCTTCCACGACCCTTAAATTGTACTTTTCAGCAATCGCGTACAGGCGGTCCATGTCGACGGGCAAGCCGGACAGGTAGACGGGGATGATGGCCTTGGTACGCGGGGTGATGGCCGCTTCCAGTTTGTCGAGGTCGATATTCCGCGTGACGGGATCGATGTCGGCGAACACGGGCGTGGCGCCCACTTCGATGATGACGTTGGCCGTCGCGACCCACGACACGGGCGTGGTGATGACTTCGTCGCCGGGGCCTATGCCAGCGATGCGCAGCGCGATTTCCATGGTGCACGTGCCCGAATTGAAGGTGCGCACGGGGCGCCCGCCGAAATACTCGGACAGCTGGGCTTCGAAGGCCTGCACTTTCGGGCCGCTGGTGATCCAGCCCGAGCGCAGCACTTCGCCGACGGCGGCGATGGTCGCTTCATCGATGGTGGGTTTGGAAAAGGGCAAAAAGGGCAGGGTAGAAGTCATGGGGCGCAGTTCTTGGATCTGTATTGTGTCAGGGTATCGGCATCGCCGAGGCTGCCAGTGCCGTCAAAAGGCGCCGGCAGGCATGGCTATTTTATATCGTCAGTATGGCGGCGCAGCCTTTCAGCGGTGAAAAATCCTGCTGATGCAGGGGCGGGGCAAGCTGGCCGGGGGCGCGATCCGTGCAGCCTCGCGCCCCTTTAAATATTTACTTGTTGGCAACGACCATGCGGCGTGCATCTTCGGCAATCACACGCATGGGCACGCCACGCCCCTGCAATTCCTTGTAGCGGTACAGGCTGATAATCGCCATGTCGTGCACGCCGGCATTGGCATCGTTCGTCCATTGCGTGATGAAAGGCTCGATGTTCGGGATGGACAGTTCGGGCTGCTGTTTCAGGCCAAACGTAAACTCATCCCAGTAATCGACGAGGATCACGGGCCGCTGCAGGTAATACGTCAGCGATTGTTCGTAGATGCCGACCGAATAGAGCTTGGTATCGGCTGTCAGTTCGGCCTGGATCTGCGGCAGCATGTCGGTGCCTGCGCGGTTCTGGCCATACAGTTCGGAGCCGGCCAGGATGCAGTGCGTGGCCAGGAAGCCGGCGCCGGCGATGGTCAGCACCGTCATGTCACGGCGCAACTGGCGCGCATGCAGCAAGGCCAGGGCGCCGCCGGCCAGGGCGAAGAAGCCGGCCGCCATCAGCCATGGCTGGTAGCCCTTCAGCGCGACCAGGGCTTCCGCATCGCGCGCGCTGGCCTTGCTGAAGGCGATCGGTCCGCCGATCAGGATGGCCGCGCCCAGCACGCACAGCAGGCCGGCGGCGAACAGGCGCTGGCGGCGCGAGGCCGATTCCAGGTACAGCGCCACCAGCAGGGCCAGCGCCGGGAAGATGGGCACGATGTAGCCAGGCAGCTTCGAAGTCGAATAGCTGAAGAAGAAGAAAATGAAGACGGCCCAGACGAGCAGCATCAAGCGGGGCTGGAAGGCGCCTTCCTGGCGCTTGAAGGCGGCGGCCAGGCTTTGCGGCAGCACGCCTATCCATGGCAGGATGCCGGGAATGAGCAGCACCAGGAAGTAATACCAGGCACCTTCGCGCTTGTGGCCCTTCATCAGGAAGCGCTGGAAATGCTCGTGGATGAAGAAGAAATGCGGCTGTTCCGGATTGCGCAGGGCGACCAGCACGAACCACGGCGTGGCGATGGCAAAGAACAGCAGCAAGCCCTTGACCAGGTGCAGCCGCGTCCAGATGCGCCAGTCGCGCGCACACAGCGAATACAGCACCAGCACGGCGCCCGGCAGCACGATGCCGATCAGGCCCTTGGCCAGCACGGCCAGCGCCATGGCGGCCCAGCAGGCCAGCATCCAGTTGCGCCGCTCGATCTCCGTGGCGTCGTCGCGCTGGGCGATCAGCAGGCTGCCCAGGGTGAGGGTCATCATGCCCGACAGGCCCATGTCCAGCGAATTGATCTGGCCGGAAGCGAGCCAGAACAGGCTCGATGCCAGCACCAGGCCCGCATACAGGCCCACGCGCGGGCCGAACACTTTCTTGCCCGCGTAAGCCGTCATGCACACGCCGATGATGCCGCACAGGCCAGTCCACAGGCGCGCCTGCCATTCGCCCAGGCCGAAGGCGGCGAAGGTCAGCGCATTCATCCAGGTTTGCAGCGGCGGCTTTTCAAAGTACTTGATGCCGTTCAGGCGCGTGGTGATCCAGTCGCCCGTGACGAACATTTCGCGCGCCATCTCGGCGTAGCGGCCCTCGTCGGGCGGTACCAGGGTACGCACGCCCAGCGCATACAGGGTGACGACGATGAAGATGCCCAGCAGGGACCACATCAGCACCCGCGACGAGTGCAGTTCGTTGACATTGATTTTCATGCGGCCTTGCCCGCGGCCGGGGCCAGGATCAGTGCCAGCGTGACCTTGCGGCCTTCGCCCATGAGGATATTGTAGGTGCGGCAGGCAGCCTGGCTATCCATGCATTCGACGCCGATGCGGCGCATGGTCAGCGCGGCCGTCAGTTTCGGATGCACGAAGCGCTGGCGCTCGCCCGTGCCGAGGATGACCACGTCGGGCGCATCGGCCAGGATTTGCGCGAAATGCGCCTCGTTCAATTGCTCGAAACTGTCCACTTCCCACGCCCGCGGGGGCATTTCCGGCATGACGATCAGGCTGTAGTTGTAGGGCTGGGCATTGATCTCGACGCCGTTTTCGTCATAGCCGGTGACAGTCTGGTATTGTTGGGTGCTGCTGGCATGGAGTTTCATGGCGATATCGGGGGCTGGTCGTGTCGGTTGATCGGTGCGCGCGCGGCCAAACTGCGTGCCGCGGCCAAGGGCGTAAGCATGCCATAAATGACAGAAAAGAGCGACTGAAAAGCAATATCCTTTCCAAATTGCAATCTTCGGCGCCACAGTGGGACTGCCTGCTTGCGCCATGGTAATGCTGCCAGATTAAGGGAAGATGAAGATGGCGCGTGCCGGATTGCCCTCCGGAGGTGCCGGCGTGGCAGAATCGGCGTCAAATGCTGGGGTTGGCCATGTTTAATTTGATAAAATGGCCTGTTTTCGGCGAGAATGGTTGTTTTCGCCTTGCAGTCTTTCGCATCGCAGTTTCACGGGTTCATAGTTCTGGCGCGGCTATCATGCTGCAAGTTCTGCTTACCGCGCCGCATCACGACAGGGATTTATTTTGCGACCGATTCAGAAATCGAATAAATTGGCGGATGTCTGCTACGACATCCGCGGCCCGGTCCTGGAAAAATCCAGGCAAATGGAAGAAGAAGGCCACAAGATCACCAAGCTCAATATCGGCAACCTGGCCGTATTCGGCTTCGATCCGCCGGACGAGATCGTGCGCGACATGATGCTCAACCTGCAAAATGCCGCCGGCTATACGGATTCGAAAGGCATGTTCGCGCCGCGCAAGGCCGTCATGCACTATACGCAGGGCAAGAACATCGCCGGCGTCACCATCGATGACATTTATTTGGGCAATGGCGCTTCCGAACTGATCGTCATGTCGATGAACGCCCTGCTCAACAGCGGCGACGAAGTGCTGGTGCCGGCGCCCGATTACCCGCTGTGGACGGCCGCCGTCAGCCTGTCGGGCGGCAATCCCGTGCATTATGTGTGCGACGAGCAGAACGAGTGGTATCCCGACATCGAGGACATGCGCCGTAAGATCACGCCGCACACCAAGGCTATCGTCGTCATCAACCCGAACAATCCCACGGGCGCGCTGTATCCGGTGGAAGTGCTGCTGCAGATCGTGGAACTGGCGCGCCAGCACCAACTGATCATTTTCGCCGACGAGATCTACGACAAGGTGCTGTACGACGAAGCCGAGCACGTGTCGATCGCCTCGCTGGCCGACGACGTGCTGTTCATCACCATGAACGGCTTGTCGAAGAATTACCGCTCCTGCGGCTACCGTTCCGGCTGGATGGTGGTCTCGGGCGAAAAGCGCCACGCAAAAGATTACATCGAGGGCCTCAACATGCTGGCCTCGATGCGGCTATGCGCCAACGCGCCGGGGCAGTTTGCCATCCAGACGGCGTTAGGCGGCTACCAGAGCATACAAGACCTGGTAGGGCCCGGCGGGCGCCTGTTGAAACAGCGCGACCTGGCGCACAAGCTGCTGACCGATATTCCGGGCGTCACCTGTGTCAAGCCGAAGGCCGCGCTGTACATGTTCCCGCGTCTGGACCCGGAGATCTACCCGATCGCCGACGACCAGCAGTTTGCCTATGAATTACTGGCCGAAGCGAAGGTCCTGATCGTGCAGGGCACGGGCTTCAACTGGATCGCGCCTGACCATTTCCGCGTCGTCTTCCTGCCCAATTCCGATGACCTGACCGAGGCCATGGGCCGCATTGCGCGCTTCCTCGAAGGTTACCGCAAGCGCCACAGCCGGGGCTGAGCCAGACAGTAGCAATACCGATCAACCTGGCGCCGCCCAAGGGGGCGCCACTTATGAGCAGTCAAGCACACTATGAAATCCATCAAGATCGGCCTGCTGGGCCTGGGCAATGTCGGTTACGGCACGTTCAGCGTCCTGAAACGCAACCAGGAAGAAATCAAGCGCCGCGCGGGCCGCGGCATTGAAGTCGTCGCCGTCGCCGTGCGCGACGTGGCGCGCGCCGAAGCGCTCGTCGCCGGCGGCTGCAAGGTCGTCAATGACCCCTACCTGATCGTCAACGATCCCGAGATCGACATCGTCGTCGAACTGATCGGCGGCTACGACCTGTCGAAAACCCTGGTGATGCAGGCCATTGCCAACGGCAAGCACGTGGTCACGGCCAACAAGGCCCTGCTGGCCGTGCACGGTAATGAAATCTTCGCCGCCGCCCAGGACAAGGGCGTGATGGTGGCCTTCGAAGCGGCCGTCGCCGGCGGCATCCCCATCATCAAGGCGTTGCGCGAAGGCTTGACGGCCAACCGCATCGAATGGATCGCCGGCATCATCAACGGCACCACCAATTTCATCCTGTCCGAGATGCGCGACAAGGGCCTCGATTTCGCCACCGTGCTGAAACAGGCGCAGGAACTGGGCTACGCGGAAGCCGACCCCACCTTCGACATCGAAGGCGTCGACGCCGCGCACAAGGCCACCATCATGTCGGCCATCGCCTTCGGCATCCCGGTGCAGTTCGACAAGGCCTACGTGGAAGGCATCAGCAACCTCAATGCCGTCGACATCCGCTACGCCGAGCAGCTGGGCTACCGCATCAAGCTGCTGGGCATCACCAAGCGCGCCACCGTCAATGGCGTGGAAGGCATCGAGCTGCGCGTGCATCCGACCCTGATCCCGGCCAAGCGCCTGATCGCCAACGTGGAAGGCGCCATGAACGCGGTGCTGGTGCATGGCGACGCCGTCGGCGCCAGCCTGTACTCGGGCCGCGGCGCGGGCGCCGAGCCGACCGCGTCGTCGGTGATCGCCGACCTGGTCGACATCACCCGCCTGGCCACGGCCGACCCGGAACACCGCGTGCCGCACCTGGCGTTCCAGCCGAACGCGATGACCGATATCGCTATCTTGCCGATGTCGGAAATCACCACCAGCTACTACCTGCGCATGCACGTGGCCGACCAGCCGGGCGTGCTGGCCGACCTGACGCGCATCCTGGCCGAACGCAGCATCTCGATCGACGCCATGCTGCAAAAAGAGCCGGCCGAAGGCGAGACGCATACGGACATCATCATGCTGACGCACCAGACGCAGGAAAAGAATGTCACGGCCGCCATCGAGAAGATGGAAGCGTTAAATAGCGTGGTGGGTACGGTCACCAAGATCCGCCTGGAAAACCTCAGCTGAGCGTTTTCAGGCGATCTATGCAAAACGGCGCCCGCGGGCGCCGTTTTTTCATCCGATGACTATCTTAATGCTGCGGCACGTCGGGCGCGCCGACGGGACCCACATCCATGCCGTCATAGCTGGCCAGCTGGTTTTCCTGGGCAAACGCCATCAGTTCGCCATTGCGCGCGTGCAGACTGTCGACGCCATGCACTTCGGCCTTTTCCACGTGCAGCACCCACACGGGCGGTGCCGCCGGATCGTCGAGTTCCGGCTGGTACAGTTCCACGGGGCGGTAGCCCTGCAGCGCCAGCACGGTGGCGGCCTGCTCCAGCGGTTCGGAAGTGGGGTTTGTGAAGTAATAGCCCCACAGCAGCGGCTGGGACAAGTCCCAGGGCGCGTTCTCGGCGATATTGGCGAACAGTTCGCTTACGTCTTCTTTGGTCATCATGGCAGTGGGCCTTCATTAAAATCTCAGGGCGCGATCTTAACATCGGCGCCCGTGGCACGCCATGCGCGCATAAAAAAACCGGCTGTGCAGCCGGTTTCTTATCAGCCGTTACAACGGCTGGATGTTGATGCGCGCGAGCGCGAATCAGAACTTGTAGCGCAGGCCGATCGACAGCAGGTCGGCTTTCATATTGCCGCCATCCACGCTGAATACTTTACCGAAGTTCTCGTATTCCGCTACCAGCGACAATTTTTTATCGAAGTGGTAAGCAGCGCCGATGCCAAAGACGGCTGCGGTCTTGTTTTTGGAACCATCGAAATCAAAGAAGTCTTTATTGTTACTGGGTTTTGCACGATTTTGCGTTACACCGGCTTTGCCGAACAGCGAAAATTGTTCATTCAATGGCAGGGTGCCGGTGGCTGCCACGTAAAACGCGCTGCTTTCCAGGTTAGCCGATGCATCTTCCCCATACAGTTTCACTTTGCCAAAATTGACGTAGCCAGCTTCTGCGCCGAAGTTGGGCGTGAAATCGTAACCAGCGTAGGCTTTGTAGCCGGTTTTGTGATCTTTTTCCGAACCTTGGCCATCGACGTTCAATTTCAATTCCGAACGACCGACGTTGGCACCAGCGTAGAAACCTTCAGCTTGGGCGAACAATGGGAATGCCAGGGCGGCGCTTACGACTGCTGCAAACAATTGCTTTTTCATATTAATCCTAGGTAATTAATGCGGAGAGACCGTCTCGCCGCTTAATGGGAGCCGAATTGTATAGGGATGAATATGTTTATGTAAGGCAATTATTTAAAAAATATTAGAAATAAACTACGTGTTGTTTTTGGGCAACGATTCGTGTCGAATGACTATCTATGCAGGCCATCATGCGGCCACGCCGAAATGCACGCTGACTTTCAATCCGTGGCCATTTTCCGCCGTCGCCAGTTCCAGCCGCGCGCCGTGCAGGGCGGCGATGTCGCGTACGATGGCTAAACCTAGCCCCGCGCCGCCTGGATTGCTCTCGAGCGCCGTACCGACGCGGTAGAACGGCGTGAATACGCGTTCGCGCTCGGCCGGCGGGATGCCCTTGCCGCTGTCTTCCACCTCCAGCACGGCGCCGTGTTCCTGGCCGTTCTCCGTTTGCGCCGCGCGCACGCGCAGGATCACGCTGCCGCCCTGCGGCGTGTAGCGCAGGGCGTTGTCGACCAGGTTGGCCACCAGTTCATGCAGCAGCAGGGCCTGGCCATGCACGGGCGCTTCGTCGGGCGCTTCCAGCGACAGGTCGATTTGCCTGCCGACGGCGGCCATGGCCATTTCCAGTCCCACCTGCTGCGCCACGTTGCGCAAGGGGACGGTGTCCATCGCCAGGCTGTCGCTGCCATGCTCGATGCGCGCCAGGGTCAGGAGGCGGTTGGCCAGCAGCACGGTCGAATCGGTGGTGGCGGCGATCGAGCGCACGATGTCGCGCAAGGCGGCGATGTCCGGCGGCGCGCCCGCCTGGCGGTCGCACTCGCGCATGGCCAGTTCGGCCTGGGTTTTCAGCACCGTCAGCGGCGTGCGCAACTGGTGCGAGGCGTCGGCGATGAAGCGGCGCTGGCTGGCGATCAGCTGCTGCAGGCGCGACATGGAGCCGTTCATGGCGCTCACCAGAGGGCGCATTTCCTTGTGTACCAGCGTGGGGTCGACGTCGGACAGGTCGGACAGGGTGCGCGTCTCGACCTCCGTTTTCAAGCGCATCAGCGGGCGCAGCACCAGGCGCACGGCAAACCACACGAGGGCGCCCATCACCAGTATCATCGCCGCCTGCCAGCTCAGGGTGTCGAACAGGATCTGGTTCGACAGGCCGCGCCGCGCGTCCAGCGTCTCGGCCACCTGGATCAGGGCGATGCCGCGCATCGAGTCGTCGTACACGGGTTGCAGCAGGGCGGCGATGCGGATCGGCTTGCCGTGGTAGTCGGCGTGGTAGAAGCGCACCAGGGCAGGATAATTCTGCGAGCGCGGCACGTTTTTCGGCACGGGCGGCAAGTCGCCATAGCCCGACACCAGTTCGCCATTGATGCCCGTCACCTTGTAGTAGATGCGGCCCAGGGTGTCGGTTTCGAAGCTGTCGAGCGCCACGTAGGGTACTTCGGCCACCACCTTGCCGCCCACGATGGAGACGCGCTCGGCCAGCGCCCGCGTCGACGCCAGCAAGGAACGGTCGTAGGCCATGTCGGCCGCGTCGAGCGCGTTGCGGTAGACAAAGACGGCGTCGAGCAGCACCAGCATCACCAGGGGGATGAGCAGCCAGCGCAGCAGCTGGCTGCGCAGGCTGCCCAGCGGCCGGCCCTGCGCCCAGCGCCGGCGCAGGCGTTCGAGCAGGGGCGGGCGTGGGGCGCGCACCGTCATTTCGGCGCGGCCGGCGCCATGGCGCTGCGCGGCTGCAGCAGGTAGCCGATGCCGCGCAGGGTGGTGATGACGGCGCCGTCGGGCGAGCCGCTTTCCACGCCGCTTTCCAGCTTCTTGCGCACGCGGTGGATATACAGTTCGATGGCGTCCAGGTTGGCGTCGTCGGCCAGCGCAAAGACTTCGTCGAACAGTTTTTCCTTCGACACGGCGCGCCCCGAGCGCGTGATCAGCGCTTCGAGCACGGCGTGTTCGCGCGGCGTCAGGGGAAACGGGGCGCCGGCATAGCTGAACATGCGCGTGACGGTGTCGAAACTGAGGGCGCCGCAGGCATGCACGAGGGCTTCATTGCCCTGGCTGCGGCGCAGCAGGGCTTTCACGCGCGCTTCCAGTTCGGCCAGTTCGAACGGCTTGGCCATGTAGTCGTCGGCGCCCAGGTTCAGGCCCTGCACTTTTTCATCCAGGCCGCCGCGCGCCGTGAGTATCATGACGGGAGTCTTGCCGCGCGTGCCGCCGCGCGCGCGCAGGCGGCGCAGCACGTCCAGGCCATCCATCTTCGGCAGGGTCAGGTCGAGCAGCACCAGCGAGTATTCCTGCGTGTGCAGCAGGGCGTCGGCATCGGCGCCGTTGTGGGCGGTCTCCACCGTCAGGTGCGCGTCGCGCAGGGCCTTTGCCAGCCAGTGCGACAGCTCCAGATGGTCTTCCACTAATAATATGCGCATGGTCTCCGCCATTCGTTGAAATGGATGCAGTGTAAGCCTGCCGGCGCCGCGCCGACAGGGGCGGCGATGAATATGTTTGTCCCCTTTGTGGCTGGCTGGCGACACCTGTCAGTCTGAAAGCGAATTGAAAGGATCGCGCTCATATAGTGTGATCCTGATTCATGAAATTGATCAGGCATATCACTAATAACTATATCTAAGGGAGATACTCTACATGAAGAAGACCGCATACTCGCTGGCCGCTTTGGCTGTCCTGGCCGCCGCTGGCAGCGCCCAGGCACAATCGAACGTCACGCTGTACGGCCGCCTGGACGCCGGCGTCAGCACCACCAGCAACGCCGGTCCGAACAAAAGCTCGATGACGCAAGTGAGCTCGGGCGGCATGAACACCTCGCGCTGGGGCATCCTGGGCAGCGAAGACCTGGGCGGCGGCCTGAAAGCTGTCTTCAATCTGGAAGGCGGCATCCTGGTCGACACGGGCGCGGCCGACGGTGCGCTGTTCAAGCGCCAGGCCAATGTGGGCCTGGAAGGCGCGTTTGGCCGCGTCGTGCTGGGCCGTTCGTTCACCACCGTGTATGACTTCGTGCTGCCGTTCGATCCGATGGCCTATGCGCCGTTCTATTCGTGGGCCACTTCGGCCAACGCGACTGGTCCGAGCAAGTACGGCATGACGACGGCCTTCGACAACATGGTCAAGTACTCGGGCAAGACGGGCGACTTCAGCTACGGCGCATCGTACGGCTTCGGCGAGCAGTCGACGGGCAACTCGGACAGCGCCAAGCTGTCCACGGCCGTCACCTACAAGACCGGTCCTGTCAGCCTGCTGGCCACATATGAGCAGGTGAACGGCAATGCCATCGCCGGCGGCGCGCGCGACAAGACCACCGTGTACCACCTGGGCGCCATGTATGACGACGGCCCGTGGAAAGTGCAGGCGGCGGCGCGCGACTACAAGCTCGATCCGGCTGCCTCCGGCAAGGCCGACGTGCGCGGCACCCTGTACTGGGGCGGTGTCAGCTACAAGACCACGCCGGTGATCACCCTGACGGGCGTGATCTACTACCAGGACGTGAAAAACGTGGCCGCCAACCTCAATGCCGATCCGATCATGTACGTGGCGCGCGTGCGCTATGCGCTGTCCAAGCGCACCGACCTGTACGTGGCCGGCGCCTACGCCAAGGCCAAGCACAACCAGCTGGTCAGCTTGTCGCGTGATGATGCCGGTTTCGGCGACACGCAGCGCGGCCTGATCGCCGGCATCCAGCACCGCTTCTAAGGCATGACGATGCTGCGCTCCCTGTTCCTGTCCTTGCTGTGCCTGCTGCCCGCCCTCGCGGGGGCGCAGGCGTCGGCGCCGGCCGAGTGCGTGGTGCCGTCCAAGCCGGGCGGCGCCATGGACCTGACCTGCAAGCTGGCGAAAAAAGGCCTGGCGCAGGAGGGCGCGGCAGCCGCCATGGCGCCGATGCGCATCAGTTATCTGCCCGGCGGCATCGGCGCCGTGGCCTGGCACTCGATGGGGTCGCAGCGCCGCCGCGCGGAGCCGAACACCCTGGTGGCCTTTTCGGGCGGTTCGCTGCTGAATCTGGCGCAGGGCAAGTTCGGCAATGCCAAGGCGGGCGACGTGCGCTGGGTGGCGGCGCTGGGCGCCGACTACGGCATGATCGCCGTGCGCAGCGATTCGCCCTACAAGACGCTGGGCGACCTGATCGCGGCATTGCGGCAGCATCCGGACAAGGTGCTGATCGGCGTCTCCGGCACCATCGGCAGCCAGGACTGGTTGAAGATGGCGCTGGTGGCGCGCCACGCCGGCATCGATCCGAAAGTGCTGCGTTTTGTCGCGCTCGAAGGCGGCGGCGAAGTGTTTACGGCGATGCAGGCCGATTATGTGCAGGTGGTTTCGGGCGACACGTCCGAAGCCACCCTGAACGCCAGCGCCAACCACGCGCGCGTGCTGGCCGTGCTGTCGGAGAAGCGCCTGCCCGGCGTGCTGGCCGGCGTGCCGACGGCGCGCGAGCAAGGCGTCGACGTGGTCTGGCCCATCATCCGCGGCGTGTGGATGGGGCCCCAGGTACCGGAGGCGGACTACCAGCGCTGGGTGGCCACCTTTGACCGTGTCATGGCCACGCCGCAGTTCGCGGAATGGCGCGCGCAGGCTGGCCTGTATCCATTCGCCCTGACGGGGCCGAAGCTGACGGCGTATGTCAGGAAGGCGGTCGACGAGTATGCCAGGCAGGCAAATGAGCTTGGCCTGATGCGCTGATCGACATCCCATTAAATAAAAAACCTATTCATAGACGGAGACAACCCCATGCAAACCAAGACCCTGCTTCAAGCCGCCCTTGCCACCGCGTTTGCCAGCCTGGCCGGCGCCGCTTTCGCCCAGGTACCGGCAGGTTATCCGGCCGACTACCAGAAGATCATCGACGCGGCCAAGAAGGAAGGCAAGGTGGTGATCTACAGCGCCACCGACAGCAAGGCCGCCGCGCCGCTGATCAAGGACTTCAGCGCCCTGTATCCAGGCATCTCGGTCGAATACAACGACATGAATTCCACCGAAGTGTATAACCGCTTCATTTCCGAAGTGGCCGCCGGCGGCAACACGGCCGACGTGATGTGGTCTTCGGCGATGGACTTGCAGATGCGCCTGGCCTCGGATGGCTACGCCCTGAAATATAAGTCGGTCGAAGCGGCCAAGATTCCCGGCTGGGCCATGTGGGACGACCAGGCCTACGGCACTACGTTCGAGCCGGCCGCCATCGTCTATAACAAGCGTTTGCTCGACCCGAAGGAAGTGCCGAAGAACCACGACGATTTCGTCAAGCTGATCGCCACGCCGAAGTTCAAGGACAAGGTCACCACCTACGACATCGAAAAATCGGGCGTAGGCTTCATGTTCATGGCGCAGGATGCCAAGGAATACCCGCAATTCCTGGCACTGCAAAACGCGTTCGGCACGGCCAAGGTGCGCGTGCAGTCGTCGACGGGCACCATGATGGAGCGTATCTCGTCCGGTGAAAACCTGATCGGCTACAACGTGCTGGGCTCTTACGCGCTGGTGCGCGCCAAGACCGACCCGTCGATCGGCGTGGTGCTGCCCAAGGATTACACCCTGATCCTGTCGCGCGTGCAGTTCATTAACAAGAATGCGAAGAACGTCAACGCCAGCAAGCTGTGGCTCGATTACATCCTGTCGCACCGCGGCCAGACCATCATCGCCAACGGCGCCAAGCTGTTCGCCATCCGCGCCGACGTCACGGGCGAGACCACCTCGGCGGAGCTGATCAAGGAAATCGGTACGGCCAACGTCAAGCCGATTCCCGTGCACCCGATCATCCTGCAATTCCTGGGGCCAGCCAAGCGCATGGCCTTCTTGAAGCAATGGAAAGAAACAGCCGGCAAGAAATAACGCCGTCCTGGCCGTCCGCAGGCGCGTGCCCGCGGACGGATGCCGTACCCTTCATTCATTGGATTCATCATGCAAACTGCTATCTTGCCGCTGCCTGCACGGTCGCGCTCTCCCTTGTCGCGCCTGAACTGGCCGCGCGGCGTGGTCGTGGCGATTACCCTGGTCGCCATTTTCCTGCCGCTGTTCCTGATTTTTTACCAGAGCTTTTTGAACGCGCCCTTCTTCATGCCGGTGCGCGAATTCGGCTTTGATTCCTACCGTTTCATCTTCGATGATCCCGATTTCGCCATGGCCTTTAAGAATGGCCTGATGCTGGCCTTCGGCCTGACCGTCATCGCCGTGCCGCTGGGCGGCATGCTGGCCTTCCTGATGGTGCGCACGGATTTGCCGGGCCGCGGCTGGGTTGCGCCCATGCTGCTGGTGCCGATCTTTGTCTCGCCGATGGTGATGGGCTTTGGCTACGTCGTCTCGATGGGACCCGTGGGCTTCTACTCGATCTGGGCCAAGGAGCTGCTGGGCTTCGTGCCCTGGAATATTTATTCCTTCACCAGCATTGTCATCATCGCCGGCCTGACGCACGTGCCGCACGTCTACCTGTATGCCTCGTCGGCCCTGAAAAGCCTGGGCTCGGACGTGGAAGAAGCGGCCCGCGTGGCCGGCGCTTCGCCGATCCAGGTGATGCTCAATGTGTCGCTGCCGATGATCATGCCTGCGCTGGCGTATGCGGGCGTGCTGGTGTTCTTCCTCGGCTTCGAAGTGTTCGGCCTGGTGCTGGTGCTCGGCGATCCGGAAGGCCACCTGGTGCTGCCGACCTATCTGTACAAGCTGACGAACAAACTGGGCACGCCGTCGTACCACCTGATGGCCGCCGTCGCCGTCTGCCTGGTGATGGTGACCATGCCGCTGGTGATGATACAGCGCTGGCTGCTCAAATCCGCCAACAAATACGTGTCGATCAAGGGCAAGGGCGCGCGCAGCAAGGCCATGCCGCTGGGCCGCTGGAAGTGGCTGGCGTTTGCCTTGCTGGCCGGCTGGCTGGTCTTCACCATCATCCTGCCGTTGACAGGCATCGTGCTGCGCTCCTTCGTGCAGTACTGGGGCGAGGGCGTGCACCTGGCCGACGTGCTGACGTTGCAGCATTTCCGCGATATTTTCGACCAGCCTTCGCTGGTGCGCGGCATCGTCAACACCATCCTGATCGGCGTCGTCGGCGGCGCGCTGGCCGTGGGCTGCTACAGCTTCATCGCGCTGGCCATGCACCGCAAGCAGGACGGCATCACGCGCCTGCTCGATTACAGCGTGCTGGTGCCGCGCGCCGTGCCAGGCCTCTTGGCCGGCCTGTCGTTCCTGTGGGTGTTCCTGTTCGTGCCGGCCTGGCTCGACGGCATATTGAAAGGCATGGACAACGGCGTGGCCCTGTGGCTGAGCGGCCATGTGATTCCTGTGCTGCGCGAAGTGCGCTCGACGATCTTCGCCCTGTGGCTCGCGTATTCAGTGGTGTGGATGGCTTACGGCATGCGCCTCATTTCCACGGCGCTGCTGCAGGTGGGACCGGAGCTGGAAGAGGCGGCGCGCGCCGTCGGCGCCAGCCGTGGCCAGGTGACGCGCGACGTGACCCTGCCGCTGATCAAATACGGCTTGCTGGGCGCCTGGCTGATGGTGTTCCTGATCTTCGAGCGCGAATATTCGACGGGCGTATACCTGCTCTCGCCGGGCACGGAAGTGATCGGCGCCATGCTGGTGTCGCTGTGGGCGGGCGGTTCGACCGACCTGGTGGCGGCGCTGTCCTTCATCAATATCACCCTGGTGGCCATCGGCCTGGGCATCGCGCTGCGCTTTGGCGTGAAGTTACATAACTGAGCTGCATAACTAAGAATAGACTGAGACCACATCATGAATGAATTGACCGTCAATGAGCTGTACCTGGACTACGGCACGGGCGCATCTGCCAACCAGATCCTGAAAGGTGTCTCGATGCACCTGCAAAAAGGTGAAGTGGTCGCGCTGCTGGGGCCTTCGGGCAGCGGCAAGACCACCTTGCTGCGCGCCGTCGCCGGGCTGGAAAGCCCGAAGGCGGGCACCATCCAGATCGGCGAGCGCAATGTCTTCGACGGCGCGAAGCATTTCGAGATGCCGGCCGAGCATCGCAACCTGGGACTGGTGTTCCAGTCGTACGCGCTGTGGCCGCACAAGACCGTGTTCGACAACGTCGCCTACGGCCTCAAATTGCGCAAGATGGGCAGCACGGAAATCGCCGCACGCATCAAGGAAGTGCTGACGCAGCTGGGACTCGGACATCTGGGCGAGCGCTATCCGCACCAGCTGTCCGGCGGCCAGCAGCAGCGCGTGGCGATCGCCCGCGCGCTGGTGTACAACCCGCCCGTGATCCTGCTCGATGAACCGCTGTCGAACCTGGACGCCAAGCTGCGCGAGGAAGCGCGCGCCTTCCTGCGCGAACTGATCGTGCGCCTGGGCCTGTCGGCCCTGATGGTGACGCATGACCAGGGCGAGGCGATGGCCATTTCCGACCGTATCCTGCTGCTCAATAACGGCAAGATCGAGCAGCAGGGTACGCCGCAAAGCATGTATGAAACGCCGGACACCCTGTTCACGGCGGAATTCATGGGCAGTAACAACCGCCTGCCCGGCAAGGTCGTGCAGCGCGAAGGCAAGCAGGTGCGCCTGCTGGTCGATGGCGCGCCCATGCAGGGCGTGGCGCGCGGCGCCAACGCGGGCACGGAAGTGACGACCATGATCCGCGTCGAGGAAGTGAAGATCAGCGCCACGCAGGTCGACAACGCCATCGAACTGCCGCTGCTGACGTGCATGTATCTGGGCGACCGCTGGGAGTGTCTGTTCGAGCGCGGCGGCGCCGAGAACATCAGCTTGCGCGCGTATTCTCGCCACAAGCTCGAGGCGGGCAAGTACTGGCTGCACATGCCGGCCGATAAGCTCTGGGTGTTTTAACGGTGCCGTGGTGGCCGCGCTGGCGCGCAGTCGGCGCAGCGCTGGCCACGGGTTTGCTGGGCACCGCCATCTGCCTGTGGCTGCACACGCCGCTGCCGTGGATGATCGGCCCCCTGTTTGCCACGGCCGCGCTGCGCCTGGCGGGGCGCGAACTGGCTTGCCCCGTGCGCGTGCGGGAAGCGGGACAGTGGGCCATCGGCACGGCCTTGGGTCTGTATTTCACGGCGCCCGTGCTGGCCGTGCTCACCGTCTATACGCCATGGATCGCCGGCGCCGTGCTGTTCGCGCTGGCGCTGGGCGCGTCCGGCGCCATGCTGCTGCGGCGCCTCTCCGGCGTCGACCATGCCACCGCCTTCTTTGCCATGGCCGTGGGTGGCGCATCCGAGATGGCGGTGCAGAGCGAGCGCCATGGCGCCGACGTGGGCAAGGTGGCCGCCGCGCACAGCCTGCGCATGATGCTGGTGGTGGCGACGATTCCGTTCGGCGTGCGCTACTGGGGCAGCCATGGCCTGGCAGAAGGGCATGAGACTTTCGTGCCGGGCGCCGCGCTGGTCGACTATGGCGGGCTGGCGCTGCTGGTCGGCATCACGGTGCTGGCGGCCCTCGCATTAAAACGGGGCCGGCTGCCCAACGCGTGGGTCATCGGCCCGCTGCTGGCCGCGCTGCTGCTGACGGCCTGCGGCATCCATCTGTCGCGCCTGCCCGAATGGATGATACGCGCGGGCCAGCTGTTCATCGGCATCGCCCTGGGCACGCGCTTCACTCCCGCCTTCCTGCATGCTGCTCCCCGCTACCTGGCCGGCGTGGCTCTGTGCAGCGTCCTGATGTTGCTGCTGGCGGCCGCCTTCGGACTGGGCCTGTCGCACTGGCTGGGCATCCATCCCGGCACGGCCGTCCTGGCCACCTCGCCCGGCGGCATCGCGGAAATGTCGCTGACGGCCAAGGCCCTGCATCTGGGCGTCCCCATCGTCACGGCTTTCCACGTGGCGCGCATGGTAGTGCTGGTATTGCTGATCGGACCGCTGTTTCGCCTGCTGCCGCGCCCTTAATTTCCCCGTACGACGATTTCCTGCACCTGCGGTTCGCGCTGGCGCATGAAGCGCACGATGGAGTCCACCGTGACGACGTCGATCTGGCGCGTCATGCGGCGCTCGAACGGGTGATCGTCGAAGGCGATATTGGCGCGGAACATGCGCGCGCCCAGGCGCGTGGCGGCCGGTATGCTGAGCGTTTGCGGCGCGTAGCTGGCGCTGCGCAGCCAGCCTTGCGCTTCGGCGCGCGTTTCGATCTTGCCCGGCTCATTGCTGGCGGCGGCCAGGGTTTCCAGCACCCACTGGTTCGAGTTCTGGTACTTGGTGGAAAACGGATAGGCCAGCATATTGTAGTGCGCCTCATGCAGGCGCTTGGGCGTGTTCGACGTCAACAGTCGCACCAGCTGCTGCTGCGTATCCTGGCCGGGAATCAGGATCAGGCTTTCATACATGAATACGTCATCCATGAAGAAATTACCCAAGCCTTCGTTGTACAGCGACGATTGCGCCGTGCCGCATTCATTGAGTTCATGCACCACCAGCCAGCGGCCCTTCGGGTGGTCGCGCCAGGCCAGCGCCATGTGCGAATAGCGCAAATTGTACTTCGACAGGTCTTGCCCGGCGCGTGCCACCAGCGCCACTTGCGCGCCCGTACCATCGAGCGCCTGCAGGGTCTTTTGCGCCAGGTCCATCGATTTGACGAGGGTGGTCGCATCCGTTGGCTTTTCCTCGCACGAGCGTCCCGCATGGGCGGCGCCGGCCAGGGCCAGACTGATGATCATGACAGTCAGGCGTTTCATGGGTTCACGCTTTCGAATGGTGGAGGATGGCATTGCCGGCCGCATCCGGCACATAGGCGATGGCCTTGCCCGACAGTACCAGCATGTGGCCCGTCGAGACGGCCACTACCTGTATGGCCGTGCCGGCCGCCAGCGACAGACCTTGCGCGGCTTTCTGGCTCAGTTTGACGGAGGCCGTGGCCGCCTGCGAGGCGCCCCTGGCTGCACTCTTCAGCACGAGGACGCTGCCGTCGGCCACGTCTTCCACCTTGTCGATGACGATTTCACCGGCGGCGGCCAGCACCGACATGGAGCCGACGAGCACGATGGCCGACGCCATGCTGGCGTTGTCGGATGCGTTGGTGGTGTCGGAATTGGCGGCCTGGGCCAGCGGCGCCATGGTGGCGGCGCACAGCAGGGCGGTGGCGAGCAGATGTTTCATGGGATTTCCGTTCTTCATTGGTGGTTACACTTTGGAGTGGTGCAGCAGCGCCTTGCCCAGTTCGTTCGGGATAAAGGCGATGGCCTTGCCGGATAGAACCAGCATGTGGCCGGTGGACAGCGCCACCACGTTGACCACGGTGCCGGCCGCCAGCGACAGGCCCTTGGCCGCTTGCGTGCTCATCTGGATGGAAGCGCCGCCCGCTTCGGACGCGCCTTTCAGCACGATGACGATGCCTTCGCCCACCGTTTCCACGCTGGCGACCACCACCTGGCCGGAGGCGACCAGCATCGACATGGAGCCGGCGACGACGATGGCGGAACCCTGGCTGAGGTTTTGCGAGCCTTTCGACAGGTTCTCCGAGGCGGCGGCGTGAACCAGGCCGGGAGCGGCCATGGAGAGCGTCAACAGCGACAGGGACAGGCAGAGGGGCAGCAGGCGTTTCATGTGTTTCTCCTTCAAGTGTGCCAAGTGGCAACGCCATCATTGTAGACTGTGGGCAATTGGTCAATGAAAACGCTACTCGTAGCGGGCAGGCATACCGCAGGTAGCGTATTGCGCTACTTTTTTGCCGCCAGAACCGATGCCATTTTTATAAAGGAAATGCATGCCGCAAACCCACGCCTTGATCGAAGCCTTGAAACGTCTGTTGAAAGCGCGCGCCGTCACGTATGCCGAGCTGGCCCAGCGCATCGGCGTATCCGAAGCCAGCGTCAAGCGGATGTTTTCGCAGAAGCAATTTACCTTGCAGCGTCTGGACCAGATCCTGGTGGCCATCGGCAGCGATTTCCAGCAGCTGGCGCTGGCCGTGCAGTCTGCCCAGGCCGCGCCCACCCTGATCACGGGACTGACATATGCGCAGGAAAAGGAAATCATCGAGGACACCCGGCTGTTCGTGGTGGCTGTCTCTGCCCTGAACCTGCTGCCGCTGGAACAGATCGTCGCCATCTACGACATCAGCGAGGCGCAAGCCGTGAAATACCTGCTGCGCCTCGACAAGATCGGTTTTCTGGAACTGCTGCCGAATAACCGGGTCAAACTGCTGGTCGCGCGTACGTTTGCGTGGATACCGAACGGTCCCATCCATACGTATTTCAAAAAGGAAGCCTATGGTGACTATTTGAATTCCCAATTCGATGGCGAAACGGAATTGTTGCGCCTGGTGAACGTGATGCTGTCGAAAAAATCCACGGCGGCCTTGCTGGAACGCCTGAAGCAAGTGGCGGTGGAATTTTCGCAGCAACACCAGGAAGACGCGCGCCTGCCCGGCGATGAGCGTCTGGCCATCAGCTTCATGCTGGCGGCGCGTCCCTGGATGCCGCAGACGTTCAAGGCGTTGCTGCGGCAGTAAGCGTACAAGCCGGTCGATAAGCAAGCCTGCTAGCCTGTAAGCCAGCCAGCCAGCCAACCGCCAGCCAGCAAGCAAGCAAGCCTGTAAGCCAGCCAGCAAGCAGTGAAGCCAGCAGGTCAATAAGTCAGTACGCCACAATAAAGCCATTCGTGGCGCCTGGTTTTTCTGGCCGCTAGTCTGGCCGTTGGCCGCGCTTGTTTGCGCCATCCTCCATTGCTTGCCGGCCCACTGCTTGCGGGCTCATTTATTGCTGGCCCGTTTGCTGTTGGCCTGATTTCTGCAGCTCCGTTTGTTCCTGTTGTTCCTGTTTCATTTGCGTCAGCAAGCGCCAGGCAAAGAAGCCCAGCACGCCCACGCCCAGCAGCAGTGCGCCCCACAATGCGGCCAGGCGCCACGGTGCCCCGTCTTTTGTGGCGCGTGCGGGTGCCGCCGCGCCCCCGTTGGGGTGGAGCGGGCCGGCGCTGGCCGTCTTGAGTGCCAGCAATTCGTCCGTCTTGAAGCCGGGCGCCACCTGCGACAGCGGTTGCGCCACGGCGGCGGCGTTGCTGTTGCCGAATGCCAGTTGATAAGGCGGCTTGCCGCTGGCCAGGAAAACGACGGTGGCCGGTGCCCAGCCCAGGCGCAGGGCGGGCGCATCGCTGGCGTCGAGCTGGAGTTCCGTGGCCGTCTGCAGCACCCATTCACCCGTTTGCGTCACGGGCATGGCCAGGTCGCCCGAGATCCGCTCCTTGCCATCGAGGCCGATGCGGTAAAACGTCGTGCTCAGCAGGGGATCGAAATACGCACCTTGCGCGGGACGCGCCTGGTGGCGCAGGTGCAGCCGGTGCCGGGGAATATAGCTGTTCTGGCGATACACGCCCAGGGTCACGGGCAGCACCACATTGTTGCGCGTCAATTGCAGGGCGATGCTGTCGGCGGGAATGGCGAGGGGCGTGGCGTAGCGCCATTCATTTGCCTGCTTGCCGGGCAAGCCTTGCAGCACGATGGAGGCGCGCGCTGGAGCGATCTCCGTTTCGCTGACGGCTTGCGCCGTGATCGCCGCAAAGGCCAGCGGTTCGCCCGCTTGCCAGCTCAGGCGCGCATAGCGGAAGGCGCGCGGCGCAAAGGCGATGTTGTCGTTGGCCAGGGTCTGCGTGTCGCTGTTGCTGAGCCAATTCAGGGTGGTGGTGCCGATGGCGTCCCATTGCTTCAGGTCATCGCTCACTTCCAGCAGCACTTGCGCACTGTAATTGTCCGTGCGGGCCGGCGGCGTGAAGCGCAAGGCGGCGATGCGCTTGTCTTGCGTTTGCTTGCCCAGGTCGAGGATCAGCGCCTGCAGCGCCGCCGTGGTCGCTGCCGTGCCGGCGCGCGTGCTGACCGACAGCAAACGGCCATCGTCCGCCGTGCGGATATCGATGCCTTGCAAGCCATCGCCAGTTGCCGGCGCGCCCGTCACGGGGAAAATGCGGGCGGGAATGGCAGTCCGTTGCGTGGCCGATTGCGCGGGCGGCGCGCCGATGGCGTAGGCCAGGCGCTTGCCGTCCGCGTCGAACAGGCGCAGGTCGGCCAGGCTGGCCGAGCTGGCGTGCAGGTAGACGTCCCTGGGCAATATCAGCTGGACGATGCCGGCGCCGGCCGGCACCTGCACGGGCATGCTCCAGGCATAGTCCTGTGGCCGGTCCTGGCCGGGCGCGGCCAGCGCGGCGCCTGCCACCAGCAGGCTGCAGCAGATCAATGAGGGCTTCATGCGGCTCCTTGTTGCGGTTCGGCTGAAGCGGGCGCGGCAGCCTTGGGGAAGGGCGCCAGGTAGCCGATCAAGACCATCAGCAAGCCGACGCCCACGAAGGAGACGATGCGCTCGATGCCGCCCACGTTGGACAGGTCGATCAGGAACAGTTTCAGGACGACCAGGCCCAGCAGCACGGCGCCCAGGCTCCATTGCTGGCGCCGCTGCTGGCGCGCCGCGTGGCGCATCAGCAGCAGGGCCGTCACGCTCCACACCAGCGACAGCATCGCTTGCACGAACTGCGAGGCCAGCATGGCGTCAAATGTGTAGGGCACGCCCAGGTACTGCGACACCGTGCGCAGCAGCATCAGGTTGAACCAGCCATACAGCAGGCACGCGGCCAGGACGGGCAAGCGCGCCTGCCATACGGCGGGCAGCGGCATCTGGCCCGCCGGCAACAAGCGGTAGCTGGCAACGGCCAGCAGGACGGCAAAACCCGTGCTCAGGTCCAGCGGATTGAGCAATGGCAAGTACGGCAGCGGTGCCATGGCGCCGTCGTCGAAGACGTTCCACGCGGCGATCAACAGCAGCGACCATGCCGCCGCCAGCGGTATCAGATAACGCTGGTACCACGCCGCAATCGGCGCCACCGGCCAGGCGCCAGCGCGGCAGCGGCGGATCAGCCCGGCCAGCACCAGCATCATGGCCCAGGCCGGCAAGTAGCGGGACCAGGCAGGGCTGACGCTGCCTTCATGCTGCGCCAGCCAGGCGCTGACCTGGATGGCGCCAAGCGGCCACAGCATCAACCATGGCGCGGCCGTGCGCAGCGTATGCAGGAAACGCAGCGCGCGCGCGTCGAATTGCCGGCCCGCTTGCGGCCAGGCCAGCAGCAGGTATTCTCCTGCCGCCAGGGCGCTGGCCAGGGCCAGCCAGCTCAAGCCGGTCGGCAGGTAGTCGCGCAGGTACAGCGCCAGCAGCAGGTTGGCGCTCCACAAGCCCAGGCCAATCCAGGCGGCCGCGCTGATCCAGCGCAGCTGCGGCCAATCGAGGCGCCGCGCCAGGAGGGCGAACGCGGGCGTCGTGACGCAGACGGCGATCAGGTACAGCGCCAGCCAGTGTTCGCCCGCGTGCGCTTGCAGCTCCAGGTTGCCGTCGATCAGGCGCAGCAGCCAGCTGGTGAAGGGCACGAGGATGGCGGCAAACCACAGCAAGCCGCTCCAGGCCAGCAGGGGGCGCGCCACCAGGGCCAGCAGCTCGTCGCCGCCGCGCGCGCGCAGCGCAAGGAAACGGGCGCTGGCAAAGGCGGCGGCGCCCAGCAGCAGGGCGCTGAGGAAGGAGCCGCCGAACAGGCTGGCCGGATGCTGGTCCCAGGCCCAGCTGGCGCGGCTGAGCATGACCATGCCGGCCAGGACCTGCACGGCCAGCAGCAGCGCGCGCGGCGCATGCCATTGTTCGCGCCGCGCCAGCGCCACCAGCAGGGCTGCCACAGCCAGCGCGCTGACGGTCAGCAGGTTCAGTTGCGTGGCGGCATCCGTGCGCAGCAGGATTTCGCTCCAGATGCCGCCCAGCAGCCAGACCGTGGCGGCCGTCAGGAACAGCACGGACAGGCTGCTCATGAACTCCGGATGCAAGTGGCTGCCGTGGTGGCGGAAGTTGAAGGCCATCACCAGCGCGGCGGCGGCCAGCAGCGCGCAGCCGAGCCAGATGTTGGCCTGCAAGGCCGCCGCCGTATCGAGTCCCTGCATGGCGCCGAGGAAGGCAAGCCAGGCGGCCCCCTGCACCAGCAAGCCAAAGGCCCAGGCCAGCGTCTGGCGCTGGCGCAAGCCGACCCAGACGATGCCCGCGCCTTCCAGCGCCCAGGCGGCGGACGTCCAGCGGCCGTCGAGGGCGAACGGGATGGCCAGGGTGCCGAAGACGATGCCCAGCGCGAGGAAGGCTTCGGCCAGCAGTTTGAAACCTGCGCGGCGCCACAGCGCCACGGCCAGTCCCGTGTAGCACAGGCCGGCAAGCAGCGCGGAAAACGCCAGGCCAAAGTCAAAGTGCCGGACGAGGCCGTATTGCAGGCCCATCGCCGCCAGCGGCGTGCCGAAGACGAGGGTGCCATCCACGTAATGCTTGAGGCGCGGCGCCTGGCGCGCGCAGTAGGCGATCGCGATGCCGATATAGAACAGCACGAACAGGATCAGGAACAGCTGCGTCGACAGGTAGTGCTCGGGCGAGTAGCGCAGCAGGCCCCAGGTGGTGGCAACGACAAAGGTAAAGCCAAAGCTCAGGACATTCAGCACGCGCCAGGCGCGTTTCAGGGCGATGGCGAAGACGCCCGCATTGAGCAGCGCGTAATAACTGAACAGGCCGATATGGTTGCCGCTGCCAGTAGATACCAGCAGGGGCACGGCAAAGCCGCCGACGATGCCGAACACGGCCAGCCAGACGGCGTTTTGCAGCACGGCCAGCAGGCACGTGAACGCCGTCAGCACGAACAGCACGGCAAACGCCAGGCCGGCCGGGATCAGTTCATACAGACGGAAGGCGCCAAACGTGACCAGCATCAATATCGCCAGCGCCGTGCCCTGCAGCGGCAGGCTGATGCCTGGACGGCTGAGGCGGATGCGCCAGGCCCAGGCCAGCAGGGCAATATCGGCCAGCGCGATGCCGGCCAGGCGCAGCTCGATGGGCAGCGTGACCTGGGCCGACACGTACTTGAGCAGGAAGCTGACGCCGAGGAAGAGGATCAGCAAGCCCAGCTTGGCCACCAGGTTGCCCGTGAATAGCCAGTTTTTCGCCTTGGCAACGAGGCCGTCCGGGTGCGCGATCCAGGACGGGGTATTCGGGACGGCAGGGGAGAGCTTGGCGGGGGGCGGCGGAGCCGATGGTGCTGGTGCGGATGGGGCGGCTGGCGCAGCCTTTGCCAGTGCGACGGGCTCGCTCGCGGCCGCTTGCGGCACGGGGGCGGCAGGCGGCGCAGGCACTGGCGGGGCAACCGCAACAGGCGCCGGTACTGGTACCGGCAGCGGCGCAGCGCTCTCTACGACGGGAACGGCAGCAGGCGCTTCGCCCTGGCCTTCCAGCGTCCGCAGGCGCTGCTGGATGCCGTCGACTTCCTTGCGCAGGCGCGCCGTCAGCAATTCCAGATCCGCCACTCTGCGGCGGTACTGCAGCACCAGCACGAAGGCGGTAATCAGCAAGCCAAGGATGAACAGCGTGATCAATCCAAACATGGGGCAGCTTTCCTGAAAGGGCAGGGCGAAGGCGCCCGATGTATGCGCACATTACCTTATTATCAAGAAACAAGCGATTTCTGTTGTGTCAGGGCAAGTGCCAGGAAGTGCGTGCGGCGGCAAGGCAAGCATGGGGCCGGAGCGGGCTTTTCATATTGATGTCAAGCAAGATGTCGACATTCAGATTGTCGTGCGCAAGATAGTGCTGTATTTTAGCAATTCCTTAATTGCCAGTTCCCCATGCCATGAGTCAAAGCAGCCAGTTTTCCTTATTGTCGCAGCGCCGTTTCGGGCCCTTCTTCTGGACCCAGTTCTTTGGCGCCTTCAACGACAATCTGTTCAAGACGGCCTTGATGGTGATCCTCGCCTACGATGCGCTGAGCTGGACCACGCTCGACCCGTCCACCATCACCAACCTGATTCCCGGCCTGTTCATCCTGCCCTATGTCGTGTTTTCAGCCACGGCGGGCCAGCTGGCCGACAAGTTCGAAAAGGCGGGCCTGGCCCGTTTCGTGAAATGGATGGAACTGGCCATCATGGCCGTGGCCGCCGCGGGCTGGATGACGCATACCCTGTGGCTGCTGGTGGCCGCCGTCGTGGGCATGGGCGTGCATTCGACCCTGTTCGGCCCCGTCAAGTATGCCTACCTGCCGCAGCAGCTCAAACCCGAGGAACTGGTCGGCGGCAATGGCCTGATCGAGATGGGTACCTTTGTCGGCATTTTATTGGGCGAAATCCTCGGCGCCGTGTTGATCGTGCACAAGCCGCTGGGCGTGGAACTGGTGGCGGGCGCGACGATTGCCGTGGCCGTCTTCGGCCTCATCGCCAGCTACCGCGTGCCGCGCACGCCGGCACCCGAGCCGGACTTGAAGGTGAGCCTGAATTTCGTCGCCGAATCGTTCCGCAACCTGAATTTTTCGCGCAAGAACCGTCCCGTCTTCCTGGCCATGCTGGGCAACTCCTGGTTCTGGTTCTATGGCGCGCTGATCCTGGCGCAGTTCCCCGTGTATTCGAAGGATTTCCTGCATGGCGACCACAGCGTGTTCGTGCTGTTGCTGACCGTGTTTTCCGTCGGCATCGGCACGGGTTCCCTGCTGTGCGAGCGTTTGTCCGGCCACAAGATCGAAATTGGCCTGGTGCCGTTCGGTTCCATCGGCCTGTCGCTGTTCGGCATCGACCTGTATTTCGCCAGCAATGCGTATGCGAATACGCAAGTGGTCGATGCGCTGGCCTTTGTCAGCCAGGCCGGCGTGCCGCGCATCTTGCTCGACATCGTCATGATCGGCGTCTTCGGCGGCTTTTTCATCGTGCCCCTGTTCGCCCTGATCCAGACGCGCTGCGACCCGAAACACATTTCGCGCACGATCGCCGGCATGAATATCCTGAACGCCCTGTTCATGGTGGCGGCCGCCGGCGTGGCCATCGTGCTGCTGGGCCAGGGGTTTACGATTCCGCAGTTGTTCCTCGTCACGGCCATCCTGAACGCGCTGGTGGCGGCCTACATCTTCTCGCTGGTGCCGGAATTCCTCATGCGCTTCCTCGCGTGGATACTGATACAGACCGTGCACCGCGTGAAAGTCGTCGATGGCGAGCGCATCCCGACGGAAGGGGCGGCCGTGCTGGTGTGTAACCACGTCAGCTATGTGGACGCCATCGTCATCATGGCGGCCAGCCCTCGGCCCATCCGTTTCGTCATGGACCACCGCATCTTCAAGATGCCGCTGATGGGCTGGATTTTCCGCACGGCCAAGGCGATTCCCATCGCGCCGGCCAAGGAAGATCCTTTCCTCATGGAAAAGGCCTTCATTGATATCGCGCAAGCGCTGCACGAGGGCGAGCTGGTGTGCATCTTCCCCGAAGGCAAGCTGACGCGCACGGGCCAGATCAGCGAATTCAAGGGCGGCATCGCGAAGATCGTTGAGCGCAGCAAGGTGCCCGTGATTCCACTGGCGCTGCGCGGCTTGTGGGGACATCTGTTGAGCCATCGCAATGGCCATTTGTTCGAGCGCGCCTTCAAGGCAGGCTTGCGCTCGCGCCTGTCGCTGGCCGTGGGCATGCCCGTGGCGCCCGAGGCCGCCACGCCGGAATTGCTGCAGCAAAAGGTGCAGGAATTGCGCGGCAAGTGGAAATAAACGCTATTTTGTCCGCGTAGCGGTCCCCGTTCGCCGCGCCAGGCGCTGTTCCAGCAGGGCGGCAATGGCGGCGAAGTCCACCGGTTTCGTCAGGTGATGGTCGAAACCGGCTTGTTCCGTGCGTGAGCGCGCCTCTCCCCAACCCGTCAGGGCGATCAGCAGCACCTCGCGCCCCTGCGCACGCTGGCGCATCTGGCGCGCCGCCTCATAACCATCCATGTCCGGCATGCCCAGGTCCATCACGACCAGTTGCGGCCACGACCTGTCGACGGCCGCCAGGGCTTGCGCGCCGCCATACGCGACACTGGCGGCATAGCCCTCGAGCTGGAACAGGCTTTGCAAGGCATCGGCCGCATCGAGGTTGTCGTCCACCACCAGCACTTGCACGGGTTGGCCAGCGCCGGCGGGCGTCTCGCTGCGGGCGGCCGCCGGCATGGCCGGGGCGGCTGCCTGGGCGTCGCCGGCGCTGGCGGGCAAGGTGACGATGAAGCGGCTGCCGCGGCCGGGGCCGTCGCTGTACGCTTCGATGTTGCCGCCATGCATCTCGGTAAATTGGCGCGCCAGGCTCAGGCCAATGCCCAGGCCGCTGGCCATCTGGCCTTCTACCGTGCGCCCCTGTTCAAACATGGAAAAGATGCGCGGGATGGCATCCGGCTCGATGCCGATGCCATTGTCTTCGACCGTCACCTGCAGCAAGCCTTGCGTCAGGCGCGCCGTCATGTGGATGTGGCCGCCTTCCGGCGTGAACTTCACGGCATTCGACACGATATTGGCAAAGATCTGCACCACCCTGGCATAGTCGGCGTGCAAGGTCACGGCATGCGGCGGCAGCACCTGCGTGATGCTGATGTGCCGGCTGTCGGCCGCGGGCTGGCACAGTTCGATCACATGGTCGAGTACTTGCTGTAATTCAATATTTTCTCGCTGCAGCAGTACCTTGCCGCTGGTGATGCGCGCCACGTTGAGCAAGTCATCCACCAGCCGCGTCAGGTGCGTTACCTGGCGCTCGATTACGCCGCTGACCTTGCAGACCTGCTCCGATGCGGGATACAGGTGCTTGAGCAGGGCCACCGAGGTCTTGATGGGCGCCAGCGGATTGCGCAGTTCATGCCCGAGGCTGGCGAGGAATTCATCCTTGCGCCGCTGCGTCTCGCGCACCTGGTACTGGCGCTGGCGTGCGCGCAGCATGGCGTGGGCCGAGGTGATCAGGGTCAATATGTGTACGGGGCGCTCCAGCAGGGTCAGGTTGCCCAGGGTGGCGACGGCTTGCCGCAAAGGCAGGGAATCGAGGCCCGCGTGCGTCAGCAGGATGATGGGCAAATCGGACCAGTCCGGTTGCTGGCGGGCGTAGGCGTCAAGCACGGCGTACACGCCTGCAGGCAAGGATTCGTCCACCGTCAGCACGCCGCCGGCGCCCAGCGCCAGCTGTTCGGCCAGTTCGCCGGCGGAGCGGCAGGCGTGGCTGGCGATGGCCTCGCCGGCGAGCACCCTGGCGGCCAGGGCGGCGTCCTGGCCGCCAGGCGCGTAGATCAGGATACGCTGCTCCATGGCAACTCCTAGGGGAAGGGCGTGCCGCCGATGGTGGGCAAGCCCGACAGGATGCCGTGAAAGCCGGCCAGGGCCGGGCCGATGCGGATGCCCTGCGGGCTGATCTCGAAGCGGCGGATGCTGCGCTCGTGCGCGCTGCCGCGCTTCTTGAAGACGGAAATGGCTTGCCGCACCTCGCCCTCCGTTTCGTAATAGCGCAGCATGATGACGCCGTCGGCCAGGTAGCTGGCGTCGGCCGAGGTGGTCATCGCTGTGCCCAGCATGTTCTGCTGCACGCCGACGAGCAGGGTGGCCACGCCGCGCTGGCCCAGGTAATTGAGCAGTTCGTGCAGGTAGGTGCTCTGGAAGCGCTCGTCGGGCACGGCATGCATGTAGCCGTTCAGGCTATCGATGACGATGACCTGGGCGCCCCGTTCTGCCGCGTCGACCACGGCCTGGGCGAATTCTCCCGGTGTCAGCTCGGCCGGATCGACTTGCTGCACACTCAACAGGCCGGAATCGAGTGCCGGCTGCAGGCGCATGCCCACGTTGTCGGCCCGGTTCAGCAGCTTGCTGCGCGCTTCCTCGAACAGGAACATGGCGCACGGTTCGCCGCGCGTTATGGCCGCGTGCACGAATTGCGCCGCCAGGGTGGACTTGCCGCTGCCGGCCGGGCCGGAAATGAGCGTGCTCATGCCTTCTTCCAGGCCGCCCCCTGTCATGGTGTCGAGTTCGGGCACGCCGCTCGACAGGCGCCGATGGTCGCCATCGCGGCGCGTGTCGGCCGCCACCAGGCGGGGAAAGACGACCAGGCCGTCATGGGCGATCTTGTAGTCGTGTGTGCCGCTGCGAAACGGCACGCCCCGGTATTTCACCACCCGCACGCGGCGCCGGTCATTGCCGTAGGCCTGGTTTTGCAGCTCCAGCGAAATCACGCAGTGCGCCACGCTACGCACTTGCAAGCCGTCGTCCAGCGCGGAACGGTCATCGATCAGCAGGGTGGTGCAGTGCCGGCTGGCCAGGTATTGTTTCAACGCCACGACCTGGCGCCGGTAGCGCAGAGGATTTTCCGCCAGCAGCTGCAGTTCGGACAGCGAATCGAGCACGAGACGGACAGGGCGGTGCTTTTCGATGGCGGCGAGGATGCGCTGGTTGGTCGAGGCCAGTTCGATTTCCGACGGGTGGAAGATGGTGTACTGGCGCTCGGGGTCGAGGATATCGTCGCCGGGCGCCACTTCTTCGATGGCGATGCCGGCCAGGTCCCAGCCATGCGACAGGGCCGCACCGCGCAGCTCGATCGCGGATTCCGCCAGGGCGATATACAGCACGGGCACGCCGCTGCGCGCGCCTTCGGCCAGAAATTGCAGCGCCAGGGTGGTCTTGCCCGTGCCGGGGGCGCCTTCGACCAGGTACAGGCGCTCGGCCAGCATGCCGCCGGTGAGTATGGCGTCGAGGCCGGCGACGCCCGTCGACAGCAGTGGCGGCGCGTCCGGGCCGTTCGCGCCATCGTGCTGCCCTGTGTTTCGCGCCTGTGCCGTCATCGTTGCGCCCCCGCTTTGCCACGCCGTGATCACTATACTAGCGCGTCCGGCGCGACATGTCTTTTCGATACCATTGGTAAATATTCATCGTGGCAGGGCGGGGGCGCGCAAGGCAGTGTTGCGTACGCGATCACGGTCTCAGCAAAAAACGCATTACCCTGCTACAGTAATCATTCAATCCAACTTTCCCGCTTTGCCGTTTTGCCGCCGCCCGCCCGCTTCCCATTCGAATTGGCGGGTGTGCCGACGCTGTTGCTGCCTTCATTTAATTGCCTCATTGATAATTTAATTCGCTTGAAAGTTACTATGTTTCAATTGTAACGATGCTTGACGATTTTAGAATGATCGTTCATTCTTTGATCTGCGTTAATAAATTTAGTCATTTCTAACGACACTAGCCAGCTTCTTTTTCAGAAAGTCCAAGATGCAACCAACATTTTCCTTGACGTCGCCGCGTACGAGCGGCGCTATTGCCGTTCTGTGCGCCACTGTAATCATGGCCGGCTGCAGTAAAAAACAGGAAGCACCTCACGCGCAGCAAGCGCCACAGGTGGTCGTGTTTACTGTTAATCCGGCCGCGTTGCCGATGAGCGCCGAATTGCCCGGCCGTACGAATGCCTACCAGGTCGCCGATGTGCGCCCGCAAGTCGGCGGCTTGATCCAGAAGCGCCTGTTCGTCGAAGGCAGCGATGTGAAAGCGGGCACGGCCCTGTATCAGATCGACCCCGCCACCTACCAGGCTGCCTATAATTCAGCCAAGGCCGCGCTGTCGAAAGCCAAGGCCAACTTGCTGACGGCCGGTCCGAAAGCCTCGCGCTACAAGGAACTGGTCGCCATCGAAGGCGTGAGCCGCCAGGAATACGACGATGCCGTCGCTGCGTTCGAGCAAGCCAAGGCAGACGTCGAGTCCGCCACCGCGGCGCTGGAAACGGCGAACATCAACCTGAAATACAGCACCGTGACGGCGCCGATCAGCGGCCGCACCAGCCGCTCGAGCGTGACGGCCGGCGCGCTGGTCACGGCGGGCCAGGCCGACGCGCTGACCACCGTGCAGCAACTCGATCCCATCTATGTCGACGTGACCCAGTCGAGCACGGACCTGCTGCGCCTGAAACGCCAGATGGCCGACGGCTCGCTGAAAAAAGTGGGCGAAGGTCAGGCCAAGGTCGACCTGATCTTGCCGGATGGCAGCAAGTACAGCGAACCGGGCAAGCTGCAGTTCGCTGGCGTGACGGTCGATCCGACCACCGGCAACGTGATCTTGCGCGCGCTGTTCCCGAACCCGAAAGGCGAATTGCTGCCAGGCATGTACGTACGTGCCCAGCTGGAAACGGGCGTCGATGAAAAAGCCATCACCGTGCCGCAAGTGGGCGTGACGCGCAACCAGAAGGGCCAGGCAACCGCCTTGATCCTGAACAAGGAAAACAAGGTCGAGCAACGCGTTCTGACCACCAGCGGCACCGTCGGCACCAACTGGCTGGTGACGTCCGGCCTGGCCGCAGGCGATCGCGTGATCGTGGAAGGCTTGCAAAAAGTCAAGCCAGGCGCACCAGCCGTTGCCGTACCGGCCAAGGCCGCTGACGCGCCTGCCGCTGCCGCCTCTGCCGCAGCATCGGCTGCCAGCGCCCACTAATTCAGGAGAATATTAATGGCCCGTTTTTTCATTGACCGCCCGATTTTTGCCTGGGTGGTCGCGATCGTCATCATGCTTGCCGGCGTGATTTCGATCCTCAGCCTGCCGATCGCGCAGTACCCGAGCATTGCTCCGCCGTCGATTTCGATCAGCGGCTCCTATCCTGGCGCCTCCGCCAAGACCGTGGAAGACGCCGTTACCCAGGTCATCGAACAAAAGATGAAGGGTATCGACGGCTTGCGCTACATGGCTTCGTCGAGCGATGCCACTGGCGGCATCAGCATCACGCTGACGTTTACCAGCGGCACCAATCCCGACATCGCCCAGGTGCAGGTACAGAACAAGCTGCAGCTGGCCACGCCACTGCTGCCGACGGCTGTCACGCAGCAAGGCTTGGTCGTGTCGAAAGCGACGAAGAACTTCCTGATGGTGTTCGGCTTCATTTCCGAAAACGGCAAGATGGACCAGACCGACTTGAGCGACTATGTGGCCGCCAACGTCGTCGATCCGCTGAGCCGCGTGCCCGGCGTGGGCGACGTGACATTGTTCGGTTCGCAGTACGCCATGCGTATCTGGCTCAATCCGGCCAAGCTGCAAAGCTTTAACCTGACCCCGGCGGACGTGATCACGGCCGTGCAGGCGCAGAATGCGGAAGTGTCGGCCGGTGAGCTGGGCGGCACGCCGTCCATCAAGGGCCAGCAGCTGAACGCGACCGTGTCGGCGCAAAGCCGTCTGCAAACGGTGGAGCAGTTCGGCGCCATCTTGCTGAAAACCACGACCAACGGCGCCATGGTGTACCTGAAGGATGTGGCCAGCATGGAACTGGGCCGCGAGAACTACAATACCGTGGCCCGCTACAACGGCCATGCGGCAACCGGCGTGGCGATCAAGCTGGCGACGGGCGCCAATGCGCTCGATACGGCCAATGCGGCGAAAGCCATGCTGGGCAACCTGAGCAAGCAATTCCCTGAAGGCATGAGCTACCAGGTGGCGTTCGACACGACCCCGTTCGTGAAACTGTCCATCGAAGAAGTGGTCAAGACCCTGGTCGAAGCGGTGATCCTGGTGTTCCTGGTGATGTATCTGTTCCTGCAGAACTTCCGCGCCACCCTGATCCCGACCATGGCCGTGCCGGTCGTGTTGCTGGGTACCTTCGGCATCCTGAACGCGTTTGGCTATTCGATCAATACGCTGACCATGTTCGCCATGGTGCTGGCCATCGGTTTGCTGGTCGACGATGCCATCGTGGTGGTGGAAAACGTCGAGCGCGTGATGAGCGAAGAGGGCTTGTCGCCGCTGGAAGCGACGCGCAAGTCCATGACGCAGATCACGGGCGCGCTGGTCGGTATCGCCATGGTGCTGTCGGCCGTGTTCGTGCCGATGGCCTTCTTCGGCGGTTCGACGGGTGTGATTTACCGCCAGTTCTCGATCACGATCGTCTCGTCGATGGTGCTGTCCGTCGTCGTCGCGCTGGTGTTTACGCCAGCCCTGTGCGCCACCTTGCTGAAACCGGTCGAAAAAGGCCATCATGCGACGAACAAGGGCTTCTTCGGCTGGTTCAACCGCAGCTTCGATAGCAGCAGCAACAAGTACCAGGGCCTGGTCGGCAGCATGATCCGCCACCGCGCCCGTTCGATGCTGTTGTATGTGCTGTTGCTGGCCGGCCTGGTGTTCATCTTCATGCGCCTGCCGACCTCCTTCCTGCCGGAAGAAGACCAGGGCATCCTGTTTACGCAGATTCAATTGCCGACGGGCGCCACGCAAGAGCGCACCCTGAAAGTGATCGAACAGGTCGAAGACCACTTCATGAACAGCGAGAAAGACAACGTCGCTTCCGTGTTTGCCGTGGCCGGTTTCAGCTTCGGCGGTAACGGCCAGAATACGGGTATCGCCTTCGTGCGCCTGAAAGACTGGTCGCTGCGCAAGGACGTGGCGCAAAAAGCGCCGGCCGTGGCCGGTCGTGCCATGGGCAAGTTGTTGCAGATCAAGGATGCGATGGTGTTTACGTTTGCACCGCCTGCCGTGCTGGAACTGGGTAACGCCACCGGTTTCGACATGCAGCTGCAGGATATCGGCGGTGTCGGCCATGACGCCCTGATGGCGGCGCGTAACCAGCTGCTGGGCATGGCGTCGCAGAATCCGGCCATGGTGGGCGTGCGCCCGAACGGCCAGGAAGATACGCCGCAGTACAAGATCGACATCGACCAGCAGAAAGCGACCGCGCTGGGCTTGCAGATCTCGGAAATCAACCGCGTGCTGAGCGTCGGCTGGGGTAGTTCATATGTGAACGACTTCCTCGACCGTGGCCGCGTGAAGAAAGTGTTCATCCAGGGTGACGCGAGTTCGCGCATGCTGCCGGAAGACTTGAACAAGTGGTTCGTGCGCAATACCGCTGGCCAGATGGTGCCGTTCTCGGCCTTCGCTACCGGCAAGTGGATTTACGCGTCGCCACGCCTGGAACGCTACAACGGCTTGCCGTCGGTAGAGATCCTGGGTACGCCGGCGCCGGGCCAAAGCACGGGCGCCGCCATGAACGCGATGGAAGAAATGGTGGCCAAGCTGCCGCCTGGCATCGGCTTCAGCTGGACCGGTGTGTCGCTGGAAGAGCGCGAATCCGGTTCGCAGACGCCGCAGCTGTACGCGCTGTCGCTGTTGATCGTGTTCCTGTGCCTGGCCGCGCTGTATGAAAGCTGGTCGATTCCATTCTCCGTGCTGCTGGTGGTACCGCTGGGCGTGATCGGTGCCGTGCTCGGTACGTGGATGTTCGGCCTGTCGAACGACGTGTACTTCCAGGTGGGCTTGCTCACGGTGGTGGGCCTGTCGGCGAAGAATGCGATTCTGATCGTCGAATTCGCCAAGGAAATGCAGGAATCGGGCATGTCGCTGCTGGACGCGACCTTGCATGCGGTGCGTCTGCGTCTGCGTCCGATTCTGATGACCTCGATTGCCTTCGGCTTGGGCGTGTTGCCACTGGCCATATCCAGCGGCGCCGGTTCCGGCAGCCAGAACGCCATCGGTATCGGCGTGCTGGGCGGTATGTTGACGGCCACGTTCCTCGGTATCTTCTTCGTGCCGGTGTTCTTCGTGCTGGTGCGCGGCTTCTTCTCGAAGCCGGACGCGCCCGCCACGCCGGCGACGCCTGGCTCGCCAGCCGTCACGCTTTCTAAGGATGCGCATTAATATGAAAAAAACGCTACTCTCCATGGCGGCACTGGCCTTGCTGGCCGGTTGCAGCCTGGCTCCCACGTACGAGCGTCCGGCAGCGCCGGCGCCCACGGCGTGGCCGACGGGCCCTTCCTACAAGGCCGACACGGCCGCCGCCGACGCCAAGCCGGTGGCGGACGTCGCCTGGCGCGAGTTCTTTGCCGATGCGCGCCTGCGCCAGGTACTGGAACTGGCGCTGGCCAACAACCGCGACCTGCGCGTCTCGATCCTGAACATCGAGAAGGCGCGCGCCACCTACGGCATCGAACGCGCCGCGCTGATCCCGACCCTGTCGGCGTCCGGCGGCCAGACGGCCAGCCGCGTGCCGAAGAACGCCAGCGCCAACGGCGAAGCGTCCATCAACCGCCAGTACACGGCGAACCTGGGCGTGTCGGCTTACGAGCTGGACTTCTTCGGCCGCGTGCGCAGCCTGTCCGACAGTGCGCTGGAGCAATACCTGGGCACGGAAGAAGCCCGCCGCGCACAGCAGATCAGCCTGGTGGCCGAAGTGGCCAGCACCTATCTGAACCTGGTGGCCGACCAGCAGCGCCTGCGCGTGGCGCAGGACACCCTGAAGAGCCAGCAGTCGTCGTATGACCTGGCCGTGCGCCGCTTCAGTGCCGGTGCGACTTCCGGCCTGGACAAGTACGATGCCCAGACCAGCGTCGAGTCGGCCCGTTCCGACGTGGCGGTTTACACGAGCCAGGTTGCGCTGGATCAAAACGCGCTCGTCCTGCTGGTGGGCGGCCCCGTGCCGGCCGACCTGCTGCCGCAAGGCGAGTTCGGCGCCGTGACGGCCCTGGCGGACATCCCGTCCGGCGTGCCGTCGGACGTGCTGCAACGCCGTCCCGACGTGCTGGCGGCCGAGCGCACCTTGCGCGCTGCCAACGCCAACATCGGCGCGGCGCGCGCGGCGTTCTTCCCGCGCATTTCGCTGACGGCCACGGCCGGTTCGCTGAGCGACAACCTGTCGGGCCTGTTCAAGGCGGGCAGCGGCACGTGGAGTTTCATTCCGCAGATCAGCTTGCCGATCTTCGATGGCGGCGTGAACCGCGCCAACCTCGATATCGCCAAGGTGCAGCGTGAAATTTCCGTGGCGCAATACGAAAAGGCGATCCAGGTCGCCTTCCGCGAAGTGTCCGATGCGCTGGCCCAGCGGGGCACCATCGACGAGCGCCTGCAATCGCAGGTCTCGCTGGTCGAGGCGTCGACGAAGAGCTACACCATCCACGACGCGCGCTACAAGCAGGGCGCCGAGTCCTACCTGAACGCCCTGGTGGCCCAGCGCGCGCTGTACACGGCGCAGCAAAGCCTGATCACGGCGCGCCTGGCCAAATCGACCAACCTGGTGACCTTGTACAAGGTGCTGGGCGGCGGTTGGCAGCCTGAGCAGACAGCCGTTGCGGCGGCTGGCGGCGTCCAATAATCACGGGGACGCCGACGCCGGCCTTGCCCGCAAGGGCAGGGCCGGCGCGCTACTGGAAAATCATGAACCAAGTTGAAAAGAAGCATCCGGATCCCGAGCGCGCCAACACGCGGCGCAAGCAGGTGCTCGATGCGGCCGAAAGCTGTTTCAGCCGCCGCGGCTTCCACGGCGCCAGCATGGCCGAGATCTCGAAAGCGGCCGGCATGAGCGCGGGCCATATCTATAATTATTTTGACAGCAAGGATGCGATCATCGCCGCCTTCGTCATGCAGAATACGGAGCGGGTGTCGAACCTGATGCAGGACCTGGCGCAGCGCGAAGACCCGCTGCAGGCCGTGATCGACAATGCGGGCGAGCACGTGCTCGAAGCGCTGGACCCGAAAACGTGGATGATGCCGCTGGAAATCTTCGCCGAAGCATCGCGCAATCCGGTGATCGCCGACATGCTGCAATGCTCGGACCAGCGTTCGCGCCAGTTGTTTCTCTCCATCATCCGCGATGCGCGCATCAAGCGCGGCTTGCCGGCCGATGAAGAGATGCTGGAAGGCCGCCTGAATGCCCTCGTCGCCATTTACCAGGGCTTGCCCGTGCGCTTCATTCACAATCCGGACGTGAAAGTCGAGCCGCTGATCGCGGGCTTCCGCATCGTCCTGACGGCGCTGCTGCTGAACGAATAGGCCGCTTGCCAGGGCCATGCAAAAAAGTTTGCGCAGTTCGATATGAATCATGCGCAAAGCATGGCAAAAACCTAAAAGCCTCTGCTATAATTCCCACCTCGTCGGGGCGTAGCGCAGCCTGGTAGCGTACATGCATGGGGTGCATGGGGTCGGAAGTTCGAATCTTCTCGCCCCGACCATTAGATTCAAGGACTTAGGCCACTCTTCGGAGTGGCCTTTTTCTTTTTGCGCGCCGTCGCCATGACAGCATGCATCATCTGCTGTGCTTTTCATCTCCCGTTTCCACCCTCCTGTCCCCCGATTTTCGTCCCCTGTCGCGTAGTCAACCTGGCAATACTGCTTTGGCCTATGATGTGCTGGCACATGCACGTGTGAAGTTTCCCTTCATTCATCAACCATGAGGTGTCCATGATTCGCTATGTCCTGCCTGTCCTCTTGTTCGCCAGCGCACTGCCGGCGCACGCCCAAGCCCCTGCCAATGACACGCCGCTGATCGAGCGGGCCAAGCTGTTTGGCAATCCCAGCAAATCCGGCGGGCGCCTCAGCCCGGATGGCAAGTGGCTGTCGTGGATCGCGCCGCGCGACGGCGTGCTCAATGTGTGGGTGGCGCCGGCCAGCAATCCGGCGCAGGCGCGCCCGCTGACGGAAGAAAAGGTGCGGCCCATCCGCAGCAGCTTCTGGTCGCCCGATTCGAAAACCCTGCTGTTTATCCAGGACAAGGGCGGCGATGAAAATTTCCTGCTGTACGGCGTGAATGTCGTGAGCGGCAAGCAGGTCAGTTACACGCCGTTCGAGAAGACCCGCGTGCGGGTGATCCAGATCAGCAGCAAGGTGAAGGACCGTATCTTGATCGGCATCAATAACCGTGATGCGCGCTGGCATGACGTGTATAGCCTGGACCTGGCCAGCGGCAAGCTGACCCTGGTGGCGCAGAACGACGGCTACGGCGGCTATCTGGCCGATGAACTGCTCAATCTGCGCATCGCCAGCAAGGCGCGCGCCGACGGCGGCATGCAGTATTTCCGCATCACGGACGGCAAGGTCGAGAGCACGCCGCTGGCGGAAGTGGGTCTGGAAGATTCGCAGACGACGGCGCCGCTGGCCTTTACGGTCGACGGCAAGACCCTGTACTGGACCGATTCGCGCGGCCGCAATACCTCGGCGCTGCTGGCGCAGGACGTGGCCAGCGGCAAGACCACGGTGGTGGCGCAAGACCCGCGGGCCGACATTTCCGACGCACTGTACGACACGCGCACAGGCAAGGTGCAGGCGTATTCCGTTGACTATCTGCAGCACGAATACCTGCCGCTGACGGATGACCTGAAGGCCGACCTGGCCTTCCTGAAGAAGCATGCCAAGGGCCAGTTCAACGTGACGTCGCGCACGGACGCCGATGACAAATGGCTGGTGGGCGTCGATGCCGTCACGGCGCCGGCATCGAGCTGGCTGTACGACCGCAAGAGCAAAAAGCTCACGCAGCTGTATGTCACGCGGCCCGAGCTGGAAGGCGCGCCATTGGTGCCCATGTATCCGCAGCAAATCAAGGCGCGCGACGGCCTGACCCTGGTCTCCTATCTGACCTTGCCGCAGGCATCGAAGGCGGGCGCCGGCGGCGTGCCGTCGCAGGCGGTGCCGATGGTCCTGCTGGTGCATGGCGGCCCGTGGGCGCGCGATACCTATGGCTATAACAGCTACCATCAATGGCTGGCCAACCGCGGCTATGCGGTGCTGTCCGTGAATTACCGGGGCTCGACGGGCTTCGGCAAGCAATTCATCTCGGCCGGCGACCTGCAGTGGGGCCGCAAGATGCATGACGACTTGCTCGACGCAGTGCAATGGGCGGTGAAGAGCGGCGTGACGACAGCCGACAGGGTGGCCATCATGGGCGGCTCGTATGGCGGCTACGCCACCCTGGCCGGCATGGCGTTTACGCCGACGACGTTTGCCTGCGGCGTTGACATCGTCGGCCCGTCGAACCTGTTTACCTTGCTGCAAACCATTCCGCCGTACTGGGAAGCGGGCAAGCAGCAGTTCTACAAGCGCATGGGCGACCCGACCACGGAAGAGGGCAAGGCGCTGCTGAAGGAACGCTCGCCGCTGAACTTTGCGCAGAACATCCAGCGCCCGCTGCTGATCGGCCAGGGCGCGAACGACCCGCGCGTCAACGTGGCGGAATCGGACCAGATCGTGGCGGCCATGGCGGCGAAGAATATTCCCGTCACCTACGTGCTGTTCCCCGACGAAGGCCATGGCTTTGCCCGGCCCGTGAACAACATTGCCTTCAATGCGGTGACGGAAAACTTCCTGGGGCAATGCCTGGCGGGCCGCGCCGAGCCGATCGGCGCCACGCTGAAGGCGTCCACCGCGCAGGTCAAGCACGGCGCCGGGTTTGCGCCGGGGCTGGAAGAGGCGATGCGGTAGGCGGAGAATGCCGCGTGGCAGGCACTCACAGGCGGCCGGGACGGATGACCCTGGCCGCCGCATTGCCGCCGAGTGCGGTGGTGACGGCGTTCATGTCAAAAACTGTGTAAAAGCAGCAATGCTTCCATTAGAATAAATCATTGCTTCAATCACACAGCCCATGAAATGGAATGCCTGCAATGATGAATGTATTGACCCTGGAACACTTTGCCGCGCGCGTCAACGACACGTTTATCGCGGTCGGCGACGGGAATGCCGCTTTCATCCTGAAGGAAGCGCGCCCGCTGCCGTCGGCCACACTGGAAGGCCTGTTGCGGGCGCCGTTCAGCTTGTTATTCCATAACAGTTCCCCCATCCTCTTCAGCCAGAAAATCTTTCAGCTGCAGCATGATGCGTTTGGCGAGGTGGGTATCTTCCTGGTGCCGGTGGCGCGTGACAACCACGGCTTTCTGTATCAGGCCGTGTTCAACTGAGAATGCCGCTGATGCGGGGCAGGCAGGGTCAGGCGGGAGCCAGATGGCGCCGCCTGCCCGGAGCGTTCAAGTTTCAATCAAACGCGGGAAACTCGCCCTGCAGGGCGATGCAGAAATTTACCGCCAGCAAGGGCTGGCGATTTTCATGCGCCTGGCCGCCACCCGCGCTGCCGATGGTCAGTGGCGACAAGGTGACGTTCGGCGTTGCCGCGGGCACGAACGCGTTCGTGCCCGTGATGCTGGTCAGGCCATCGCCATTTTGCGGCACGTTGCGCTGCAGGGTGGCATTGGTCTGGCGGCTCAAGGTCAGTTGATGGGTGTGGTTGGGAATCTCCGTGATATTCAGCTGGACGGTATTGCTGCCGAACGTTTCGCCCATCACACGCTGCGTCAAGCCTGGCCCCTGGCCCTGGCTGCAGGGCGCGCGTCCGGTGAAGTTGGGCAACTGGAAGGTGTTGACCCCATCGCCGCCATATTGCGTGCCGATTAATGAAAACAGGGCGCTGAATTGCCTGATCTGCAGGGTGGCGCCATTACAGCTTGCCCACCCGGCAGGTGTGAAATTGAAGCCAAAGACTTGTATTTCGCCAAGATATGGTGATGTCACGGTAGGTTCTCCTGATCGATTTTATGGGCTGCGCTTGCGTGCTGGCTGTTATTGCTGGGATGGGAAAATGCCTGCCCATGCGATGCAAAACGAGGCGGTCAGGGTGGGCATGGTGTTGTCATGCGGCAAGCTGCTGCCTGCAGTGCCCGTTGCTGCGGGCGCCATGTCATAGGTCGTGAGGCCAGCCAGGCTGCTCGTGTACATCTTGTCGTTATTGACCGGTGCCGCCAGTTGTGCGCTGGTCCCTGGCGTGTTGCTCGTCGCCAGTGTGCTGATCGCACTGAAGACGTGCGTATGCGCAGGCATCTGGGTTGGCAGCAAGGTCACCGTTTCGCTGCCCCCTTTTTGCCCCATGACCCGGGGTGTCAGGCTAGGGCCGGTGCCCTGATGCAAGGGCACCTGGCCGCGCAGGTCGGGTACACCGAATGTATTGACGCCGTCGCCGCCATAGGTAGTGCCCAGCAGCGTATATAGCACCTCGTTATTGGCGATGGACTTCAGGCTGCCGTCGCAGGCGAACCAGCCTTGCGGTATGCGGGGAAAGGAAAACAGGCGGATCTCGCCGACATAAGGTGTAGTCATGACTTTGCTCCGTGGGAAGTGGCTGGCATGTTAGTTGCGCGATGGGAAGACGCCGTTCAGGGCGATATTGAAATTGAGTACCTGGAATGGCTGCATATTGTTATGCGGCAGGCTGCCGCCTGTCTGGGCCAAGACCAGGTTGTTCAAGGGCACTTGCGGGCCTGCCGTGCCATAGATGGCTTCCGTGCCGCTGCCGCCATACAGGGTGTTGGTCGGATTCTTGGTGGTGCCTGGCGTGGTCAGCGCATTGGCCGCGTGCGTATGCGGTGGAATCTGACTCAGTGTCAAAGTGATAGCTTCCGCGCCGTTACGAGCGCCCACTTGGTAGGGGACTGGTTGCCAGGAAGCGTCCACCGAACTGCCCGAGCCGACAGGGGTGCTGCCTTGTAAATTTGGCAACGCAAAGTTGGTCGTGCCGTTCCCCCCGTAAAAGGTACCCAACAGGGCAAACAGCGCCTGATTCTGCGTAATTGGCAGCAATTGCCCGTTACATGCTGCAAATCCACGCGGTGCAAACGCAAATCCGCTCATCATGATTTGTCCCAAATACACTTCAGCCATCATCGTTCTCCCGCTGTTGGAATGTTATTGAATGTTAAGGAAATAATATTTTCCATTTGCAATCAATATTGTTTTTTGAAAAACCCTTTTTGTTATAGTTACTTTATTGAAAACTCGAGGTAGCATACGTTGTCGTATGGCAAGCGTCAACATCTGTTGGCTCTATGGAAGGGCCCTGAATGGGGATCGCTTGCAGCCTGAATCCATGGTTCTTTTTGACTAAAAAACTCTGTATTGGAGAAATCATGTTGCGTATTTGCAACGATATCGTCGCCCGTCCGGCACATTTTTTGTTCCTTGCTTTTGTCGTAGGAACTCGAAGGCCGGCAGCGGCTCGCCGGGTAGGCCTGGCATCAGCGTTTGGCCGTTTCCTGCATTGCTGCGTTGCGCTGTGCCTGCTGATGCTGGCGCTTGGCGCAGGCCCGGCGCAGGCAGCCAACGGCGATCCGAGCACGAAATGTATTCCCAATCAGAGGAGTTTTACCGTCGCATCAGGCGACTCCTATGTCATCGATTTGTCGCTGTGTAGCTCATTTGGCCTGACGGACAATGGCGCGACTGCCTTGCACGGCACGATTACTGGTCTCGTCAATAACGGTACCGGTATTGCGACCTACATCAATAATGGCGACGGAGCGCTGTCCGACAGCTTTGTCCTGTGGGATGAAGACAGCAAGGCGGTGACTTTTACGGTGACCGTCCTGCCCCCTGCGGCTGCCTTCACCGTGACACCGGGCAGCATATCGGCGCCCGTGATCGGCGTGGCGTACAGCCAGGCGATGTCGTCGACCGGCGGTGTCGCGCCTTACAACTACGCGCTTGTCTCTGGTGCGTTGCCACCTGGCATCACTGTGTCGTCGACCGGCGTGATTTCCGGCACCGTGACGGCGACCGGCGCCTATGTGTTCGGCATCAAGGTGACCGACTCGACCTCAGGCACGCCGCTGACGGTCACCAAGAATTACTCCGTGTCGATCGCCGTGCCCACCCTGTCCATCACGCCCACGGTGCTGGCGGCAGGCGGATTGTCGGTGCCCTACAGCCAGCAGATGTCGACCGCGAATGGCACCGGGCCCTTTGCGTATGTGGTGGAATCGGGCAGCCTGCCGGCGGGCATCACCCTGTCGGGCAGCGGCTTGCTCTCGGGTACGCCCGGTGCTTTGGGCACCTACAACTTTGTGATGAAATCGACGGACAGCACGGGCGGCAATGGACCATACAACACGTCCAGAAGCTATTCCCTGGTGATCAACGCCCAGCCGCCGCCTGCCATCACCGGCGTATCGCCGGCGCTCGGTCCGGTTAGCGGCGGCACCGCCGTCACCATTACCGGTACCGGCTTTACCGGCGCTACGGCGCTCAAATTCGGCAGCAACAATGGCCTCAGCGTTACCGTGCTCAATTCCACGACCATCACCGCCACGTCGCCAGCCGGCACCGGTGTCGTGAACGTATTCGTCACGACGCCAGGCGGCACCAACGCCGCCGATCCGTCAAACCAGTTCACCTATGTTCCGGCGCCAGCGATCACCAGTATTTCGCCGACGGCGGGCCCAGGCGGTGGCGGTACCACGGTCACCATCAACGGCTCGAACTTTACCGGCGCGACGGCAGTGACCTTTGGCGCCACGGCGGCGACCGGCTACACGGTCAACAGCGCCACGCAGATCACGGCGACGGCGCCAGCCGGCACGGGCACGGTGGATGTGCGCGTCACGACAGCCGGCGGCACCAGCGCCACCAGCGCGAACGACCAGTACACCTTTGTGGCGTTGCCAACAGTGACGAGCATTTCGCCTACTGCGGGGCCGGCAGGCGGCGGCGCCACGGTCGTCATCAGTGGCACGAACTTTTCCACCACGACGGCGGTGACCTTCGGCGCCACGGCGGCGACCGGCTACACGGTCAACAGCGCCACGCAGATCACGGCGACGGCGCCAGCCGGCACGGGCACGGTGGACGTGCGCATCACGACGGTCGGCGGCACCAGCGCCACCAGCGCGGCGGATCAATTCACCTACGTGGCAGCACCGGTGGTGAGCAGCATTTCGCCCACTTCCGGCCCGGCTGTTGGCGGCTCCACGGTCACCATCAGCGGCACGAATTTCAGTGGCGCGACGGCGGTGAGATTCGGCGCTACTGCCGCCATCGGCTTTACGGTCAACAGCGCCACGCAGATCACGGCGACGGCGCCAGCCGGCACGGGCACGGTGGATGTGCGCGTGACCACGTCGGGCGGCACCAGCGCCACCAGCGCGGCTGATCAATTTACCTACGTGGCGGTGCCGACGGTGACGAGCCTGTCGCCTACTGCTGGCCCCATCGCAGGCGGTAGCACGGTCACCATCAGCGGCACGAATTTCAGTGGCGCGACGGCGGTGACCTTTGGCGGCACGGCAGCGATTGGCTTTACCGTCAACAGCGCCACGCAGATCACGGCCACGGCGCCAGCCGGTTCCGGCACGGTGGACGTGCGCGTGACGACGGTCGGCGGCACTAGCGCCACCAGCGCAGCGGACCAATTTACCTATGTGGTTGTACCGGTGGTGAGCAGCATTTCGCCCACGGCCGGCCCGGCTGCCGGCGGCACCACGGTCATCATCAGCGGCACGAATTTCAGTGGCGCGACGGCGGTGACCTTCGGCGCCACGGCAGCGACGGGCTTTACGGTCAATAGCGCCACGCAGATCACGGCGACGGCGCCAGCCGGCGCGGGCACGGTGGACGTGCGCATCACCACCGTCGGCGGCACCAGCGCCACCAGCGCGGCGGACCAATTTACGTACGTGGCGGCACCGGTGGTGAGCAGCATTTCGCCCACCTCCGGCCCGGCTGCTGGCGGTACCACGGTCACCATCAGCGGCACGAATTTCAGTGGCGCGACGGCGGTGACGTTCGGTGGCTCGGCCGCCTCCGGCTTTACCGTCAACAGCGCCACGCAGATCACGGCGACGGCACCAGCCGGCACGGGCACGGTAGACGTGCGCGTGACGACGGCCGGCGGCACCAGCGCCACCAGCGCGAACGACCAGTTCACCTATGTGGGCGCACCGGTGGTGAGCAGCATTTCGCCGACCTCCGGCCCGGCTGTTGGCGGCACCACGGTCACCATCAGCGGCACGGGTTTTGGCAGTGCGACGGCAGTGACGTTCGGCGGCACGGCAGCGACGGGCTTTACCGTCAACAGCGCCACGCAGATCACGGCGACGGCGCCAGCCGGCACGGGCACGGTGGACGTGCGCGTCACCACCATAGGCGGCACCAGCGCCACCGGCCCTGCGGACCAATTTACGTACGTGGCAGCACCGGCGGTGAGCAGCATTTCGCCCACGGCCGGTCCGGCTACCGGCGGCACCACGGTCACCATCAGCGGCACGAATTTCAGTGGCGCGACGGCGGTGACGTTCGGCGGTACGGCAGCAACGGGCTTTACCGTCAACAGCGCCACGCAGATTACGGCGACGGCGCCAGCCGGCACGGGCACGGTGGACGTGCACGTCACCACCATCGGCGGCACCAGCGCCACCAGCGCGAATGACCAGTTCACGTATGTGGGCGCACCGGTGGTGAGCAGCATTTCACCCACGGCCGGCGCGGCTGCCGGCGGCACCACGGTTACCATCAGCGGCACGAATTTCAGTAGCGCGACGGCAGTGACGTTCGGTGGCTCGGCCGCCTCCGGCTTTACTGTCAACAGCGCCACGCAGATCACGGCGACGGCGCCAGCCGGTTCCGGCACGGTGGACGTGCGCGTCACCACCACCGGCGGCACCAGTGCCACCAGCGTGAACGATCAGTTCACGTATGTGGGCGCACCAGTGGTGAGCAGCATTTCGCCCACGGCCGGTCCCGCCGCGGGCAGCACCACGGTCACCATCAGCGGCACGGGTTTTGGCAGCGCGACGGCGGTGACGTTCGGCGGTACGGCAGCGACGGGCTTTACCGTCAACAGTGCCACGCAGATCACGGCCACGGCCCCTGCAGGTTCCGGCACGGTGGACGTGCGCGTGACGACGGTCGGCGGCACCAGCGCCACCAGCGCGGCGGATCAATTTACGTACGTGGCCGCACCGGTGGTGAGCAGCATTTCGCCCACGTCCGGCCCGGCTACTGGCGGCACTACGGTTACCATCAGCGGCACGAATTTCAGTGGCGCGACGGCGGTGACCTTCGGCGCCACGGCGGCGACGGGCTTCACGGTCAACAGCGCCACGCAGATCACGGCCACGGCGCCAGCCGGCACGGGCACGGTGGACGTGCGCGTCACCACCATCGGTGGCACCAGCGCCACCAGCGCGAACGACCAGTTCACGTATGTGGGGGCGCCGGTGGTGAGCGGTATTTCCCCGGCCTCCGGTCCAACGACGGGCGGCAGCAATGTCGTTATCAGCGGCGCGGGCCTTGGCGGCGCGACGGCAGTGACGTTTGGCGGTGCGGCGGCGACGAGTTTCACCGTCAATAGCGCCACGCAGATCACGGCCACGGCGCCAGCTGGCGCCGGCACGGTGGACGTGCGCGTCACCACCGTCGGTGGCACGAGCGCCACCAGCGCGGCGGACCAGTTCACGTATGTGGTGGCGCCGGCAGTCAGCGGCATTTCACCTGCCTTCGGCCCCATCGCCGGCGGCACCAGCGTGGTCATCACCGGTACCGGCTTTACAGGTGCCACGGCAGTGCGATTCGGCGGCGCCAATGCCGGCAGCTTTGTCGTCAACGGCGCCACGCAGATCACGGCCACGAGTCCATCGGGCAGCCTGGGCGTGGTGGACGTGAAGGTGACCACGGTTGGCGGCACCAGCGCCAGCGGCGCGGCGGACCAATTTACGTATATCCCGACCGGTGTCATCACGTTTGCGACACCGACCGCGGCATCCGTTCCATTGGGCAATAACTTCAGCAATGCGGCGACATCCAGCCTGGCGGGCGGCAGTTATGGCGCCTTGAGCTATGCCAGCTCGAACGCGGGCGTGGCGACTGTCAGCGGCACCGGCGTCATCACTGCCGTCAGCGCCGGCACCAGCACCATCACCGCGACGCAAGCCGCGGTCGCTGGGGTCAATGCCCAGGCGACGCAAACGTATACCTTGACCGTGACCTCGGCCATCGGCGTCACCCCGGCCAGTTTGCCGGCGGCAACCGTTGCCACCGCGTACAGCCAGCAACTGACGGCCAGCGGCGGTGTCGGTCCGTACACGTTCGCGATCACGGGCAGCCTGCCTGCCGGCATGAGCTCGAACGCCAGCGGCGTATTGAGCGGCACGCCCACGGCGGCTGGCGATTTTGCGCTGGTGGTACAAGTGACGGATTCGCGTCAATTCACGGGAGCGAAGAGCTACACGCTGTCCGTCGCTTCGGCGGTACTGACGCTGAACCCGGCCAGTTTGCCCAATCCGACGGCGGAAGCGGCCTACAGCACGACCCTGGCGGGGACGGGCGGCACGGCGCCGTACAGCTATGCCGTGGTCGGCACCTTGCCCGTGGGCCTGAGCCTGAATACGGCTACGGGCGTGCTGTCCGGCACGACGAATGCGGCGGGCAGTTTCCCGTTCAGCATCAAGGTCACCGACAGCAGCACGGGCGTGGGGGCACCATTCAGCCTCAGCAAAAACTACACGCTGACGGTAGCTGCTCCCACCCTGACCCTGACGCCGGCCAGCCTGGCGGCGATCCGCGCGGGCGACGCGTATAGCCAGCCATTCACGGCGGCCGGCGGCGTTGCGCCCTACGTGTACTCCCTGAGCAGCGGCGCCTTGCCGGCCGGCCTGGCGCTCGATGCGGCGACCGGCATCGTCAGCGGCACGCCGACCGTGGCGGGCAGCTTCGCCTTCACCTTGCAGGCGAAGGACGCGCACCAGTTCACGGTGCAGCAAGCGCTGACCCTGCAGGTGAACCAGGCGCCGCCGCCGGTGCCCAATGAAACGGCGACCACCTCGGCCAACCAGGAAGTGAGCCTGACCATCGCTTCCACGGATGGCAGCCCGATCACGGACGTGACCATCGTCACGCCGCCGCAGCACGGGCGCGTCACGGTGGTCTCGAGCGGTGCCTCGGCGCGCATGGCGCGCGCCGCCGTCGGCGCAAGTTTCAAGGTGACGTATGTGCCGAATGCCAACTACTTCGGTCCTGACAGCTTCAGCTACACGGCGACGGGTCCAGGCGGCACCTCCGCGCCGGCCACGGTCAGCGTGACGGTGGCGCCGCAGCCGGTGCCGGTGCCTGTCGCCAAGACGGCGACGGTATTGGCCGGCACACCGGTGACCCTGCAGGTGACGCAGGGCGCCACCGGCGGCCCGTTCACGGCCGTGGCCATCACCACGCAGCCGGCCAGCGGCACGGCAGTCGTCAATGGCATGGACATCGTCTACACGCCAGGCATCAACACCAGCGGCGACATCAGCATCGGCTACACCGTGTCGAACGTGTTCGGCACCTCGGCGCCGGTGAAAGCGACCATCAGCGTCAATCCGATGCCGCAGGTGGTCAGCCAGAGCGCTACGGTGGTGGCGGGCCTGACGGTGACGGTCGACCTGACGGCGGGCGCCACGGGCGGCCCGTTCACGGCGGCCAATGTGCTGAGCGTGGCGCCGGCCGAGGCGGGCAAGGTGGTGGTGCGCGACGTGGGCACGGCCGGCAAGCCGTCGTACCAGCTGAGCTTTGCGGCTTCGGGCAAGTTTGCCGGCGCGGCCGTCGTCAGCTACACCCTGAGCAATGCCTTTGCCACCTCGAAGCCGGGCGTGGTCAACGTCACCGTCACGGCGCGGCGCGACCCGTCGCTCGATCCGGAAGTGATCGGCTTGCAAGCGGCGCAAGCCGATGCGGCGCGGCGCTTCGCCACGGCGCAGCTGTCGAACTTCACGCAGCGCCTGGAAAGCCTGCATGGCGATGGCTGGGGACGGTCGAACTTTGGCCTGAGCCTGACGCCGCCGAACGACAGCGGCAATCCGACGGCGGCGCTGGCGCGCTGGCAAGAGCAGGAAGCGGACCGCGTGTTCGGCACGGCCGTGAAACCGTTCATGCGCAAGGCGTCCCTGCGCCAGCCCGATGCCGGTTTCAGCAGCGATAAGGCGGTGGGCGGCACGGATGTCAGCCAGGCAACGAATGGCTTGCCGGACATGCCGCAAAAGCCGGACACGCAGAAACAGGCGTTGTCGCTGTGGCTCGGTGGCGCGGTCGATTTCGGCCAGCACTATGTGAATGGCCGCGACACGGGCTTCCGCTTCCGCACGAATGGCGTGAGCGTGGGTGGCGATTACCGCTTGAGCGACCTGGCGACCCTGGGCGTGGGTGCCGGTTTCAGCCATGACCGCAGCGATGTGGGCCAGAACGGCAGCCGCAGCACGGCCGATAGCGCCGTGGCGGCCGTGTATGGCAGCCTGCGTCCGAGCAAGGGCGTTTTCCTTGACGGCGTGCTCGGCTACGGCACCCTGCAATACGACGCGTCGCGCTATTTGACCGATGGCAGCGGTTTCGCCACGGGCGAACGCGACGGCAAGCAAGTGTTCGGCGCGTTGGTGGGCGGTATCGAGATGCGTCAGGAAACCTGGATGTGGTCGCCGTATGGCCGCGTGGAACTGATGTCGGCCAAGCTCGATCCGTACACGGAGAAGGCGGCGGGCATCAACGCCCTGAGCTACTTCAAGCAGACGGTGCGTTCGCGCATCGGCGCGCTGGGCGTGCGGGCCGAGGGTATCTATGTCGGTGGTCTGGGCACGTGGTTCCCGCGTGCGCGGCTCGAGTACCGCCACCAGTTCCAGGGCGCCGATGATGCGCGCCTGGCGTATGCCGACCTGGTGGCTGACGGTCCCGTGTACGTGATCCGCACGGTGCCGCAGCAGACGGGCAACTGGACGGCGGGCCTGGGTGTCAAGCTGCTGCTGTCGAACGGCATGACCATCACGCTGGACTACAACAGCAATCTGAACATCGATAGCGGACGTACCCAGTCGGTGATGTTCGGTATCGCCATGCCGCTCAAGTAATCAGTCAGCCTTCAGGCTAGCCCTGATCGCCGGCCCGGAGTCCATCCGGTCCGGCGATTTTTTTTGTCACAGCGACCAAGGATGGTCTTCTGCGCCGGCGACGATGCCGCCCAGCACGGCCTGGTCGCGCTCCGCGTGGCTCTGGCGCAGGAACACGGGCAGGTCGGCAGCCAGGCGGGCGAAACGGGCATCGCGGCACAGGGGGGCTGCGCCCAGCGCCCGCGTGGCCAGGTGCAAGACCAGGGTGGCGGCGTCTTCCGTTGCCAGGCGCAGGCGCAGGGCCAGTCCCATGGCGTCGCGTTGCGGGTGCTGGTCGATTTCGGCGGCGCCTTCGCGCAGCAGGGCGCCGGTGGCGCGCAAGACGCAATCGATTTGTCCCAGCTGCGCCAGGCGGACGGGGTCGGGGGCGGCGTGTTGCGCGCGTGCATGCAGGTGGCTGGCGACGGCGCAGGCCGCGCCATACCAGGCGGCCGCGATGCCCGCGCTGCCATGCCAGAAGCCGGGCCGCTGCAGATAGGCGCCCGGCGCGCCCACGGGAAAGGCGCGCGCGGCAGAAAAAGTCACGTCGACGCTGGCGCAGGCATGCATGCCGATGGCTTGCCAGCCTTCGTCCGTGAGGTGCACGCCGGGCTGCGACAGGGGCACCGACGTCAGGCAAGCCTGGCCTGCGTCGTTCCAGCAGCTGACCAAAGCATGGCTGAGGCCCTGTGCCCCGGCACACCAGGCCTTGCGTCCGTCGAGTACATGGCGGCCCTCGGCCGTCTGCCGCAAGCGGACGCGCGCGCCCGGCAGGTCCGCGCACCAGACGCCCCAGCTGCTGCCGGCCGGCATGGCGGAGCCGCCGATTTCCGCCAGGATGGCGAGCGCATCGGTATGACCTTCATACAGCTTGAGCAGGGAGAGGTCGACGGCGGCGATGGCGGCCAGCATTTGCCAGCGCTGCAGGGTGGCGCCGTGGCCGGGCAGGGGCAGCTGGTCCAGTCCCGCGTCGCGCAAGCGCCGCAAGCCTTCGATCGGGTGGAAAGCGCTGTCCTGGGGCTGCAGCAGGGCATCCAGTGCAGCGTGGGAGGGCAGGGGAAAGGCATGGTGTGACATGGCAAGCTCCTGTTTTTCTACAGGATAGCTTTTTATTTTTGCAATGTCTGTTTGATTTTACACAGACTCCCGTTCACGCTTGCGAGTCCATGAAGCGGCGGGCGAGAAGATGCGCCATGGCAACTGCGGGGCCGGGCGGCCCCGCAGCTGATCAGGCGCTTATTTTTTCACGTAGTGCACGTCCAGGACATACACGCCCTTTTTCGGGTCCAGCACCACCGAGTACAGGTCGTTGCCGCGCAAGGACAGGCCGCCGGGGACGCTCAGCGCCGCCTGCATGCCTTCATCCCACATGCAAGATTCGCCATTGTCCACCTTGACGCACCATTGCTGCTTGCCATCGCGCAATACATATTGCACGGTGGCGCCGCTGCGCTGGAAAGTATAGGCCGGCACCGACGAGGTGACCTTGTCGACGCGCAAGTTCGTTGCCGCGGCATTTTCCGCCAGCTTGATCGGCATGTCGGTTGTACCGTCCGACTTGCCGGTGATTTTCGCGCTCATGCCGTCCGTCGCGACCACGGGGCCGGTGCAATCGGCCTTGAAGTAGGTTTCGCCGGTCGGCGTCAGTTCCAGCGAACCGCTGCCGTCGCTCTTGAGCGCGATGACGAGCACTTGACGGTCGTGATCGTCGCACGCCGATTGCCACGTGCCGAGATATGCGGCCAGTGGCGAGGTGGAACCGGAATCGCCGGCAAGCTGCTGCGCCGAACTACCCCCACCGCCGCCACCGCAGCCGGTCAGGAGTGCCGCGGCCGAGCCGACCAATACTGCCAATAATTTTTTCATTCAGAGTCCTTTTTATCCGGCAGTGGTGCGTGCCGTCAACGCGGCCTGATTATAGGATTATTAATAGGAAGGAATTCTCACCGAATCTATCGCTGACTTGATTTGGATCATGTCGCGGCAATGCGCTGAAATGGTTTGCGGGACTGAAGGGAGGATGTGGTGTAACTGGTGCGCATTGCGCCGCTCACGCGGCGCAATGGCTGATTATTGGCTGATTACTGACTGATTTATTGTTTTACATAGTGCATATCGAGCACATAAGCACCGTCTTTTTGCATCACGGTAAACAATTCATTACCGCGCAAATAAAAGCCGCCGTTGTCACTTACTGCCTGTTGTATGCCGGTATCCGGGATGTCCGTGGTGTCGCCACTGCCATCGGTGATGCGCCAATTGGGTTTGCCATTGACCAGCACCGTGGTGACGGCCGGGCCCGTAATCTGGATGGTGTGGGCTGGCAGCGACGATACGACCTTGTCGATGCGGATGTCCGAGGCAGGGCTGTCCGCCGTCAGTTTGAGCTGGATATTGCCTGCGCCATCCGGCGTCGCGGTAATCTTTTCACTCGTGGTTTCCGTAAATTGCACGGGGCCGCTGCAATCGGCAGTGCTGAAGGTTTCATCGTAGGTCGATATTTCCAGGGCGCCGCTGCCATCGTTCTTGAGGGCGACGACGAGGCGCTGGCGGAAAGAGTCGTTACAAGCGGGTGTCCAGGTGCCAACATAGGCGGCCAGTGCGGGAGGAGGCGGAGGTGCGACCACCACTGGCGGGGGCGCTACCACCACTGGCGGGACCGCTACGTCTGCATTGCCGTTAGCACTACCGTTAGCATTACCATTAGCACTACTGTTTCCGCCACCACCGCAACCAGTCAATACCACTGTGCCCGATACCATTAATAAAGCCAATACTTTTTTCATCCGTGATTCCTGTAAATCTTCAACCGGCTGGAAGCGTGCCGTATACGCGGCGATATTATAAAGTACATGCGTATCTTATTTTTCTGAAATCTGAAATTGGCCGCAATGCCTGCATTGAAAATGGTCATCGGATAAATTCCGGCAGGAGCGGTTGACCATTTTCCTGGTGCTGACGTGGCGGGAAATAAAGGAAGGTAATCTCAGGTGCGGCCATTCAATGGCGTCGAGGAGAAACAGGCGGGTGCCGCGCCGAATCCGGCGCGAGGCAGGTATTGATATGGCCGTTTATAAAATTCGTGCCGGCGCCTGAATCTGGCGCCGGCTGCCGCCGGAAATGGCCGGTTTAAAACTCTTCCCAGTCATCGCCTGCCGGCGCCTTGGCCGGCGCATGCTGTACTGCTTGCGGCTTGGCAACACTCAGGCGTTTGGCTGGCGCGGCTGTCTTGGGCGTCACGGCGCGCGGCGCTGCGGGCGCTGCAGCCGGCGTTGCTGTCGATGTTGCCTGGCGCGCCTGCTCACCCAGCTTGAACACGCTGACCACCTCGGCCAGATGGCTGGCCTGGTCTTGCAGGCTTTCGGCGGCCGCTGCCGCTTCCTCGACGAGGGCCGCGTTTTGCTGCGTTACGCCATCCATCTGCGCCAGCGCCTGGTTGACCTGGGCGATGCCGTCGCTTTGCTCGGTGGTGGCGACGCTGATGTCGGCCATGATGGCGGTGACCTTGCGCACGCTGTCGACCACTTGCTCCATGGTGGCACCTGCTTCATCGACGAGCTTGCTTCCGGCGGCCACCTTGCCCACGGAATCGTCGATCAGCAGCTTGATTTCCTTGGCCGCCGCGGCGGAGCGCTGCGCCAGGTTGCGCACTTCCGTGGCGACGACGGCAAAACCGCGGCCCTGTTCGCCCGCGCGCGCCGCTTCCACGGCCGCGTTCAGCGCCAGGATATTCGTCTGGAAGGCGATGCCGTCGATGACGCTGATGATGTCGACAATCTTGTTCGACGAGTCATTGATCGACGTCATGGTTTCTATGACTTTGCCGACCACTTCGCCGCTCTTCTGTGCCACACTCGATGCGGAAGCAGCCAGTTGATTCGCCTGGCGCGCATGGTCGGCATTTTCCTTGACGGTGCCCGTCAGTTCTTCCACGGAGGCGGCCGTCTCTTCCAGCGAGCTGGCTTGCTGTTCCGTGCGGGCCGACAGGTCGTTATTGCCTTGCGCAATTTCCGCGCTGGCGCGCGCCACGTTGTCGGCACTGGCTTGCACTTGCAGCAGCACGGCGTGGATCTTTTCGACGAAGGCGTTGAAACCCTTGCCGATGACGGCCAGCTCGTCGGTGCCCTTGACTTCCAGCTTGACACGCAGGTCGGCGTCGCCGCTGGACAGGTCCGTCATGGTGCGGCCCAGGGTGCGCAGGGGGCGCGTCAGCTGGTTGACGACGAGAATCAAAATGCCAGCCGTGGCTGCCGCGCACAGCAGGGCAACGATCAGCGTGTAGACCATCAGGTCGCGCGCCGAGGCGGTGGCCACGCTTTTCGGGAAATTCAGTTCCACGCTCCACGGCGCGATGTCGGGGTGGATCTGCAGCGGCTGCAGCAAGTGGATGTAGCCCTTGTCGTCTTCGTATTCATACGCCTGGCCCTGGCGTACCTTTTCCAGGCCGGCGGCCGGCACGTCGTCCGCCTTCTTGCCCAGCCGTGCAGGTTCGGGGTGGCTGGCGTACAGGCCGCCGTTCGAGATCAGGGCCAGCTTGCCGCCCTCGATCACTTTCAGGTCGGCGAGGATTTTCGCCAGGCGCGTGAGCATGAAGTCGGCGCTGGCCGTGCCCTTGAAGCTGCCGTCGATCATGATGGGCGCCACCAGCGAAGCCATCAGCACATCCTTGCCGTCGACGGGATAGATATACGGTTCCGTAAAGTAAGTCTTGCCGGTGCGCTTGGGCACGTCGTACCAGTCGTTGGCGCCCGCTTTCGGGTCGAAGACGATGGGTTCGACTTGCAGCTTGCCGCCGGCGCCCCGTGTCCAGTAGGGCATGAAGCGGCCGCTGGCGTCGTAGTTCGGTTTCTGGTTGGCAAACTCCGCATCCTTGCCGTCGAGCGCATTCGGCTCCCACGTCACGGCCGAGCCCAGCAAGTCTTCCGAGCTGGTCAACGTCGCCTTGGTCAGTTCATTGATCTGGTCGCGCTGCAGGGGCAAATTCGCGCCCTTGGTGCCGCGCATGGCGCCGGCCAGGCTGGAAACGCTCGACAGGTTGCTGGCGATGCGCGCCTGCAGCGCACCGGCCACTTCGCGTGCCGACGTGCGCGCCAGTTCCAAAGCAGCCGCCTCGGCGCTGGCGCTGCTCTTGTAGCCGATCACGGCCGCCGTGACGCCGAGGCTGAGGATGGCGAGCGCTGTGGCGGCGACGCAGATTTTACTGTTCAGTGATAGTTGCATGAGGCTGTTCCTTGATGGGGAGGGGTATCGGTGTCTCGGGCGTCGCGGGTAGCGCGCCTAGAAAGTCTTGCTGACGGCCAGCACGAAGGTGGCCGCGGCCGGGTTCGAGGTGTCGAACTGGCCGGCCGCATTCGGGATGCCCAGCGTGTAATGGTCGTAGGCGTCGGTGGCGCCCCAGGCGCGCGTCACGGCGCCACTCAGGCTCCAGCCGCCGTCGAAGGCCCGCGTGACGCCCACCTTGGCATCGCGCCAGTTCCACATGGCATTGCCCGTGCCCGCCACGCGGCCATTGCCAGCGTGCAGGTTCAAGGTCCAGGCATTGCCCAGGTCGACATTCGCGCCCACGTCCAGGTAACCCGTGCCGCGCGCATGCGTGATGCCGAAGAAGTCGCGCGTGACGGTATGGTTGTATTTGGCGTACAGCATGCGGTAGGTCAGGCCCAGCGACAGTTCGCCATAGTCGTACCTGACGCCTGTGGCGCGGTACACGGCGCCCGGATACTTGTAGTAATACGCGAGCACGCTGTAACCCAGCTCGCCCGCCGTGCCGCCGTAGCCGCCGTACAGGTCCCATTCGACGCTTGCATCCTGGATATAGCGGTCGCTGACGGTGGAAGCCCAGGTGCCCAGCGACCAGCCGCTCGGGTGCGCGTAGTCGACGCCCGCCTGCAGGGCCGGCTTGCCCCAGGTCTGGCGGAAGCCGCGCGAAATGTATTGCGAAGTGAGGCTGGCATTGGCGCTGAAGGTGGCGCCAGTGCTGTCCGTGGTCTGGGCCTGCACGGGCAGGGCGGCCGCCAGCAGGAAGGCGCAGCCCAGCAAGGATGATCCGGGGAAACGGTGGTGCGATGGCATGGCAGTCAGCTCCGTATTTGCCGGCAGCGGCCGTCCAGGCGCGTTGCCCTGATGGTTGCAATAAAAATGCGGAATGGACTTTTGTGAAGGCAAGGCGAGGCCGTTTGCATGTTCGTCTGAACATGCACACATTCTCACCAAACGTAACTGAAAGGATAGGGGCTAGGGCTAGTGGAAGTCAATAAAGTTGCGCTACGGAAATCGTAAGTTGTTGTTTCCTGGCACTTTTTCATGCTCCTGTCACATTTCCGGCCTGCCCCGGCTGGCGGCCTGTTGCAAGCCGGCCAGCAAGCCTGGCAGGGCCGCATGCAAGGCTTGCAGGCTGTCGGCGTCCAGCCCGGCCTGCATTTCCAGCCGGCCCGAGGGCTGGCCCCAGACGACCTGTGCGCTGAGCCGGGCGCCGGCGTCGAGTCCCGTGACGCTGACCAGCAGCGCGACTTCTTCCGGCGCATCCTCGGGCACGTCTGCGAGCAGGCAGGAAATGCCGAAATGATAATCCTGGAAGGCGCTGGTCGTGCCGCTGGAAAAGGCGAAGACGGAAGCGAGCACCTGCGGCGCGGCGGCCGCCAGTGACGGCAGGGCGGCGCGAAACAGGGGCAGCAAGTCGTTTTCCAGCTGCAGTACCAGCGGATGAGTGTGGCTAAGGACGGTCATGGGCGGACGAAAGGAGTGGCGGCGCGCGATGGTAGCAGTTTTCGCCGCCGCCGGGGGCCATCGTCAGGCGGCGTAGCGGCTGGCCATGCTGGCGATGGTGCTTCTCATCTGTTCGCGCAGCGCGGCGGGCGCCAGCACTTCCACGCCATCGCCCAGGCCCAGCAGCCACCATTGCAGTTCGCGCGTGCTGGGCACGGTGGCGGTCAGGTGCAGCGAACCGTCGGCGCGTTCCTGCAATTGCTGGTCCGCGCTCAGCGGCGTCTCGTACAGGTGCTCGCCGCTGCGGCGGGCAAACACGGCTTCAAGCTGCAGCGGTTCGCCCTCGCGGATACCCATGGCGCCGGAGGCGATATACGCATCGATGTCGAAGCCTGGCTGCGCGCGCGCGGCAAGGAAGAGCATTTCCGCCTGTTGCACGCGGTGCAGGACCAGGGTGCGCACGTCGTGGTAGTCGGCGAACAGGCATACCAGGTAGAGCAACTGGCCCCGCTGCACGATGGCCAGCGGATGGACGGCGTCATAGCTGACGAGGTTGTCATTGTCGCGCTTCTTGTAGCTCAGCTTGAGCTGGCGGTTCTGCATCAGCGCTTCATACACGGTGCGCTGGCAAGCTTCGTCGATGTCGGGCGCCAGCAGCCGCTGCATGGGGGCGATGACGCGTATCTTGCTCAGCCAGGCGGACGCGTTGGCACGCTCGCTGGCCGCGTTCAGGGTCTGGCGTGCCGCGCTGAAATATGGCTGCATGCTGTCCAGGGTGGATGGCGGCAACGCATGGCGCATGTGCTGTTCCATCAGGGCCAGGGTCAGCGCGGCAGGCGTCGACAGGCCCGGCATGTCCATGCGCGCCGCATTTTCCATCCAGCACCAGCCAAACGGCTTGCTGTCGGCTGGATTGGTCAGCGGGAAAATCTCGGCCAGGTCCAGCAAGTCGCGCTGGATCGTGCGCACGCCGATGGCGAAGTCGATGGCCTTGAGCTTGTCGTGCAATTGGGCGACGGTGATGGTGCGTGGCGCCTGCGGTATCAGGCGCAGCATTTGCCATTGGCGCATGATGGTGGAGGGGCGGGGCGCGGGTGCAGACATGATGATTCCGTTCTATTCAGTGGCAGGATGTGTACTGATAAGTACACAAGTTAACGAATGGTAACATTGATTCGATGGCAATTACAGGGTATCCAGCCTGGCTGCCCTGACGCAATTGCGCCCCGCGTGCTTGGCCTGGTACAGCAGGCGGTCGGCAGCAGCGACCAGGGCGGCGGCGCCGGGCGCCCGGCTGCCGGGCGCACACGCGAGGGAGGCGACGCCGAAGCTGGCCGTCGTGCCGATGTGCTGCGCCAGGCCGTCGCGCAGGCGTTCGGCCAGGCGCACGCCGCCAGCCAGGTCCGTTTCGGGCAGGATCAGCAGGAACTCCTCGCCGCCGTGGCGCACCACGCTGTCGATGCCGCGGCGCGTGGCGTTGCCGAGCAGGCCGGCAAAGGTGCGCAGCACGGCATCGCCCGCGGCGTGGCCGTGGGCGTCGTTGATGCGCTTGAAGTGGTCGAGATCGCACAGGATGGCCGTCAGGCACAGGCCATGGCGTTGTGAGCGCGCCAGTTCGGCGCCCAGCAAGTGCTCGTCGAGGTAGCGGCGGTTGTAGCAGCCGGTCAGGTGGTCGCGCACGGCCTGTTCAGCGAGGACGGCGTGTTGCAGTGCGTGCGCGCGGTGCTGGCTCTGCTGGCCATGGCCGGCGCAGAGGCCGGTCAGGTTGAGCAGCAGCAAGGTGGCGGCGTTGCCGGCCTGAACGTCATCCTGCAGGCCCAGCCAGGCCAGGCTCGCCGCAATGGCCAGGCCGGCGCCGCCCAGCAGGTGCCGCGTGATGCCGGCATAGGGTGCGGCGAGCAGGATGCAAAAGGCGGTCGCATGCCAATCGGCGTCGGCCTCGCGCAAGGCATAGCAGAGCAGGAACACGAGCAGGTCCAGCGCCAGCAGCGCGGTGCCGGAGGCGGCGCGGCCAAGCTGTGCGGCAGGTGCGCGCACGGCCCGCAGCAGCATGGCCAGGATGAGCAGGCAGCACGCCAGGGCCAGCGGCCAGCCGGCGGGCGGCAGCAGCGCGGCGGCAAAGGCGGCGCTGGCGCCGGCATGCAGCGCCAGCAAGGGAAGCGGCGCCGGCTTGCGGATATCGTCAATTGCATGATGCAAATGCATGGAAACCTGTCGGATAGCGAATCGGGACCCCATTCTTGCCCGGCCCTGCGACAAGCCACGACGCGTTGCCCCACCATGCTGTATATCAGATTGGTCCTACCAGTGACCCTTATTCGTCGCTGGTGACGCGCGTGCGCACGAAATCGATGTGGCCTTGCATGGCCGTGCGCGCCTCTTCGGGCTGGCTGGCGCAGATGGCCTCGCACAGCGTGCGGTGCTGCGACAGCAGTTGCAGCGAAGTGGCCTCGTCCTGCTGGCGCAAGCCCGTGCCATTGATGGTGATGTGGTCGCGCAGCATGCCGATGATGCTGGTGTGCAAGTGCAGGAACATGGTGTTGTGCGACGCTTGCGCGATGACTTCATGCAGGCGCGCATCGGCCTGCGCCTCGCCGTGCTTGTCGTCGCTGGCGCGCGCCTGTTCCAGTTCGGCCAGCAGGGCCATGATTTGCGCGCGCTCGTCCCCGCTGGCCCGCTGCGCCGCAAAGTAGGCCGTCGCCCCTTCCAGCACGCGGCGAAATTCCAGGATGTCGTCGCGCAGGGCGGGGTGGTCGGCCACCAGCTGGCTCCACGGCGACGCCATGCCCGTGCGCAGCTGATCCGTCACGAACACGCCGGCGCCGCGCCGGCTGCGCACCAGTCCCCGCGCCGCCAGCCGCTGCACCGCTTCGCGCACGGTGTTGCGCGAGACGGCATATTGCTGCGCCAGCAGGCGCTCGGCCGGCAACTGCGCGCCCGCCGGCAAGCTGCCGTCCAGCAGGGCGGTTTCCAGCCGGCGCATCACCATCTCGACCCTGCCCCGCGTTTGCATGCCTGTCGCCATCGATGTCTTCCGGTGTTGTTTTAAAGTGGTCCGAGCAATTTGAAGTGGCTTGCGGAAGCTGGAATTATGCGTGAACCAGTCATTCTTAACAACACACAGCGGCGCCGCAGCAACACACAGAGCGCCGGGGAGACACACTCATGCAGCCAGATCCGCGCCAGCCACGCCGCTATCCACCCGCACCGCTCCAGGTGTACCTGTTCGCCACCTGCCTGGTCGACCTGTTCGTGCCGCAGGCGGGGCTCGACGCGGTGCGCCTGCTGGAGCGGGAAGGCTTGCTGGTGCATTATCCGCGCGGCCAGAGCTGCTGCGGCCAGCCCGCCTACAGCAGCGGCAACCCGGAACAGGCGCGTGCCGTGGCCCGCGCCCAGCTCGACCTGTTCGCGCAGCCCTGGCCCGTGATCGTGCCGTCCGGCTCCTGCGCCGGCATGATGCGCCACCACTGGCCGCAACTGTTCCAGGACGACCCCGTCGCCGGCCCCAAGGCGGCCGAACTTGCCGAACGCGTGTATGAACTGAGCGAATTTCTCGTCTGCGTGCTGCAACTCGATGTGGCCGGTCTGGCAGGCGCAGGGCAGGCGCAGGAAAGCGTGGTGCTGCACACCTCGTGCGGCGCGCGCCGCGAAATGGGCGCGCGGGTGCACGGCGTGGCACTGGTCGACGCCTTGCCCGGCGTGACGCGCATCGAACACCAGCGCGAATCGGAATGCTGCGGCTTCGGCGGCACGTTTTCACTGAAGCACCCGGATATTTCCGGCGCCATGGTCAGCGACAAGATCGCCTCGGCCTGCGCCACGGGCTGCGACCGGCTCGTCTCGGCCGATTGCGGCTGCCTGCTCAATATCGGCCATGCCGCGCAACACCAGGGCGCGCCGCTGCCCGTCGAACACCTGGCCAGCTTTTTGTGGCGCCGCACGGGAGGCGAAGCATGAGCGCCGCCCTGACTGCCCGCGAACGCATGCTGGGACGCCTGCGCGCCGCGGCGCCGTCCATGCCCGAGGCGGTGGACGTCATCGATACGGCCATCGACCAGCACTACCTGGCGCGCCGCGCACAAGCGCCGCTGTCGCCACGGGGCCGGATCGCCGCCCTGCAGGCCGCCCTGCAGGCCGCGCATGCGGAAGTCGATTGCGTGCGCGGCGATGCCTGGCCTGCCCTGCTGGCGCAGCGCCTGGAAGCACACGGCGCGCGCCGTGTGCTGCTCGATATCGGCAGCGCCGAAGGGCAGGCCTTGCGGGCCGCCTTGCCGGACGGCGTCGAGGCGCTGTCTTTTGACCGTCCGCTGGTGCAGTGGAAGGGCGAGTTGTTCGACACTGTCGACGCGGGTTTTACCGTCGCCCGTTCCGGCATCGCCGCGTCGGGCACGCTGGTCATCGCGCCCGACGCGGCCACGCCGCGCACGGTGTCGCTGGCGCCGCCGCTGCACATTTGCCTCGTGTATGCGAGCACCCTGCATGCGGACTTGCATGCGGCGGCGCGCGCCGAACGCTGGGCGGACGGCATGCCATCGAACCTGGTGCTGGTGTCGGGTCCCTCGAAAACGTCCGACATCCAGCAAACCCTCGCCTATGGCGCGCATGGCCCGCGCTGGCTGTGGGTGCTGATCGTCGATGACTTGCCAGCCCGTGAAGGAGGCCAGCCATGAACGCCAAGCCACTGCAATTCGTCAAACCGGCGGACTTCCATGCGCGCGCCCGCGCCGCGCTGGACGACCCGAAGCTGCGCCAGAGCTTTCGCGGCGCCATGGATTTTTTGCAGGACAAGCGCACGGCGCAGTTCCCCGACGGCGACGAGCTGGAACGCTTGCGCGACCTAGGCGAAGCCGTGCGCCGGCACGCGCTGGCGCGCCTGCCCGACTTGCTGGTGCAGCTGGAAGACAGGCTGACGGCGGCCGGCGTGCAGGTGCACTGGGCCGAGGATGGCGAGCAGGCCAACGCCATCATCCACGCCATCGCGCAAAAGGCCAAGGCGACGCGCTTCATCAAGGGCAAGTCGATGGCCAGCGAGGAAATCGAGCTCAATCACTACCTGGAAGCGCGCGGCATGACCTGCCTGGAGTCGGACATGGGCGAGTACATCGTGCAGCTGGCCGGCGAAAAACCGTCGCACATCGTCATGCCGGCGATTCACAAGACCAAGGCCGATATCGCCGGCCTGTTCGCCGAGCACATTCCCGACGCGCCCTACACGGAAGACGTCGACAGCCTGATCCAGACGGGGCGGCGCGCGTTGCGCCAGGCCTTCGTCGAAGCTGACATCGGCCTGTCGGGCGTGAACTTCGCGGCGGCCGACACGGGCACCCTGTGGCTGGTGGAAAACGAGGGCAATGGCCGGCTGACGACATCCGTGCCGGACGTGCACATCGCCATCATGGGCATGGAAAAGGTGGTGGCCAAGCTCGAACATATCGTGCCGCTGGCCAGCTTGCTGACGCGCTCGGCCACGGGGCAGGCCATCACCACGTATTTCAACCTGATTTCCGGCCCGCGCCGCGCCGGTGAACAGGATGGGCCGCGCGAAGTGCACCTGGTCTTGCTCGACAACGGCCGCAGCCAGGCCTACGCCGACGAGCAGCTGCGCGCCACCCTGCAATGCATACGCTGCGGCGCCTGCATGAATCATTGCCCCGTCTACACGCGCATCGGCGGCCACGCCTACGGCACCACGTATCCGGGGCCGATCGGCAAGATCATCTCGCCCCACTTGCTGGGACTGGCTGCGACGGCCGACCTGGCCACCGCGTCGAGCCTGTGCGGCGCCTGCGGCGAAGTGTGCCCCGTGCGCATCCCGATTCCGCAACTGCTGGTGCGCCTGCGCACGGAGGCGAACCGCAATCCGAACGAGGAAGTCAGCCATCCGCTGCGCGGCCAGGGGGCCAAGTTCAGCCGCGGCGAAAGCCTGGTCTGGCGTTTCTGGAGCGGCGCCTTCGCGCGCCCAATCAGTTATCGCCTGTTCCGCTGGGCCGCCACGCGGCTGCGCGCACTGACGCCGGGCAAGCAGCTGGGCTGGACGCAGCACCGCAAGCCGTTGACGCCGGCGCCGCGCAGCCTGGCCGACTTGCTCAATGCGCGCGGGCAGGAGGAATAGCCCGGCCCGGCAGCACCGAAGCACCGCAAAAAACACGCTACACACAATTACATCAAAAGCCGTTTTTTCAATCAACCCGCATCCACCGGAGGAGACCCGACATGCAAACCTGGACCCAACTTTATACACCGCTCGGCAGCCTGTGGCTGTCGTCCCTGGCGGCAGCCGTTCCCATCATTTTCTTCTTCATCGCCCTGGCCGCGCTGCGCATCAAGGGCCACGTGGCGGCCGCCGTCACCCTGGCGCTGGCGCTGGCCGTGGCGATTTTTGCGTACGGCATGCCCGTGCCGCAGGCGCTGGCGGCGGCCGGCTATGGTTTTGCGTATGGTTTGTGGCCGATCGCCTGGATCATCGTCACGGCCGTCTTCCTGTACAAGATCGTCGTGAAAACGGGGCAGATCGAGATCATCCGCGCCTCGGTGCTGTCGGTCACGGACGACCAGCGCCTGCAGGTGCTCTTGATCGGCTTTGCCTTCGGCGCCTTCCTGGAAGGGGCGGCCGGTTTCGGCGCGCCCGTGGCGATCACCTCGGCGCTGCTGGTGGGCCTGGGCTTCAACCCGCTGTATGCGGCGGGCCTGTGCCTGATCGCCAATACGGCGCCCGTGGCCTTTGGCGCCATGGGCATCCCCATCATCGTGGCGGGCCAGGTGACGGGCATCGACCCGTTCCTGATCGGCGCGATGGCGGGCCGCCAGTTGCCGCTGCTGTCGCTGGCCGTGCCTTTCTGGCTGGTCTTCATGATGGATGGCGTGCGCGGCGTGCGCGAAGTGTGGCCGGCCGCCCTGGTGACGGGCGCCAGCTTTGCCGTCACCCAGTACTTCACGTCGAACCATATCGGGCCGGAGCTGCCGGACATCACCTCGGCCCTCGTCAGCCTGGTGTCGCTGACCCTGTTCCTGAAAGTGTGGCAGCCGAAGAATGCCAAGGTGGTCAACGCCGTCGGTGGCGGCGCCGCCGCGCTGTCCGGTTTTGGCGGCGGGGCAGGCAATGCGGACTTGCGCGGCAGCGGCAGCCGCGCTGCCTCGCCCTACACGCTGGTGCAGACGGCGCGCGCCTGGGCGCCGTTCGGCCTGCTGACGGCCATCGTCACCGTCTGGAGCCTGCCCGGCTTCAAGTCCCTGTTCGCCGCCGGCGGAGCGTTATCCAGCCTGGTCGTCAAGATCCACGTGCCTTACCTCGATAAACTGGTGATCAAGACGATGCCCATCGTGGCGGAGCCGAAAGCGTATGACGCCGTCTTCAAGCTCGACCTGCTGTCGGCCGTGGGCACGGCGATCTTGCTGACGGCCGTGCTGTCGATGTGGATGCTGCGCATGAAGCCGCGCGATGGCATCAAGGCCTTTGTCGAAACGCTCGTGGAATTGCGCCGTCCCGTGCTGTCGATCGGCTTGGTGCTGGCGTTTGCCTTCGTGGCCAACTATTCGGGCATGTCGTCCACCCTGGCCCTGCTGCTGGCCGGCAGCGGCGCCGCCTTCCCGTTCTTCTCGCCGTTCCTGGGCTGGCTGGGGGTGTTCCTGACGGGGTCCGATACGTCGTCGAATGCCTTGTTCTGCTCCCTGCAAAACACGACGGCGCACCAGATCGGCGTGTCCGACACCTTGCTGGTGGCGGCCAATACGACGGGCGGCGTGACGGGCAAGATGATTTCGCCCCAGTCGATCGCCGTCGCCTGCGCCGCGACTGGCCTGGTGGGCAAGGAATCGGACCTGTTCCGCTTTACCTTGAAGCACAGTCTGCTGTTTGCCGTCATCATCGGCATCATCACCATGCTGCAGGCGTACGTGTTCACGGGCATGATCCCGCATTGAGCGATCCGTAGAAGTACGTAGTAAAACTAGATGAATTGATAGTAAAACGTGCAGATGGTCATGAAAATGACCTGATGCACTGCAACATGGTGACGCTTCCCGGTGTCGTGCCGGGCGGCCGCCTGTTGCCGCATACCCATCCCGTGCTCAAGCGCGAGGCGAGCAGGATGGGTCTGGTAATGGTCTTGCTGGTACTGCTTGCTTCCGGTTCAGGACATTAACGGCTCAGGCCGCTCATCCAGCTTGGCTGCGGGTTGGCACGGGCCAGTTCGCGCATGCGGTATTCCAGATCGTAGCGGTCGGTCGATTCAGCCAGGTAGGCTTCTTCATAAGCGCGTTCGCGGCGGTCGCTGCTTTGGTTCAGCCAGGCGCCCACGCGCTTGGCGGCGTGGACGAGGGTGGCGACGATATTGCTGTTTTGCGTGGTGTGGTAGGTAAATGCGGTAGACATGGCAGACTCCTTGAGTGGCGTGCCGCGTTGTGCTGCACTGCAATATAAGTATAGCGATTCCAAGTTATAAGGCTACTTTTGATTTCAAATGTCAGCTATTCATTTTTCAAATAATGGTCGCGAAAGCTGCGCAATACGGGGCTTTAAGGCATAATGCCGGCGCAGGATTGTAGTTTTACTACAAGACGTTTTTGTCCAGGATGTTGTTTTCAGACGCAGCCCGCAGGCGTGCCGCGCCCACAAGACATCGTTCTGACGAGAAACGGTCGGCCGCACGCGCGAGATGCCATGCCTGCCCCGTATTGCTGATAGCAGTCATGGCCCACGCTGATATCTGCGTGGCGCTTGCGCGTCCTGGTGCTGCCCGGGTGGAAACGCTTCCATGCCTGGCGCGATCAACTTGGAATTGAAAAATGGAGAAGGTATGGAATATGTAAAGCAAGGCCAGGGCGTACCGTCCGCACGGGCCGGCACGCAAAACAATACAGGCGCCCTGATCATTGTCACGGTGCTGTTTTTCATGTGGGGACTGCTGACCTCGCTCAATGATGTGCTGATTCCCCATCTGCGCTCGATCTACACCTTGACGTATGTCCAGGCGATGCTGGTGCAGTTCTGCTTCTTCGGCGCCTACGCCATCGTTTCGCTGCCGGCCGGCATGCTGATCAAGAAAATCGGCTACCAGCGCGGCGTCGTCGCCGGGCTGCTGATCGCGGCCGCCGGCTGCGCCATGTTCTACCCGGCGTCCACCGGCAGCTATGCGCTGTTCCTGCTGTCCTTCTTCATCCTGGCGGCGGGCATCACCGTGCTGCAGGTGGCGGCCAATCCGTACGTGACGGAACTGGGCGACCCGCAGACGGCGTCGAGCCGCCTGACCCTGACGCAGGCGTTCAACGCGCTGGGCACCACCGTGGCGCCGGCCTTGGGCGGCATGCTGATTTTGTCGGGCACCGTGCTGACGGTGCAGCAGTTCGACCTGCTGCCGGCAGCCGAGCAACTGGCTTACCGCGCCAAGGAAGCCGCTTCCGTGCAAGGCCCGTACCTGGTGCTGGCTGCGACCCTGGTGATCCTGGCCGTGCTGTTCGCGCTGGCGAAATTGCCGAAGATTTCGCATGCCGACGATGCGGCCGCCGTGGCGCAGGATGGCCACAAGGTCTCGATCTGGTCGCACCGCCATCTGGTGCTGGGCGCGCTGGCCATCTTCCTGTATGTGGGCGGTGAAGTGAGCATCGGCAGTTTCCTGATCAACTTCCTGGGCGAGAGCCATATCGCTGGCCTGAGCCACGCCGACGCCGCGTATTTCGTCAGCTATTACTGGGGTGGCGCCATGCTGGGCCGCTTCGTCGGCTTTGCCGTGATGCGCTATGTCAGCCCGGGCAAGACCTTGGCCTTCAACGCCGCCGTCGTCATTGCGCTGATCCTCGTCGCCGTGTTCTCCAGCGGTCACACGGCCATGTGGGCATTGATCGCCGTGGGCCTGTTTAACTCCATCATGTTCCCGACCATCTTCAGCATGGCCCTGAACAAGCTGGGCGCGCAGACGGGTCAAGGTTCGGGCATCCTGTGCATGGCCATCGTCGGCGGCGCCATCGTGCCGTTCATCCAGGGCTTCCTGGCCGACCACATCAATTTGCAGCTGTCCTTCCTCGTGCCGGCCCTGTGCTACACCTTCATTCTGTACTTCGGCTGGAAGTACGCCAGCATGTACAAGGACGACGCCGCCAAGTAAGCAAGGTGGCGCGATCAATCAAAAGGGTGGCCTCGGCCACCCTTTTTTACGTCAGTGCGCGAACGGCGTGCCCAGCACGTCCTGGCATACCTCGAGCCAGGCGCGCGCCGCATGCGACAGGTAGCGCCCGCTCCAGACGTGCGCCACCTGCCACGCCACCTCCGGCTCGACGATGCGCACCGCCTCCAGCCGTTCGCCGGCTAGGCGGTGGATGAACGGCTCGGGCAGCAGGGCCACGCCCAGGCCGGCCGAGGCCATCGCCACCAGCCAGTCCCATTGCCCGCTCTGCGCGGCGATGGTCGGCGTGAAGCCCGCTTGCGCGAAATGCTGGCGCAGGCTGCGCGTGAGCGCGAAATCATCCTTTAATAACACCAGCGGCAAGTCGGCCAGCGCCTTGAAGGGCAGTGTCGTGCGCTGCTTCTGGAATGTGCCCGGCTCGGCCAGGGCCCAGATCGGGTAGTTGGCCACTTCCACGGCCACGAGATCGAGTTCCGGGTCGGCCGGCAGCACCGTCATGCCGATTTCCAGCTCGCCGGCCGCCACCTGGCGCTCGATCTGCTGGCCCGTGTCTTCCTGCAGGGTCAGGCTGATGTTCGGGTGGCGCGCGCGGAAGGCTTTCAATACGGGCGTGAACAGCACGTTGATCATGGGCGGGATGCCGACCGTCAGGCTGCCGCGCTGCAAGGCCTGGGTGTCGCGCACCTCCAGCGTCAGCTGGCGCATATTGGCCAGCATTTCCTGGCCGTGCTGGTAGACGATGCGGCCCGTGTCCGTCAGGGTCAGCTTGCGCCCGTCGCGCACGAGCAATTGTGCGCCCACCTCGTCTTCCAGCTGGCGCACCATCTTGCTGATGGTGGACTGTGTCAGGTGCAGCGATTCCGCCGCCTGCGTAAAGCTCGACAGGCGCACGGTTTCGACGAAATAGCGCAGGGAACGGATATCCAAGAGGGGCTCGGCGTTGGCGGGGCATGAAAATATCGACTGGATGTGACGAAATTAATTCATGCCATGCATGTAAGCGGGATTTTATACTGAATCCACTTATGGGGTTGGTGTATGACAGCCATCCAGTTTGAGAATATTAAGAATATCAGGAGCATCACGATGTACGAGGACCGTATCCGCCACCCAGGCTTGCTCAGCAAAATCATGAGCGCCGATGAGGCAGCCAAATTGTTCCACAACGGCATGCGTGTCGGCATGAGCGGCTTTACCCGTGCCGGCGACGCCAAGGCTCTGCCGCGCGCGCTGGCCGAACGCGCCCTGCAAGACCCGTTGAGCCTGACCCTGATCACGGGCGCTTCGCTGGGCAATGGCAGCGACGGCCTGATGGCCGAAGCGGGCGTGCTGGCGCGCCGCATGCCGTTCCAGGTCGACCCTGTGCTGCGCGGCAAGATCAACAACGGTGAAGTCATGTTCATCGACCAGCATCTGTCGGAAACGGCCGAGCAGCTGCGCTCGGGCAACCTGGCGGCCGTCGATATCGCCGTCATCGAGGCCACCGCCATTACGGCGGCCGGCGCCATCATCCCGACCATGTCGGTGGGTAACTCCGCCGCGTTTGCCCAGCAGGCCACCCAAGTCATTATTGAAATCAACCTGTCCACGCCGCTGGCGCTGGAAGGCTTGCACGACATTTATATTCCGCAAACCCTGCCGGGGCGCGAACCGATTCCCCTCACGCGCGTCGACCAGCGCCTGGGCAGCACGGCCATCGCCATCGACCCGGCCCGCATCGCCGCCATCGTCATCACGGACAGTCCCGACAGCCCGTCGAACGCCTTGCCGCCCGATGCGGAAACGCAAGCGATCGCCGGCCACGTGATCGCCTTCCTGCAAGGCGAAGTGGCGGCCGGGCGCATGGGCCCGGAATTGTTGCCCCTGCAGGCGGGCATCGGCACCATCGCCAACGCCGTGCTGCATGGTCTGATCGGCTCGCCTTTCCGCAATATGACGATGTATTCGGAAGTGCTGCAGGACAGCGCCATCGAGCTGCTCGACTCGGGCCAGCTGGCGTTTGCATCGGCCTCGTCGATCACCCTGTCGGCCGCCGTGCACCAGAAGCTGATGGACAATATCGACCATTACCGCTCGAAGATCGTGCTGCGCCCGCAAGAGATCAGCAACCATCCCGAGATCGTGCGCCGCCTGGGCATCATCGCCCTGAACACGGCGCTCGAGTTTGATATCTACGGCAATGTCAATTCCACGCACGTGTGCGGCACGCACATGATGAACGGCATCGGCGGCTCGGGCGACTTTGCGCGCAATGGGCAAGTGTCGATGTTCGTATCGAAATCGGCGGCCAAGGGCGGGCGCATTTCCAGCGTCGTGCCGATGGTCTCGCATGTCGACCATACGGAGCATGACGTCGACGTGCTGGTGACGGAGTGGGGCTACGCGGACTTGCGCGGCCTGGCGCCGCGCGAACGGGCGCCGCTGATCATCGAACGCTGCACGCACCCAGACTACCGCGCGCAACTGCGTGCCTATTACGACGCGGCATGCCAGCGCGGCGGCCATACGCCGCACATCCTGGAGCAGGCGCTGTCGTGGCACACGCGCTACCAGGAAACGCAGAGCATGCTGGCAGCGTAGCAGCTTCGCTAACCTCAAGACAGGCAGGGCGGTGCGGCACCGCGCCTGCCTTGTTGCTTTTCCTCAGTACATATGCAGCGCCTTGGCGCCCAGGCCCAGCAGGGCAAACGTGGTGGTGGCCTGTATGCCCATGAACCACAGGAAGTGGGTGTGCATGTGCTTTCGGATGTCCCCCAGTTCCGTGCGCAAGGCGTGGCAGTCGCCGCGCAAGTCGCCGCGAAACTGCGTCAGGTCGGCGCGCAGCAACTGCGATTCGTTGCGCAACTCCGTGCGTACATTGTCGAGGCCGTCGCCAAGACGCTGCTCGAGCGTCTTGAACCATTGCCGGTCGTGTTCCCGGTCCGCTTCCAGTTTTGTCAGCCGCGCTTCCATACGGACAGCATTGTGCGCGCTTTGCTGTTTGTCAAGCCGGTCCGTGGCATAGGCCTCGTTCATCTCGCCCTCCTTCGCACGAGCCGCGCTGCACCAGCGCAGGCGGCTTCACTCCACTGTCCGCCTTTTCTGTCGGGACGGTTTGTGCTGGATCAAACGTCAGGAAGCCGGTGCAAAGCGCAGACGGATGCCTGCCGTGACGACAGCCAGCAAGTCGTCGATATGCGCATTCATTTCCGGGTGCGGCGTCCACGGGTCGCCCGCATCCATGACGATGCGCAGCGACACGAGGCCGTGCAGCGATTGCCAGAAGACTTGCGTCATCGTGTGCAGCGCCGGCTCGTCCTGGCGCACCTGGCCCGCTTGCGCCAGTTCGGTAAACAGGTGCAGCGCATAGGCGTACGGATCCTGCTCGATATTGCCGTGTTCGACTTCGACGGCGTCGATTTCCGCGTGCGGCCGCAATTCCATGAAGATCAGCGAATACTCGTCCGGATGCTGGAAGCCGTACTCGATGTAGGCGCGGCCGACCAGGGCGATGCGCTGCCACGGATCATCGCTGGTGGCGCACGCCGTGCGCATGGCGCGCACCAGTTCCAGCAAATCCTTGTCCATGGCCTGGGCGATCAGGGTGGCCTTGTCGCGGAACAGGGCGTACACGACGGTGGTGGAAAAACCGGCCGCCTCGGCTACCTTGCGGATGGAGACGGCGCGCGCGCCGCCCTTCTTGATGAGATCTTTGACGACGTCGATGATGTGCTCGCGCCGCGCCTGAGCCTCGCGTAACTTTCTTTCCTGGATGTTAGTTAACTTCTTGTCCACGACTCTTTCCTGGCGACTCTATGAAAGCAAGAATTATAGGGGGGCGACCGGGCGCCAATGTGTCAGCCGTTGTTACAAAGCAGTTTTTTGTCCGGTAGATGCAACAGCTGACCGATTTTTCGCGCTTTTGCCCGGCACTTTTCCATCGATGCCCCGGATTGGTGCATAAAACGCCGGGCTAGGCTTTGCGAACGGTGCCAAAGGGCGGAAAATAGCGGGATAGCTTACACTGCGTTTTTTAGCGCAACGGCGCCAGCCCACGAGGCAACGCCGGAACACTTACATTCGGACGGGATCATTACATGACCATTAAAATCAGCCAGAACTTCGACTCGGGCGCCATCGACGTGGTGAGCGCCACCAGTGCCGGCGCCATCGACCTGAACTTGCGCAAGGATAGCCACGCCGACATCCACCAGTGGTTCCACTTCCGCCTGCAGGGCGCGCGCGGCCAGGCATGCACGATGCGCTTCCTGAACGCGGGCCAGGCCACCTATCCGGCCGGCTATGAAGACTACCAGGCCGTGGCTAGCTACGACAGCGAAAACTGGTTCCGCGTGCCGACCTCGTTCGACGGCCAGGTCATGACGATTTCGCACACGCCGGAACTCGACAGCGTGTACTACGCCTATTTCGAGCCGTATTCGTGGGAACGCCATCTGCGCCTGCTGGGCGAAGTGGCCGAGCATCCGCTGGCGCGCGTGTCCGACCTGGGCAGCACGGTCGACGGCCGCGACATGAACATGGTTACCATCGGCAATCCGCAGGCGGAAAAGAAAATCTGGGTCATCGCGCGCCAGCATCCGGGCGAATCGATGGCCGAATGGTTCGTCGAAGGCTTGATCGACTCGCTGCTGGACGACGCCAACCCGATCGCGCGCAAGCTCTTGCAGCGCGCCGTGTTCCACATCGTGCCGAACATGAACCCGGATGGCTCCATCCGCGGCAACCTGCGCACGAATGCGGCAGGCGCCAACCTGAACCGTGAATGGATGACGCCATCGCTGGAGTCCAGCCCGGAAGTGCTGTGCGTGAAAAACAAGATACACGAAACGGGCGTCGACATGTTCTTCGACATCCACGGCGATGAAGCGCTGCCGTACAACTTTGTGGCCGGCAATGAAATGTTGGAAAACTTCACGCCGGCGCAAGCGGCGCACCAGAAAGCCTTCATCGAGCGCTACAAGCAGGCCAGTCCGGACTTCCAGGACAAGTTCGGCTATGCCGCCAGCAAGTACAAGTCGGACATGCTGACCCTGGCATCGAAGTACGTCGGCCACCACTTCGGCTGCCTGGCGCTGACCCTGGAAATGCCGTTCAAGGAAAACGCCGACTTGCCGGATCCGGCCGTCGGCTGGAACGGCGCGCGCAGCGCGGCCCTGGGCGCGGCCATGCTGCAGCCTATCCTGCTGTCGCTGGATTGAACGGCGTTGTTCATGGGTATCGAAATCGAGCGTAAATTTCTGCTTGCCGGCGACGCCTGGCGCGGCCTGGGCCAGTCGGTCCTGCTGCGCCAGGGGTATTTGTCGTCCGCGCGCGAGCGCGTGGTGCGCGTGCGCATCGAAGGCGAGCAGGCGATGCTGACCATCAAGGGGGCGAACGTGGGCGCGACGCGCGGCGAGTGGGAGTATCCGATTCCGCTGGCCGACGCGGCCGAACTGCTCGACAGCCTGTGCGAACAGCCGCTGATCGAAAAGGTTCGCCACCGCATCGAACACGCGGGCATGGTGTGGGAAGTCGACGAGTTTCTGGGCGCCAATGCGGGCCTGGTGGTGGCGGAGATCGAACTGGCCTCGGAAGATCAGCCGTTCGAGAAACCCGACTGGATCGGCGCGGAAGTGTCGGGCGATGCGCGCTACTACAACGCCAACCTGATCCGCCATCCGTTTTCACAGTGGTAATGTTGGCCACAGAAATTGGAAAATCACGGCATTCATCGTCAGATTGAATGCCGCGTGCGCCGCCATCGCTGGCCATAGCGAAGCATGGCGGCGCCGTAACCATGCGAACAGGCAGGCTGTCGCAAACATCAGCGTCACCCACCCCGCCGCCGAGGCCGCATTCAGCGACAGGCCGGCAGCCGTCATGCTCAAGCCATGATGGCACAGGTGTGCCAGGCCGAACAGTCCTGCTTCCACGCAGGTGCTGCTGCGCACGGACAGTTTTTCCTCCAGCGCCTTTTGCAGCACGCCCCGAAAGAAGATTTCCTCGCCGATCGGGCTGAAGATGCAAGCCGGCACGGTGATCATCAGGTGCAGCATCCAGATGCTCAGCCCCGCCGTGGGCGCCGTGCGGCGAAAGCTGGCCGCTATGCTGACAAACCAGTTGTCCGGCGTGGCGCCATACAGCAGCATGCCCAGGGCAAAGCACAGGAGCGCGGCTGCCGCGCCGCAGATCAAGGCCAGCGCATACGGCGCCTTGCCGGAGGGCGCTTGCAGGCCGATGCTGCGGCGCCCGTGCGGCGACAGCAAGATCCATGGCAAGGCCGCCATCACGCAAAAACTCAGCGGCAGCATCCAGAACAAACCCAACGGACCCAGCGTGCCCATGACGCGCATGGCGATGAATGCGCTCGCCAGCAACATTGCCAGTATGGGAAACGATAGCGCCAGCAATGCTGGCCGCAGGGGAGAGAGCGAGACTGGGCTGGAAGGCATCGGCGGTCGGGGCGAAAAAAAGGCCGGAAGAAAACTTCCGGCCCCATGCTGCATCAATTAATGAAAATGCTCGGTACCTTGCGGCGTATCTTCCGGCATTTCCGCATGCGCCAACTCGCCCACCGGGTCGGCAAACAGGGGCGCGCCGCAATCGTCGCAGTATTCGCCGACAAAACGTTCCGCGTGGCGTTTGATCTGCGTCACGCCGGCGGCGTTCAGATGCTCGATAATTTCATCGACGGGCGTCTTTTGCTTGTCCAGCGCGGCGATGCCGACCTGGATCAGGCCTTCGATCGGCGTGCCATCCTCGTCTTCCTGGCCGTACAAAGGCCAGACGATGCCGTAGATGACATCCGGCGCCTGGCGCAGGGTGAAGGCGATGCGGTACTCGTCCACCTGGCCATCGGCCGCTTCCTCGCCGAAACCGGCGATGACGGCGCGCAGTTCCGACGGCTCGATGGCCAGCGTGTGCGTCAGGTAGTGCACGGCGGCGCGCACGGAGACGGGGCGTATCAGCTTGTCCGCTTCGCGGCAGGCCACGTAGTACGCTTCCGGCAGCAGCAGTTCCAGGCCGCAGCCCGGCAGCAGGCGGGCAATCGTCGGCGTCGCCTGCGCGCGCCATTGTTCCAGGGCGGCGCTGCGCTCCTTGATGAAGTCGGGCTGGCTGGCCGGCGTCTGCCAGCGGAACAGGGGGGCGCCGCTTGGGGCCACCACGGCCACCAGCAGGTAGCGCGTATCGGCCAGGAAGGGCGCCGTTTCCGCCTCTTTGCTCGAGGGCTTGACGGCCGTGCCTTTCAGGGCGGCCAGTGCCAGCTTCTGCGTCTTGGCATAGGTTTCGACGTGGCTGCGCGGCAACTGGTCGATCGAATACAGGGTCGGCGCCATGGCCATTTTCGTGCCATCGGCCAGCAGGTGGGCGGCGAAATGCGCGGACAATACGCCGTGCGCGTCGCCGGCCATGGGGCCGGAGGCGATGGAAAAGCGCGTCCACGCGAGGATGGGCACGGCCACCAGCAGGGCGTCGTAGCGCACGTCTTCATGCGTGACGACGGTCGATTCGCTGACGGCTTCAACGCAGTCCATCAGCACGTCGTAGGCGTTCAAGTCTTCCTTGAACAGGCTGCCCAGGGTGTTGTCGATGGTGTCCTGGTGGCCGGTTTTGAGTAATTTCTGGAGCTGCGTATCCAGGCTGTGTTCCCAGGACCGCTCTTCGAGACGGCTGGCTGCCTGTACGATCGCCTGGGCAAAGGTGACCAGGCGCTGGCTGTCGGCAGTCAGTTTGTGGGATGAATCTTTGGAAGGACGACGCATAGCGGGATAAGAGTCTCGGAAAGTGAAAAAAATGGATCAGTCAAACAATGATAAACCCTTATAACCGTATTGTAGAGGATTCAGCCGCACGCAATACGTAAGCTGTCCTTAGATCATGCCAATAGTCTGAATTTCAAGGAAAAACGGGGTGCCGGGACGAAAAAAAGCGCCGGTCGGAACCGGCGCTTTTATCTTACCTCACAGCTGGGCTGATTACTCGGCCAGCAGTTGACGCAGTACGAATGGCAGGATACCGCCATGCTTGTAGTAATCGACTTCGATCGGCGTATCGATGCGCAGCAGGACTTTGACTTCCTGGCTCGAGCCGTCGGCGCGGTGGATCACCAGGGTAGCCAGTTGCTGTGGCTTGATTTCGCCTTCGAGGCCTTTCAGGTCGAAGGTTTCCTTGCCGGTGATGCCCAGCGTTTGCACGCTGTCGTCGCCGATGAATTGCAGCGGCAGCACGCCCATGCCCACCAGGTTCGAGCGGTGAATACGCTCGAACGAACGGGTGATCACGGCTTTCACGCCCAGCAGCTGGGTGCCCTTGGCTGCCCAGTCGCGCGACGAGCCCGTGCCGTACTCTTCGCCGCCGAAGACCATGGTTGGCGTGCCTTCAGCAACATATTTCATCGCTGCGTCGTAGATCGACATTTCTTCGCCGGAAGGCTGGTGGATCGTGATGCCGCCTTCGACCGCCGAACCGTCCGCTTTCGCAGGGATCATGCGGTTCTTGATGCGCACGTTGGCGAACGTGCCGCGCATCATGATTTCATGGTTGCCGCGACGCGAGCCGTAGGAGTTGAAGTCCGCTTTCAGGACGCCGTTTTCCTTCAGCCACTTGCCTGCAGGACCGTTTTCCTGGATCGAGCCGGCTGGCGAGATGTGGTCGGTGGTGATGGAATCGCCGAACACGCCCAGTGCGCGCGCGCCTTCGATGCCGGTGGCCACTGCCGCTGGCGTCATCGAGAAGTTGTCGAAGAACGGTGGTTCCGCGATGTAGGTCGATTTCGGCCAGTTGTAGACTTGACCGGACACGGTGGTGACTTTCTCCCACAGCTTGCCTGGCGCGCCCTTGACGTCCGCGTAGTTGTCCTTGAACACTTTGGCGTTCATGGCGAACTTCATCATGGCCGAGACTTCAGCCGAGGTCGGCCAGATGTCGCCCAGGTAGATGTCCTTGCCGCCCTTGCCCTTGCCGACCGGTTCCGTCATCAGGTCGCGCGTCATGTTGCCGGCGATGGCGTAAGCGACGACCAGCGGTGGCGAAGCGAGGAAGTTCGAACGGATGTTCGGGTGAATACGCGCTTCGAAGTTACGGTTGCCCGACAGCACGGCCGACGCGACGATGTCGTGCGTGGCGATGGCAGCGTTCAGCTCGGGCGTCAGGTCGCCCGCATTGCCGATACAGGTGGTGCAGCCGTAGGCGGTCACGCCGAAGCCCAGTTTTTCCAGGTATGGCAGCAGGCCGGCGGCCGTCAGGTACTCGGTCACGACGCGCGAGCCAGGGGCCAGCGATGTCTTGATGTGCGGAGCAACTTTCAGGCCGGCTTCCACGGCTTTCTTGGCCAGCAGGCCGGCAGCCAGCATCACGCTCGGGTTCGAGGTGTTGGTGCACGAGGTGATCGCGGCGATCAGCACGTCGCCGTTCGACACTTTTACGCCGTTCGTCGTTTCGTACACGGCAGCCAGGTCGGCCGGGTTCTTGTTGAAGCCGTTTTCGGTCGTTGGCTTGGCGAACAGCTCGGCGAAGTTCGCCTTGACGTTGCCGATTTCGATACGGTCTTGCGGGCGTTTCGGGCCGGCCAGCGACGGAGCGACCGACGCCAGGTTCAGTTCCACCACGCGGGTGTAGTCGATGTCGCCCGCTTTTGGCACGCCGAACAGGTTTTGCGCCTTGAAGTAGCCTTCGAACGCGGCGATTTCAGCCTTGCTGCGGCCGGTGCCCTTGAAGTAATCGATGGTGGCTTCGTCGACAGGGAAGAAGCCCATGGTCGCGCCGTATTCCGGGGCCATGTTGGCGATCGTGGCGCGGTCGGTCAAGGTCAGCGATTCCGTGCCTTCGCCGAAGAATTCGACGAACTTGCCGACGACTTTCTCTTTGCGCAGCAATTCGGTGATGGTCAGCACCAGGTCGGTGGCGGTACAGCCTTCGCGCAGCGCGCCCGACAGGTTCACGCCGATGACGTCTGGCGTCAGGAAGTAGACCGGTTGGCCCAGCATGCCGGCTTCCGCCTCGATGCCGCCCACGCCCCAGCCGACCACGCCGATGCCGTTGATCATGGTGGTGTGCGAGTCGGTGCCGACCAGGGTGTCAGGGTAGTACACGTCGCCGGCTTTCTTGCCTGCGTGGTGCACGCCGCGCGCCAGGTATTCCAGGTTGACCTGGTGGACGATGCCGAAGCCTGGTGGCACGACGCCGAAGGTGTCGAAGGCTTGCATGCCCCATTTCATGAACTGGTAACGCTCGTTGTTACGCGAGAATTCCAGTTTCATGTTCAGGTCCAGCGCTTTCTTTTCGCGGTAGTGATCGATGGTCACCGAGTGGTCGACCACCAGGTCGACCGGCACCAGCGGTTCGATTTTCTTCGCGTTGATGCCCATCTTGGCGGCCACGTTGCGCATCGCTGCCAGGTCGGCCAGCAGCGGCACGCCGGTGAAGTCTTGCAGCACGACGCGCGCCACTACGAACGGGATCTCGTCGGTGCGCTCGGCGGTCGGGCCCCAGCTCGCCAATTGCTTGACGTGTTCTTCGGTGACTTTTTTGCCGTCGCAGTTGCGCAATACCGATTCGAGCACGATACGAATCGACACTGGCAGGCGGGAGACATTGATGCCCAGGCTTTTTTCCAGCGCAGGCAGGGAGTACAGCTTGCCCTTCTTGCTATCCGAAATATTAAAGTCCTTGAGCGTGTTCAGAGTGTTGCGGGACATGACCTCTCCTTGTTGGGTATCGTCTATTTATTGATTATTCAAATTACAAAACATGACTGAGCCCCCGAAGAGGCCCTTGCTGCTCACATCAGCCGCCGGTTGCCGGCAGCACGCCCAGCGATGGCGCGGCTTCCACCACTGCCGCTGGCTTGGCTTGCTCCGCATCCTTGCATTCATTGGCCAGCTGGCGGCCCTGCTTGGAATCGAGCAGCATGCCTTTGGCCGGGATGCCGATCCAGACGAGACCATATAAACGGTTCTCGAAGCGGTTGGCGCCGGTGGTGGTGCCCACGCGGCTCAGGCGGTGCAGGCGCTTCTTCCAGCGCAGGGCGATGTGTTTGTCGTCAGTCGCATTGGTGTAGATGGTAATTTTATTACCAAGTTCACAATTGAAATCGGTGGAAGCGGAGCCGGCGGTGTCCGGCTCATCGGATTCTTCCTTGTCGACCACCGACATGGCGAGCGGATGCGCTTCCTTGGCGGCAGCTTTGGCCTTGGTGGCCTTGGCTTTCGGCTTGGCCTTGACGGCCTTGGCTTTTGCCGGCTCCTTGGTATCCGTGGCGGCGAAGCTGGCCGGCGCCAGCGTGAGGGTCATGGCGCCCAGCGCGACGCTGCAGGCAATGGCTAATTTGGAGAGGGACATCGTGTAATTCCTGTCAGTTTTCAGTGGTGCTGGAAGAGGGGGCGTTGAGTAATGCAGCGGCCGCCTCGGGCAGGCCGAGGCCTGCCAGTTTGGCGCGTTGCAAAACGGTCCAATAATATCGGTAGCTGGCGCGGTCGTGCAAGCGGCCATTTTGCGCAATCGGTCCCCAGTTGGCGCGCAGCGCTTCATTGAGGATATTGCTGGCTTCGTTGACTTCGGACAGGCGCGGCGTGAAGGCCTTGATGATGGGCTTGATCTGGTCCGGGTGGATGCTCCACATGCGCGTGTAGCCGAACTCGGCTGTCGCGCGCTGGGCGTCATTTGCCACCACGGCCGAATCGCGCACGTCCGTCGTCACGTTATGCGACGGCACCTTGCCGTGCGCGTGGCAGGCGGCGGCCACTTCGAGCTTGGCGCGCACCACCAGCGGATGCGTGAACTGGCCCGGCGTGCGCATGGCGGCGGCGGGAATGGCGCCGTAGTGGGCCGAAACGAAATCCATGATGCCGAAGGACAGGCATTCGACCTGGGGCAGGGCGGCGATCGCATAGGCGTCGCGCAGCGCGCCATGCGTCTCGATCAGGATATGCACGGGCAGGTTGTCGCGGCCGGCGCGGCGCGCGTGCAGGTTGATCAGGTCGATGGCCAGCATGGCATCCTGCACGCCGCCCACCTTGGGTACGGCGATATAGGCCAGGCGGGACGCGGCGCTGCAGATGATTTCCACGTCGCGCGCGAAAAACGGGCTGTCGACGTCGTGCACGCGCACACCGATGCGGTTGAACTGGTTCTCGTCGCTGGCCAGCAGGCCGGCGATCATGTGGGCGTGGGATTCTTCATTGCCGGCGCTGGCGCCGTCTTCGCAGTCGAACGTGATGTCGAACAGGGGGCCAAGCTCTTGTTGCAAAGCAATCGATTTACGCATCAGCTTTTCAGAGCCGGCGTAGTGGTCGCAAGCGGCGAGCAACAGCGGCTGGCGTTTGCCTTGGAATAAAACCTCGGAAGGGTGCATGCTTAAGGCATTTCTGCAGGTAAAAACTACTTGAGAAAACAGCCGCGCCGCGAATGTCGCGGGCGGCCTTCTTGGCGGGCGGCGCTCAGGCCGCGCCGCCAATACTGGACTTAGGCCAGCAGGTGTTTCACGCCTTCGCGCTCTTCGGTCAGTTCTTTCAGGGTCAGGTTGATGCGCTCTTGCGAGAATGCATCGATTTCCAGACCTTGAACGATGGTGTACTCACCGTTGTCGGTGGTGACCGGGAAGCCGAATACGGTGCCTTCAGGAATGCCATACGAGCCATCCGAAGGAACGCCCATGGTAGTCCACTTGCCGGCGGTGCCCAGCATCCAATCATGGATGTGGTCGATGGCGGCGTTCGCTGCCGACGCTGCCGACGACAGGCCGCGCGCTTCGATGATGGCCGCGCCGCGCTTGCCGACGGTTGGCAGGAAGGTGTTGGCGTTCCATTCCTGGTCGTTGATCAGGTCCTTGACAGCCTTGCCGTTCACGGTGGCGAAACGGTAGTCGGCGTACATCGTTGGCGAGTGGTTGCCCCACACGGTCAGCTTTTCGATGTCTTTCACGGCGGTGCCGGTCTTGGCAGCCACTTGTGACAGCGCGCGGTTGTGGTCCAGGCGCAGCATGGCGGTGAAGTTTTTCGCTGGCAGCGATGGCGCCGATTTCATGGCGATGTAGGCGTTGGTGTTAGCTGGGTTGCCGACCACCAGTACTTTGACATTGCGCGAAGCGACGGCGTCGAGCGCCTTGCCTTGTACGGTGAAGATCTGGGCGTTCGCTTCCAGCAGGTCCTTGCGTTCCATGCCTGGGCCGCGTGGACGCGCGCCAACCAGTACGGCCACGTCGACATCCTTGAAGGCGGTCAGCGGATTGGAATGGGCGGTCATTTCCGTCAGCAGCGGGAATGCGCAGTCGTCGATTTCCATCATCACGCCCTTGAGCGCCTTCTGGGCTTTTTCGTCCGGGATTTCAAGCAGTTGCAAGATGACAGGCTGGTCTTTGCCGAGCATGTCGCCATTGGCGATGCGGAACAACAGGGCGTAGCCGATCTGGCCGGCGGCGCCGGTCACTGCAACACGCATTGGGGTTTTAGCCATGATGAATCTCCAAAAATGGGAAAGAAAACGGGCTTGAAGCTGGGCTTACGCTTATCCGGAAAAACTATAATGATACCAAAACCGGCCCGCGCCACCGAATTGCTGGTGTACGCTGCCGTCACGCTTGTGCTGCACGAGGCCAGAGTGGCTGGCCGACAACATAAAACGCTGGCTCACAAGTTTTATCGAGGGCAGTTTAGGCCTCCGATCTCTATCTGTCAATCATATCTTATGTCTTATATAAGACAGATAACTGCGTGTGTTTTACTGGACGCGGGCAGTGATTTGTGTTGAAATGTCGGACTATGAATTCCGCCTCGTCCAATCTGACCAACAATGCCACTGCTGCAAGCGGGGCGGTCAGTCCGACCGCGGGCACCCCGGCCACGCCTGTTGCCGCAGCGGCCAGCACCGCCGCCGCCCCTGTTGCCAGCGTCAATACCACTGCCACCGCCGCCGTGCCAGCGCCTGCCGCGAATGCCTCGCCCACCTTCAGTCCCCTGTACCAGCAGATCAAGGCGCTCATCACGCAGAGCCTGCAATCGGGCGAATGGAAGCCGGGCGAACTGATTCCCAGCGAAGTCGAGCTGGCGGGCCGTTTCAAGGTCAGCCAGGGCACGGTGCGCAAGGCCATCGATGAACTGGCCGCCGAGAATCTCGTCATGCGCCGCCAGGGCAAGGGCACCTTTGTTTCCACCCACCATGAGGCGCGCGCGCATTTCCGCTTCCTGCGCCTGGTGCCGGACGAAGGCGTGCCGCATTATCCCGAAAGCAAGTTTATTGAGGTCAAGCGCGTGCGCGCGCCGGCCGACGTGGCGCGCCTGATGGACTTGAAGTCCGGCGACGCCGTCATCTTCATCAAGCGCGTGCAGTATTTCGACGGCGTGCCGACCATCGTCGAGGAATTGTGGTTGCCTGGCCTGATCTTCAAGGGTCTGACGGCCGAGCGCCTAGTGGAATACAAGGGTCCCATGTATGGCCTGTTCGAAACGGAATTCGGCACGCGCATGATCCGCGCGTCCGAACAGATCCGCGCCGTGTGCGCCGACGCGGGCGCCGCGCAATTGTTAAATATCGACCTCGGCACGCCCTTGCTCAGTTCCGAGCGCGTGTCGTTTACCTACGGCGACAAGCCGGTCGAACTGCGCCGGGGCTTGTACCTGACCAGTCGTCATCATTATCAGAATGAACTCAGCTGAAGCGGCGGGGCGCCCGCGGGCGTCCGAACAAGCAGCAAGGCTGAAGTGCATCGCTTGCAAGATGCCTGCCGCAAGGCGGGCAACGGAGACAACGGAAAGCGCAGCGACAGCATGGCCCGCCCCGGCGGGCCGTGTTTTGCCAGCGATTCTGTAATTAAATTACGTGAACTACGGAAAGTAGCGCGGTATTTTGTAGTAAAAAACCATTTTGGTTATATGTAACAATAGATATTGGTATGGGTTGCGAAAATCGGCGAAAATCGCGGCTTCAATATTTAGTTGAAATTCAAAGGGGAGGTTTTTGTTATGTCTGAAGCCGTAAGAGAAGTACCAAAAAAAGAACGGCCGCAATTCCGTAACATTCATGTTACCGAATTGTCGAACTACCGCATGGCTGTCGGCGCCATCGTCTCGATCCTGCATCGCATCAGCGGTTTCATCATTTTCGCCTTGCTGCCGTGCATCCTGTACATGCTGGAACTGAGCCTGCGTTCCGAAATGTCGTATGCCTACTTCCAGGGCATCGCCTCGCACTGGTTCGTCAAGCTGATCACCCTGGGTCTGGTCTGGGCCTTCCTGCACCACTTCTGCGCCGGCATCCGCCACCTGTTCATGGACGTGCACGTTGCCATCGAAAAAGATTCGGCACGCAAGACCGCGTCCTCCGTACTGGTCGTGAGCCTGGTGCTGACGGCTTTGGTCGCTTTGAAACTGTTTGGAGTATTTTAAACATGGCAGACAATAATATCGGACCGAAACGCCTCGTCGTCGGTGCCCATTACGGCTTGCGCGACTGGCTGGCGCAACGCGTTACCGCCATCGTCATGGTGGCCTATGTTGCCATCCTGCTTATTTCTTTCCTGACCGGCAGCAACTTCAGCTATGAAGGCTGGGCTGGTCTGTTCGCACAGCAGTGGTTTAAATTGTTCAGCCTGGTGACCTTCGTCGCCCTGTTCTACCACGCATGGGTCGGCGTACGCGACATCTGGATGGACTACGTGAAAAGCGCTGGCCTCCGTCTGACCCTGCAAATTGCCACCATGCTGTGGTTGATCGCTTGTGCCGGCTGGACGGTACAGATACTCTGGAGTGTGTAATCGTGGCAGCATATAAATCTGCAATCCCTACCCGCCGCTTTGATGCGGTAATCGTTGGCGCCGGCGGTTCCGGCATGCGCGCGTCGTTGCAACTGGCGGAAGCCGGTCTGAACGTCGCAGTTCTGTCGAAAGTTTTCCCGACCCGCTCGCACACCGTTGCGGCGCAGGGCGGTATCGGCGCGTCGCTCGGCAACATGGCCGAAGACAACTGGTTCTGGCACATGTTCGACACCGTCAAGGGTGGCGACTATCTGGGCGACCAGGATGCCATCGAATTCATGTGCCGCGAAGCACCGAAAGTCGTGTACGAGCTGGAACACTTCGGCATGCCATTCGACCGCAACCCTGACGGCACCATCTACCAGCGTCCATTCGGCGGCCACACGGCCCACTTCGGTGAAAAGCCGGTGCAGCGCGCTTGCGCGGCAGCCGACCGTACCGGTCACGCCCTGTTGCACACCCTGTACCAGCGCAACGTGCGCGCCCGTACGCACTTCTTCGTCGAATGGATGGCGCTCGACCTGATCCGTGACGCCGAAGGCGACGTGATCGGTGTTGTCGCGCTGGAAATGGAAACCGGCGAATGCATGATCCTGGAAGCAAAAACGACGGTCATGGCAACGGGTGGCGCAGGCCGCATCTTCGCCGCGTCGACCAACGCCTTCATTAACACGGGTGACGGCATGGGCATGGCGGCACGCGCCGGCCTGCCGCTGCAAGACATGGAATTCTGGCAGTTCCACCCGACCGGCGTGGCCGGCGCGGGCGTATTGATCACTGAAGGCGTGCGCGGCGAAGGCGGCATCCTGATCAATAGCGAAGGCGAACGCTTCATGGAGCGCTATGCGCCGACCCTGAAGGATCTGGCGCCGCGCGACTTCGTCTCGCGTTCGATGGACCAGGAAATCAAGGAAGGCCGCGGCTGCGGTCCGAACAAGGACCACGTGATGCTGGACCTGCGCCATATCGGCGCCGACACCATCGCCAAGCGCCTGCCGTCGATCCTGGAAATCGGCCACAAGTTCGCCAACGTCGACGCCACCAAGGAACCGATTCCTGTCGTGCCGACGATTCACTACCAGATGGGCGGCATCCCGACGAACATCCACGGCCAGGTCGTCACCCCGACCGGCCCGGATAATTCGGCCAAGGTTGTCAACGGTCTGTACGCGATCGGCGAATGCGCCTGCGTCTCGGTGCACGGCGCCAACCGCCTGGGCACGAACTCGCTGCTCGACCTGGTGGTCTTCGGCCGCGCGGCCGGCAACCACATCGTTAACAGCGGCCTGAAAGCCAAGGAAAACAAGCCTTTGCCAGCCGACGCTGCCGATTTCGCCATGGGCCGCCTGGCGCGCCTGGAAAACTCGACCGGCACGGAAACCGTGCAGGGCGTGGCGAACGACATCCGCGCAACGATGCAGAAGTACTGTGGCGTGTTCCGTACCGACGAGATGCTGAACAAGGGCGTCGAAGAAATCATGAAGCTTGACGAGCGCCGCAAGCACGTCTCCTTCAAGGATAAATCGATGGTCTTCAACACGGCCCGCGTGGAAGCGTTGGAGCTGGACAACCTGATCGAAACGGCGAAAGCAACCATCGTTTCGGCAGCTGCCCGCAAGGAATCGCGCGGCGCCCACGCCCAGGATGACCATCCGCAACGTGACGACGACAACTGGATGAAGCACACTCTGTGGTATTCGGAAGGCAACCGACTGGAATACAAGCCAGTCGTGACCAAGCCGCTGACGGTTGATACCTTCAAACCGAAACCACGTACTTTCTAAGGCTATACCATGGCACGCACTCTCAAATTCAAAATCTACCGCTACGATCCTGACCAGGATGCCAAGCCGTACATGCAAGACCTGACGGTCGAACTGAAAGACACCGACAAGATGCTGCTCGACGCACTGCAGCGCATCAAGGCGGACGTCGATGACTCGCTGGCCCTGCGCCGCTCGTGCCGCGAAGGCGTGTGCGGTTCGGACGCGATGAACATCAACGGCAAGAACGGCCTGGCATGCACGACCAATCTGAACGAACTGTCGGAGCCTATCGTGCTGCGTCCGTTGCCAGGTCTGCCAGTCATCCGCGACCTGATCGTCGACATGACGCAATTTTTCAAGCAGTACGATTCGATCAAGCCTTTCCTGATCAACGATTCGATCCCGCCTGAAAAAGAGCGCCTGCAGTCGCCGGAACAGCGCGAAGAACTCGATGGCCTGTACGAGTGCATCCTGTGCGCATGCTGCTCCACGTCGTGCCCGTCGTTCTGGTGGAATCCGGACAAATTCGTCGGCCCGGCCGGCCTGCTGCAAGCCTACCGCTTCATCGCCGACTCGCGCGACGAAGCCACCGGCGCGCGTCTGGACAACCTGGAAGACCCGTACCGCCTGTTCCGCTGCCATTCGATCATGAACTGCGTCGACGTCTGCCCGAAAGGGTTGAACCCGAACAAGGCGATCGGCAAGATCAAGGAATTGATGGTCCGCCGCGCGATCTGATCACCCTGATCGCGTCCGCCGGGCGCCGTTTGCGGGAAGAGGGTATCCTCTCTTGCCTGCAGGCGGCGCCTGCAAAGCAGCACCGTGCCGCAAGGCACACGTAAAGTGGTAAACCAAATGACAGAATCAATTTTGTCCTCGCATCAGGCCGACCCGGCCAACCGCGCCCGCCTGCGCTGGCGTTCACGCCGTGGCCTGCTGGAAAACGACATTATCCTGACCCGTTTTCTCGATGCGTATGAAACCGAATTGACCGATGAAGAAGTTGACGCGCTGACGCGTTTGCTGGATTTGTCGGACAATGCGTTAATGGATCTGGTACTGGCCCGTAAAGAGCCGGAAGGCGAAGTCGATCTGCCGCATGTGCGCGCACTGCTGCAACGACTGCGCATTGCCTAGACGCCTGGGCGATATATTGCAAACGGTGCGAGTGGCGCGCTGTAGCACTGCCGAATTGCGGTGCGAATTGCAGCCAGAATTTTTGATTTTAATTTCGACTCACTCCCGAGAAGGAAGAGCCCATGAATATCTCTGACACAAAAGCTACCCTGTCGTTCTCCGATGGCAGCCCATCGCTTGAATTTCCAATCTACAAAGGCACGGTTGGCCCGGACGTCATCGACATCCGCAAACTGTACGCCGGTAGCGGCAAGTTCACCTACGACCCAGGCTTTATGTCGACGGCCGCCTGCAACTCGTCGATCACCTACATCGACGGCGACAAGGGCGAGCTGCTGTACCGTGGTTACCCGATCGAACAGTTGGCCGTCAACGCCGACTTCATGGAATCGTGCTACCTGCTGCTGAACGGCGAACTGCCGAACGCAGCGCAGAAAGCCAAGTTCGTCGACACCGTCACCAAGCACACGATGGTGCACGAACAGATGCAATTCTTCTTCCGTGGCTTCCGCCGCGACGCGCATCCGATGTCGGTCCTGGTGGGCACCGTCGGCGCGCTGGCATCGTTCTACCATGACTCGCTGGACATCAACGACCCGCGTCACCGCGAAGTGTCGGCCATCCGCCTGATCGCCAAGATGCCTACCCTGGTCGCCATGACCTACAAGTACTCGGTCGGCCAGCCGTTCGTGTACCCACGCAACGACCTGTCGTACAGCGCCAACTTCATGCACATGATGTTCGCCAACCCGTGCGAAGAGTACAAGGTCAACGACGTGCTGGTGCGCGCTCTGGACCGCATCCTGATCCTGCACGCGGACCACGAGCAAAACGCATCGACTTCGACTGTCCGTCTGGCCGGTTCGTCGGGCGCCAACCCGTTCGCCTGTATCGCTGCCGGTATCGCCTGCCTGTGGGGCCCTGCCCACGGCGGCGCCAACGAAGCGGCGCTGAACATGCTGAAAGAAATCGGCACCGTCGAGAACATCCCTGCCTTCATCGCGCAAGTCAAGGACAAGAACTCCGGCGTCAAGCTGATGGGCTTTGGTCACCGCGTGTACAAGAACTTCGATCCACGCGCCAAGCTGATGCGTGAAACCTGCTACGAAGTGCTGCAAGAGCTGGGTCTGCAAGACGACCCGCTGTTCAAGCTGGCGATGGAACTGGAAAAGATTGCACTGAACGACGAATACTTCGTTTCGCGCAAACTGTACCCGAACGTCGACTTCTACTCGGGCATCGTGCAATCCGCACTGGGCATCCCGGTATCGCTGTTCACCGGTATCTTCGCCATGGCCCGTACGATCGGTTGGATCGCCCAGTGGAACGAAATGATCGCCGACCCAGAGCAAAAAATTGGCCGTCCGCGCCAGCTGTTCGTCGGTTCGACCACGCGCGAAGTATTGCCACTGGACAAGCGCGCTTAAGTTACCGCGTATTGTTCTTGCCGGGCCTTGCGGCCCGGCGCACAAAAGCGAGCCTTGCGGCTCGCTTTTTTTATGCCTGTCCGCACCGCCGGCCGCAAGCCGGGCTGGTATGCTCAGGCCTGGCTTCAACAGAAAACATAACGCGATGAATGACGAAACATGCGCCCCCAGCGGCGTGGCCTTGGGCGATACGGCATTTGGCTATACCTTGTCGCTGATCGGCGGCAAGTACAAGATGCTGATCCTGTACGCGCTGGCGGAAAACACGGTGCTGCGGCATAACGAACTCAAGCGGCATCTCGGCGGCATCGCCTTCAAGACCCTCAGCGTCGTCCTGAAGGAACTCGAAGCCGATGCGCTGATCGTGCGCAAGGAATATCCGCAAGTACCGCCCAAGGTGGAATATTCCCTCTCAAGCAAGGGCGCCTCGCTGATCCCCGTGCTGCATACTTTGTGCGAGTGGGGTGAACGGCACCAGCCTGCCTGATCCAAGTACGCCTGGTAAAGGGGATTTCTAGAGTCAAGTAACTTACCTTTTATGCTGTATAGGTAGTCAATGTGCGTACTTGTGAAAAGTACTCGCTATGGTTATGCTGTTTTTGCCCCTGCAGGCGCGCGGCCATGTGCTGCGCGCCTTGGGGCAGGGTACCGGTTTGCCTGCTTTTCTGTGCATGCGGGTCCGGTGCATTCATCCCATATTCAGGAAAGCAGCATGAAGAAAACCCTCGTTATCGTCTTCCATCCCTCGATCGATACATCGGTCGCCAACAAGCGCTGGCTGCAGGAGCTGGCGCAGTATCCTGAGCGCTACACCCTCCACGATGTGCACCGGGCTTATCCGGATGGAAATATCGATGTGGCGCGGGAGCAGGCGCTGGTGGAGGCGCACGCCAATGTGGTCTTGCAGTTCCCCGTGTACTGGTTTAACTGTCCGCCCTTGCTGAAGCGGTGGCTCGATGACGTGCTGGCGTATGGCTGGGCCTACGGCACGGGCGGCGACGCCTTCAAGGGCCGCAAGGTGGCGCTGGCCGTCACGGCAGGCATCCGCCAGGAAGACTTCACGCCGGAAGGCAAGTGGAACGTCACCCTGGCGCAGCTGCTGGCGCCGTTCGATGTCACCCTGGCGTATATCGGCGCCGACAACCGCCGCTTCTTTGCCTTCTATGGTGCGGAAGACGGGCCGAAGGAAACGGGTTATGCCGGGCGGCTGGCGCGCAGCGCGCAAGAGTATGAACGCTTCCTGGCCGCCTTGTAAGAGCGCTGGTCCAGCCTCAGTTCAAGGCCGCTTCCAGCTGGCGCAGGGCGACCTGCCGGCCCTCCAGCTGCAGGCTGTCGCCGTCATAGGGTTGCGGCAGGACGATGCGGTGTGGCGCATTGTGCTTGAGGATGCCGCCCCAGTGGGCGACCCTGGCGCCGGCCTGGCGGCGTATCGCCTCGACCGTGGCGCCGCTGGCGAGGATATGGGCTTGCGGAAAAGCTTGCTGCAGCACGCCCAGGCCGAAATAGGCTTGCGGTTCGGCCGCGCTGATATAGATGGTGGTCAGGCGCTTGCCGCTGGCGGCGATGGTGTGCGCTAACTGCGCCGCATCGTCGCGCAGGAACTGGGTATTGACGAGGATGGCGTCCGCCACGCCGCTCAGCAGCAGCGAGGTGGACGGTGCGCGGCCCAGCACATCCAGTTGGAAGGTCTCCAGCGTGCGGGAGGGGTGAAAGGGGAGGGCGGCGCGTGCAAGCATATTATTCTTTCAATATTAGATACTCTCTTGCATATTATCCTTTCGACCAGACACGGGAAATAGGGTAGATTGCAATACTTAGTTGCATGAATCGGATGAATCAAGGGAGTACCCGCATGGACCGCATCACCGCCGCACAAGTATTTGTCGCCATCGCCGAGCGTGGCAGCATGGTGGCCGCCAGCGACGCGCTCGACATGTCGCGCGCCATGGTGACGCGCTACCTGGCCGAGATGGAGCAGTGGGCGGGGGCGCGCTTGCTGCATCGCACCACGCGCCGTTTGAGCCTGACGGATGCGGGCGAGGCCACCCTGGCGCGCTGCCGGCAGATGCTGGAAGTGGCCGGCGCCATGGCCGTCACCTCGCCCGAGGGCCTCGACACGCCGCACGGCTTGCTGCGCATCACCTGCTCGCAATCGCTGGCGCAGACGGCGCTGGCCGGCGCAGTGACCGCTTACCTGCGGCGCTACCCGCGCGCCGCCGTCGACCTGCAGATGGAGAACCGCGCCGTCAATCTGGTGGAGCAGCGCATCGACCTGGCGATCCGCATCACGAACGCGCTCGAGCCGAACCTGATTACGCGCCAGCTGGCCAGCTGCGCTTCGGTGGTGTGCGCCGCACCATCGTACCTGGCGGCGCACGGCACGCCGCGCCGGGCGGAAGACCTGGCCTTGCATAACTGCCTGACGTACACGTATTTCGGCAAGAGCCTGTGGCAGTTCACGCACGACGGGGAAGCGCTCACTGTCCCCGTCAGCGGCCGCCTGTCGGCGAATGAGTCGCTGGTCCTGCTGGTGGCCACGGTGGCGGGGGCGGGCATCGCCATGCAGCCGCGCTATTCGGCCGCGCCGCTGATCGCCAGCGGGCAGCTGGTGGAGCTCCTGCCCGCGTATCAGCCGCAGGACATGGGCATCTACGGCATCTACACCTCGCGACAGCACATGTCGCCCTTGCTGCGCACCATGCTCGACTTCCTGGTGGAGTGGTTTGCCGGCGATCCCGATTGGCTGGCGGCCATCGCGGCGGCGCCGTTGCCGGGCAGACCAGTTGGACGCAAGCGGCACGCCGGCAGGGCCGCCGATGTGCCGTAAGCGCAATAGTGACAGGCTTGCAAGCCCGGGAAAATCAACAACACAGCTTACATTTGCTTGCCAAATAAAATTCAACTAGCGGTTGTTGCGTTACAATACCGCGTGCTATTCTAAATGACGGTATGCAGAATGCTGGTGCAATAAAAAAGCCCTTCCCCACAACTTGATGTGCAATCCGCTAACCGGTCAGGCCGTGTCGCGGAAGGTTAGATTAACCCGCTAATTCCTCGCGAAGCGCGAAGAAAGGTGAGCAATATATGCAGCAATTAACGACCAACTCCTACCTGTTCGGTGGGAATGCTCCGTACGTGGAAGACCTGTACGAGGCGTATCTGAACAACCCAGGCTCGGTACCCGATAACTGGCGTTCCTACTTCGACGCGATGCAGCACGTGCCTGCCGTCGATGGCACCAACAAGCCTGACGTGGCGCATGCCTCCGTCGTCGCCTCGTTCGCCGAGCGCGCAAAAGCTGGTCCGATCCGCACCGTGACCGCTTCCTTCGATGCTGAAATGGGCCGCAAGCGCGTCGCCGCCACGCAGCTGATCGCCGCTTACCGCTACCTCGGTTCGCACTGGGCCAACCTGGATCCGCTGCAACGCCAGGAACGTCCGATGATCCCTGAGCTCGAGCCGAGCTTCTACGGTTTCACCGACGCGGACATGGACACCGTGTTCAACATCAGCAATACCTATTTTGGCCCCGAGACCGCCACCCTGCGCGATCTGCTGAACTATCTGCGCGATACCTACACGCGCTCGATCGGCGCCGAATTCATGTACATCTCCGACCCGGCCGAAAAGCGCTGGCTGCAAGAGAAACTGGAAGCGATCCGCTCCACCCCGAATTTCACCCCAGAGAAAAAAATCCACATCCTCGACCGCCTGACCGCGGCTGAAGGCCTGGAACGCTATCTGCACACCCGCTACGTGGGCCAGAAGCGCTTCTCCCTGGAAGGCGGCGAAACCTTCATCGCCTCGATGGATGAAACCATCCAGCGCGCCGGCGAAAAAGGCGTGCAGGAAATCGTGATCGGCATGGCCCACCGCGGCCGCCTGAACGTGCTGGTGAACACCCTGGGCAAGGCGCCGCAGGAACTGTTCGAAGAATTCGAAGGCAAGCATGGCGACGACCTGCCTGCCGGCGACGTGAAATACCATCAAGGCTTCTCGTCGGACATCTCCACCGCAGGCGGCCCAGTTCACCTGTCGCTGGCGTTCAACCCGTCGCACCTGGAAATCGTCAACCCTGTGGTCGAAGGTTCCGTCAAGGCCCGCATGGATCGCCGCGGCGACGCGCAGGGCGCGCAAGTGCTGCCTATCCTGGTGCACGGCGATGCTGCTTTCGCCGGCCAGGGTGTGGTCATGGAAACGCTGAATCTGGCGCAAACCCGTGGCTACCATACGGGCGGCACGGTGCATATCGTGATCAACAACCAGATCGGTTTCACCACCTCGGATCCGCGCGATGCCCGCTCGACCCTGTACTGCTCGGACGTCGTCAAGATGATCGAAGCACCGGTCCTGCACATCAACGCCGATGATCCGGAAGCCGTGGTGCTGGCGACGCAGATCGCGCTCGACTACCGCATGGAATTCAAGAAGGACATCGTCCTCGACATCATCTGCTACCGCAAGCTGGGCCACAACGAGCAGGATACGCCGGCACTGACGCAACCGCTGATGTACAAGAAGATCGGCCAGCATCCAGGCACCCGCAAGCTGTACGCGGACAAGCTGGTAGCGCAAGGCGTGATCCCTGCCGATGGCGGCGACAAGATGGTGGCCGCTTTCCGCGACGCCATGGACGCCGGCAAGCATACCGTCGATCCGGTCATCTCGAACTTCAAGAACAAGTACGCCGTCGACTGGCTGCCGTTCCTGAACAAGAAATGGACCGATTCGGCCGACACCGCCGTGCCGATGACGGAATTGAAACGCCTGGCCACCCGCATCACCACCGTGCCGGAAGACTTCAAGGTCCACTCGCTGGTTGAAAAAGTACTGGGCGACCGCGGCACCATGGGCCGTGGCGAAATGAACCTGGACTGGGGCATGGGCGAACACCTGGCCTACGCTTCGCTGGTATCGTCCGGCTACGCCATCCGCCTGACGGGCCAGGACGCCGGTCGCGGCACCTTCGTGCACCGCCACGCCGTCTTGCATGACCAAAACCGCGAGCGTTGGGATGCAGGCACCTACATTCCGCTGCAAAACGTGTCGGACAACCAGGCGCCGTTCACCGTCATCGACTCGGTGCTGTCCGAAGAAGCCGTACTGGCCTTCGAATACGGCTACTCGACCGCTGAACCGAACACGCTGACGATCTGGGAAGCCCAGTTCGGCGACTTCGCCAACGGCGCGCAAGTGGTCATCGACCAATTCATCAGCTCCGGCGAAGTGAAGTGGGGCCGCGCTTCCGGCCTGGTCATGATGCTGCCGCACGGTTACGAAGGCCAGGGTCCTGAGCACTCGTCCGCGCGTCCAGAGCGTTTCCTGCAGCTGTGCGCAGACAACAACATGCAAGTGGTGCAGCCGACGACGGCTTCGCAGATCTTCCATTTGCTGCGCCGCCAGATGGTGCGCCAGTTCCGCAAGCCGCTGGTCATCCTGACGCCGAAGTCGCTGTTGCGCAACAAGGATGCCGGTTCGCCGCTGACCGACCTGGCCAAAGGCGGTTTCCAGACCGTCATCGGCGAAGTCGACGACAAAATCGACGCCAAGAAAGTCAAGCGCGTGGTCGCCTGCTCGGGCAAGGTCTACTACGACCTGGTCAACGCACGCAAGACCCGCGGCCAGACCGACACGGCCATCGTGCGCCTGGAACAGCTGTATCCGTTCCCGCACAAGTCGTTCGCTGCTGAACTGAAGAAGTTCCCGAACCTGGTCGAAGTCGTCTGGGCGCAGGACGAGCCGCAAAACCAGGGCGCCTGGTTCCAGATCCAGCACAACATCTTCGAAGGCCTGGAATCGGGTCAGCGTCTGGCTTACGCCGGCCGTCCTGCTTCGGCGTCGCCTGCTGTCGGTTACTATGACAAGCACTACGCCCAGCAAAAAGATCTGCTGGAAACGGCATTCTCGAAGCTGAAGGGTTTTATCCTGACCAAGTAAGTGGCAGGATGACGGGGGCCGTGCGTATGCATGGCGCCTGTTCGCATACATCGTGACGGAGCGCCGCCCTTGCTACGCAGGGGCGGCGCCGCAATAACAAAATAAACGGAGTTTTACATGGCACAAATCGAAGTCAAAGTTCCCCAGTTGTCGGAATCGGTTGCAGAAGCGACCCTGCTGGCATGGCACAAGAAAGTCGGCGAAGCAGTTGCGCGCGACGAAAACATGATCGATATCGAAACCGATAAAGTGGTGCTGGAACTGCCGGCGCCAGCCGCTGGCGTGATCGTTCAAATTATCAAGGCTGACGGCGCTACCGTCGTCGCCGGCGAAGTCATCGCCATCATCGACACCGACGGCTCGGCCAAGGTCAGCCCGATGGAAGTGTCGGCCGTGCCTGCACCAGCCCTGGCTGCCGCCGCGCAAGACGCCGCTACCGCGTCCGCGCCAGCCGCTGCGACCAAAGGCGATGTCGCCATGCCTGCCGCCGCCAAGATCCTGTCCGAAAAAGGCCTGTCCGCTGGCGACGTCGCCGGTTCGGGCAAAGACGGCCGCGTGACCAAGGGCGACGCCCTGGCCGCTTCCGCCAAGCCAGCTGTTGCGCCACTGGCGCCAGCCGCTGCCAAGCCAGCGCTGCAGCAAGTTGCCACGCCGTCGGCCGCCAGCCTGGGCGACCGCCCTGAAGAGCGCGTGCCGATGAGCCGCCTGCGCGCACGTATCGCCGAGCGCCTGCTGCAATCGCAATCGACGAACGCCATCCTGACCACGTTCAATGAAGTGAACATGCAGCCGGTCATCGACCTGCGCAACAAGTACAAGGACAAGTTCGAGAAAGAGCACGGCGTCAAGCTGGGCTTCATGTCCTTCTTCGTCAAGGCCGCCGTCGCCGCGCTGAAAAAATACCCGATCATCAATGCCTCCGTTGACGGCAACGACATCGTCTACCACGGCTACTTCGACATCGGCATCGCTGTCGGTTCGCCACGCGGCCTGGTCGTGCCTATCATCCGCAACGCGGACCAGCTGTCGATCGCCGACATCGAGAAAAAAATCGGTGAATTCGGCGCGAAAGCCAAGGAAGGCAAGCTGACCCTGGACGACCTGACGGGCGGCACGTTCTCGATCTCGAACGGCGGCACCTTCGGCTCCATGCTGTCGACCCCGATCATCAACCCGCCGCAATCGGCCATCCTGGGCGTGCATGCGACCAAGGACCGCGCGGTTGTCGAAAACGGCCAGATCGTGGTACGTCCGATGAACTACCTGGCCATGTCCTACGACCACCGCATCATCGACGGCCGCGAAGCCGTCCTGGGCCTGGTGGCGATGAAAGAAGCGCTGGAAGATCCTGCACGCCTGCTGCTGGACCTGTAAGCACTGTAGTCCCCCGGCGTAGCCGCCGGGGAAATGTAGCTGATACCCCTTGCCAGAAGACGCAGCTGGCTGATCTCAATGAAAGAGGATTCCCATGAACGTCTCTGAAGAAATCAAGCGTCTGCACGAGTTGCACCTGGCAGGTGCCCTGAGCGACGCGGAATTCGCGCAAGCGAAAGCCAAGCTCCTGAGCAATATCAACCTGGACAAGCCGGACAACGCGTCCGGCGCCGCTTCCGGCCCCGCGAACGACCTGGTGCAGGAATTCAACCGCCTGCGCCGGTCGCGCAACGACCGCTGGCTCGGCGGCGTCTGCGGCGGCCTGGGTCGCGCTTCCGGCATGGAAGCGTGGATCTGGCGCCTCGTCTTCGTCCTGTTTACATTGACCTTCGGCTTCGGCGTGGTGATTTACCTTCTATTGTGGATTTTCGTACCAGACGAAGAGATTGGAATAACAAAACATGAGTACTAAACAATTTGACGTAGTTGTCATCGGTGCGGGTCCTGGCGGCTACATCGCCGCCATCCGCGCAGCGCAGCTGGGCTTTTCCGTCGCTTGCGTCGACGAGTGGTCGAACGCCAAGGGCGGCGCCGCGCCTGGCGGTACCTGCACCAACGTCGGCTGCATCCCGTCGAAAGCGCTGCTGCAATCGTCCGAGCATTTCGAACACGCGGGCCACAGCTTCGCCGAGCACGGCATCGACGTCGCCGGCCTGAAGCTGAACCTGGGCCAGATGCTCAAGCGCAAAGACACCGTCGTCAAGCAAAACAACGACGGCATCCTGTACCTGTTCAAGAAGAACAAGATCGCCTTCTTCCACGGCCGTGCCGCTTTCGCTGCCGCCGCCGCTGGCACGTATGACATCAGCGTGACGGGCGAAGCCAACGAAACCCTGACGGCCAAGCACGTGGTCATCGCCACGGGTTCGAACGCGCGCGAACTGCCGGGCGCACCCTTCGACGAGAAACTGATCCTGTCGAACACGGGCGCACTGGCCATCGACGCCGTACCAGCCAAGCTGGGCGTCATCGGTGCCGGCGTGATCGGCCTGGAAATGGGCAGCGTCTGGCGCCGCCTGGGTTCCGACGTCACCGTGCTGGAAGGCCTGCCGGTCTTCCTGGGCGCTGTCGACGAGCAGATCGCCAAGGAAGCGTCGAAGCTGTTCACCAAGCAAGGTTTGAAGATCAACCTCGGTTGCAAGATCGGTGCGATCACGCCAGGCAAGAAAGACGTCACCGTGGAATTCGTGGACGCCAAGGGCGAAGCGCAAAAAGCCGTGTTCGACAAGCTGATCATCTCGATCGGCCGTACGCCGAACACGAATGGCCTGGGTGCCGACAAGGTCGGCCTGCAGCTGGACGAACGCGGCTTCATCGCCGTCGACGGCGACTGCAAGACCAACCTGCCGAACGTGTGGGCAGTGGGCGACGTCGTGCGCGGCCCGATGCTGGCGCACAAGGCGGAAGAAGAAGGCGTTGCCGTGGCCGAGCGTATCGCCGGCCAGCACGGTCACACCAACTTCAACACGATTCCCTGGGTGATCTACACCTCGCCGGAAATCGCGTGGGTCGGCAAGACCGAGCAAACCCTGAAGGCGGAAGGCATCGCCTACAAGGCCGGTACCTTCCCGTTCATGGCCAACGGCCGTGCGCGCGCGCTGGGCGACACCTCGGGCATGGTGAAATTCCTGGCCGATGCGACCACCGATGAAATCCTCGGCGTGCACATCGTCGGCCCGATGGCGTCCGAACTGATTTCCGAAGCCGTCGTGGCGATGGAATTCAAGGCTTCGGCCGAAGACATCGCGCGCATTTGCCACGCTCACCCATCCCTGTCGGAAGCGACCAAGGAAGCGGCACTGGCGGTTGACAAGCGCACGTTGAACTTTTAATTGTAGTTAGTCCTACGGGGGCGCTCGCGGATTTTTTCCGCCGGCGCCCCTGTGCGTTAAAGCGAATCCCATGAACGTAGAAGAGTTTTACCAGCATGCGCTGCAGAAGCGTGATTTCAAGGCCGATGCCGCCCAGCGGCGCGCGGTCGACCGCCTGCAGCTGTGCTATGACGAGTGGGTGGCCTACAAGGGCCAGCGCTCGAGCACCTTCAAGCGCCTGCTGAACCGTCCTGCCGTGCCGAAAGGCGTGTACATGTGGGGTGGGGTGGGGCGCGGCAAATCGTTCCTGATGGACAGTTTTTACTCGGTCGTGCCCCTGGTGCGCAAGACGCGCCTGCACTTCCACGAATTCATGCGCGGCGTGCACCAGCAGCTCGATGAATTGAAAGGCGTGGCCGACCCGCTCGACGAGGTGGCCAAGCGCATCGCCAAGAAATACCGTTTGATCTGCTTCGATGAATTCCACGTCTCCGACATCGCCGATGCGATGATCCTGTACAACCTGCTGTCGGCCCTGTTCGCCAACGGCGTGTCCTTCATCATGACCTCGAATTACGACCCGGACCTGCTGTATCCGGACGGCCTGCACCGTGACCGCATGCTGCCGACCATCGCGCTGCTTAAGGACAAGCTCGACGTGATGAACGTTGACGCGGGCGTCGATTACCGCGGCCGAGCGCTGGAACAGGTGGAAAGTTACTACACGCCGCTGGGCGCCGAGACCGACAAGGCTTTGCGCGACGCTTACACGCGCATCGCCGAGACGGCAGACGAAGACGCGCGCATCCGCATCGAGAGCCGCGAAATCCATTGCCTGCGCCGCGCCGGCGGCATCATCTGGTTCGATTTCGCCACCCTGTGCGGCGGTCCCCGCTCGCAGAATGATTACCTGGAAATCGCCAGCCGCTTCCATACGGTAATATTGTCCGGCATACCGGCCATGTCGGCGGCGCAGTCGTCCGAAGCGCGCCGCTTTACCTGGCTGATCGACGTGTTTTATGACCAGAAGGTCAAGCTGATCATGTCGGCCGAAGTGGCGCCTGATGAGCTGTACACGAACGGCATGCTGGCCAACGAGTTTCACCGTACCGTTTCGCGTATCATCGAGATGCAATCGCGCGAATACATGGAAAAAGAACAGCGCGGCGCGGCCGACGCGATCGTTTGAGGCAGGGATAAGGAACATGATGGCAAATACACTATACAAGCTGGGTGCGGCGCTGGGCCTGGTCCTGACGTTGTCCGCCTGCGCGCACCAGGGTGCCGCGGCGTTGGATGAGGTCGGCGCGCCGCAGGTGCCTGCCACCTTGTCGGTGGACGAGGCGGACGCCAAGCTGAAGCTGGTCGCCAGCGAGCGCGCGGCGGCAGAAGATGAGTTTGCCGCGCGCGAACTGGAGTGCTACGACAAGTTTTTCGTGAATAACTGCCTGGACAAGGCCAAGGAAAAGCGCCGCCTGATCCTCGTGCGCCTGCGCGCCGTCGAAGCGGAAGCGAATTACTTCAAGCGCGCCGAGTCCGTGCGCCTGCGCGATATCGACCTGGCCCGGACGCAGGAAAGTGCGCGCCTGGATGCCGAGCAGCGTGCCGCGGCCTTGCCCAAGCCCGTGAAAGTGGTCGCGCCCGAGCCGGCGCCGCCCAAGCCGGAAGGCAAGAGCGTGGCCGAGCGCGAGGCTGAGCACGCGGCGAAGGTGGCGAAACAGGCTGCCGCCGACGCTGCCGATGCCCCGCGCCGCGCCGCCCGCGAAGCAGCCTATGCCCGCAAGCAGGCTGACGCCGTGGCGCGCCAGAAACGGGTGGCGCAACGCCTGGCCGAGCGCCAGGCCGAAGCGCAGGCCAAGGCTGCCAAGGCGGCCGCCGCTGCCAGCACGCCGGCCGCTGCTGTGCCTGTGCCGCCGGCCAAATAACACCGCCGCGCAGGGGGGAGGCCGGAAAGGGCGTGCCCTAAGCCGCGCGGCAGGTTAAACTACGCCCACTGGCTGCCTGCGTACGCTGCGCGCGCCGGTTTCCCAACACCGTTACCAACACTGCCTGGAACGCAACACATGAGCGATGCACAGCAAATAGAGCGGCGCCTGATTGAACTCAACGTGGAACACCGCGACCTCGATGCCGTCATCGAGTTGCTGATACTCGATGGCCACCATGACGAGCTGCAACTGCGCCGCCTGAAAAAACGCAAATTGCAATTGAAGGATCACATCACCTTGCTGAAAATGCAGTTGGTGCCCGACGTTCCCGCCTGAGGGGCGCCAGTAGCGTCCAGTCCAGCCTTCACCTAAGTATATTTTGACCGATCACAATTTATTGCCCGCAAGCCCAGATGGCCAGCCTGCCGATCTGCCAGCCAGTCTGCCCGCCGAGCTCCAGGCGCCGCCTGGCAAGCATGATGCCGACATCGAGCGCCTGTTTGGCGCCGGCGGCCCGCTCGGTCCGGCCGTGGGCAGCTACAAGCCGCGCCGATCGCAAACGGAAATGGCGAAAGCCATCGCCAGCGCCATCGACAGCCAGACGACCCTGATCGCCGAGGCGGGCACGGGCACCGGCAAGACCTTCGCCTACCTGGTGCCGGCCCTGATGTGGGGCGGCAAGACCATTGTGTCCACCGGTACCAAAAACTTGCAGGATCAGCTATTCCTGCGCGATATCCCCACCGTGCGCGCCGCGCTGCAGGCGCCTGTGTCCGTCGCCTTGCTGAAGGGCCGCTCGAACTACGTCTGCCACTATCACCTGGAACGCACCCTGCAGAACGGGCGCATGACGTCGCGCGACGACGTGGGCCACCTGCGCGAAATTTCGCGCTTCATCAAGATGACCAGCTCGGGCGACAAGGCCGAGCTGACCAAGGTGCCGGAAAACGCCATGATCTGGAACCTGGTGACGTCCACGCGCGACACCTGCATGGGCGCCGAGTGCCAGTATTACCAGGATTGCTTCGTCATGAAGGCCCGCAAGGAAGCCCAGCAGGCCGACGTGGTGGTGGTCAACCATCACTTGTTCTTTGCCGACGTGGCCCTGAAGGATACGGGCGTGGCGGAATTGCTGCCCTCGGCCAACACCATCATCTTCGATGAGGCGCACCAGCTGCCCGATACGGCCACTTTGTTCTTTGGCAATACAGTGTCGACGTCGCAAATCCTGGAACTGTGCCGCGACGTCCTGGCCGAAGGCCTCGCGCATGCGCGCGGCATCGACTGGGCCAAGACCGTCACGGTGGTGGAAAAGGCGGCGCGCGACCTGCGCCTGACCTTCCCGCAGGATATCGTGCGCCTGTCCTTGCCGCAGATCGCCCCGTCGAGCGACTTTTTCCCCGCGCTCGACACCCTCAAGGACGAACTTGACGGCATGGTCGCCGTGCTGGAAACCCAGGCGGAACGGGCGGAAACGCTGGAGCAGTGCCGCGTGCGCGGCGTCGAACTGGCGCAGCAGCTGAGCGGCTGGAAGTTCGATCCGAAAGCCAAGGTTGCGGCCGGCGAGGAAGCCGTGTTCTGGGTGGAAGCGTTTTCCAGCTCCCTGCAATTGCATAAAACGCCATTGTCGATCGCGCCGATCTTCAATAACCAGCGCGAAGGCACGCCGCGCAGCTGGATTTTCACGTCCGCCACCCTGGCCGTGAAAAACGACTTCAAGCATTTTTCTGAACAGATGGGCTTGACGGGCGAACCGTCGCATACGTGGCCGTCGCCGTTCGACTATGGCCAGCAAGGCTTGCTGTTCGTGCCGCAAAACCTGCCGCAACCGAATTCGCTGGGCTACACGGATGCCGTCATCGACTGCGCCTTGCCCATCATCGAGGCGGCGGGCGGGCGCACCTTCTTCCTGTGCACCACCTTGCGCGCCGTCAAGCGCGCGGCCGAGCGCCTGGCCGACGAATTCAAGCAGCGCGGTTTGAACTTCCCCCTGTTCGTGCAGGGAGAAAAGGGCCGCACGGAATTGCTGGACCAGTTCCGCGCGGCCGGCAATGGCGTGCTGATCGGCAGCCAGAGCTTCTGGGAAGGCGTCGACGTGCGCGGCGACGCGCTGTCGCTCGTGATCATCGACAAGCTGCCGTTCGCGCCGCCCGACGATCCGGTGCTGGCGGCGCGCATCGAAGTGATGGAAAAGCAGGGCAAGAACGGTTTCATGCACCATTCGCTGCCGGAAGCCATCATCAACCTGAAGCAGGGCGCGGGCCGGCTGATCCGTGACGAGGGCGACCGGGGCGTGCTGATGATCTGCGATCCGCGCCTCATTTCCAAGCCGTACGGCAAGCGCATCTGGCAAAGCCTGCCGCCGTTCAAGCGCACGCGCGACACGGCCGAAGTGGTGGAGTTCTTCCGCAACCTGCCCGCCAAGGGCGCTTAAGTCCTCGCTTAAGTCCTGCCTGCCGGCGCCATCCGCGCGCCGGCATATTTCCCTTTGTTATCAAGCGAGTAGCGTTTTTCGCGCGGCGCCCGCTTGCGCGCCTGGTATGCCAGAAATCGGCGCGATCGCGCCAGTTTCTGGCATTTTTCCTCATGTCCAGGACGCCAGACACATCTTTGCGCCAGCGCAAACAGGCTTGTTGCCGAGCGGTCTACAGTGAGCTCATGCCTTGCAGGGTCAAGGCGCGGCGATGGCAGGGCCGCACGGGGAACAGGGGGATGCCATGGAGATCCGCTACGGCTGTTTCTTGAGCTACGCGCACGGCCAATATGCGTTCATGAACAAGTTCAAGAATGACCTCATCGAGGCGTTGGCTTGCTATCTGGAACCGCACCTGGACCGCGAGGAAGTCCTGTTCATCGACAGCGAACAGCTGGGGGGCGGCGACGATATCGACTTGCGCGTGGCGCGCGCCATGTGCCAGAGCGTGTGCATGATCATGCTGTACACGCCCAAATATGAAGCGCACGGCTACACGCGGCGCGAATTTGCCGCCATGCAGCTGATCGAGCAGGAGCGGCGCGCCTGGTACGACTTGCCCAGCCACCTGATCATTCCCATCATCATGACGCGCCATCCGGACGGCTTGCCGCCGCAAATCACGGAATCGGGCCTGTACGTGGATTTTTCCGGCTATACCCTGGCCAGCGGCGACCTGAAATCAAATCCGCAATACCTGCCCGACATCGAACGCATCGTGCAGCGCATCGCCACGCATTACCACTTGCTCAAGCGGTCAACACCGCCCGGCCACGATTGCAGCCGTTTCGTGTTGCCCGCTATTCCGCCGGAATGGCGCGCCATTCCGCCTCCCCACTTTCCACGTTAATCACGTAAAAGGTCCTGTCATGGAATGCCAACGCCTCTCCCTGCCGCCTTTGAGCGCCCCTGGCGAAGTCGTCACCTTCTACTCCTACAAGGGCGGTACCGGCCGCACCATGGCCCTGTCGAACATCGCCGTGTTGCTGGCGCGCCGCGAAAACGCCAGCGTGCCCGTGCTGATGCTGGACTGGGACATGGAAGCGCCGGGCCTGCACCATTATTTCGAACAGCACGAGGAGCGACCGGGCGTGCTCGAGTTCTTCGAGGCGTGCCGCCAGCAGCTCGAGCGCATCAGCCTGGAAACGGCGGGCGCGCGCGCCGGCGCGCAGGCCAGGGGCCGGGAAGATGGGGGGCGCGAGGATGCGGCGCTGGCCCAGCGCGTACTCGACGCCATCGACTGGCAGCAGTACGTGGTGCGCGTCGACCAGGGCAGTCCGCTGTACCTGATGCGCGCGGGGCGCTTCGACGCCAGCTACAGCGAGCGCCTGGCGCAGATGCGCTGGGATCAGCTGTTCGACAGCTGTCCGGCCCTGTTCCGCTGCTTCGCCGATACCCTGGCCCAGCATTTCCGTTACGTGCTGGTCGATTCGCGCACGGGCCGCACGGACAGCGCCGGCATCTGCACCACCTTGCTGCCGAAAAAGCTGGTGGTGGTCTTCACGCCGAACCGGCAAAGCCTGGAAGGCGTCGACGCGCTCGTCACGCGGGCCATCGAGTACCGCCGCAGCCATGAAGACGAACAGCGACCGCTGCTCGTGTACCCCTTGCCCTCGCGCATAGAAATGGGCGACGGGGCGCAGCGGGCCGAATGGCGCCGCGGCGACGCGCACAAGGGCATCGCCGGTTTCCAGCCCATGTTCGAGCGCCTGCTGCGCACTTCCTACGGCTTGCCGCAGATCGCCCTCGACAGTTATTTCGACGAAGTCCAGCTGCAGCAGACGAAAACATTTGCCTATGGCGAGCAATTGGCCGTGCGCATCGATCAGGGTGGCGACCGCTTTTCCCTCACGCGCACCTTCGAAGCCTTTTTGCACTGGCTGACGGGCGGCTACTTCCCATGGCAATCGAGCCGTGAAATCGCCTTGCTGGGCGCCATCAGCGAAGCGCGCCAGGCCTTGCAGGCCGAACCGGGCCGCGCCGTGGCTCTGCCGCTGGCGCGCGACCTGGCGCGCCTGGGCGAGCTGTATCGCAAGGATGGGCGCAGCGGGCAGGCGCTCGATGCCTTCCGCCAGAGCGTCGAGATCCGCGTGCGCCTGCTGGGCGAGGAGCATCCCGACAGCCTGGCGTGCAAGAGCGGCATGGCGCGCCTGCTGCGCCAGCTGGGCAAGCTCGAGGAAGCCCGCTTCCTGGAAGAGGACGTGCTCGACGTGCGCGAACGCGTGCTGGGCAGCGAACATCCCGACACCCTGGCCGCCCGGGCCTGCCTGGCGAAAACCCTGTTGCTGCAGGGCGAACTGGCGGCGGCGCTGCTGCTGCAGGACACGGTGCTGGCAAGCTATGCGCGCCAGCTGGGCGGCGAGCATCCGCTGACCCTGGAAGCGATGGATGGCCGCGCCGCCACCTTGCTGCGCATGGGCCGGCTGGCGCAGGCGCAGCAAGTGCTGGCCACGGTGGTGGCTGCGCGCGAACGCCTGTTTGGCGCCGAGCATGGCGATACCTTGCGCAGCAAGCTGGCCCTGGCGCAGGCGCTGGGGCGCGAAGGCGACCTGGAAGGGGCGCGGCGCCTGTTCGCTGCCGTGCTGCAGGCGCAGGAGCGGCGCCTGGGCAGCGACCATGCGGCCACCCTGTCCACGCGCGATTTGCTGGCCGACATCGTCGCCGGGCAGGGCGACTGGGCCGGCGCGCGCCAATTGCACGAAGACCAGGTGGCGGCGCGCGAGCGCACGCACGGGCTCGATCATCCGGAAACCCTGATGAGCCAGCGCAAGCTGGCCGAGGCGCTGCTGCGGCGCGGTGAACTCGATGCGGCGCGCAGCGTGCAGGAGCAGGTGCTGGAAGTGCATGCGCGCCTGCTGGGTGAAGACCACCTCGATACCTTGCACAGCAAGACGCAACTGGCCGGCACCTTGCAGCAGCAGGGCGACAGCGCGGCGGCGCGCCTGCTGGAAGACGCCGTGCTCAGCGGCAGTGACCGGCTCTTGAACGCACCCGTCACGGGACATGCGGACAGCGTGCTGGACGGCGCGCGGCATTTGCAGGAAACCATCCTGGCCGGCCGCGCCAACGGGCATGAAGGGGCCGAGCCGGAGACCCTGGCCAGCATGATTTCTATGCTGCAAGGCATGATCGAGCGCGAACAGTATGCGCAGGCGGGCGAACTGGCCGAACATTTGAAGTCTTGCCTGCTGCGTCCGGGCGTGCCGGGCAAGCTGCGCAGGCGCGGCATGGCGCAGCTGAAAAGAATGTACAAATTGCAAGGCGATTTGAATGCCTTGCTGGCCTTGCAGGAGGATGAAGTGCAGGCGCTGGAAGGGGCGCTGTCCGAGGCGCGCATCGAGCAGCGCTGATGCGGCGCGCCATGTCCGCGCGGCGGCACAAATAATGCTGTCTATCGGCGTGCGGTACGCGCAGTGTTGGCATTGCTTCAGGTAAAATCTCGTTATGAGAATTCTTATCAGTAACGACGACGGCTACCTGGCGCCTGGCCTGGCGGCCCTGGCCGACGCGCTCGCCCCTATTGCCGACATCGTCGTGGTGGCGCCCGACAGCAACCGTTCGGGCGCGTCCAATTCGCTGTCCCTGGACCGGCCCTTGTCCGTGCACAAGGCCGCCAACGGCTTTTATTTTGTCAACGGCACGCCCACCGACTGCGTGCACGTGGCGCTGACGGGCATGCTGATCGAGCGCCCCGATTTGGTGGTCTCGGGCATCAACAACGGCCCCAACATGGGCGACGATACCCTGTATTCGGGCACCGTGGCCGCCGCCACGGAAGGCTTTTTGTTCGGTATTCCCGCCATCGCCTTTTCCCAGTCGCAGTTTGGCTGGGCCAACCTGGACGCGGCCGCCCGCGTGGCGAGGGAAATCGTCGAGCGCCAGTTTGACGCCCTGCAGAAACCGTATCTGCTGAACGTGAACATCCCCGCCATTCCTTACGAGCAAATGCAAGGCGTGGTGGCCACGCGCCTGGGCAAGCGCCATTCGGCCGAACCCGTGATCCGCGCGCTCGATCCCCGCGGCCGTGAAATCTTCTGGATCGGCCCCGCCGGCGCCGCCAAGGAAGGCGGTCCGGGCACGGACTTCCATGCTGTTGAACATGGGCAAGTGTCGATCACGCCGCTGCAGATCGACCTCACCCATACCACCCAACTCGATGCACTGGCAAAAGGCCTGGCATGACCGCTCACGATGACCGACAACCATGACCGATAAGCCGCGCACCTTCCCCCTGTCCCTCGATTCGCTGGCCGGCAAGCCCGCCAGGCAGGGCGGGGGGCAGTCGCTGGCCCAGTCCAGGATCGCCACGCCGCAGACTGCCACGCAGAATGCGGCGCAGAGCGCGGCGCGCGGCGTTGCGCAGCCGTATGGCGCGCACGCGGCCATCGCGCCGTCGCGGGCCCAGGCCATCGCCAATGAGCGGGCGCAGCCGGCGGCGGTGTCGCCGCCGCGGCAAAATCCGCTCGTTTCGGAGGCCGTGCGCCGGGCCATGGTGGCGCGCATCGCGAAACAGGGCGTCAAGGACCAGGCGGTGCTGGACGCCATGCAAGCCGTGCCGCGCCACATGTTCATGGACGAGGCGCTGGCGTCGCAGGCGTATATCGACGCCTCGCTGCCCATCGGCCACCACCAGACCATCTCGCAGCCGTACATCGTGGCGCGCATGATCGAAGTGATGCGCCAGGGCGGGGCGTTGCAGCGCGTGCTGGAAATCGGCACGGGCTGCGGCTACCAGGCGGCGGTGCTGTCGCTGGTGGCAAAAGAGGTGTATTCGATCGAGCGCATCCGGCCCCTGCACGAGCTGGCGAAGGCCAATTTGCGCCCGCTGCGCGTGTCGAATCTGCGCTTGCAGTACGGAGATGGTATGCTTGGCCTGCCGCAGGCGGCGCCCTTCGACGGGATCATCCTTGCCGCAGCCGGCCTGGAAGTCCCGCAAGCCCTGCTGGAACAGCTGGCGCCCGGCGGGCGTCTGGTTGCGCCGGTGGGGGCTAAATTGCAACACTTACAACTCATTACCCGGGTGGGGAAAATGGAATGGACTAGCCAAACCCTGGAAGATTGCCATTTCGTACCTTTGCGCCCGGGCACCATATGATCCCCGGATCAGCTAGCAAGCAGGACATATAAATACATGCGAATGATTAAGAAAAGTAACATACTTCTATGTGGCATCACCTTGGCCGCGCTGTTGAGCGGTTGCGGCACGACGGGCGTCCAGGCGCCCGTCGTCGAGCGCCACCCCTCGAGCAGCAGCGCCGCTGCCAGCGATCCGCGCGACCGCGATCCGGCCTATTACACGGTCAAGCGTGGCGACACCCTGTTGCGCATCGCCCTCGAGCACGGGCAGAATTACCGCGACCTGGTGGCCTGGAATGACTTGAGCAACCCGAACGACATCAAGGTCGACCAGGTGCTGCGCGTGTTGCCGCCGAATGGCGACACGGGCGGCGCGCAAACGTCGGCCATCGTCATGCCGCCAGCGACGGAAGTCAAGCCTGCCGCGCCTGTCGTACCGAAGAAAACGGGCCCGCGCGGCGAGAAGCGCGCGTATTCCGACGCCACCCTGGCCGAATTGCGCGCCGATGGCGGCACGGGCGACGCCAAGCCTGCGCCAGCCCCGGCGGCAACCGTCGCCGCCGCACCGGCCGCCGCCGCGGCAGCCCCTGCGGCATCGGCGCCCGGCGACGACAAGATCAGCTGGATGTGGCCGTCCGAAGGCAAGGTCATCGGCACTTTCGACGAAGGCAAGAACAAGGGCGTCGATATCGCCGGCAAGGCGGGCCAGCAAGTGGTGGCCGCCGGCGCGGGAAAAGTCATGTATGCCGGGAGCGGAATCCGTGGTTATGGTAATCTTGTCATCGTGAAGCACAGTAATAGTTTATTGTCGGCGTATGCGCATAACCGCAGCATCCTGGTGAAGGAAGGGCAGAACGTCAACAAAGGCCAGGCCATCGCCGAAATGGGCGATTCCGATGCCGACCGCGTGAAGCTGCACTTTGAAATTCGCCAGCAGGGCAAGCCTGTCGACCCTTCGAAATTCCTGCCTAACCGTTAGGTAAAGCAATGACACACGCGCCGCACGACCAGCTGGACGATGACCCGGAACTGCCGGAAGACGGGGCAGACGAAGTCGTGACGGACGATGCCGGCGAACTTGACGGCATCGACGCCGTCGACGCGGGCGAGGGCGGCGAGGTGGCCAGCGTCAGCGTGCTGGTCGAAAGTGTTGACGAATTGAAAAAAGTGCTGGCGGCCGAGCTGTCGACCGATACCACCCAGCACTATCTGAACCAGATCGGCACGCGGCCCCTGCTGACGGCGGCGCAAGAGGTGCATTACGCCACCCTCGCCAAGCAGGGCAATTTCGAAGCCCGGCAAACCATGATCGAGCACAACCTGCGTCTGGTCGTGTCGATCGCCAAGCATTACATCAACCGGGGCGTGGTCTTGCTCGACATGATCGAGGAAGGCAACATCGGCCTGATGCGGGCCATCGACAAGTTCGAGCCCGAGCGCGGTTTCCGTTTCTCTACCTACGCCACCTGGTGGATACGCCAGAGCATCGAGCGCGCCATCATGAACCAGGCGCGCACGGTGCGCCTGCCCGTGCACATGGTGCGCGAACTGAATCAAATTCTGCGCGGCAAGTACCACCTGGAAGCCCAGCACCACGACGGCAAGGATGCCACCGCGGAAGACATCGCCCATCTGGTGGGTCGTCCCGTGGAAGAGGTGCAGGATATCCTGGCCCTGTCCGAGCACGCCACGTCGCTGGACGCGCCGCTCGACAACGACCCGCAATCGTCGCTGATGGACATGTTGCCCGGCGCCAGCGAAGACAGCCCCGACGCGCGCGCGGAACACCATGAAATGACGGTGCTGGTGCGCGACTGGCTGACCAAGCTGCCCGACAAGCAGCGGGTGGTCATCATGCGCCGTTTCGGCCTCGACAACGACGACCCCGCCACCCTGGAAACCCTGGCCGAGGAAATGGGCGTGACGCGCGAGCGGGTGCGCCAGATCCAGCAGGAAGCCTTGATCAAGCTCAAACGGGCTATGGCCGCACGCGGCGTGGTGCGCGACTCCCTACTGTAGCAAGTCTGATAAAACGCCCATGGCGGCGTTGCATGGCCTCGCCGTACTGGCGTACTGTCTTCGGCCACGCGCCTTGCCCCGCGCATTTTCTCAGGCTTGTTGCCCGGTGAGGGCTTGAGCGGCTTTTGCCTGTCGCGATCTGCTATCATACGCCCCGCTCGCGGCGCCTGACCTTTCCCCCATTCTTTCAAGTTCCAGCGCGGCCCTGCGTCCTGGCCCACTCTTACCTATTGATCGCTATGCAAGAAAATATCATCGAAATCAAATCGCTCGACATGGACGCCCGTGGCGTTGGCCATATTGAGAACGAAGACGGCTCGCCGGGCAAGGTCGTGTTTGTCGAAGGCGCGTTGCCGGGCGAGCGCGTCAGCTTTGTGACGTTCAAGAAAAAGAAGAACTGGGAAATGGCCCGCATGACGGCGCTGCACCGCGAATCGTCCATGCGCGTGACGCCCAAATGCAAGCATTTCGACAATTGCGGCGGCTGCTCGATGCAGCACCTGGAGCCGTCGGCGCAGGTGGCGATCAAGCAGCGCGTGCTGGAAGACAACTTGTGGCATATCGGCAAGGTGCGTCCGCAAAGCATCATGCGCCCCATGTATGGCCCGACGTGGGGTTACCGCTACCGCGCGCGCCTGTCCGTGCGCCACGTCAAGAAGAAAGACGCCGTGCTGGTGGGCTTCCATGAAAAGAAATCGGCGTTCGTGGCCGACATGGATAGCTGTGAAATTTTGCCGCCGCACATCTCCGCCATGCTGCTGCCGCTGCGTGGATTGATTGCTTCGCTATCGATCTTCGACCAGATGCCGCAGATCGAGCTGGCCGTGGGCGAAGACGTCACCGCCATGGTCTTGCGCATCATGGCGCCGTTGACGGCGGATGACGAAACGAAATTGAAGGCCTTTGCCGACGAATACGGCGTGCAATGGTGGCTGCAGGTGAAAGGCCCGGAAACGGCCGTGCCGTTCTATCCGCTGGACAAGCAATTGCACTACCTGCTGCCGGAATTCGGCGTCAAGATGCCGTTCAAGCCCGTCGATTTTACCCAGGTGAACCACCACATCAACCGCGTGCTGGTATCGAAAGCCCTGCGTTTGCTGGAAGTGCAGCCGACGGACCGCGTGGCCGACCTGTTCTGCGGCCTGGGCAATTTCACCTTGCCGCTGGCCACGCAAGGCAGCGAAGTGGTGGGCATCGAAGGCAGCACCACCTTGACGGAGCGGGCGCTGGAAAACGCGCTGGCCAATGGCCTGGCGGAAAAAACCTCGTTCTCCACGCGCAACCTGTTCGAAGTGACGACAGACGACCTGATCGCGCTGGGCAAGTTCGACCGCATCCTCGTCGACCCGCCGCGCGATGGCGCCATGGCCCTGTGCCAGGCGCTGGTCGGCCTGTCGCAAGTGCGTCCGGACCTGCTGCCGAAACGCATCGTGTATGTGTCGTGCAGCCCGTCGACCCTGGCGCGCGACGCCGGCATCCTGGCGCTGGAAGCGGGTTATGTGCTGAGCAAGGCGGGCGTGGTGAACATGTTCCCGCATACTTCGCACGTGGAATCGATGGCGGTCTTTGATTTGATCTGAGGGCACACCTGATAAAACGTCCATAGCTGCGTTGCCTTGCCTAGCCGTACTATTCGTACTGTCTTCGGCAAGGCGCCTTGCTCTGAACGTTTTTCAGGCGCGCCGAGGCTATTCAGGGCGCTTACACAAATTCTGCCTTTTCTCCTGACTCCACAGCAATACCACTTACAGCGTGTTATAAAACTGGTCTGTCTTTTCCCGATCCAGCGTCTTTTTTCATCCTTCCTCTGCCTTTTTTTGCTTGTCCAGTAGGACAACGCGCCGTCCGTCTCCGCCGTTATGCTTTCTGTGTAAAGTGGTATTGCCCACTTTGAGGCCACTTCAAAACCACTTGACCGCCTATTTTTTCAGCAGCATGCTGTTCTTGCAACTGCAAAAAACAAAATCACAGGGTAGCTTTTTCATTGAAGCAGAGTGGTATTTCCGCAAACCTGAACAGGAGACAACGTGGAAAATTTAATACTCAAGAAAACGATCAGGAACATGATGGTATGTCTGGCCAGCGGTGGCGTGCTGGCGGCCTGCGGCGGCGGTGGTGACGCCGGCGCGCCGGCCGGTTCGCAATTGCTGGCGGCCAGCACGGTGGTCGCGTGCGTGCCGTGGCAAGAGGGCGGCACGTATAACGCAGGCACGGTGGTCACCTACCTGGGCGCCAACTATACGGCCCTGGTAACGCAGACCGATCACGTGGGCTCGGGTTGGAACCCCGTCGCCACGCCTAGCCTGTGGAGCGCAGGCGGCACGTGCGATGGCGGCACCACGCCAACTCCTACTCCGACACCAACGCCGACCCCGACGCCCACACCAACGCCGACACCGGCGCCTACGCCAAATCCAACGCCCACCCCGACGCCAACGCCAACCGGCGGCACGTGCGCGCTGGCGTGGGTGGCCGGCACGGCCTACAGCGCGGGCGCCACCGTCAGCTATGCGGGCACGAATTACCGCGCCAATTACTGGACGCAGGGCGATAATCCGTCGACCAGCAGCGGCGCCGCCGGCACGGGCAAGCCGTGGACCAGCCTGGAGATCTGCAGCACCACGCCTACCCCGACGCCAACGCCTACTCCGACGCCGACCCCAACGCCTACGCCGACACCTACTCCGACGCCAACGCCAACGCCAACGCCGACGCCGACCCCGACGCCAACGGGCCGCGAAGTCGGTTCCTATTTCGCCCAATGGGGCGTGTATGGCCGCGACTATGAAGTGGCGAACGTGCATACCAGCGGCGTGGCCGACAAGTTGACCTTCATCAACTACGCTTTCGGCAATATCTATCCGAAAAACGGCGGCTATGAATGCGCCATGATCACCAAGACGGAGCCGGGCGCGACGAATCCGAATTCGCCGGATGCGGGCACGGGCGGCGATGCCGAGGCCGACTACATCCGCACGCCGAAACGCACCGTCGATGGCCAGGCGATTCCTTGGGATGCTCCCTTGTCGGGCAACTTCCTGCAGTTGAGAAAGCTCAAGGCGGCGCACCCGAACTTGAAACTGTTCATCTCGCTGGGCGGCTGGAGCTGGTCGAAGAACTTCTCCGTCGGTTCCGCCACGGATGCGCTGCGCAAGCAGATGGTGCGCTCGTGCATCGACATCTACATCAAGGGCAACTTGCCGGTGCAGGGCGGTCGCGGCGGCGTGGGCGCGGCGGCGAATATCTTTGACGGCATCGACATCGACTGGGAATATCCGGTCGGCGGCGGCCAGCCGTACAACACGGTCAGCCCCAACGACAAGCGCAATTTCACCTTGCTGATGGCGGAATTCCGTGCCCAGCTCGATGCGCTCGGCGCAGCCAACGGCAAGCGCTACCTGTTGACGGCCGCGGTCGGTGCCGGCAAGGACAAGATCGACAACACGGAACCGGCCCTGTACTCGCAGTACATGGATTGGATCAACCTGATGACCTACGACTTCCACGGCGGCTGGGAAAACAGCACCAACTTCAACGCCCAGCTGTTTGCCGACCCTGCCGATCCGTCGACAGGCATGGCGCGCGAATACGTGGGCGACAAGGCGGTGCAGTACATGATTGCCGCCGGCGTGCCGCGCGACAAGCTGCTGCTGGGCATACCGTTCTATGGCCGCGGTTGGACGGGCGTGGCGCCGGGACCGAATGGCGATGGCCTGTACCAGGCGGCCACGGGCACGGCGCCAGGCACCTACGAGTCGGGCATCGAGGACTACAAAATCCTCGTCGCCAAGGCCGGCACGCGCTACTACCATCCCGTGACCAAGCAGCTGTACCTGTACACGGGGGCGGGCGGCCAGTGGTGGAGCTATGACGATCCGACCGTCATCGGCACCAAGGTGAAATACGTCAAGGACCAGGGCTTGCGCGGCGCGTTCTCGTGGGAACTCGATGGCGACGCGAATGGCGTGCTGGCAACCGAGGTATGGAAAGTGCGGTAATGTTGATGTAGCGTAAGACGCGGCCGGATAGCCATGCTGTCCGGCCGCCTATTCATATAAAAACACGGGAGGCGGGCGATGGCGGCGGTATCGACATTCGGAGTCAAGCAGAAGCAGCAACAGGAGCAGCAGCAGGAACAGGAGCTGAGCCGCGAGTGGCGCAGCTGGATCGCGGAAAACCTCATGCTGGGCAGCCATCCGTCGGCGCTGATGCCGGTGCTGCAGCAGGCCGGCATCGCGGAGCCCCTGGCGCGCCGCGAAGTGGAGCTGGCGCTGCAGAGTCCCTACCTGGCGGGCGCCGTGCGCCTGTCGAACCGCCTGGCCAAGCGCGACTGGGTGATCGACATCCAGCGCAAGCTGAACCACCTGCGCACCCCCGAGATTCCGCGCCGCGACAAGCTGTCCGCGCAGGAATTCCTGGACGAATACTATTCCACCAACCAGCCCGTCATCATCACGGGCATGATGGACGACTGGCCCGCCATAGCGAAATGGAGTCCCGCGTATTTCCGCGAGCATTACGCGCAGCGCGAAGTGGAAGTGCAGTTCGGCCGCGAAGCGGATGCCCAGTATGAAATGAACAGCGTGGCGCACAAGCGCAAGATGGCGTTCGGCGAGTACGCCAGCCTGGTCGAGAGCAGCGGTGCGACCAACGATTTCTACATGACGGCGAATAACAATTCGCAGAACCGCCAAGCCTTGCGCGAGCTGTGGGACGATATCGGCCAGCTGCCCGAATACCTGGAGCAGGGTGGGGCTCCCACGGGTTTCCTGTGGTTTGGCCCGGCCGGCACGGTGACGCCATTCCACCACGACCTGACGAACAACTTCATGGCCCAGGTCAAGGGGCGCAAGCGCCTGCGCATCATGGCCGCCTGCGAGGTGGCGCGCGTGTACAACCAGCGCCACTGCTTTACGCCCGTCGACGGGCGCGACATCGACCTGCGTCGCTATCCGCTGATGGCCGACGTGCAAGTGCGCGAATGCGTGCTGGCGCCGGGCGAGATCCTGTTCCTGCCCGTTGGCTGCTGGCATTTCGTCGAAGCGCTCGACGTATCGATGACGGTGGCGTTTACCAATTTCAAATGGGATAACGATTTTTACAGCAAGTATCCATCGAATCACGACTTTTGATCGTGGCGCCACTTGGCGCGAACCTGCCGCGAACAGCCGCCTTACGGGCGGCTTTTTGCATGTTACGGGGCCATACTTGTATAAAATATTTCCACAAAATAATTGATTCAAATCATTTTGCAGCAATTATTTTGATATGAATGACCATGATGTTTCATTATCCAGATGGCGATGGCGGGCGGATAATTTTATGGCTGGCGCGGCGCCGGACCGCTGATGGGGTTTGCCGGCGCGCGCCAGCACCGACAACCATCTGGAGGCGGCAGGGCATGAACACGCAGCACACGACACAAGCAGCAATGCAGTTGCAGCAAACACCGAAAATCACCGTGGACACGCGGCTGACGCGCGAAGCGGCCGAATTGCTGGCGAAGGCCGACATCCATTTGAATGGCCGCGCCGCCTGGGACATGCAGCTGCGCAAACCGGGCGTGCCGGAGCGCGCCTTCGCCAGCGGCAACCTGGGCCTGGGTGAAGCGTACATGGACGGCGACTGGGATGCGCAGCAGCTCGATGAATTCTTTTGCCATTTGCTGCGCGCCAGGGTGGCCGACGATGTGCGCCCCATGCGCCTGGCCTTTCACGCCCTGTACGCGCGCCTGTTCAACCTGCAGACGGAGCGCCGCGCCTGGATGGTGGGCAAGGAACACTATGACCTGGGCAATGCCTTCTATGCGGCCATGCTCGATCCGCGCATGACCTATACGTGCGGCTACTGGAAGGATGCCGGCAACCTGGCCGAGGCGCAGGAAGCGAAGCTCGATTTGATCTGCCGCAAGCTCGGGCTGGAACCGGGCATGCGCGTGCTCGACATCGGCTGCGGCTGGGGCAGTTTCATGCGCTATGCGGCGGAGAAATACCAGGTGCAGTGCGTAGGTGTGACGATTTCGAAAGAGCAGGCCGCGTATGCGCGCGGCATGCCGGGCGGCGAGCGCCTGGACTTCCGCCTGCAGGATTACCGCGACACCAATGAAAAATTCGACCGCATCGTCAGCATCGGCATGTTCGAACACGTGGGCCACAAGAACCACCGCACCTTCATGGAAGTGGCGCACCGCTGCCTGGAAGACGATGGCCTGTTCCTGCTGCACACGATCGGCAAGAACAAGCGCCATTCCACGTGCGACCCGTGGATCGACAAATACATCTTCCCGAACGGCGACTTGCCGTCGCTGGGCCAGATCGGCGACGCCATGGACGATTTGTTCGTGGCCGAAGACTTGCACAACTTCGGCGCCGACTACGACAAGACCCTGATGGCCTGGCATGCGAATTTCGAGCAGGCGTGGCCCCGCTTTGCCGCCCAGCTGGGCGAACGCTTCCACCGCATGTGGTCATACTACCTGCTGTCCTGCGCGGGCGCCTTCCGCGCGCGCGACTTGCAGCTGTGGCAATGGGTCTTGTCGAAGCAGGGCGTGTTGGGCGGCTATGAGCGTGTCAGTTGAGATGTGCGGCAACTGATATGATGGATTGATGGATATCAATCAAGCGCGTACCTTCCTGGAAGTGGCTTCCTGCGGCAGCTTCATCATGGCCGCCGAACGCATGCACGTGACGCAAACGGCCGTCAGCGCCCGCATCCGCACCCTGGAGCAGCAGCTGGGGCGCCAATTGTTCGTGCGCAACAAGGCGGGCGCGCGCCTGACGCCGGCCGGCGAGCGCTTCATGCGCCACGCGGCCACCATGGTGCAGGTGTGGGAGCGGGCGCGCCACCAGGTGGCCCTGCCGCCGGGGCGCGACGACGCCGTCAGCATCGGCTGCGAGCTGAGCTTGTGGCAGCCGCTGCTCGGCGACTGGCTGATACGCATGAGCCGCGACTGCCCCGAGATCGCCCTGCGCGCGGAAGTCGACAGTCCCGCGCGCCTGCTCGACGCCGTGCACGACGGCTCGCTCGACCTGGCCGTGCTGTACAACCCGCCCCAGCGTCCGGGCCTGGCCAGCGAATTGCTGGCCGAGGAAAAGCTGGTGATGGTGACCACGCGCGATGACGGCCAGATGCAGGCCGATACGTATGTGTACGTGGACTGGGGCCCCAGTTTCGCCGCCAATCACCAGGCCGCGTATCCGGAGCTGAGCAGCCCGCCCATCTCGATCTCGCTGGGGCCGCTGGCGCTCGTCTACCTGCTGGACGTGGGCGGTGCCAGCTATTTCCGCATCGGCAGCGCGCAACCCTATCTCGATGCGGGCCTCCTGTTCCGCGTGCGCGATGCGCCCGAATTCTCGCATTCCGCCTACGCCGTGTACGCGGCCCAGCGCGACAACCCGACCCTGGACCGCGCCCGCGCCTGCCTGCTGGAGGTGGCGGAAAGGGGCAAATAGATGCGACAGACGTAAAAAAGCCGACCCGTGGGTCGGCTTTTATTTTCATGCGCATAAGCGCAGCGCTTAGTCGCGGCTGCCGCCGGCGAAGCCCAGCAAGGAGAGCAGGCTGGTGAAGATGTTGTACACGTCCAGGTAGATGCGCAGGGTGGCCGAGATGTAGTTGGTCTCGCCGCCGTTGATGATTTGCTGCACGTCATACAGGATGTAAGCCGAGAAGATGGCGATGGCGACCATGGAGATCACGATCGACAGTGCCGACAGGCCCAGGAAGATGTTCGCCACCGATGCCAGGATCAGCACGATCACGCCAGCAAACAGCCACTTGCCCATGGCGGAGAAGTCGCGCTTCGAGATCGTGGCGATCGTTGCCATCACGGCCAGGATGGTGGCCGTACCGCCGAATGCCGTCATGATCAGCATGCCGCCGTTCGAATAGCCCAGGGTGCGCGTCAGGATGGGCGTGAGCATCAGGCCCATGAAGAAGGTAAAGCCCAGCAGGACGGCGACGCCCAGGCCCGAGTTCTTGGTCTTTTCAATCGCGTACATGAAGCCGAATGCGACGGCCATGAAGATGATGAAACCCATGCCGCCGGTCAGCATCGGCAAATGCATCTGCACGCCGATGAAGGCGCCCAGCACGGTCGGGATCATGGACAGCGCCAGCAGCCAGTAAGTGTTGCGCAAGACCTGATGGCGGACTTGCTGCATGCCCCCCGACAGGTCAAAGGTGCGTTGCATGTTCTGATTCATAGTGCCTCCGTGTTGTCAATTCAAATTACTGCTTTGCCCAAGGATAGCATGAGGGCCGGAATTTGCCAAAAAAGCAGCTTAAGATTTCATTAAACGGGGGCAGGGCGGCAAGATGCCCCCTGCCTGCCTGGGTGATATGGGGTGGAGTATGGTAAAATCAAAGGTTGATTGAGTTATCAATTTACCGTTTTAAACCTTACTTTTTATTGGAGTTTTCACACATGGCAATCGAACGCACCCTGTCGATCATCAAACCAGACGCAGTTGCAAAAAACGTAATCGGTCAAATCTACTCCCGTTTTGAAAACGCTGGCCTGAAAATCGTTGCAGCACGCATGACCCAACTGTCGCGCGAACAAGCTGAAGGCTTCTACGCAGCGCACAAAGAACGCGGCTTCTTCAAGGATCTGGTCGACTTCATGGTTTCCGGTCCAGTCATGATCCAAGCCCTGGAAGGCGAAAACGCCGTTCTGGCCCACCGTGACCTGATGGGCGCGACCGATCCGAAGAAAGCAGAAAAAGGCACGATCCGCGCCGATTTCGCCGATTCGATCGACGCTAACGCCGTACACGGTTCCGACGCTGTCGAAGCTGCTAAAGTGGAAATCGCTTACTTCTTCCCAGAACTGAAGGCTTAATTGCCTTAGATAACGTTATTTCCTGGCGTTATCTGTGAAATAACTTATCACCCCCTGTTCCCGCTGCGCTGTGGAGTTTTCGCTCCGGATGCGCGCGGGGACGGATTTTTAGAATAGACATGATCATGAATACGACGACCCTCACCAACTTGCTGGACCTTGATCCCGCGCAACTCATCGCCTACTGCGCCGAGTTGGGAGAGAAACCGTTTCGTGCGAAACAATTGCAACGTTGGATACACCAGTTCGGCGCTTCCGATTTCGACGCCATGACGGACCTGGCCAAGTCGCTGCGCGACAAGCTGGCCACGCGCGCCGAAGTGCGCGCCCCGGCCATCATCAGCGACCATACGTCGACGGACGGTACGCGCAAGTGGCTGGTCGACGTGGGCAATGGCAATGCCGTGGAAACCGTGTTCATTCCGGAAGAAAACCGCGGCACCCTGTGCATCTCGACCCAGGCCGGCTGCGCCGTGAACTGCCGTTTCTGCTCGACGGGCAAGCAAGGCTTCAACCGCAACCTGTCCGTGGGCGAGATCATCGGCCAGCTGTGGATGGCGGAATTCGAATTGCGCCGCACCAAGGGCATCGAACCGGGCCCGAAAGGCGAGCGCCAGATCACCAACGTGGTGATGATGGGCATGGGCGAGCCCCTGCTGAACTTTGAACCGACCGTCACGGCCCTGAAATTGATGCTCGACGACAACGCCTACGGTCTGTCGCGCCGCCGCGTGACCCTGTCGACGTCGGGCGTGGTGCCGATGATGGACAAGCTGTCGCAGGAAGTGCCGGTGGCCCTGGCCGTCTCGCTGCACGCCTCGAACGATGCCTTGCGCGACGGTTTGATTCCACTGAACAAGAAATACCCGCTGAAGGAATTGATGGCGGCCTGCAAGCGCTACCTGGAATTCGCCCCGCGCGATTTCATCACGTTCGAATACTGCATGCTGGACGGTGTCAACGACAGCGACGAGCACGCGCGCGAACTGCTGGCGCTGGTGCAAGACCGCGAGTTCGGCGTGAACTGCAAGTTCAACCTGATCCCGTTCAATCCCTTCCCCGAGTCGGGCCTGTTCCGCTCGAAAAACCCGCGCATCAAGTCCTTTGCCCAGGTGCTGATGGATGGCGGCATCATCACCACCGTGCGCAAGACGCGCGGCGACGATATCGATGCGGCCTGCGGCCAGCTGGCCGGCGAAGTCAAGGACCGCACGCGGGTGCAGGAACGCATGGAAAAGATGACTGAGTATCAACAGAAATTTGGCGCCAATTTCGGCAAGATCGTGGAAATCCGCTCCTGATGAGGGAAGGCATGGCTTACCAACGCTCGCTCGCTGTGGCCGCTGTTTGCCTGGCCGTGCTGCTGGTCGGCTGTGCTTCCGCTCCCGTCGATGCGGGCGCCGCCTTGCGTCAGGAGACGCTGGCGAGTACCCGGGAGCGTGCCGCGCTGCGCTTGCAGCTGGCCAGCGCGTATTATGCGCAAGGCCAGCTCGACGTGGCTCTGGCGGAAGCGGAACAAGCCGTGCAACTGGCGCCGAACGATGCGCAAGCCTATGGCGTGCGTGCCCTGATCCTTGCGGCCCAGCGGCAAACTGTGCCTGCTGAGAAAGATTTCCTTTACGCTTTGCGCCTTGCGCCCCACAATCCTGAGTTGAGCAATAATTACGGCCTGTTTTTGTGCCAGACGGGACGCGCCGCGCAATCGCTGGCGTATTTCGATGCGGCCTTGGCCGATGCGGCGTATGTGTCGCCGGAAAAAGCGCTCAACAATGGGGGCGCTTGCAGCCTGGCCCTGAACGATTACCCGCGTGCGGGCGCATATTTGATGCGCGCCGTGCGCATCGCACCGGACGTGGCAGTGACGAACGCCGGCCTGGTGCGCGTGTATTACCAACAGCAAGACTACCGGCAAGCGGCTTATTATTTGCAGCGGCTCGGCAGGATAGCAACAATGGAGAGCCAGACGGCCGATGTGCTGTGGCTCGGGATCAAGGTGCAGCATAAGCTCGGGGATGCGGGTGCGGAAGCTGGCCTGGGGGCGCATTTGCGCAACCACCATTCCGGCTCCCCCGAATATGCTGCTTATCAAAATGGGGCGTTTGATGAGTGAGACAGGGATACCAATGAATTCAGAGTGGGCAGAAACGCCTCAGCAGCAGCCCCAGGGCAATCTTGCGTTGGCAGGCGCACAGTTGAAGGCGCAGCGCGAAGCGCTGGGCTGGCCGGTGGAACAGGTGGCCGACCAGCTCAAGCTGGCGCCGCGCCAGGTGATCGCGCTGGAAGAGGGCGACATGGCGGCCTTGCCGAACGTGGCCGTGGTGCGCGGTTTCGTGCGCGCCTACGCCAAGGTGGTGCGCCTCGACGCGGCGCCGCTGGTGGCCATGATCGAAGTCCATCCGGCGCCGGCGCAAGACCCGGCCGCGCCCGTGCGGCGCGAGATTTCCGCCACGTTTTCCGAATCGCGCTTCCCGTCGATGACGCAGCGTTCGTCGAACCAGACTCCCCTCTGGATCGCCGGCGCCGTGGCTGTCGTCGTGGCGGCCGCCTTTGGTGCCTATAAGCTCGGTTATGTGCCGGCCAGCCTGCTGTCCGCGCATGTCGAGAAAGAAGCGGCGCATGCGGAAGTGGGCCCCGTGGAAACGACCCTGATCAAGCCGGGCCAGGATTTGACGCCCGTGCAGTCGCCGTCCGTGCCCCTGATTTCCGTGCCGCCGCCGCCAGGCAACGATACGCAGACGGGCGCACCGGCCTCCGCCATCGCTTCGGCGCCGGCCGCCGCCGTGCCGCCAGCAGCTGCGCCGGCAACGACGCCAGCCGTGACGCCAGCGGCCACGGCCGCCGTCACGCCGCCGGCGGCTGCCGTTACCGCCGCCGTGGGCGCGAATGCGCTGGTGCTGAAGGTGGAGCAAGATTCCTGGGTGGAAATTCGCCGTCCCGGCACCTCGCCGCTGATTTCGCGCATGGTCAAGGCGGGCAGCACGGAAACGTTCGACATCACCGGTCCGGCCACCTTGGTGGTGGGCAAGCCGGGTGTCGTGCAGGCAACTTTGCGCGGCGCCAAGCTGGACTTGCCGACCGTTGCCGGTGGCACGATTTCCCGTGTCAGCATCAAATAATTGCAGTAATCGTTCACGCAAACTCAGAAGATAATATTATGGCTACCTCGAAAACAGCGATCGGCTCCGGTCCATCCGGCCGGCGCGACAGCCGCAAGGTGCTGATCGCGCACGGCCAGCGCCAGATCTGGGTGGGCGGCGACGCCCCCGTGGTGGTGCAGTCGATGACGAACACGGACACGGCCGACGCCATCGGCACGGCGATCCAGATCAAGGAACTGGCGCGTGCCGGTTCGGAACTGGTGCGCCTGACGGTGGACCGTCCGGAAGCGGCCGCGGCCGTGCCCTACATCCGCGAGCAGCTCGACAAGATGGATATCGACGTGCCGCTGGTGGGCGATTTTCACTATAACGGCCATACCCTGCTCAACGATTACCCCGATTGCGCGCGCGCGCTGTCGAAGTACCGCATCAATCCGGGCAACGTGGGCAAGGGCGCCAAGCGCGACACGCAATTCGCGCAAATGATCGAAGCGGCTTGCCGTTACGACAAGCCGGTGCGCATCGGCGTGAACTGGGGCAGCCTGGACCAGGCCTTGCTCGCGCGCATCATGGATGAAAACGCGGGCCGCGTCGAACCGTGGCCGGCGCAAGCCGTCATGTATGAGGCGCTGGTGACGTCGGCCATTGAAAACGCCGTGCGCGCCGAAGAGCTGGGCCTGGCGCGCGACAAGATCATCCTGTCGTGCAAGGTTTCTGGCGTGCAGGACCTGATCGCCGTGTACCGCGAGCTGGCGCAGCGCTGCGACTATCCGCTGCACCTGGGCTTGACGGAAGCGGGCATGGGCAGCAAGGGCATCGTCGCTTCGACGGCGGCCCTGGCCGTGCTGTTGCAAGAGGGCATCGGCGACACCATCCGCATTTCGCTTACCCCGGAACCGGGCGGCGACCGCACGCGCGAGGTCATCGTCGGCCAGGAAATCCTGCAAACCATGGGCTTGCGCAAGTTCGCGCCCATGGTGATCGCCTGTCCCGGTTGCGGCCGCACGACGTCGACCACCTTCCAGGAGCTGGCCGACAACATCCAGACGTATCTGCGCGAGCAGATGCCGGAGTGGAAAAAGTCGTATCCGGGCGTGGAAGCGATGAACGTGGCCGTCATGGGCTGCATCGTCAACGGTCCCGGCGAATCGAAGCATGCGAACATCGGCATCAGCCTGCCCGGCACGGGCGAGTCGCCGGCCGCGCCCGTGTTTGTCGACGGCGAAAAAGTCGTCACCCTGCGCGGCGAACGCATCGTCGAGGAATTCCAGGACATCGTCTTGAATTATGTAAAGAGTCACTATGGAAACACGGTTGCCGTCTGAGCCTGAGCCTGAGCCTGATCCGATCAAAAGCAAAGAAGAACACTATGTCCGAAAATAAGAAATTCGATAAAATTACCGCGGTGAAAGGCATGAATGACGTGCTACCCGCGGACGCCCCGCTGTGGGAATTGTTTGAAAACACGGCGCAATCCGTGCTGCAAAGCTATGGTTTCCAGCAAATCCGCACGCCGATCGTGGAAGAAACGAAATTGTTCGCGCGCGCCATCGGCGCCGTGACCGATATTGTTGAAAAGGAAATGTATTCGTTCACCGATTCGATGAACGGCGACAACCTGACCCTGCGCCCTGAAGGCACGGCCGGCGTGGTGCGCGCCGTGGTCGAGCACAATCTCGTCTACGAAGGCCCGAAACGCCTGTGGTACAAGGGCCAGATGTTCCGCCACGAGCGCCCGCAAAAAGGCCGCTACCGCCAGTTCCACCAGTTCGGCGTGGAAGCCATCGGCTTCACGGGCCCGGATATCGACGCGGAAATCATCATGCTGTCGCGCCGCCTGTGGGATGACCTGGGCCTGGAAGGCATCCGCCTGGAACTGAATTCGATCGGCGACGCGGCCGAGCGCCTGCGCCACCGCGCCGACCTGATCGCCTACCTGGAAAGCCACAGCGAGCTGCTCGACGAAGAAGCCAAGCGCCGCCTGCACAGCAATCCGTTGCGCATCCTCGACACCAAGAACCCTGCCATGCAGGACCTGGTCAATGGTGCGCCGAAGCTGCTGGACTACCTGGGCGAAGAATCGCTGGCCCACTTCCATGGCGTGCAGAAGATCTTAAATCACAACAACATTCCGTTCACCATCAATCCACGCCTGGTGCGCGGCCTCGATTACTACAACCGCACCGTGTTCGAGTGGGTCAGCGACAAGCTGGGCGCGCAAGGCACGGTCTGCGCCGGTGGCCGCTATGACGGCATGGTGGAAATGTTCGGCGGCAAATCGACGCCCGCCGTCGGTTTCGGCATGGGCGTGGAACGCCTGGTGCTGCTGATGAAGGATGCAGCCGAGCCTGAAGCCCCGGCCCAGTGCGACGTCTACCTGGTGCATCAGGGCGAGCAGGCGGGCTTGCAAGCCTTCGTGCTGGCCGAGCGGATTCGCGATGCGGGCCTGGACGTTGTGCTACATTGCGCAGCGAGCAACGGCGGCGGCAGCTTCAAGACGCAAATGAAAAAGGCCGATGCCAGCGGCGCGGCGTTTGCCGTGATCATGGGCGACGATGAAATCGCCAATAACGTTGCGACGGTGAAAGCCATGCGCGAAGCCGATGCCGGTGCGCAACAGAACACGGTGCCGTTCGACGATGTCGTCGACTACGTGGTGGACCAGATCATCGGCGACCACGATTGCGGCCATGACCACGGTCCTGGCGGCCACGTGCATCATCACCATTGATTTGACGCAATACCGTTCTACCCTCGATCAACTACTCATTAAAACTGACGACCCATGGCATACGATCACGAAGAACAAGAACAACTGGCAACCCTCAAGGCCTGGTGGCAGCGCAATGGCAATCTGACCTCCTGGGTCCTGATCGTGGCGCTGGCAGGCTACAGCGGCTGGGCCGGCTGGCAGTACTACCAGCGCACGCAGGCTGCGCAAGCGGGCCAGCTGTACGACGAACTGCAAAACGCCATCGCCGCCAAGGACAAGGCCAAGGTGATGCGCGCGGCCGGCGACATGCAATCGCGTTTCAGCGGCACGGCGTATGCACAGATGAGCGCCCTGTCCGCTGCCAAGGTGGCGTTCGACGCGAATGACCTGAAAACGGCCAAGACCCAGCTGCAATGGGTGGCCGAGCATGGCACGGAAGAGTACAAATCCATCGCCAAGCTGCGCCTGGCCGGCGTCCTGCTGGATGAAAAAGCCTACGATGAAGCGCTGAAAGTGCTGGCGACGGCTTCCGTGGCGCAATTTGCCGGCGCCGTGGCCGACCGCAAGGGCGACGTCCTCGTGGCGCAAAACAAGCTGGCCGAGGCGCGCACGGCTTACCTGGCCGCGCTGGCTGCGACGGACAAGAACAATCCAGGCCGTCAATTGATCCAGGTCAAACTGGAAGCGATCGGCGGTACGGTACCGGAAGACAAGGCCAAGGCTGACAAGGCTGCCGCCTGACAGGAACACTGATGGCGTGGCCGCGCGGCGTTGTGCGCCGCCGGCCTTGCCCTTACAAGTACAAGAAAAAGGTTGGATAACACTTATGCGTGTCACTGAAAAGCTGGTAGCTGCAAGTCTGTTGGCCCTGATGGCTGGTTGCTCGTCCTGGAACCCGTTCGCCTCGAAAGATCCGAAAGTCGAACCGGCCAAGCTGGTCGAGTTAAAATCGAGCATCGCCGTACGCGACGCCTGGAAGTATTCGATCGGCAAGGCCGGCGTGTACGCGTTTACGCCTGCGCTGGCCGGCAACAGCCTGTACGTGGTCAATGCCGATGGCGCGCTGGCGCGCCTGGATGCGGCCAGCGGCCGTGAAACGTGGCGCATCAAGGCCGGCAGCGACATCACCTCCAGCGCCGGCAGCGATGGCGCGCTGGTGGCCGTGGGCGCCGCCAAGGGCGCCGTACTGGCGTTCGATGCCGATGGCAAGCAACTGTGGAAGGCGCAGGCGTCCAGCGAAGTATTGACGGCGCCCGTCGTGGGGCAGGGCGTGGTCGTGGTGCGCAGCGTGGACAACCGCATCGTCGGCTTCGACGCCAAGACGGGCGAGCGCAAGTGGACGGTACAGCGCGCCACGCCGGCCTTGACCTTGCGCAATGCGCCGGGCATGGTGCTGGGCGGCGCGAACATCTACGTGGCCCAGCCGGGCGGCAAGCTGCTGGCACTGACGGCGGCCACCGGTGTGGTACGCTGGGAGATCGTCGTCAGCGAACCGCGCGGCGCTACCGAACTGGAGCGCGTCTCCGACATCGCCGGCACGCCGGTGGCGTTCGAAGGCGAAGTGTGCGTCGTCACGTACCAGGGCAAGGCAGGCTGCTTCGATGCCGCCACGGGCGTGCCGCGCTGGACCAAGCCGATCTCGTCCGATGTGGGCGTGGCCGTCGACCAGCGTTTCGTGTTTGTTGCCGATGACCAGGGCGCCGTGGTGGCGTTCAGCCGCGAAGGCGGCCAGAGCGCCTGGAAGAATGAGGCGCTGGCGCGCCGCCGCCTGTCGACGCCGGCCTCCTACGGCCGCAGCGTCGCCGTCGGCGACTATCAAGGTTATATCCACTTCCTGTCACGGGAAGATGGCGCATTAATAGGTCGTGTCAGCACCGACGGTAGCCCGATTGTTTCGGCTCCCGTTGTTGCCGGTTCGAATTTGATTTTTCAAACCCAATCAGGGACAGTGACCGCTCTCGCGGTCGAGTAATACAATGAAGCCGGTAATTGCACTAGTAGGTCGACCCAATGTTGGGAAATCGACTTTATTCAATCGTCTGACTCGCTCGCGCGATGCGCTGGTGGCGGATTTGCCTGGGTTGACGCGCGATCGTCACTATGGCGAAGGCCGTGTCGGCGAACGTCCCTTCCTGGTCATCGATACGGGTGGTTTCGAACCCGTCGCCAAGGAAGGCATCATGCACCAGATGGCACTGCAGACCAAGCAGGCCGTGGCCGAGGCCGACGTGGTGGTATTCATCGTGGACGGCCGTCAGGGCCTGACCCCGCATGACAAGACCATCGTCGACTTCCTGCGCAAGAGCGGCCGCCCGGTCTTGCTGGTGGTCAACAAAAGCGAAGGCATGCGCTACACGGCCGTCGTGTCCGAATTCTATGAGTTGGGCATGGGCGATCCGTATGCGATCTCGTCGGCGCACGGCGACGGCGTCAACGACCTCGTCGAAGTGATGCTGGACCTGGCGTTCGCGCAGCGTCCGGATGAGCCTGAAGAGCTGGAAAAGACCGACCGCGGCATCAAGATCGCCCTCGTCGGCCGTCCGAACGTGGGCAAGTCGACCTTGATCAACACCCTGCTGGGTGAAGAGCGCGTGATCGCCTTCGACATGCCGGGCACGACGCGCGATTCGATCGAAATCCCGTTCGAGCGCGACGGCCAGCAATACACCTTGATCGACACGGCCGGTATCCGCCGCCGCGGCAAGGTGTTTGAAGCGATCGAGAAATTCTCGGTGGTGAAAACCCTGCAGTCGATTTCCGAAGCCAACGTGGTCGTGCTGATGCTTGACGCACAGCAAGATATTTCCGAACAGGATGCGCATATCGCCGGCTTTATCCTGGAATCGGGCCGCGCGCTGGTCGTGGCCGTGAATAAATGGGATGGCTTGCAATCGCACCAGCGCGACGAAATCAAGATCGATATCGACCGCAAGCTCGATTTCCTGTCGTTCGCGCAGATGCATTTCATTTCCGCGCTGAAGGGCACCAACATCGGTCCGTTGATGAAATCGCTCAACGCCGCGTATGCAGCCGCCATGTGCGACCTGTCGACGCCGAAGCTGACGCGCGCCCTGATCGAGGCCGTGGAGAAGCAGGAACCGCGCCGCAAGGGCTCGATTCGTCCGAAGCTGCGTTATGCCCACCAGGGCGGCATGAACCCGCCTGTGATCGTCATTCACGGCAATGCGCTCGACGCCGTCGGCGATCCTTACAAACGCTATCTGGAAAAACATTTCCGCGATACGTTTGCGCTGGTCGGCACGCCGCTGCGTATCGAATTGCGCACGGGTAAAAACCCGTTCGCACGCACGCCAAGCAAGTAAAATTAAGTGCATATTAAGGCGCCGCAGAGATAATGCGGCGCCGACAGCCAATTCAATGGCTTTTGCACGGAAATAATAAAGTGTTAATGCGCCATGCGCGACAGCGATCGCGAAAACAGGTTACAGTAGCTATGACGCATCTTTCTTTCTTTGAAAGGTGTGAGAGCACTTGAAATCAAGCGAGTCGCCTCCAATTCTTACACAACAACATAAACAACGGAGCTGTTATGAGCAACAAAGGGCAACTGTTACAAGACCCATTCCTCAATGCATTACGCAAAGAGCATGTTCCTGTCTCGATCTACCTGGTCAATGGCATTAAATTGCAGGGCCATATCGAATCGTTCGATCAATATGTCGTATTGCTGCGCAATACGGTGACACAGATGGTGTACAAGCATGCCATCTCGACAGTGGTGCCGGCCCGTGCCGTCAATCTCAATATTGAATCTGAAGCGGAGTAAAGCGTTGAGCTTGACGGCCCAGCGCCTTTCACCCTCCATCGCCCCCGTCCGCGCCAGCGGCGCTGATGCGTTTGCATCGGCGTCGGCGTCCGCCACAACTCATCAGTTGCCATCATGCGCGCGGCACTAGTCGGGGTTGACTTCGGTCACAGCGACTTCGCCGCCAGCATGGAGGAACTCATGCTGTTGTCGCGTTCGGCTGGCGCCGACCCGATTTCCGCCATCACGGCCAAGCGTTCCAGTCCGGATTCCGCGTATTTCGTCGGCAGCGGCAAGGTCGATGAAATTGGCGACGTCGTCGTCAACGATGGCCTGGAAATCGTCATCTTCAACCACGCCCTCTCGCCAGCACAGCAGCGCAATCTGGAAAAGCGCCTGAATGTGCGCGTGCTCGACCGTACCAGCCTGATCCTCGACATCTTCGCGCAGCGCGCCAAGAGCCACGAGGGCAAGCTGCAAGTCGAACTGGCCCAGCTGCAGCATCTGGCCACGCGCCTGATCCGCGGCTGGACCCACCTTGAGCGGCAAAAGGGCGGTATCGGCTTGCGCGGTCCCGGCGAGACGCAGCTCGAGACCGACCGCCGGCTGATCGGCGACCGCGTCAAGGCCTTGCGCGCGCGCCTGGAAAAGCTGCACAAGCAGCGCGAAACGCAGCGCCGCGCGCGCGGCCGCAATCACACATTTTCCGTGTCCCTGGTCGGCTATACCAATGCCGGCAAGTCGACGCTGTTCAATGCCGTGACCAAGGCCGGCGTGTACGTCGCCGACCAGTTGTTCGCCACCCTCGACACCACCTCGCGCCGGGTTTACCTGGGCCAGGAAGTGGGCAATGTGGTGATCTCCGACACGGTCGGCTTCGTGCGCGAATTGCCGCATCAGCTGGTGGCGGCCTTCCGCGCCACGCTCGAAGAAACCATCCATGCCGATTTGCTGCTGCACGTCGTCGACGCCGCGTCGCCGGTGCGCATGGAGCAGATCGAGCAGGTCAACCTGGTCTTGAAAGAGATCGGCGCCGATCACATTCCGCAAATCCTCGTGTGGAACAAGATCGATGCGGCCGGGCTGGAGCCTTCGGTGGAGCGCGATGAATATGCTACGATCAGTCGCGTGTTCGTCAGTGCGCAGAAGGGCAGCGGGCTCGACCTGCTGCGCGATGCGATTGTCGAGATGGCCAGGAAGGCGCCCGGTTCGGCCCACCTGTATCAGAGCGATGAAGCACTGCAGGAAGATCAGTTTGACGGTCAGTACGACCAGCACGATGGCGCCGCCCCGGACCAGGACGAAGAGCCTGGCGAGGACGATAGGATTTCCACCCACTCCCAAGTCGGAACACGATAGTTATGCTTGTCTCCCTACTCAAAAAAACAGGCTTGAAGTTGTCCCTGAACGATCCCCGCTGGGGCAATCGCAAGGACGACGGCAAGAAAGCCCAAGAAGGCAAAAAGCCCGGCGAAGGTCCGCCGGACCTCGATCAGTTGTGGCGCGATTTCAATCAGCGCCTGAACGCCTTTTTCGGACAGAAGAACCGTCCCGACAACGGCGGCAATAACAACGGTGGCGGCGGTGGTCCGCGTCCCGACATGAAGGGTGCCGGCATCACCGCCGGCGTGGTCGGCGTGATCGCCGTCTTCATCTGGCTTGCCAGCGGCGCCTTCATCGTGCAAGAGGGCCAGAACGGCGTCGTCCTCACGTTCGGCAAATACAGCCACACCACGCCGGCCGGTTTCAACTGGCGCTGGCCGTACCCGTTCCAGACTGACGAAACCGTCAACGTGTCGCAGGTGCGCACGGTGGAAGTGGGTTACCGCCAGTCGCTGCGCAACAAGCAGGCCAGCGAATCGCTGATGCTGACGGACGATGAAAACATCATCGACATCCAGTTCGCGGTGCAATACACCTTGAAAGACCCCGTCGCGTGGCTGTTCAACACGCGCGACCAGGAAGATACCTTGCGCCAGGTCGCCGAAACGGCGATCCGCGAAGTGGTCGGCCGCAGCAAGATGGACTTCGTGCTGTATGAAGGCCGCGAAAAAGTGGCGTACGATACGCAGCAGCTGATGCAGCAGATCCTCGACCGCTACAAGGTCGGCGCCGTCATCACCAACGTGACGATGCAGGCCGTGCAGCCGCCGGAGCAGGTGCAAGCCGCCTTCGACGATGCCGTCAAGGCAGGCCAGGACCGCGAACGCCAGAAGAATGAAGGCCAGGCATACGCCAACGACGTCATTCCAAAAGCCCGCGGCGCCGCATTCCGCCTGATGGAGGAAGCTGCCGCGTACAGCGCGATGGTGACCGAGAACGCCGCCGGTAATGCCTCGCGCTTCAAGCAGGTGCTGGTCGAGTACCAGAAGGCGCCGGTCGTCACGCGCGACCGCATGTACCTCGAGACGATGCAGCAAGTGTTCAGCAGTGCCAGCAAGGTCATGGTCGACGCGAAGACGGGCAGCAATCTGCTGTACCTGCCGCTCGACAAGCTGATCGCCCAGACGGCTGCCACCGACGCTGCCGCTGCCGCCGCCCGTGCTGCCGCGACACCCGCAGCCAATACCGTTTTGCCACAGGAAGCCATGCCGACAGTAGAAGTCAATACGCGCCGCGACAGCCGCTCTTCGCGTGAACGGGAGAGCCGCTAATGAACCGTATCGTAGCCGCCCTGATCGCGGGCTTTATCGCGATCATGCTCTTGTCCTCGACCGTGTTCGTGGTCGACCAGCGTAAGTATGCGGTCGTCTTCGCCCTCGGCGAAGTCAAGGAAGTCATCAGCACGCCGGGCCTGTATTTCAAGCTGCCGCCGCCGTTCCAGAACGTGCTGTACCTGGACAAGCGCATCCTGACCCTGGATACGCCGGAGCCGGAACGCTTCATTACGGCCGAGAAGAAGAACATCCTCGTCGACGCGTATGTGAAATGGCGCATCGCCGATCCACGGCTGTATTTCCGCAGCTTTGGCGGCGATGAAAAGCCGGCCCGCAACCGCATGTCGCAAATCGTCAAGGCGGCGCTGAACGATGAAATCACCAAGCGCACCGTGCGCGAAGTGATCTCGGGCCAGCGCGGCAAGGTGATGGAAGCGATCCTGGCGAAGGTTTCGGCGGAAGCGAAGGCCATCGGCGTGGAAATCGTCGACGTGCGCCTGAAACGCGTCGACTACGTCGAGCAGATCAACAACTCCGTGTACGAGCGCATGAAGTCCGAGCGCGTGCGCGTGGCCAATGAGCTGCGTTCGACCGGTTCGGCTGACTCCGAGAAAATCCGCGCCGACGCCGACAAGCAGCGCACGGTGATCCTGGCCGAAGCGTATCGCGAAGCCGAGAAGATCCGCGGCGAGGGCGATGCCAAGGCGTCGCAGATCTATGCGGAAGCGTTTGGCAAGAATCCGGAGTTCTACAAGTTCTACCGTAGCCTGGAAGCCTACCGCGCCACGTTCAAGGACAAGGGCGACGTGATGGTGGTCGATCCGAGTTCGGAATTCTTCAAGTACTTCAAGGGTGGCGGCGCAGCCGGTCCGGCCAAGAAGTAAGGCAGCATCGAGACTGCTCCCGGCCGCAAGGTCGGGTGCGGCAGCAGCGGGGCCGGCGTGAATGCCGGCCCCGTTTTTTTGTGCCCGGCATGCTGTTGCGGGAAGGCGTAAAATGCGGTGTTTTTAGGGCTGTGCGGCAGCGTTTCGGACAACTTATCCCTAAAGGCCCGTGTTTTCGCGTAAAATATCAGGTTCGGCCTCTTGCCTGGCGCGCCCGCCGCTGCCTCGCATGATGCATTTTTTCAACTTTCTTCCGTATCTCGCTCCCTCATGCCGAATTGGCTTTTGCCCGAAAATATTGCCGATGTTCTGCCGTCGGAAGCGCGCAAGATCGAAGAGCTGCGCCGCCTCATGCTGGATAATTTCCGTCTGTACGGATATGAACTGGTCATGCCGCCGCTGCTCGAGTATCTGGAATCGCTGATGACTGGCGCTGGCAAGGATACCGACCTGCGCACGTTCAAACTGGTCGACCAGCTGTCGGGCCGCATGCTCGGCCTGCGCGCCGACATGACGACGCAAGTGGCGCGCATCGACGCCCACCTGCTCAACCGTGCCACCGTCACCCGCCTGTGCTACGCCGGCAGCGTGCTGCATACCCGTCCGTCGGGCCTGCACGCTACCCGCGAACCGCTGCAGATCGGCGCCGAGATCTATGGCCACGCCGGCCTGGAAGCGGATGCCGAGATCCAGGAACTGGCGCTCGCTTCGCTGGCACTGGCCGGTTTCGACGCGGTCCGCCTGGATTTGTCGCACGTCGGCCTGTTGCGCGCTATCATTGCGCAAGACGCCGCTGCCGTGCGCGACGAGGCTGCGCTGTACACCCTGCTGCGCGCGAAGGATGCGCCGGGCTTGCGCGCCCTGACGGCCGGCTACGACGCCGTGACGCGCGATGCGCTGCTGGCCTTGCCGAACCTGTATGGCGATATCGACGTGCTGGCGCGTGCGCGCGAAGTGCTGCCGCCGCTGCCGGGCGTGCTCAAGGCGCTGGCCGAACTGGCCGCGCTGGCAGGCTCTGCGCTGGGCCGCGCCGAAGTGGCGATCGACCTGGCCGACCTGCGCGGCTACCAATATGAAAGTGGCGCGATGTTTGCGCTGTATGTACCTGGCTTGCCGAACGCGGTTGCGCGCGGCGGCCGTTATGACCACGTCGGCGAAGCGTTCGGCCGGGCTCGTCCCGCGACCGGCTTCTCGCTCGATTTGCGCGAACTGGCGCGCCTGTTGCCGACCGCGGAACGGAAGCATTCGATCCGCGCGCCGTGGGGCAGCGCGCCAGAATTGAAGGAAAAAATCGCCGAGTTGCGCAAGGCGGGCGAGGTCGTGATCCAGAGTATGCCGGGTCACAGTAATGAACAAGACGAGTTCGAGTGCGATCGCGTGCTGGTACTTGCCGATAATGGTAGTAGCTGGATTCTTAAAAACTTAGGTTGAGTGATGTCAAAGAAAATTATGGCAAAGAACGTTGTTGTCATCGGCACCCAATGGGGCGATGAAGGTAAAGGCAAGATCGTCGATTGGTTGACCGATCACGCCCAGGGTGTGGTGCGCTTCCAGGGCGGCCACAATGCAGGCCACACGCTGGTCATCGGCGGCGTGAAAACCGCGCTGCAGCTGATCCCGTCGGGCATCATGCGCCCAGGCGTCGCCTGCTACATCGGTAACGGCGTGGTCGTTTCCGTGCCGGACGTGCTGCGCGAAATCGACAAGCTCGAAGCCGTCGGCGTCGAAGTCGCCTCGCGCCTGAAAGTGTCGGACGCCGCACCGGTGATCCTGCCTTACCACTCGGCACTCGACCTGGCCCGCGAAGCTGCGCGCGGCGCGGCCAAGATCGGCACCACAGGCAAGGGCATCGGCCCGGCCTACGAAGACAAGGTGGCGCGCCGCGCCATCCGCGTCGCCGACTTGCTGAACGAAGCCCGTTTCGCCGAAAAACTGGCGGAAAACCTCGATTATCACAACTTCGTGCTGGAGCACTACCTGAAGGCTCCGCGCATCGATTACCAGAAGACCCTCGACGACGCGCTGGCCTATGTGCCGCGTCTGCGTCCGATGGTCACCGACGTGTCGAGCGCGCTGTACAAGGCGCACAAGGCTGGCGCGAACCTGCTGTTCGAAGGCGCGCAAGGTTCCCTGCTCGACGTCGACCACGGCACCTATCCGTTCGTCACCTCGTCGAACTGCGTGGCCGGCAATGCCGCCGCCGGTTCGGGCGTCGGTCCTGGCATGCTGCACTACATCATGGGCATCACCAAGGCGTACACGACGCGTGTCGGTTCCGGCCCGTTCCCTTCGGAACTGCCAACGGATGCGGGCGTCGGCCACCACCTGGCGCAAGTCGGCCATGAATTCGGCACCGTGACGGGCCGCGCCCGTCGCTGCGGCTGGTTCGACGCCGCCTTACTGCGCCGCTCCGTGCAGATCAACGGCGTGACGGGCATGTGCCTGACCAAGCTGGACGTGCTGGACGGTATCGAAACCTTGAAACTGTGCACCGGCTACACCATTGACGGCGTGGCCACGGACATCTTCCCATCGGGCGCTGAAGAAGCCGCCCGTTGCGTACCGGTGTACGAAGAGATGCCAGGCTGGACGGAAAGCACGGTCGGCGCGAAATCGCTGGCGGCCCTGCCGGCAACGGCCCGCGCTTACATCAAGCGCATCGAAGAACTGGTCGGCGTGCCGGTGGACATGGTTTCGACCGGTCCGGATCGTGAAGAAACGATCGTGCTGCGCCACCCATTCGAGTAAGCTGCTGGACACAATCCGCCGCAAGGCGGATTTTTTTAATCACGCTAATAATAAGATTCCACTATCATGACTACCCCACAATCGAACGATCAACATCTCTGGGTCAACTGGGAAGAATACCACCGCCTGATCGAGCGCCTGGCGCTCAAGGTCTACGAATCGGGCTGGAAATTCGACCAGGTACTGTGCCTGGCGCGCGGCGGCGTGCGTCCCGGCGACGTGTTCTCGCGCATTTTTGATTTGCCGCTGGCCATCCTGTCGACCAGCTCCTACCGCGAAGACGCGGGCACGGTGCGCGGCGACCTCGATATCGCCAAGTACATGACCATGACCAAGGGCCCGCTGGCTGGCCGCATCCTGCTGGTCGACGACCTGGCCGATTCCGGCGTCACCCTGGATAAAGTCACGCGTCACCTGAAGGAAAACTTCCCTGACGTGACCGAAGTCAAATCGGCCGTGATCTGGCTGAAAGGCTGCTCCGTCGTGCGTCCCGACTACTTCCTGGACGAATTGCCGCACAATCCATGGATCCACCAGCCGTTCGAAGACTACGACGGCCTGCGCCCGCACCAGCTGGCGGCGTGGATCAAGAAGGGCGAAGCAGGCAAGTAATTGTGCGTGCACTCTTGCTAAAAAAAGACGATCGTGTATCGTCTTTTTTTTCGTCCAAGGAAATGCCATGACCATCTTGCACACGGCGCGCCTGCGCCTCGAACCCGTCACCGAGAAGCATTACGACGCCATGCACGCCATGAACTCGGATACCGAAGTGATGACTTACCTCAATGCGGGCCAGCCGGAGACGGAGGAACATACACGTGCTGCCGTTGCCCGCATCATGGGGCGCTGGGTCGAGTGGGGCTATTCGTGGTGGGCCTTGATCCGCACCGAAGATGAGGTGCTGGTGGGGCTGGCCTGCCTGCAGCATATCGGCGGCGACAAGGCGCAGCCGCACGAAATCGGCTGGCGCCTGACGCGGGCCGGCTGGGGCAAGGGCTACGCCAGCGAGGCGGCCAATGCCATCGTTGCGCATGCTTTCGACGTCGTCGGCGCGCCCGAAGTGGTGGCCGTGGCCCACCCGGACAATGCCGCCTCGATCAAGGTCATGACGCGCCTGGGCATGCAGTACGTGGGCATGGAGCGCCATTACGACCTCGATAGCGTCGTGTACCGGCTGGTGCGCCCATGACGGCAAGGCTGAAGCCCCTGAAGCTGGGCTGCAGCTATGGCGTGCGCTTTTCGCCCGATGGCACGCGACTGGCCGTGCTGGGACGCGACCTGGTCCTGTGGGACGTGGCGGCGCGCCAGAAGCTGTGGCGCGGCAAATTCATCGCGCACATGTCGGACATGGCTTTTTCGCCCGACGGCAGCCGGCTGGCCATCAAGAGTACGACGGGCCAGATGGTGGTGGTGGATGCCCTCGCTGGCCAGTTGCTGCTGAACTTACAGAACAAGAAGGAGGGCGAAGGCTGCGGTCCCGCGTGGTCGCCTTGCGGGCAGTATCTTGCCGACGGCGGCTGGGATGGCCGCCTGCGGGTGCGCGACGCGCAAACGGGCGAGGTGCTCTTCACGCAGGCGCACCCGGGCGAGATGCTGCGCGGCATGTGGGCTATCGATGGCGGACGGCGTTTGCTGCTCCTGCATGGCGTCAAATCGGTGGAAGAGGGGCAAGTGCAGCCGCCCGACTATTGCAGCGTGTGGGACTGGCCGCTGCAGGCGGGCGCCGGCCGCGTGGTGCTGTCGCTGCCGAAGCTGGCGTCGTGCGCGCCGTCGCCCGATGGCACGCTCCTGGCAGTGCTGCATTACGCTGACGGCCAAGAGTGTCTGTCCGTGCATGCGCTGGACGATGGCCGCCGGCTGGCCACGGTGGCCGTGGAGGCGGGCGGCGGCACGGGCGACGCCTTGCGCTGGCTGCCCGACGGCGGCGCGCTGGGCCGCATCGGCAAGGGCAAGCTGCTGTTCTACGGCTGGCCGGGACTCGGCGTGCTTGCCGAACACGCCATTGCCTATCCCTGCGCGCTGGACTTCTTGCCTGGCACGCCACTGGCCGCCATCGGCTCCTGGGAGTCCGGCATGCTGACGGATCTGAATCTTCACAAGGAAACCGCATGATTACTTGTTACCTGCGTTACATCATCGACCCATATAAATTGCGGGAATTCGAAGCCTACGGCAAGCTGTGGATACCGCTCGTCGAACGCTTCGGTGGCCAGCATCACGGCTACTTTTTGCCGTCCGAAGGCGCCAGCAACGTGGCGCTGGCCATGTTTTCGTTCCCCAGCCTGGCCCTGTACGAGCAATACCGCAGCGACTCGATGCAGGACGCCGAATGCCAGGCCGCCTTTCGCTATGCGGAAGAGACGCGCTGCATCGTCAGCTACGAGCGCAGTTTTTTCCGTCCCGTGTTTGCCTGAACAGGGTCAATCGCGCTGCGGCGCGCCCAGGGGGAAGAGGTGGCGGTACGGACGTGCCTCCTCCACCGCGCGGGCGAACGAAGGACGGGCCAGCAGGCGCGCGCGGTAGGCGCGCAGCAGGGGCAGCGTTGCGGGAATCGGCTGCGTCCAGTCCGCATAGAACAGCGCGGGGGCGGCGGCGCAGTCGGCCAGGCTGAAGCGGTCGCCGGCGGCCCACGTCCTGCCGTCCAGGTGCTGTTCCAGCCAGGCGTAGGCCAGGTCCAGCTTTTCGCCGGCAAACGCGCGGCCTTCATGGGTCTTTGCCGGATCGCCAGTCAGGGCGGCGCCGACGGCATGCTGCACGGGTGTCATGACGTGCAGGTCGAAGTAGCGGTCGAGAAAACGCACGTCCAGCGCCTGCATCGGGTCGTCCGGCAGCAGGCGCAGCGGACCGGGATGGGCCAGTTGCAGGTATTCGATGATGATGCTGGTCTCGGCGACGTTGCGCTCGCCGTCCACCAGCAGCGGAAACTTGCGCAGTGGCCAGCGCTCGAGCCATTGCTGCAGGTTTTCCGGCATCTCCTGCGCCAGGCAGCGGAAGGCGAACGGGATGGCGTTCTCGTACAGCGCGATGAGTACCTTCTGCGTGTACGAGGAAAAGGGATGGCCGTAGAGGATCAGCGACACGGTGGGAACTCCTGTCATTGTGAAAGGTTGGCAACTCGCGCGTGTGCCAACGATAGTGCAATGACAGGATCAATGCAAGCGGTACGCGCCATTCCCGCTTGCCCGCGTGGCGCGCCCGCCTAGCCGAGGTTCGCCAGGTAGCGCAATCCCGTGATGCTGGGGAAGAAGCAATACACGCCGCCACGCGTGATGACGCTGCGCGAGAAATGCTGCAGTTCGGTATTGCCGCTTCCCTTCGCGCCCACGCCGGGCAAGGTGAAGGAACTGACGGCCGGGTCGTTGATGCCCAGGAACACGTCCTGGCCGCTGATGTTGAACGTGGCATCGCCCGCCTCGGGACCGGCCGGGCCGACGGCCGATTTGACGAAGGCATCGTCATTATTCCATTGCTTCATCAGGAATTCGAACTGATTGCGCAGGCTGGCATTGATGAAATAGCCGACCAGGCCGCGCTGCTCCGCGATGGGTGCTGCCGGATCATATTCGCTGCCGTAGGGCATGGCGCGCCGCACGATGCGGTGGTGGCGGGAGGGGGCGCCCACGACGGCTTCGTCGCGCGGATTGTTGCGCCGGATATGCGCGCCGATCGGGCATTTCAGGCCCAGCGTGTCATCGAGGTCCGGCTGCGCATCGACATAGTGAAAGCGGTTCAGGCTGGCGTCCGGCAGCACGGGCCCGGCCTCGTCCGGCCTGAGCACGAGCGGATTGCCGTTGCGCCAGCGCCCGCACATCTTGGCGGCCACCATTTCGGTCGAGAGCCCGGAACTGGCCGCGCCCTGGCTCAGGATGCTGTCGAATAGCGGCACGTCCTGCTCCAGGATGCGGAAGGCGGCATAACTGCCATTGGTGGACAGTTGCGGCGGCTGCACCGCGTAGGTGCCGCCGTTTTCATTCGGATAGCCGAGCAGGAATTCCCCCGTCTTGACGCTGTTGAGCGGGTCAGGGTCGTGTTCGCGCTTGCGCTGCGGGGCGCCATCGACGTCCGGCTGGGCGATGCTGTCGCGGTAGCCGAAATGCACGCGGTTGTCTGGCAGGGCCACGCCGTCGTGCGCATACAGTTCGCGCCAGCCGGCGGCAAAGGCGCGGCGTAGTGTGGCCGAGGTCGCCTGCAGCACTTCCGTCGATTCGCTGACCCACAGGCTCAGCAGCGCATGCACCTGGCCATGCTGGGTAGCCGGCCCCAGGTTGCCGAGCCAGTGCTCGGGGGCGCTGTCGCCCACGTCGCCCACGGCATTGACGCTGGCCGGATCGGCCGCGCCCCGTTGAAATGCCTGGTCAAAGGTGGCGAGGTCGGTCGCGGCAACGCCCAGCGCCGACAGGCCGGGAGCGGTAAAGCTGAGATTCAGGAAGCAGGGCGGCTTGGGGTGGATGTGCCGCGCCGTGGTAATGGACGGCAAGCCGTCGCTGCCGTCGAGCAGGGCCGCGATGGTGCGCCGTGCCTGCGCCGCATCCGTGATGCTGAAGATGAAATGGCGCGCCAGGTTGACGCGGTAGCCGCGCAGGATCGTGCCTTGCACGTCGTCGTAATCGATGGTGGAATCGGCCATGCTGTCTCCGGGGGCTGGGGTTGTGGCTGGCAGGGTGGTGGGGCCGCTTGCGCAGCCCCGGCGTGGCTTTCGGCTCAGGTTCGGAATGCGGCGATGATTTTCTGGACGGTCTGCGGATAGGCGCTGTACAGGCCGTTATTGGGCACGTGCTGCGCGGCGTCGTTGGCCGTGATGAAGGCTTCAAATGCAGCCACATGGTTAGCCACAGGAATCAGCGCCTTGCCGCCCACGACAAATTGCAGCAGCGCGTCGAATACCTCGCCCAGTTGGCCCACGAAATCTTCGATGTAGTCGTTGAAGTTGCCGTCATACTCGGTGATCACGCCGATGACCAGGCTATCGGAAGTGCCCGCCGATTGAATGTTGGGCAGCAGATTGGGCTGGGAGCGGTCAAGCAGGGTGAAGCGGGCAAAGTGCACGGTACCGATAGTGGTAAGGGCGGCATTGATCTTCGGTTGGTATTCCAGCAATGTTGCGGCGATGGCGGTCGGATTGGTGCCGGGCAGCGCCGGCATCATTAAGCACAGTGGATTTGCCATGGGAGGCTCCTCATTACGTGGTTGTCGGGACGACCGACACTACGCCGCGGCACCTGCTGCGTCAAAAACTATATTTTTGCATCTGTTGCTAAATACACACTGTTGCATCATGGTAAATGATGGGAAATGCGATCTCATGTGGATAGTTGCCGAGCCTGGTCAGCGCTGGCGGGCACTCTGCCGCCAGGCTGTTCCGGCCTGTTTCTGGAAGCGCAAGTGGCACCGCCGGCAAGCCGGCTTCCGTCGCCATTATTTTTGCCGGATGGGGTGCTGACGCTCCCGATTGCCACGCTTCAATCCTCGGCCTGGAATTCGCTGGCCGAGACGAACAGATCCCACGAGGCGATGAACAGGGCCGCCACCACGGGGCCGATGACAAAGCCGTTCAGGCCGAACAGGGCCATGCCGCCCACGGTCGACAGCAGCACCACGTAGTCGGGCATCTTGGTGTCCTTGCCCACCAAAACGGGGCGCAGCACGTTGTCGACCAGGCCGATGACGAAGACGCCGAAGGCGGCCAGGCCCGCGCCTTGCCAGATGGCGCCCGTGGCGAGGAAGTAGACGGCAACGGGCGCCCAGACGAGGGCGGCGCCGACGGCCGGCAGCAGCGACAGGAAGGCCATCAGCACGGCCCACAGCAGGGGCGCGGGCACGTCGAGGAACCAGAATGCCAGGCCGCCGAGGGCGCCCTGGGCAATCGCCACGAGGATGTTGCCCTTCACCGTGGCGCGGATCACCGTGGTGAAATTGGTGAACAGGCGTTGCTTGTATTTGCGGCTCAGCGGCACGGCACCCTTGATGCGGGCCGACAGGGCCGAGCCATCGCGCATCAGGAAAAACAGCAGGTACAGCATGATGCACAAGCTGGTGAGGAATTCGAAGGTGTACAGACCCACATTGATGGCTTTCACCGCCACCACCTGGCTCACTTGCGTGGCGCCCTCGGCCAGCTTGTCCTGCAGGCTGGCCAGGCTGGTCAGGTTGAAGCGGTCGAGCAAGTTGATCAGCCATTGCGGCAGCACCGCCATGATCTTATCGAAGAACATGGCGACCGTGATTTCACCCGAACGTACCATTTCCACGACGCTGGCCGCCTGGTTCACCAGCGACACGGAAATGAGCGACAGCGGCAGGATCACGATGACGATGATCAACAGCAAGGTGAGCAGCGACGCCACGCCGGCGCGGCCCCGGGTTTTTCGCAGTAGCCAGCGGTACACGGGCGCGAACAGGATCGCCAGGACGACGCCCCAGAAGATGGCGCCCGCATAGGGCGCCAGTATCCAGCCGAAGCCGATGGTGACGACGCTCAGGAGGAGCAAGAACACTTTCTGGTGCAGCGTGAGGGTAGGCATGGGCGGTGGCGCAATGATCGGGGTTGAGTTGCCCCATCATAAGCGAGGCGTGCTGCGGCGCGCCATACAATTATCATGCTGCGTGCGCGAACGCACCTGGCGCTGCGGGCTGGCAACGCGGTGGCGGCAATTCCAGTAAGCTGTCGTTCCAGGCGTTCCATCCCGGGCGCCTCTGACTACTTTAGGAACGCGCGTGCTTGACCCCATTCACTTTTATGAACCCGCACAGGGCCATGGCTTGCCGCATGACCCGTTCAACGCCATCGTGGGGCCGCGGCCCATCGGCTGGATCGCCTCGCGCAGCGGCGAGGGCGTGCTGAACCTGGCGCCGTACAGCTTTTTCAACGCCTTCAATTACCATCCGCCGCTGATCGGATTTTCCAGCATTGGCCGCAAGGATACCTTGCGCAATATCGAACAAACGGGCGAATTCGTGTGGAACCTGGCGACGCGTCCGCTGGCCGAGGCGATGAATGCCAGCTGCGCGCCGGCGCCGCCCGAAGTCGACGAATTCGCGCTGGCCGGCCTGACGCCGGCCGCCTCGCGCCTCGTCAACGTGCCGCGCGTGGCCGAAAGCCCCGTCTCCTTCGAATGCCGGCGCACGCAGATCATCGAACTGCAAGGCGTCAAGGGAGATGGTGTCGGCAGCTGGCTGGTGCTGGGGGAAGTGGTGGGCGTGCATATCGCGCGCCACCTGTTGACCGATGGCGTGTACGACACGGCCGCCGCCGCGCCGATATTGCGCGGCGGCGGTCCGGCCGATTATTTCGAGATCGGACCGGACAGCCTGTTCCACATGCGCCGGCCCAGTTATCCCTGAAGGGGCGAGGCGGGGCGCTGTTGCTGCATGACGCAATGGCATGCGCGACCGGCCAGCCCCCACGCATGGCGTGACATTTACTTGCCCAGGATCGACGCCACGTTGTCGGTGCCCGGTGCGCCGAACAGTTGCTGCTTGAGGATGTGCAGCTGGTCGCGCACCTGCGCCGCCTTTTCGAATTCCAGGTTCTTGGCGTGGTCGACCATCAGTTTTTCCAGGCGCTTGATTTCCTTGCTGACCTGCTTTTCGCTCATGGCTTCGAACTTCGCCGCTTCCTGCGCCACTTGTAGGGTTTCGCGCGCTTCCTGCGGACTGTAGACGCCGTCGATCATTTCGCGGATCGATTTCTTCACGCCGATCGGGATGATGTTGTTGGCCGTATTGAAGGCGATCTGCTTGGCGCGGCGGCGCTCCGTCTCGTCGATGGCGCGGCGCATGGAGTCCGTGATGCGGTCGCCATACAAAATCGCCGTGCCGTTCAGGTTGCGCGCGGCGCGGCCGATGGTCTGGATCAGGCTGCGCTCGGAGCGCAGGAAGCCTTCCTTGTCCGCATCGAGGATGGCCACCAGCGACACTTCCGGCAAGTCCAGGCCCTCGCGCAGCAGGTTGATCCCTACCAGCACGTCGAAGGTGCCCAGGCGCAGGTCGCGCAGGATTTCCACGCGTTCCACCGTCTCGATGTCGCTGTGCAGGTAGCGCACCTTGATGCCATGGTCGCCCAGGTATTCCGTCAACTGCTCCGACATGCGCTTGGTCAAAGTCGTCACCAGCACGCGCTCATCCTTCTTGATGCGCTCGACGATTTCCGACATCAGGTCGTCCACCTGGCTGCTGGCGGGGCGCACGATGATCTGCGGGTCGACCAGGCCCGTCGGGCGCACCACCTGCTCGACCACCTGGTCGGAATGCGTCTTTTCGTATTCGGCCGGGGTGGCCGAGACGAACACGGTCTGGCGCATCTTTTGCTCGAATTCCTCGAATTTCAAGGGCCGGTTGTCCAGCGCCGACGGCAGGCGGAAGCCGTAGTCGACCAGGTTGGTCTTGCGCGAGCGGTCGCCGTTGTACATGGCGCTCAGCTGGCCCGTCAGCACGTGCGATTCGTCGAGGAACATCAAGGCGTCGGGCGGCAGGTAGTCGACCAGGGTGGGCGGCGGTTCGCCCGGCAGCGCGCCGCTCAAATGGCGCGAATAGTTCTCGATACCCTTGGTGAAACCGATTTCCGCCATCATTTCCAGGTCGAAGCGCGTGCGCTGTTCCAGCCGCTGCTCCTCGATCAGTTTATTTTCCTTGCGGAAGAACTCGAGGCGCTCGCGCAGCTCGTCCTTGATGGTTTCCACGGCGCGCAGCACGGTGGAGCGGGGCGTCACATAGTGCGAACCCGGATACACAGTGAAGCGGGGGATCTTTTGCCGTACGCGGCCCGTCAGCGGGTCGAACAGCTGGATCGATTCGATCTCGTCGTCGAACATTTCCAGGCGCACGGCCAGTTCCGCATGCTCGGCGGGGAAGATGTCGATGGTGTCGCCGCGCACGCGGAAGGTGCCGCGGCCGAAGTCGACTTCGTTGCGCGTGTACTGCATCTGGATCAGGCGCGCGATGACGTCGCGCTGCGCGACCCTGTCCTTGACGCGCAGGGTCAAAATCATCTGGTGGTATTCGTTCGGGTTACCGATACCGTAGATGGCCGAGACGGTGGCGACGATGATGACGTCGCGCCGTTCCATCAGCGACTTGGTGCACGACAGGCGCATCTGCTCGATATGTTCGTTGATCGACGAATCCTTTTCGATGAACAGGTCGCGCTGCGGCACGTAGGCTTCGGGCTGGTAGTAATCGTAGTAGCTGACGAAGTATTCGACCGCGTTTTGCGGGAAAAAGTCGCGGAACTCGCTGTACAGCTGCGCCGCCAGCGTCTTGTTCGGCGCGAAGACGATGGCGGGCCGGCCCATGCGCGCGATGACGTTGGCCATGGTATAGGTCTTGCCCGAACCGGTCACGCCCAGCAGGGTCTGGAAGGCCAGTCCGTCGGCAATCCCCTCGGATAATTGGGCGATCGCCGTGGGCTGATCGCCGGCCGGAGGGAAGGGCTGGTGCAGCTTGAAGGGGGAGTCCGGGAAAGAGATAATTGCGCTTTCCGCCTCGCTGGCGGTAGATAATTCGGGCATGTGAATCAGACCTTTGTTAGAATAGTGCTCTGCTGGCGGCCCTGGCGTTGTATTTTGGGGCGCTGTCTACAACTCCGCTGTGAACCTGCTTCCAATCGAATCCAATCTTATCATGACGAACCCAACTGTTTCTGCCAGTCTGTTTAGCGCCATCGAGATGGCCCCACGCGACCCGATCCTGGGCATCACCGAAGCATTTAACGCGGACCAGAATCCCGCCAAAATCAATCTGGGCGTCGGCGTCTATTATGACGACAACGGCAAAGTGCCTCTGTTAGCTTGCGTACGCAAGGCGGAAGCCATCCTGATCGAACAGGCCGCCCCACGCACCTATCTGCCGATCGAAGGCCTCGCCGCCTACGACAAGGCTGTGCAAGAACTCGTATTTGGCGCCGATAGCGCCGTAATTCAAGAGCGCCGCGCCGTGACCGTGCAAGCCATCGGCGGCACGGGCGCGTTGAAGATCGGTGCCGACTTCCTGCAGCGCTTCGCGCCGGGTGCCCAGGTCTACATCAGCGACCCAAGCTGGGAAAATCACCGCGCGCTGTTCGAGAACGCCGGTTTCGTCGTGAATAACTACACGTATTACGATGCCGCCACCCATGGCGTGAACTTCGACGGCATGCTGGCCAGCCTGAACGCCATGCCAGCCGGCTCCATCGTCGTGCTGCACGCCTGCTGCCACAACCCGACCGGCGCCGACCTGAGCGTGGCCCAGTGGGATCAGATCATCAGCGTGGTGACCTCGCGCGGCCTGGTGCCGTTCCTGGACATGGCCTATCAAGGCTTCGCCAACGGCATCGCCGAAGACGGCGCCGTGGTGCGCCGCTTCGCCGACGCGGGCGGCCCGCTGCTGGTATCGAACTCGTTCTCGAAATCGTTCTCGCTGTACGGCGAGCGCGTGGGCGCCCTGAGCGTCGTCGCCGCCAGCGCCGACGAAGCGGCACGCCTGCTGTCGCAACTGAAGCGCGTCGTGCGCACCAACTACTCGAACCCGCCGGTACACGGCGGCAAGGTGGTCGCCACCGTCCTGGCCACGCCGGAACTGCGCCAGCTGTGGGAAGAGGAACTGGCCGGCATGCGCGTGCGCATCCGCGAAATGCGCAACGCCTTCGTGGAAAAACTGAAAGCCAAGGCGCCAGGCCACGACTTCGAATTCGTGCGCCAGCAAATCGGCATGTTCTCGTACTCGGGCTTGACCAAGGAGCAGGTGGCGTCGCTGCGCGAGCAATCGATCTACGCCGTCGACACGGGCCGTATCTGCGTGGCAGCATTGAATTCGCGCAATATCGACATCGTTATTGACGCGATCGCCAAAGTGCTTTAAGATCTTGCTTCTTCGGCGCTGCATGCAAGTGCGGCGCTGATGGCGGTAGAAAGTCGGCGATGGCCATGTTTGTGAAGATGCAGTAGCGGTCTTGCAAATATGGAACAAGCGACATATAATATTGCCTCTTTTCCCTGATAGCTCAGTTGGTAGAGCGACGGACTGTTAATCCGCAGGTCCCTGGTTCGAGTCCAGGTCGGGGAGCCAGAATTCGGAAGGCCACGTTGAAAAACGTGGCCTTTTTTGTTTTTGCGCCGCCGGTGCGCAACTTGAGGCAAGATAAGATTTTCCCTATGGAAATCTGGACAGCGCCAAGTTTGGCCTATATAATACGGCCTCTTTTCCCTGATAGCTCAGTTGGTAGAGCGACGGACTGTTAATCCGCAGGTCCCTGGTTCGAGTCCAGGTCGGGGAGCCAGAATTCGGAAGGCCATGTTGAAAAACATGGCCTTTTTTGTTTTCCGGCGCCGCCAGCGGGGCTGGCCTGTGCGTGATCGCGTTTTGCGCTATCCTGAATGCATCACTTCAGGAGCACCTTCCCATGACTTGTACCTCCGCCTTGCGCCACATCGTCCTGTGCGACTTTCTCGATGGCATCACGTCTGCCAAACACGCCGAGCTCGTTTATGAGTTTTCCCAGCTGAAACACCGCATTCCCGGCGTGCGGCAATTCGAATGGGGGCCGAACGTCAGCCCGGAAGGCCTCGATGACGGCTTTACCGATTGCTTTACCCTGACCTTCGATGATGCCGCCGCCCGCGACGGGTACCTGACCCATGCGGCCCACCTGGCCTTTGTCGAGCAGCTCAAGCCATGGCTGGGCCGGGTGCTGGTCTTTGACTACTACCCGCAAGGGCATCCCGGCTGACCGACGGGCAAGGCGCAGCCGGGAAATGTACATTTTTCTCGGGGAAATCTGGACATCGTAAAATTTCCCCTATAGAATGCGGCCTCTTTTCCCTGATAGCTCAGTTGGTAGAGCGACGGACTGTTAATCCGCAGGTCCCTGGTTCGAGTCCAGGTCGGGGAGCCAGAACACGCAGTAGCAGAAAGCCCAGCCTTCACCGGTTGGGCTTTTTGCGTTTCTGGGCCGGCGCAGACGCCCGTGTCGCCTGCTCTTGATCCACCGCATGGACCACCAGGCATCTGGCGCTATGCTGGAAGAGACAAGGCGTTGGCGGCTCTGTCATCGCTTGCAATTTCCGGGAGGGGCTGACATGGATGACATCGCACGCGCCGGACCGGCGACGATCGTGCTCGTGCATGGTGGTTTTGTCGACGGGTCCGGCTGGGAAGGCGTTTACCAGGCATTGCGTGACGAAGGCTGTCACGTTGCCATTGTGCAAAACCCAACGCTATCGCTGGCGGACGACGTGGCCGCGACGGGCCGGGTCATCGCCGCAGTACCGGGTCCCGTGGTCCTGGTCGGTCATTCGTACGGGGGCGCCGTGGTCACGCAAGCGGGGAACGATCCCAGGGTCAAGGCATTGGTCTACATCGCGGCGTTTGTGCCGGATCAAGGGGAGTCTGTCGATTCCTTGCTGAAGAATGCCCCGCCTGGCGCGCCGGTGCCGCCGATCTTGCCGCCGCACGATGGCTTCCTGCTGCTCGACCAGAAAAAATTTGCGGCCGCCTTCGCCGCCGATGTCCCCAGGCACAAGGCCAACTTCATGGCGGCATCGCAAGTGCCCTGGGGGATGGCTGCCTTGACGGGCGTGGTCAGCGCGCCAGCGTGGAGGAGCAAGCCCAGCTGGTACCTGGTCGCGACCGGGGACCAGATGATTGCACCGGCGATGCAGCGCCAGATGTCGGAACGGGCGGGCTCGACGGTGGTCGAAGTTGCCGGCAGCCATGCCATTTACATTTCGCAAGCCCATGCCGTGGCGTCGCTGATCCGCAAGGCCGCGGCGAGCATTGCCGGCGACTAGGCCAGCAGTGTGCCGGCCAGCCTGTCGGCCCCCGAAAAGGGCCCCATGTCATGGGGCGTTGCATCAGGGCTTGGCAGTCGCATCCAAGGTCTTGATGATGGCTTCTTGAAATTGCACCGGTTCATCCTGGTGTATCTGATGCCCGGAATGCTCGAAGAAAAACAAGCCCTTCCTTGGCGCCTTCAAGGTGTCGAAATACGCTTGCGTGATCCTGGTCGAGGTCTGGATATCGTTTTTGCCGACGAAGAAATACACGGGGCAGTCGACGCTCTTCAAGGTCTTGGGCAAATCAATGTTCATGACCTCGTTCCAGACGGGCGACCAGGTCTTTGACCATTGCAGAAAACCCGTCTTGAAACCTTCGCTCGTCGCAAATGCCTTGCCATCCTTGTAGAAAAGCCATTTCCTTAAATAGAACATGCTTTCGTCACTCGCAAACGGAAAACTGATGCTGTTCAGCTCCTGGCTGGCGACGGCATTGTCCTTGAAATGCACTTTCAAGGCTTGCAGCAATTCTTTCTCGCTTTCCAGCTGGCTCACGACCGGATTCGACGCGAAATAGGCATGCAGCAGTTCCGGGTGACGCTTGACGATATCAAAGCCCAGGACGTTGCCCCAGGAACTGCCCAGCAAGTATATTTTGTCCTGCTTTAACTCCTTGCGCAGAAATTGGATGACTTGATACGTGTCCTGCTCCATCTGCCCGACGGACGGCTGCGTGGGGGAGGGATTCAGTTTCAAGGTTTTTCCGGCATCCCGCTGGTCCCATTGCACAATCGTAAATCTGCTTTTCAGGAGATTCGTAAAGGCATCCGCCCCCTTGATCATGGAGCTTCCCGGGCCGCCGGATAAAAACAGCAGCACGGGCTTGTTCGCGTCGTCCGTCTTGATTTCCACCACTTGCTTGATGCCGCCAATATCGGGTGTCAGGGTGGTGGTGACTTCCGCGGAAGCGGGTGTCGCTGCCGCCGTGGCTTGCGCCTTGCATGCGTAGAAGGGAATCAGGGCGGTCAAGAGCACTGCCAATGTCATTTTTTTTATCATGGTGTCAGGGTCGGTTTCAGGTTGCTTGCACCGGCGCATTCTGCGCCGCAGTTGAACAGCTAATTTATCGCATGGTTTCCAGCGGGTACGTCGACATGTCTCCTCGTTAAAAAGTTGTTTTTATGAAAATCATTGACCTTGCCCGGCATGCAGCCGCAACGCTTCCAGCGCCAGATAAGCGGCTTGCAATTGCGCGGCGATGGCGGCCAGGCCGCTTGCCGCGGGCGCGGGCGGATCGCCGTGGTAAGCCGTGCCGTACTTCGCATGCACGCCTCCTTGCGCGCGCATCGCTTGCAACTGCGCCGCTGTGGCGGCGATGCCGAAGCGGGGCAATACATCGCTGAAGAGGATGTCGGGCAATTGCTTATAGTTAATTAACTGCAGCTGGCCTGCCGCCGCATGGGACCGGGCGGCGTCGAACAGGCTGGCCAGCACGAGGCCCGTATAGCCATCGAGATCGCCCGGCGCCAGCTGGTGTGCGGGCAGCGGCAGCTGTGCCGGGTGCAGCATGCCGGGCACCATCTGCGGGCCGCGCTGGCGCTGGTGCGAGGCCAGCACGGCCAGCGGTTCGCGGTAGACGAACAGGCAAGGCGTGCCGGGAAACGCTTGCCGCAGCAAGTCCAGGCTGTGGATGTGCCAGCAGTCGAACTTGATGAAGAAGTGCGTCTGTGCGCCGGAACGGCGCTGGCCCAGGGCCAGGATGGCCTGGCGCAGCAGGGCGATGCTGGCGGCCGGGTCGGCGCTGTCGTGATGCAGGCGCAGCAGCGAGTCGATGATGGGCGGCTCGGACATCACTATGCATTGCGGCAAGGACGCCAACAGCTGGCTCAGCAGGGTCGAGCCGCAGCGCGAGACGTGGAAGATGAAGGCGTCGGGCGCCAGGCCATCGCCGAGCGTCGCCAGCGCCGCCAGCGGTGTGCGGCAGACGCGGCGCTCGCCGTGCGGCTGGCGCGTCAGGGTATTGACAAAGAAGGCGTCGCTGAAGGGTGTTTTTCCCAGCTCGCGCCAGCACATGGCGGCGTCCGCCCATGTTTCGCCCCGCTCCACGTACAGTGGATACCAGCCGCGCAGGTCCATGCCCTCGTGCCACGGCACCGTCTCGCCCCTGGCCAGCAAGCGCTCCTGCTGGGCCAGGCCTGGCGCGGCGCTCACGGCGCGTTCCCGTCGGCCAGGGCAGCCAGCGCGCTGGCCAGCGCCAGGCTGGCGGGCGAGGGCGATAGCCGCAACTGGGCGATGACGGCCCGCACATTGCCATCGTTGATGCTGGGGTCGCCATACTTGTGGGGCGCTTTCGGCACGAAGCCGGCCGAGGCGAACAGCGCTTCGAGCCAGGCATTGCCGATGCAGTCGAGCACGAGGTGGATGCGCGGCGTCGGGCCCCGGTTGTGCACCGCGTGCAGGCAGCTGGCATCCATGTACCAGGCGTGCCCGGCCGTGAAGTGGACGGTCTCGCCATCGATGGTAAACAGCACCTGCGGCGAGGTGTGGATGGGGATATGGATGCGGACCAGGCCATCGGCCAGCGACATGCCGGCGTCGCGGTGCTCGCGGATGAGGGTGCCCGGCGCCAGCGCCATCAGGCGCGCGGCGTGAAGCTCGCATGCGAAGCTGGCAAGCACCTCGCGCAGGCAGGGGCAGCGTGCCAGTTGCGGCGTGGCGGCATAGGCGGGGCCGTTGACGGGCATGATATCGCCGGCTGCTCCGCCGGGCGAGCGCAGCGGTATGCAGCTCCAGCCCGTGTCATAGGCGCCCGTGTTGAAATGGCTGATCCACTCGCCGGCGGCGAACTGGTCGCTGTCACCCTGCATGCGCGCCACGTCGAAGCGCAGCGGCAGTTGCAGCCAGGTGCTGGGGGTATGTTGCGCCGGCACTATGGCGCGCTCCATTCCAGTTGCTCCTGCACCTCGTTTTCCCCGCGCAGGCGAAAGCCCAGCCGCTGGTACAGTGCGCGCGCGGCGGCGTTGCTTTTGTTGACGGCAAGGTGGATCTGCCATTGCTGCGCAGCGGCTTGCGCCTGCAGGCCGCGCAGCACGGCGCTGCCGGCCCCCTGGCCTTGCGCGGCGGGCAGGATGGCGATGTCGACCAGGTGCAGCACCTGATTCCGGCGCTCCAGGATCAGGCGTCCGATGGGCGTGTCGCCGTGCTGCAGCACCAGGTACACGGCGTGCGGATACGCCTGGCGATAGCCGTGGCTTTGCATGCGCTGCTGCATGGCGATCAGCTGTTCGATGACGGCGGGCGCGGCCGGCATCTGGCGCAAGTCGTCGCGCGTGGAGCCGTACAGCGCGGCGGCAAAGCCCTCGTCGTCGTCGCGCTGGACGCGCAACTGGTAGGGGGCGGGCAGGCTGGCGAGGGCGGAAAGCGGCAAGGCGTGCATCGGTGCTCCGGTAGGTGGTTGCGATGGCGGCAAATGAGCAGGCATGTATTTATTTGCTATGCTGCCAATTTTTCCGCGTACTTGCAATCATTTCAAGGAGGCCGCCATGCATTCTGTCTTTATCCCGCCTTGCCCGTGGAGTCGCGCGTGAATTCGGCGCGCGCGGAACTGGCCGCCATTGCGGCCGCGCTGTGCGATCCGCAGCGCTCCCTGGCCAGCCTGGTCGGTGAAACGGTGCAGCTGCGCCAGCTCGTCGAGCGCCATTCGCGCCTGGCCATGGACCGGCAGGACGGCTTGCGCGATGGCGAAAGTTTTCTGCCCAGCGGCTGGGCCATCTCGCCCGTGCAGGCGGGACTGTGCGCGCGCGAGCCGTACCGCAGCGCCGCCTTCATCCAGGGCCTGGCGCAGGCCGTGCGCGAGCGCCTGGACGTGAGCGGCGGGCAGCCCGTGCGGGTGCTGTATGCGGGTTGCGGCCCGTTCGCCCTGCTGGCCTTGCCGGTGATGGCCGTGCTGGATGCGCAGTTGGTGCAGTTTTCCATCCTCGACGTGCATGCCGAGACCCTGGCGTATGCGCGCGACCTGATCGCAGTTCTGGGCCTGGACAGCCACGTCGCCGAGTACCTTTGTGCCGACGCGGCCGTTTGCCGCATTCCTGCCGGCGCCATGCCGGACGTGATCGTCAGCGAAACCATGAATACGGCGCTGGGCAAGGAGCCGCAGGTGGCCATCCTGCGCAACCTGCATGCGCAAGCGCCCGCGGCGACGCTGCTGCCGGCGGCCGTCACCGTGCATCTGGGCCTGGACCGGCGCGCGCCGGATGCGCCGTGCACCGACTGGGGCCGCGTGTTTACCCTCGATGCGGGCGCCTTGCGCGCCTGGCAGGATGAAGGGGGCGACAGTTTGCCGGCCGCCAGCATCCGCCTGCCCGAGGTGCTGGAGCAGGCGCCGCGATTGCTGACGCGCATCCGCGTGCATGGCGACATCGTCCTGGGCGACCATGAGTGCAGCCTGAACCTGCCCCTGGCCTTGCCCGGCAAGCCCAGCCTGGCCGGCGGCAGCGTGCTCGACTTCCATTACCGCCTGGGCAGCCAGCCGGGACTGGCGTTTTGCCTGCGCAGAATGCCTGAATCCATGCCGGAATTGCCCAGGGCAGTGTCTCAGTAGTAGTACTACATTGGCAGACTATTTACTTCTGTAGGATAATATGGAACCGGTTCCATCTATGCGCAAATGCAATGTAGCGCAATCATCGAAGTCAATAAAATAACAAGTCTTGCGGGAGTCTCATGAACCATCCAGGCACTGAACCATCTGCAACATCCGTTTCATCCCGTCCTCGCATCAGCCGCCGCCACGCCCTGATCGGCCTGGCTGCCCTGCTGGCGCAGGCCGGTTTCTGGAGCAATCCCCTGTCCGCCGCCATGTCGGCGCCGGCCAGCGCTCCGGCCACCGGCCTGGCGCCCGCCACCATGCTGTTCTACACCTTGTCGCAGACGATCACGGGCCACCGCGACCTGTCCGCCGCGACGGCGGCGCGCATCGAGCAAGCCATGCGCACCAACGTGCCGGGCTTCGCCGACCGCTTGCCGCAGCTGGGTGCGCTGCTCGTCACGGGCCAGGAAGCCAAGGCCCTGCTGGCGGCCGCCAGCGCCGCCGATGCGGGTCTGCGCGAGCTGGCGCTGGCCATCGTTGCCGCCTGGTACACGGGCACCGTCGCCGGCCATCCCGCGCAGGGCACGAAGTCCATCGTCGTCGCGTATGCGGAAGCCTTGATGTACCGCACGGTGGCCGATGGCCAGGTCGTGCCGACTTACTGCAATTACGGCCCCCTGTGGTGGTTGAAGGCGCCGCCCGCCGTGGGCGTCTCCGCGCCCGTGGCGCCAAAACCCGTACCGGCCCCGGCCACCACCGGCACTCCCGAAACCAAAGGCAAGCAAGCAAAATGAAATCACCCCAATTCAAGAGTAATGGCGACGTCGTCGCCGATGTCGTCATCGTCGGGACCGGCGTCGTCGGCGCCATGATGGCCGACCAGTTGGCCGCACAGGGTCACTCCGTGATCATGCTGGAAGCGGGCTTGCGCATCGAGCGGGGCCAAGCCGTGGAAAACTGGCGCAACATGCCGTTCGAGAATCGCGTCGGTTCCGACTTCCAGGGCCTGTATCCGCAGGCGGACAACGCGCCCGCGCCGCTGTATTTCCCAAAAAACAACTATGTGGAATTGTCCGGCCCCAGCGGCAGCAGTTTCCAGCAGGGCTATCTGCGCACGGTGGGCGGCACGACCTGGCACTGGGCCGCATCGTGCTGGCGCCATTTGCCTTCCGACATGCGCATGAAAAGCGATTACGGGGTAGGGCGCGACTGGGCCATCTCCTACGATGAGCTGGAACCGTACTATTGCCGCGCCGAGCAGGAAATGGGCGTGGCCGGCCCCAACGATCCCGCGCTGCAGTCGCCCAGCGAGCGCAGCGCGCCGTATCCGATGGACATGGTGCCCTGGGGCTATGGCGACAAGCGCTTCGCCGAAGTGGTCAACCCGCACGGCTACCGTTCCGTGCCGATTCCGCAAGGCCGCTCGACGCGCCCGTGGCAGGGACGCCCGACTTGCTGCGGCAATAACAATTGCCAGCCGATCTGCCCCATCGGCGCCATGTATAACGGCATCCACCACGTGGAGCGGGCCGAGCTGAAGGGCGCTGGTGTGCTGGCCGAGGCCGTCGTCTACCGCATCGACACGGACCACAACAACCGCGTGACGGCCGTGCACTGGTATGACGCGAAAAAACAGTCGCACATGGCGACGGGCAAGGCCTTCGTGATTGCCTGCAATGGCATCGAAACACCGCGTTTGCTGCTGCTGGCGGCGAACCAGAACAATCCGAACGGCATCGCCAACAGTTCCGACCAGGTGGGCCGCAACATGATGGACCACTCGGGTTTCCACTGTACCTTCCTCGCCAATGAACCGATCTGGACGGGCCGCGGCCCCGCGCAGAGCAGCTGCCTGGTGGGTCCGCGCGACGGCGCCTTCCGCGCGCAGTATTCGGCTAACAAGATGATCTTGAACAATATCACCCGCGTTGGACCTGCTACCCAGCAATCCTTGAAGCTGGGCCTGGTGGGCAAGGACCTCGACGATGAAATCCGCCGCCGCGCCGCGTTCGGCGTAGACCTGTCGATTAGCCTGGAGCCGCTGCCGGAAGCGCACAACCGTTTGACCTTGAGCAAGACGCGCAAGGACCCGCTGGGCCTGGCCTGCCCGGACATCTACTATGACGTGGGCGACTATGTGCGCGATGGCGCGAAGGCCGCGCATGCGCAGTTGGAGCACATCGGCAAGCTGTTCGGCGCCGTGGAATTCCATATCACCGACAGCCTGAACGCGAATAACCACATCATGGGCGGCGTCATCATGGGTTCCAATCGCGCCGATTCCGTGGTCGACGGCAATTGCCGCGCCCACGATCACGCCAACCTGTGGCTGCCGGGCGGCGGCGCCATGCCGTCGGCCAGCGTCGTCAACACCACCCTCAGCATGGCCGCGCTCGGTTTGCGCGCGGCCGACGACATCGCCCGCACCCTGGCAAGGGAGGCAGCATGATGCGCCGCCTGTCCTTCGCTCTCGGCCTGGCCTTGCTGGCCGGCGGCGTCATCGCTGCCGTGCCTGCCTCGGCGCCGCCCGTCACGCTGACGCCGGACCGCCCGGCCGCGCCGGTGGCCGCCAAGCCCGATGCGCGCCTCGAGCGGGGCCGCTACCTGGCCATCGCGGCCGACTGCATGGCTTGCCATACGGCAGCGGGCGGCAAGCCGTACGCGGGCGGCTACGCCATCGATTCGCCCCTGGGCACGATCTACGCGACGAATATCACGCCGTCGAAACAAGGCGGCATCGGCCACTACACGGAAGCCGACTTTGCGCGCGCGCTGCGCGAAGGCGTGCGCGCCGATGGCAGCCATCTGTATCCGGCCATGCCCTACACCAGCTATGCGCAGTTGACGGATGCGGACGTGGGCGACCTGTATTACTACTTCATGCAGGCTGTTCAACCCGTCGACGCTCCGGCGCGCCAGACGGCCTTGCCATTCCCGTTCAATGTGCGCCTGTCCATGCTGGGCTGGAATACCTTGTTCCTGGACAATAAACGTTTCGTGCCGGACCCCACGAAGAGCGCGCAGATCAATCGCGGCGCCTACCTGGCCGAAGGCTTGGCGCACTGCAGCGCCTGCCATACGCCGCGCAACGCGCTGATGGCGGAAATCGGCAGCCAGACCCTGGCGGGCGCGTCGCTCGGTTCCTGGCATGCGCCGAACATCACGTCCGACAAGGTCAGCGGCATCGGCGCGTGGACGGATGCGGAACTCACGGCTTACCTGAAGACGGGCCACGTGGAAGGCAAGGGGCAGGCGGCGGGCGGCATGGCCGAAGCCATCCAGAACAGCCTGCAGTTTTTGCGCGACGACGACGTGGCCGCCATCGTGGCCTGGCTGCGCACGGTGCCGCCCGTGCGCGCGCCGGGGCAGACGCAAGCTGCCTTCAGCCATGGCAGCGCCGCCAGCGAAGAGCCGCTGCTGCGCGGCATGGCCAGTTCCACGGAGCGCCATTCGCTCAACAGCGGCGCGATCCTGTTTTCCGGCTATTGCGCCAGCTGCCATTCGGCCAGCGGCGCCGGCAGCACGGGCCAGGCCTATCCCGCCCTGTTCAACAACACGGCGACGGGCGGCAGCACGCCGGCCAACCTGGTCTCGGCCATCCTGTTCGGCGTCGAGCGCAAGATCGAAGGGGAAGAGCACGAAGCGTTCATGCCCCGTTTCGACCAGCGTTCGTATGTGCAACCCTTGACGGACGAGCAGATCGCCTCGATCGCCAATTACGTGCTGAAGCAGTATGGCAACCCGGATGTGTCCGTTACGCCCGCGTATGTGGCGCAGGCGCGCAGCGGCGGCGAGAAACCCGTGCTGGCTCGGGTACAACCGTTCATGCTGCCGGGCGGCATCGTGGGAATCTTGCTGTTGATCGCGCTGTTTGTATTGCTGCGCCGGCGCCGCCAGCGCAAGGAATAAGTGTCGAAACGGCGGCGAATATGAACGTTGGGCGCAACTTGCAGTAAAATGCAGGCTGAAAAATGGTTACGAGCAATCGTAGCCATTTTTTATTCTGGCCCGATCCCGGCAATTGTTTTCGTCTTATTTGAAAATTGACAATGTCCCATTCCCTGCATCACCAATTTTTGCGTTTCGCCGCCGTCGGCGCTTCCGGCACGGCCGTGCAATACAGCGTGCTGTGGGGCGGCGTGGAATGGGCCGGCATCAATGCCGCCGCCGCGTCCGGCATCGGCTACATCCTCGGTTCCATCGTCAACTACCTCCTCAATTACTTTTTCACGTTCAAGAGCGACAAGGGCCATGGCGAGGCGGCCAGCAAGTATTTCACCCTGCTGGGCATCGGCTGGTGCATCAATACGGGCCTGATGTGGCTGCTGGTACACCAGCTGGGCTGGTATTACTGGCTGGCGCAGGTGCTGGCGACGGGAATCGGGCTGGTCTGGAATTTCGCGGGCAGCCGCTGGTGGGCCTTCAAGCCGGCCGGCGCAGCGGGAAAGTAGTCATTTCGTCATAAAAAGAGGCGCACTGGCCACACGCAGGCGCCCGGTTTTACCAAAACAAGGGGTTAATCATGCAGTTCCTGGAACGCTATTTCAAACTGAAGGACAACGGAACCAATGTGCGCACGGAGCTGCTGGCCGGCCTGACCACGTTCCTGACGATGGCCTACATCATCTTCGTCAACCCGTCCATCCTCGGCGACGCGGGCATGCCGAAAGACTCCGTTTTTGTTGCCACCTGCCTGGCGGCCGCCATCGGCACCCTGATCATGGGTCTGTACGCGAACTACCCGATCGCGCTGGCGCCGGGCATGGGCTTGAATGCGTATTTCTCGTACACGGTGGTCAAGGGCATGGGCATGAGCTGGGAAGTGGCGCTGGGTGCCGTCTTCATTTCCGGCTGCCTGTTCATCCTGGTCAGCCTGTTCAAGGTGCGCGAGATGATCATCAACAGCATCCCGCCCGCGCTGCGCACGGCCATCACCGTCGGTATCGGCCTGTTCCTGGCGATCATTTCCCTGAAAAGCGCCGGCGTGGTGGTGTCGAACCCGGCCACCATCATCGCCCTGGGCGACTTGCACCAGGCGGCGCCCATCCTGGCCATCCTCGGCTTCTTCATCATCGTCGCGCTGGACCGCCTGAAAGTGCCGGGCGCCATCCTGATCGGCATCCTCACCATCACCGTTGCCAGCTTCTTCTTTGGCGGCAACCAGTTCAACGGCATCGTTTCGACGCCGCCCGCTATCGAGCCGACCTTGTTCAAGCTCGACATCATGGGCGCGTTGTCGATCGGCATCGTCAACGTGGTGCTGGTATTTTTCCTGGTGGAATTATTCGATGCGACGGGCACCCTGATGGGCGTGGCCAACCGTGCCGGCTTGTTAAAAGACGGCAAGATGGAACGCATGAACAAGGCCTTGCTGGCCGACAGCACGGCGATCGCGGCAGGCGCCTGCCTGGGTACGTCGAGCACCACGGCCTTCGTGGAAAGTGCTGCCGGCGTGCAAGCGGGCGGCCGCACGGGCTTGACGGCCGTGGCCGTTGCATTGCTGTTCCTGGGCAGCCTGTTCTTCGCCCCGCTGGCGCACACGGTGCCGCCGTATGCGACGGCGCCGGCGCTGCTGTACGTGGCGTGCCTGATGCTGCGCGAACTGACTTTCATCGACTGGGATGACAGCACGGAAAGCATTCCTGCCGCCATCACGGCCTTGATGATGCCCTTTACGTATTCCGTGGCCAGCGGCGTTGCGTTCGGCTTCATCACCTATGCGGTATTGAAACTGTTGACGGGCAAGGGCAAGCAAGTGTCCGTGGTGGCTTACATCATCGCCGCCATCTTCCTGTTCAAGTTTATCTACCTGGGCGAATAGCGGGGAGGGCAGGGCCGGAGCCGCGCGTCCGGTACTGCTATCGAAAAAGCGGCAATCGCAAAAAGGCCGCCCATGCATCTGCAGGGGCGGCCTTTTTTGATGACGGGGCCTACATCAGCAGCGCGGCCACCAGGTCTTTCCTGTCGTCGCTGGCGCTGCCGTCGAAGCGCAAGGCCGCTTCCACGTGCGACAGGTGCTCGACCATCAGGCGCGCCGCCAGGTCCGCGTCGCCGTTGCGCGCCGCCTCGAGAAAGCGGCCGTGTTCGTCGTACGAGCAGGCGGCGGCGTGGCCGGACTGGTACAGCATGGTGATGAGCGAGCTGCGGCCCACCAGTTCGCGCACGATGTCGCGCAGGACGGCGTTGCCGGCGATATCGGCCAGCAAGACGTGGAAGTCGCCCAGCAGTTGCGAACGCAGCGGCGTCGCTTGCGCCAGCGCCAGGCGTTCCGCCTTCAGGTGGCGCTCCAGCATCCGGTAATCGGCAGGCTTGGCCCGCGCGACGAATTCGCGCGCCAGGGCCGCTTCGATGACGCGCCGCGCGGCAAAGATGTCGCGCGCCTCCGCCTCGGTCGGCTGGCTGACGAAGGCGCCCTTGTCGGGCACCATGCGGATCAGTTTATCTTTTGAAAGAATGAGCAGGGCGGCGCGGATCTTGGTGCGGCTGACGCCATACAGCCGGCACAGCGCTTCTTCACGCAGCCGGGTGCCGGGCGGCAATTGGCGCGCCACGATGGCGGCCGCCATATGCTCGGCAATTTCCGCCGAGCTGTCGCCGCTGCCGGGTTTGTCCACCAGGGTTGCGCTTGATTCTGTCATGTCGGGTGAGAGCAGTAAGCCAGGGGCAAGGTGAGCTTGCAAGCGCATGTCCGCGCGGCGGCGTGGTTGACGCCCCGTTGCCGGCATGCCGTTGTGCGCCTTCCATATCGGCAAGGCCTGGCTATTCTACTATCTTGCGTGGCACCGCGCAGACGGGCGCAGCCATCCGGCGAGGCTGGCTCGCCGGTAGCCTGTTTTGCTGCTCATGCAGCAACCATGTCGTAACGACTGGACATGGGAAATTTTGACGTATATAATTCGGCCTCCTTTCCCTGATAGCTCAGTTGGTAGAGCGACGGACTGTTAATCCGCAGGTCCCTGGTTCGAGTCCAGGTCGGGGAGCCAGAACATCAGTAGTATCGAAAAGCCCAGCCTTTACCGGTTGGGCTTTTTGCGTTTCGGGACTAGTTTTCCGGGCGCCGGGAGCGCCCTTGTGCGCCTGCTATTCCGAGGGTACGAGAGAAGTTCTATTGGGGCGCTAACTGGCCGTTGAACTCTGGACGATTCGAATTCATTCACGAAATTTGTGATGTTTTTTGTTGCACTCCAGAACTATCATGTATAGTTTGAAACTTGATTGTTAAACTAACTATTTCGAACATGGATGACAAGAAAGACTTTCTGGTTCTACGCTATTCCTTAGTCGAAGAGCCGCAGCACTCAATTACGGTGGAGCCATTGCCGAATGTAAAAGGACGAGCTGCTTTGGTAGCCCTGCAGGGAGATCGTGAATTTCAACTCAACGGCGTGCATTATGGTTTCTTGGGATTTGTTGAGGTCAAATCTAGTCCTAATACATCAATCGAACGCGAGCGATTTTTTATTGGAAAGGTCGCTAGACTTAAGCAAGCTCACGTTGGAAAAAAAATCCCTGGTGATATTGTGGAAACTCGTGAAGACGATTGGATTCCACTTCTCACGATCTTCGATGTAATTGGTCAGTATATTTTTGTTCGTAAAGACTACCGGTTTGGTACGCCAGAGCAAACCATGCGCGCATTGCAGGCTGGACTTCGCGAGCCTATTATGGCAAATTTCAACCATCGAGCGTTTGTTGAGGCATGTACGCGGAAGGAGAAATTTTGGGAGATCGTTGCTGAGCACAAACGTATATATAAGCTGGAGTTGAGACTAATTTCTCCTAACATCTTAGAAACAAATCTTCGGGCTCGCGATGCACTTGCTGCAATGAAAGATCTTTTCCAGCAGGATCAAGTAGTAATCACATTAAACAACGAATCTGGTGACCTTACAGTACCAAAAATGCCGGTAGCGGATTATTTGGAATACATTGAAGAAGGAGAAGGTGCATGGGCTCTTACGACCGAAGGGCGACAAGGCGGGAAAAAAACCTATTCGAGTTCGGATAATATTGATACCATAGCGGTAAACGTTCAGGAGGAGCGAACGGCTTTCGACGGAAATCAACTTGGTTTTTCTGAAGTGCCATCGACACGCGATAGCTATGTTAGTGATGCCGAAATGATCGCGGAAATAGTGCAGAAAGTCGGAAAATGAGTCGTGCGGGGTTTTGGAAGCTTTTGCTTGTTTTTTTTGTGGTTTATTCTTTAAGTCATGCTGCCATTTATTTCTCCGTTGATCGAATCAATGCTGCAATCGAAGGTGTCTTTATTGCGTTTAACTTCTTGATGCCGACGATGTTGGCCGCGTCCTGGGGAATATTTACATATGTCGACAATATGTCGAAAGAGCTAACGGACCTTAGGAACGATGTTGATCGTCCGAAATATGTGATTGCGCAGGAAGCGCTTGCGGCTTTAAAGTCAGAAGTGATCCTGAACGCGATGCTAGTGTTCATCTTGTTCATAGTCGACAAAATCGTCGCCTCTGTTACTGCTGCCCCGAAAATCATGGAAGCGTTTCCGAACCCATGGTTGCTCGGAACAATTACCTTGTCAACTCGACTTTCGTTCCTGGTTATTGCGGTGGTCGCCGCGTTTATTCAAATGCGAGGCTTCGTAACTGCCGTTGAATATCGAACAGTAATCGCGGTTAATCGAAAATAGTTATGTGATATAGGGAAATTAGCTGTTCAGTGCTCGGCAGTGTAAGTGCAAGAGCTACTTGATTCAGTTTTACACGCAATACAAAAGGGCCACGTGGCAACACGTGGCCCTTTTGTCATGCGCGCACGGTTTCCGTTCACGCTGGCCATGCCGTGTTAGCGGCGTGCGCGACGCCGGCCCGCTGGTGGCAGGGGGCGCGCAGTGTTTCCCGGATCAGGGATCGACAAACACGTCGAAACGCACCTTGAGCGGGCTGCCCCACGAGATTTCCACCCAGGCCCGGAAGCCGCCGTTGTATGGCGCAATGTTGTACACGGCCATGCGGGCGGCGCCAATGAAACGATCCTGGGCAGTGGCGCCGTATTCGCTGATGTTGAGGAAGACGCGCGAATTGGCTTTCACGTTGGCATTGGCGAAGTTGACCGAAGGATGCACGCCGTTGGCCGTCCACGTGTAGTAGGTGGTGAAGGCGGCGGGACTCAGGTTCAAGTCCTGCGCGGCCGCGCCTTTGGCGCTTTGGCCTTCCTGTTCCATCGGCAGCTCGGTTTCTTCCAGTGCCAGGTTGCTGCCGGTGCGATGTTCTACTTTCATTTCCATGATGTACTCCTGATCGATAGTTTGGACGCCGCGCCTGTCGTCGTGCGGCAAGACGCCCTATCTGTTGCCGTGACGGCCAGTGTCACGTCCTGGCTGATAAGGTAGCCGCCTGCTCCATGCTGTGGGAGTAAGCTATTCTAGGCAAACGCGCGGGCAAAAAGGGGGCGGCGCCACCGGAAAAACGGCGCTCGCTTGTGCTGGCGCAAACACCTTGCAGGCAAACGGCAAGATCTTTTCCCGCAGGCTATTTTTGCGGGGCGCCACGCATGCCGCGCAGGACAATGGCACAATAGGCCCAGCCGACCTGCCGATGCGGAAACCGTTGCGAGCCTAGCCCATGCCGATACTGAACCTGAGTGCCGAAACCGATATCTATTACGAATTGATCGAAGGCGACCCCGCCAAGCCCTGCCTGGTATTCCTGCATGAGGGACTCGGTTGCTGTGCGATGTGGAAAGATTTTCCCGCGCAGCTATGCCAGGCGACGGGGTGCCGCGGCTTGCTGTACGACCGCCACGGCTATGGGCAGTCGTCGCCGCTGGCGGCGCGCCGGCAGCTCCATTATTTGCACGACTATGCGCTGTGCGAGCTGCCGCAAGTGCTGGCGGCACTGCTGCCGGGACAGGATCATTTTCTCGTCGGCCATTCCGATGGCGGCAGCATCGCCCTGATCTATGCGGCGCAGCAACCACCCCGCTTGCGCGGCATCATCACCGAAGCGGCGCACGTGTTTGTCGAGGGCATCACGCTCGAGGGCATCCGCGTGGCGGACGCGGCGTTTGGCGCGGGCAAGCTGCGCGCGCTGGCGAAATACCATGGCGACAAGACGGAGACCATCTTCAAGGCCTGGTCGGATACTTGGCTCAGCTATGGTTTCCAGTTCTGGAACATCGAGTACCTGCTGCCTTCCGTCGAATGCCCGGCGCTGGTGGTGCAGGGCAGCGAGGACCAGTACGGCAGCGCGGCCCAGGTCGACACGATCGTGGCGCAGGCGCTCAACGCCGTGCCCGCCATGGTCGAGCAGTGCGGCCATACGCCGCACCAGGAGCAGCCGCAGGCATTGCTGGCGCTGATGGAAGGTTTTTTGCAAGGCCGCATGGACGCGGCCACGCATCCGAGACACACATGAGTTCCTCAATGGCAGGCGGGATCGCTGTCCCAGCGGCCCGAACAGATGCGCGAGCGGCACAGCATGCCTTCGATCAAGCCCAGCTGCTTGCAGCGCCGTAACAGTTCCGCCGTTTCCTGCTCCTGCTCCTGTTTCTGCCTGCGCAGCACCACGTCGCGCACGGGCGCCGCCGTGCCTTCTTGCCGGTGCGCATGGGCCACCATCGCCGTCAGCAAGGCGACGTCGCTGTCGCCGGGCGCGGCAGCGGGCCTCGCTCCCTGCGGCCGCGCGGCCGCCTGGCGCACGGGCGGCGGCGTCTTGCGCGGCGCGCTTGCTGTCGTGGCGGCCATCGCAGGCAAGGGCGGTGCCGCCGTATTGACGATGGTGGCCGCCTGCGCCGCCTGTGGCGGCACCGTTGGCGCCGGCACTGCGGGCGGCGCCATGGCCGTGACGGGCGCTGCCGGCCGGGGCCGGGGGCGCGGCAAGACCTCCGTGTCGTAGGCAAACACGGCCGTGATCAGTACCGCCAGGCACAGCGCGCCAACGGCCCCATGCCGCCAGCCGGGACGCCAGCGCAGGGCCGGCATGGCTGCGGGCGCGGCGACGCCGTGTTCGAGCTGCGACAGGATGCCCTTGCCTTCGATGCGCGCGCCAGCCGCGCCGGCCTTGCCCAGCAGGTCGGGACCGCGCGCCTGGCCATCCCCGGTTTTCAGTAAAGACAAAATATCACCTCCGCAGTGGATCAAATTCGACTGACCTTGATGTAAACCGCGCTCATGCGGGCCGCGGACGCCTACGATCTAGCGATACCGCCGAGCACGCTGCCCGGCCCCGGCTATTCCCCTTACGGAGCGCCCCATGTTCGTCGCCCTGGTCCTGATGTATTTCTTGCTGGCCTGTTTTGCCTGCTGGCTGCTGCTGTTTCCCGGCGGCCGCGCCATCGTGCTGCACACGCTCGTCAACCTGGGCTGGCGCATGCAGCGGCGCGCGCAGCACCTGAAGGGCGGCAGCGGCGCGCAGTGGCAGCGCGTGCAACGCTACACGGGCTCGGGCATGGCGCGCGCCTGGCAACTGCTGTGGCGGCACCGCTGGCTGAGCCTGGCGGGCAGCGTGCTGGTCATCGTGCCGCCGCTGCTGGCCTGGCTGTCCAGCGACCGCATCGCCCTGCGCGGCTATGCCGACCAGCAACACGTCATCAATGACCAGGTCAACGACTTGCTGAAAGGCGAGCAGCTGGTGCCGCCGCCGGCCTTGCCGCCGTTGCTGTTTTCCACGGCGGAAGTGACGCAGCTGCGCCCGCTGCTGGGCGGCGCCAGCCGCAACTGGCAATTGCTCGACCACGATTACGCGCAGCGTTTGCTGCTGGTCTTCAAGATCATGAAGGACGTGCATGGTTACGACATGGTCTTGCTGGAAGGCTATCGCAGTCCCGCGCGCCAGGATCAATTGGCGGCGGCCGGCCCGAACGTGACGAACGCGAGGGCGTTTCAAAGCTATCACCAGTATGGCCTGGCAGCCGATTGCGCATTCATGCATGAAGGAAAGCTCATCATTTCTGAAAAAAATGCCTGGGCCATGCGCGGCTACCGCTTATATGGCGTGACGGCCGAATCGGTGGGCCTGCGCTGGGGCGGGCGCTGGACCATGATGGATTTTGGCCACACGGAATTGCCGCAACCGCGCGTGCTGGGCAAGTAAGCCGCGCCAGCCATTCTAGCGCCGCGCGGCGGCCGGATTTTCACAGCTGCAAGCTTGCTTGCGCAGCGTCAAGGACACAGCGGCGCCTGCCGCGCGCTGGCGCCTGGTACTTGTCATATGTCAACAAAGGCGCGCCGCATTGCTGTCAGCATGGGCCGACTCCGCCTCGCTGCGCGGCGGCGTTCCTCCTGCTTTGCGACCTCACCCTGGGCTCATCATGCTGCGACGAATCTGGCATTTCCTCACCGACAGCCGCAATCTGACCATCCTTGGCTTCGTGGCGCTGGCCGTATTCCTGTACCTGGGCGCCGAAGTGCTGGAAGTGGCGCTGATCTGGGCGCTGGCCTTGCTGTTGCTGGCTTTTGTCATCTGGCTGGGCCTGTGGCTGTGGCGCCGGCGCCGCGCGCGGCGCGATGCGCAGGCGCTGGGCCAGGCCATCCTCAACGAGGCCGAGATCGCCGCCGCGCAGGCGGCCTCGGCGTCGACGGCCAGCAGCACGCAGCAGGGCGAACTGGGCGCCGTGCGCACGGGCATGCTGGCCGCCATCGAGACCATCAAGACATCCAAGCTGGGCATCAAGTCGGGCGCCGCCGCCCTGTATGAATTGCCGTGGTACATGATCATCGGCAATCCGGCCGCCGGCAAGAGCAGCGCCATCCTGCATTCGGGACTGCAATTTCCCTTCGCCGACGGCAAGATCGTGCAAGGCGTGGGCGGCACGCGCAACTGCGACTGGTTTTTCACCACGGACGGCATCGTGCTCGACACGGCGGGACGCTACTCCGTCGTCGACGAGCACCGCGGCGAGTGGTTCGGCTTTCTCGACCTGCTGAAAAAATACCGGCGCAAGGCGCCCATCAACGGCATCCTCATCGCCGTCAGCATCGCCGAACTGCGCGGCGACCCCGATGTCGGCATGCAACTGGCGCGCAGCCTGCGCAAGCGCGTGCAGGACGTCATCGAACGCCTGGAAGTGTTCGCGCCCCTGTACATCGTGTTTACCAAGGCGGACTTGATCGCCGGCTTCACGGAGTTTTTCGCGGATGCCGAACGCAGCGAGCGCGAACGCGTCTGGGGCGCCACCATGCCTTACCAGCGCAAGTTGCCGACGGCCGACCTGCTGGCGTTCTTCGACCAGGGTTTCGATGAATTGCACGATGGCTTGACGGAGCTGAGCCTGGCCAATATGGCGCACCGGCAACGTAAGACGATGGCGCCCGGCGTCTTCACCTTTCCGCTCGAATTCGCCGCCATCAAGCCGGCCCTGCGCGCCTTCATCGCCACCCTGTTCGAGGAAAACCCGTTCCAGTTCCAGCCCGTGTTCCGCGGCTTTTACTTTACCAGCGCGCTGCAGGAGGGCGAGCCCGTCAGTGCTTCCTCGCAGCAGGTGGCGCGCCGCTTCGACCTGGCTTTCGCGCCGGCCCCGGCCACGGTGCCATCGGGCGCGCGCCAGCATGGCTATTTCCTGCTGGAGCTGTTCCGCAAGGTCATTTTTGCCGACAAGCACCTGGTGGCCAACTATGCCAACCGCGCCAGGCTGCGCTTCAAATATGCCGTGTTCTTTGCCGCCACCGTGTCGCTGGGCGCTTGCCTGGGCGGCTGGAGCTGGTCCTACCTGGGCAACCGGCAACTGGTGGCCAACGTCGAGGCCGATCTGAACAAAGTGGTGAAGCTGCAGGAGCGGCGCCTGGACTTGCAGTCGCGCCTGGAAGCGCTGGAGATATTGCAGGACCGCATCGAGCAGCTGGAAGCGTACCGCACGCAACGGCCCTGGTCCTTGCGCCTGGGCCTGTACCAGGGGGATTTGCTCGAACGCAAGCTGCGCGAAGAGTACTTTTCCGGCGCGCGCCAGGTCATGCTCACCCCCGTGGCGGGCGCGCTGGAAGCCCTGCTGTTTGAAATGAACGCCAGCGCCGACCAGTTGCAGCCCACGGCGCGCACCCCGCAGACGCCGGCCGCCGCTTCCGTCACGCCTTCCGCCGCGGCGCGCAGCGTGCAGTACCAGGCGGCCAGCGCGACGAACGTGGAAGATGCCTACAATGCGCTGAAAACCTATCTGATGCTGGCCGATAAGTCGCATGCGGAAAGCAGCCACCTGAACGACCAGCTGACGCGCTTCTGGCGCGGCTGGCTGGAGGGGAATCGGGGCGCCATGCCGCGCGAACAGATGATACGCAGCGCCGAACGGCTGCTGACGTTTTACCTGGCGCAGGTCGGCGACCCGTCCTGGCCGCGCATCGAGCAGAAGCTGGCGCTGGTCGACCAGGCGCGCGAAAACCTGCGCCGCGTGGTGCGCGGCATGCCGGCGCGCGAGCGCGTGTATGCGGATGTCAAGGCGCGCGCCTCGACGCGCTTTCCCGGCATGACGGTGGCGCGCATCGTCGGCGAACAGGACCAGGCGCTGCTGGCGGGCAGCTACGCCGTCTCCGGCGCCTTTACGCGCCAGGCGTGGGAAAAGTTCGTCGAGGGCGCGTTTCGCGACGCCGCCAACCGCGAGCTGCAAAGCGCCGACTGGGTGCTGAAAAGCGCCACCACCGACGACCTGACCCTGGAAGGCAGTCCGGAGCAGATAGAGAAAAACCTGGTGGCCATGTACAAGGCCGACTACGCGCGCGAGTGGCAAAAATTCGTGCAGGGCGTCGCCGTCGCCGACCTGAAAGGCTTCGACGGCGCCGTGCAGGCGATGAACCGCCTGGGCGACCCGCAGTCGTCGCCGGTCGCCAGACTGCTGACGACGATTTACGAGGAAACCTCGTGGGACAACCCGGCGCTGCAGAATGCCCAGTTGCGCAAGGCCGAGCGGGGCCTCGTCGCCTGGTTCAAGGAAACCGTGCTGCGCCGCGCGCCGTCGCAGCTGACGTCCAATCCCGGTCTCAATGCGCAGCTCGACCCGGCCCGGCTGGACAAGCCCATGGGCCCCGTGGGCCGCGAATTTGCCGGCGTGGGCAAGCTGGTGGCGGCCAGGGACAACAATGCGTCCCTGATGCGCGCCTACCTGGAAGCGCTGTCGAAACTGCGCAGCCGCTTGAACCTGCTGAAGAACCAGGGCGATCCGGGGCCGGGCGCGCGCCAGTTCATGCAGCAGACCCTGGAAGGCAGCGGTTCCGAACTGGCCGACGCCCTGAAACTGGTCGACGAGCAGCTGCTCACGGGGATGAGCGACGCGCAAAAGCAGGCGATCCGTCCCATCCTCGTGCGCCCGCTGATGCAGACCTTTGCCGTCATCGTCGCGCCGGCCGAACTCGATATCAACAAGACCTGGGCGGCGCAAGTGTATGAACCGTTCCAGAAATCGCTGGCGAACAAATATCCGTTTGCGCCCACGGCGCGCATCGAGGCGAGCAACCTGGAGATCGGCCAGTTCTTCGGCCCGGAAGGCCTGGTGGCGAAATTCGTCACGACGTCCATGGGACCGCTGGTGGTGCGGCGCGGCGACGTGCTGGCGCCGCGCACCTGGGCCGACATGGGCATCAGCCTGTCGCCGCAGGTGGTGGCGCGCTTTCCCGGCTGGATCGCGCCGCTGGGCGCGGGCGGCGTGGCGGCCACGTCGACGGCGGCGCAAACCGTCTTCCAGATCCAGCCATCGCCCGCGCCTGGCACGCTGGAATACACGGTGGAGATCGACGGCCAGCAGCTACGCTACCGCAACACCCCGGCGCAGTGGACGAACATGGTGCATCCGGGCCCGCAGGGCGCGGCGGGGGGGCAGGGGGCGCGCATCACGGCCGTCACCTTCGACGGGCGCACGGTGGAACTGTTCAACGAGCCGGGACAGTTCGGCTTGAAGCGCATGATCGATGCGGCAGCCAAGAAGCGCAAGGATGGCGGCGTGTTCGAACTGCGCTGGGCGCGCGGCGAGGTGGCCGTGGCGGTGGACCTGAAAATCACCAGCAGCGCCGAGACGGCGGGCGCCGGCGCGGGCGGGACTGCGGCGCTGCAGGAGCAGGGCTTTCGCGGCATGCAGCTGCCCGAGACCATCGTCGGCGCGCCCGCTGTTCCTGCCGCGCCCGCGCCGGCGATGGCCGCCGTTGCCGCGGTTGTAGTTGCTGCAGTGGCAGCGGGAGTGGCGCCATGATGCGCGGGCAACAGCAGGTGCGTCTCGGCTATTTTGGCAAGATCCCCGCGCGCGGCGATTTCATCAAGGCTTGCGACAATCACGCGCTGGTGCAGCTGCTCGACGACTGGCTGGCGCAGGTGATGACTGCACTGACGGTGGAGCCGCGCTGGAAGCTCAATTACGACGCCTTGCCGCCGCTGCGCTTTGCCTTCGTCGGCACGCGCAGCCGGCGCGCCATCGCCGGGCGCCTGGAAGCGAGCAGCGACCAGTCGCTGCGGCGCTTTCCCTTCATGGCCATGGGCGCGCTGGAAGTCGATGACGCGGAAGCCTTTGTCGCCTGCAGCCCGCTGGTGCTGGCGCCCCTGTGGCAGCGGGTGGAGCAGCTGTCGCAAGGCATCGTGGCCAGCGCCGAACCGTTGCCGGCCCTGCTGGCGCTGGCCGGCAACGTGGTCGACATCGAACCGGCCGCGCCGTGCCATGCGGCGCGGCTGGCCGCCTTTTTGCAGGCGCAGACGCTGCATGACCTGCAATCGATGCTGGCTTCGCCCGCGTTTCCCGTGACGGTGCGCGAATTGCTGCTGGGCCTGGGCCTGCTGCTGCGGCCCGTGCGCCAGAGCGGCTTGCCGCGCCTGGAGAAAAGCCTGGTGCTGCCGCTGCCGCAGGACGCGCAGCTGCGTGAACTGGTGGCCAGCTTCTGGCTGCATCTGATCGCGCCCTTCCTGCGCCAGGCCGACTTCGAACTGGCGCTGTTCTTTTCCCACCTCGACGAGGCGCCCGTGCTGGTGATCGGCTTTTGCGGCGCCGACCCGCACGGCTTGCGCGCGCTGATCGATCCGCAGGCCGGCTGCGAACGGCTGATCGTGTTCGACCAGCTGGACTGGGTCGAGGAGCAGCTGGGACACGATGCGGCGCTGCGCCAGTTTTCCGCCTGCCTGCAGCAGGAGCAGCTGTCGCTGCGCTCGGCCTGCGTCATGTTTGCCGATACCTTTGCCTGAAGGATTGCGATGAAATCTCCCGTCATTTTCCTGCTGCCGCTGCTGCTTGCCGCCCCCCCTTGCCACGCTCAGGCGCAGGCGCCCCAGACGCCGATGCCGGGGCAGATCCTCGTCACGGGCACCCTGGCCGACGAGGCGGGCAAGGCGGCCGTGCTGGCCCGCCTGCGCGAACTGTATGGCGCCGAGCGCGTGGTCGACCAGATCGCCATCGGCAACGTGGCCGTGCCGGCCAACTGGAACGGCTACGTGCAAAAGTTGATCGCGCCGAACCTGAAGCTCATTTCACGAGGGCAGATTAGCATCGACGGCAACAACGTCAGCGTGCGCGGCGAAGTGGCGAACGAGGCGCAGCGCCAGCAGATCGCCAGCGACATCGCCACCAGCCTCAATCCCACCTATATCGTCAACAATGGCTTGCGGGTCAAGGCGGTCGAGGCCGAGCAAGGCTTGCTCGATGCGGCGCTGGACAAGCGCATCATCGAATTCGACAGCGGCAAGGCGTCCATCACGCCGGCCGGCCTGGCCATCCTCGACGAGATGGCGGCCGCCATGCTCAGGCTGCGGGGCCGCAAGGTGGAGGTGATCGGCCACACGGACGACACGGGCCTGCGCGCCAGCAATGTGGCCCTGAGCCAGGCGCGGGCCGAAGCCGTGCGCGCCTACCTGGCCAGCAAGGGCGTCGTCGCCGATACGGTGCTGGTGTCGGGCCAGGGGCCGGACCGCCCCGTGGCCAGCAACGCCACGGCCGATGGCCGGGCGAGGAACCGGCGCATCGAGTTCAGGATTGCGCAGTAGTCAGCTGCGCCTCACGGCAGCGTGATGGTCAGGTTGGCTGGCCGTGGCGCCAGCTTGACCAGGTCCGCATACGCGGCCAGGGTTGTTTGCGTGCCGCGCGTCAGATGTGTTTTCAGGCCCAGGTAGGCGCAGATGGCCAGCAGGGCGAAAAAGCTCGACAGCACCCACAGCGGCACGTCGCTGCCGCGTTTGTTGACCACCTGGTCGGGGCGTTCCGCGCGCGGCGCGAAGCCGCGGCTCTTGCCCTTGATGTGGGCGATTTCATCGCCCAGGCGCGCCGTCAGGTAGCTGAGTTTTTCGCCGCCGTCGATCGCATACTTGCCCTGGAATCCCAGCAACAGGCACATATGGAAGACCTGCAGCGCCTGCACGCGCATGGCGCCCTTGCCGCGCAGGGCGTCGAGGCGGTCGAAAAAATGTTCGCCGGCCAGCTGGTCACCGAAGATCAGCAGCTGCAGCGGGCGCCGCTCCCACTGCTTGCGCAGCGTGAAGGGCGAGGCCAGGATGATTTCATCGACGGCCGCGCAGAATGCATATTTGGCCGCCTCGATATCGTCGCCGTCGGCGCGGATCTTTTTCGCCTCGCGTTCGAAGTCGTCGAGGAAGGCCGTGATGCGGTCCATGAAGCCTTGCTCGTCGCCGGGCGCCGAACCGTGCTTCAGCATGAACAGCATGTAAAAGCCTTCATGCATCAGGTCCAGCAGGGCGCTGCCGGCATGGCGGGCGCCGGCAGGGGCGGGGCCGCGTGGTCCCAGCAGGGAAGGCGCCGCGCGCCGTTCGATGAGCTGGCTCATGCCGTCACCGCGATCAGTTCCAGCTGCAGGTCGCGTATGCCGGCCGGCACGTACACGGAAATCGACTGCGCCTTGAGCATCTGCTCGTACAGCGCGCCGCGGTTTTCAATCGCAAAATAATAGGTGTCGGGCCGCACGGGAATGGCCGCCGGCACTTGCGGCGCATGCGACAATTTCAGGCCGGGCATGGCCGTGAGCACGCATTTTTCCACGTCGTCGGGCGCGCCCACCTTCACGCGCAGCGGCACCACGTCCACCAGTTCGATGGCCGGCATGGCGGCGCGGATCGCCAGGTACAAGGTGGTGTGCTGGTCGATCTTGCCCGAATCGAGCTTGCCCAGGTAGTACGACGGCTGTTCTTCCAGCAGGGCGATGGAAAAATACTTCGACGAGATGACGGTGTCGAGCAGTTCGCGGATGATGCCGTCGATGGCGTCGAAGCAGGCGCCCGGCTGCGCGTGGTCGTAGGCGGGCAGGCTGGCCAGCGTGTAATGCTTGGAGTAGCTGAGCAGGCCGCCCGCCAGGCCCAGCAGCGCTTCGTACAGGCGCTCCGGATGCAGGGCCGGATGGCGCACGTAATGCATCAGCGCCGCGGCGGCCGTGCTGACCGTGTGCAGCAGCCAGAACGAGGACACGTCGCCGGAGCGGAACTCGATCACGTTGCGGCTCGGTTCCCGGTGGTGGCCGTGCAGCGCGCTCACTTTCGCCTGCAAGGCGTCGAGCAGGTGTTCCAGCACGCCCTGCAGGCGCGGCGCGCCGGCGATCGCCAGGCTGGGCGCCATGAACGAGGGCACGGGCTCGAAGCCGCCCGACACCGTGCGCCGCAGGGCGATCAGCGGCAGGCAGTCGTAGGAGCCGCGCGCCTCGCTGTCGGGAATCAGGCGCACGCTCTTCTTCAGGTAGGCCACGTCGGCCACGGCGGACTCCGTGAACAGGTCGGGCGTGGCGCGCAGCGCGTGCGCAAAGCGCGTGGCCGCCGGCGTGCCTGCCGTTGTCGCCTGCGCCGTGTAATTCATGCCTTCGCCGTTGAGGATGGGCAGCGCCGCGTAATACGTCACTTCCTGCACCGCCGGCGGCAGCGCTTCCAGGTCCACCGGTGGGGGCAGGGTATCGCTGCCGGGCGCGCCGTCGCCCAGCGCCTCGAACACTTCGCCGTCGCGGAAGATCGCCGACAGCGCTTGCAGGCGCAAGGTGCCCGTCTTCAGCGCCGCCAGGTCCCACTCCATGTGCGCCACGCCCCACAGGTAGGGATGCAGCGCGCTGGCCGTGTGATGCAGGCGCGCTTCGTGATATTGATCCTGGCGCTGGAAATGCTGCGGCCGCAGGAACAGGCCCTCTCCCCACAAGATTTTCGCTGCCATGCCCATTGCGTTTCTCCTTGAATGTGTGGCGTGCCGCTGCCGCCGCTGCTGCGTTAGCGGCAGCGCAGGGTGGACAGCGGCGCCATGCCGCCGTCCATGCCGGCCACGCTGAGCGCGCAGGCGTGCAGGCCGACGGTGATGCCGCCGCGTTCCGCATCGGCGGCGGCAAAGGTGGCGCGCCAGCGCTGCGCCGCAGGCGCGCGGAACAGGGCCACGACGCCGATGAAATACGCTTCCTTGCTGACTTTCTCCTGCACCTCGTAGCGCTGGCCCGGCACCAGCAGCACTTCCTTCACTTCCATCAGGTCGGCGCCCAGCGCCGTCTTTTCGCGCTGCGTGTCGAGGAAGCTGTCGTACGGCGCCTGCTCGAAGGCGGCGCTCTGGCGCAGCTTGTAGATGCGCGCCACCAGCGCCAGCGGCCGGCCGTCGGCATCCGTGTTGAGGCGCTGCGCCGCATGCAGGCGGATGCTGACATTGCGCGGCGGCTTTTGCGCGTCGGGCAGTTCGGGCGGCGGCTTGGCCGCGCCGGCCATCTGCAGCGCCGCGTTGGCCAGGGTGCCGATGGCGCCGCCCGCGCAGCCGACCAGCGGCAACGCCAGCAGAAGTAGCGCGGCGGTGCGGGCCAGGCGGCGGAGCGGGGCGTCAAATGGCATGGCTGCTCTTTGCAAAAAATGGTGCGTGGAAATGAAAGTGCTGCAGTCATTTAAACGCATGCAGGGGCGGCCTGCTTGCGTTGGCGCAAAATCGGTCAGCGATCAAGACAATTACTGCGCCAGATCAGGTTTCATGTCGCTGTTCGCGGCTGTGATGTGGAACTTCTTCTTTGCTGATTAATCTCAATCTGGCAAAAAAATTGGCGATCAATAATGGCCTCCACCAAGGCGCCGCCCGTCTTTCCCAGCGGTAGCGTCCTCCACGTGAAGGAATGCCCGATGAAGCCAGCCACCGTGTTGCCCCGTATTGCCTGCCTCGCCAGCGCCTTGCTGCTGGCCGCCTGCGCCTCGCCGGACCAGCCGGCGCCGAAGAAACCTGCCACGCCGACCCTGGCGCAAGTGATGAGCGACGCCGATGCGGCGGCGCGCGCCGGCCAGTACGAACGGGCCATGACCCTGCTCAAGGGCGGCGGCAGCAGCTACCCCGCCGACAAGGCGCCTTGGCTGCAAATGGCGCAGATGAAGTTCGACCGCGGCCAGTACGGCGACGCCATCGGCCATGCGCTCGAAGCGCTGGAGCGCGACCCGGACGACAAGGTCGCCAACAGCATCGTCGCCGTCAGCGGCTTGCGCCTGTCCGGCAAGGCGCTGGCCGACCTGTCGCGGCAAAACAATCTGAATGGCTCGCTGCGCTCGGAAGCGCAGGACCTGGCCAAGCTGCTGCGCGCGAGCATCGGCGAAGACGTGCTGGTGCCGCCGGCCAAGCGCCCGCCGGCGGGCGGCAAGCGCGCCGCCGGTTCCGGCACGCCGGCGGCGAAGGGCGCGGCGCAAGGCAGCGCGGCCGACCCGTTCAGCGGCCTGAAATAAGCCGGCATCCCCACCATCCCCTGAGTAAAGGAAGCGACATGCCCAAGTCCGACAGCGTGCAAAAACGCCTGAAGCAGATACGCGCGCCGCGCGTGCAAATGACCTACGACGTCGAAATCGGCGACGCGATTGAAAACAAGGAGCTGCCCTTCGTGGTCGGCGTGCTGGGCGACTTTGGCGGCAATCCGGACAGCGAAAAAAAACGCCTGAAGGACCGCAAGTTCGTCGCCCTCGACCGCGACAACTTCGACGAAGTGCTGGCCGGCGTGGAGCCGGTGGCCCGTTTCGCCGTGCCGAACCGCCTCGGCGAGGCGGGCGGCACGTTTGCCGTCGATCTGCACTTCCGCTCGATGGACGACTTCCGCCCGGAATCGGTGGTGCGCCAGGTCGATCCCTTGCGCAAGCTGCTCGAGGCGCGCACCAAGCTGGCCGACTTGCGCAACAAGCTGGCCGGCAACGACAAGCTGGAAGACTTGCTGACGGAAGTGCTGAACAACACGGACAGCCTGGCCACCCTGAAACCGCAGTTCCCAGCGCAGGAGGATTGAGATGAGCGCCCAGGCAGAAGCCCCAGAATCCCTCGCTGTATCCACCCCCGATGCGCCGGCCGCCACCGACTTGCTGGACCAGATCGTCGAGCAAAGCCGCGTCGCCAAGTCCGGCGCCGAACATGCGCGCGCGCGCGACCTGATCTCGGAACTGGTGGTGCAGGTGCTCGACGGCACGGTGCTGATGTCCAGCAGCCTGTCGGCCACGCTGGATGCGCGCGTGGCGGAAATCGACCGCCTGATCTCCGCCCAGCTCAGCGAAATCATGCACGCGGCGCCGTTCCAGCAGCTCGAACAAAGCTGGACGGGGCTGCGCTACCTGGTCGGCAATTCCGATACGGGCACGCGCCTGCAGATCCGCATGTTCAACGCCACCAAGCGCGAACTGGTGAAGGATTTCCAGGCCGCGCTGGAGTTCGACCAGAGCAGCATGTTCAAGAAGGTGTATGAAGAGGAATTCGGCACCTTCGGCGGCGCGCCGTTCGCCGCGCTGCTGGGCGACTTCGCCATCTCGCGCCAGCCGGAAGACATGTATTTCGTCGAACAGATGTCGCACATCGCCGCCGCCGCGCATGCGCCGTTCATCGCTTCGGCCGCGCCGGAACTGTTTGGCCTGGAAAGCTACGGCGACCTGGGCAAGCCGCGCGACCTGGCCAAGGTGTTCGACACCATCGAGTACGCGAAATGGAAAGCCTTCCGCGAATCCGAGGATGCGCGCTATGTGGGCCTGACCTTGCCCCGCTTCCTGGGCCGCCTGCCGTTCAATCCCGTCGACGGCACCACGGTGGAAGGTTTCAATTTTGTCGAGGAAGTCGACGGCAGCGACCACCACAAATACCTGTGGTGTAACGCCGCGTATGCGTTCGGCTGCAAGCTGACGCGCGCCTTTGCCGACTACGGCTGGTGCGCCGCCATCCGCGGCGTGGAGGGCGGCGGCCTGGTGGACGACCTGCCGACCCACACCTTCAAGACGGACGAGGGCGACGTGGCCCTGAAATGCCCGGCCGAAGTGGCGATCACCGACCGCCGCGAAAAGGAATTGAGCGACCTGGGTTTCATCTCGCTGGTGCACTGCAAGAACACGGCGTATGCGGCGTTCTTCGGCGCGCAGTCGGCGCAGAAAAGCCGCAAGTACAACAGCGACGCGGCCAACGCGAATGCGGTGCTGTCGTCGCAGCTGCAGTACATCTTTGCCGTCTCGCGCATCGCCCATTACATGAAGGCCATGATGCGCGACAAGATCGGCAGCTTTGCCGCCGCCTCCAACGTGGAAGACTTTTTGAACCGCTGGCTGATGCAGTACGTGCTGCTCGACGATAACGCCAGCCAGGAACAGAAGGCGCAGTTCCCCCTGCGCGAAGCGTCCGTGCAGGTGCATGAAGTGCCGGGTCGGCCCGGCGTGTACCGCGCCGTGTCCTTCCTGCGGCCGCACTTCCAGCTCGATGAATTATCCGTTTCGCTCCGACTGGTCGCGGAGTTGCCGAAGTCGACCAATTCCTGATCCACCTCTCTTTCAACCACAGGAGCACACCATGGCAATCGATGTATATCTGCAGATAGACGGCATCAAGGGCGAGTCCACCGATGACAAGCACAAGGACTGGATCGAGTGCAAATCGGTCAGCTGGAGCGTCGAGCAGCCGAAGTCCGCCACCGCGTCGACGGGCGGCGGCCACACGGCCGAACGCTGCGAGCACAAGGACATCGTCATTTCCAAGCTGGCCGACCTGGCCTCGCCGGTGCTGCTGCAGACCTGCTCGGCCGGCAAGACCATCCCCAAGGCGCGCTTCGAATTCATGCGCGCCGACGGCCAGGGCGAGCGCGTCAAGTACTTTGAAATCGAAATCGAGAATGTGCTGATCGGCGCCGTCACGCCGAACGTGGAGGAGGGCGACATCCTCGGTGAACACGTCGGCTTCAAGTTCTCGAAGGTGAAGTGGAAATACACGCAGCAAAAAGTGACGGGCGGCGCCGGCGGCAATACCTCGGGCGGCTGGGACCTGGCCGCGAACCGCGTGGCTTGATCCATCCTCGCGCGGCGCGCGGCGGCTACCTGCGCCCGCGCCGCGCCGACTTTTCAGGAGAGCGCATGGACAGTTATGTACCTGGCCTGTTCGACCGCCTGATGGGCGACGGCGGCGCGGCGGCGGGCGGCGTGGCGCCGCGCCTGTCGCTGGAACAATTGAAGGATGCGGTGGCGCGCGACCTGGAAGAGCTGCTCAATACGCGCGTGGCCCTGCCGCCCGGCGCGCTCGACGCGTATCCGGAATGCGCGGCCTCCATCGTCAACTATGGCTTGATCGACTTCGCCGGCATGTGTTTGTCCAGCAGCGATGACCGCGCCCGCATCTGCGCTGCGCTGAAGGCCGCCATCGAACGCCACGAGCCGCGCCTGCGCAATGTGCGCGCCCGCCTGGAACGGGAAGCGGGCGCCATCAACCGGGTCGGCTTCGTCATCAGCGGCACCCTGGCCGTGAGGTCCGGCGGCGAGACGGTCAATTTCGACGCCGTGCTGCAGCCGTCGTCGCTGCGCTATTCGATCAACCGCAAGGGAGCCGCCGCATGAGCAATAACCTGAAAACCCTGATCGCCAAACTGAATGACACGGCGCGCACGGCCGCCACCCGCGCCGCCGCCATCTGCGTGGGACTGGGCCAGTATGAAGTCGATATCGAACACCTGTTCCTGGCGCTGCTGGAGCAGGAGCGCAGCGATTTCGTCACCATCGCGCGGCGCAGCGAAATCAGCCTGACGGCGCTGGAAGCGGACCTGCGCCGGGAGATCGGCGGCTTCCGCACGGGCAGCGCGCGCACGCCCGTGTTTTCGCCCCACTTGCCGCTGCTGTTCGAACACGCCTGGCTGATCGCCTCGCTGGACACGGCGCAGCCAGGCCCCATCCGCAGCCGCCATCTGCTGTTGGCGCTGCTGACGGAGCCGGAACTGTCTCAGCTCGCCTACCGCGGCTCGAAGCTGTTCGCCCGCTTCAGCGTGGAGCAATTGAAGCACCATCCGGACAAGCTGACGGCCGGCTCAGGCGAGGAGGAAAGCGCGCCAGTGCCGCGGCTTTCCGACACCGGCGACGATCCTGTTGTTAGCCTGGCCAGCAAAACCCCGGCGCTGGACCAGTTCACCACCGACCTGACGCAGCTGGCGCGCGACGGCAAGCTCGATCCCGTGATCGGCCGCGAGGCGGAGATACGCCAGGCCGTCGATATCCTGCTGCGCCGGCGCCAGAACAATCCTATTTTGACGGGCGAGGCGGGCGTGGGCAAGACGGCCGTGGTGGAAGGTCTGGCCCTGCGCATCGCCGCCGGCGACGTGCCCGAGGTGCTGCAGGGCGCGCATATCCACGCGCTCGACATGGGCTTGCTGCAGGCCGGCGCCAGCGTGAAGGGAGAATTCGAAAGCCGTTTAAAAAATGTCATCGACGAGGTGACGAAAAGCCCGCACCCCGTCATCCTCTTCATCGACGAGGCGCATACGATGATCGGCGCCGGCGGCCAGGCGGGGCAGAACGATGCGGCCAACCTGCTCAAGCCGGCGCTGGCGCGCGGCGCCCTGCGCACCATCGCCGCCACCACCTGGAGCGAGTACAAGAAGTATTTTGAAAAGGATGCGGCGCTGGCGCGGCGCTTCCAGGTGGTGAAGGTGGAAGAGCCCAGCGAAGACATCGCCTGCGCCATGCTGCGCGCCATGGCGCCGCTGATGGAGCGCCATTTCGGCATCCGCGTGCGCGACGCGGCCATCGTCGAGGCGGTGCGCTTGTCGCACCGCTACATCAGCGGGCGCCAGTTGCCCGACAAGGCTATCGGCGTGCTCGATACGGCGTGCGCCAAGGTGGCGCTGGGCCAGCGCGCCACGCCGGCGCAGCTGGAAAACGCGCACCGGCGCCAGGAGCGCGTCGGCGCGGAAATCGCCGCCCTGTCCCGCGAGGCGGCCGATGGCGAAGTGCCCGATAAAGCCGGCGCCGCGCGCCTGGCGCAGCTGCGGCGCGAGCATGACGACGGGCAGGCGGCGGTCGCGGCGCTGGCGCAGCGCTGGGAGCGCGAAAAGGCGCTGGTGGCGCAGATCGGCGAGCTGCGCGCGCAGCTGCGCGGCGAGCGGCCGGGCGAGATCGGCGCGGCGCGCCTGCTGGCGCTGAAGGACGAGCTGGCGGCCCTGCAGGGCGACGCGCCGCTGTCGCCGCTGGAAGTCGATGCGCAGGTGGTGGCCGGCATCGTCGCCGGCTGGACCGGCATCCCGCTGGGGAAAATGCTCAAGGACGAAATCCGCACGGTGCTGACCCTGGACGGCGCGCTGCGCGAACGGGTGCTGGGACAGGACCACGTCATCGAGGCGGTGGCGCAGCGCGTGCGCACGGCGCGCGCCAGCCTGGACGACCCGGACAAGCCGCAAGCCGTGTTCCTGTTCACGGGGCCGTCCGGTACGGGCAAGACGGAAACGGCGCTGGCGCTGGCCGACTTGCTGTATGGCGGCGAGCGCAAGCTCATCAGCATCAACATGAGCGAGTACCAGGAAGCGCACAGCGTGGCCGGCCTGAAAGGCTCGCCGCCCGGCTATGTCGGCTATGGCGAAGGCGGCGTGCTGACGGAAGCCGTGCGGCGCCAGCCCTACAGCGTGGTGCTGCTCGATGAAGCGGAAAAGGCCCATCCCGACGTGCTGGAACTGTTCTTCCAGGTGTTCGACAAGGGCGTGCTCGATGATGCGGAAGGGCGCGAAGTCGATTTTCGCAACACCATCATCATCGCCACCTCGAACCTGGGTTCGGGCGCGATGATGGCCGCTTGCCTGAACCGGGCGGCGCAGGACTTGCCCACGCCGGCCGCGCTGGAAGAATTGGTGCGACCGCAACTGGTGGCCCACTTCAAGCCGGCCCTGCTCGGGCGCCTGAAGGTGCTGCCCTTCTATCCCCTGAACGACGCGGTGCTGGCCGAGATCATCGCCCTGAAGCTGGCGCGCATCGGGGCGCGCATCGCGCGCAACCACCAGGCGCAGTTCAGCCATGACGCGGGCCTGGTCGACGCCGTGCTGGCGCGCTGCACCGAGGTCGATTCGGGCGCGCGCAACGTCGACCAGATCCTCAACGGCAGCCTGCTGCCGGCGATCGCCGAAGTGGTGCTGGCGCGCATGGCCGCGGGCGAGCCGGTCGCGTCGATACGCGTCAGCGCGAACAAGCAGGGGCAGTTCAAGTACACGATCCGATAATCCACCTTCCGGAGAGCGCCATGTTCAATTTGGAGCAGTTGCTGCACCCCGTCAGCGCCGTCAGCCCCTGCGGCGACGACCTCACCTTCAGCCAGGAGCTCGACGCCATTGCGCGCGCGCGCCAGCACGACGACCCGAGCCTGGATCAGGGCGAGTGGGTGACGGCGCTGAAGGAAGCCGACTGGCCCTTCGTGGCGACGCGCTGCGAACAGCTGATCGCGGCGCGCAGCAAGGATTTGCGCATGGCCGTGTGGCTGGCCGAGGCGCACGCGAAGACGCGCCATTTCCGTGGCCTGGGCGATGGCTACGCGCTGCTGGCCGGCCTGTGCGAACGTTACTGGGATGGCCTGTACCCGCCGGCGGAAGAGGGCGACCAGGAACAGCGCATCGGCAATGTCTTCTGGCTGCTGTCGCGCACGCCGCAGCTGCTGCGCGAGATCCCGCTGACCGAAGGCGCCGACGGCCTGTATTCGCTGCAGGATTTCGATGCGGCGCGCCAGCGCGCGGCCGCCAGCGTAGCGCAGGGCGCGGCGGAGCAGGGCTGGGGCGATGCGCGCCACGACGAAGCGGCAACGCTGGCGCAGATGGAGGCGGCGCGGCACAGGAACACCCGCACCTTTTCCGACGGCTTGCTGGCCGATGCGCAGTACTGCATGCAGTCGCTGCTGGCGTTCGAGCGCAGCGTCGATGCGCGTTTCGGCGCCGACGGTCCGAGTTTCCGCGCTGCGCGCGAAGCGCTGGAAAACGCCATTCATTTCATCGCGCCGCTGTCGCCTGGCGCGGATTTCATCGGCGCGCCACCCGCCGCCGGCCAGGCCGCCGGCGAGGGCGGCGGCGCCATCGTGCAGCGCCAGCAGGCGCTGGCCCAGCTGCGCCAGGTGGCCGATTTCTTCCGCCGCACGGAGCCGCACAGCCCTGTCGCCTACCTGGCCGAGAAGGCCGCCAGCTGGGGCGATCTGCCGCTGCACCTGTGGCTGCGCGCCGTCGTGAAGGATGCCAATACCCTGGCGCAGCTCGACGACATGCTGGGCACGAACAGTGCAAACGGGTGATGGCGCTGGCCCCTTCCATGCTACTCTTCGGGCATGTCCAGAATGCTCATCTTGCCTGCCGCGCTATGCCTGTTCATCGCCGCCGGCGCGCGGGCCGGCACTGCGGTGCCGCTGGTGATTTACGGCGACGACGACTATCCGCCGTACTCCTACGTTGAAAACGGCCAGCTGAAAGGCATTTATACGGAGATCGTGCGTGAAGCGGCGCAATCGATGCCGCAGTATGCGGTGCAGCTGCGTCCCGTGCCCTGGAAACGGGGCTTGCTGATGCTGCAGACGGGCGAGGCGTTTGCCCTGTATCCGCCGTATTCCTGGCGCAGCGAGCGGCCGTATGTGCGCTATTCCGTGCCGCTGCTGATGGAGCAGCTGGTGGTGCTGTGCAACCAGGACGTGATGACCAGGCGCAAGCTGCGGCAATGGCCCGCCGATTACGGCGGCCTGCACATCGGCGTGAACGCCGGTTTCCTGCCGGGCGACGCGGGGTTGATGGCGTCCCTGCGCGCTGAAAAAATCGTGCTCGACCCCGCCAAGGGCACGCGCACGAATTTGCTCAAGCTGATGCGCGGACGCATCGATTGCTATGTCAGCGACCGCCTGTCGGCGCAGTGGGAATTGCAGCGCATCCGGCGCGAGGGACCGCCGGGCACGCCGATGCAGGCAATCGAGGAAACGGCGCAGCTGGCCAGCCAGCAAGGCCACCTGGGTTTTACGGCGCAACGGCCTGCCGCCTACCCGTATCGCGATGACTTTATCGCACAATTCAATGCGGCCATCGTGCGCATGCAAAATAGCGGCGCGATCCGCCGCATCGTCGACCGCGCATTGCAACCCTGACGCTGCCACCCTGATTCACCCGATGGAGAAGACCATGAAAAAATTGTTGTTTCTGAGTGTGCTCGTGCTGGCCGGCTGCGTGGGCCGCCCCGACAATATTGTGCCTGTTGGTCACTTCGACACGACCCGCTATCTGGGAAAATGGTATGAGATCGCGCGCCTCGACCATTCGTTTGAGCGGGGCCTGAGTCATGTGACGGCCGATTACAGCCTGCGCCAGGATGGCGGCCTGAAAGTGCTCAACCGCGGCTACAAGGATGCGGATGCGAAGTGGAAGGAAGCGGAAGGCAAGGCGTATTTCGTGGACAAGAAAGACGTGGGCTACCTGAAAGTGTCGTTTTTCGGCCCCTTCTATGGTTCCTACATCGTCTTCGACCTCGACCAGAAAAATTACAGCTATTCCATGATCAGCGGCCCGGACAAGTCGTACTTCTGGCTGTTGTCGCGCACGCCCACCATGGACCCTGCCTTGCAGCAGCGCCTGATCGAGAAAGCCGGCGGCCTGGGTTTTGATACGTCAAAATTGATCTATGTGAAGCAAAACTGACCTTGCTTGCCTGCCGCCCGTTCGTGGCGGCAAAGCGCCTTCTGGTTGTTGCTTTTCTGCATGTTATTTCTTGCAATACCACTCTGATTCACTCACAATCTGCTCCAAAGTAGTGCGCTGCGGCGCGCTGCCATTCCGGTGGCGACGTTCGCGTTGCGCCACCGCTCGTGATTGCCGCACGGCAGATGCCTGCTATATTGGTACGTAGCAGTAGGTCGGTTTCGTGGCGTCTGTGCATCGTTTTCTTCAGATAGGAATCACGCAATGAAAAACCTCAAAATCGGCGTACGTCTCGGTGGCGGTTTTGCCGCCGTCCTGTTCCTGTTGACCAGCCTGACCGTGGTGGGCATCGTGCAGATGCAAAGCGCCAGCAAGGAAACCGATGCGCTCGTCAACGTCAAGGTGCGCAATGAGCGCCTGATCGCCGAGTGGACCAAGGTCATCGAGGTCAACGCGGCGCGCACGGCGGCCGCCTGGAAAGTCAGCGATCCCGAACACCAGAAGCAGTTTGAACAGGAAATGGCGGTCTCGTCTGCACGCGCCACGGAAATCCAGAACGATATCGGCAAGAGCGAGCTGAACACGGACGAGCAGGCGCTGTACCAGGAAGTGTTGAGCACGCGCAAGGCCTACACGGAAGTGCGCAAGAATGTGTTCAAGGCCAAGAATGCGGGCGACCTGGAACTGGGCAAGCGCCTGTACGAAGGCGACATGGCCGTCAAGCGCGACATCTACCTGGCGTCGCTGAAGAAGCTGGAATTGCTAGAAGCCAAATTGCTCGATGAAACGGCCGCGCAAATCCGTTCGCGCTACGAAAATGGCCGCATGCTGCTGATCTCGCTGGGCGTGGTGGCCATCTTGCTGGGCATCGCCTGCGCCTACTGGATCACGCGCTCGATCACGCGTCCCATCACGCGTGCCGTCGAGGTGGCGGAAGCCGTTTCCGCTGGCGACCTGACCAGCCATATCGTCGTGGAAAGCCGCGATGAGACGGGGCAATTGATGCATGCGCTGAAAAACATGAACGATAAACTGGTGAGTATCGTGGGCCAGGTGCGCGCCGGTACCGAATCGATCAGCACGGCGTCGAGCGAAATTGCCGCCGGTAACCTGGACTTGTCGTCACGCACGGAAGAGCAGGCCAGCTCGCTGGAAGAGACGGCGTCGTCCATGGAAGAGCTGACCTCCACCGTGAAACTCAATGCGGACAATGCGCGCAGCGCCAACCAGCTGGCCATCGACGCCTCGCAGATAGCCAGCAAGGGCGGCGTGGTGGTGTCGGAAGTGGTCAGCACCATGGGCTCGATCAACGATTCCTCGCGCAAGATTGTCGACATCATCAGCGTCATCGACGCCATCGCCTTCCAGACGAATATCCTGGCCCTGAACGCGGCCGTGGAAGCGGCCAGGGCCGGTGAGCAGGGCCGCGGTTTTGCCGTCGTGGCCTCCGAAGTGCGCAACCTGGCGCAGCGCTCCAGCGCGGCGGCCAAGGAAATCAAGGGCTTGATCGACGATTCCGTGCAAAAGGTCGAGGCCGGTTCGCAACTGGTGGACAAGGCGGGCCGCACCATGGACGAGATCGTGCAAAGCATCAGCCACGTGACGCAGATCATGAACCAGATCACCGACGCCAGCGATGAACAGCGCGCCGGCATCGAACAAGTCAACCAGGCCATCGGCCAGATGGACCAGGTGACGCAGCAAAACGCGGCCCTGGTGGAAGAAGCGGCCGCGGCGGCCGAATCCATGCAGGAACAGGCGGCCAGGCTGGCCGAGGTCGTGGGCGTGTTCAAGCTCGATGCCACGCAGCAATATGCTGCCGCCCGTAGCAGCCCGTCCGTGACGGCGTCTGCGCCAGTAGCGGCTGCCACGCGAGCTGCCATGCGGCCCGCCACGCAGCCCGCCATGGGACGCGCGCCAGCATCCCGCGCGCCAGCACCCGCCGTGACCGCGACCTCGCCGGACAAGGCGGCGCAAGCGGACGCGGTGCGCGCACGCACGCCGAAGACGCCGGTGGCCTCGGGCGCCGACGAATGGGAAGAGTTTTAAGCACGGATTCTTAAACGCAGATTCCCCCTTGGCATGGTGCGGGCGCTACAATCGCGGCTTGAAGACAGCCGCGAACGCGCTCCGCCATGACCACCCGCCGTACCTCCAGCCTTAGCTCTAGCCATCCCGCCAGCCATCCCGCCAGCCCTGGCGCTGCATCGTCCTCCCTGGCTGAACCGGCCAAACGCGCGCGCTGCCCAGCCTGCCTGCGCGCCGTCTCCAGCTGCATCTGCCGCTGGATCGCCCCCGTTTCCCACGCGGTGGAAGTGCTGATCCTGCAGCATCCGCTGGAAGTGCACAATGCCAAGGGCAGTGCCCGCCTGCTGCACCTGAGCCTGCCGAACAGCCGCATGCTGACGGGCGAGCAGTTTGCCGCCGATACGCTCGCCGAATTGCTGGCCGACAAGCACAACGTGCTGCTGTACCCGGATACGCCCGGCGACCGTTCGCTGGGCATCGCCCCGCCGCCGACGCTCGATCCAGCCAGCTTGCTCGATCTTGCCCGCGTGCGGCTGGTGGTGCTGGACGCGACCTGGCGCAAGAGCCGCAAGATGCTGTATCTGAATCCCCCGTTGCAACAGCTGCCGCGCCTGCCCCTGCGCGACACGCCCGCATCCCATTACCTGATCCGCAAGGCGCACGCGCCAGACCAGTTATCGACCCTGGAAGCGACGTGCTATGCCCTGATGCAGTTGGAGCAGGACGCGGCCCGCTTCGTTCCCCTGATCGCGGCATTTGACGGCTTTGTCGCACAGCAGTTGAGCTATGTCATGCCGCACGGTGAAAAAGCTTGAAACGGCATCACGCCAGCCCTTGATCTTGCCCGCGCAGCGGCATAGTATACTGTACGTATATACAGTTGATGGGGCCGTTCATGAAAGCAATCATTCCAGAGCACGATGACAGCTTCGCCGGGCAAGCCATGTTGCCGCCGCAATCGCTGAAAGCCCACAAGGGCCGCGGCGCCGTGTCGAACCTGCAAGGGCGCTACGAGGTGCACGCGCGCGGCGGTTTCGATGATGGCTGGGGCGTGGGCGGCATGGATGAGGCGGCCGGGGAGGCGGGGCCTCCCACCTGGAAGACGCAGGTCAGCGACGAGCAGGCGCGCACCATTCTCACGCGCAACGCTTCGCCCGATTTGCCGTTCAACGTCTCTCTGAACCCGTACCGGGGTTGCGAACACGGTTGCATTTATTGCTTTGCCCGCCCTACGCACAGCTATCTGGGCCTGTCGCCGGGCCTGGACTTCGAAAGCCGCATCTACGCCAAGGTGAACGCCCCCGAACTCTTGCGCCGCGAACTGGCCAAGCCCTCGTATGTGCCCGAACCGATCGCCCTGGGCGTGAACACGGATGCATATCAGCCGTGCGAACGCGAACGGCAACTGACGCGGCGCGTGCTGGAAGTGCTGCACGAGTGCGACCACCCCGTGGCGCTGATCACGAAATCGTCGCTGATCGAGCGCGATATCGACATTCTGGCACCGATGGCGGCCAGGCGCCTGGCCGCCGTGGCCGTCACTGTCACCACGCTCGACCCGGCCATCGCGCGCACCCTGGAACCGCGCGCGGCCGCTCCGGCGCGGCGGCTGCGCACCATCCGCACCCTGACGGAGGCGGGCATCCCCGTGGGCGTGAGCATCGCGCCCATCATCCCGTTCGTGACGGAACCGGAAATCGAGCAGTTGCTCGAAGCCGTGCGCGACGCGGGCGCCATCCACGCCCATTACGTGGTGCTGCGCCTGCCGTGGGAAGTGAGCCCGCTGTTCCAGCAATGGCTGGAAGCGCACTTCCCGGAACGGGCCCAGCGCGTGATGAACCGGGTGCGCGAAATGCGTGGCGGCAAGGATTACGACAGCGCGTTCGGTACGCGCATGCGGGGCGAGGGCGTGTGGGCTGATCTCATCCGCCAGCGCTTTGAAAAGGCCGTGCACCGGCTGGGCTTGCACGGCAAGGGCGGCCGCTTCAAGCAGCTCGATTGCACGCAGTTCCGCCGGCCGCTGGTGGTGCCGCCGCTGGGTGCAAAAGTAAAAAAGGGTAATGCGGGGCAGCTGGATTTGTTTTAGCGCAAGCAGTGCGGGGCGCGCGCTTGTGCGTTGACACGGGCACGCGCAAGGGCATGTGCGCTGCGCGAAACAGGCGGGTTTGGTGGCGAGTCGCATCGCCGTCCTGCTTCCGTCGTGGGGGATGCCGGCAGGGGGAGCGGGCGACGAGAAACTCATCGCCCGCAGGCATGCCGGGCTTAGCCGGAACGGCTCGATCTTGCTGGCTGGATCAGCAAACGGTGCTGGCGCAAGCAGCCAGGCAGAGTTGCTGTGCGATGCCGCTCAAGGCGCCGCAAGCCGCTTTGCACAGGGTGCAGGGAATGCCGGAAGGGGCGATACCCTGGCTGATGGCGGAGATGCTGGGGCTGCGTTGTACGGCTTTGGCTTGCAATGGCAGATTGTTCATTTTAAAACTCCTTGTGATGGCGCCGCCGCGGGCAACGGCAATGGGTGTGCGTACCGAAGTACGGTGCTGATCGTTTCCCGCCAACGACCGTATGCTGAAGCGCGTGCACGCATTGCTGCGCCCACGTGCCCCGACAATTCAAATGCTGTTGACGTCAGCGTTGCGACCAGTAGCGCACTGCGCCGACGCTGACCGGTATCACATCGCTGACGTCGACGGCGAAGCGGGCGACCGTGTTGGCTACCTGCAGGTTTTCCGGGTTGAAGAAGGTCATGATGATGTCGTAGCACTCGGAGCCCGGGCGGCACACGGGACTCTGTTGCACGACGATGGTATCGAGCTGCATGCCCGTGGTCTTGGCCAGCATTTCCGCCGCTTGCATGGCATTCGTGGCCGAGAAGTTGAGCGCGCGGTCCATGCCCGTGACGCCCAGGTTGCGGAAGTCGTAATAGATACGGTTCAGGAAGTTTTCCAGGCGCGCGCCCGTGTTGCTGCTGTTGATGTCCAGGCTGTCCTGCACCGCCATCAGGCTGTCGATCAACTGCGGCACATTCCAGCTGAACATGCCCCGGATGGCCGGCTGGATCACTGGAACGACCTGGCCGGACATCAGCCTGGCGGCGCCCGAGATTACGCCTGGAAACGAATTCATGACGACCAGGCCATCGATGGTGCCGACATAGGCCTCGAACAGCAGTTCATAGGTCATGTCGGCATACGGACCGACGGGGACGACCGCGTAAATCGGCGTGGCGTCCAGGTTGACGGTCCAGGTCAATGATTGGCGGAAATATGGCTTTGCGCGCAGGAATTCGATCAATTGCTGCGGATCGCCTGGATTGTCCCTGCCTGGTGGCATGGCCTGGACGAAGGAATCGCGGCGCGCTTCGCTGCCGAAGTCGACGCCCAGGTTGCCCAGCGCATACACCAGCGTTGGCCCCTTGGCGCTGCCGCCGCAGCCGCAATCGGAGGCATCGATGCCGGAAGCGGCGATGCCTTGCCGCGTCGCGCCGGAAGGGCCCGCAAGGTTGGCCAGGGAGGGGGTTTCCAGCATGGGAATGCTGAGCGGATGCGCCTGCGCGGAAGTGTCGGCATTGGCTGGGCTCGCTTCAATCACAGTATCGTCTGACATTTCAATTTTCCCTTTTAATAATAGTTGAGTGGCGCCCGGCACATTCAATGTCCCAGTCAGGAGGCGGCGACAGTCCAGCTCGCCATTGGTGTTGCAACGCGTTGCGCTTTGCAGCAATGCGCTGCAAACTCCACGAGGGTCAGGACGATCCCCATGTTGGTGTTGCCGGCATAGCAGCAAGGCTGCGATGGCCGAGACGATCGGGGTGGCAAAGCTGGTGCCGCTGCTGAGCCGCACGCGCCCTGCGGGAGCGGCGCCGAGGATGTCGGTGCCGGGCGCCATGATGCCGCGCGCGCGATAGGCTTCGCCCCAGTTGCTGTTGGGCATGGGCGCGCCTTGCCGGTCCAGTGCGCCGACGACCAGCGTGTATTTGATGGAGGCGGGGATGTGCAGGCAATCGCAGCCGTCGTTGCCCGCCGCGGCGACCAGCAGGACGTTGCGTTCATGGCACAGCTGTATGGCTTTTTGCAGCAGGCCATCGGCGGCGCCGCTGTCGGACAGTTCGCCGCCGCTGACATTGATGATGTGCGCGCCGTGCTCGACGGCCTGGGTGATGGCGCGGGCCAGGTCGAGCTGCGTGCATTGCGTCAGTGCGCCGTCGGCGCGGTCGGCAAAGATGGGCAGGATCAAGCCCCGACAATGGGGAGCCAGGCCCGTGACGGGACTGCCCGGTTGGCCAAAGATGATACTGGCGACATGGGTGCCGTGTTGCGATGCCCGGCCGTTGCCGCTGGCACCCGTGGCGAGTGTGTCGAGCGTTTGCAGCCTGGCGCCGGCAAAGCAGGGATGGCTGGTATCGACGGGACCGTCGAGCACGGCGATGCAGATGTCGGCACAGCCGGTGTTGCCATCTTGCAAGGCAGCCAGGCCGTGCAGCAAGCCATGATTGGTCAGGCTGTCGTGGGTGGTGGATACTTCCATGGTCGTCGGCACGCGGTGCTCCTTGCTGGGTCCTGGAGGGCGTGCGGCGCACCGCTTGAGGTGCTCCGCCCGCCTGCTGCGGCGCCTGCTGCTCCAGCGCCGATAGCATGATCTTTAGCAAGGGGCGTGCCAGAAGACCAAGTGCTTGATTTTCAAGGGATGGGGCGGATTTGCATTGTCGTGTTGCAATAATGTTGGCGGATATCGTCCACCCTTGTTGAGCGGGATGGACGAAAACGGCAGGCGGCAAGGACGGGGAGGGGGCGCCCGGGACACGGCATGGCGTGACGCGGGCGCGTGCGGCGGTTCAGCTATCCTTGCTGTAGCAGGCGCGGCTGGGCCGCAGGCGCATGCGCACGAGGGACACCAGGAAGCTGAAGCCTGCCTGGTTCGGATCGATGACCGGCACATAGGTCTGCAGCGCGTCTTCCAGCTGCGCGCTGACGCGCGCGGCGACGCCGACAAAGCCTGTGCAGCCCAGCAGGATGGACTGGGCGCCGTCTTCCTGTATGGCCAGCATGGCGGCCTTGAAGGTTTTTTCGACCACCGTGTCCAGCTTGCCGAGGTCGGCGACGGGACAGTCGATGGAGCGGATGGAGGCGAAGCTGTCCTGCAAGCCGTAGGTCTGCATGTGGCCCTGCTGCATGGCGAGCGTGCTGGGCAGTATCGTCATGATCGACAGGCGCTGGCTGAGGGCCAGCGCGGTAAAGGCGGCGGGCGGGAAGCCGCCGAGGATGGGGATGTCGATCACTTCGCGCGCTGCCTCCACGCCGCACATGTCGAAGTCGCTGAGCCAGATGCCGTCATAGCCTTCGCGTTCGATTTCCCTGGCCAGCTGCACTACCGGATAGCCGTTTTGCAGCCAGTCGACGCGGTATTCGATGCAGTCGTTCCCAGTAGAAATATTGCGCACGGACACTTCGACATCGGGCGGCATCACGGGCTCGATGGCGTCGAGCAGGCGCTGGTTGTAGATGGACGTGGCCACCGGCGCCACGATGCAGATGCGCAGCGGCTTCATGCGGAGCTCCCTGCCGCTGCGCCGGCGTTGCCCGTGAGCGGCACGTAGGGTCCCAGGTAGCCGATGGCGTTGATCAATTGCATGAAGCTGTCGAGTATCAGGCCGTCCCGTTCCCGCAATGCCGGATGGGCTTGCAGACCCAGCAGCGTCACCTTGCGCTGCATCAAGGCCGGGTTGAGCGTGCCGTCCGGCAGCAGCAAGTCGCCATTCGAATACACGGCCTGGCCATCGCCCTCGACAAAGTAACTGATGGTGTCGGGCGCCATGCAGAGGGGCGTGCTGCGGCTGCTGTCCCAGGCCAGCAGCGATTCGTTCTGGTACAGGACTGTGCAAAGCCGCTCACCCGCGCGGATGGTGATCTTGCCCAGGTCGAAGCCATTGCGCGAGTCGACTTCGGCGGCGACGAACGTGCCCTGTGGAAACAATGGCCAGGCGCGCATGTCGCATTGCCGCGCAAGATAATCGACCACTTCCTCCGCGCTGCGCAAGCGGCCTGCCTGCAGTTCGCGGCCCAGGCGCAGGGCGCGTCCCAGGGTGCCGCGCACGGGCAGCGCCCGGGCCAGCTCCGCCGGCGCCATGATCCACATGGCCAGGCCGCCGAACTGCTTGAAATCGGCCTGCGAGACGATGGGGCGCATCATCTGGTCGATGATCGTTGCCACGTCTTGCTGGTGGGCATGGGCGCCGTTCACGCCCTGGCTGGGCTGGACGTCGAGTTCCACGCGCAACCCCGTCTGGCTGACGAGGAAGGCGGGGCGCGGATTGATGTGCGCGGCCGCATACGTCAGCTGGGGCAGCGAGGGAACGGCGCGGCCGGCCCCGTCAGCGTCGATCACGGCCAGGCCCAGGCGGGCGGCGACCAGGCAGGCGACGAGAAACCCCAGCGCGCCGCTCTCGGGCGGCGCCAGGTAGGCCAAGGTGCGATTTTCCAGCGCCAGGCGCTCCCTGACGGCGAGCACGGCGTCGACGGGGCCCTGCGGAAAATGGGCGCCATTGATCGCCACGGGCGAACCCAGGTAAGCCACCATGACCGTTTCGCCAGCGGTGGCTTCGTCGACGCCGACCACGCGCACCTGGGCGTCCGGATAATAATCGCCGGCGTGGAACTGGGCCAGCAGGCTGCGCGCGGAAGCGAGCGTGCCGCCGCCGCCGCTGCCGAAGAAGCAGGCGCCCAGCAACAGCGATTCAAGGTCATCGTGGTTCAGCACATAGCTCATGTTGCGGGTCCTCAGGTTGGCATGGCATGGAAATGGTTTGCGCCAGGACGGCCTGCAACTGCAGCGCCTGGGCAAACCGGGGAAAAGCCGTGTCGCGTTCCACGCCGCGCAAGGCGCGCGTGAGGTGATCGAGTGCTTCGTGCCGGCGGCCGCGCTGCAGCAGCAGTTGCGCCAGGCGGGTCGCCACCAGCAGGCTGCCGGCCGCGGCGCCCAGCGCCTTGGCGGTCGACAGCGCACTGCCCAGTTCGCGTTCCGCGTTGTCCAGGTCGCCCACCGCGATCCACGTCCGGGCATGCATGTCGAGCAATTCGACCAGATAGGCCCGTTCGCCATGTTCCAGCGCCAGTTCGATGGCGCCGTGCAGCAGTTGCCGGGCTTGCAATGGCTGGCCTGCCGACAGCAGCAGTTCGCCCCGCTTCCAGGCCTGGAATGAATGGAAGAGCATGCCGCCTTCGCACAGCATGTATTGCTGGTAGCCGTCGGCGATGCGCTGTTCGGTCTGCGCATGGATGTTGCCTGTTGCCAATGCGCAGGCATGGAATATCTGGCCCACCCCCAGGTAGAATTGATAGCCGTATTCGCTGGCGACGGTTTGCAGGTCCGCCGCCAGGCTTGCCAGCCGGACCCAGTCCTCGAACATGCAGGCCAGCCATGCGGCGCCTTGCAGCGCGATGGCGCGATGAAAGGGGTGCGGGTTGTCGGCGCCGCCGCGCAACGCCAGGTGTTCCATCACCGCGCGCGCGCGCCGGAAGGCGCCGCTCTGGAAGCAGGACAGGCCTTCGAAAGTGCTCGACAGCGCGGCGATGTCCAGGCCCTGTCCACCCGTGTCGGCCGCTGCCGCGCCGCACAGCAGGTGCCCGCGCGCCAGGCAGGCCAGCGTCTCGCGGTAGTCGCCGAGCCAGAACAGCGTGTTGGCCAGGGCCAGGTGGGCCTGCGACAGCAAATCCGTGTCGCCTATCGCTTGCGCCCGCTGCAACATGTCTTGCGCCGTTGCCCGCGCCGCCACCAGGTCCAGCGCCATCAGTTGCGAGCTCCAGATGCCGAACCGCAGGGCGGTGATTTCCACCTCGTCGCCCAGCGCCGCCGCTTCCTGCAATGCCTGCTGGTAGCAGGCGAGCGCTTCGGCGCTTTGCCAGCCGCTGATGCCACGGTGTGAAATCGCCAGCCAGCGGTGCAGGTCGCAGCTCAGGCGGCGCGCGGTGCAGGGATGCGCATCGGCGGCCAGCAAGGTGAGGCCGCGGCGCAACACTTCGATGGCTTCCTTGAAGCGGGCCGCCTCGATCAGCGCGCGTCCCTCCAGCAGGCAGACGCGGGCGAAATTGCTGCGCTCCTCGTCGCCATGCACGCGGCGTTCGATGACCTTGCGGTTGATGCCCAGGTGGCGGGCCGCGGTCGTCTTGTTGCCATCGGCAAGGCGCATCGCATAGTCGATCAGCAATTGTTCGGCGGCCGCCAGCTTGTCGTCTCCGTCCAGCCGCATGAGGGCTTCCGCCAGCAGCGTGTGATCGGCGTCCTGCGGCTTGCCCGCCGACAGGAACGCTTCCAGGCTGTGGGCATCGATCAGCGCCGATTCGGCCAGTATCGACAGCCGTTCCACCAGGTTGCGCAGTTCGCGGATATGTCCGGGCCAGGCATGCCGGCCGAGGCGTTCCATGGCGGTGGCGGTAAAGCGGATGGGGCGCTTTTGCTGCCCGGCAAAGTGCGCGGCGAGGGCGGCGACGTCGCCGCGGCGCTGGTCCAGGCCCGGCACGTCGAGTTTCAATACCGCCAGCCGGTAATACAAGTCTTCGCGGAAACGGCCCGCCTGCACCATCGCGGCCAGGTCGCAATGGGTGGCGGCCACGATGCGGCCGTTGAACGGCTGCGTATCGCCGCCGCCCAGCGGCCGGAAACAGCGCGATTCGAGCACGCGCAGCAGCTTGCTCTGTACCGCCAGCGGCAATTCGCCGATTTCATCGAGAAACAGCGTACCTTGTCCCGCCTGGGCGAAAAAACCGGCGCGGCTGCTCAGCGCTCCCGTAAATGCCCCCTTGGTATGGCCGAAGAGTTCGGCGTCGATCAGGTGTTCCGGCAGGGCGCCGCAGTTGAGATCGACAAAGGGTGCGCCGGGATCGCCGCTTTGCCGGTGCACGAGCTGGGCGATGATTTCCTTGCCGGAACCTGTGGGGCCGCTGATGAGCACCGTGCAGCGGGTCGGCGCCACGGCGTCGACCATGCGCAGCAGGCGCTGGAAGATGGGGGAGCTGCCAATGACGTTCAGCCCGCCCCCGAGGCCGGCGCGGTGTAGGGGGGCTTGCACAGGAGCAATGGTGCCCGTCCCGGGCAGAACGTAATGCGGCTGCCTGCCATGCTGTTGCAGCATAGACCTGTCGGACATGGTCGTCTCGCTCCGATGAATTCGCTCCGATCGTGCAGGGCCATCATTTTTGTTTTGCCCCGCTGCCTCCTGACGCGTGCCATTGCCCTACTCAGGCATAAAGGAATCGCGCGTTCCGATTATGGGCGTTAATGAAACGGCGATAGTCGCCAATTGTCACAATAAAAAGACTTTCATCGCTTGCATCATGCAAGCCGGCGGCCCGCCGCAGCTCACTGCGCGGCAGGCGGCGCATCCTTCAATTGCGCCAGATGTTGCTCGATGGCAAAGACGTGCGGATCGCTCTTGCCCAGCTCGCGCAGGGCGCTGGCCAGGTGCAGCAGGTAGTCGCTGTTCGGGCCGCTGGGGCCGCTCGATCGGGCGATCTGGCGCGCGATGTCCAGTTCCGGCGCGGCGCCGAGGAAGGCGGCGTTTTCCTCGTTGGCGATGTACACCAGGCCTTCGGCCTTGCTGCCATCGTCGAAGGTGATCTCGGTGGCCAGGCGCAGGTAGCCGTTCTTTTCGCGGTGGTCGAGGTGGGCGAAGACTTCGGGCGTGATCAGGTAGGCCATGCCGTCGCACACGGCGCCCGCCTGCGGCACGATGGTGGCGACGCGGCCCGGCGCCATCGGCGTGCCCCGGTGGTCGTGCGAGCCTTGCCAGAAGCGCCGCGTCCAGCCGGCGATGCTGGCGGGGCGCCGTTCTATATACGGAAAATCGGCCTTGTAGATCAGCGAGCCATAGCCGAACAGCCAGACCTGCGCATGGCCGTCGAATGTGGTCATGCGCTGGTTGATGGCGATGGTGGCGGCGTCGATGGCGGACAGGTCGGGCTGGGTCATGGTGCGGGCGGTGAGGGGGCGATGCGCGATTATAAAACGGCGCCAGCCGGGCCGCCCGCTCCCACGTTCCACTCGTGCGTCTCGACAAAGCGGAACAGGAAGGCCATGAAGCTTTCGGCCGCCGGCGACAGCGAGCGTCCCGTCTTCGTGTAGACGAAAAAGCGCCGCGTCAGTTCCGGTTCGTGCAGGGCGCGCATGTGCAAATTGTATAGTTTGACCATCGGTTCCGCGTACGGCAGGCACACCGTGATGCCCAGGTTGGCGCTGACCATGGCCAGCGCCGTCGTCATGAAGGTCACTTCATTGTAGGGATTGAGCGACAGCTCGCGAAACGCGCCGTGCATGTCGCGCAGCAGGCGTTCCGTGAACTGGCCCTGCAGCGAAATGAACGGGTAGTCGCCCACGTCGGCCCAGGTGACGCGTTCTTTCTGCCGCAGCGGATGCTGCTCGGGGTAGACCAGCACGAAGGGCATTTCGAACAGCACCTGCGCGGCGATTTCCGCCGTCGGGTCGCGCTCGGGGCCGATGCCGAAATCGACTTCGCCGCTGAACACGCGCGCCGAGACATTCTCCACGGGGCAGTCGACCAGGCGCAGCTGCACGTCCGGGTGCGCCTGGCGGTAGGCGGCGATCACTTCCGGCAGCAGGGTGCACGCCATCATCTGCGGCGCGGCGATGCGCACCATGCCCGTTTTCAGGGCCTTGCGCTGGGCGATGCCGGCCATGGCGCCGTCGAGGTCCTCGATCATCTTTTCGAACAGCGGATACAGTTCGCGGCCGATTTCCGACAGCTGCGTCTTGCGCGTGCTGCGCTCGACCACGCGCACGCCCAGCACGCTTTCCAGTTCCTTGATCAAGCCGCTCAAGGCGGACTGCGTCACGTGCAGGTATTCGGCGGCCAGGGTAAAACTGCCCGTCTTGGCCAGCGCCACGAAGGCGCGCATCTGTCGCAGGCTGGGACTCATAAGATAATCCGATAAATCGATGGTTAAAAATTGTTTGTATGATAGCTGTAACTGGATTCTAATGGTGAAAAGCTGAAAAACATCGCGCCCAGGGCGCCATCCATCGGAGACAGACCGCATGAAAATCAAGCAGATCCACCACGTCGCCTACCGCTGCATCGACGCGAAGAAAACCGTCGAGTGGTACGTCAAGCATTTGAACATGAATTTCGTCCTCGCCATCGCCGAAGACCTGGTGCCGTCGACCAAGGCGCCGGACCCGTACATGCACGTGTTCCTCGACGCGGGCCAGGGCAATGTGCTGGCCTTCTTCGAGCTGCCCACGCAGCCGCCGATGGACCGCGACCGCAATACCCCGGCCTGGGTGCAGCACCTGGCGCTGGAAGTGGGCAGCATGGAAGAACTGCTGGCCGCCAAGGAGCGCCTGGTGGCCGGCGGCATCGAGGTGCTGGGCCCCGTCAACCACGCCATCTTCCAGTCGATCTATTTCTTCGACCCCAACGGCCACCGCCTGGAGCTGGCGGCCAATGTGGGCACGCCGGAAATGATGGCCAAACTGGACGCCGTCAAATGGGAAATGCTGGAAGAATGGTCGCAGACGCGCCGCGCGCCGAAGCACGCCGCCTGGATGCACGCGCCGGCCGACGCCTGAATGCAGCAGATTGCCTGCTGCAGACCGACACTCTCTGACCAATACACCGAACCAGGAATACCATGAAACTCGCAACCCTGAAAAACGGCAGCCGCGACGGCGCCTTGATCCTCGTCAGCCGCGACCTGCGCCAGTACCAGCGCGTGGCCGCCATCGCCCCCACCCTGCAAGCGGCGCTCGACAACTGGGACGCCGTCGCGCCCAAGCTGGAACAGGCGTACGCCAACCTGAACGCGGGCCAGGCGCCGGACGCGCAGCCGTTTGATGCCAATCAGTGCCACTCGCCGCTGCCGCGCGCCTACCAGTGGGCCGACGGTTCCGCCTACATCAACCACGTGGAGCTGGTGCGCAAGGCGCGCAATGCGGAAGTGCCGGCCTCGTTCTACACGGACCCGCTGATGTACCAGGGCGGCTCGGACAGCTTCATCGGCCCGCGCGACCCCGTCTTCGCCCTGTCGGAAGAGTGGGGCATCGACCTGGAAGCGGAAGTGGCCGTGATCACGGGCGACGTGGCCATGGGCGCCGGCGTGGATGACGCGGCGAAGGCGATTCGCCTGGTCATGCTGGTCAACGACGTCTCGCTGCGCAACCTGATTCCGGGCGAACTGGCCAAGGGTTTCGGTTTCTTCCAGTCGAAGGCGGCCAGCGCGTTTTCGCCCGTCGCCGTCACGCCCGATGAACTGGGCGCAGCCTGGGCGGACAGCAAGCTGCATTTGCCGCTGCTGGTGGACCTGAACGACAAGCCGTTCGGCAAGCCGAATGCGGGCGAAGACATGACCTTCAATTTTGCGCAACTGGTCGCCCATGCGGCGAAGACGCGCGAACTGGGCGCCGGCACTATCGTTGGCTCGGGCACCGTGTCGAACAAGCAGGGCAACCTGTTCGGCTCCAGCATCGAGAACGGCGGCGTCGGCTACTGCTGCCTGGCCGAAGTGCGCATGTATGAAACCATCGAACACGGCGCGCCAAAGACGGCGTACCTGAAGTTCGGCGACACGGTGCGCATCGAGATGCGCGACGCGGCCGGCGCCAGCATCTTCGGCAGCATCGAGCAGACCGTGGCCCTGTACGCTGGCGCCACGCGCGCCTGAGGAGGCCGCCCGTGAAGCTGTACACCTACTTTCGCAGTTCGGCCGCCTACCGCGTGCGCATCGCCTTGAATCTCAAAGGCATCGCTTACGACAGCATCCCCGTGCATCTGCTGCAGGATGGCGGCCAGCAGCTGCTGCCCGCCTACCGCGCCGTCAATCCGTCGGCGCTGGTGCCGGCCCTCGATGACGACGGCGCCATCCTGACGCAGTCGCTGGCCATGCTCGAGTATCTGGAAGAGACGCGTCCTGGCGTGCCCTTGCTGCCGGCGGACCCGCTGGAACGGGCGCGCGTGCGCGCGCTGGCGCTGGCCATCGCTTGCGACGCCCATCCGTTGACGAACCTGCGCGTCCTGAAATACCTGAAAGGGACGCTTGGGCTGTCGGACGAGGTCAAGCAGGAGTGGTACCGCCACTGGATGGCCGAGGGGCTGGCGGCCGTGGAAGCGCTGCTGGCGCAGGGCGATCCTTCTGGCACGGGGCTGTTCTGTCATGGCGACAGCCCGACGATGGCCGATTGCTGCCTGGTGCCGCAGGTGTTCAATGCGCTGCGCTTTGCCATCGACCTGGCGCCGTATCCGCGCGTGGCGCGCATCCATGCGCATTGCGCTGGCTTGCCAGCCTTTATTGCGGCGCACCCGTCGCAGCAGCCTGACGCCGAATAGCAACACACGGCGCGGTGCGGGAAGCCCCGTCTGGCAACAGGCGGGGTTTTTTTATGCGTGCTTGATTTTGATCAGTCAATGCCATCTTGCCGGTGCGCTACAATTTGCGTTTGCCCAAATACTTCACGTGCCCATGACCGCAACAACCGTTCCTGCCAGCATCACCGATGCCCTGTCCCTGGCGCACGCTTCCTGGCGTCCCATCCTGCTGCGTGGCTTGCAGGCCGTGATGGATGCCGATCCCGCCTACCTGCCGGCGCTGGCCGCCGACGATTACCTGCCCACGCAGGGCCGCCTGTTCGCCGCATTCGCCTTGCCGCTGGCGCAGGTGCGCTACGTGCTGGTGGGCGAGGGGCCGTATCCGCGCGCCGACAGCGCCACGGGCGTGTGTTTCATGGATGGCGCCGTCGGCAGCCTGTGGTCGGCCACGGGCCTGTCGAAACCCGTCAACCGCGCCACCTCCTTGCGCAACTTCATGAAGATGCTGCTGGTGGCCGATGGTCAGCTGCAGGGCGGCGATACCTCCGGCGCGGCCATGGCGCCCGTGGCGGCGGCCGCGCTGCAAGCCGACAGCGGCGTGATCCAGACCCTGCCCGACTTGCAGCGCAAGATGACGGAGCAGGGTTTTCTGCTGCTGAACGCGGCGCTGGTGTTCCGTTCCCACGTGCCGCCCGTGCAGGATGCCCGCGGCTGGCTGCCTTTCCTGCAAGTGGTGCTGGAAGCGCTGGCGGGGCAGGGCGGGACGGTGCAGCCGCAACTGGTGCTGTGGGGCAAGATCGCCGAGCTGATCAAACGTCTGCCGGTGGCGGCATCCTTGCCGCAGGTGACGGCGGAACATCCGTATAATCTGTCCTTTATCGGCAATCGTGACATGCAGGCCTTGTTTGGCCCGATGCAACTATTGCGTGCTTGAGCTTGAATCATCGCCTGTCTGGCGGAAGTGCGGGGAATATGCAAATCAGTAACGTGGAAGAATTGAAGGCGTGGATCGCGGCGGGCGGCGTGCCCGACTATCTGTATTTCTGGGGGCACACGCCGGCGCAGCCGCAGGTGCCCGACAAAAGCTGCTTCAGCCAGTGGTTTCCGTCGCCGTTCAGCCTGGCCGGCGTGACGTATGCGACGGCCGAGCATTACATGATGGCGCAAAAGGCGGCCCTGTTTGGCGACACGGCCGTGCAGGCGCGCATCGTGGCGGCCGAGCGGCCGTCGGAAGTGAAGAAGCTGGGACGCGAAGTGGCGAACTTCGACGCCAGGGTGTGGGAAGCGGCGCGCGCCGGCATCGTTTTCGATGGCAACTTTGCCAAGTTCTCGCAAAAGGCTGCGCTGCGCAAGTTTTTGCTGGGCACGGGCGAGCGCGTCATCGTCGAAGCCAGTCCCGTCGACCGGATATGGGGCGTGGGTCTGGCGTCGGACAATCCGCGCATCCTGGACCCCGCCCGCTGGGACGGCTTGAACTTGCTGGGGTTTGAACTGATGAAAGTGCGGACCGCTTTGCGGGGCTGAAAATTGACGCTGCACCCGCCCGTGACTTCCCGACTGTTGTTTTCCTGATGCCGCCGCGCCTGGCGCGGCCGGCCATGCCCCTTCCAGCCCTGTGGTCATCGAGGGGCGCTCTGACAAACCCCGCCGAATTTGTTATACTTGACTAAATCATTCAACTACTCGGGGTTTGAGGAGTTGAAAAGCCGCAATATTTTAAACCAGTTGACCAGAGGATGTATGCGTCTGACTACAAAAGGCCGTTTTGCCGTGACAGCGATGATCGATCTTGCCCTGCGCCAGGGCAAGGGACCGGTCACCTTGTCCGGTATCAGCCAGCGCCAGTCGATTTCCCTGTCCTACCTGGAGCAGCTGTTCGGCAAGCTGCGCCGGCATGAGATCGTCGAATCGATCCGCGGCCCAGGCGGCGGTTACAGCCTGGCGCGCCGCGCCGACAAGGTGACGGTGGCCGACATCATCATCGCCGTCGACGAACCGCTGGACGCCACGCAGTGCGGCGGCAAGGAACATTGCCACGGCGCCGACGCGGCCACGGGCGCGCGCTGCATGACGCATGAATTGTGGTCCACACTCAACGAAAAAATGGTCGATTATCTGGATTCTGTGTCCTTGCAGGACCTGGTCGACCAGCAGAGACAAAAGAATGCCGAGCAAAGCGTGATGGTGATGCACCGTAACCACGCCGCCCTCGGTTGATAATGACAAAAATACCAGTTGCTGATTGCAGGAGTTATTGATGAACGCCCCAGAAAAAAACGTAGGCCAAGTGCACTTTGAAACCGCACCGCATTTCCCGATCTACATGGATTACTCGGCCACGACGCCGATCGATCCACGCGTCGCCGACAAGATGATTCCCTACCTGCGCGAGCAGTTCGGCAATCCGGCATCGCGCAGCCACATGTACGGCTGGACGGCGGAAAAAGCCGTGGAAGAGGCACGCGGCCACGTGGCGGCCCTGGTGAACGCGGATCCGCGCGAAATCATCTGGACCTCCGGCGCAACGGAAAGCAACAACCTGGCAATCAAGGGCGCGGCGCAGTTCTACAAGACCAAGGGCAAGCACATCATCACCGTCAAGACCGAGCACAAATCGGTGCTCGACACGGTGCGCGAACTGGAACGCATCGGCTTTGAAGCGACCTACCTGGAACCGCAGGACAACGGCCTGATCACCGTCGAGCAGCTGGCCGCGGCCGTGCGCCCGGACACCATCCTCGTGTCGGTGATGCTGGTGAACAACGAAATCGGCGTGATCCAGCCGATCGACGAGATCGGCGTATTCTGCCGCTCGAAAGGCATCATCTTCCATTGCGACGCCGCGCAAGCGACGGGCAAGGTCGTCATCGACCTGCAAAAGACCAAGGTCGACCTGATGACCTTCACGGCACACAAAACCTACGGCCCGAAAGGCGTGGGCGCCCTGTACGTATGCCGCAAGCCGCGCGTGCGCCTGGAAGCGCAGATGCACGGCGGCGGCCATGAGCGCGGCCTGCGTTCGGGCACCCTGCCGACGCACCAGATCGTCGGCATGGGCGAAGCGTTCCGCATCGCCAAGGAAGAGATGGACAGCGAAATCGGCCGCATCCAGGCCTTGCGCGACCGCCTGGCCAAGGGCTTGCAGGAGATCGAAGAAGTCTACATCAACGGCGACATGGAGCACCGCGTGCCGCACAACCTGAACGTCAGCTTCAACTACGTCGAAGGCGAGTCGCTGATCATGGCGATCAAGGATATCGCCGTATCGTCCGGTTCGGCCTGCACCTCGGCCAGCCTGGAGCCATCGTACGTGCTGCGCGCCCTGGGCCGCAGCGACGAACTGGCGCACAGCTCGATCCGCTTCACCATCGGCCGCTTCTCGACCGAGGAAGACATCGACTTCGCCGTGAACCTGCTGAAATCGAAAGTGCACAAGCTGCGCGACCTGTCGCCGCTGTGGGACATGTTTAAAGATGGCATCGATATCAATTCGATCCAATGGGCTGCCCACTAACCAATACCCTGGCCCTGTTGGACAGGGCCGGCAAGAATATTTAAGGAGCATCAAAATGGCTTACTCGGACAAAGTACTCGATCACTACGAAAACCCGCGCAACGTGGGCGCTTTCGACAAGGGTGATGAAACCATCGGCACCGGCATGGTAGGCGCGCCTGCCTGCGGCGACGTGATGAAACTGCAGATCAAGGTTGGCGCCGACGGCCTGATCGAAGATGCGAAATTCAAGACGTATGGCTGCGGTTCGGCCATCGCCTCGAGCTCGCTGGTGACCGAATGGGTGAAAGGCAAGACCCTGGATCAGGCGCTGGCCATCAAGAATACGCAGATCGCCGAAGAGCTGGCCCTGCCGCCAGTGAAGATCCACTGCTCCATCCTGGCGGAAGACGCCATCAAGGCGGCAGTATTGGACTACCAGACCCGCCATCCGGCAGCGTAGAGCGCCTGAGAAAACGCCCATGGCTGCGTTGCATTGCCTTGTCGTACTAGTCGTACTGCCTTCGGCAATGCGCCTTGCCCTGAACGTTTTTCAGGCACTCTAGAATTTGTTGGATTTTGATACCTGTTCCCATGTGGGAACAGGAGCGGAGAAATACATGATCACACTGACCGAAAAAGCGGCGAAGCACATCAACCGTTATATCGAACGGCGCGGCAAGGGCATGGGCTTGCGCTTTGGCGTGCGCACCACGGGTTGCTCGGGCCTGGCCTACAAGCTCGAATATGTCGATGAAGTGGCGGCCGAAGACAGCGTCTTCGAATCGCACGGCGTGAAAGTCTTCGTCGACCCGAAAAGCTTGCCTTACATCGACGGCACGGAACTCGATTTCGCGCGCGAAGGCTTGAACGAAGGCTTCAAGTTCCACAATCCGAACGAAAAAGACGCCTGCGGCTGCGGCGAGTCCTTCAGGATTTAAACAGCTGGCAAGACCCCGGTCGGTGCGCTGTACCCATCGATTGCGGTACAGCGACCACCGACCATTATGCAAAACCACTTCGAATTATTCCAGTTGCCGGCGCAGTTCTCGCTCGACATGAGCGCGCTCGACGCGGCCTACCGCGACGTGCAGGGCAAGGTCCATCCGGACCGCTTCATCAATGCCAGCAGTGCTGAAAAGCGCGTGGCGATGCAATGGGCCACGCGCGCCAATGAAGCCTATCAAACCCTGAAAAGCCCGCAAAAACGCGCGCAATACCTGTGCGAACTCAATGGCGTCGACCTGCAGACGGAGTCGAACACGGCCATGCCCGTCAGTTTCCTGATGCAGCAGATGGAATGGCGCGAAGAGCTGGGCGACGCCCGTGCCGGCAAGGATGCCGACGCGCTCGACGCCCTGGACCGCCAGCTGCGCGGCGAACGCAAGGCCTTGCTGGCCCAGGTGGCGGCCCAGCTGGACGCGGCCGACTACGCGAATGCCGCGCAAAGCGTGCGCGCCCTGATGTTCCTCGACAAATTCGGCGAGGAAGTCCGTTTTGCCTATGAGGCCATCGAGGCTTGACCAGGCGATCGCTTGACCGGCGTGCCAAGCGCCAGTCTGGCCCGCGACTTATAATGCGCGTCAGGCATCAACTGCATCACGCAAAAAATTAATCGAGGCACGAATACAATGGCACTTCTGCAAATTTCCGAACCAGGCATGTCGACCGCGCCGCACCAGCACCGCCTGGCCGTCGGCATCGACCTTGGCACCACCAATTCCCTGGTCGCCACCGTCCGCAACAGCATTCCCGAGGTGCTCAACGACGAAGACGGGCGCTCCCTGCTGCCCTCCGTCGTGCGCTACCTGCCGAACGGCCACGCGAACATCGGCTACAAGGCCCTGGCCGCGCAAACCACCGACCCGAAGAACACCATCGTTTCCGTGAAACGCTTCATGGGCCGCGGCCTGGCCGACATCGCCTACGCGGAAAACTTGCCCTACGACTTCCAGGACACGCCTGGCATGGTGCAGCTGAAAACCGTGGCCGGCGTGAAAAGCCCCGTCGAAGTGTCGGCGCAGATCCTCGCCACCCTGCGCCAGCGCGCGGAAGATTCGCTGGGCGACGACCTGGTGGGCGCCGTGATTACTGTACCAGCGTATTTCGACGATGCACAGCGGCAAGCCACGAAAGATGCGGCCCAGTTGGCCGGCATCAATGTCTTGCGCCTGCTGAGCGAGCCGACGGCCGCCGCCATCGCGTATGGCCTCGATAACGCGTCCGAAGGCGTGTACGCCGTGTACGACCTGGGCGGCGGCACCTTCGACATCTCGATCTTGAAACTGAGCAAGGGCGTATTCGAAGTGCTGTCCACGGGCGGCGACTCGGCCCTGGGCGGCGACGATTTCGACCGCCGCCTGTTCTGCTGGATCAGCGAGCACGCCAAGCTGGCGCCCCTGTCCGATGAAGACACGGCCATCCTGATGGTGAAGGCGCGCGAGATCAAGGAATTGCTGTCGACCAAGTCGGAAACGACGATCGACGCCAAGCTGAACTCGGGTGAAGAAATCCATCTGCGCATCACGGCAGCCGACTTTGCCGCCATGACGCAGCACCTGGTCGTGAAAACCATGAACGCCATCAAGAAAGCCTTGCGCGACGCGAACGTGGATGCGGATGACGTCGACGGCGTGGTGATGGTGGGCGGCGCCACGCGCATGCCGCACGTGCAGCGCGCCGTGAGCGAGTTCTTCCACACGACGCCGCACGCGAACATCGACCCTGACAAAGTGGTGGCGCTGGGCGCCGCCATCCAGGCGAACTTGCTGGCAGGTAACCGCGCCGCCGGCGACGACTGGCTCCTGCTGGACGTGATCCCGCTGTCGCTGGGCATCGAAACCATGGGCGGCCTGGTGGAAAAGATCATCCCCCGCAATTCGACGATACCGTGCGCGCGCGCCCAGGAATTCACGACCTTCAAGGATGGCCAGACGGCCCTGGCCGTGCACGTGCTGCAGGGCGAGCGCGAACTGGTCAGCGATTGCCGTTCCCTGGCGCGCTTCGAGCTGCGCGGCATTCCGCCGATGGTGGCGGGCGCCGCGCGCATCCGCATCACGTACCAGGTCGATGCGGACGGCTTGCTGTCCGTGTCGGCGCGCGAACTGCGCTCGGGCGTGGAAGCGTCGATCAGCGTCAAGCCGGCCTACGGCCTGGGCGACGACGACATCGCCCGCATGCTGCAGGATTCGTACACCTCGGCCGACGTCGACATGGTGGCGCGCGCGCTGCGCGAAGAGCAGGTGGAAGCGGAACGCATCCTGCTGGCCACGCAGTCGGCGCTCGATGAAGACGGCGGCTTGCTGGATGCAGACGAACGCGCAGCCGTCGACAGCTTGATGAACAAGGTGCGCGACGCTATTGCGCAATCGCAAAGCGGCGCCATCGACCACCAGGCCTTGAAGCTGGCGATCGAGGCGCTGGCCGACGGCACCGAGGATTTCGCCTCGCGCCGCATGGACCGCAGCGTGCGCACGGCCTTGACGGGTAAATCCCTGGATCAAGTCGTATAAAACTAATTGAACAGCGCGCCGCAGGCACTCGCCGCGGCCGCGCTCCGAATGACAGACTGAAAGAAGACACCATGCCACAAATCGTTATCCTGCCGCACGCCAAGCTTTGCCCGGACGGCGCCGTCATCGAAGCACCTGCCGGCAAGTCCATCTGCGACATCCTGCTGGAAAACGACATCGACATCGAGCACGCCTGCGAAAAGTCGTGCGCCTGCACCACCTGCCACGTGCTGGTGCGTGAAGGCATCGAATCGCTGAACGAAGCGACGGAACTGGAAGAAGACATGCTGGACAAGGCCTGGGGCCTGGAAGCCGTGTCGCGCCTGTCGTGCCAGTCCATCGTGGCCGAGGCCGACCTCGTCGTCGAAATCCCGAAATACACGATCAACCAGGTCAGCGAAGGCAGCCACTAACATGAAATGGTCCGACATTCACGTGATCGCCGAGGCGCTGTACGATGCGCATCCGGACATCGATCCCCTGACCGTGCGTTTCACCGACCTGCACAACTGGGTGGTGGAACTGGACGGCTTCGACGATGACCACACGCGCGGCGGCGAAAAAGTGCTCGAAGCGATACAGATGGCGTGGATCGATGAAGCGCGCTAAGGGCGCGGCAGCCGCCGCCACCGCAGTCGCCGCGCCGAAAGACGTCATCACCGCCGCCAGCAACATGCCCGAGATCAAGGATGGCCAGTCGGTCGCCTTGCTGCAGGAATTGCACATCCTGACGCGCGACGGCAAGATGAACCAGGACAGCCGCCGCAAGTTGAAACAGGTGTACCACCTGACGCAATTCATCGAGCCGCTGCTGCGCGAAGTGCAGCTCGACCACCCCGGCGTGTCGCTGGTCGACCACGGCGCCGGCAAGTCCTACCTGGGCTTCATCCTGTATGACCTGTTCTTCAAGAATGGCAACGACGGTTCGCACATCTATGGCATCGAGACGCGCGAAGAGCTGGTGCAGCGTTCGCAGGAGCTGGCGAAGAAATTCAAGTTCCCCGGCATGTCGTTCTTGCCGCTGTCCGTGGCCGAATCGACGGAATCGACCTTGCTGCCGCAGCAGATCGATATCGTCACGGCCTTGCATGCGTGCAATACGGCCACCGACGACGCCATCCACTTCGCCCTGAAGAAAAAGGCGAAATTCATGGTGCTGGTGCCATGTTGCCAGGCGGAAGTCGCCTCCGTATTGAAGAAGAACAAGGGCAAGAGCCTGGGCAAGAATGTTTTGACGGAATTGTGGCGCCACCCGCTGCATACGCGCGAATTCGGCAGCCAGATCACCAACGTGCTGCGTTGCCTGCAGCTGGAAGCGCATGGCTACCAGGTCAGCGTGACGGAACTGGTGGGCTGGGAGCATTCGATGAAGAATGAACTGATCATCGCCAGCTACAAGAACTTGCCGCGCCAGCGTCCGACGGAACGCTTGCAGGAAGTGTTGCAAACCCTGGGCCTGGAAGAGATGGGGCACCGCTTCTTTGCCGAAGAGCTGGCCAAGGCGGGCGCGTAAAGTATCCGCAGGGCAAAGTATCCGCAAGGGCAAACGAGGGGAGGAGCGGGTCGGTTACAATACCGGCTTTCTCCTCCTCTTGCTTTTTGCGCCTCCTCCATGACCACACCTATTGAAATGCCCACCGTCCGCCTGGCCAAGCGCCTGTCTGAAGACGTGCCCTGTTCGCGCCGCGAGGCCGAGCTGTATATCGAGGGCGGCTGGGTGACGGTCGACGGCGTGCTGGTGGAAGAGTCGGGCGCGCGCGTGGCGGACAGCCAGGAAGTGGTGCTGTTGCCGAACGCGACGCTGGAAGAAATGCCGCCCGTGACGATTCTGCTGCACAAGCCGGCCGGCATCAACGGCGGCATCGGCAGCGAAGGCAAGCCAGCCCTGAGCTGTTTGCGTCCCGAAGAGATATTCACGCCGGAAAACGTGGCGCCCAGTTCCGTCACGCGCTTCCTCAAGCGCCACCTGATCGGCCTGACCATCACCAATCCGCTCGACACCATGGCGTCCGGCTTGCTGGTATTCACGCAGGATTTCCGCGTCGCCCGCAAGCTGGTCGACGAAGCGAAAACGGTGGAGCAGGAATTCATCGTGGAAGTGGCCGGCAGCATCATGGAAAACGGCCTGGCGCTGCTCAATCACGGCTTGCCCTTCAATGGCAAGCCTTTGCCGCCGATCAAGGTCAGCTGGCAAAATGAAACGCGTTTGCGTTTCGCCCTGAAAAACGTGCAGCCGGGCCAGATCGCCCATATGTGCAAGATGGTGGGACTGGACGTCGTCGCCATGAAGCGCTTGCGCATCGGCCGCATCCCGATGGGCGCCATGCCCGTGGGGCAATGGCGCTATCTGCAAGGCTACGAACGCTTCTAAAGCTGCGGCGCCACGATGGAATGGCTTTCTGCAAAGCTTTTCCATAGCCGTTCAGCAATATTCAAGGCGATGGTGTCGGCCTTCTCTTGCAGGGCCGCATTGCCCATGCTCTCCGTCGTGGCGAAGAACAGGGTCAGCCAGCGGCGGAACATGCAGGGCGTGAGGTGTTCCATTTGCGCGTGCTGGGCCAGCGGCTTGCCGTGGTAGCGCATGGTGCCGCGCAGCAAGCCTGACCAGAAATCGACCAGTGTGGCCAGGTGGGCATCCCAATCCTTGACCTCGGCGGCAAAGATGGGGCCCAGCATGGCGTCTTCGCGCGCGGCCGCATAAAAGGTGTGGACGAGATGCTTGACTTCGTCTTCGCTGCAGACTTCCTCGCGGTAGGGAGCGAAGCGTGTGTGGGGGAGGGGGGCGGTAGTATTCATGGCATGCCATGATCGCAGAGCCCCCGTGGCGCTTCAATGACCCAGGTCAAGCCGCGTCAAAACTCAGGCGGCGACTTTCTTCGGCTTCTTCGCGGGAGCCGGCAATTGCACGATGTGCGTGCCCGCCAGCTTGTCGTGCAGAAATTGTCCATTGCCCGTGAACAGGGCCGTGCTGGACCACGCCAGGATGCCGACACCGATGGCGCCCAGGGCTGTCCAGTGCTGCAAGTCCAGCAGATACGACACCAGCAGGGCTGGCAGCAGCCACATCCACGACAGCACGTAGCGGTAGGCGGCCACGCGCAGCGGCACGTGGGCGTGGCCCGGCAGCACGACTTTCAGGCGCCACGTCTTCATGGCCAGGGTTTGCCCTTCGCGGCTCCATTGATGGATGAAATACGCACCCATGACGAGGAAGGCCAGGCACTGGCGCATGTGTTCCGTCAACGGCGTATGCGCGCCCTGCACGGCCAGCTCGAACAGCAGGAAGGGCAAAAACAGCACGGCCAGGGCCAGCAGCGACTCGTACACCATGGAAATTAGGCGGCGCTTGATCGTGGGATGGGAAGTGATGCTGGCGGCAGGCGTGCTATTTGGCATTGGTTGGCAGTGGGGCAGGCGTAATGGATGGCGTAACAGATGGCGTGACGGGCACGGTGGCGGGGGCTGCGGCGGGATCGCTCGGCACGGCCGTCGCTGCAGGCGCGGGTGGCAGCACGGGCGCGGCGGCCGCAGGTGCTGCCGGCGTGGCGGGCAGCAGGATCGGGGCCGGCTTGCTCGTATTCGAATTGATCGCGGGCACTTTTTCCAGCGGCTTTTTCGGCACGAGTTCCGTCGCCAGCTTTTTCTTTTGATCTTCCGGCAATTGCTGGTATTGCTCCCATTGCGCGGTTTTTTGACCAGGATCAATCTTCTTCGTGCGCGTATAGTTTTCGCGCACGAGACGGCGCTGTTCCGGCGTCAGCTTGATCCATTCGCGCATGCGTTCATGCACGCGGGTTTGCTCGTCCGGCGTCATGGAGGCGAAACGGCTGGCGATATCGAGCCATTTCTGCTTGCGCAAGGCTTCCAGCTTGTTCCATTCGCTCGCCAGCGGCTGCAGGGCTTCCTGCTGCGCGCGCGACAACTTGTTCCACGAGGGATTCTCGCCCGTCTTGGGCGGCGTGCCGCCCTTGCCGGCCGTGCGGGGCGAACCGGGCTTGGCTGTTGAGGCCGGGGCGGGCGCCACCACGGGCGCGGCTGCCACGGGAGGGGCGGCGGGCGCGGCATGTTGCTGCGCGCCTACCCAGGCGGCGCCGGCCAGGGCGCAGGCACCCAGGCCGATGCCGCCGGCCAGCCAGCCTTTGCGTACGCTTGAGCGTGTCATTATTGCTCGCGTTTCGTCAGGTAGGCATTGAAGCCATGGTCCATGTAGGCGGAAAGCGGCAATTCGTCCGACAGCACGGCGGCGTCGATTTCTGCCAGTTCGGCAATATGTTGTTCTTGCTCAAACTGATAGATGCCCACCATGCCGCCGACCAGCAGCAGCAGGGGGATGATGACGCTCATGCGCCCCAGCCACGACAGCGGCTCGACAAACAGGCTGCTGGCCACGCCGGCGAACACATTCTGGCGCACGGCGACGGCGGCGGGCGCGTCCGCCTTCTTGCGGGACAGGGCCAGCTTGCGTGCCGCTGCCAGGCGATCGGTGGCCGATGCGGGCAGGTCGTCGAGTTTTGCGTTCAGTGCATGGCGCACTTTGTAAGCGAAATTGAGATCGTCGGTGTTCATAATTTAATTCCCTTGGCTTTCAGCGATTCGGCGAGCGTGTGGGTAGCTCTAGAGCAATGTGTTTTCACGCTACCTTCGGAGCAACCCATCGCTTCCGCTGTTTCAGCCACATCCATGTCCTGCCAATAACGCATGAGGAAGGCTTCGCGTTGACGTGACGGCAGTTTTTGTACCTCCGCATCAATCAAATCAAGGATTTGCGCGCGCTCGACCTGGTCGGCCGAGGATTCGGCGGCGCTGGAGCCCTGTTCCGATTCATAAGTGTCAAGTATATCAAAATCCTCATGCTCGTCGCCCGAGGGCTTCATGCCGGAAAACAGGCTGACCCAGGTGTTGCGGACTTTTTCGCGGCGGAAATAATCGAGGATGGTGTTTTGCAGGATGCGCTGGAACAGCATCGGCAGTTCGGCGGCCGGCTTGTCGCCGTATTTCTCGGCCAGCTTGATCATGGCGTCCTGCACGATGTCGAGTGCCGATTCTTCCTTGCGGACCGCGTAGGCGGCTTGCTTGAAGGCGCGCCGCTCGACATTTTCTAGAAAGTCGGATAATTCTTTGTCTGTTGCCATGCGGTATGGGGGATCTTAGCGGCTGCGGGTGCGGTGGGCGAAATGGGGGCGGGTATGCTTTTTGCAACCCCGTGCATGCTAGCAAAAAATGTGCGTTTCCGCAGAGTTTTTGCACTCCGTGCGCGCAAAATGGCCTTTCGGCTGACATTTTCCTTGACCATAATGGTGCGACGCGATACCGTATAGGACGCTTTGAACACCCCAAAGCCCTATGGTCAGGTCGCGACCGGCACACAAGGCCATCCGCGGCAAGACGCGCTTTCATTTGTAGGCAGTTTGTTCTAACCCGCGCCACAAGCGCGAGCGGTTCGTACAGGCGCCACAGAAACTCCGGCCAAACGAGTTGCGTTAAGCGTTGTTTTGTAAGGTATCTATGGGTGCCCAAAGAAATTGCGTGACCGCATGAAAAGGGAAGCAGGAGCACTGTCGCGCACAGCGAACTTCGTCAGGAAAGAACATCCGATCAATCTCCAATGGACCTTGAAAGGAATGTTTCATGAATACCGAAGCAGCAGCAGGACCAATTACGGGCGCAGAAATTGTCGTGCGCTGTCTGGCTGAAGAGGGCGTCGAGCACGTCTTTGGATACCCGGGCGGAGCCGTACTCTACATCTACGACGCCATCTTCCAGCAAAACAAATTCCAGCATATCCTGGTACGCCACGAGCAGGCCGCGATCCACGCCGCCGATGCCTATTCGCGCAGCTCGAACAAGGTCGGTGTCGCCATCGTCACGTCCGGTCCGGGCGTCACGAATGCCGTCACGGGCTTGTCCACCGCGTACATGGACTCGATTCCCATGGTGGTGATCTCCGGCCAGGTGCCGAGCCACGCCATCGGGCAGGATGCGTTCCAGGAATGCGACACGGTCGGCATCACGCGCCCCGTCGTCAAGCACAACTTCCTCGTCAAGGACGTCAAGGACCTGGCAGCGACGATCAAGAAAGCCTTCTTCATCGCCCGTACCGGCCGTCCGGGACCCGTGCTGGTCGATATCCCCAAGGATATCAGCATGCACAAATGCCATTTCGACTATCCGAAGGAAGTCGAGATGCGTTCCTACCGTCCCGTCGACAAGGGCCACTCGGGCCAGATCCGCAAGGCCGTGCAGCTGTTGCTGCAAGCCGAACGCCCGATGATCTACACGGGCGGCGGCGTGATCCTGGCGAACGCCTCGGCCGAGCTGAACAAGCTGGTCGACCGCCTGGGTTTTCCTTGCACCAACACCTTGATGGGCCTGGGCGGCTACCGCGCCTCGAGCGAGCAGTATGTCGGCATGCCCGGCATGCATGGCACCTACGAAGCGAACATGGCGATGCAGAATTGCGACGTCCTGATCGCCATCGGCGCCCGTTTCGACGACCGCGTGATCGGCAACCCGAAACATTTCGCCTCGCATCCGCGCAAGATCATCCACGTGGACATCGATCCCTCGTCGATTTCCAAGCGCGTCAAGGTCGATATTCCCATCGTCGGCAACGTCAAGGACGTGCTGATCGAGTTCCTCGCGCAACTGGATGCGGCCGAAGCCAAGCCGAACGTCAATGCCTTGAGCAACTGGTGGAAGCAGATCGCCGAATGGCGCGGCCGCGAATGCCTGAAATACCCGACCTCCGACCTCGTCATCAAGCCGCAATCGGTGGTGGAAAAGGTGTTCCAGATCACCAAGGGCGACGCCTTCATCACGTCCGACGTGGGCCAGCACCAGATGTGGGCCGCGCAATACTATGGTTTCGACAAGCCGCGCCGCTGGATCAATTCCGGCGGGCTGGGCACCATGGGTGTCGGTTTGCCGTACGCCATGGGCGTGCAGATGGCCAACCCGGACGCCACCGTTGCCTGCATCACGGGCGAAGGTTCGATCCAGATGTGCATCCAGGAATTGGCGACGTGCAAGCAATATCACTTGACGCCAAAGATCATCATGCTCAACAACCGTTTCCTCGGCATGGTGCGCCAGTGGCAGGAAATCGATTACGGTTCGCGCTATTCCGAGTCGTACATGGATTCGCTGCCCGACTTCGAGAAGCTGGCCGAAGCGTATGGCCACGTGGGCATGAAAATTGAAAAACCGGGCGACGTCGACGGCGCCCTGAAAGAGGCGTTCGGCATGAAAGACAGGCTGGTATTCATGAACTTCATTACCGACCAGTCCGAAAACGTGTGGCCCATGGTGAAAGCCGGCAAAGGCCTGTCCGAAATGATGCTCGGCTCGGAGGACCTCTAATCATGCGCCATATTATTTCTGTCTTGCTGGAAAACGAAGCGGGCGCCCTGTCGCGCGTGGTGGGCCTGTTCTCGGCACGCGGTTACAACATCGAAACGTTGACCGTGGCGCCGACGGAAGACTCGACCCTGTCGCGCATGACCATCGTCACCAGCGGCTCGGACGACATCATCGAGCAGATCACCAAGCACTTGAACCGCCTGATCGAAGTGGTGAAGGTGGTCGACCTGACCGAAGGCCAGCATATCGAACGCGAGTTGATGCTGATCAAGGTTCGTGCCGTGGGCAAGGAGCGCGAGGAAATGAAGCGCACCGCCGATATCTTCCGTGGCCGCATCATCGATGTCACCGAAAAGACGTACACGATCGAACTGACCGGCAACAAGGTCAAGCTCGACGCGTTCATCGATTCGATCGACCGTGCCGCCATCCTGGAAACCGTCCGCACGGGCGGTTCCGGCATCGGCCGCGGCGAACGCATCCTCAAAGTATAAAAATATAAGCAGCTCTACGCGGCCCTGGCGCCGCATTTAAAACAACAACACATCATCAAATTATAGGAAATACCATGAAAGTTTTTTACGACAAAGACGCTGACCTCTCCTTGATCAAAGGCAAAAACGTTGCCATCATCGGCTACGGTTCGCAAGGCCATGCACACGCACAAAACCTGAACGATTCGGGCGTCAACGTCACCGTCGGCCTGCGCAAGGGCGGCGCGTCGTGGACCAAGGTCGAGCAAGCCGGCTTGAAAGTGGCGGAAGTCAACGACGCCGTGAAAGCGGCCGACGTCATCATGATCTTGCTGCCGGATGAAAATATCGCCCAGGTCTACAACGAAAACATCGCCCCGTTCGCCAAGCAAGGCGCCGTGCTGGCCTTCGCCCACGGTTTCAACGTGCATTACGGCCAAGTCGTGCCACGCGCCGACCTGGACGTGATCATGGTCGCGCCGAAGGCCCCGGGCCACACCGTGCGCGCCACCTACACCCAGGGCGGCGGCGTGCCTCACCTGATCGCCGTGTACCAGGATAAATCGGGCATCGCCCGCGATATCGCCCTGTCGTACGCCTCGGCCAACGGCGGCGGCCGTGCCGGCATCATCGAAACGAATTTCCGCGAAGAAACTGAAACGGACTTGTTCGGTGAGCAAGCCGTGCTGTGCGGCGGCGCCGTGGAACTGATCAAGGCCGGCTTCGAAACCCTGACGGAAGCCGGTTACGCTCCTGAAATGGCGTACTTCGAGTGCTTGCACGAACTGAAACTGATCGTCGACCTGATCTATGAAGGCGGCATCGCCAACATGAACTACTCGATCTCGAACAACGCCGAATACGGCGAATACGTGACCGGTCCTAAAGTCGTGACGTCGGCCACCAAGGATGCGATGCGTCAATGCCTGAAAGACATTCAAACGGGCGAATACGCGAAGAGCTTCATCCTGGAAAACAAGGCAGGCGCACCGACCCTGATCTCGCGCCGTCGTCTGACGTCCGAGCACCAGATCGAAGAAGTGGGCGCGAAACTGCGCGCCATGATGCCTTGGATCGCCAAGAACAAGATGGTCGACCAGTCGAAAAACTAAGCAGCTATCGTTCTTCACAAGAAGCCGGCGCAAGCCGGCTTTTTTTGTGCGCCGGCGCCTGGCAGGCAACATCCGTTACAATCAGGCCCATTCAACAATACCGTCAGCCTCATGCTTGTTTTTTCTAAAGTTTTTGTCGGGAATCTTCATGTGGTCAAGCGACCCGTCGCGGTTGCCGTCAGCTGCTGGTTTCTGGTCATCGGCTCGCTGTTGGCGCTGGTGTCGGCTTTCCTCGGCCGCCACGACCCCGCCATGCTGGCCGCAATGGGGGATGGCGTGATTCCCGCCGAAGTGCAATACGCGATTTTGCTCTTCAGCCAGGGCATCACCTTGGTGGCAGCGCTGGCCATGCTGCAACGGCTGCGTGGCGCGCGCACGGTGTATCTGGTGTGGGGCGTGATCGACATTGCGCTCTGCCTGGCGACCTTGCCGGTCAAGATGGACGTCTTGCCTGGCGCGCTCATGTTCGCCGTCATCTGCGCCTTCCTGTACAGTCCGAAATCGAATGCCTGGTTTTCGCCACGCAAGGCGGCCAATGATGCCTGCATGACGCCAGCCTGAGCACGGATATTTCCCTGCGCACGCCGTCGCGGCGTTTGCGCTACAATTCCGCCCTTCCTTTGCAGTTTCATATAGCTGCATCTGTTTCGGTATCTGCCGACCGCAACGCGCATTACCGCTATTTGATAGCACGCCAGGCTCGTTGAAGCGCTGCCTGCGCAACCCGAGGTATCCACATGACTGACCGTATGACCGCCGCCGTGCCTGTTTCAGGCCCTGCCGGCACTGCCATTTCCCGACGCTTTCCGCTGGCCGCCTTGCTGGCGCTCGCGATGACCAGCTTTATCGCCATCCTGGCCGAAACCTTGCCCGCGGGCCTGTTGCCGCAGATTTCGCAGGGTCTCGGCATTTCCGAAGTCATGACGGGTCAGCTCGTCACGGTGTTTGCGATCGGCTCCATCCTGACCGCCATCCCCCTGACCGCCATGACCAGCGGCTGGCGCCGCCGCAAGGTGCTGCTGCTGGCCGTCGGCGGCTTCCTGGTCTTCAATACCATGACGGCGCTGGCGCCCAATTACATGGTGGCGCTGGCCTCGCGCTTCCTGGCCGGCATGGCGGCCGGGCTGGCCTGGGGCTTGATGGCCGGCTATGCGCGCCGCATGGTCAGCGTGGAGCAGCAGGGCAGGGCGATGGCCATCGCCATGATCGGCACGCCGCTGGCCCTGTCTCTGGGCGTGCCGCTGGGCACCCTGATGGGCGGCGTGCTGGGCTGGCGCAGCATCTTCGGCATCATGTCGGGCCTGGCCGTGGTGCTGGTTGCCTGGATACTGGTGGCCGTGCCCGATTATCCGGGGCAAAAGAATGGCGAACGGCTGTCGATCCGCCAGGTGTTCATGACGCCGGGCGTGCGGCCGATCCTGGCGGTGATCGTCGCCTGGATGCTGGCGCATAACATTCTGTATACCTATATCGCGCCGTTCCTGGCGCCGTCCGGCTTGCGTCCCCGCATCGACCTGGTGCTGCTCGTGTATGGCGTGGGCTCGCTGGCCGGCATCTGGCTGGTCAGCCAGCTGATCGACCGCTGGCTGCGCCCGCTCGTGCTGGGCTGCCTCGCCGCGTTGGCCTGCGTGGTGGTGGCACTGGGCCTGGCGATGGACTCGCCGGCCGTCATCTATGTCAGCATGGCCATCTGGGGCGTCACCTTTGGCGGCGCCGGCACCTTGCTGCAGACGGCTTCGGCCGACGCGGCCGGCGACGGCATGGATGTGGCGCAAGCGATGGTGGCGACCATCTGGAACGTGGCCATCGCGGGCGGCGGCTTGGCGGGCGGCGTGCTGCTGGACGGCTATGGCGCGGCCTCGTTCCCGTGGGCCATGCTGGCCTTGCTGCTGGTGGCGCTGATCATCGCCTGGCGCGCGCGCCGCTACAGTTTCAAGCCGGGCCGGCGCAGCGGCGGCCCGGTGGCAGGTCACTAATAACATTGTTATTTTGAATGACAGTGTGTTGAAATGTGAGCAGATGTGACTGGCAAGCACATTTTGTGACGATTTGTTAATTTGCGCCACAGGAATGAATGAGGCGTTAGAATCTACACAGTTTGACAAGTTTCTCAAGCGAAAGAGGTGGCAATAGCCACCCCTTTCGCGGGCTGTCAGCCATATTAACTACCTAGGAGTACCCCATGACCGTGATGAAATCCGTCCTTGTTGCCGCCGCTGCCACCGTTGCCTTGAGCGCACAAGCCCAATCCCTGCCGACCAACGGCACCCTGGTGGTCGTACCCGCGTTTGGCGAAGTCAAGCATGTCAATGACCAGGTGGTCGCTACCCTGGCCGTCGAAGAACAGGACAAGGACAAGGCTGCCGCCGCGTCGCGAGTCAACCAGAAGATGAACAAGGGCATCGCCATCGTCAAGCAGGCCGATCCTTCTGCCGCGCTGAAATCGTACGGCTATTACACCTATCCCGTGTATCCGGAAGAGCGCCCGCTGCCAGCCGGCGCCGTGGCCAAGCCGCGTTTGCCGACGGCCTGGCGCGTGGGCCAGTACCTGGAAGTGACGACGGCGAATCTGGCGACCCTGCCAAAAACCGTGTCGGCGGCGCAAGGCGTGCTGACCCTGAATGGCTTGAATTTCGGCCTGAAGCCGGAAACCATCCGCCTGCTGGACGACCAGCGCATCGCCGCCACGTATAAGAACCTGAACGAACGCGTCGCCGCCATCGCCAAGGCCATGGGCCGCAATGTTGCCGACGCCGTGCTCGATACGGTGGACTTCGAAGGTTCGGGCAACTATGTCACCGAAAACCGTGCTGCCGCCGCACCGATGATGATGCGCAGCGCCAAGATGGCCGAAGACAGCACCGTCGCCGAACCGAGCTTCGAGCCGGGCGAAACGACGCTCGACATGCGTGTCGTCGGCAAGGTCAAGTTCAAGTAAGTGCATTAGCGTGGAAACAATTCCGCGTTAGACTGTTTTAAAAATCATGGGGCTGTTGGCCCCATGATCGTTTTTGCCCCTTTATTTTTCAGGAGAACACCATGACCGTCATGAAAACCATGCTGGCCGCCGCTGTCGTTACCGCCGCCGCCACCGTTGCCATGGGCGCACAAGCCCAGGCCTTGCCCACTTCCGGCACCCTCGTGGTGGTGCCCGCCAACGGCGAAGTCGTGCATGCGAACGACCAGGTGACCGTCACCCTGGCCATCGAAGAGCAGGACAAGGACAAGGCCGCCGCTGCCTCGCGCGTGAACCAGAAGATGAACCAGGGCGCCGCCATCGTCAAGAAAGCCGATCCGCAAGCCGTGCTGAAAACCCAGGGCTACTACACGTATGCCGTGTACCCGGAAACGGCGCCGCTGCCGCCAGGCGTCGCCGCCAAGCCGCGCGTGCCGACGGGCTGGAGAGTGGGCCAATACCTGCAGGTCACGACGACCAACCTGGCCGCCTTGCCGAAAACCGTTTCCGCGGCGCAAGGCGTGCTGACCCTGAACCGCCTGAACTTCGGCCTGGCGCCCGCCACCATCCGCAAGCTCGACGACCAGCGCATCGCCGCCGCCTATAGGAACCTGAACGAACGCGTGGCCGCCATCGCCGGCGCCATGGGCCGCAACGTCAATGACGCCGTGATCGACACCATCGATTTCGAAGGCTCGGGCAATTACGCGCAGCGCGTCAGCGTGGCCGGCGCGCGCAACATGAGTGCCGACGCCATGGGCTATGGCGGCAACCAGGTGGCCGAACCGAGCTTCGAGCCAGGCGAAACGACCCTCAATATGGGCCTGGTGGCGAAGGTCAAGTTCAAATAAGGCTAGCTTCGGGATCAATATTGTCAGCTTGACGCCGCCACGCTTTTCTTTGGCGGCAGCTCCTCTATAATGGCAATATCGGCGGGCGCATGGCGAGACAGTCATGCGCCCGCCATCTGGCACCGATTCCCCCGCAGTACACAAGATATGGAACAACATGGCAAACTTCCCCCGTCGTAGAGGCAAGAACGGCACTCCCGCAGCATCCAAAGCGTCCCGCTTCAGCAAATTCGTGCGCCAGCCGGTGACCGATGGCACTGGCAAGAAAACCTTGCGCCGCCGCGGCATCTATCTGTTGCCGAACGCCTTCACGACGGCAGCCCTGTTTTGCGGTTTCTACGCCATCGTCATGGCCATGAACCAGAAATTCGAACACGCGGCCTGGGCCATCTTCATCGCCATGATCCTCGACGGCCTTGACGGCCGCATCGCGCGCCTGACGAATACGCAGAGCGAATTCGGCGCCCAGTACGACAGCCTGTCCGACATGGTGTCGTTCGGCGCCGCGCCCGCGCTGGTGATCTACGAATGGTCGCTGCGCGGCATGGGCAAGCTGGGCTGGCTGGCCGCCTTCGTGTATTGCGCCGGCGCGGCCTTGCGCCTGGCCCGCTTCAACACGAATATCGCCGTGGTCGACAAGCGCTTCTTCCAGGGCTTGCCCAGCCCGGCGGCGGCCGCCATGGTGGCCGGCTTCATCCTGTTGATGAACGACCTGGAATTTGCCGGCAACCAGCTGGCCTGGGTGTCGTGGGCGATCGCCCTGTTTTCCGGCCTGACCATGGTCACCAACGTGCCGTTCTACAGCTTCAAGGATGTGAATTTCCGCAAGTCCGTGCCGTTCATCGTGGTATTCCTGCTGGCATTGTTCTTTGCGCTCATCTCCATCGACCCGCCGAAAGTGCTGTTCCCGATTTTCGTCGCCTATGGCCTGTCCGGCTACGCCGTGTTCTTCTGGCGCATGGCGAAGGGCAAGCCCGTCAGCATTATCCAGACCGACCCCGAGCATTGATGCGCTGAGTCGGTAGCGTCGCCAGTCTTCAGCCAGCCAGGAGCAGCCATGAGCACCAGCAACCGACTCATCATTTTTGACACCACCTTGCGCGACGGCGAGCAATCGCCGGGCGCCTCCATGACGCGCGAGGAAAAGCTGCGCATCGCCAAGCAGCTCGAGCGCCTGAAGGTCGACGTGATCGAAGCGGGCTTCGCCGCCGCCTCGCAAGGCGACTTCGAGTCGATACGGGCGATAGCCGGCGCCGTGCGCGAGTCGACCATCTGCTCGCTGTCGCGCGCCAACGACCGCGACATCGCCCGCGCCGCCGAAGCGCTGGCGCCGGCCGAGCGCAAGCGCATCCACACTTTCATTGCCACGTCGCCCCTGCACATGCAGATGAAGCTGCGCATGACGCCAGAGCAAGTGCTGACGCAAGCGCAAAACGCCGTGCGCTACGCGCGCCAGTTCACGGACGACATCGAATTCAGCCCCGAAGACGGCAGCCGCTCCGACGAGGATTTCCTGTGTCGCGTGCTGGAAGGCGTGATTGCCGAGGGCGCCACCACCATCAATTTCCCCGATACGGTGGGCTACGCCGTGCCGGAAATCTTCGGCGCCACCATCAAACGCTTGCGCGAACGCATCCCGAACGCCGATAAAGCCGTCTGGTCTGTCCATTGTCATAACGACCTGGGCCTGGCTGTGGCCAATTCGCTGGCCGGTGTCATGATAGGCGGCGCGCGGCAAATCGAATGCACGATCAATGGCCTGGGCGAGCGGGCCGGCAACACGGCGCTGGAAGAAGTGGTGATGGCGCTGCGCACGCGCGCCGCCTATTACAACTTGACGGTGGGTATCGACACGACGCAAATCGTGGCCGCATCCAAGATGGTGTCGCAAATCACGGGCTTTGCCGTGCAGCCGAACAAGGCCGTCGTCGGCGCGAACGCCTTTGCGCACGCGTCCGGCATCCACCAGGACGGCATCTTGAAGGCGCGCGAGACGTATGAAATCATGCGCGCCGAAGACGTGGGCTGGACGGCCAACAAGATCGTGCTGGGAAAATTGTCGGGCCGCAACGCCTTCAAGCAGCGGCTGCACGAGCTGGGCATCGCGCTGGAATCGGAAGCGGACATCAATGCCGCCTTCATCCGCTTCAAGGAGTTGGCGGACCGGAAATCCGAAATATTCGACGAAGACATCATGGCCCTCGTCAGCGAGGAACAGCAGGCGCAGGAGAGTGAGCACTACCGTTTCATTTCATTGACGCAGCAGTCGACGACGGGCGCCGTGCCGCATGCGCGCGTGGAATTCCTCGTCGGCGGCAAGCAACTGAGCTGCGAAGGGCGGGGCGACGGCCCCGTCGACGCCACCGTCAACGCCATCGAAAGCGCGGCCGCCAGCGGCGCGGAGCTGGTCTTGTTCTCCGTCAATGCCATCAGCACGGGCACGCAGTCGCAGGGCGAAGTCACCATGCGATTGTCGCGCGACGGGCGCATCGTCAACGGCGTGGGCGCCGACCCGGACATCATCGTCGCATCGGCGAAGGCGTATCTGTCGGCGCTGAATAAACTGCATGCCAAGGATGAGCGCATCGATCCCCAGCCGTAAGTCGGGGGTCAGACCCGCCGGGTCTGACCCCCGAATTTGATGCTCACCGTACCAGAGTACGCTTGCGCTTCTTAGCCACCTCTCTCTTCCGCTCGCTACGGTTTTATCAGGCGTCGTTACGCCGGTAATGTTTTACCAGAAAAACCGCCGCTCTTCCTTGGCCGGATCGGGGCCGTTCATCATCATGCGCACGATGCCGTCGTGGTCGAAGTGCACGTGCATCATGGAATCCCACACGCCCGATTCCTTGTAGCGGTAAGACCAGACGTGCAGTTTCGGCAGCGACAGATACGACGTTTCCGTCGGGCGGCCCAGGGTGTGCAGCACGTCTTGCTGGGTCGACACGCCCACCTTGATGCGGGCAAAGCCCGGCGTATCGAGCACTTGCTCGTAGGAAATGAGCTTGTCGTCGGGGCCGAAACGGGCCATGTACGTGTACTGGCCGTAGGGGCCCGTCGCGTATTCCAGTTCCGCGCCCGTGGGCAGCTGGTAGATGTTGCTTGGCCGGCCCAGGCGCGCTTCCACGGCGGCGCGCGGCTCGCCCGGTTGCGGCGGCGGGACGTTCCAGCTGGCGCAGCCGGCCAGGACGGCAAACAGCATGGGTGTTGCTAATTTGAGCAGATTTTTCATGTTTGACCTCCTGAAATGCAGGAAAACCCTATCATGCACCGAGAAAAGCGCGCACGGCAGGATACAGGCGGGCATTTTTCCGATATACTTGCGCGTCTGGTTGGCAGCATAGGCCAGTATTTTAATAATCGTAGTTCACGGTGGATAGGGTTCAGACTCTGTGCACCGCATGTGAAAGGTTTATCATGACAGTAGAAAACATCAACAAAGCCGCTATCATCGCGGACAACGCACGTGGTCAAAACGACACCGGCTCCCCTGAAGTGCAAGTTGCACTGCTGACAGCTCGCATCAACGAACTGAACGGCCACTTCAAAGCCCACTCGAAAGATCACCACTCCCGCCGCGGCCTGATCATGATGGTCAACCGTCGTAAGAGCCTGTTGTCCTACCTGAAGGCTAAAGACGCTACCCGTTATCGCGACCTGATCGCTAAACTTGGTCTGCGCAAGTAATTTTTGCCGTACAAGGTTTATACAGAAATGCCTGCGCCAGTTCGCTGACGCGGGCATTTTGTCATTTGAATTCCGGATTTATGTCGAGAAGTACAGTATTCTCTACCGATATCATGTTTTAAAAGTAAAGTAGCAAAGGTGGCAACAAGTAAAGGCAGCATTTTTACGCCGCCTGTGGTGAGGTGAACGACAGCCCCTGAAAATCTGTCGGCAATTAGAAAAGGGATACCCCATGTTTAACAAAGTTACGAAAACCTTCCAGTACGGTCAACACCAAGTGACCCTGGAAACCGGCGAAATCGCACGTCAGGCATCCGGCGCAGTGCTGGTGTCGATCGAAGATACCGTCGTTCTGGCAACGGTGGTGGCACGCAAAGATGCCAAGCCAGGCCAGGATTTCTTCCCTTTGACGGTTGATTATGTCGAGAAAACCTATGCTGCCGGTAAAATCCCGGGCGGTTTTTTCAAGCGCGAAGGCCGTCCTTCCGAAAAAGAAACACTGACATCCCGTTTGATCGACCGTCCTATCCGTCCGCTGTTCCCGGAAGGCTACCTGAATGAAGTGCAAGTCATCATTCACGTGCTGTCGGTCAACCCTGAAATCGATCCGGACATCGCCGCCATGATCGGCGCCTCGGCTGCCCTGTGCGTATCGGGCGTGCCTTTCAACGGTCCTATCGGCGCCGCGCGCGTCGGTTACGCCAATGGCCAGTACATCCTGAACCCGACCGTCCAGCAACTGAAAACGTCGGAAATGGACCTGGTGGTCGCCGGTACCGAAACGGCCGTGCTGATGGTCGAATCGGAAGCGAAACAGCTGTCCGAAGAAATCATGCTGGGCGCCGTGGTCTTCGGCCACGACCAGATGAAAGTCGTCATCGACGCGATTCACGACCTGGTGCGTGACGGCGGCAAGCCGGAAGTGGAATGGGCGCCAGCGCCGAAAAACGAAGCACTGATCGCCCGCGTCGCGCATTTCGCCAACGCCAAGATCAATGACGCGTATCAAACCAAGGACAAGCAGGAACGTACGGCCAAGCTGAAAGCGGCGACGTCGGAAGTGATCGCCGACCTGTCGGCCGAAGCGGCTGCCGCCGGCGGCGCGTCGATCGACAGCGCTGAAGTCAACAACATCCTGTTCGACATCGAAGCGAAAATCGTGCGTACGCAAATCCTGGACGGCGAGCCACGCATCGACGGCCGCGACACGCGCACCGTGCGTCCGATCTCGATCCGCACCAGCGTGCTGCCACGCACCCACGGTTCGGCCCTGTTCACGCGCGGCGAAACGCAAGCGCTGGTCGTCGCTACCCTGGGCACCGCCCGCGACAGCCAGAAGATCGATGCGCTGATGGGCGAGTTCACGGATTCGTTCATGCTGCATTACAACATGCCTCCATTCGCCACCGGCGAAACGGGCCGTGTCGGTACGCCAAAACGCCGCGAAATCGGCCACGGCCGCCTGGCCAAGCGCGCGCTGATCGCCGCCCTGCCAGCAGCTGAAGAGTTCAGCTACTCGGTGCGCCTGGTATCGGAAATCACGGAATCGAACGGTTCCTCGTCGATGGCATCGGTGTGCGGCGGCTGCCTGGCACTGATGGACGCCGGCGTGCCGATGAAAGAACACGTGGCCGGTATCGCCATGGGCCTGATCAAGGAAGGCGGCAAGTTTGCCGTGCTGTCCGACATCCTGGGCGACGAAGATCACCTGGGCGACATGGACTTCAAGGTAGCCGGTACCCGTAACGGTATCACGGCGCTGCAGATGGACATCAAGATCATGGGCATCACCAAGGAAATCATGCAAGTGGCACTGGCGCAAGCCAAGGAAGGCCGCGAGCACATCCTGGGCGAAATGCAAAAAGCCATGCCGCACGTCAAAACCGAACTGTCGGATTTCGCACCGCGTCTGATCACCATCAAGATCAACCCGGAAAAAATCCGTGACGTGATCGGCAAGGGCGGCGCCGTGATCCGCGCGCTGACCGAAGAGACGGGCACCCAGATCGACATCAGCGACGAAGGCGTGGTCACCATCGCTTCCGTCGACGCCGCTGCCGGCCAGGAAGCCAAGCGCCGTATCGAAGAACTGACCGCTTCCGTCGAAGTGGGCAAGACCTACGAAGGCACCGTGCTGAAACTGCTGGACTTCGGCGCCATCGTGCAAGTCATGCCAGGCAAGGACGGCTTGCTGCACATCTCGCAGATCGCCAACGAGCGCGTCAACGCCGTGGCCGACTACCTGAAAGAAGGCCAGCTGGTGCGCGTCAAAGTGCTGGAAACGGATGACCGCGGCCGTTTGAAGCTGTCGATGAAAGCTGCCGAAGGCAACGAAGCGCCAGCCGCTTGATGTCCTTCAGGTTCGCCTGAGTGCGGCTTCGGCCGCATGCTCAAAAACCGCCGGCGCGCAAGCCCTGGCGGTTTTTTTATGCGCCGCGTTTGCGCTGTATCGAAGGCGTGTGCCGGCTTGTCCGCCTGTCTGCACCGGCCTTGATCCAGCGCGTATCGGCCGCCGCTGCTCTCTGTAGATTCGGCATGGGATCTTCCCCTGAACGAGTCTTCCAAGGAGATGCAGCATGCGCACATACTGCGGGCTGGCCGCCGCCTTTCTGCTTGCCGTCGCGCCCGGTGTCCGGGCGCAGCTGGACAGCGCACCGACGCCGGTGCCGTTGCCCATCCCTATCGCCGCCGCGTCCGCGGCCATGCCGGCGCAAGACCTCGACGCCTTGCGCGCCGTGCATGCGCGCGAAATCAATGACCTCAGCACCTTCAGGACGGCGGGCTTGCAGCGCGAAGCCATCGATCCCTACCTGGACAGCGCGCCGGGCCAGCAATTCCTGCGCGAACTGCGCGCCGCCGATCCTGCCGCCCCGGCCGAGACGATTTACGCGCGCGCGGTCGAGCAGCTCGCCTCCGGCAGCACCTTGCCCGATGTGCAAGCCATGTCGGCCGCGCTGGTGAAGATTGTGCCGCATGGCCAGAATGTGTCGCCGTACTCGCCGTATTTCACCACCAGCGCGCAATTGCAGCTGGCTTCGGGCCAGTGCGCCAGCCTGGCCGACTGTTTCGGCTTGCCCTTGAAGAGCGAGGCGCCGCTGTATGATGTGTATCAGGTCATGCCCAAGGGTACCGTCAGCGTGTTCGTCAGCCAGGTGGCGCCGACGGAAGAGCTGGGCGGGCTGGTGCGGCGCCGTGGCGGGGCGCAGCAGTATCTGCTGCCCAACCGCAGCCTGTGGTCGGCCCCCGTGCTGATCGGCACGATCAAGAATTGAGGAGAGATGATGGATCAACCGCGCCTGCAAGCCCATGCCGCCGAACTGGAACAGTTGTTGACGCGTCTGGCGCCCGCCGATGGGGAAGTGGCCGACCTGCGCAGCGCGCTGGAGCCGCTGCTGGCCCTGGCGGGCAGCGGCGCCTTGACGACGCCCCTGCCGTGGGGCGACATCCCCGGCGGGCGTTATTTCACGGAAGGCGGCTTGCGCCGTTACCCCGAGCTGGAGCAGGCATTTTCCCGTTTCCGCATCGAGGCGACGGGCGGCGAATCGCCGGCCCTGCGCAAGCTGCGCGGCGAGATCTGATTAATATATGGTATCAATTGTTGTTTATGGGTAATTGACTGTCAGTATTGCTTGACGACAAAATCTTATTCCCTGACCATGGCGCATCCCTCCCGATTTTCTCTTTTTTATTGGATGCACCATGTTGTCCTCCCTTAAGGCGCGGCTGATCGCCATCGCCGTTTCCATCGTCGTGCTGGCCATGCTGGCCGTCGCCATCGCCAACTTCTTCACTACCCGCTCCAGCACCCTGGCCGCGCTCGACACGCAGATGCTGCAGTTGTCGCACAGCCATGCCGCGGCCATCGCCGAATGGCTGCGTTCCAAGCAAGCCGTCGTGGGCTCGCTCAAGCAGGGCGCCACGGCGGCCGATCCGCTGCCAGCCCTGAAGGCGGCCGAGCAGGCCGGCACCTTCGACATGGCGTATATCGGCTTTGCCGACAAGCACGCCGTCTTTTCGCAGGAGCGCAAGCGCGCCGCCGACTACGATCCCACGGCGCGGCCCTGGTACAAGCTGGCGTCCGAAGTGGGCGGCCCCATCATCACGGCGCCCTACATCGGCGCCAGCACGGGCAAGCTGGTGGTGACGTTTGCCGAGCCGCTGGGCGGCAAGGGCAGCGTCACGGGCGTGATGGCGGCCGACGTGATGATGGATGCGGTGGTGCAAAATGTCGCCTCGATCAAGCCGACGGCGTCCAGCTATGCCTTCCTCGTCGATGGCGGCGGCAAGATCATCGCCCATCCGGACGGCAAGCTGACCCTGAAGCCGCTGGCCGAGCTGGACCCGGGCCTCAGTGCGCAGGCGCTGGCCGATATCGAAAAGAGCGGCGACGGCGCCGCCATTCGCCTGGGTGAACGCAATGGCATCTTGCATGTGAGTAAGGTGCCGGGCAGCGACTGGCTGCTGGCGACCGTGCTCGACCGTGCAGAAGCGACGCAAGCCCTGAGCTCCATGCTGCGCGCCTCGGCATTGACGGCCTTGCTGGTGCTGGCCCTGGCCGCCACGGTCTTGAGCGTGCTGGTGGCGCGCGCCTTGCGCCGCCTGGGCCTGGTGCGCGATGCGATGGAAGCGATCGCCACGGGCGACGGCGACCTGACCAGCCGCCTCGACGCGGAAGGCACGGACGAGCTGGCGCAGATCGCCAAGGCGTTCAACTTGTTCGTCGAAAAGATCGCCACCGTGCTGGTGCAGATCCGCAGCATCAGCAGCCTGGTGCGCAGCGAATCGGCCGATATTGCCGCAGGTAATGCCGACCTGTCCTCGCGCACGGAAGCGCAGGCGGGCGCGCTGGAAGAAACGGCCAGTTCGATGGATGAGCTGACGTCGACCGTCAAGCAGAATGCGGAAAACGCGCATGCGGCCAATGAGCTGGCCGTGTCCGCCTCGGAAGTGGCGGCCAAGGGCGGCCGCGTGGTGCAGCAAGTGGTCGGCACCATGGCCGGCATCCAGGAAAGCTCGCGCAAGATCGTCGACATCATCGGCGTGATCGACGGCATCGCCTTCCAGACGAATATCCTGGCCCTGAACGCGGCCGTCGAGGCGGCGCGCGCGGGCGAGCAGGGCAGGGGCTTTGCCGTGGTGGCGTCCGAAGTGCGCAACCTGGCGCAACGGTCTGCCGGCGCGGCGAAGGAAATCAAGGAATTGATCGGCGATTCGGTGGAGAAAGTCGATGCGGGCGGGCGTCTCGTCGATGAGGCGGGCCAGACCATGGGCCAGGTGGTGGCGTCGGTGCAGCAATTGACGACCATCATGAGCGAGATCACGGTGGCCAGCCGCGAACAGAGCGCCGGCATCGGCGAGATCAATACGGCCGTCACGCACATGGATACCATGACGCAGCAAAACGCGGCCCTCGTCGAGCAAGCCGCCGCTGCCGCGGAAAGCCTGCAGGAGCAGGCCGTGGACCTGGCGCAAGCCGTCGGCATGTTCCGCCTTGGCGATGCGGGTCCTGCCGCGGCGCCCACGCCCGTGACCCGCCTCAAGGCGAAGCCGGTCGTTCGTGCCCCCGCGCCGCGCGCGCCAGCCCGCGCGCTGTCGCCGGCCAGGCCCGTCAAGGCGGCCAAGTCCGGCGCCGACGAGTGGGAAGAGTTTTAAGCACGCAGCAGTAAATCGACGTTCATCCGCGTTTTTGTCAGGCCAGCCTGCCAAAAGCGCAGTTCGTCGCAATCGGCGTGTCTGCCGGGGGCGGTATGGCTATAGTGACACCATACCGCAAGCCCACTGCCAGACACCCGAGGAGATTCAAATGAACGTCGCTAAAAACATGGAAGTCATCGCCGTTGCCGCCGCCATCCTGCTCGGCGCCAGCTGCTACGCCATCGCCCCGGCCGCCCCGGCCCTGCAAGTGGCCAGTTCCACGGCCACCCTGGCCGCGCCCGCGAACAAGGCGGCCATGCAAGTGGTGGTGGTCAAGGCCAAGCGCCTGACCGCCCTGGAAAAAGCCCGTTTTGCATAATTGATTGTCAGCAATTTTTGCTGCTGCTACAGTGGCAGCCAGCGGCAATGCGCGCGAGTCCCACGAGGGCGCCGCGACACATAAAAACAAGATACCGAGGATGCATTACATGAAAAAGACACTGCAATTGGCGCTGCTGTTCCTGGCGACTCTGGGCCTGGTGCGCGGCGCGGCCGCCGAGACCCGCTTGCTGGAAATGCGCAACATCGACGCCCGCGTGGTGCGCGTCAAGCTCGATGGCGTGATGGAAGTGCGCATTCGCCAGGGCAACGTGCCTTCGCTGAGCATCACGGCCGACAAGCGCTACATCGCCGACGTCAGCACGGCGCAAAGCGGCGACACCCTGCACATCGAAACGGAAGTGCGCGGCTTCAAGATCGGCCCTTCGTCGATCCGCGCGGACCTGGTCTTGCCGAATTTGCGCGAGCTGAGCTCGGAAGGCTTCGGCAGCACGGACATCACGGGTTTCAAGGGCGAGGAACTGACCCTGTCGCTGGAGGGGGCGGGCAGCATCAAGCTGGTGGGCGACTACCGCAAGCTCAATGCCAGCCTGGGCGGCGTGGGCAGCATGCAGATATGGATCGGTAACAATGAGCGGGCCGAGCTGGACTTGCAGGGTGCGGGCTCTGTCGTGCTGGGCGGACGCGGACGACTCTTGAAAGCCAGCCTGGGCGGCCTGGGCAGCCTGAATGCGCAGCAATTCGAAGCGGACGCCGTGAACCTGGAATTGAGCGGCCTCGGCAACGCCACGGTGAATGCCCATACGAATGCCAAGCTGAACTTGAGCGGGCTCGGTTCGGTGGTGGTGTACGGCAAGCCGGCCAACCGCGATGTCAGCGTCGAGGGCCTGGGCAAAGTTAGCTGGAAGTAAAAGCATCCTGCCGCAGGCCGTATTGGCAGGACAAGAATAAGTAGTCAGACCACATCCCATTCCGATGAAAAAACTGATCATTACATTACTCATGCTGTTGACGATACAGCTACCCGCGCGGGCTGGCTTCGCCGAAGGCGCCAGTGCCTACAACAACAAGAATTACGCCTTGGCCTACAAGGAAATATTGCCCCTTGCCAAGACCGGCAGCGCCGATGCCCAGCACTTGCTGGGCTTGATGTATTACATGGGGCGGGGCTTGCCGCAGGATTACAAGCAAGCCATGTTCTGGCACCGCAAGGCGGCCGAGCAGGGCAAGGCCGACGCCCAGTATGTGGTGGGCGCCATGTATTACACGGGCAACGCCGTGCTGCAGGATCATAAGCAGGCCGTGGGCTGGTTCCGCAAGGCGGCCGAGCAGAATCATGCCGAGGCGCAGCAGGTGCTGGGCCTGATGTACCGCTACCACATGGGCGGCGTGCAGCAGGATAACGTCATCGCCTACATGTTGTGGAATCTGGCGGCCGCGAATGGCAACGCGAATGCGGCCGACCAGCGCGCCGCCGTGGTGCGCAAGATGACGCATGAGCAAGTCGAAGAGGGGCAAGCCCTGTCGGCGAAATGGAAGCCGGGCACGCCCTTGCCGCGCCAGTCGAAAACGGGCGCCGGTTAAGACGGGGCGGTGGTCTGCAGGGGAGGGCGGCTTGGCGTACAATCGCCGTTTTCCCTTGAGAGAGTCCCGCCATGCGTGCAGTTGCCATCAGCCAGCCAGGTCCCGCCGACGTTTTGCGGATCGCGGAACGTCCCATGCCGCAATATAAGGCGGGCGAACTGCTGATCAAGGTGCACGCGGCCGGCATCAACCGCCCCGACGTGCTGCAGCGCCTGGGCAAGTATGCGCCGCCCGCCGGCGCGTCCGACTTGCCGGGCCTGGAAGTGGCGGGCGAAGTCGTCGATGGCGATTTTACCAATACCGGATTCAAGAAGGGCGACCTGGTCTGCGCGCTGGTGCAGGGCGGCGGCTATGCCGAATACTGCGCCGCCCCAAGCGGCCAGTGCCTGCCCTTGCCGCAAGGCTTGACGGCGCTGGAAGGCGCGTCCCTGCCGGAAAACTTCTTTACCGTCTGGAGCAATGTCTTCGACCGCTGCGCGCTGCTTGACGGCGAAACGTTATTGGTGCAGGGCGGCACGTCCGGCATCGGCGTGACGGCCATCCAGCTGGCGGCCGCCCTGGGGCATCGCGTGTTCGCCACGGCGGGCAGCGACGAGAAGGCGCGCGCCTGCGAGGCGCTGGGCGCCGAACGGGGTATCAACTACCGCACGGAAGATTTCGTCGCCGTCGTCAAGGAATTGACCGGTGGCAAAGGCGTCGACGTCATCCTCGACATGGTGGGCGGCGACTACCTGCCGCGCGAAATCGATTGCTTGGCCGACGATGGCCGCATCGGCCTGATCGCCGTGCAGGGCGGCACCAAGGCGGAACTGGACCTGGGTAGCTTGCTGCGCCGCCGCCTGACGGTGACGGGTTCCACCCTGCGCCCCCGTTCCGTCGCCTTCAAGGCGGCCATCGCCAGCCATTTGCGCGCGACCGTCTGGCCGTTGATCGAGGCGGGCAAGATCAAGCCCGTGATCTATCAAACTTTCCCGTTGGAAAAAGCCAACGAGGCGCATGCCTTGATGGAGGCGAGCACGCACGTGGGCAAGATCATGTTGCAAGTTGCCTGAAACGGGGCACTGCCTGTTTGACCGGCATCGGTGCCGGAGTTAGAATGACGGGTTATTAGAATTTAGGCTACTATGCGTCGCAAACTCGTCGTCGGAAATTGGAAAATGAACGGCAGTCGCACCTCGAACGCGGTGTTATTGTCTGAAATAGTTGCTGGCCTGGCTGCCTCTGGCGCCGCCAGCGCCGTCTGTGTGCCTGCGCCGTATCTGGCGCAGTGCCAGGCGCAATTGGCAGGCACGGCCCTTGGCTGGGGCGCGCAGGATGTGTCCGCGCACGCCAGCGGCGCCTACACGGGAGAAATCTCGGCCGCCATGCTGCAGGATTTTGGCTGCGGCTACGTGGTGATCGGGCATTCCGAGCGCCGCGCCTACCATGGCGAGAGCGATGCGCAGGTGGCGGCCAAGACGGTTGCGGCGCTGGCGGCGGGCATCACGCCTATCGTCTGCATCGGCGAAACCCTGGCGCAGCGCGAAGCGGGCCAGACCAATGCCGTGGTGGCGCAGCAACTGGGCGCCGTGCTGGCGGCGATTTCCGCCGACGACGTGGCGAAACTGGTGCTGGCCTATGAGCCAGTCTGGGCCATCGGCACGGGCAAGACCGCCACGCCGCAAATGGCGCAGGACGTGCATCAGGTGTTGCGCGCCCAGCTGGTGGCAAAGAATGCGGTAGCGGCCGCCGGCGTGCAAATCCTGTACGGCGGCAGCATGAAGCCGGAGAACGCAAAAGAATTGATGGCGATGCCGGATATCGATGGCGGTCTGATCGGTGGAGCAGCATTGAAGGCGGCGGATTTCCTGGCGATTATTCACGCCGCTGATTGAATTACTTTAAACTAAGAATGGAATTGCAATGAACATGATGTTCAATCTGGTAGTGGTAGTACAGGTTATTTCGGCTTTGTCGATTATCGCGCTGGTGTTGTTGCAGCACGGTAAGGGCGCCGACATGGGTGCCGCCTTCGGTTCGGGCGCCTCGGGCAGCCTGTTCGGTGCGACGGGTTCGTCGAACTTCATGTCGAAATCGACGGGCGTTGCCGCCGCGATCTTCTTCGGCGCCACCCTGGCCCTGTCGCTGATGGCGAATCAGCGCGCCACCACGGTCGGCGGCGGCGTGATGGATAAAGTCGTCAAGCCAGTGCCGGTCACCGGCGCGGGCGCGATCCCGACGACGGTGCCAGCAGCAGCTCCGGCTGCCAGCGCTCCGGCAGCGGCGGCTCCGGTTGCCAGCACCCCGGCCGGCGCGATTCCGAAGTAATTCTGTATCAGCTCGATACCTCATCGAGAGTAATTCTCATTACGGGCAGATTATTGCTCAATGTTTTAGCAGTGCGGCAGGAAAAAATCGTGGCGCGCTGGAAGATGTAAAAATTTATCGTTTTTATCTGTGTTTTGATGCATTTGTGCATTAACTTTAGCGGCAAAGCAGAGTAGAATACGGGCCTTACCGCCGACGTGGTGAAATTGGTAGACACGCTATCTTGAGGGGGTAGTGGCGAAAGCTGTACGAGTTCGAGTCTCGTCGTCGGCACCAGAAATCAGAAGCCAGCAACGGCGCACGAGCCATGGCTCGTACAAAGTTGCTGGCTTTTTTTACGAGGATGTGTCGTTCGATCCTGGTCTTAGCTTTGATTGGGGTCGTGCGTTAGATACGCTGCAAATGATCGCAGCGTCCTCATTTAACCGATCGTTCAATATAAGCTCATCAATCGTGAACCTCGAAAATTACTTCCCCGTCCTGCTGTTCATTATTATCGGCCTTGGTGTCGGTATCGCTCCCCAGCTCCTGGGGCGCCTGTTAGGCCCTAACAAGCCCGACGCAGCAAAACTCTCCCCGTACGAATGTGGCTTTGAAGCATTCGAAGACGCGCGCATGAAATTTGATGTGCGCTACTATCTGGTCGCAATCCTGTTTATTTTGTTCGATCTGGAAACGGCATTCTTTTTCCCATGGGGCGTTGCAATGCGCGACCTGGGCTGGGCCGGTTTCGTCACGATGATGGTGTTCATCGCTGAATTCGTGGTCGGATTTTGGTACATTTGGAAGAAAGGTGCCCTTGACTGGGAATAAGCCATGGCTATTGAAGGCGTATTAAGCGAAGGTTTCATCACCACCTCGGCCGACAAGCTGATCAACTGGGCGCGCACCGGGTCTATGTTCCCGATGACGTTCGGTCTGGCCTGCTGTGCGGTCGAAATGATGCATGTGGGCGCAGCCCGCTACGATATGGACCGTTTCGGCGTCGTGTTTCGTCCGTCGCCGCGTCAGTCCGACGTCATGATCGTTGCCGGCACCCTGTGCAACAAGATGGCGCCGGCCCTGCGCAAGGTCTACGACCAGATGGCAGAGCCACGCTGGGTCATCTCGATGGGTTCCTGCGCCAATGGCGGCGGGTACTACCATTACTCCTATTCCGTGGTGCGCGGTTGCGACCGCATCGTGCCCGTCGACGTGTATGTGCCTGGCTGTCCTCCGACCGCTGAAGCCTTGCTGTACGGCATCATGCAGTTGCAGAACAAGATCAAGCGTACCAGCACGATCGCACGCTAACGGGGCCGCTTCAGATTATGACAACACATTTAGAAGTATTGCAAAACGCCCTCGGCACTGCCCTGGGCGATCGCGTTAGCACGACGGTTGCGCTGGGCGAAGTCACCCTGGTCGTCAAGGCCGAGGACTACCTGGCCGTGATGCTGACCCTGCGCGACGATCCGACCCTGCATTTCGAGCAATTGCTCGACCTGTGCGGCGTCGACTACTCGACCTATGGCGACGGTAGCTGGGATGGCCTGCGTTTCGCGGCCGTTTCGCACTTGCTGTCGGTCAAGCACAACTGGCGCGTGCGCGTGCGCGTGTTCGCGCCGGACGACGACATGCCGCTGCTGCCCTCCGTGGTCGGCATCTGGCGCGCCGTCAACTGGTACGAGCGCGAAGCATTCGACCTACTGGGCATCCTCTTCGAAGGCCACAACGACTTGCGCCGCCTGCTGACCGACTACGGTTTCATCGGCCATCCGTTCCGCAAGGATTTCCCCGTCTCCGGCTATGTCGAGATGCGCTACGATCCGGAACAAAAGCGCGTGATTTACCAGCCCGTGACGATCGAGCCGCGGGAAAACGTGCCGCGCGTGATCCGCGAAGAACATTACGGGATGAAATAATGGCTGAGATTAAGAACTACACCCTGAACTTTGGGCCGCAGCATCCGGCCGCGCACGGTGTGCTGCGCCTGGTGCTGGAGATGGATGGCGAAGTCATCCAGCGCGCCGACCCGCATATCGGCCTGCTGCACCGCGCCACCGAAAAGCTGGCTGAACAGAAGACCTACCTGCAATCCGTGCCGTACATGGACCGTCTCGACTATGTGTCGATGATGTGCAATGAACATGCGTACGTGATGGCCATCGAAAAGATGCTGGGCCTGGAAGTGCCGCTGCGCGCGCAATACATCCGCGTCATGTTCGACGAGATGACGCGTATCCTGAATCACCTGATGTGGCTCGGCACCCACGCGCTGGACGTTGGCGCCATGGGCCCGTTCCTGTATTGCTTCCGCGACCGCGAAGACTTGTTCGACGCCTACGAGGCAGTCTCGGGCGCGCGCATGCACGCGGCCTACTACCGTCCGGGCGGCGTGTACCGCGACTTGCCGGATGCGATGCCGCAGCACAAGGCGTCGATCATCCGCAACGCCAAGGCCATCGGCAAGCTGAACGAAAACCGCCAGGGTTCCCTGCTGGACTTCATCGAAGACTTCGCGCGCCGCTTCCCGAACTCCGTGGACGAGTACGAAACCTTGCTGACCGACAACCGTATCTGGAAACAGCGTACCGTCGGCATCGGCGTGGTCTCGCCGGAAGATGCACTGGCCATGGGCTTTACGGGCGCCATGCTGCGCGGCTCGGGCGTGCAGTGGGATTTGCGCAAGAAACAGCCGTACGAAGTGTACGACTTGATGGATTTCGACATTCCTATCGGCACTAACGGCGATTGCTACGACCGCTACCTGGTCCGCGTGGAAGAGCTGCGCCAGTCGAACCGCATCATCAAGCAATGCGTGGAGTGGCTGCGCAACAATGAAGGTCCTGTCATGACCAGCAACCGCAAGGTGGCGCCTCCGGGCCGCGTCGACATGAAGACCAACATGGAATCGCTGATTCACCACTTCAAGCTGTTCACGGAAGGTTTCCACGTGCCGCCAGGCGAGGCCTACAGCGCCGTGGAACATCCGAAGGGCGAGTTCGGCGTGTACCTGGTGTCCGATGGCGCCAACAAGCCGTACCGCATGAAACTGCGCGCGCCAGACTACGCCCACTTGCAGTCGCTCGACGAGATGGCGCGTGGGCACATGCTTGCCGACGCCGTGACCATCATCGGGACGCAAGATATCGTGTTCGGCAGTATTGACCGCTAAGAGGCAAAAAGTATGTTGTTATCAGAGCAATGCTATAAGAAAATTGACCGCGAGCTGGCCAAGTACCCGGCCGACCAGCGTCAGTCGGCCGTCATGGCCGCGCTGGCCCATGCCCAGGATGAACTGGGCTGGCTGGCGCCGGAAACCATGAAGGAACTGGCCGATTACATCGGCATGCCGGCGATTGCCGTGCAGGAAGTGGCCACGTTCTACAATATGTATAACGTGAAACCCGTGGGCAAGCACAAGATCACCGTGTGCACCAACCTGCCATGCGCCCTGTCGGGCGGCGTGCGCGCTGCAGACTACCTGAAGCAGAAACTGGGTATCGATTTCCGCGAAACCACCGCAGACGGCCAGTTCACCCTGGTTGAAGGCGAGTGCATGGGTGCTTGCGGCGATGCGCCTGTCTTGCTGGTCAGTAATAAAACCATGTGCAGCTGGATGTCGAACGAGAAGATCGACGCCATGCTGGAGGAACTCAAGAAATGACGTCACTCCACAACCGCCATATCGATCCATTGATCCTGAAGGATCTGGATGGCAAGAACTGGCATTTGCAAGATTATGTGAACCGCGGCGGCTATAGCGCCCTGCGGCGTATCCTGGAAGAGAAAATCACGCCGGAACAGATCATCGCCGACCTCAAGGCTTCGTCCTTGCGCGGCCGTGGCGGCGCGGGTTTCCCTACCGGCTTGAAGTGGAGCTTCATGCCGCGCCAGTTCCCGGGTCAAAAATACCTCGTCTGCAATACAGATGAAGGCGAACCGGGCACTTTCAAGGACCGCGACATCATTCGTTACAATCCCCATGCGCTGATCGAAGGCATGGCCATTGGCGCTTATGCGATGGGCATCACCGTCGGTTATAACTATATCCACGGTGAAATCTTCCAGGAATACCTGCGTTTCGAAGAAGCGCTGGAAGAGGCGCGCGCCGCCGGTTTCCTGGGCGACAAGATCATGGGCAGCGAGTTCTCGTTCCAGTTGCATGCGCACCATGGTTATGGCGCCTACATCTGCGGCGAAGAAACGGCCCTGCTGGAGTCGCTGGAAGGCAAGAAAGGCCAGCCGCGCTTCAAGCCGCCTTTCCCAGCCTCGTTTGGCCTGTACGGCAAGCCGACGACGATCAACAACACGGAAACCTTCGCGGCCGTGCCTTTCGTGCTGAACATTGGTCCAGAGAAATACCTGGCGATGGGCAAGCCGAACAACGGCGGTTCGAAGATCTTCTCGATCTCGGGCGACGTGGAAAAACCGGGCAACTACGAAGTGCCGCTCGGCACCCCGTTTGCGACCCTGCTGGAACTGGCAGGCGGCATGCGCGGTGGCAAAAAGATCAAGGCCGTGATCCCTGGCGGTTCGTCCGCTCCGGTGATCCGCGGCGACATCATGATGCAGACCGACCTGGACTATGACTCGATCGCGAAAGCCGGTTCGATGTTGGGTTCGGGCGCCGTCATCGTGATGGACGAAACACGCTGCATGGTAAAGGCGCTGGAACGCCTGTCCTACTTCTACTTTGAAGAATCGTGCGGCCAGTGTACGCCTTGCCGTGAAGGCACAGGCTGGATGTACCGCATGGTGCACCGCATCGAGCAGGGGCAGGGTCGTCCAGACGACCTGGACATGCTCAACTCGATCGCCGACAACATCCAGGGCCGCACCATTTGCGCGCTGGGCGATGCGGCTGCCATGCCGGTACGGGCCTTCATTAAGAATTTCCGTGAAGAATTTGAATATCATATCGAGCACAAGCATTGCTTAGTGCCCGCATATATCTAAGCTGCGTCAGGTAACGATCACCATGGTTGAAATCGAAATAGACGGCAAAAAAGTCGAAGTCCCTGCTGGTAGCATGGTGATGGACGCCGCCAACAAATTGGGAACCTACATTCCGCACTTCTGCTATCACAAGAAATTGTCGATCGCAGCGAACTGCCGCATGTGCCTGGTCGAAGTGGAAAAGGCGCCCAAGCCTTTGCCCGCTTGTGCGACCCCGGTCAGTGCCGGCATGATCGTGCGCTCCGCCAGCGATAAAGCTGTGCAGGCGCAAAAGTCGGTCATGGAATTCTTGCTGATTAACCACCCGCTCGATTGCCCTATCTGCGATCAGGGCGGCGAATGCCAGTTGCAAGACTTGGCAGTGGGCTACGGCAAGAGCGAATCGCGCTACAAGGAAGACAAGCGCGTCGTGCAGCCGAAGGAAGCCGGTCCGCTGGTGTCCATGCAAGAAATGTCGCGCTGCATCCAGTGCACCCGTTGCGTACGCTTTGGCCAGGAAGTGGCCGGCGTGATGGAACTGGGCATGATCGGCCGCGGCGAACATTCGGAAATCGTGTCCTTCGTGGGCCAGACGGTCGACTCCGAACTGTCGGGCAACATGATCGACCTGTGCCCGGTCGGCGCACTGACCTCGAAGCCGTTCCGCTACAGCGCCCGTACGTGGGAACTGTCGCGCCGCAAATCGGTCAGCCCGCATGACGGCCTGGGCGCGAACCTGATCGTGCAAGTGAAAGCTGGCAAGGTCAAGCGCGTATTGCCGCTGGAAAACGAAGCCGTCAACGAGTGCTGGATCTCGGACAAGGACCGTTTCTCGTACGAAGCGCTGGACAGCGCCGAACGCCTGACGTCCCCGATGCTGAAACAAGGCAACGAGTGGAAAGAAGTCGATTGGCAAACGGCACTGGAATACGTGGCGCACGGTTTGAAAAATATCAAGCACGAGCATGGCGCCGACGCCATCGCCGCGCTGGCAACGCCGCATTCGACGGTCGAAGAGCTGGTCCTGCTGCAGAAAGTCGCCAACGGTCTCGGTTCCGAGCACGTCGACTTCCGCCTGCGCCAGACCGACTTCGCGCTCGACGCGTCCGTCAAACCTTGGCTGGGCATGCCGATCAACGAATTTGGCCAGATCAAGCGCGCCTTCGTCATCGGCTCGTTCCTGCGCAAGGATCACCCATTGCTGGCCACGCGTCTGCGCGCGTCCGTCAAGGGCGGCGCCAAGCTGTCGATCCTGCACGCCTCCGACGATGATCAATTGATCACCATCGCCAACAAGATGATCGTCGCGCCTGGCGATTGGCTGGCGGCCTTGTCGGAAGTGGTCGTTGCTGTTGCTAAAGCGAAAGAAATCGCCGCACCAGCCGGTTTTGAAGCGGTGAGCGCTTCGGACGTGGCCGTCGCGATTGCCGCCAGCCTGATGGCCGGCGACAACGGCGCCGTGCTGCTGGGTAATGCGGCAACGCAACATCCGCAAGCGTCGCAACTGCATGCTGCCGCGCAATGGATCGCCGAACAGACGGGCGCCAAGCTCGGTTACCTGACGGAAGCGGCCAACACGGTTGGCGCGCACCTGGTCGCCAAGCCGCGCGCCAACGTGCAAGCTGCGTTTGCCGTGCCGAAGAAAGCCTACGTGCTGCTGCACGCGGAGCCGGAACTCGATGCCGCCAATCCACAAGCGGCCCGCGCTGCCCTGGATGGCGCCGACATGGTCGTGGCCATGTCCGCCTTCAAGCACGGCATGGATTACGCCGACGTCTTGCTGCCGATCGCGCCGTTCGCTGAAACCTCGGGCACCTTCGTCAACTGCGAAGGCCGCGCGCAAAGCTTCAACGGCACCGTGAAACCGCTGGCCGATACCCGTCCAGCCTGGAAAGTGCTGCGCGTCCTGGGCAACATCCTGGGCCTGGCCGGTTTCGACTACGATACCTCGGAAGCGATCCGCGACGAAGCGTTTGGCGCCGGTGTGACCGATCTGTCGGCACAGCTGAACAACATCGCCAAGAACGCCCCGGAAGCGGCCTCGTATGCACCGGCTTCACCAAAGCTGCAACGCATCGCCGACGTGCCGATCTACTTCGCCGACGCGCTGGTACGCCGCTCCGAACCGCTGCTGCGCACGGTCGATGGCGCCGCGCCGCAAGCGCACCTGTCCCTGGCGCTGGCTGACAAGCTGGGCATCAAGGCGGGCGACAAGGTCAAAGTGGCGCAAGGCTCCGGCAGCGCCATCCTGGTGGCGGCAATCCATGCCGGCCTGCCAGCCAATGTGGTGAAAGTGTCGGCGGCGCATGCCTCGACGGCTAGCCTGGGCGGCATGTTCGGTGACATCACAGTTGAAACAGCAGAGGGGAAAATCTGATGGCTCTGCCTGAATTTGTAAACGTCATCAACAGCAGCGGCCAGGATTTGCTGGGCGGCTCCTGGCCGTTCTTCTGGACCCTGATCAAGATCCTGTGCGTGCTGCTGCCGCTGATGGGCCTGGTTGCCTACCTGACCTTGTGGGAACGCAAGCTGATCGGCTGGATCCAGATCCGCGTCGGCCCGAACCGCGTGGGTCCCCTGGGCTTGCTGCAACCGATCGCCGATGCGCTGAAACTCTTGTTCAAAGAGATCATCATCCCGTCCAAGGCCGCCAAGGGCCTGTTCGTGATCGGCCCGATCATGACCATCATGCCGGCCCTGGCCGCCTGGTCGGTCGTGCCGTTCGGCCCGCAAGCCGTACTGGCCAACGTCAACGCAGGCTTGCTGATGCTGCTGGCGATTACCTCGATGGAAGTCTACGGCATCATCATCGCCGGCTGGGCCTCGAACTCGAAGTACTCGTTCATGGGCGCCATGCGCGCTTCGGCACAGATGATTTCGTATGAAATCCCGATGGGCTTCGTGATGGTCATCGTGCTGATGGTGTCGGGCAGCCTGAACTTCATCGACATCGTTGGCGGCCAGCAAATCGGCTTCTTCGCCGACAAGGGCGTGAACTTCCTGTCGTGGAACTGGCTGCCGCTGCTGCCGATGTTCGTCATCTACCTGGTGTCGGGCCTGGCTGAAGCCAACCGCCACCCGTTCGACGTCGTCGAAGGCGAGTCGGAAATCGTGGCCGGCCACATGGTCGAGTACTCGGGCATGGCCTACGCCATGTTCATGCTGGCCGAATACGCCAACATGATCCTGATCGGCGCCCTGGCTTCGATCATGTTCCTCGGTGGCTGGTCCGCACCATTTGCTTTCCTTGAGTTCTGGGGTGGTTTCGGCGGCTTCTTCTGGTTGTTCGCCAAGACCTTCTTCATCGTGTCGGTGTTCATCTGGGTACGCGGTACTTTCCCACGCTACCGTTATGACCAGATCATGCGCCTCGGCTGGAAAGTGTTTATCCCGTTGACGCTGGTCTACCTGGTCTTCGTCGCTGCCTGGATGCAGACATCCTGGAATATTTGGAAGTAAGAGAGTGCATACGAATGGATAAGGTAAAAGATTTCTTCAGCAGCCTCTTGTTAGGCGAGCTGATCAAGGGCATGGCGTTGACAGGCAAGTACATGTTTTCACGCAAGATCACGGTGCAATTCCCGGAAGAGAAGACACCGATCTCGCCGCGTTTCCGTGGCTTGCACGCGCTGCGCCGCTACCCGAACGGCGAGGAACGTTGCATCGCCTGCAAACTGTGCGAAGCAGTTTGCCCGGCGATGGCCATCACGATCGAATCGGAACAGCGTGACGACGGCTCGCGCCGCACCACGCGTTACGATATTGACTTGACCAAGTGCATCTTCTGCGGTTTCTGCGAAGAGTCCTGCCCGGTCGATTCGATCGTCGAGACGCAAATCCTGGAATACCACGGCGAGAAACGCGGGGATTTGTATTACACGAAAGAGATGTTGCTGGCCGTAGGTGATCGTTATGAAAATGACATCGCCGCTGCGCGTGCCGCCGACGCACCTTATCGCTGATGGATGCGCCGCAGCTGACCAGCTGCGGCGCGCCCCTCGTTCATCTGTACGTCTATTGGGTTTTTTATGGACTTTAAAACAATTTTGTTTTACGCCTTCGCGCTGATCTTGATTCTGGCAGCGACGCGCGTCATCACGGCCCGTAATCCGGTCCACGCAGTACTGTTCCTGGTACTGTCCTTCTTTTCCGCAGCGGGCATCTGGATGCTGCTGCAAGCTGAATTCCTGGCCATCGTGCTGGTATTGGTGTATGTCGGCGCCGTGATGGTGCTGTTCCTCTTCGTGGTCATGATGCTCGATATCAATATCGACCGCATGCGCGAAGGTTTCTGGGGCTATCTGCCTTTGTCGGTGACGGTGGGCGTGATCATCGTGCTGGAAATGGCCGCCGTCCTGTGGCACGGTTTCCGCAACTTTGCGCCTAGCATCGCTCCGGTGAACGTCAACCTGGGCGGCACCAAGGAACTGGGCCTGCTGATCTACACGAAATATGTGTTCGCCTTCGAGATCGCTGCCGTCGTGCTGCTGGTGGCCATCGTTGCCGCGGTCGCACTGACTTTGCGCAAACGCAAGGATACCAAGCATTTTGCTCCAGGCGATGCGGTACGCGTCAAGCGCAACGACCGCCTGAAGATCATCAAGATGGACGCGGTTGTCGAGCGTCCTGCGGCTGAGCCGGAAGTTAAGGAGGCACCATGACATTATCGCTCACACATTTTCTGGTCCTGGGCGCGATCCTGTTCGCAATCTCGATCGTCGGTATTTTCCTGAACCGCAAGAACATCATCGTATTGCTGATGGCAATCGAATTGATGCTGCTGGCGGTGAATATGAATTTCATCGCGTTCTCCCATTTCATGGGCGACGCGGCCGGTCAGATCTTCGTTTTCTTCATCCTGACGGTTGCCGCCGCTGAGTCGGCTATTGGTCTGGCTATTCTGGTGGTGATGTTCCGTAATCTGGATACCATCAACGTCGAAGACCTGGACAGCCTCAAAGGCTGATGTTTTTCAGACTCGATCTCTCGAATAATAACGATTAAGGTTCATCATGGCGGGGCAACTCCTCAACCCTAACCTCCTTCTTGCCGTACCGCTGGCGCCGCTGGCCGGTGCCGCGATTGCAGGCTTGCTTGGCACCCAGTTCCTGGGTAATTTGGTCGGACGCAAGACGTCGCATACCGCGACGATCCTGGGCGTACTGATTGCGTTCATCCTGTCCGTGCAGACATTGCTGGCAGTGATGGATGGCGCGACATTCAATGGCACGATCTATAACTGGATGACGATCGGCACCCTGAAGATGGAAGTGGGCTTCCAGATCGATTCGCTGTCGGCGATGATGATGTGCGTGGTCACCTTCGTCTCCCTGATGGTGCACATCTACACGATCGGCTACATGAAGGATGACGAAGGCTACAACCGCTTCTTCGCCTACATCTCGCTGTTCACGTTCTCGATGTTGATGCTGGTCATGGCCAACAACTTCCTGCAACTGTTCTTCGGTTGGGAAGCAGTGGGCCTGGTCTCTTACCTGCTGATCGGTTTCTGGTACCAGCGTCCGACGGCCATCGTGGCCAATATGAAGGCTTTCCTCGTCAACCGCGTGGGCGACTTCGGCTTCATCCTGGGCATCGGCCTGCTGCTGGCCTACGCCGGCACCATGAACTACCAGGAAGTGTTCGCCAAGAAAGACGAACTGGCACTGCTGAGCTTGCCAGGTACCGACTGGGCCCTGCTGACCGTTGCCTGCATCTGCCTGTTCATCGGCGCGATGGGCAAGTCGGCGCAGTTCCCGCTGCACGTGTGGCTGCCTGACTCGATGGAAGGTCCTACCCCGATTTCGGCACTGATCCACGCCGCGACGATGGTGACGGCCGGTATCTTCATGGTCTCGCGCATGTCGCCGCTGTTCGAGCTGTCCGACACGGCACTGTCCTTCATCCTGGTGATCGGCTCCATCACGGCGCTGTTCATGGGCTTCCTGGGCATCATCCAGAACGACATCAAGCGCGTCGTCGCTTACTCGACCCTGTCGCAGCTCGGTTACATGACCGTGGCGCTGGGTTCGTCCGCGTACTCCGTGGCCGTGTTCCACCTGATGACGCACGCATTCTTCAAGGCACTGCTGTTCCTGGGCGCCGGTTCCGTCATCATCGGCATGCACCATGACCAGGACATCCGCAACATGGGCGGCCTGCGCAAATACATGCCGATCACCTGGATCACTTCCCTGGTCGGTTCGCTGGCCCTGATCGGCACGCCGCTGTTCTCCGGTTTCTACTCGAAAGACAGCATCATCGAAGCCGTCGAAGCGACGCATATCTGGGGCGCTGGCTTTGCCCAGTTCGCCGTGCTGGCTGGCGTCTTCGTTACCGCCTTCTACTCGTTCCGCATGTATTTCCTCGTCTTCCACGGCAAGGAACGTTTCGGCCAGCCGCATGCGCACGGCCATGACGACCATCACGCACCGAAAGCGGCCCATGGCGCGCACGGCGATGCACATGACGACCATGGTCATGAAGAAGAGGAAGACGACCACGGCCACCACGGTCTGGAACCTGGCCAGAAGCCGCATGAATCGCCGTTCGTCGTGTGGTTCCCGCTGGTGATGCTGGCGATTCCTTCCTTGATCATCGGTTACCTGACGATCGGCCCGATGCTGCATGGCGATTTCTTCAAGGGCGTGATCTTCGTTGGCGAAAACCATCCAGCAATGGAAGAGTTGTCGCATGAATTCCACGGCGCAATGGCGATGGCGATCCACGGCCTGTCGACGGCACCGTTCTGGCTGGCATTGTCCGGCGTGGTGGCAGCCTACTACTGCTACATGGTCAACCCGCGTGTACCGGCCTGGTTCTTTGCCAAGTTCCACGCGATCCACACCCTGCTGGACAACAAGTACTACATGGACAAGTTCAATGAAGTCGTGTTCGCCGGCGGTGCCCGCTTGCTGGGTAATGGCCTGTGGAACTTCGGTGACAAGAAGCTGATCGATGGCCTGCTGGTCAACGGTAGCGCCAAGGTCGTCGCCTGGCTGTCCTCGCTGTCGCGAGTGTTGCAGACCGGCTACATCTATCACTATGCATTCGTGATGATCCTGGGCGTGCTGGGCTTCCTGATCTATTTCCTGCCATTCTGGCCCGCTAAGTAAGCTGACCTGATAAAAGAATACTGAGAACCATGATGCAGTCTACGATTTCTACACTACCTCCTTACCTGAGTCTGTCGATCTGGGTGCCGATCATTTGCGGCGTCCTGGTCCTGGCTCTCGGCCGTGACAGCAAAGCGGGCTTTACCCGCTGGCTGTCGCTGGCCGGCGCGGTGCTCAGCATGCTGTGCACCTGGCCCCTGATCCAGCATTTCGACAACGCCGCGCACGGCATGCAATTCGTCGAAAAAGCACCGTGGATTGAAACCTTCAATATCTGGTACTCGCTGGGTATCGACGGCCTGTCCCTGTGGTTCGTGCCACTGACGGCCTTCATCACCGTCATCGTCGTCATTTCCGCTTGGCAAGTGATCGAGAAGCGCATCGCCCAGTACATGGGCTCGTTCCTGATCCTGTCGGGCCTGATGATCGGCGTGTTCTGTGCGCTGGACGGCTTGCTGTTCTACTTCTTCTTTGAAGCAACCCTGATCCCGATGTTCATCATCATCGGTATCTGGGGCGGTTCGAACCGCGTGTACGCGTCGTTCAAGTTCTTCCTGTACACCTTCTTCGGTTCGCTGCTGACCCTGGTTGCCATCATTTACCTGCGCAATGTGTCGGGCACTTTCGACATCCTGGCCTGGCATGCGTTCAAGCTGACGATGAACGAACAGATCTTTATCTTCCTGGCCTTCCTGATGGCGTTTGCCGTCAAGGTGCCGATGTTCCCCGTGCATACGTGGTTGCCGGACGTCCACGTGGAAGCGCCTACGGGCGGTTCCGCCGTGCTGGCCGCCATCATGCTGAAACTGGGCGCTTACGGCTTCCTGCGTTTCTCGCTGCCGATCACGCCGGACGCCAGCCACTACCTGTCGGGCTTCATGATCGCCTTGTCGCTGATCGCCGTCATCTATATCGGTCTGGTTGCCCTGGTGCAAACCGACATGAAAAAACTGGTTGCCTATTCGTCGATCGCGCACATGGGTTTCGTCACCTTGGGCTTCTTCATGTTCAACGACATCTCGGTACAGGGCGGTATCGTGCAGATGGTCTCGCACGGCTTCATCTCCGGCGCGATGTTCCTGTGCATCGGCGTGCTGTATGACCGCATGCATACCCGCAACATCGCCGACTACGGCGGCGTCGTGAACCGCATGCCGAAATTTGCCGCCTTCTTCGTGCTGTTCTCGATGGCCAACTGCGGTCTGCCAGCGACGTCCGGCTTCGTCGGCGAGTTCATGGTGATCCTGGGCGCGGTGAAATTCAACTTCTGGATTGGTCTGCTGGCTGCAACGGCACTGATCTGGGGCGCGGCGTACTCGCTGTGGATGGCCAAGCGCGTGGTGTTCGGCAAGATCAAGAACAAGCATGTGGCCGAATTGACCGACATCAACAAACGTGAATTCTTCATGCTTGCTGTGCTGGCCATCGCCGTGCTCGTGATGGGTCTGTACCCAGCCCCGTTCACCGACACGATGCAAACTTCGGTTGCCGACCTGCTGCAGCATGTCGCCATCAGCAAGTTGCCTTAAATAGAAGACCGATAACATGACTAATGCACCTAATCTGGTACCGCTGTACGCGGAAATCTTTCTGCTGATCGCCACGTCGGCGCTCTTGCTGATCGATATGTTCTTGCCTGCGGCGAAGCGTTCGATCACTTACGTGCTGGCCTTGCTGACCCTGGCCGGCTGCGCCTTGCTGACCGTGGGCGACTTCAACGCGGGCACCACCGTCTACACGTTCAATAACATGTTCGTGTCGGACCCGATGTCGCAGTTGCTGAAACTGTTCTCCTACGGCGCCGTGGCGCTGACCCTGATCTACTCGCGTGCCTACGCCACCGACCGCAGCATGCTGTCGGGTAACCTGGGCGGCGAGTTCTACGTGCTGGCCCTGTTTGCACTGCTGGGCCAGATGATCATGATCTCGGCCAACAACTTCCTGATCATCTACCTGGGTCTGGAACTGATGTCGCTGTCGCTGTACGCACTGATCGCCTTGCGCCGTGACAATGCCAAGGCCACGGAAGCGGCCATGAAATACTTCATCCTGGGCGCGCTGGCTTCCGGTTTCATGTTGTACGGTATCTCGATGCTGTACGGCGCGTCCGGTACCCTGGACCTGGGCGAACTGCGCGTGGCGCTGGAGAACGGCAAGACCAACGGCACCATCATGGTCTTCGGCCTGGTGTTCCTCGTCGCCGGCCTGGCCTTCAAACTGGGCGTCGTGCCATTCCACATGTGGGTGCCTGACGTGTATCAAGGTTCGCCGACGGCAGTGACCCTGCTGCTGGGCGCGGCGCCGAAACTGGCCGCCTTCGCCATCACCCTGCGCTTGCTGGCCGAAGGCTTGCTGCCGATGGCGCATGATTGGCAGCAAATGCTGCTGGTGCTGGCCGTGATGTCGCTGGCGATCGGTAACTTCACCGCCATCGCGCAAACCAACCTGAAGCGCATGTTGGCGTACTCGACCATCGCACAAATGGGCTTCGTCCTGCTGGGCCTGCTGTCCGGTACCGTGGATGCACCGAACAACACCCTGAACGCGGCTGGCGCAGCCACCGCCTACGGCGCGTCGATGTACTACGTGATCACCTACGTGTTCACCACCCTGGGCACCTTTGGCGTGATCATGTTGTTGGCACGTAATGGTTTCGAAGCAGACGAACTGGCCGACTTCAAGGGCCTGGGCAAACGCAGCCCGATCTTCGCGCTGGTGATGACCCTGTTCATGTTCTCGCTGGCCGGCGTGCCGCCGCTGATGGGCTTCATGGCCAAGTACTCGGTGCTGGCATCGGTATTGGCCACGGGCCAGCTGTGGCTGACCATCGCCGCCGTGCTGTTCTCGCTGATCGGCGCCTTCTACTACCTGCGCGTCGTGAAGATGATGTGGTTCGACGAGCCGACCGACAGCAATGCGCTGGTCGTGCATGGCGACATGCGCGTCGTGCTGGCCCTGAATGGCGTGTTCGTCCTGGCGCTGGGTGCGATGCCTAACAGCATCCTGGCTGCCTGCGCAACCGCCATCACCAAGACCCTGGCGTCCTGACCGATGGATGTCACCGTCTCGAGCTGGCTGGTGATCGCCTTGGGCATCCTGGGCGCCAACCTGCCTTTCCTGAACGAGAAACTGTTTGCCGCCGTGCCCTTGAAAAAGGCGGCGCAAGCAGACGGGGGCAAAGGCTGGCGCAAGCCGCTGGCGCTGCGCCTGCTGGAGATGGTGATTCTGTACTTCATCGTCGGCGCCGTGGCGTTCGCGCTCGAAGCGCGCATCGGCAACGGTTTCCCGCAGACGTGGGAGTTCTATGCCATCACGGGATGCCTGTTCCTAGTGCTGGCTTTCCCCGGCTTTGTCACACGCTACCTGCGCAAACGACATTAGCCCCATCGACCGAAAGCGGCGCCTCTGGCGCCGTTTTTTTTTATTGAGCATAATCAAGGTATGGATACTGAACGCATGGATATGAATTTAACTGAGACCAAGGTAGACGGCGAACTTGTCTACCAAGGCGGCTTCCTGCGCGTGCAGCGCGACCGGGTTGCTCTGCCGGACGGCAAGATCACGGCGCGCGAATTCGTCCTGCATCCGGGCGCCGTCGTCATCCTGCCGCTGCTCGACGACGGCACGGTGCTGATGGAACGCCAGTACCGCTATCCGCTGGACCGGGTCTTCATTGAATTCCCTGCCGGCAAGATCGATGCGGGCGAATCGCACCTGGCGTGCGCCCAGCGCGAGTTGCTGGAAGAAACGGGCTACACGGCCAGCGACTGGCAATTCGTCTCCACCATCCATAACGCCATCGCGTATTCGGACGAGCACCTGGAACTGTTCCTGGCGCGCGGCCTGGTAGCGGGCGAACGCCAGCTCGATGAAGGCGAATTCCTGGAAACGTTCACGGCCACCGTGCCGCAGCTGCTCGACTGGGTCAAGGATGGCACCATCACGGACGTGAAAACCGTCATCGGTATCTTCTGGCTCGACAAGATTACCAGCGGCGCCTGGCAGCCGGCTTGATCCTGCGCATGCGCACGGCGATCTTCCTGTTGCTGGCCTCGGCCAGCCTGGGCGCACACGGGGCGGCGCGCACGCCGTTCCAGGTGCGCTGCGAAGACACGATCAGCAAGACGGTGTCCGTGCTGACGGCGCAGCAGAACGGCTACAGCATCGACACGCATCTGCCGTACAAGGCCCTGACGGTGATGAAGGGCACGGCGCGCGCCAATACCTGGGTGCTGGGCTTGACCAAGACCGAGTCGCGCGTGGCCATCGCCCTGGCCGGCCCCATGCTGCAAGACCCGGCCAGCGGCTACGAATGCGTGGCGCCGCAGATTACCGTCACCCTCACGTATGCGCCCGTGGTGATCTATATCGGCCGCGAATTTGCCCCCGGCACTTGCGCGTATGATGAGATACTGGCGCACGAACTGCGGCACATGAAAACCTATATGGAACACTTGCCGCGCGTGGAAAAGACCGTGCGCGCCGCGCTGGCCAGGCGCTTCGAGGCGCGGCCCCTGTATGCGCCCAGCGGCACGGCCAAGGCGGCGCTGGCGCGCGAGATCGACACGGGCTGGTTGCCGTACGTCAAGGCCGAAATGCGCAAGGTGGAAATTTTGCAGGCGGCCATCGATTCTCCGCAGGAATATGCGCGCCTGGGCAAGGCGTGCAATGGTGAGATCCAGAATATCCTGGCGGGCAAGACAGCACCCGCCAACTAGACAAGGAATGGCATGACAGCAGCACCGAATCGCCCCCGTTATTTTGCCCTGATCCCCGCCGCCGGCGTGGGCGCGCGCATGGAAGCGGGCAGTCCCAAGCAATATTTACCCATCTCCGGCAAGCCCATGCTGCGCCACGCGCTCGACGCCTTTCTCGCCAGCCCCCTGATCGCGCATACGTATGTCGTCGTCAGCGCCGAGGATGGCCAGATCGACGCCGTCGTGCCGGGGCAGGGCGCAGCCTCAGGCGTGACCGTGCTGCGCTGCGGCGGCGCCACGCGCATGGAAACGATACTGAATGCCATGCAGGCACTGCACGGCAGCATAGCCGCCCACGACCAGGTGCTGGTGCACGACGCGGCGCGCCCTGGCCTGACGCCGGCGCTGATCGCAAAACTCATCGCCGAAGTTGCTGACCATCCGGCAGGCGGCTTGCTGGCCTTGCCCGTGGTCGATACCGTCAAGCGGGCAGGACAGAACGGCCTGTCGGCGCAGACGGTGCCGCGTGACCATTTATGGCTGGCGCAGACGCCGCAGATGTTCAGCTATGCGCTGCTGCACCGGGCCCTGTCGCAAGCGCCCGATCCGCAAGCGATCACGGACGACGCCAGCGCCGTCGAAGCGCTGGGCCTGGCGCCCAGGCTGGTCGAAGGCCACCCGCGCAACCTGAAGGTGACCTTGCCGCGCGACATACACACGGCCGAACTGTATTTGGCCAACCCTTGAATTCCAGAGAGACCCGCATGAACACAACGACTCCCGTACTGCCTTTCCGCATCGGCCAGGGCTATGACTGCCACGCGCTGGTGGAAAACCGCGACCTGATCATCGGCGGCGTGAAAATCCCCCATCACCTGGGCTTGCTCGGCCATTCCGACGCGGACGTATTGCTGCACGCCATCACGGACGCCATCTTCGGCGCCGCCGCGCTGGGCGACATCGGCCGCCATTTCCCCGACACGGATGCGCAATTCAAGGGCGCCGATTCGCGCACCCTGCTGCGCGAAGCCGTGCGCCGCGTGCAGGCGACCGGTTATATCATCGGCAATATCGACGCCACCATCATCGCCCAGCGCCCGAAAATGGCGCCGCATATCGCCGCCATGTGCGCCAACGTGGCCGAAGACCTGGGCGTGAGTGTGGGCCAGGTCAATATCAAGGCCAAGACGAATGAGAAACTGGGCTACCTGGGCCGCGAAGAGGGTATCGCGGCCGAAGCCGTGGCCTTGCTGCTGCGCGCCTGAGCATACCCTGCAGCACCTTTTAAATGATTTCTGAAAATTAATATTTCCAAAATGAAATTTGGTGAAATTTTAACGTTATTGTCATGATAATATTTGTCCGCTTTTTCGGACGCGACAAGACGTCACCTTATAACCACTGGAAATATTGAGAGAACGGGATCATATGCGCAGTCGTATGCAGGGACCAGCCGCGCGCTGGTTGGGAGCGGGTCTGTTGGCCATGGTCATGCTGGCCGGATGTGGCGGCGGTGGTGGTGGCAGTGAAACTGCTGCGCCGCCCGTGGCGGCGGTGCCGCAGCCTGCCATTTTGTTTGCTGGTGCCGTGTCGGCGGCGGCCGAAGGTGCCGATGCCATCGGCAGCGTGGGTGGACAGATTGAACTCGATGCCGGTAGCAGCAAGGATAGCGACGGCGGGACGCTGAGTTTTGTCTGGAGCCTGGTATCCAAGCCTGCCGGCAGCGGCTTGAACATGGGTGCTGTTGCAACCCCGAAACTGAACTTCCAGCCCGACGCCTTGGGCACGTATATTTTCAAGCTGCGCGTGACGAATGGCAAGGGTGGCTTTGCGGAAAAGAATGCCACCGTGCTGGTGAATAACCGTGTGCCGAATGCGGTGGTGGTGGTCAATGCGACGTTTACGGCGCAAGCACTTGTCAAACCAGCCGTGAGTGTGTCGCTGGGAGCCGGTATCGTTCTCGACGCCACCGGCAGCACTGACGCTGACGGTGACAAGGTCACCACCACGTGGGACTTGATCGAAAAACCGGCTGGCAGCACATCCAATTTGCGCGTTGTCGATCAGGTTGCCCGTTTCTCGCCCGATGTGCTGGGCCTGTATAAAATACGCGCCCGCGGTGCGGATGGCAAGGGCGCGTATGCCGAAACGGTGTACCAGTTCGATGCTAATAATACGATGCCATCCGGCGTGATCCAAGGCACGGTCGCTGTCATCAGCCGTGAAAATCAAACAGTGCCCGTCGGCCAGCCGGTGGTGACTAGCGGTATCCTGAGCTATGACGAGGGAGGTGGCAAACTCGCTTATGCATGGGCGGTTGACAGCCGGCCTGCTGGTTCCGTCGCCGTGATCGGGGAAGCAACGGCGGTAGTGCCGTCGTTCACGCCAGACGTGACCGGCGCGTATGTGCTGTCGATGACGGTCACCAGTGGCCGGCAATTGGCGGTGGCCTACCTGAAGCTCAATGTGATCGTCCCGACTTACAGTGTCATGGCGTTGCCGTTCAAGCCTTTGGAGGCGCGTTACAGCAAGGGAATGGACCGACTGATCGTGGTGACGCCCAATCCCGATAGCTTGAAAATCATTAATCCGGCCGATGGTACTTTCAGCAGCGTCAGTTTGCCTGCCGCCGTCAAGTCCTTCAGTCTGAGTGCAGACGGGAAACTGGCCGGCGTATTGCATGAGGGGGTGGTCAGCCTGATTGATCTGGAAGCGGGGAAACTGCTGCGTTCGACCGGTACAGCCGGTTCGCAGACCGAAGTGTTCACGACCGATGCGGGCATCGTCTTTCTGTCCGGTCAATCCAAGGGATCGCTCAGAGAGCCAGTATTGGAAGGGTTCAATGCGCGTACTGGCCAGCTTGTAGAGAGGCGAACCACGAGCGGAGGTTTCTATGGTGAAATGAAGGGTATCTTCGTGGCATCGCTGAACAAGGGACTCGTTACCATCAATGAGGAGCCACTGTTCCAGCCCTCGGCTTTTCTCGTTGATTCGCAGCAAGGCTATATCTTGCAAACCTCCTACTCTATTTTCATGCCGCATCCGATCCCGATGGCCGCGCCGTTTTTCTTGTCACCCAAGGAAGACCTGCTATTTACGGCAAGCGGAACATACTTTAAGGCTGATACGCTGGTATACGTTGGTCGCTTTGCTTTGAGCAATACGAACAACGGCGTGTTGTCGGTGAGCTATTCGCCCGTAAAGGCGGAGGCGCTGGTGATGGAGCGTGATGGCCTCGGCTATCTCGGCAGTGATCCGGCGTATCAAGCCAGCTACAAGCGTTTCACAGGAGATCTGTTGTTCCCTGCAGGCGATGTCACCTTGCCGTACATCGGTGGCGAACCCAGCTATGGCATCGGCATCTTCCACACGGCCGCCGGCGATCCGGTGGCGCTGGTGCAGACGGGCGGCGCGCAGAAGGGCACCGCGCGCGCCAAGTACTATCTGGTGTATCGCTGATCGCATGGAAGCGGCGGCGCGTCCGCCTGGCAATCTGTGCTATTTTTAAAGGCGGCGCGATGGCACAGACCATCGCGGCCGCTTTTTTTATTGACGACACAGGAGAATTCCCGATGCCAATCATCAAGCGTACACGCCTTGCCACCGCATTGCTGCTGGGAGCTTTCGCCGCCTGCGCCATGCCTGCCCACGCCGAACTGCAAGCCACGGGCGAACCGCCCGCCGCGAAACAGCCGTGGAAAGCCGTTGCCGTGGCCGAAGGCGTGCGCCAGCCGTGGGGCATCGCCTGGCTGGGCGAGGGGCGCGCGCTCGTCACCAGCAAGCAGGGCACCTTGCATTTACTCAATGGAAAGACTTTTACCGATGTGGCGCTGGAAGGCATGCCCAAGGTGTTTACGGGCGGGCAGGGCGGCTTGCTCGATATCGTGCTGCACCCGCAGGATGCGGCCAAGCCGAATCCGCGCGTCTATATGACGGTGTCGACTGGCACGAATGATGCCAACCGCACGACCCTCGTGCGCGGCGTGTTCGACGGCAAGAAGGTGACGGGCATCCAGACCCTGTTCAAGGTGGCCACGGACAAGAGCGGCGGCCAGCACTTCGGCTCGCGCCTGCTGTGGCTGCCGGACGGCACTTTGCTGATGAGCGTGGCCGATGGCGGCAACCCGCCGCTGCGCATCGGCGACCGCCTGGCGCGCGAGCAGGCGCAAAACCTGGCCACGCACCAGGGTTCCATCCTGCGCCTGACGGAAGACGGCAAGCCGGCGCCCGGCAATCCGCTGGCCGCCAAGGGCGCCTTGCCGGAAATCTGGTCGTATGGGCACCGCAACGTGCAGGGCCTGGCGCTCGACCCCGTTTCCGGCCGCGTATGGGCCACGGAACACGGTCCGTACGGCGGCGACGAGCTGAACCTGGTGGTGGCGGGCGGCAACTATGGCTGGCCCCTGCAAAGCTATGGCGCCGACTATACGACGCATGAACCCGTCGGCAAGCACGAAGTGGCCGGCATGCTCAATCCGAGCGTGGCCTGGGTGCCGTCGCCGGCGCCGTCCGGACTGGCCGTCTATACGGGCGACAAGATTGCCGCCTGGCGCGGCAGCATCTTCAGCGGCGGCCTGGCGGCCAAGGATATCCGCCGCATCGCCGTCGATGCCAGCGGCAAGGTGACGGGGCAGGACCGCCTGGCCATCGGCGCGCGCGTGCGCGACGTGCGCCAGGGACCGGATGGCTACCTGTACGCGCTGACGGACGAAGACAACGGCCGCCTGTTGCGCATCGTGCCGCAGTAGCACGGCAGGCGCCCACTTCGCTTAAGATGGCGCCTTTACTTCATTCAAGGTGGCGGCATGGCCCGTGATACTTATGCATACCGGCACGTCGCCGTCGAATCGCGCGCGATTAATGGCCGCGTGGAAATCCGGCCCGTGCCGGGCCAGGCCTTTTCGCCGGAGCTGGCCGTGCAGTGCTCGCGCCGCCTGGCCGACCTGCAGCGCCATCCCCTGGGCAGCCGCTTTCTGCTCTTTGCCAAGCTGACGGACCGCCTGGGCGGCACGCCTTTCCTGTATGCGTATCACGGCGACGCGGACGTGGTGATGACGCCGGCCGAAGTGACGAAATTCCTCGGAGAATTCCGCCGCGGCCGCATCTGATTCCTACGAGGCGATGCAGGCCGCGCCGGCCTTGGCGCCGGCCTGCGGCTTGCCGAAGATGGCGATCGTCAAGCCGCAGCCGAGGGCGAACAAGCCGCCGACCACCATCGCGCTGGACACGCCCAGCCGGTCGACGGCCACGCCTCCCAGCAAGGCGCCGGACGCCAGCGACACTTGCACGATGGCAACGAAGAGCGCGCTGCTGCCTTCCATCAGCTCCGGCGCCGCCTTGAACATCCACGTCTGCACGGCGATCGGCATGGCGCCGAAACCGAAACCCCAGACGGCCACCAGCAGCATGGCGGTAAGCGAATGGCTGCCGAACGCGGCCAGGGCAAGGGTGGACACGCCCAGCACGGCGCCCGTCGCCATCAGCGCGGCCCGTTCATAGCGGCCGGCGGCCCAGCCGCCCACGAGGTTGCCGATGAAGCCGGAAGCGCCGTACACGAGCAGCATGGCGCTGACCGTGCCGGCCGCCAGGTGCGAGATTTGCGTGAGGAAAGGCGCGATATACGTGTAGGCGGCGAACTGGCCCGTGAACAGCATGGCCGTGGCGATCAGGCCCAGCCTGGCCTTGCGGATGCCGAAAATCATCGGCAACTGGCGCAGGCGGATGGCCTGTGTCGGCGGCAGCTTGGGCAGCAGCAACAGTTGGCCGACGAAGACCAGCACGGCAATGGCGCTGGCCGCGCCGAACGCGACCCGCCAGCCCACCAGATCGCCCACCAGCGCGCCGGCCGGCACGCCCGCCACCGTGCCCAGCGAGACGCCGGCGAAGATGATGGACATGGCGCGCGAGGCATGCTGCGGCGCCACCAGGCGCGGGCCGATGGCGCTGCCGATGGCCCAGAAGCCGCCCACGCCCACGCCCAGCATGGCGCGGCCCAGCAGTATCCACGCATACGAAGGGGCCAGCGCCACCAGCAGGTTCGAGGCCACCAGCAGGGCCGTCAGGGCCAGCAGCACGATGCGGCGGTCCAGGCGGCCCGAGCCGACGGTGACGAAGATGGCGGCAAAGGCGGCAACGATGCCGGGCGTGGTGATCATCAAGCCCGCCTGGCCCTTGCTGATGGCCAGTTCGGCGGCCATGGCGGGCAGCAGGCCGACGGGCAGGAATTCGGAAGTGACGAGGGCGAAGGCGCCGATGCCGACGGATAAGACGGCCAGCCACGGCGCCACGGTGGTATCGTCGTCGGTAGCGTTGGAAAGTGTATGCATGAGAGGTTCCTGAAAAGCCGAGAGGTTTTTAACCGGTCGGTATATAATCAGGGCAGGTGGACATTGTTGTCAATAATTTTTTACCGAACGGTATGAAACAAGATAAAAAAGAAGAGGCGGTCAAGGCGAAAACGGGGCGGCCCCGCACGTTTGACGCGGACGAGGCGCTCGATTGCGCCATGAAAGTATTCTGGGAAAAAGGCTATGAAGGCAGTTCCTTGCCGGAATTGACGAAAGCCATGGGCATGAACCGGCCCAGCCTGTATGCCGTCTTCGGCAACAAGGAACAATTGTTCCACAAGGCGCTGGAGCGCTACAGCGATACGCGCATGCGGTTTTTCGATGCGGCGCTGGAACAGCCGACGGCGCGCCAGGTGGTGGAAGCCTTGCTGACGCAATATGTCGACGCGCAAACGATGCCGGACGGCCCGCACGGCTGCATGGGCGTCAATGCGGCGCTCGCCTGCAGCGACGATGCCTTGCCGATCCGCGATGAATTGTTCGCGCGCCGGCTGCGCGGTGAAATCAAGCTGCGCGACCGCTTGCGGCGCGCGAAGGAAGAGGGGGATTTGCCGCCCGACTCCTGCCCGGAGCAGCAGGCGCGCTTCGTCGTGACCCTGTCGCAGGGCATGGCCATCCAGGCGGCGGCCGGCGTATCTCGCGAGCAATTGCAGCAGATGGTGGGATTGCTGCTGCGCAATTGGCCGATGTAGCTACTCCGTCGGGGCGATGGTCTTGGCCAGGTCGCTGGGCGCCTTGCGCCGCCAGGCGGCCGTCAGGGCGGCGGCCAGCATGTCCAGCTCGGCATCCGCCAGGCGCACCGTGATGCCGGCCAGGCGTTCGCCCCACCACAGCTTCTCGCAGCCGGACGGCGTGATGACGGTGGCGATGTGCGCCGCTTCCGCATCGAGCAGCACATTGATGTGCTCGTCATCGGGCAGGGTGGCGAAGATCTTCCCGCCCACGCGGAAGGCCGGACGGTCGTGGTGTTCTTCCTCGGTGGCGTCGGGAAACGACAGTGCCAGATAGCGTAGTTCTTCCAGGTCGACCATTCCTCTTTCCCCCAGTTCGGATAGATAGCAGCGTGACTACATTTTGCCATGCTGTTTCGCCGCGTGGTGCAGCGGCATGCGAAAAGAAATGCGCAAGATGCGACACTGGCGCGCGCGCTTGTGGCGCTTGCGCGACAGGTCCGGCCAGCGCGCCAGGGGTAAAATGCCCATCCCGGCAGGCTTGTTCAGCCTGTTTCAAGGTGCTTGTCATATAAATATCTTACATGGCTAAAAGAAAAATACTTTTCTTCTAGGGAATTTAAGATAGAATAGATTCAACGTTTCACCTGACCCGTCAATTGTCTGGTTTTGTCCCGGGAACCCGAACCCTTTCCAGGACGCTTGCAGTGCCGCCATGGCACGCCGCAAGTCCGCGAAGTTTTGCGGAAGCCACGCCCCCGACCGCTCATTCTTGCAATTCTTGCGCTATGCCGACACGCCTCAATGCAGCGTGTATTCAGCTCAAGCGCCTTCACGCCTGTTGCGCCCGTTGAATACTTATTGACTGGATACCCATTATGAAAAACTTGCCTAAAATCGCTTTGTCCCTGATCGCCGTTGGTGTGTTTGCCCACGCGAACGCCAGCACCATTACCGTCTCCACCGGCTACTCGAATGCCGGCGCGCAAGCGTCCGCCGCCGCTTACCAGTCCGTCGTGAATGCCGCCGTGGCCACGCCGGGCGCCGGCTATGGCACGACGACGATTGCCAGCTACAACAATGTCACGAATAGCAGCCTGTTCGGCAGCGGTTCGAATATCGCCTTCAAGTCGGTGATCAACTTTGGCGTCAGCGCGGCCGATGCGGGCGCCTGGAGCTTCCGCAGCGGCGTCGATTTCGGCAAGGGCGGCGCCCTGTTCCTCGACGGCGTGGCGCTGGACTTCAAGAGCAGCGACCTGTGGTGGGCCGGTAACTACAATAGCAGCAGCCAGTTCCTCGCCGGTTCGGGCACTTTGGCTGCAGGCAACCATACCTTGAGCATCTTCGGCCTGGAAGGCTGCTGCGATGGCGGCCAGCAAGTTCAGTTCAAGGCGGGCAACAACAATTTCGCCAGCTTTTCCAGCACCGACGGCCTGGTCTCGGCCGTGCCGGAACCAAGCACCTATGCCATGCTGCTGATCGGCCTGGGCTTGCTGGGCTTCACGGCACGCCGCAAGCAGGAAGCCAAGTTTTAAGCGCACATCCCGAGCGCACGTAAAAAAGCCCGCCGCTCCGTCAGGATGCGGCGGGCTTTTTTTATGTACGCACTGTCAGTCGCCGCTGTCTTCGTCTTCGTCGGCGCCCTTGGCCGCCTGGCCGCGCTCGGCATCGACGGCGCGCTGCAGGCTGGCCGCGTCGCGGAAGAAGGCGTCCGTCGTGTGATCCGGGCTCAGGCGCAAGGCTGGCGGGTAGATCACGGACATGTAGGCCTCGTCGGCCAGGCGGCCGCTGGCTTGCAGGTTGCTCAGCAGGATCAGGGTCGAGCCGACGATGGCCAGCACGACGGCGACGAGGCCGAAGCGGCGCGGATGCTGCGGCTTGATCGTGCACAAATGGTAATAGATCATCGCGCATACAATGATGATGAACATATGCCGTCCGTAGCGCGTCAGCACTTCCAGCGACAGCGCATACGCCGTCACATTGCTGCCCAGTTCCCACACTTCCATGGCCAGCAAGCCGCAGCCGATGATGAACAGGTGGCGGCCGAAACGCGCCCCATGGCCAAACAGGCGGTTTGCCACGGCCCAGATCGACGCCCACACGAGGCCGCCGGCCAGCGCGTAGGCGATGATCATCAGGTAGGAAATCGGCTCGAAGGCGTCCGCGTCGCTCAGCCAGTTGCTGAAGGCGGCCGAGGCACCGATCATGGCCAGGCCGGCGATGGCGGGGCGCAAGCCTTCCCAGTCGTGCCGGGTCGTGTCGCCCAGTTCGGGCGCCACCGGGTGGTCGCTGGCGCGCACGCGCAGGCGCGTGTGGCCCAGGCGCACGATGCTGTTGCCCGTCATGGCCACCTGCAGTTGCCGCTGGCCCCGGTGGATCACGCCATTCTGGCTGCCCAGGTCGCGCAGCAGCAGGCCGCCTGCGCCGTCGTCTTCGACGATGGCGTGCGCTGCGGCCGTATGCGCGTCGTCGAGGATGAAGTCGTTGTCGTAGCCGCGCCCGATGCGGATCGGCAGGGTGGCTATGCGCTGGCGTTGCCGCACCTCGCCATTGTCGGCGAGGATTTCGATGAAGTATGGTGCTTTCATGGCTTGCGGCGGCTTTCCCGCGACAGCGCTTCGAGGAAGGTGCGCGTGACGCGCATGCCGTTGGCGTAGGACACGCCGCGCGCGTCGATGCGGCTTTGCAGGCTCATGAGTGGCTCATCGGTGCTGGCGGCCAGCAGGGCAAAGTCGTACAGGCCGGTAAACTTGCGGTAGGCGCGCACGCACAGGACGGCGCGCAAGGGCAGGGTCTTGTTCTTGACGAACTGTTCGGTGCATTGCGGGCCTGTCAGGCTAGCGCTCTTGTAGCTGCCGAAACTTTCATTCTTGAACGAAGCGCTGGCCAGTTCGGAAAAGCGCAGGGCGCCCAGACCGCTGCTGCGCAGGAATTCGTGGCGCATCGACACTTGCCCCGTCTGCAGGGCGCCGGAGATGAAGATGGCCGATTCCATGGCGCAGCTGGTGTTGTCGAGCATGTAGGGCTTGTCGGACTTGACGTTGGAGCGCCCCCAGCAGCGCATCTGGTCGGACTCGCGCACGGGCACGCGATACGGGCCCATGGCTTTCAGGCTCAATGGCGTATCGAGCAGGCGCGCCAGCATGACTTCCTGGTGCGCCAGCAGTTGCGCCGTCACCAGCGGCTTGAAGTCCTTCGGCGGCTTGCCTTGCTGCGCCACCTTGGCCAGCAATTGCTGGGCATAGCGGGCAGGCACGAGAAAACTGACGAGTTCGCCATCGAGGCGTTTCGACACATTCACGCCGGCCACGTCGCCATTCGCCGTGACGCTGGGGCCGCCGCTCATGCCGGAATTGATCGGTCCCGTAAACATCAGCTGATCGTAGAAGCTGCGCGTGACGACGCCATTATAGGAACCTTCCGAAATGGCGAAGCCCAGGTCCAGCGGATTGCCCATCGAATACAGGTACTGGCCCTGCGTCAGCGGCGCCAGCGGCTCCGGCATCTTGAAGAAACCCGTGCCATGGCGGTTTACGCGCAGCACGGCCAGGTCGTGCAGCACGTCGACGGCAAGCAATTCCACATTGCCGCGCTGGCCGCTGGTGTCGACCCATTCGCCCACGTAGGTATCGGGGTCGAGGGCGAATTGCGACACGACGTGATAGTTGCTCACCACCAGGTCGCCCGTGCCGATCAAAAAGCCGGAACCCACGGACGACTGCGTGCGGCCGTTTTTCAGCAGCACGCGCACTTGCAGGATGTCGGCGCGCGCCGCCGTGTACAGCTTTTGCGCGGCCGACGAGGGCGGCGGCAGGGCCGCATGTTCCGTGGCGGCGGGCGCGGCGGTGGCTGGCGGCGGTTTGATGGGGGGAGTCGATGCGGTGGCGGCAGCGGCAGGCGCGGCAGGTACAGGCGCCGCGGCCGCGTGTGCGCCTGCGGCAGCGCACAGGCTGGCCAGCAAGCAGGCGTAGTTAGATAATTTCATGCATCCTTTGTGCGTGAGCAGGAGCGCGGCCGGCGCGGCGCGGTATCGCGCACGCGCCGGCCCGGGGGACTACAGGGCGCCGTCTTCCAGCGCCGGTGCCGTTTGCGGCGTCATCATGTGACCGAGCTTGCTTTGCTTGGTATTCAGGTAGTGCTGGTTGAAGGCGTTGCGGTTGACCAGCAGCGGCACCCGTTCGGCCACCGTGATGCCCAGCGCTTCCATGGCGGCGATCTTGCGCGGGTTGTTCGTCATCAAGCGCAGGCTGTGGATGCCGAATTGCGCGAACATGGGCTTGCACAGGGTGTAGTTGCGTGCGTCGGCCTTGAAGCCCAGCTGTTCATTCGCCTGCACCGTGTCGGCGCCCGCTTCCTGCAGGCGGTAGGCGCGGATCTTGTTGATCAGGCCGATGCCGCGTCCTTCCTGGCGCAGGTACAGCAAGATGCCGCGGCCTTCTTCAGCGATGCGTTTCAAGGCGCCCTCGAGCTGGGCGCCGCAGTCGCAGCGCTGCGAAAACAGCACGTCGCCCGTCAGGCACTCGGAATGCACGCGCGCCAGCACCGGTTCGCCGTTGCCGATATCGCCCAGCACCATGGCCAGGTGTTCCTTGCCAGTGGCGTGCTCGACAAAGGCGTGCAGGGTGAACTGTGCCCACGGCGTCGGCAGTGCGCAGGAAGTCGTGTAATCCAATTCGCCTGTCGCCAGGAGGTCTGCGCCGCTTTGCATGGTTGTGCTCATATAGGTAATTGTCAAAAATAAAAGGCGCGCGACACCACTCCGGTGCCGGCGCGCCCTGTCATCATACCAAAAAGCAGGGGAAGCCATTTCCCCTGGCTGAGATTTGAAAGCTGGAATGCCTGGTGATATTGCTCTAATTGCGGCCGGATCAGCCTTTTACAAGACGGCCGGCCTTGCCGAAGCCCCGCTCCACCAGCAACAGCATGCCGCCGAAGATGGACAGGTTCTTCAGGAAGTTTGTCAGCTGGTCCTGGAAGTGGGCCGCGTCCGCGCTCCAGAAGGCGTGGAAGATCATGGTGGTCGGAATCAGGAACAGCGCCAGGGCCAGCGCCGCCCAGCGCGCTTGCCAGCCCGTGATCAGCAGCAAGCCGCCGCCCACTTCCAGGGCGATCACGCCCACCAGCAGGATGTTTGCCATCGGCAAGCCCTGGCTGGCCATGTAGCCGGCCACCCCCGCGAAGGCGCCGATTTTCAGCAAGCCCGAGACAAAGAACAGCACGCCAAGGGCGGCACGGCCGAGGGGGAGCAGCAGATCAGTATTATTTTTCATAGTAATCCAATTGTTTTTATCAAGATTTGAGGTTGACTTGCGGTGCCTGGCAAAACCGTAGCGAGCGGCAGTGATTTGTGGCTAAGAAGCGCAACCGTACTTTGTACGGGGGCGCCGAGCCGGTGAGCATCGCAGGCCGCAAAGCGCGACGCGCAGTAGGTTTGGCCAGGTGCCATCATTTAGGCAGGTCGAAGAGGAGGAATTCCGCGTCTTCAGGCTGGGTGATTGTCACGGCCGCTTCCTGCGTCAGTTTCAGCGCATCGCCCGCTTTCAAGGGCGTGCCGTTGACCACCAGGCTGCCGCGGATCAGGTGCACATAGGCGAGGCGGCCTTCTTCCAGCGCGTGTTCGGCCTGTTCGCCTTCCTGCAGGATGCTGGCGTAGATGGCGGCATCCTGGTGGATCAGCACGGAACCCTGGCGGCCGTCCGAGGAAGCGATCAGGCGCAGCTTGCCCCGTTTGCTGTCCGGCGCGAAGTGCTTCTCTTCATAGCTGGGTGGAATGCCCGTCACGTTCGGCTGGATCCAGATCTGCAGGAAGTGCAAGCCATCCGTTGCCGAGTGATTGAATTCGCTGTGGCGCACGCCGCTGCCGGCGCTCATGCGCTGCACGTCGCCGTAGTGCAGGACGGAACCGGTGCCCATGCTGTCCTTGTGTTCCAGCGCGCCGTCGAGTACATACGAAATGATTTCCATGTCGCGGTGGCCGTGCGTGCCGAAACCCTGGCCGGGCGTGACGCGGTCTTCATTGATCACCAGCAGGGGGCCAAAGCCCATGTGCAGCGGATCGTGATAGCTGCCGAAGGAAAAGCTGTGGTGGGAATTGAGCCAGCCGTGGTTGGCGGCGCCGCGTTCTTCGCTGTGACGAATCTGTAACATGGTGGACTCCGTTTCTATAAGTTAATGTGCGATAATTTCGAAGGACCGTTGCCTAGCGCTACGCCGCGGCTCATTTCTGCCCTTCGCTGTACGATGAACAAAGTATAGGCCCCTGTGCAGGGAAAGAAAAACGGAAAATCTTGCGACCTATGATCGAAAAAATCGAATGTTAAGACTGAGCCTGGAAGCCCTGCAAATCGTCGACGCCATCGACCGCCGCGGATCGTTCTCGTCGGCCGGCAAGGAGTTGCACAAAGTCCCGTCCACCATTTCCTATACGGTGGCCAAGCTGGAAGACGACCTCGGTGTGCAAGTGTTCCAGCGCAACGGTCCGAAAGTCATGCTGACGGCGGCCGGCCAGGAATTGCTGAAAGAGGGCCGCTACCTGCTGAAGGCGGCGCAGGACCTCGAACACCGCGTGCGCCGGGTGGCGTCCGGCTGGGAAACGGAATTGTCCATCGGCATCGATTCCATGTTTTCCGCCTTGGCCCTGGCCGACGACGTGCGCGCCTTTTATGACGTGGCGCAGCAGACGCGCTTGCGCCTGTCGCAAGACACCTTGTCGGGCACGTGGGAAGCGCTGCTGGACCGGCGGGCCGACTTGCTGGTGGGCGCGCCCGGCGACGGGCCGGCGGGCGGCGGCTATATCGCGCAGCCGATCGGCATGCTCGACTTCGTGTTTGCCGTGGCGCCCACGCATCCGCTGGCGCAGGTGCAGGAGCCCTTGTCGCGCGGCCACCTGCAGCAGCACCGGGCCGTGGTGGTGGCCGATTCGGCGCGCCAGATGGCGCCGCGCACGGTGGGCCTGCTGCTGGGGCAAGATGCCTTGAGCGTGCCGAACATGCAGGTCAAGTTCGACTACCAGGTGCTGGGGCTGGGCTTTGGCTTCCTGCCGGGACCGTGCGCCCGCGCCGCCATCGCGCGTGGCTTGCTGGTGGAAAAGGCCGTGGAAGAGCCGAAACCGTCGGAAACGTTTTACCTGGCCTGGAGAGTGGGTGAGGATGGCGCGGCGCTGCGCTGGTGGATGGCGCGCATGCGCGAACCGGATGTGTTTGCCCGCCTGGCGCAGCATCTGCCGGGCCATTCGGCGTAGGTCTTAAAATGTTGACATACGCCAACATTTTTAAGTTACCATATTCACAGTATTTCCGCCCGACCTCCACGCCCCACAGTGGGATTTTGATGATTACACACACCGCAGCGCCCCTGATCTGTTCCCCTGACCTGGCCCTAGAGTGGGGTTGCCATGCTTGAGGCGAAGGTTGCGCTGTGCCTGCGCCTGGCCCAGGATGCCCGTGAGCAGGCGGGGCCGCAGCAGGCCGCCACCCTGGCGCGGCTGGAGGAGGAACTGGAGCGGCTGCGCGGCGCCAGCCGGCCCGTGGTGCGCGTGGCGCCCCCCGACGCCTTGCTGGAAATCGATCCCGACGGCTTCTTGATCGGTTGGAACCATGGCGCCGAACAGATGTTCGGCTATTCCGAACTGGAAGCCCTGGGCCAGCACATCCTGTTCCTGTATCCGGAAGACGACGCGGAAGCGAGCGTGCTGGAATTGCATTTCACGCAGGGCGACGTGGCCACCGATGTGCGCCGGCGCAAGAAGTCGGGCATGGTGACGTGGCTGCGCATGCACCGCCACGTGATCCACGACCAGGCGGGCAAGGCGTGCGGCATGGCCGTGCGCCTGTCGGCCATGAGCGAGCCGCTGTCCGACGTGGACAAGGTAAGGTTGCACGCACGCATCATCGAAGACAGCGAGCAAGCCGTGCTGATCACGGATGCGGAAGAGCGCATCGTCTCCATCAACAGTTCCTTCAGCCGCATCACCGGCTATTCGCCGGCCGAAGCCATCGGCCGCACGCCGGACTTGCTGCGCTCGGGCGTGCACGATCCCGATTTCCGCGCCAAGGTGCGCGCCGCGATGCGGGGACACGGCTCCTGGCGCGGCGAAATCATCGGCAAGCGCAAGAATGGCGAACTGTTCCCGCAAGACGTCACCATCAGCGTCGTGCGCGACGAATTCGGCGAAATCAGCCACGTGTTTTCCCTGTTTTCCGATATCTCCGTGCACAAGGATGCCGAGGCGCGCATGCAGCGCATGGCCAACTACGACAGCCTGACGGGCTTGCCCAACCGCTGCCTGCTGAACCAGCTGGTCGACCAGGGCCTGGCCGAGGCGAAACGCCAGGGCACGCATGGCGCGCTGATGGTCATCGACATCAGCCGCATCGGTTCCATCAGCGACACGCTGGGCCATGAAGTGGGCGACCAGCTGGTGATCGCCATCGGCCAGCTGTTCCGCGGCGCCCTGCGCGACGCCGACATCCTGGCGCGCGTCGACAACAGCAAGTTCGTCGTCGCCCTGCTGCACATCGAAAAGCGCGAACACGCGGCGAACGTGGCGCAAAAGCTGCTCAATTTGCTGGAAGCACCGATCAATATCGATGCGCACGCCCTGCACGTAGGCGCCAGCATCGGCATCACCGTGTATCCGGAAGACGGCCTGGAAGCGCCGGCCCTGTTCCGTTTTGCCGACGTGGCCGTGGCCAAGGCGGGGCAGACGATCGAATCGACCTTCCTGTTTTACCGCGAAGACATGAACCGCCGGGCCAAGGAACATTTGCGCCTGGAAAGCGAAATGCGCCTGGCGCTGGGCGACAAGGAACTGGAATTGCATTACCAGCCGAAAGTGAGCCTGGCCAGCGGGCGCATCGTGGGCGCGGAAGCCTTGCTGCGCTGGAAGCATCCGATGCGCGGCATGGTCTCGCCCGGCCTCTTCATCCCCGTCGCCGAGGAAACCAGCCTGATTCTGGAGCTGGGCACCTGGGTGCTGGACGAGGCGTGCCGCCAGATCCGCAGCTGGGAAGACCGCGGCCTGCACATGCCGGCCATCGCCGTCAACCTGTCGGCGCGCCAGTTCGATGAACAGTTGCCGGCGCGCATAGCGGCCGTGCTGGAACGCTACGGTGTGCGGCCCGACCAGATCATGCTGGAAATCACGGAAAGCCTGTTGATGCGCGGTGCCGACAAGGTGATCGACATCATGAACCAGCTGGTGGCCATGGGCCTGGCGCTGGCGCTGGACGACTTCGGCACCGGCTATTCCAGCCTGGCCTACCTGAAGAAATTCCCCATCAGCACCTTGAAAATCGACCGCTCCTTCGTCATCGGCTTGCCCTTCGAGGAAAACGATTGCGCCATCGCCCGCGCCATCGTCACCATGGCGCAGCAGCTGCGCCAGGAAATCGTCGCCGAAGGGGTGGAAACGGCCGAGCAGATGCGCTTCCTGCGCGAACTGGGCTGCGACCAGTTGCAAGGTTATCTGTTCAGCCCGGCCGTGCCGGCGGCCGAATTCGAGCTGATGCTGGGTGAAGGCCGGCAGTTGCGGCTGGAAGAACTGGCGCTCTAAGCGCCACCCAGCTGCACTTTTTCCAGCAGATAATCGAGCATCACGCGCACCCGCGCGGGCACTTGCAAGCCCGGTCCCACGAAGACGGCGTGCACGATTTCCTTGTCGCCCGGGTTGTAGTCCTGCAGCACGGGTATCAAATCGCCTCGCTCAATGTCGCGCAGCACGTGCTGGCGCGAAAAGCGTCCCAGCCCCATGCCGGCCAGCACCAGCTGGCGCACGCTTTCGCCATCGCTGACGCAGGTATTGCCCTGCGGCGCCACTTGCATGGTGTTGCCAGCCTCATCGAGGAAGGGCCAGGTTTCGTTCTGGCAGCGGAAGTTAAACGCCAATAAATTGTGCTGTGACAACTCCTGCGGCGTGCGCGGCAAGCCGTGGCGCGCCGCGTAGGCGGGCGACGCCACGACGACCATCGCGTCTTCGCCCAGTTTGCGCGCCACCAGGTTCGATTCCTTCAGCTTGCCCGTGCGGATGGCGATGTCGGTGCGGTCTTCCAGCAGATCGACGATGGCGTCGCTGACGACGACGTCGAGCACGATGTCGGGATAGCGCTGCGCGAACTCGGGCAGGATGGGCAGCAGATGGCGCACGCCGAACGGCACGAAACAGTTGATGCGCAAGCGCCCGCGCGGCGCGGCGCCCTGCGATGCTTCGCGCTCGGCGCTCTCGATATCGTCGAGGATGCGCTTGCACTGGATAAAGAAGGCGTCGCCCTCGGGCGTGGTGTGCAACTGGCGCGTGCTGCGCTGGAGCAAACGCGCGCCGAGCCGCGCTTCCAGTCGATTGACGAGCTTGCTGACGGCCGACGGCGTCAAGGCCAGGCGGCGCGCGGCGGCGGAAAAGGCGCCCGTTTCCACCACGGCGGCAAACACGGCCATCTCGAACGCGCGGTTGATATCTTGCCTGGCCATTATTGAATCCATTTCACAGGTGTTTCCATTATTGGAGTCTATATCAAAAGCGTTTGCATCGATACACTGGCTGGCTTGAACTCTGCCGGAGAAATACCATGACCACCGCAAACCCTGTTTCCACTTCAGCCAGCAAGATGCCGCCCGGCGTGCTGGCGCTGGCCGTCGGCGCCTTTGCCATCGGCGTGACCGAATTCATCGTCGTCGGCATCTTGCCGACCATCGCGAAAGATTTGCATATTTCCATCGAATCGGCCGGCTCGCTGGTCAGCCTGTATGCGCTGGCGCTGGCCATCGGCACGCCGCTGCTGGTGCTGCTGATGTCGCGCCTGCCGCGCAAGGCTGCCCTGCTGGGGCTGATGAGCGTGTTCCTGGCCGGTAACCTGCTGGCCGCCTTTTCGCACACGTTCGAACTGTTGCTGCTGGGGCGTGTCATCACGGCCGTGGCGCACGGCACGTTCTTTGCCATCGGCGCCACCGTGGCCGCCAGCCTCGTCACCAAGGCGCAGGCGGGCAGGGCGATTTCCGTGATGTTTGCGGGATTGACCCTGGCCATGGTGATCGGCGTGCCGTTCGGCAGTTTCCTCGGCAACTTGATGGGCTGGCGCCTGCCCTTCTTTGCCGTGGTGCTGCTGGCCGCGCTGGGCCTGGCCGCCATGGCGCGCTGGCTGCCGGCCGGTTTGCAGCAAGGCAAGGGCGGCAAGGCCATGACGCAGCTGGCGGCGCTGGGCAGCGGCCCCATCCTGACGATGATGGCGATTACGACGTTTGGCTTTGGCAGCAGCTTTGCCGCGTTCACGTTCATCACGCCAATCCTGACGGATGTGACGGGCTTTTCCGCCACCATGGCCAGCGCCTTGCTGATCGTGTTTGGCGCCGCCACCTTTGCCGGCAACCTGGCGGGCGGCTACCTGACCAGCCACCTGGGCTGGCAAAAGGCCTTGCGCGCGATGCTGCTATTGCTGGCCGTCACGCAAGCGGGCGTGGCGCTGAGCATCAGTTCGCCCTGGATGATGACGGTGATGCTGTTCGTCTGGGGCGTGTTCGCCTTCGGCCTGTCGCCCGCCCTGCAAGCAGGCATGCTGGCCACGGCCGAGCGCTACACGCCGCACGCCGTCGATTTCGCCTCGGGCCTGAACATTTCCGCGTTTAACCTCGGCATTTCCTTCGGTTCCATGCTCGGTGCGCTGATGGTTTCGCGCCAGCTGATGGCGTCGTCGCCGTGGGCCGGCGTGGCCGCCGCGCTGCTGGCCCTGCTGCCGCTGGCCTGGCTGGCGCGCAAGAACCTGGCGTCCCACGTGGCGGGCGCGGCCGCGCACTGAGGTTCAGGTATGCACGGCGACGGCCGGTGCCGGTTTCTTCATGCGCTGCGCCATGTAGGAACTGCCCATCGATGCGGCCATGATCATGGCGATGGCCAGCCATTGCGGCGCGTTCAGCCGTTCGTCGAGCAGGATGAACGCCAGCATGGCGGCCACGGCCGGTTCCATGCTGCTCATGATGCCGAACGCTTGCGGCGTCAGCCGTTTCAGGGCCACCATTTCCAGCGAGATCGGGATGGCGCTGGAAATGAGCGCGACGCCCAGGCCCACGCCCAGCACGACGGGCGAGAGCAGGGCGACGCCGCTGTGCATCACGCCGACGGGCACCACCACCAGCGCGGCCATGGCCAGGCCCAGCGACACGGAATGGCCCGCATGCAAATGGCTGGCGCGCTTGCCGAAGACGATGTACGAAGCCCAGCAGACGGCCGCGCCCAGGGCGAACAGCACGCCCGTGGGATCGAGATTGCTGACGTCGTGACCCAGCGGCAACAGCAGCGCCAGTCCCGCCACGGCCAGGGCCACCCAGACGAAGTCGAGCGGGCGGCGCGAGGCCAGCAGCGCCACGGCCAGCGGGCCGGAAAATTCGATGGCGACGGCGATGCCGAACGGTATCGTGCGCAAGGCCATGTAGAAGCACAGGTTCGTCAGCCCCAGCGCCGCGCCGTACAGGGCCACCGTGCGCAGGTCGGCGCGGCTCAGCTGCCAGCGCCACGGGCGCCAGAACAGCAACAGCAGCAGGGCGGAAAAGCCCACGCGCACGGCCGTCGTGCCTTGCGCGCCCACCAGCGGGAACAGGCTGTGCTTGGCCCACGACGTGCCCAGTCCCAGGCAGGTGACGGAGCCGAGGATGGCCAGCAGGGGAATCAAGGAGGAATAGCGGCGTAATGGCATGGTGATAAATGGCTTGATATCGAAGTGGTGAAAGTTTATTGTGTCTGCTCCGATATTTGCACTGCATTTTGACCTTTATGACGCAACTTTCGCTCACGCCTGCTGTCGCCCTCGACGCCTTCGACCTGGCCATCCTCGATATCTTGCAGCGCGATAACACGACCTCGCAGCGCGAAATCGCCCAGGCCGTGCACTTGTCCGCGCCGGCCGTGCAGCGGCGCATCCGCCGCCTGCGCGAGAGCGGCGTGATCCGCAACGAGGTGGCCGTGCTCGACGCGAGCCGCCTGGGCCGCCCGCTGATACTGACGGTGGAAGTGCATTTGCACGACGAGCATCCGCTGCGCACGGCCGGCATGCGCGCGCGCATCATGGCCGAACCCGCCATCCAGCAGTGCTACGGCATCACGGGCGAGGCCGATTACCTGCTGGTCATCACGGCCAGCAGCATGGCCGAATACGAGGCGCTGACGGAACGCCTGTTTGGCGGCGACGACAATATCCGGCGCTACCGCACGTCGGTGGCCTTGACTTGCCTCAAGATGGGCTTGCACGTGCCGCTGACATAGAACAAGGGCCAGGCAGATGACGCTCTCCAGCAAGAAGCAAGCGGCCGTGCTGGCCGCCATGCCCGCCAGCATGCGCGCCGCCGTGGCAGGGTACGACTGGGCGCGCGACAGCGTCGGTGAGTCGGACGCTGCCGTCTACCGCTTGCAGGGCAGGGATGGCGCGCCGGACCTGTTCCTCAAACACGGCACGGGTGCCGCCGCTGCCGAGCTCGCCGACGAACTGGCGCGCCTGCGCTGGCTGGCGCAGTACCTGTCCGTGCCGGCCGTGGCGCAATTTGCCCGCGCGGCAGCACCGGACCAGGCATGGCTGCTGACGGCGGCCCTGCCGGGCAACACGGCGTGCCAGGTGCTGGAAGACAATCCTGCGTTGGGTCCCGCCGTGGCCGACGCGCTGGCGGCCTTCCTGCGCCGCCTGCACGTGCTTCCCGTCAACGACTGCCCATTCGACGCCGGCCATGCCGTGCGGCTGGTCCAGGCGCGCCGGCGCATCGATGCGGGCTTCGTCGATGCCGGCGATTTCGATGCCGAGCGGGAAGGCTGGACGGCGCAGCAAGTGTGGCTGGCGCTGCAAGACTACCTGCCGCTCACCCCCGACCTCGTCGTCACGCATGGCGATTTTTCGCTGGAAAATATCCTGATGCACGATGGCGCCGTCGTCGGCTGCCTCGACGTGGGCCGGGCGGGCGTTGCCGACCGTTATCAGGACCTGGCCATCGTTTGGCGTGCTCTTGGTGAGTTGGACGCCGCGCTACCGCCAAGGTTTGTTCAGCAATATGGGATCGTTGATATCGATCAAGGCAAGCTGCAATTCCATCTGCTGCTCGACGAGCTGTTTTGAATGCTGGCAGTCATCACGGCTCTTCGCGCTCCGCGTCGCGTTCGCGGCAACTCAAGGAGGCGTAATGGCCCTTGGGCAGCGTGGCCTGGATGGCCACTTCGCGCAGGTTTTTCCGGATATCGACGGGGTCGGTCAGGGTGCAGCGCTGGGCGCGGGCGAACGCTTGCAGCTTTTGCGTGCTGCCGTTTACCTTTACCGTCACGCCGGCCCCGGGGCTGACGCAGCAGCCTATGTATTGCGTGATGTATTCCTCTTCGATGAGCACCAGTTCGTGTCCCATGAAGCTGGCCGGTTTCTTGAGCAGGTAATAATCCGTGTAGTCGAAGCGCTGGTTGGGGCGCTTGCCGATAAAACCTTCGCGCATGTAGGCGGCGATGGCCTTGCCGGAGGTGCCCACTCGCTGCGTCGTGCCCTTTTTCAGGTGCAGCGCATTGATCAGGCCGTTTTCGAGTCCCCCATCGGCAGCGGCAGCAGATGCTGCAGCGGCGGCGCTGGCGCAAGTGGCGGCGGCGAGCAGAAGAGCTCCGAGCAGGCGGCGGGTGCGGTATTCAGGCATGGGAATGATTTCTTGCATATATTTCACGCGTAGAGGAGAAGAAGCGCAGTGTAGCCCACGCCGGCCTGGGCGCGTGGCACAATGCGTGTTCCGCATGCCACTCACCCCAGGACTTTCATGACCCGCGCCATCCTTGACCAAGCCCAGATCCATCCCGCTGCCCGCCCTTTGATCGGCAGCAAGCACAAGGACATCGTGCGCGAAGTGCAGGCGGCCATCGCCGCGCACCAGGTGGTCGTCGTCGGCATGGCGCTCAATCCGTTTCCGCGCAAGGCGCGCAAGATCCTCGACGTGCTGGGCACGCCCTACCAGTACCTGCAATACGGCAGCTATTTGAACCAGTGGCACCGCCGCAATGCCCTCAAGATGTGGACGGGCTGGCCCACGTTCCCCATGGTCTTTGTCAACGGCGTGCTCATCGGTGGCGCCAGCGAGCTGCACAAGCTCGTGGAAAATGGCGAGTTCAGCGCCATGCTGGCAAAGAAAGTGCGCGAGTTTTAAGCGCTGTCTTACTCGCCCGGCCGCCACGGCGACTTGCGCGTGCGCAAGGGGTCGAGCAAGCTGCGCAGATCGTTGTGGTCGAGCTCGTACATCAGCGCAATGAGACTGCCCAGTTCGCCCGAGGGAAAGCCCTCGCGCGCGAACCAGCCCAGGTAGTGGCCCGGCAAGTCGGCCAGCAAGCGTCCCTGATATTTCCCATATGGCATTTCGCGCGTGACCAGCAGCGCCAGTTTTTCTGAATTCATGGTGGTGACCCCGTGTGGATGCGGCCAGTGTAGCAGACCGCTCTATTGTTGAGCTGTGCGCAACTATCTTCTGCCTGATGAGGTATTTTTCGAAACAAAGAAAACCCCGATACTGCATGCCAACATCATTTATCGGAGTTTGCCATGCCCATTGCCTTGCTCGCGCTGACCCTCAGCGCATTTGCCATCGGAACCACGGAGTTTGTCATCGTCGGGCTGTTGCCCACCATCGCCGCGGACCTGGGCGTCAACCTGCCATCGGCCGGCTTGCTGGTCAGCCTGTATGCGCTGGGCGTCGCCGTCGGTGCGCCCGTGCTGACTGCCCTGACGGGCAAGATCCCGCGCAAGACCTTGCTGCTCTCGCTGATGGTCTTGTTCACTCTGGGTAACTTGCTGGCCTGGAAATCGCCGGGCTACGAAACCCTCGTCATCGCCCGCATCCTGACGGGGCTGGCGCATGGCGTCTTCTTTTCCATCGGCTCGACCATCGCCACGTCCCTGGTGCCGAAAGACAAGGCGGCCAGCGCGATTGCCATCATGTTTACGGGCTTGACCGTGGCCCTGGTGACGGGCGTGCCGCTGGGCACCTTCATCGGCCAGCATTTCGGCTGGCGCGAAACTTTCCTCGCCGTTTCGGCGCTGGGCTTGATCGCCTTTGTCGGCAGCCTGCTGTACGTGCCATCGACCATCAAGCACAGCAAACCGGCCTCGCTGCTGCAGCAAGTGCAGGTGCTGGGCCAGCCGCGCCTGCTGCTGGTGTACGCCATGACGGCCGTCGGCTATGGCGGCTCCTTCATCGCCTTCACCTATCTGGCGCCGATTCTGCAGCAAGTGTCGGGTTTCAGCGCCGGCGCCGTGGGCGTGGTGATGCTCGTGTATGGCGTCTCCGTGGCGTTCGGCAATATCTGGGGCGGCAAGCTGGCCGACAAGAAAGGCCCTGTCAGCGCACTGAAACTGATCTTCCTGCTGCTGGCGGCCGTCTTGTTGCTGTTGACCTTCACGGCGCCGCATCCCGTGCTCGTCGTCATCACCGTGCTGCTGTGGGGCGCCGTGGCCTTCGGTAACGTGGCTGGTTTGCAAGTGTATGTCGTGCAGCAAGCGGAACACTTCACGCCGCGCGCCGTCGACGTGGCGTCCGGCCTGAATATCGCCGCCTTCAATCTGGGCATCGCCGGCGGCGCCTGGGGTGGCGGCCTCATCGTGGAACACCTGGGCCTCGTGCACACGGGCTGGATCGGCGCCCTCGTCGTGCTGGGCGCATTCGGCTTGACGGCCTTGAGCGGCCGCCTGGACCGGTTGAACCCGATCTCCGTGCGGCCCGCTGGCGCAAAAGCGATGCGGGCGACGGGGCATTGAGAAGCGGGGCGTCCGCCTGGCGTCGCTTCCACGGTGCAGCTTGCCTGTAATCAAGCTGAAATATTTGTCGTTTATGCTCCGGCCTCGTATTCCAGCAGGTCTGTCCCACGATATTTATTTATAACGGAAGAAACAAAAAATGTCGAATTACGCCCCTGAGTCCTCACGCCGCCGCCTGTTGCAACTGTTTGCCGGTGCCCCCATGCTGCCTTTGGCCGGCTTGACCGGCGTCAGCGCTTTTCTGTCCGGTTGTGGCGGCAGTTCGGACAACGACCTGCCACCGGTGACGCCGCCAGTCACGCCCACCGCGACGTTTACCACGGCGGAATTCACCGGCATGGCCGCGCCATTGGCGAGTTCGCCTGCCGCGCTGGCCACGACCACCGTCGGCTCCAAGCTCAAGGTCAATTTCAGCGATGGCAGCAGCAACAGCTATAACCTGGCGTACCAGCCTTTCTTCCTGACGGGCGACCGGGTGCCGGACGGCAAGGGCGGTACCGTGATCGCGGGCGGCTACTTCGACATCAAGAACCAGCCCATCATCGACAGTTCGGTGCCGGGCAAGGAACGTCAGTTCTTCTCGGATTCGCCGGACGGCAGCTCGATGCTGACGGTGGCCAACGCCAGCGTGAGCGGCGTCAAGGGCAAGCCGGTGTTTGCCGTGGTGCAATTTGAATACAACTCGCTGAACCAGGCCGGCGCTTCCACCTACGGCACGCTGCCGTCGCCGATCGCCGTACTGAGCCTGGACCAGGACCAGACCACCGGCAAGCTGTCGCTGGTGAAATACCACAACGTCGATACCTCGCTGGTGAAGGGCCTGTGGATTACCTGCGGCGCCAGCCTGTCGCCGTGGAATACCCATCTGTCGAGCGAAGAGTACGAACCCGACGCCTTCGACCAGGGCCTGGGCGGCCAGACCTTGGCCGTGCTCAAGGAATTCAGCAAGAACGTCTTCGGCGATACGACGACCGCCAATCCGTACGACTACGGCCACCTGCCGGAAGTGTCCGTCAACCCGGACGGCACCGGCAGCATCAAGAAGCACTATTGCCTGGGCCGCTACTCGCGCGAACTGGTGCAGGTGATGCCGGACCAGCGCACCATTCTGGGCGGCGACGACTATACGAATGGCGGGCTGTTCATGTTCGTGGCCGACAAGGTCGCCGACCTGGCCGCAGGCGGCACCCTGTACGTCGCCAAATACACGACCCAGCTGACCGAGACCACCACCGGCAAGCTGCAATGGGTCAAGCTGGGCCATGCGACGCACGCCGAGATCAAGGCGCTGGTCGACGGCGGCATCAAGGCCACCGACATCATGGATTCGACCCTGGCCGATCCGTCCGACGCCAGCTACACGAAGATCGTGCTGAACAAGAAAACCGCCTGGGTCAGGGTCAAGGCCGGCCAGGAAAAAGCCGCCGCCTTCCTGGAAACCCACCGCTACGCGGCCCTGAAGGGCGGCAGCATGGCCTTTACCAAGAACGAGGGCACGACGGTCAACGCCAAGGACAAGATTGCCTACTCGGCGTATGCCAACATCCAGGATTCGATGGTCGAAGGCGGTTCGGGCTACGTGGCCGGCCACAACGTCAAGTTCAAGAAACTGGTGGCGGGCGCCGTCGTGTCGCACAAGCTGACGGGCGGACAGAAGGATGACACGGGCGCGGCGATCGACAGCGAATGGGTGCCAAGCGAGTCGACCCTGCTGATCGCAGGCGAAGACATCGCGGCCGATGGCCTGGGCAACACGGCCAACCCGGCCAAGATCGCCAGCCCCGACAACCTGAAGTTCTCGGAAAAACTGCGCACCCTGTTCATCGGCGAGGACAGCGGCAACCACCTGAACAACTTCCTGTGGGCGTACAACGTCGATACCAAGAAGCTGGAGCGCTTGCTGTCGTGCCCGGCCGGCGCGGAATCGACGGGCCTGCATGCGGTCGATGAAATCAATGGCTGGACCTATGTGATGAGCAACTTCCAGCATCCGGGCGACGAGTGGAGCCGCTTCCCCGCCTTGCCGTCCGCGCTGAAGGACCAGATCAACATCATCATCAACACCAACTACAACAGCAAGGCCAGCGGTGCTGTCGGCTACCTGACGGCGGAACTGGCGCAGGTGAAACTGTCGAAGTGATGCGCGTCAGCTGACGCCGCAGCGGGCACGCAGGGCAGGGAGGCGCAGGCCTTCCCTGCCGGTACGTGCCCCTCGCCATCCGCTCCGTCCCTCGACCCGGGTGACGGGGCGTTTGGCGTGGCGGCGTCCGGCGGACGGCTAACTTGCTGGCAGAAAACAGCAAAACGGGGGAAAATGGCGTTTCCCTCCCTTTAGCGTCCCCCATCATGTCCGATATTGCAGCTTCGCCGCCAGGCCTGCGCGCCGCCATCAATCCGAAACCGCTGGGCGTCGCCCTGTTGCTCATCCTGATCGGTGCGTGGTACCTGGCGCACACCGTCGGCATCAACCAGGCCGCGCTGTACGTGGTGGGCGCCTTGCTCGGCATTACCCTGTATCACGCGGCTTTCGGTTTCACGTCCGCCTGGCGCGTCTTCATCGCCGATGGCCGCGGCGATGGCTTGCGCGCGCAAATGCTGATGCTGGCCGTGGGCGTGGCGCTGTTTTTCCCCGCGCTGTCGGCCGGCACCCTGTTCGGCACGCCCGTTGCGGGCCTCGTTTCTCCCGCCGGCACGTCCGTCATCTTCGGCGCCTTCATCTTCGGCATCGGCATGCAGCTGGGCGGCGGTTGCGCGTCCGGCACCTTGTATACAGTCGGTGGGGGCAGCACGCGCATGCTCATCACCCTGGCCGCCTTCATCGTCGGCTCCGTGATCGGCACGGCGCACATGCCGTTCTGGACGGCGCTGCCGCAGCTCAAGCCGATTTCCCTCGTCACGACCCTGGGCCTGGCGCCCGCGCTGGCGCTGAACTGGATCGTCTTCGCCTTGATCGCCGCCATCACGGTCTTCGTTGAAAAGCGCCGCCATGGCAAGCTCGTCGCCACACCCCTGCGCCCGGCGCAGGCGTCGCCCTGGCTGCACGGCCCGTGGCCGCTGGTGGCGGGCGCCGTTGCGCTTGTCGTGCTGAACTTCGCCACCCTGGCGCTGTCGGGCAAGCCGTGGGGCGTGACGTCCGCGTTCGCCCTGTGGGGTGCGAAAGCGGCGTCCGTGGTCGGCATCGACACGGCCAGCTGGGCTTACTGGTCCACCAAGGCGAATGCCGCCGCCCTGGCCGCGCCATTGACGCAAGACAAGACTTCCGTGATGGATATCGGTATCGTGCTCGGCGCCATGCTGGCGGCGGCGCTGGCCGGCCGTTACGCGCCCGTGTGGCGCATCCCGCGTCGCTCGCTGATCGCCGCCATCGTCGGCGGCTTGCTGCTCGGCTACGGCGCGCGCCTGGCCTACGGCTGCAATATCGGCGCGTATTTCAGCGGCATCGTCTCGGGCAGCTTGCACGGCTGGCTGTGGCTGGTGTGCGCCTTCCTGGGCAACGTCATCGGCACGCGCTTGCGTCCGTGGTTCGGCCTGGAAGTGGAAAAAGTCAAACCGACCGGCTGCTGACGCCGGCGTCAACAGGGGCTTTGCTGTATATTTCTGCCCCTGTTCACCTTTGCCGCCAGCGCAACATCCATGTCCCCAGTCATCCTGTTTGCCGTCGTCCTCGCGTATTTCCTGATCTTGCTGGGCGTGGCGTGGCGCACCTCGCGCCATGCCACCAACGACAGTTTCTTCATCGGCAACAAGGACAGCAACTGGATGCTGGTGGCCTTCGGCATGGTGGGCACGACCTTGACGGGCGTGACCTTCATCAGCGTGCCCGGCGCCGTGGGCAGCAACGGCTTCGGCTATATCCAGCTGATGCTCGGCTATGTGCTCGGTTACCTGGCCATCACCTTCATCTTGCTGCCGCTGTACTACCGGCTGCAGCTCACATCGATTTACCGCTACCTGGAATTGCGTCTGGGGCGGCGCTCCTACCAGAGCGGGGCGGCGTTTTTCATCGTCTCGCGCCTGCTGGGCGCCACGGCGCGGCTGTATCTGGTGGTCAATATCCTACAGGCAACTATTCTCGACAGTTTCGGCGTGCCGTTCTGGCTGACGGCGTGCGTCGTGCTGCTGCTGATCCTGCTGTACACGTATGAAGGGGGCGTCAAGACCATCGTCTGGACCGATACCCTGCAAACGGCGTGCATGCTGGCCGGTCTCGTCATCTGCAGCGTGTTTTTGCTGCGCCAGATGGACTTGTCCCTCGTCGACAGCCTCGAGCGCATGCGCGCGCAAGGCCTCACGCGCATGTTTACCACCGACCCGGACAGCCCTGCCTACGTCTGGAAGCATATTCTTGCCGGCATGTTCATCACGGTCGCCATGACGGGCATGGACCAGGAAATGATGCAAAAGAACATCTCCGTGCGCACCTTGCGCGACTCGCAAAAGAATATGCTCAGCCTGACCGTGGTGCTGACCGGCGTGCTGCTGTTGTTCCTCTTCCTCGGCGGCTTGCTGCACCTGTACGCGCCGCTGGCCGGCGTGACGGCCACAGGCGACAAATTGTTCCCCGCCGTGGTGCTCGGGCACTTTCCTGCCGTGGTGCAGCTGATCTTCTTCATCGCCCTCATTTCCGCCCTGTTTCCCAGCGTGGACGGGGCGCTCACGGCCTTGACGTCCACCTTCTGCATCGACATCCTGGGCTTGCAGCGGCGGCAGGATTTGAGCCCGGCCGTGCAGATGCGCTGGCGCCGCAAGGTACACCTGGGCTTTGCGGCCCTGTTCTTGATCCTGATCATGGCCTTCAAGTGGCTCGATGATCCCAGCATGATAGGCGTGATCCTGAAGCTGGCCAGCTATACCTACGGTCCGCTGCTGGGCTTGTTCGCCTTCGGCCTGCTGAGCCGGCGCGGCGTGCGCGACCGCTGGGTGCCTTTGGTGGCCGTGGCCGGGCCGCTGCTGTGCGCGCTCATCGAGCAGGAGCAGGCGCTGCTGTTCGCGCATTACCGCCTCGGCCTGGAATTGCTGATACTGAACGGTTCCCTCGTGCTGGGCGGCCTGTTCCTCATTTCCACGCCGCCAGGGCAGGGCGCCCAGGGCGCGCAATACTTGTCAAAATAAGACGAATCCCAAGGCGATCGCGGCCATTTTCAGCTATATTGATTTCCTTTAGGTACATAACCTCACGGAGCATCAATGTCACTCAATCCCTTCCCGCCGCTGCGCCGCGGTTTTGGCGCATTCTGGCGCGCGCTGGACGCCACCCGCCGCGCGGTCATCAATCTGATTTTCCTGCTGATCGTCATCGCCATCCTGATCGCCATCTTTGGCGGCGGCGCCAAGCCCCTGGCGGAAAAGACCACGCTGGTGCTGGACTTGCAAGGCCCGCTGGTCGAGGAAACTCCGGGCGGCGTGCGCGAAGCGGTGCTGGCCAATGTCAGCGGCGAAGTCAAGAAGAACGTGCAGCTGCGCGACGTGCTGGCCGTGCTCGACACGGCGGCCAAGGACAAGAACATCGGTTCCATGGTCATCCTGCTCGACGAGTTGCAGGGCGGCGGCCTCGCTTCCCTGCGCGAAGTGGCGGCCGGCGTGGAACGCTTCCGCGCCACGGGCAAGAAAGTGACGGCCTGGGGTTCCAGCTACAACCAGCGCCAGTACCTGGTGGCGGTCAAGGCCGACGAGGTCTTCCTGCACCCGATGGGCGGCGTCATGCTGGAAGGCTTTGGCCGCTACCGCAATTACTACCGCGATGCGCTCGACAAGGTCGGCGTGACGGTCAACCTGCTGAAAGTGGGCACGTACAAGAGTGCGGCCGAGCCTTTCATCGCCAACGGCCCGTCCGAAGCGGCTGCCGAAGCGGACCGCTACCTGAACAACGGCCTGTGGACCACCTACACGACGGACGTGGAAAAGGCGCGCAAGCTGCCGGCCGGCGCCATCATGCAATCGATCGATGCGCTGCCGGCGCTGATGACGGCGGCCGGCGGCGACCTGGGCAAGCTGTCGCTGGACGCCAAGCTGGTCGACGGCCTGAAGACGCGCGACGAACTGCGCCAGTTCATGATGGCGCGCGGCGCGAAGAACACGGAAGGCACGAATTTCCGCCAGGTGAACTACACCGACTACCTGGCGCGCCTGCGCCCCGTGCACATCGGCGACGCCGTCGGCGTGGTCATCGCCTCCGGTGAAATCGGCGACGGCATCGCGCCACCGGGCGCCATCGGCGGCCTGTCCACCTCGCGTCTGATCCGCCAGGCGCGCGAAGACAAGTCGATCAAGGCCGTCGTGCTGCGCGTCGATTCGCCGGGCGGCAGCGCCTTCGGCTCGGAATTGATCCGCCGCGAACTGGAGCTGACGCGCGCCGCCGGCAAGCCGGTGGTCGTCTCGATGGGCAACGTGGCCGCTTCCGGCGGCTACTGGATCAGCACCTCGTCCGACGAAGTCATCGCCGACGCGGCCACCATCACCGGTTCCATCGGCGTGTTCGCGATTTTGCCGACGGCCGACAAGGTGGTGGAAAAGCTGGGCATCCACACGGCCGGCTCGCCGACCACCTGGCTGGCCGACGCGGGCAACCCTTTGCGTCCGCTCGACCCCCGCTTTGCGCAAGTGATCCAGGGTTCGATCAACCACGTGTATGGCGACTTCCTGAACCTGGCCGCCAAGGCGCGCAAGACGACGCCGGAAAAGATCAATGAAGTGGCGCAGGGCCGTGTCTGGACGGGCTTGCAGGCGAAAGAGCGCAACCTGGTCGACCGCATCGGCAGCTACGGCGATGCGCTGGCGTCGGCCGCCAAGCGCGCCAACCTGGGCGCCGACTACCGCGTCACGTACCTGGAGCAGGAAACGTCGAACGTGGACCGCCTGATCGGCATGTTCGGCTCCAAGGCCATGGCCTCGCTGGGGCTGGGCGAACACGTGAAACTGGGCCTGGCCGGCACGGGCTTGCCGGCCGACGCGGCGCTGGGCATGGCGCAGGACCTGAGCTGGCTGTCGGGCATCACGCGTGAGCACAAACCGTTCATGGCCCTCACGCACTGCCTGTGCGAAGTGCCCCTGGGCGGCAAGTAACACCTGACCAAATCTACTGCGCTCGATGATTTGCGGCCTGCGATGCTCACTGTGCTCAAGCACAGCTCCGCTTCTCGGTCACAACTCATCTTCGCTCGCTACGATTTTGTCAGGCGTTACACGGCAATATAGATGACATACCCAAGCCGGCTTCGCCCGGCTTGTTTCACATCAGGAGCAAGGCATGGCAAGCGACATGAACGAAAAAACCGGCACGGCCATCACCATCCGCCCCTGCGCCAAGGGCGACGAGCTGGCGCTGGCGCTGGTGGGGCAAGCGACCTTCCTGGAAGCGTTCGCCGGCATCCTCGATGGCGCCGACGTCATCGCCCATTGCCAGCGCCAGCACGACGCGCAGCTGTACCGCGACTGGCTGGCGCTGCCGGCCATGCGCCTGTGGCTGGCCGAGGCCACGCCGGGCGGCGCGCCCGTCGGCTACCTGGTCCTCAGTCCCGCCGGCCTGCCGGTGGCCGACCCGCGGCCGGACGACCTGGAAATCAAGCGCGTCTACCTGCTGCACCGCTTCCAGGGCCAGCGCGTGGGCCAGCGCCTGATGCAGGCGGCCGTGGAACAGGCGCGCGCCAGCGGGGCGGGGCGGGTGCTGCTGGGCGTGTACGCGGAAAACCACGATGCGCTGGCGTTTTATGCGCGCTGCGGCTTTGCGCAGGTGGGCCGGCGCACCTTCCGCGTGGGCCGCACCGACTATCAGGATGTCATCCTCGGCATGACGCTGTAAGCGCCAACGGCCTGCGCGGCGCCAGGTCAAGCCGGCTGGCGGGAGATTTGTAGCGAGTTTGTATCTGCATGCGAGTCGCCCGCGCGCCGCCGGCGCCGGGGCGCGACGCCCCGCAAGCCTGATTCTTCCACCGTTCCCCCACAGGGGCGGCATGCCTGCCGGCCCGCCTGATCCTTCCATGCCTGCCAGGCTGTGTGTAATTGTTTCAAGTAGAAATGAAACAGTTACATGACTATGCTAGAGTCGTTTCACGCTAGGGAGCGATGTTTTTTCAGCTGACTTTCAGCTCTTGACTCCCCCGGCTTTGTACCGAAACAACCCCGAAAAACGGTCGTCCGGCCTGAGTGTGTTCCACCTCGGCCGGCGCCACAGACTCGCCGTGCCAGCGGCCTAGACAAGGATAAGCGATGGATTCGCAGACTACACCCAACACCCCGCGGCGCAGCCGCCGTTCGAAAATCGTCGGCACGGTCATCGCGCTGGCCGTGATGGCTGCGCTGGGGGGCGGTGCCTGGTACCTGACCCATTCGGGCGTCAGCGCGCAGCCCGGCGCCGGTGGCCCCGGAGGGCCGGGAGGCCCGGGCGGGCGCCGCGGCGGCCCCTCGACCACCGTGGGCGTGGCCACGGCCGTGAAATCCGACTTGCCCGTGGTGCTCGATGCGCTGGGCACGGTGACGGCCGCGTCCACCGTGACGGTGCGCCCGCAGGTGTCGGGCATTTTGAAGGAGCTGAAATTCAAGGAAGGCGGCATGGTCAAGGCGGGCCAGGTGGTGGCGCAGATCGACCCGGCCCAGTTCGAGATGGCGCTGATGCAGGCCACGGGCCAGCGCCAGCGCGATGAAGCGCAGCTGGAAAACGCGCGCCTGACCCTGAAACGCTATCAAACCCTGCTGGGCCAGGATTCCATCGCGCGCCAGGATGTCGACACGCAGGCCGCCCTGGTCAAACAATTGGAAGGTACCGTGATGACGGACCGCGCCGCCGAAGGCACGGCCAGGCTGAACCTGGGCTACACCAAGGTGGTGTCGCCGATCAGCGGCCGCGCGGGCTTGAAGGTGGTCGATATCGGCAACCTGGTGAGCACCAGCGACACGGGCGGCGTGGTGGTGGTGACGCAGCTGTCGCCCATCGACGTGGAATTTTCCGTGCCGCAGGATAAGGTGCAGACGATCCAGGAACGCCTGAATGGCGGCACGGCCCTGGCGGCGCTGGCGCTGGACCGCACGCGCACGCATACCCTGGACAAGGGCAGCCTGACGGCGCTGGACAACCAGGTCGACGTGCAGACGGGCACCGTGCGCGCCAAGGCCCGCTACACGAATGACAAGATGGCCCTGTTCCCCAGCCAGTTCGTCAACGTGCGCCTGGAACTGGGCAACATCACGGGCGCCGTGCTGGTGCCCGTCACGGCCTTGCGCCACAGCAATAACGGCGACTTCGTGTACGTGCTGAAAGCGGACAAGACCGTCACCGTGCGCATGGTCACGCGGGGCCAGGCGACCACCGACATGGTGGAAATCCGCGCCGGCCTGGAAGCGGGAGAGCAAGTCATCACGGAAGGCGCCGACCGCCTGAAGGAAGGCGCGAAAGTGACCCTGGCGGGCGACAAGCCTGCCATGGGCGGCGCCGGTGCTGCCGGTGCCGCCGGGGCGAACGGCGAACGCCGCCACCGCCGCCAGCACGCTGACGGCGCGGCCAGCGCCTCGGCGTCCGCATCGGCATCCGCGCCAGCCGCAGTGCCAGCCACGGCGCCGGCGAAGGGCGCAGCGCAATGAGTCCATCGACTCCCTTCATCAAGCGCCCCGTCGCCACGGCGCTGCTGATGCTGGCCATCGTGCTGGCGGGGCTGGTCGGCTTCAAGTTCCTGCCGCTGGCCGCCTTGCCGCAGGTGGACTTCCCCACCATCCAGGTGCAGACCCTGTACCCGGGCGCCAGTCCCGAAGTCATGGGACAGACCGTGACGGCGCCGCTGGAGCGCCAGTTCGGGCAGATGTCCGGCTTGCAGCGCATGAGTTCCACCAGCGCGGCCGGCGTCTCCATCATCACCCTGCAATTCACCCTGGGCCAGACGCTGGACGTGGCCGAGCAGGAAGTGCAGGCCGCCATCAACGCGGGCGGCTCGCTGCTGCCCACCGACTTGCCGGCGCCGCCCGTGTACGCGAAGATCAACCCGGCCGACGCGCCCGTGCTGACCCTGGCCATCACGTCGGACACAATGCCGCTGACGCAGGTGCAAAACATCGTCAACACGCGCCTGGCGCTGAAAATCAGCCAGGTCAACGGCGTGGGCCTCGTGTCGCTTTCGGGCGGCCAGCGTCCCGCCGTGCGCATCCAGGGCGACACCAAATTGCTGGCCTCGTACGGCCTGGGCCTCGACAGCCTGCGCACGGCCATCGCGGCGGCCAACGTCAACAGCGCGAAGGGCAGTTTCGACGGCCCCACGCGCTCGTTCACCATCAACGCCAACGATCAACTCGTCACGGCGGAAGATTACAAGCGCCTGATCATCACCTATAAAAACGGCGCGCCCGTGCGCCTGTCCGACGTGGCCAATGTCGTCGACAGCGCGGAAAACACGCGCCTGGGCGCCTGGTCCGGCAAGCAGCCGGCCATCATCCTGAACGTGCAGCGCCAGCCCGGCGCCAACGTCATCAAGACGGTCGACGCCATCAAGGCCCTGCTGCCCGACCTGCAGGCCAGCCTGCCGGCTGCCATGAAGCTCGACGTGCTGAGCGACCGCACGACGGGCATCCGCGCCTCCGTCGAACACGTGGAAATGGAACTGCTGCTGTCCGTGCTGCTGGTGGTGCTGGTGATCTTCGCCTTCCTGCACAGCATGCGCGCCACCGTGATCGCCAGCCTGTCCGTGCCGATTTCGCTGATCGGCGCCTGCGGCGTCATGTATCTGCTCGGCTACAGCCTGAACAACCTGTCCCTGATGGCGCTGACGATTGCCACGGGCTTCGTCGTCGACGACGCCATCGTCATGATCGAAAACATCGCCCGCTACATCGAGGAGGGCGAAACGCCGATGGCCGCCGCCCTGAAGGGCGCGTCGCAGATCGGCTTTACCATCATCTCGCTGACCGTGTCACTGATCGCCGTGCTGATTCCCCTGCTGTTCATGGGCGACGTGGTGGGCCGGCTGTTCCGCGAATTCGCCATGACCCTGGCCATCACCATCCTGATTTCCGCCGTGGTGTCGCTGACCCTGGTGCCGATGATGTCGGCGCGCTGGCTGAAGAGCCACGCCGATGAAAAGATCAGTGCCACGGGCCAGCGCATCCAGGCTTTCCTCGACAAGGTGATCGTGCAGTACGACCATGCGCTCGTGTGGGTCTTGAAACGCCAGGGCCTGACCTTGCTCGTCGCCCTGGCCACCTTGCTGCTGACGGTGATCCTGTACATCACGATTCCGAAAGGCCTGTTCCCCACGCAGGACACGGGCCAGCTGCAGGCGCGCATCGAAACCTCGCAAGCCGTCTCGTACGAGCGCATGGCCACCTTGCAGCAGGCTGCCGCCAGCGCGCTGCTGGAAGATCCCGCTGTCGATACCTTGAGTTCCCTCGTCGGCGTCGATGCGGCCAACAATACCATGCTGCACACGGGTAGCATGCTGATCAATCTCAAGCGTCCGCGCAGCGGCAGCCAGGACGAGATCATGGAGCGCCTGCGCGACCGCGTGGCCAAGGTGGCCGGCGTGACCCTGTATCTGCAGCCGACGCAGGATCTGACCATCGATGCGGAATCGGGGCCGACGCAGTACCGCGTTTCGCTCGAAGGGGCCGACACGGCCACCGTCACCGAGTGGGCCGGCAAGCTGGCGGCGCGCATGCGCGAAAAATCGCAGCTGCGCAACGTCGTCACGGATGCGGGCGCCACGGGCGCCGCCGTGACGGTCGCCATCGACCGCGACAGCGCCGCGCGCATGTCCGTCACCACGGCCACCGTCGACGACGCGCTGTACAACGCCTTCGGCCAGCGCATCATTTCGACGATTTTCACGGAAACCAACCAGTACCGCGTGATCCTCGAAGCGCAGCCGGGCATCGTCACGACGCCGTCCGACCTGTCGGACCTGCAGGTGCGCACGGGTTCCGGCAAGTCGACGCCGCTGTCCGCGTTTGCCAGCGTCAGCGAAAAACAGGCGCCGCTGCAAATCACGCACGTGGCGCAATACCCGGCCACGACGCTCGGCTTTGATACGACGCAAGGCGTGGCCCTGGGCAGCGCCGTCGACGCCATCCGCCAGGCGGCGAAAGACATCGCCTTGCCGCCATCGGTGACCTTGACCTTCCTCGGCGCGGCCGGCGCGTATGAAAACTCGCTGTCGAACCAGCTGTGGCTCATTCTCGCCGCCGTCGTCTGCGTGTACATCGTGCTGGGCGTGCTGTACGAAAGCTATATCCACCCGCTGACGATTTTGTCGACCCTGCCGTCGGCCGGCGTGGGCGCCTTGCTGGCGCTGATGATTTCCGGGCAAGACCTGGGCGTGATCGGCATCATCGGCATCATCCTGCTGATCGGCATCGTCAAGAAGAACGCCATCATGATGATCGACTTCGCCATCGAAGCCGAGCGCGACGAAGGCAAGAGCCCGCAGGAAGCCATCCACCAGGCGGCGCTGCTGCGCTTCCGCCCGATTTTGATGACGACCCTGGCGGCCCTGTTCGCGGCCGTGCCGCTGATGCTGGGCTGGGGCGAGGGCGCCGAGTTGCGCCGTCCGCTGGGCCTGGCCATCTTCGGCGGCTTGATCGTCAGCCAGGTGCTGACCCTGTTTACCACGCCCGTCATCTACCTGGGCTTCGACCGCCTGGGCCAGCGCTTTGCGCGCAAGACGCCCGCGGTGAAGCTGGACAAGCCGGCCGATAACGCGGGGAGCGCCGCGTGAACCTGTCCGAACCGTTCGTCAAGCGCCCCATCGCCACCGTGCTGCTGACCATTGGTATCGCGCTGGCGGGCATCGGCGCCTTCTTCGTGCTGCCCGTCTCGCCGCTGCCGCAGGTCGATTATCCGACCATTTCCGTCAGCGCCAGCCTGCCCGGCGCCAGCCCCGCGACCATGGCCACGTCGGTGGCCACGCCGCTGGAACGGCGCCTGGGCGTGATCTCGGGCGTGAACGAGATGACGTCGTCGTCGGGCACGGGCTCGGCGCGCATCAATCTGCAGTTCGACTTGAACCGCAAGATCGATTCGGCCGCGCGCGAAGTGCAGGCGGCCATTGCCGCCTCGCGCGTGGACTTGCCGGCCACCTTGCGCAGCAACCCCACCTACCGCAAGGCCAATCCGTCCGACGCACCCGTGATCATCCTGGCGCTGACGTCGAAGACGCGCACGCCGGGCCAGATCTACGACGCCGTGTCGAACCTGGTGCAGCAAAAGGTGGCGCAAGTCAAGGGCGTGGGCGACGTGGAACTGGGCGGCGGCTCGCTGCCGGCCGTGCGCGTGGAATTGCTGCCGTACCAGCTCAATCACTATGCCGTATCGATGGAAGACGTGCGCGCGGCCATCCAGGCCAGCAACGCCAACCGCCCGAAAGGGGCGATTTCCGGCGACGAGCGCAGCCTGCAGATCTATTCGGGCGCGGCGACGGCGTCGGGCGGGCGCAGCGCCGCCGATTACCGCAGCCTGGTGGTGGCCTGGCGCGACGGCGCCGCCATCCGCCTCGACGACGTGGCCGAAGTGGTCGACGGCGTGGAAAACAGCAATACCCTGGGCTTGTTCAATGGCGACCCGGCCGTCATCGTGCTGATCACGCGCCAGCCCGGCGCCAATGTCATCGCCACGGTGGACGGCGTGCGCGCGCTGCTGCCGCAACTGCAGGCGCAGCTGCCCGGCGACATCAAGCTGCAGGTGGCGTCCGACAGCACCAATTCCATCCGCTCGTCCCTGCACGAGATCGAGTTCACGCTGATCCTGTCCATCGTGCTCGTCGTGCTGGTGGTCAGCGCCTTTTTGCGCAGCGTGCGCGCCACCATCATCCCCGCCGTGGCCACCATCGTCTCGCTGCTGGGCACTTTCGGCGTGATGTACATGCTGGGCTTTTCGCTAAATAACCTTTCCTTGATGGCGCTCACGGTGGCCACGGGCTTTGTCGTCGATGATGCCATTGTGGTGCTGGAAAACACGCAGCGCCACATCGAGGCGGGCATGGACCGCTTCAAGGCGGCCCTGCTGGGCGCGCGCGAAGTGGGCTTTACGGTACTGTCGATCAGCCTGTCGCTGGTGGCCGTCTTCATCCCGCTGCTGTTCATGGGCGGCCAGGTGGGGCGGCTGTTCCGCGAATTCGCCGTGACCCTGTCGGCCGCCGTGATGATTTCGCTCGTCATCTCGCTCACCACGACGCCGATGATGTGCGCCTGGCTGCTGAAAAGCGGCGAGCACCACAAGCCGCCCGGGCTTGTTGCGCGCTGGTTCGAGCGGGGTTTCGAGCGCATGCTGAACGTGTATGAACACTGCCTGGACTGGGCCTTGTCGAGCGCCGCTCTCGTGATGACGATCCTCGTGTTCGTCGTCGGCCTGAACGTGTACCTGTTCGCGGCCGCGCCCAAGGGCTTCTTCCCGCAGCAGGATACGGGCCAGATCAATGGCGGCATGCGCGCCGACCAGAGCATCTCGTTCCAGGCCATGCAGGCCAAATTGCGCCAGCTGGTCGACATCATCAAGGACGATCCGGCCGTCGCCACCGTCGTCGGGTTCACGGGCGGCGGCAGGGCGGGGGGCGGCTTCATGTTCATCGATTTGAAGCCGGCCTCGCAGCGCACGGACAAGGGGCAAGCCGTGATCGCCCGCCTGCGTCCGCAGCTGGCCAAGGTGACGGGCATTTCGCTGTTCCTCAACCCCGTGCAGGATTTGCGCATGGGCGGGCGTTCCAGCAATTCCACCTACCAGTACACCCTGATCAGCGACAACCAGGCGGACTTGAAGAAATGGGCGGCGAAACTGGCCGACCAGATGAAGCTGCAGCCAGCCCTGATCGACGTGGACACGGACCAGGCGGAAAACGGCGTGGAAACCTTTGTTTCCATCGACAAGGACCGCGCCACGCAGCTGGGCGTGCAGGTGAAGGATATCGACAATGCGCTGTACAACAGCTTCGGCCAGCGCCAGGTGGCGACCATCTACGATGAGCTGAACCAGTATCACGTGATCATGGAAGTGGCGCCCCGCTACGCGCAAAGCCCGGAAGCGCTGCGCTCCGTGTACGTGCCCGCGTCGAATGCGGCCGCCGTCGCCGCCACCGGCACGACGGCCGCCAGCGCCGCTGCGGCCAGCACCAGCGTGGCGGCGACGACGTCCAATACGACGGCGGCGCGCGACCCGTCCAGCGGCTCGGCCCTGAGCACCACCCTGGCGAAGATGGTGCCGCTGTCGTCGTTCAGCAGCTTCGCGGAAAGCTCGACGGCCACGTCGATCAACCACCAGGGCGGCGAATTGGCCACCACCGTGTCGTTCAATCTGGCCGACGGCTATCCGCTCAGCGACGGGCAGGCTGCCGTGGCCCAGGCGGAGTCGGAAATCGGCATGCCGGTGAATGTGCGCGGCAGCTTCCAGGGTTCGGCGAAGAGCGCGCAGGACAGCAACAAGGAGCAGCCGCTGCTGATCCTGGCGGCCATCGTGGTGATCTACATCGTGCTGGGCATCCTGTACGAAAGCCTGATCCACCCCGTCACCGTGCTGTCGACCTTGCCGTCGGCGGGGGTGGGCGCCGTGCTGGCCTTGCTGCTGTTCCGCATGGAGTTTTCCATCATCGCCCTGATCGGCGTGTTCCTGTTGATCGGTATCGTCAAGAAAAATGCTATATTGATCATCGACTTCGCGCTGGAGGCCGAGCGTTCGCGCGGGCTGACAGCTGTGGAAGCGGTGCGCGAGGCTTGTTTGCTGCGTTTCCGCCCCATTCTGATGACCACCCTGGCGGCGGCGCTTGGCGCCTTGCCGCTGGCGATCGGTTTCGGCGAGGGGTCAGAGCTACGCCAGCCCTTGGGGGTCGCCATCATCGGCGGCCTGATTGCCAGCCAGTTACTCACATTGCTGACCACCCCGGTGGTCTACATCCTGCTCGACAAGCTGCGCACGCGCAGCGCCGACGAGCAGCAATTGAGCCGCATTCCTGGGCCAGATAACCCGAGCACACAATCATGAAGCAAGTAAAACCTATCGTATCGACCGTCCCTGCACGCCACCTGCTGGCACTGGGCGCGGCCACCGCCGTCCTCCTGCTGTCCGGCTGCGCCGTCAGCCCCGCGTATGAAACGCCGACGGCCGCCGCGCCGCAGACGTTCAAGGAGGCGGCCGGCTGGCAGCCTGCCGTGCCGGCCGACACCCTGGAGCGGGGACCGTGGTGGACCCTGTTCGGCGACGCGCAATTGAACCAGCTGGCCGAAGGCATCGACATCTCGAACCAGAACGTGGCCGCCGCCATCGCTTCCTACGAGCAGGCGCGCGCGCTGGTGCGCGAACAGCGCGCCTCGCTGTTCCCCACCGTGAACCTGACGGGCAGCGGCGCCCGCTCGGGCGGCGGGGGCGAGCAGCAGACGAACAACAACTTCAAGGCCGCCATCGGCGCGTCGTGGGAACCGGACGTGTGGGGCAAGCTGCGCGCCGGCGTGACGGGGGCGGACGCCAGCGCCAGTGCCAGTGCGGCCGACCTGGCCGCCGCGCGCCTGTCGGCGCAGGGCGAACTGGCCACCAATTACTTTTCGCTGCGCCAGAGCGATGCGCAGATCGCGCTCCTGAATGCCACCATCGATGGTTACAAGCGCGTGCTCGACATCACCAGCAACCGCTTCAATTCGGGCATCGCCGCCAAGTCCGACCTGCTGCAGGCGCAGACGCAGCTGGCCAATGCGCAGATCGACCTGTCGAGCCAGACGCGTTCACGCGCGCAGCTGGAACATGCGATCGCGATACTTTTGGGCCGCGCGCCGTCCGACTTCAGCCTGGCCGTGGCGCCGTGGACCCTGACCGTGCCCGAGGTGCCGCTGGGTGTGCCGTCGACCCTGCTGCAGCGCCGTCCCGACATCGCCGCCGCCGAGCGCCGGGTGGCCGTGGCCAACGAGCAGATCGGCATCGCCCGTTCCGCGTATTACCCGAGCCTGAACCTGACGGGTTCCTACGGTTCCGGCGCCAGCAAGGTGGGCGACCTGTTCAATGCCTCATCGAGCCTGTGGTCGCTGGGTGTGTCGGCCGCGCAAACCCTGTTCAACGCGGGCGCCACCACGGCCAGCGTGGATGCGGCCAAGGCGGGACACGAGGCGGCCGTGGCGCGCTACCGCCAGACGGTATTGAGTGCCTTTGGCGCCGTGGAAGACCAGTTGTCGGCCACGCGCGCGCTGGCCGAACAGCTGGCCTTGCGCCAGCAGGCGTCGTCCGCTGCCGACCAGGTCGAGCAGCAGATGCTGAACCGCTACAACGCGGGCCAGGTCGGCTATACGGACGTGGTGACGGCGCAAGTGACGGCCCTGTCGGCGCGCCGTTCGCTGGTGCAGGCGCAGGCGGACCGCCAGACGACGGCCGTGGCCCTGATCCAGTCGCTGGGCGGCGGCTGGCACGTGCCGCAGGCGCAGTAAAGGGGACGGCTAGGGGGCAGCCTGGCGCAGGGAAAAGCCCTGCGCCAAATTCGTGTTTTGCCGCGCATCTTGAGTGCTAGAATGCAAGATTATCAATTCCCAGCCTGACGCTTTGGCCGTGGCTGCACTCTTGCAGAAGATGACACGCAGTAAACACAGCAATGCTTCCGTCCCTGAAGTGGCCACCATCGTTTTCCCCGTGGTGGCCATCGGCGCATCCGCCGGCGGACTCGATCCCATCGTTGCCTTCCTGGCGAACGTGCCGCAGGAGAGCGGGATTGCCTATGTGGTGATCCAGCATCTTGATCCCACGCAAAAGGCCATGCTGCCGGAACTGCTGCAGCGCGCCACCAGCATCCCCGTCACGGAAATCACGCACCAGGCGGAGTTGCGGCCCAACCATATCTATGTGATACCGTCGAATGCCGACCTGGGCTTGTCCAAGGGACGTTTCGTGCTCAGCGAACCGGTGCAGCTGCGCGGGCACCGCTTGCCCATCAACACCTTTTTCGAAAGCCTCGCAAGCGAACTGGGCGAACTGGCCGTGGGCGTGATTTTTTCCGGCATGGGCAATGACGGCACGCGCGGCTTGCAGGCGATCAAGCAGGCAGGGGGGCTGACCCTGGCCCAGCATCCGGACACGGCCAAGTTCGACATGATGCCGCAAAGCGCGATTGCCGCGGAAGTGGTGGACCTGGTCGACTTTCCCGACAAGATGCCGGACAAGATCATCACCTATCTGTTCCGCAGCAGCTTCCTCAGCCTGCCAGGCCATGAACCGAACGGGCGCAATTCCTTGCAGGAAATTGTCGCCTTGCTGTCCGAACACACGGGCAACAGTTTTACGGATTACAAGATCAACACGGTGCTGCGGCGCATCGAGCGGCGCATGAGCTTGTATCAAATGACGTCGATGGAAGAATACGTGCCGTACTTGCGCACCAATCCCACCGAAATCGACTTGCTGTTCAAGGAATTGCTGATCGGCGTGACGAGTTTCTTCCGCGACCCGAAAGTGTGGGAATACCTGAAGATGGTCGCCTTGCCGCAATTGCTGGCGGCCCATCCGGACGGACGCGCGTTCAAGGCCTGGGTGCCCGCCTGTTCCACGGGCGAGGAAGCGTATTCGCTGGCCATGGTGTTCCATGAAGTGGTGGCCAGCATCAATCCGCCGTCGAAGTACAGCCTGCAGATCTTTGCCACCGACCTGTCGGCCGACGCCATCGACCGCGCGCGCCAGGGACGCTTTCCGCACAGCATCAGCAGCGACGTGTCGGCCGAACGCCTCGGGCGTTTCTTCTTGCGCGACAAGAACGATTATCACGTGAAAAAAGAGATACGCAACACGATCATCTTTGCCCAGCAAAACATCATTTCCGACCCGCCGTTCACCAAGCTCGACATCCTGTGCTGCCGCAATCTGTTGATTTATCTCAATGCCAAGCTGCAGCAGCGTTTGATACCCCTGTTTCATTACGCCTTGAACCGCGACGGGATTTTGCTGCTGGGCAGCGCCGACACGCCCGGCCATTTTTCCGACCTGTTTTCACCGCTGACCACGTCGACCCGGTTGTACCGCCGCCTCGACAACCTGGCGCGCCAGCGCCTGCCCACGTATTTTCCTACCAAGGTATCGTTGGCATCCCCCCCTACACCTAGCGACACGAGAGAAGTCAGCATGACTGGAAAGATTCAATCCCATGTCGAGCAATTATTGCTCCAGAAATATTCACCGGCTGCCGCGCTGCTGAACCAGGATGGCGACATCCTGTATATCAACGGGCGCACGGGCGCCTTCCTCGAACCGGCAGCCGGCAAGGCCAACTGGAATATCCACGCGATGGCGCGCGAAGGCTTGCGCTACGAGCTGGCTGGCCTCATCAAGGAAGCCTTGCAGAGCGAGAGGGTGGTGCGCCTGAAGGGGCTGGTGGTCAAGGACCACCTGGGACAGTCGCTGGGCGTCGACCTGAGCGCGGAAGCGCTGAGCCAGCCTGAATCCCTGCGCGGCATGGTGTTCGTGACGTTTGCCAGCGCGCCGCTGGTGGCCGAGGCGCGCCGCGGCCGCTCGCCGAACCCCAAGGTGCTGGAACTGGAACAGCAACTGGCGCAGGCGCGCAATGAAATCCAGGCCGTGCGCGACGAGATGCAGACGTCGCGCGAGGAACTCAAATCGGCCAACGAGGAACTGCAGTCGACCAATGAAGAGCTGCAATCGACGAACGAGGAGCTGACCACGTCGAAGGAAGAGATGCAGTCGCTCAACGAAGAGTTGTACACGGTCAATGCGGAGCTGCAATCGAAGGTCGATGATTTGTCGCTGGTCAATAGCGACATGAAGAATTTGCTCAATAGTACCGATATCGCCACCATTTTCCTCGACAGCGACCTGCGCATCCGCCGCTTCACGGCGCCGGCCACGCAAATCTACAAGCTGATCCAGACGGACTTGCGCCGTCCGCTCAGCGACATCGTCAACGACCTCGATTATCCGGGCCTGGAAGACGATGCGCTGGAAGTGATCCGCAGCCTGGTGTTTTGCGAGCGGCAAGTGGAAACGAAGACGGGGCGCTGGTACAACGTGCGCATCATGCCGTACCGCACGATCGAAAATGTGATCGATGGCGTGGTGGTGACCTTCATCAACATTACAGAGTCGAAACTGCTGGAAGCCCAGCTGCGCCAGATCCAGTCCGGCGCCGTGGCCGGCGGCAGTAGCGGCGAGCACGTGTCATGAGCGAACCATTCGACGGCAGCGCGCCGGCCCGCCTGAGAGAGCAGGCGGAGCAATTGGCCGCGGAGCAGCACCAGCCCGCGCCGCAGTCGAATGAAGACGTGATGCGTCAGCTGCATGAGTTGCAGGTCAGCCAGATCGAGCTGGAAATGCAGAGCGCGGCCCTGGCCGAGCTGGAACAGCTGAAAAATGAATTTGAAAGCAGCCGCGACCGTTATGCGCAGCTGTATGAACAGGCGCCCGTCAGTTACTTTTCGCTGGCGCGCGAAGGCGTGATCACGCGTGTCAACGTGGCAGCTTGCGGCTTGTTGCAACGCGACAAGAACCGGCTGCTGGGACGGCGTTTCGAGCAATTCGTCGCGCCCCAGGCGCAGGGCGGCTTCCGGCGCTTCCTCGACGCCGTCTTCACCGGCGGCGCGCGCCAGGTGCTCGAAGCGCCGCTGTTCGAAGGCGAAGCGGGCGGCATGTGCGGCATGGTGCGCATCGAAGCCAATTACGATGCGGACAGCGCCACGGCGCGCATGCTGGTGACGGACCTGGGCGACGAGCACGCGCGCGAATCGGCCTTGCGGCGCGCCTTCGTGATACTCGACAGCATACGCGAAGGCGTGCTGGTGACGGACAGCGCCAACCGCATCATTTCCGTCAACCCCGCGTTCACCACCATCACCGGCTACCAGGCGGAGGAAGCCATCGGCCGCGATCCGTCCTTCCTCGGCGGCGGCACGCATCTGCCGCATTTTTATGAAGCCATGTGGCGCAGCCTGCACCAGGATGGCAGCTGGTATGGCGAACTGGTGAACCGGCGCAAGAATGGCGAGCGCTTCGTCGAATCGCTGTCGATCACGCCGATGCGCAGCCCGGATGGCGCGATCAGCCATTTTGTCGGCGTGTTTTCCGATATCACTGAGCGCAAGCTGGCCGAGGCGGACTTGCGCGAACTGCACCGCGAGCTGGACCAGCGGGTGGTCGACCGCACGGCCGAATTGCTGCGGGCCAACCAGCACCTGCAGCTGGAAGTACACCAGCGCGAGCGGGCACAGGAAGCCTTGCGCGATGCCGAGCGCTTCTTTCACGCCACCATCGATTCCCTGACGGACCGGGTGCTGGTGCTGGACCGGTCGGGCCGCGTCGTGCATGCCAACCAGGCTTGCCTGGCCTTCGTCGGGCAAACGCCGCAGCCGCTGCACTACCTGGAATTCTGCGACACGGACCCGCGCTGGCAGCGCAGCGCCGGGCGCGAGCTGGCCGCAGGCATCCGCTCCGTCATCGCCGGCAATGCGGACACGTTTGCGCTCGAATATGAGTTTGCCACGCGCTCGGGTCCCCGCTGGTCGCAGGCCAGGATCAGCCGCTTCCTCGGTGAAGGGCCGCTGCGCGTGGTGGTGGCGCACACGGACATTACCGAACGCAAGCTGATGGATGGCGCCCTGCGCCAGTCGCATGCGCAGCTGCGCCAGCTGGCGCTGCACCTGGAAACGGCCAAGGAAGATGAGCGCAAGCGCATTTCGCGCGATATCCACGATGAACTGGGGCAAAACCTGCTGGCGCTGCGCATCGATATTTCCATGCTCAGCGCGCGCACGGAAGGGTCCCATCCGCGCCTGCACCGCCGGGTCGGCGCCGTGCTCAGCAACGTCGACACCACCATCAAGAGCGTGCGCGGCATCATGAACGAGCTGCGCCCGATGGCGCTGGACCTGGGCTTGCAAGCCGCCATCGAATGGCAGGTGGGCGACTTCCGCAAGCGCAGCGGCGTCGCTTGCCAGCTGCTGATACGCGACGAGGCATTGTTTTCCGCCATCGGCAGCCAGGTCGAGATCGTGCTGTTCCGCATCGTGCAGGAAGCGCTCAGCAACGTCATGCGCCATGCCCAGGCCAGCCAGGTCGAGATCGAGCTCAGTTCGGATGCCTGCGCCGTGTACGTGGCCATCAGCGACAACGGCATCGGCATCACGCCGCAGCAGCAGCGCAAGAAGCAGTGCTTTGGCCTGATCGGCATCGCCGAGCGCGTGACGGCGCTGGGCGGGCAGTTCGAGGTCGGTGTGCCGGCCTCGGGCGCCGGTTGCCGGCTGGCCCTGCAGATCCCCTTGCAGGGGACGGGACGGCCGGCCGCCTGATACAGAAATTGCAATGGGATAATTTTTGCCGACTCAGGCCGCCTGGACAGGCTATACTTTCGCCTGCTTTTTATGGAGGAGCAAATCTTGTTCAAGACAATCGTATTACCAGTCGCCTTGCTGGGCGCGTTCGCCGGCGCACACGCTGACGAAGGGCAGTGGCAACCACACCAATTGCCGCAGCTGAAAGCCGAACTGAAACGGGTCGGCATCGACATTCCTGCAGAAAAACTGGCCGACCTGAGCAAGCACCCGATGAGCGCCATCGTGTCGCTGGGCGGTTGCTCGGCCGCCTTCGTTTCCGACGCCGGCCTGGTGGTGACGAACCACCACTGCGCGTATGGCGCCGTGCAGCGCAATTCCACGCCTGAACACAATTACATCACCGACGGCTTCCTGGCCAAGACGCGCGCCGCAGAGCTGCCGGGCGGTCCGAACAGCCTCGTGTATGTGACGGACAAGGTGGAAAACGTCAGCGACCGCGTGCTGAAAGGCTTGACGGCCGACATGAGCGGCCGCGCGCGCCACGAAGCCGTGGAAAAGCGCATCAAGGACTTGATCGCCGAATGCGAAACGGACAAGATGTACCGCTGCTCCGTGCCCGCCTTCCACCGCGGCCTCGAGTACTACCGCATCCGCCAGATGATGATACGCGACGTGCGCCTCGTGTACGCGCCATCGGACAAGATCGGCAACTTCGGCGGCGATACCGACAACTATGAGTGGCCGCGCCACACGGGCGATTACTCGTTCCTGCGCGCCTACGTGGGCAAGGATGGCCGTCCGGCCGACCCGTCGCCCGACAACGTGCCGTACCAATCGAAGGATTTCCTGGTGGTGTCGGCCGAAGGCTTGAAAGCCGGTGACGGCATCTTGCTGGCGGGCTACCCCGGCCGCACCAGCCGCTACAAGCTGCCGGCGGAAATCCGTTTCGCGCGCGATACGGCCTTCCCCCTGAAAGTATCCGAACTGCAAGCAGACCTGGCCGTGATGGCCGACTCGACGAAGGGCGACCCGGCCGCTGCCGTGCGCTATGCGAGCGTGGTGAAAAGCATCAACAACGTGCTGAAGAAAACCCAGGGCTTGCTCGACGGTTTCGCCCGCAAGGACATCGCCGCCATCAAGGACGTGCAGGATGCCGAGTTCCGCGCCTGGTACGCGAAACAGCCGAACGTGTCGCCGACCCTGCTGGCCGAACTGGACGCGGCGATCGCCAGCGACATGGCCTTGAGCGAAGAAGAGTTCGCCTGGAGCGTGGCCACCAACAGCGACTTGCTGAAAAGCGCGCGCACCATCTACCGCCTGTCGCTGGAGCGCCAGAAAGCGGATGCCGAGCGCGAATCGGGCTTCCAGCAGCGCGACCTGGCCTTCATCAAGGCCCGCCTGGCCCGCCTGGAACAGTCGTATGTCAACAAGGTCGACCAGGCGCGTTTTGAAGCGGGCTTGAAGCGTTACGCGCAACTGGCGGCGAAGAGCCATCCGCAAGGCCTGGACGCGCTGCTGCCGGCGCCAGGCGCCGTGGCGGCCCTGTACCAGCAGACGCAACTGGCTGACACGGCCAAGCGCCTGGCCTGGCTGGAAAAGGACCAGGCCGCTGTTGCCCAGTCCGATGACGCCTTCATGGCGCTGGCCATCAAGCTGCAGCCCGTCGAAGCGGCGCTGGAAGAGCGCCGCAAGGAAATCGACGGCAACCTGGAACGCGTGATTCCGCAATACATGCAAGCCGTGATTGCTTGGAAGAAATCGCAAGGCAAGCCGGTCTATCCTGACGCCAACTCGACCCTGCGCGTCACGTACGGCACGGTATCGCCGTACTCGCCGCGCGACGGCATCACCAAGGGGCCGTTCACGACCGTGGAAGGCATCGTCGAGAAAGTCACGGGCAAGGCTCCGTTCGAAGCGCCGCAAGGCTTGATTGACGCCGTCAAGCAAAAACGCTACGGCCAGTTCCGCGACCCGGCACTGGGCACGGTGCCCGTCAACTTCCTCACCAGCGCGGACACCACGGGCGGCAATTCCGGCTCGGCCGTGATGAACAAGCGCGGCGAATTGATCGGCCTGAACTTCGATTCGACGTATGAATCGATCACCAAGGACTGGTACTTCGACACGGCCATCACGCGCGCCATCCACCTCGACATCCGCTACATGCTGTGGGTGATGAAGGAAGTGGACCACGCGGATAACTTGCTGCAGGAAATGACGATCAAGTATCCGAAGGCAGTGAAAGCCGCCAAGAAATAAGCTTTAGCTTGCGCTAGCGCAAAGCCGCATCCGCCGCAGGGCCGATGCGGCTTTTTTGCGGCCGCACCGTACGCGCGGCCGGCGCCTGCCGTATCGGCTGCGCCACGTATAATTCCGATCACTTTCCACCCTTATTTTTCCGACAGGCCCGCCATGCCCCCGACTCCCGCTTTACCACTTGATTGGCAGACATTTGAAACTGCCTACGACGTCGAAGAAACCTGCTTCAAGCTGGCCAGCGCGTCGCTGGCCTTGCTGGGCGCGTCCCCATTCAAGGACCAGGCATTTTCCGCCTTTGCCTTCAACGCCGTATCGTTCCCCTCCCTTTCGCTGAGCCTTGACACCGATCCCGCCAACCGGGAGCGCGATTACTATCCTCCGGACTGGTCGAACGAGTGCATCGAAGTCGACGTGCCGGAAATCGGCCAGCTGTGGGAGGAGGGCTATGCAAGGATCGAAGGCGCGCTGCTCGAGCTGATCGATGCTGCCGATGACGAACTGCTCGATGTCATCGAAGAGGGCTATCTGCACAGCCTGAGGAAAACCATGGTGCGGCTTGAAACGAGCCATGCGTTCGAGCAGATCAAGACCTGCCCGCGATTCTGGACCGTCGTCACGCAAATCGACGCGGATACGGAGGAAGAGGAGCGGCTGCTCGACCAGGTGCGCCAGGGCCTGCCGGCGTGAACCTCCGCCGCCATTGCAAGCCGCGCGTTATAGCAGGGCTTGCCAGCGCCTGACTTCCGCGTCCGTCAGCATCGGCCCCCAGCCGCCACGCAGCGCCGCATCGTGCTGCACATAGTGCGCAAGCGGCGGCGCCGCCACGCCATGCCTGGCACAGATATCAAGCACGGCTTCCAGCTGGCGCCGGCTTGCCGCAAGGTCATCGCCATGCCAGGTACAGGCGCTCGTTTCCAGCACATGCCCGACAAGTTGCTCCAGCGCGCCGAGCAGGTGCCCGGGCAGCGCCATGCGCAGGTCGTCCGGCCAGGGATCGCCCATGCCCGTCACTGCCAGGCAGGCAAAGCCGCGCTCCCAGGCGGCAAAATCCCCCGGCGCGAGCTGCGCCACCTTCCACACGTGGCCGGCGAACGCGGACAGCGCCGGGTGGTGCAGGGCATGCTGCCGGCAAAAGCGTTGCAGGCACGTGAGCGCCAAGCATTGCCTGGCAATCACGGAGAGCGTGTCTATCGATATGTCATGCATAAATGAAGGGTGTTTCAAAATAATGGCCAGCCTCGGCTGAATGCGGCCGTGTCAACGTCCTGGCGCACGCTGGTTCAGCTTGAATCATTTCTCAAAGACAAGCCAGGACCAGCTTACCCCCGCCAGGCGATTCTGCGGCTGCACGGATGGCGCCTGCGTATGCAACATCACCTTGAGCTGATGTTGCATCGCGAGGTCTGCCGTTTCACTGGCAGGGACATCAAAGACGCGCCGCCCTTCAGGGGCCGGGCCATGTCTCAGGGACATGATGAGCATTGCGCCGGGCTTGAGCAAGGTGCTGATATTGCCCATTGCCGCCATCCTTTCTTCCGCTGCCAGATGCATCCAGACGGCCGCGACGACAATCAGGTCATACCTGCTTTGGCGCGCGCCGATCGCCGACAGCGCAGGCAGGCTATCGTCCACCCATTCAAGGTTGGCCACGACCTGCGCCTTCATGCCCGCTTCGCGGAAGGCGGCAACGGGCTCAACGGCTGTCACCGTGTGCCCCAGGCTTGCCAGCCACGCCGCGTCGCCGCCAGTCCCGGCGCCGATATCGAGCACGGCGCCTGATCGCGTCGGCAAGAGATGACTGACGGGCCGATATTTATCCGGGAAGTTGACGCTTGCGTACCGGGCAATGAGCTGCCCGGCATTTTCCGCATAGCCCTCGGTGCCAGGGATGGTAGATGGATGCATGGGAGCGTGCATTTTCAGGCGGGACGACAGCCGTGGCGCAAAGTCGCACGTGGATGGGCGATTGACGACGCCATGTTCATTGAATGAAATTGCCTATTGTTTATTTATTAATAATGGGTGAATATTGCGTATATTATTGCGTATATAAGTTCAATTAAAGTATCCATGGAGAGTCATCTCATGACACAGTCCAGCAAGGTTTTTTCAGCCGTTGCGTTGAGATCATTGATACCCTCGTTCGCCTATCGCAGTAAATCCATACAGCAGGATAATGGCCTATTCCATGAGCCGAATGATTTTGTCATCCAGGTCGACGATGATGGACGATTCTGGGACAAGGAGGGGGCCGAGCGCGCACTTGACGTTATTCGGTATTCAGCGAAGAGCAAGAATACCATTGTAGTAGTTTTCGTCCATGGCTGGCATCACAATGCCGATCCCGATGATACCAATGCATTTGATTTTTCTCGTTCGCTTGCCAAGACCAGGGCTGTCCTGAATGATGCACCGCTTGGCGTCGCCGGACCCTATACGCGTTCGCGGATGAATCTGACCAGCAGCGGGGACGTGAATGTCATCGGCGTGTATGTCGGCTGGCGCGGTCGCTCGCTACCGATGCCGCTCAGTTTCTGCACTTTCTGGGGCCGTAAACGGGCGGCAGAACGGGTGGGGCAAGGCGACTTGCATCACTTTCTGCTCGCGCTCAATGGCCTTTATCGCGACCGCGGCGAAGCCCGGCGCGAGTCGGAAAACACGCCTTTCATGGGGTTGCTTGCGTTTGGGCACAGCTTTGGTGGGCAGGTCGTCTTCAAAGCCGTCGCTGAAACAATCGAAAAAGAACTGGCGGCTGACAAGGCCGGGCCATTGCAAGGTTTTGGCGATTTGACCGTGCTGGTCAATCCTGCACTTGAAGCGGCACAGTATGAAAATATCCACCAGATGGCATCGCGCCGCAGCTATGACAAAGCGCAGGCGCCAGTCATGTTGGTGATTTCATCCCAGGGCGATTGGGCTCGCAAGTGGGCGTTTCCCATCGGCCGCGCACTCGGCTCGACCATCAATGGCAAGCCTGACGATGACAGGTGGCCGTTGTGGGGCAAGGCGCTTGGCGAATATGGCCCGCAGCGAACCCACGTAATGAGCGTGAAGTTGGACGAGCCAGTTGTCGAGCAAAATTTCGATCCGGCCGAATATGAGCATAGTCCATGCAAGGTCGCGCAGCGCGACCTGTCTGCCGAAAAGAAATATGGAAATGTTGATTTCCGGCCGATAGAACCACACCGTCCCTACAATCCCTTCATTGTCGCCTACACGGATAACAATCTGGTGATTGGACATAGCGGTATTTTTGAAAATTCGCTGCGTAGCTTCATCAATGACTTTGTTGCCCTGACTCAAGGTAAGAGGATGATTGTAGGAGGGAAAACGCTGCAGTGTTAGCGTCGGCCTTTTGCCTGCTGCGTCGATGACAGCGACGCAGCTTGAAGAGGCGGGCCTTGAAATATTATTCCTGTCCGATTTTATTCTTTGCCTGCATGAATGCCTCCACGGGCAACTGAAAAAAGCGCGGCACCATGGCCGGCGACAGCTCGTCGCCGCCGTCCGCCATGGCCAGGCGGCCGCTCAGCAGCAGCATCACGTAGCCGTGGCCCAGCGACCAGCCGGCGCTGGCGGCGGCCTTGTCCCAGCGCGCATCGAGGCCCGCTTCGCGCACGGCCGCGCCGGCCGTCTGCAGCACGTACTGGAAGCACGCCTGCGCCGCGTCCTGCAAGGCGGGGAACTGGCGCACGTCCTGGTGTTCGAACATCAGCCGGTAGTGGGCCGGCGCGGCCAGGGCGAATTCGATGTATTGCTGGCCCAGCAGCTGAAACCGCTGTTCGGAAGGCAGGCTGCCCTGCGGCGGCAGTTCGGCTTCCCATTTGGCGATCAGGCTGGCGAAGCCGGCCGCCGCCACGTCGGCCAGCAAGGCTTCCTTGCTGGGGAAGTGGCGGTACACGGCGGCGATCGACACGCCCACCGTGCGCGCCAGTTCGCGCAGGGAAAGGGCGGCGTCGTGCTGCTGCGCCAGTTGCGCGATGGTGGCGGCGACCAGGGTGTCGCGCAGGTTGCCATGGTGATAATTGCTGTTCGTGCTCATGTTATGTTATCGCTGTTCACATTGTCGTGTATGATGGCCATGTTATCACTGAACACATGGAGAGCACATGCAAGAGATGAACAATGCGGTACGCGCCGTGGCCTTGCCGCCGGGCGCCAGCATCGCCCCCTTGTACCCGGGCAGCCACCTGGCCGACGCGTATGCCGTCGAGCTGCCGACTGCGCAGGCGCGCCAGATGGACATGGAAAGTCTGGCGCGCGTGCTGCTGGGCAGCCAGCCGGGCTGGGCGCGCAAGCTGATGGTGGTGCGCGACGCCATCGTGGCGCGCTTCGGCATCCGGACGGCCAGGCAGATGGAAGCCAGGCCTGGCAAGCGCATCGGCATCTTCCGCATCTTTGCCGTCAGCGACGATGAAATCATCGTGGGCGAGGATGACAGCCACCTGGATTTCCGTTTGTCGGTGCTGCGCAACCGCGACGCGGGGCGGCATGGCAGCGTGACCATGTCCAGCGTCGTGCATTGCCATAATCGGGTGGGGCGCGCCTACATCCTGCTGATCCGGCCTTTCCACAAGCTGATCGTGCAGCGTTCGCTGGCGCGCGCCGTCAAGGGCGGCTTTGCCTGAGCGGGGGAGGGGGCTGGCGGTGCGGGCAATCTTGCTTATTCATGGCTGGTATTGCATACTGCACCACCAGCCTCATCACGATTCCCATGAACGATACGCTTCTCCTGCTGGGTTTTGCCACCACGCCGCTTGAACTGATTTCCTTTGTCCTGGCATTGACAACCGTTGCGCTGAACATCCGCCAGAATCACTGGGCGTGGCTGTTCGCCATCATTTCCTCGGCCGCCTACGGTTTCGTGTTTTTCGAATCGCGCCTGTATGGCGACATGGCCTTGCAACTGCTGTTCATCAGCGTCTCGTTCTGGGGCTGGTACCAGTGGCTGCATCCGGCCAGCGGCGGCAAGACCCTGCCCGTGACGCGCCTCGACGGCCGCGGCTGGCTGGCATGCGCCGTCGGCTGGCTGGTGGGCTTCCTGCTCATCGCCTGGCTGCTGACGACGACGGACACGGACGTGCCCCATGCGGACGGTTTCCTCACGGCCGGCAGCCTGGTGGGACAATTCCTGCTGTCGCGCAAGAAACTGGAAAACTGGATCGCCTGGATCATCGTCGACGTGCTGTACGTGTGGCTGTATGTGCACAAGGGCCTGACCCTGACGGCCGTGCTGTACGCGTTCTTCGTCGTGATGGCCGTCATCGGCTTGCTGGCGTGGCGAAAGTCGGCCCCGGCCGCGCCGAGCGCGATGGTCCTCAAGTGATGGAGCGTTGCGTGCGCGTGGCCATCCTGGGCGCGGAATCGTCGGGCAAGTCGACCTTGGCGGCGGCCCTGGCCGAGCGCCATGGCACGGTGTGGGTGCCCGAGTATTTACGCGAGTTTGTGGAAACGCAAGGCAGGGTGCCCGTCGCGGCGGATCAGTATGGTATTGCGCGTACGCAAGTCGAACGCGAAGCGGCCGCTGCCGCCCAAGCCCGCCACTTCCTGTTCTGCGACACGACGCCCTTGATGACGGTGGTGTACAGCCGCCATTATTTTCACGGCGCCGATGCGCAACTGGCGGCGCTGGCTGATGCCACGCAGTACGATCTGACCCTGGTCACGGCGCCCGACAGCCCCTGGGTGGCCGATGGCTTGCAGCGCGAGTCGGAAGCCGTGCGCCAATTGATCTACCGCTACCTGCTCGATGAGCTCGACGCGCGCGGCATCGTCTACCACGTGCTGCGCGACAGCCTGGAAGCGCGCCTGGAACAGGCGGCGCCTTTGCTGCAGCAGGCGCTCGCTGCGGCGCCTGCCATTTCCCTCAATTAAAAGTCAAACTGCGCCGAGACTTTGAACGTCCGGCTGGCGCCCGGATACAGATAGCCATCCGATTCCGGCGTCACGTCGCGCCAGTAGAACTTGTCGGCCACGTTGTTGACGGCGGCGCGCAGCACGGCGCGCGTGCCGGCGATGCGCGTGGCGTACGCGGCGCCCAGGTTGAACACGTTGTACGACGGCACGAAGGTCGTGTTGCTGTACTCAAACGCTTTCTTGCCCGCATATTCCCAGCTGCCATTCACGCTCAAGCCCGCCACCTGTTGCACGGCGTAATCCGCATGCACGGCCGCCTTGAAGGCCGGCACGTTGGGCACGCGCTTGCCGTCGAGGTCGGCATTGCCCGTGCCTGACTGCTGGCTGTTCAGGGCCGTTACGGACGCGCCCAGGCTCAGGCTGGACGATGCCTTGCCCTGGGCCGACAATTCCAGCCCCCGGTGCTGGGCCTGGCCTTCGCGCACGAAGTTATAGGCGGTGCTGTCGACGTACTGGTTGAATTCCAGGCCCTTGCGGATCTGGAACAGGCTGGCCGCCAGCATGAAGTCCGGCGTCACATCCATCTTCACGCCGACTTCGACCTGCTTCGAGCGGCTGGGCGACAATTCCACGTTGGCATTGAGCGCCTTGCGGTCGGCCGTGCCGCCATGTTCCATGCCTTGCGAATAGGCCGCATACACGGAGAGATTGTCGAGCGGGGTGTAGACGAGCGAGACGTTGGGCAGCAGGAAATCGTGCTTGGCGCGGATTTCCGTATCGGCCTTGAGTACATACTGGTAGCCGTCGACATTGATATGGCGCAAGCCGCCATGCAGCTTCCAGTCCGGCGCCAGGCTGACGATGTCCTGCACGAAGACGGAGTTTTCCGTGTCCTTGCGCACCAGGCGCACGGGGCCTTGCACGCCCGTCGACATGTCGACGATCTGCGGGCGGTAGATGTTGCTCACGCCGGCCCAGTCGTACACGTACAGGCCGGCGCGGTCCTTGCGGCGGAAGGTCGAGACGCCGGCCGTGAATTCATGGCGCAGGGAACCGGTGGCGAACTTGCCCTGGATCATGGCTTGCGCGCTCAGCGGTTTTTTCGTCTCGCCCAGGCTGCGGTAGTCATACACGTCGAAGTCGCCATTGCCGCAGAAGCCGGGGTACAGGTCTTGCGCGCTGCAGCCGTAAGGGAAGGCCGTGTAGTCGTCGCGCTTGAACGAGTGCTGGTTGGCCGACAGGGTGGCGTGCCAGTCGTCGCTGAACGCGTACTGGAAGCGCAGACCGAGATTGCTGGTGACGGTTTCCACGGGACGCGTCCACGGCTGCAGGTTGAGCATGGCGTCGGCGCTGATGCCGGTTGGCAAGGTTTTATTGTTCAGCAGCTGGAAGCCGGGCGCCGTCGCCTGCGCCTTGTCCTGGTAGTCGGCATCGATTTGCAGCAGGGCTTGCGGCGAAATCTGCCAGTCGAAGGCGCCGGAAATGAACTTGCGGTTGCCGTCCGCGCCCTTGATGTAGGAGCGCAGGCGCTCGGCCGCCACGTTGACGCGGTAACCGAAACGCGTGTCTTCCAGGCGGCCGCCCAGGTCGATGGCGCCGTACACGGTGCCGCGCTCGCGCGTTTCCACGGTGACCGTGCGCAGCGGGGCGGCGGTGGGGCGCTTGACGATGAAGTCGATCACGCCGCCCGGCGCGGCCACGCCTGCCTGCAAGCCGGCCAGGCCCTTCAGCACTTCGATGCGTTCCTTGTTTTCCAGCGGGATTTGCGTGTCGCCAGGAATGGCCACGCCATCCTTGCGGTAGCTGGAATTGTTATCGAGCTTGAAACCGCGGATGGAAAACTGTTCCGCATAGCCGACGGCGTTATAGGCGTCGTTGATGCTGGTGTCGAGCTTGACGGCATCGCTGAGGTTGCGGATCTGCAAGTCCTGCATGTCTTTTTGCGAAATGACGGTGACGGATGCCGGCGTCTGCAGCAGCGGCGCGTCACTGAAGCCGCCCACGGAGGCGCGCTTGGCGGCCGGCGCCTTGCTGGCCGTGACGACGACTTCGGCCATGCTTTGCGCCTGCGGGTCGGCTGCGTCGGAAGCCAGGGCGGGCGCGGCAAACGCGTGCAGGATGGCCAGGGTCAGAACAGAAACGGATAAATTCGGTGTGGACATAGATTGCTCGTGGTTCAAGCCGTCTCTGTAAAAAGAGCACGGCAGGCTGCTTGTTCGGCTGGCGCCAACGCAGGAGCTATCAAAGGAGGGAGGTACTTTGCGCTTTCCTTCGCTGGCATTATCCAGATCAGGTACGAAGGGTATCTCTCACCCGGATGACTGCTCCAGGACCCCTAGCGAAATGACAGCTTAGCATGAACCACGGCCAGCTGTCCCACCCGGCTGACCGTTTTACAACAGTGTGATGCGAATCTACAGACTGAGTTCCAGCACCTTGCGGCTGACGGCGGGCGTCACTTCGCGCTGTTCGCCCAGGGCCGTCATGCCGTGCGCTTCCAGGGCGGACACGACGGCGTCCACGCTGGCGTGATTCAGGCCGTAGTCGGCCAGGCGCGTCTTGACGCCCATGTGGCGGAAGAAGAATTCCGTGCGCGCGATGGCGGCTTCGATGCGGCCATCCTCGTCGCCGCCGTCCAGGCCCCACACGCGGGCCGCGTATTGCAGCAGCTTGGCGCGCTTGGCCTGCTTGCGCACGCGCAACATGCTGGGCAGGATGATGGCCAGGGTTTGCGCATGATCGAGCTCATACAAGGCCGTCAATTCGTGGCCGATGGCGTGCGTGGACCAGTCCTGCGGCACGCCCACGCCGATCAGGCCGTTCAAGGCCAGGGTGGCGCTCCACATCACGTTGGCGCGCACGTCGTAGTCGTCCGGGTGCGACAGGGCCTTCGGGCCTTCTTCGATCAGGGTCAATAAAATGCCTTCGGCGAAGCGGTCTTGCACGGACGCGTTCACTGGGTAGGTCAAATACTGTTCCATCACATGCGCGAACGCATCGACGACGCCATTGCCCACCTGGCGCAGCGGCAAGGTGAACGTCTTCGACGGGTCCAGCACGGAGAATTTAGGATAGACCTTGCGGCTCATGAACGAGCGCTTTTCTTGCGTGGCCTTGCGCGTGATCACGGCCGAGCCATTCATTTCGGAACCCGTGGCCGGCAAGGTCAACACGGTGCCGAAGGGCAGGGCGGCTTCGACGATCTTGCCGCCTTTCGCCAGGATGTCCCACGCCACGCCTTCGTGCAGGGCGGCCGCGGCGATGAACTTGGTGCCATCGACCACGGAACCGCCGCCGACGGCCAACAGGAAATCGATGCGCTCGCTTTTCACCATGGCCACGGCCTGCATCAGGGTTTCATAGCTGGGATTGGGTTCGATGCCGGCAAATTCCAGCACCGTATGGCCGGCCAGCGCCGCCTTGACTTCATCGTAGACGCCGTTCTGCTTGATGCTGCCGCCGCCATACGTCATGAGCACTCTGGCCTGGGGCGGGATCAGCGCCGTGATGGCGGCGATCTGGCCCTGGCCGAAAAGGATTTGCGTCGGATTGTAAAAGTCGAAATTGAACATGGGGCTCCTGCCGCTGAGGTTTAGGCTGTTGCTGAGCCATGATTATGGCCGAATGGGTGGAAACGTGCCGTGGACGCTTGAGCTTTTCGTCCGCGCGGTGGAGAATGCAGCCGATGTCACCACCACGCGAAAAGGAATGCGCATGACCACCGTCCCACTGGAAGAATCCGGCCTGCCGGCCACCGCGCTCGACATGCACCGCGCCATCGGCGCCACCATCGCCGCACTGCAGGCGCTGGACTTGAACAGCCAGCGCTTCGAGGCGTGCACGGACCCGGAACTGCGCCGCGTGCTCGCGCATGCGGGCGACACCAGCCGCAAGGAAGCGGCCATGCTGCTCGAATGGATGCGCCGCCGCGACGCGCGCCTGGACACGGCCATGAAGGAAGCGCTGTTCAAGGCGGGGCCGATTGTTGCCCAGTATCACTATGACGAGAAAATATTGTAACTATTGGTTTGTTGCTGTGGCGTACCATGCGCCACTTTCGCATCGCTTCGCGTAGACTGTGCCCCTAATTAAATTTAACGTCGGATAGCAGCGGCTGTCCGGTGTATTTCAGGGGGCTTCAAGAAATGAGATCATTACCATACCGAGAAGGCAGCTGGTTTGCCGTGCCCTTGCCGGGCGGCGGCTATGCCGTCGGCGTGGTGGCGCGCAGGGCGCCTGCCGGGCGCATCATGCTGGCGTATATGTTCGGGCCGAAGCGCGACAGCTTGCCCACGCTGGAAGAGCTGGAAGGCTTGCGCCCGGAACAGGCCGTGCGCCGCCTGCGCACGGGCGACATGGCCCTGCTCAACGAGCGCTGGCCCCTGCTGGGCGACAGCCGCCACTGGGAGCGCGACGCCTGGCCCATGCCGGCCTTTATCCGCCGCAATGAATCCTTGCAGCGCGCCTGGCGCGCCAGCTATGCGGATGCCGACCCTGCCAAGCTGAACCGTGAGGAATCGATTCCCTTCGATACGCCGGGCATGGAAAGCGATTCCCTGTACGGCTATGGGGCAACGGAATTGTTGATGAATAAATTGCTGGCGCAGGAACAGGCATCCGCCTGAGCGGCAGGGAACGGCACAGCTGTGCCGTTCCCGTCCGTTTATGCCGCTGGCAAGCTGATCTGAAACGCGAGGCCGCCGCCTTCGCGGTTGCGCACTTGCAATTCGGCGCCGTGGCGCAGCAGCACGCGGTCGACGATGGCCAGGCCCAGACTATCGTCCACCTGCCTGCGCCGTGTGTCTCTTACGCCGCTGGCAAGCTGATCTGAAACGCGAGGCCACCGCCTTCGCGGTTGCGCACTTGTAATTCGGCGCCATGGCGCAGCAGCACGCGGTCGACGATGGCCAGGCCCAGCCCGGCGCCATTTGCCTGCCCGCGCGCCGTGTCGAGGCGGGTAAACGGCTTCATCAGCTGCTCGATCTTTTCCGCCGGCACGCCCGTGCCGTGGTCCTGCACCTCGATGATGACCTTTTTCGTACCGTGGCTGGTGCGCACCTGGCAGGCGATGTCGATTTCCGTCATGTCGCTGCCGGGCGTCTTGCCATAGCGGCGCGCATTCTCGATCAGGTTGTTCAGCACGCGGCGCAGGTCGGTGGGGTTGCCCATCGCATGCGCGCCCTCGGCGATGGTGGCGTTGATCTTCACGTCCGGCAGGCGCATGGCCTCGCGCGTCATGTCGCTGAGCAGGCCGCTCAGGTCGACATCGGTAAAGCTCGACGCTTCCGTCGGCTTGGCATAGTCGAGGAACTGGCCGATGATGGCGTCCATCTGCCCGATATCGGACTGGATGCCTTCGCGCGCCTCGTCCGACAGGTTCGCCATTTCCACTTCCAGCTGCATGCGCGCCAGCGGCGTGCGCAGATCGTGCGAAATGCCGGCCAGAATCACGGCGCGGTCCGATTCCACCTGTTTCAAATCGTCGACCATCTGGTTGAAGCTGCGGTTCGCCTCGATGATTTCGATCGGGCCCTTTTCCGGCAGCGGCGCCGGCTGCTTGCCCTTGGCGATGTCGCGCGCGGCCGCCGTCAGGCGCGACAGGGGCAGATTGATCAGGCTGGAAATGATGGCCGCGCCCAGCACGGACAGCACGGACACCAGGCTGGCCCAGCCCAGCCACTGGAAGCCCGTCAGGCCGCGCAGGCGCTCGCGGTCCAGCATCAGCCAGTACTCGTCGTCGTCGATCTTGAAGCTGACCCAGAAGCCGGCCACGCCGTTGACGCGCGCGGAAAAGCGCGTGTCCTTGCCCAGCTTGGCCTTTACCAGCGCCTCGATGTCGGGCATCAGGTAATTGTCGGGCGGCGGCTCGATGCGGTCGTCCTCTTCCAGCGAGAAGATGCGGATGCCTTCATTGCTGACGAGGTCGAACAGCAGTTCGCGCCGCAGCTCGGGCGCCGAGTGCGTCAGTGCCGCATGCGTGATGGTGACGACGGAAATGATCTGGGCGGAAATCTGCTGCGCCTGCGGCTCGCGCTGGATGACGGAAATCATGCCGATCCAGGTGATCATGCTGACCGTGGTCAAGGTGCCGAGCAGCAAAAAGGTGCGCCAGAACAAGCCGCTTTTCAGCCGCGCCAGGCTGATATCGGGAACAAGCTTCATCATGCCTCGCCTGCGATCAGCGCGGTTGTCCGTCCGGGATGAAGACGTAACCGAGGCCCCATACGGTCTGGATGAACAGCGGGCTCGACGGATCGGGTTCGATCAGCTTGCGCAGGCGCGAAATCTGCACGTCCAGGCTGCGGTCGAAGACTTCGTATTCGCGGCCGCGCGCCAGTTCCATCAGTTTCTCGCGCGACAGGGGCTGGCGCGCATGGCGGGCAAACACTTTCAGCACAGAAAATTCGCCTGTTGTCAGCGGCACCGTTTCGCCATTCTTTTTCAGCGTGCGCGTGCCCAGGTCCAGCACGAAGTCGCCGAATTCGAAGGTTTGCGGCGTTTCCGACGGCGCGCCCGGGATTTCATCGGGACCCTTGCGGCGCAGCACGGCGCCGATGCGGGCCACCAGTTCGCGCGGATTGAACGGTTTCGGCAGGTAATCGTCGGCACCCATTTCCAGGCCCACGATGCGGTCCACGTCCTCGCCCTTGGCCGTCAGCATGATGATCGGCGTCTGGTCGCCCGCGCCGCGCAGGCGGCGGCAGATCGACAGGCCGTCTTCGCCGGGCAGCATCAGGTCGAGCACCAGCAAGTCGTAGCGCTCGCGCAGCCACAGCTTGTTCATGGCCGTCGCGCTCTCTGCCGTGAAGACATTGAAGCCCTGTTCGGTCAGGTAGCGCCGCAGCAGGTCGCGCAGGCGCACATCGTCATCGACCACCATGATTTTTGCCTGGTGGCCGTGGATCGATTGCGTTGTTGTATTGCTGCCGGAAGTGGAGGTTGTGGTCATTTAGGGTGTCGTGTTATCTTATATTAGTTGCTATAGTAACGCCTCGCGCGGCGTCGGCAAGGGGCTGTGGCGACCCATTACAAAGTGTTACAAACTTTACCCAATTACTCTTACTGCACCGTGTAAAGCATCATACACTGGGGCCACAGTGGAAATCAGCTTTAGTTTATACGGCATCGCGGAAGAGGAACTCAATGAATATCTTTACTAAAAAAATTCACGCCGCTCCCAGCGCAGTTATTGCCGCACGTACGACTGTGCTGTCCGCATTTGCCGTTTGTTCCGTGTTTGCCGCCAGCCTGGCGTCAGCGCAAAACCAGCCGCCACCACGCCGTGACGACCAGCAGCAAATGCAGGCCCAGCGGTATGAACAGGTACAGCGCAGTAACAGCAATGATACGCGACTGCGCGAACAGCGTGACGCACGCAGCTTCGACACGCGCGCCGAAGAGCAGCGCCGCGCCAATGAAGGTGCCGACGCCTCGCGCCGCACGGGCCGCATGACGCCCGACGAACGGCGCGACCTGCGCCGCCAGATCAACGAAGTGGGCCAGGATATCTATTCCAACCCGCCGCGCCGCTAGGCAGCCATCCCCCCTCCGACAGGGCCATCTCGCAAGACATGGCCCTGTTTGCATCTGGCCGCCCGCATTGTTGCTCAGTCAGGCACACGGCCCCGCCCCGTGATATTGTTCTAGTGCACGGAGGCAATTCTTTGAAATGGCTGCTGGGGGAGGCAAGGCGTGAGCGACGACGACACACCCGTTCCGGATGCGGTCCCCGCAGGCGGCTTGCCGCACGGCCTGGTCCAGCGCGACGAGGGCGTGTTCCTGGACCTGTCGCTGGCGCCGGCGCAGCTGCGCGCCGCCGTCGACCAGCTGTTCCAGTCGGGGCAGTTGCTGGCGGGCCTAGATTACGGTTTGTTCCTGCTGACCCTGTTCCATGCGCCCGCACCCCGCGCCGCGCCCAAGGGCGACGCCTTGCTGCGCATCGCCGTGCGCGTGGCGCCATTCCCGCCCCAGCGCCGCGCCCTGTATAAACAGGTCAAGATCCGGGGCGACAGCGCCGAGTTTTACTTTGAAACCTTGCCTGCCGACGCGGATGGCCAGGTGCCGGCGCGCCGCGAGTTTGACGAGCTGGTGGCTGACTTGTGGTGCAAGGGCGTGCACTACGGCATCGATAGCGTGGCCGTGCGCGCCATGCTCGCCAGCGGCAAGGCCGAGCGCATCACGGTGGCGCGGGTGCTGCCGCCGCAGCCGGGGCGCGACGCCCAGCTGGTCGAAGTGTCGCAAGGCATCCACCGCGACGACGCGCCGCGCGAACGTTCCGATGGCCGCCTGGATTTGCTCAGCTTCAAGAACCGCTTCCCGCAAGTGAAAAAGCACGCGCGCCTGCTGCGCCTGCTGCCGGGCACGCCCGGCTTGCCTGGCTATGACCTGGCCGGCAAGGCGCTGCCGCCGCCCGCGCCGCTGGAGCTGGACCTGGCTGCGGTGGCGGGGCCAGGCACGTCGGTCGAGTATTTCAGCGATGGCGCTTTCGTCGTCGCCACCATGGATGGCTATGTGAATGTCGATGAGCACGGCAAGATGTCGATCGAAAACAAGATCGTCAGCCGCGAAGGCGTCAGCAGCCGCACCACGGGCAATCTGAAGCTGCGCGCCGCCTACGAGGAGTATGGCGAAGTGCAGGAGCAGCGCCAGCTCGACGGCAGCGACATCACCATCCATGGCGACGTGTATGGCCATCTGCACTCGCATGGCGGGTTGATATGGCTCAAGCGCAACCTGGTGGGCGGCACGGCCTTCAACGAGCACGGCGACGTGCGCGTCGAGGGCGTCGCTTCCGGTTCCGTGCTGCAGGCGCTGAGCGGCGAAGTGCACGTGAAGCGGGCCGAAAGCTGCGTCATCGCCGGCACGCGCGTAGTGATCGACAGCGCCAGCAATTGCGAGATCATCGCCGACGAGGTCGTCATCGAACTGGCCGAAGGCTGCGCCGTGGCGGCGCGTACCATCCGCATCGGCAGCGCCGGTCCCCGCAGGCAGGTGGAAATGCTGCTGTTCCCCCTCGTGCCCGACTTGAGCGCGCTGGAGCAAAAGATCGGGGAAAGCCTGGCGAAGGCGGCGCAATTCCTGCAGGTGCAGCACAAGCGCCAGCAGGAAATCGATGCCATCGCGCAATTGCCCGAGGTGCGCAACTACCTGACCCTGGCGGGCCAGCTGCGGCGCGGCGAATTGCAGCTGCAGCCAACGCAGCAGCTGCAGTACGACAAGCTGGCCGCGCGCATCGCTCCCGTGCTGAAAGAGGTGGCGCGGCTGCGCGTGGAAGTGAAACAGTCGGAAATCCTGCACGCGCAGATGCTGGCGCTGGTGGAACAATTGCGCCAGGAGCGGCAGGCGACGGCGGGCCAGTCGCGCTGCACCCTGGGCCTCGTCGATGGCGAGACGACGGTGCGCGCCCTCGTCGTGCCGCCCGGACCGGCCAAGGTCTACGACCGGCCGCCGAAAGAAATCAAGGCCTTGCTGCGCAGCGCCACGCCGGCCACGCAGCCTGTGTTCGCGGACAGCACGGGCAGCCTGGACTGGACTTACAAGCCACCGCCCTGATCAGTCGATAACTTTGCCGCGAGATTGCTTGAGGACGCTGTGCGTGCTCTTGCTGTCGAGGCGCCGCCGCTGCGAGCTGCGCGTGGGCTTGGTGGCGCGGCGCACGGCGGGCAGGAAAGTCACGCTGTCGATGATTTCCTGCAAGCGCCGCAACGCCTCTTCCTTGTTCTGTTCCTGGCTGCGCGACTGCTGCGCCTTGAGCACCAGCACGCCATCCTTGCTGATGCGGCTGTCGCGCAGGGCCAGCAGCCGTTCCTTGTACGCTTCCGGCAGCGACGAGGCGGCGATGGGGAAGCGCAAATGGATGGCGCTGGACACCTTGTTGACGTTTTGCCCGCCCGGGCCCTGGGCGCGGATGGCGGAAAATTCAACTTCAGCGGGGTTGACGAGGTGTTGCATGGCCTGCCTGTTGGGGGGGAATGTCGGTATTGTAAGGGAAGATGGCTGCGCCGGCGCAAGGCGGGGCGCCGAGGTCAGGCTGGCCTTCCGGGAAAGTTGAGTTTTCTCAACGCCGCCTGCGGCGATGCTGGTTAGCATGGGGCCAACGTTGCGCCACTGCGCATCCTGGCAGCGCTTACCGGATGAAAGGAACACCATGCAGCCCACGACCACGCCTGGCGCCGCAACCGCGCAATACCTGACGCAGTACTTGAGCTTCCGGCTGGGCGGCCTGGAATACGGTCTCGATTACCGTTGCGTGCGGGAATTGCGTCCGCTGAAGGAACTCGACCGTTTTTCCTCGGAAGGGGAAGTGCTGCACAGCGTGGCCGTCTCGCGCGGCGTGATCATTCCCATCGTCGACATGCGCGCCGCGTTCGGCAGCGCCCACGGCGCACCCGACCCGGCCACCGACGTGATCATCCTGCAGCTGAGCAATGGCGTGATGGGCATGGTGGTCGATGGCGTCACCGATATCGTCAGCCTGGCGCCCGCCGACATCGCCGCCGTGCCCGGCCTGGGCGAGACGGAAGCCGATTACCTGCTGGGCCTGGGCACGGTGGCAGGACGCCGATTGATCCTCGTCGACATCGACCGCCTGATGGCGATCCGCAGTCCCAGCCCCATGCAGGCGGCATAAAAAAAAGACGACCCGGGAGTCGTCTTTTGTCGCTACTTGCTTAACCGAGCTTTTCGAGTTGATCTTGCAAGTCCAGCCATTCCGCTTCCAGCTGTGCCAGGTCCTTGGTGAAGAAGGTCTGGTCGGCCAGCAATTGCTTCAGCTTGGCCTTGTTGGCCGCGTCGTAGATGGTCGGCTCGCCCAGCTTGGCGTCGGTTTCCGCCTTTTGTGCATTGCGCTTGGCGATCTGCTCTTCCTGGCGCTTGATCTTGTTTTCGATCGGCTTGCGCTGGGCGGCCGTTTTCTGGCGCTCTTCCGCTTCCTTGCGCTTGTCGCGCACGGGCGCGGCAGGGGCGGCAGCTACCGGCGAAGGTACGGAAGACGTCACGGGGAAGTCCGTCTTGTTGGCCTTGCCGGCGGCCGGCAGCACGTCCGTGCCTTTGCCCAGCTTGGTCTTGAACAGCCAATCCTTGTAGTCGTCCAGGTCGCCGTCGAACGGTTGCAGCTTGCCGTCGGCAACGATGATGAATTCGTCGGTGGTGGCGCGCAGCAAGTGGCGATCATGGGACACGACGACCAGCGTGCCTTCGAACTGGGCCAGCGCTTCCGTCAGCGCTTCGCGCGTTTCCAGATCCAGATGGTTGGTCGGTTCATCGAGCAGCAGCAGGTTAGGACGCTGCCAGACGATCAGGGCCAGCGCCAGACGGGCTTTTTCGCCGCCCGAGAACGGTGCGATCGAGGCGGTGACCATGTTGCCGGGGAAGTTGAAGCCGCCGAGGAAGTTGCGCAGTTCCTGCTCGCGCACGGTCGGGGCGATCTTCGCCAGATGCCACAGCGGCGATTCGTCGTGGCGCAGCATTTCCACCTGGTGCTGGGCGAAGTAGCCGATGTTCAAGCCCTTGCCCATGGTGGCGTCGCCCGTCAGCGGCATCAGTTCGCCGGCGATGGTCTTGATCAGGGTCGATTTGCCGGCGCCATTCTGGCCCAGCAAGCCGATGCGCTGGCCGATCTGCAGCGAAAACTTGATGCCGTTGACGATGGTTTTATGCGTGATTTCGCCCGTCGCTTCGTTCTCGATCTTGTAGCCCGCATCGACGTCTTCCATCACCAGCAGCGGGTTCGGAGCCGACAGCGGCTCGCGGAATTCGAACGAGAATTCGGCGGCGGCGCGCAATGGCGCCAATTCTTCCATCTTCGCCAGCGCCTTCATGCGGCTTTGCGCCTGGCGGGCCTTGGACGCTTGCGCCTTGAAGCGGTTCACGAACGATTCCAGATGGGCGCGCTTGCGCTGCTGCTTTTCCAGCGCGCCGGCGGCCAGGATCATCTGCGCCGCGCGTTGGCGCTCGAAGCTCGAATAGTTGCCCGAGTAGCGTTTCAGCTTGCGCTCGTCGATATGCACGACCACGTTGACGACTTCATCGAGGAAGTCGCGGTCATGGGAAATGATCAGCAAGGTGCCGGCGTAACGCTTGAGCCAGTCTTCCAGCCAGATGATGGCGTCCAGATCCAAGTGGTTGGTCGGTTCATCGAGCAGCAGCAGGTCGGACGGGCACATCAGCGCTTGCGCCAGGTTCAGACGCATGCGCCAGCCGCCGGAGAAACTGGCCACAGGTTGCTGCATCTGGTCCAGGGTGAAGCCCAGGCCCAGCAGCAATTGCTCGCCGCGCGATTGCACGGTGTAGGCGTCGGCATCGGCCATGGCGCTGTAGATTTCGCCGATGGCGATACCGTTTTCCGACGTGGCAGGCTCCGACTCCAGGCGCGCCAGTTCCGCTTCCAGTTTGCGCAGGGTGACGTCGCCATCGATCGCATAGTCGAGCGCGGCACGGTCCAGCGGCGGCGTTTCCTGCGCCACGTAAGCCACGCGCCACTTGGCCGGGAAATCGATCTCGCCCTGGTCAGGGTGCAATTCGCCACGCATCATGGCGAACAGGCTCGATTTGCCCGCGCCATTGGCGCCGATCAGGCCGATCTTGTCGCCCGGATTGAGGGTGACATCGACTTGTTCGAGCAACGGTTTGATGCCGCGCATCAGGCTTACTTGTAGGAAACGTATCATTTTTTTCTTTGTGTTGTAAATTAAGGCGCTGCGCGCTGACGCCAGCGCTTATACCAGCTTGAGCTGCTCGGCCGTCAGCAGGAAGACCATGTCGTCGCCGGCGCTCGTCGTCAGCCAGGTCAGGCCCAGTTCGCCGAAGGCTGCTTCCGCGTATGCGCGTTCGTTGCCGATTTCAATCATCAGGATGCCGTCGTCCGTCAGGCGCTCGGCCGCGCCGGCGATGATCTTGCGCACCAGGTCCATGCCGTCGCTGCCGCCGTCGAGGGCGATTTGCGGTTCGGCCAGGTATTCCTGGGGCAGGGCGCCCATCGACGCGGAATTCACGTATGGCGGGTTGCTGATGATCAAATCATATTTCTTGGCCGGCACGTTCGTGTACAGGTCCGATTCGATCAGGGTGACGCGGTCCTGCAATTTGTACGTGTCGACGTTGCGCTTGGCCACGGCCAGCGCGTCGGCGGAAATGTCCACGGCGTCGACCTGGGCGTTCGGGAAGGCGTCGGCCATCATGATAGCCAGGCAGCCCGAACCGGTGCACAGTTCCAGGATGTTTTCCACGGCTTCCGGTTCCGCCACCCACGGCGAGAAGTATTCAGGGATCAGCTCGGCGATGAAGGAGCGGGGCACGATCACGCGCTCGTCGACGTAGAAGTTGTACGTGCCCAGCCAGCCTTCCTTGGTGATGTAGGCGGCCGGCACGCGGTCGATGCTGCGGCGGTCGATGACGCTCATCACGCTGGCCACTTCCGACGGCAGCAGCTTGGCGTCGAGGAACGGTTCGAGCTTGTCGAGCGGCAACTTCAACGTGTGCAGGATCAGATAGGCCGCTTCGTCGAACGCTTCGGCGCTGCCGTGGCCGAAAAACAGCTTGGCGGTATTAAAACGGGTAACGGCGTAGCGCAGCAGGTCGCGTGGCGTGGAAAACGGGTTCGGGGTCATGGCATTCTCGAAAAGACGGTGTTCTGGCCCGCCGTGACGGGCCTCGGTATTCTGGTTCAGACGGGCAGCAAATGCTCCAGGGTGCGCCGGTAAATATTCTTCAGGGGATCGATGTGGCGCAGTTCGATGTGCTCGTCGATCTTGTGAATACTGGCATTGGGCGGCCCGAATTCTATCACTTGAGGGCAGATTTGCGCGATAAACCGGCCATCCGAGGTGCCGCCCGTGGTCGACAGCTCCGTCGTGAGGCCCGTTTCTTCCAGGATGGCGGCCGACAGCGCATCGCTCAAGGTGCCGCGCGGCGTGAGGAAGGGCAGGCCGCTCAGGGTCCACTGCAAATCGTATTGCAAGTCATGCCGGTCGAGGATGGCGTGCACCCGTTCCTGCAATCCCTCGGCCGTGCTGGCCGTGGAAAAGCGGAAATTGAAGTCGATCACCATGTCGCCCGGAATCACGTTATTCGCGCCCGTACCCGCGTTGATATTCGACATTTGCCACGAGGTGGGCAAGTAATACTCGTTGCCCGCATCCCATTTTTCCTCGACCAGGTCGGCCAGCGCCTGCGCCGCTTCGTGGATGGGATTCATTGCCAGGTGCGGATAGGCAATGTGACCCTGCACGCCCTTGATCGTCAAACGGCCCGACAGCGAACCGCGGCGGCCGTTCTTGATCATGTCGCCCAGCTGCGCGCTCGACGTCGGCTCGCCCACCAGGCAATAGTCGATCTGCTCGCCCCGCGCCTTCAGCTGCTCGCACACGATGACGGTGCCGTCCGTGGCCGGGCCTTCCTCGTCGCTGGTGATCAGAAAGGCGATCGAACCCGTGTGCTCGGGCGTGGCGGCGATAAATTCCTCGCAGGCAATCACCATGGCGGCGATCGAGGTCTTCATGTCGGCCGCGCCACGGCCGTACAGCTTGCCGTCGCGGTGCGTGGGAATGAAGGGCAGCGAACGCCATTGCTCGACGGGGCCGGTCGGCACCACGTCCGTATGGCCGGCAAAGACGAACACGGGCGACGTCGTGCCGCGCCGCGCCCACAGATTGGTGACGTCGTTCGACTGTATCGTTTCGCAGACAAAGCCCAGCGGCGTGAGGATATCGATCAGGTGCTGCTGGCAGCCCTTGTCGTCGGGCGTGACCGAGGACAGGGCGATCAGTTTTTCGGTCAGGGCGAGGGTTTTGGAGGTGGTCATGGGTAAGGTCGTGCCGGCAACATCGTTCCGGTGGTCAACTAAGTATGGTTACAGCGAGAAAAGGGTCTGGTACTGCGCATCCGAAAACGCCACGCTGAACTGGCCATCCTTGTCCAGCACGGGGCGCTTGATGATGGACGGGTTTTCCAGCATCAGCTCCAGGGCGCTGGCGGCGTCGGTGATCGATGCTTTGCGCTCGTCGGACAGGGCGCGCCACGTCGTGCCTTTCTTGTTGACCAGCACGTCCCATGGCAATTGCGCCAGCCACGCCTCGACGGTGGCGCGTTCCAGGCCCTGCTTCTTGAAGTCGTGGAAGGTGAAATCGAGTTGCTGCGCGGCCAGCCAGGTGCGGGCCTTTTTGACGGTATCGCAGTTGGGGATACCGTAGAGTGTAATGGTCGTCATGGGTAGGGCTAAGGGGGTATGAATGCGGTTCGCTTGATCGCGGCGCTTGCGCTGGCGCGATATGCGATGTTAGCCGACATTATACAGTCGATGCGCAGTCGATGCGGCAGTGCAACACGCCCCAGTGATTTCCCTTACACGGGCCGTGGCGCCGCCTTGCCCGATTCGGCCGGACCGAAATGCAGGCCCAGCCGCAGGGCCAGGGCGCGCAGGGCGCCGCTTTCCTGCAGGTGCAGGGCCAGCGCGATGTGGCCGTCGGGGCGCACCAGGTAGGCCGCGTCGCGGCCCAGGCCGGCCAGCTTGGCGGCGACATTGAAGGTGTAGCAATGCACGGGCAGTTTCAGCACGCGCGCTTCGTCCAGCAGTTCGGGCGCCGCTTCGCCATAGATGTGCAATTGCCAATCCATGCTGCGCAGGGCCGTGAAATTGTCTTGCGTGCCATCGGAGAACCACGGCAGGCGGTCGCCGCCGCGCAAGTATTCTGCGTGGCCCGCGGACAGGGCGCTGTCTTCATAGCTGATCTGGATTTGCGACACGGTCCGGAACAGCAAGCGGCGCGCCCGCCCGAAGCCGGAGAGGAAGGGCAGCGCGTGCGGCACCAGCCAGCGGCGCAGGAATTGCCCGGCGATGCCTTGCGCGACGATGGCCTGGAAGGCGCGGTCGGTGGTGGCGACGAGCTTGCGGGCAAACACGATGCGCTCGCTTTCATAGGTGTCGAGCAGGGCGTCGTTGCTTTGTCCCCGCAGCTTTTGCGCCAGTTTCCAGGCCAGGTTGACGGCGTCGCCCAGGCCCGTGTTCATGCCCTGGCCGCCCACGGGGCTGTGCAGGTGGGCCGCGTCGCCGAGGATGAAGCAGCGCCGCTCGCGAAACTGCGCCGCCACCCGGTGATGCACTTTATACGTGGAAAACCAGTTCACGTGCTCGACCTGGATATTCAGCAAGCTTTCCACCTGTTCCCGCACGTCGTCGAAGACGGGCGCGGGCGCGCCTTCCGGCTTGTCGGGCAGGATGCCGATCAGGCGCTGCATGCCGCTGGTGCGCACGGGCAACATCAGCGCAAACGCATTCGCGCCCAGGTGAGCGTGCAAATCCGTATTCTTGCCGGCCACTTGCGCATCGGCCACGTAATACAGGTGGTCGTAGGTGCCGCCGGAGAACGCGAAGCCTGCGATCTCGCGCACCTTGCTGCGGGCGCCGTCGCAGCCGCAAATATAATTAAACGTGCAATATTGCCGTTCGCCATTATTGAGCAGAATGGCTTGCACTTCGCTATCGTCCTGCGTCCACAGGTCCAGCGTGACGTTCCATTCCACATGCACGCCGGCCGCGGCCAGCTTGCAGATAAGAAAGCGTTCATGCTCGTCCTGGGGCAGGCTCAGCACGAAAGGATAGGGGCTCAGGCCTTCGCCGATCTCGCCCAGCGCCAGTTTCACCAGCTCCTCGCCGCCTTCGTGAATGTGCATGGCATTGATCTTGATGCCCAGGCTGACCAGCTCGTCGGCAAAGCCCAGCTGCTGGTAAAACTCCAGGGTGCGTGCATGCACGGCCATGGCCCGCGACGCCTGGCCCGGTCCGCTGTTTTTATCGATGATGCGGCAATCGACGCCATGGCGCGCCAGACGCAAGGCAAGCATGAGGCCGGTAGGACCGGCGCCGACGATCAATACGGGAGGAGTATTCATGCCATCCAGTATAGGACAGGATGGGTGATGGCTGCGCGACGATTGAAGTTGCTAGTCGGAAATGAAAATGTCCCGCCGGGGCGGGACATTCAGGGTGTTACGTGCGCCTTGCGGCGCAGTAATTAAATACCGCGCAGCAGTTCGTTGATGCCGGTCTTGGCGCGGGTCTTCGCATCCACGCGCTTGACGATCACGGCGCAGTACAGCGAGTACTTGCCGTCTTCCGAAGGCAGGTTGCCCGAGACCACGACGGAGCCGGCTGGCACGCGGCCGTAGGTCACTTCGCCCGTGGCGCGGTCGTAGATCTTGGTCGACTGGCCGATGTACACGCCCATCGAGATGACGGAGTTTTCTTCGACGATCACGCCTTCGACGATTTCCGAACGGGCGCCGATGAAGCAGTTGTCTTCGATGATGGTCGGGTTCGCTTGCATTGGTTCCAGCACGCCGCCGATGCCGACGCCGCCGGACAGGTGGACGTTCTTGCCGATTTGCGCGCAGGAACCGACGGTGGCCCAGGTGTCGACCATGGCGCCTTCATCGACGTAGGCGCCGATGTTGACGTAGGACGGCATCAGCACGACGTTCTTGGCGATGAAGCTGCCGCGGCGGGCGACGGCTGGCGGCACCACGCGGAAACCGCCCTTGGCGAAGTCTTCCTTGGTGTAGTTGGCGAACTTGGTCGGGACCTTGTCGTAGAACTGCATCGTGCCGTCCGATGGCAGCACGACGTTGTCTTCCAGGCGGAACGACAGCAGCACGGCTTTCTTGACCCACTGGTTGACGACCCAGTCGCCCGAGGTTTTTTCCGCCACGCGGATGCTGCCGTTGTCCAGGCCATTGATGACGTGGGAGACGGCGTCGCGCAGTTCGGCCGTGCCGTTGCCCGGATTGATCTCGGCGCGGTTTTCCCAGGCCTGGTCGATGATGTTTTGCAGTTGTTGGCTCATGATGATGTCTTATTAGTGAGTTAATGCGGATGCGGAAAGCTGCTGGCAGAATTTTACTATGCGTAAGGCCGCTTCCAGCCCTTCGGCCGTTTCGGCCACGAGGGCCATGCGGATGCGGTTGCGGCCCGGATTGATGCCGTGCGCGTCGCGCGCCAGGTAGCTGCCAGGCAATACCGTCACATTATATTCGGCGTACAGGCGTTGCGCGAATTCGGTGTCGGACAGGCCCGTGCGGCTGACGTCGGCCCACAGGTAGAAGCCGGCGTCCGGCAATTGTACGTCCATCACCGATTGCAGCAGCGGCGTGATGGCGTCGAACTTGGCGCGGTACTTGGCGCGATTTTCCTCGACATGGGTTTCGTCGTTCCAGGCCGCGACGGAGGCCGCCTGCACGGCAGGGCTCATGGCGCCGCCGTGGTAGGTTCGGTAGAGCAGGAATTTTTTCAATACTTCGGCATCGCCGGCAACAAAGCCCGAGCGCATGCCCGGCACGTTCGAACGCTTCGACAGGCTGGAAAACACCACCAGGCGCGCATACGGGCGCTCGATGGTGGACAGGCCCAGCATGTGCGCCGCCTGCAGCGCGCCCAGCGGCGGCGTGTCGCCGTGGTAAATCTCGGAATAGCACTCGTCGGCGGCGATGACGAAATCGTAGCGCTCGGACAGGGCGAACAGATGTTCCCAGTCCGTCAGGCTCAGCACGGCGCCCGTCGGGTTGCCTGGCGAGCACAAAAACAGCAGTTTCACTTTTTCCCACACGCTGGACGGTACGCTGTCGTAGTCGCAGCCGAAATTGCGCGCCGGGTCGGAATTGACGAAATACGGTTCGGCGCCGGCCAGGTAGGCCGCGCCTTCATAGATCTGGTAAAACGGATTCGGGCTGATCACGAGCGAACCGGCGGCCGGATCGATCACCGTTTGCGCCAGCGCAAACAGCGCTTCGCGCGAACCGTTCACGGGCAGGATTTGCGTGGCAGGATTGAGCTTGGGGATGCCATAGCGGCGTTCGAGCCAGCCGGCGATGGCTGTACGCAAGGCTTCCGAACCGATGGTGGTCGGATAGCTGGCCAGGCCATGGATATTGTCGACCAATGCCTGCTCGATGAAAGCCGGCGTCGGATGCTTGGGTTCGCCCATGCCCAGGCTGATGGGCGCATACTCGGGATTGACCGTCACGCCGGCAAACAGCTGGCGCAGCTTTTCAAAGGGATATGGTTGCAGTTTAGCAAGAAGTGGATTCACGGAACGGACCAGGGCAAGAGTGGAAAGACGATGTTGCTCAGCGATTGCTAGGCGATTGCTTGGCGCGGCAGACTTGATGCCGGTCAAATAATGAGCCGCGTCTTTCATTATAGCCGTCCTCGCGGGGCCGCTGTGCAAGCCGCATCGGCGTGAGGGCTGCCCGGCTTGCCACGGCATGCCGCAGCGGGGAGTGCCATGCCGTGGCGCGGCAAGGTAAAATACGCTATGTCTACCTTACTTCCCACCCTGCTTGCCATTGAAACCTCGTCCGAACTCGCCTCCTGCGCCTTGTTGCGCGGCGATGTCGTCCTGTCCCGCGCGTCGTCGGGCGTGCGCACCCATTCCCAGTCCATCTTGCCGATGGTGCAGGAATTGCTCGCTGAAGCGGGCGTGACCCTGGCCGACGTCGACGCCATCGCCTACGGCTCCGGCCCCGGCTCGTTTACGGGCGTGCGCACGGCTTGCGGCATCGTGCAAGGCCTGGCCTATGGTGCCAAGCTGCCTGTCGTGCCCGTCGTCACCCTCGACGCCATGGCGCTCGCGTGCCACCAGCAGCATGGCGCGCAACGCATCGTGACCGTGCTCGACGCCCGCATGGGCGAAGTGTACTGGGCGCAATATGATTACCAGGATGGCTTGCAGATTGTTGCGCCACCGGCCCTGAGCGCGCCGGCCGGCGTGGCGCCGCAAGGCGATGTCGCCGCTTGCGGCAACGGTTTCAGTGCATACGCCGAGGCGCTCGCTGCGCTGCCGTGCGCCGCGACTGCCGATGCCGCCATCATGCCGCACGCCGTGCAAGTGGCGCAGCTGGCGCGCATCGCCTTTGCTGCCGGCCAGTTCGTGACGGCGGCCGAGGCGCAGCCTTTGTATTTGCGCAACAAGATCGCCTTTACAAGCGCGGAACGGCAAGAGATGCAACAGGCCAAGGCCGCTGCGGAGTCCGCGCAATGAGTGTGGCGGGCCAGGACCGCGCTGCCGGCTGGGACTTGCTGCGCCTCGACTATCAGCCGATGGTCGAAGCGGACTTGACCGAGGTGCTGGCGTTGGAGCAGCGCGTGTATCCGCATCCCTGGACGCACGGCAACTTTGTCGATTCGCTCAAAAGCGGATATCCGGCCTGGGTGCTGCGCGACGTGGATGGCACCTTGCTTGGCTACTTCCTGTTGATGCTGGTCGTCGACGAGGCGCACTTGCTCAACGTGGCCGTCGAAGGCGCCATCCAGGGCCAGGGACTGGGCCGCTTCCTGCTGAACCAGTCCTGCGCCTGCGCGCGCCAGCTGGGCATGGAATCGATGCTGCTGGAAGTGCGCCCGTCGAACGTGCGCGCGCTCGATATTTACCAGCGCTATGGATTTGAACAGATCGGCCGGCGCAAGGGATACTATCCGGCCAGTAACTCGCAACGTGAGGACGCCATCGTGATGCGTTATACCTTATGAGCCGCAGCGCCGTTTTCCTCGAAGAAATGGGCGTCGGCCCCCTGTGGCGCTTGCGCCAGGGCGCCGCACCCGAGGCCGCTGAAGCGGCTGACGTCGCCGAGATCGTGGAAGCAGCAGCGGCATCGGTGGCCGCCGTGGTTGAAGCTGTCGTGCCGCCCGCACCCGCAGCTGAGGTTGTTGCTGAGGTGAAAGCCGTTGACGTTGCTGCGCCTGTCGCTCCCGTTCCTGCCACGCCTGCCGCCACGCCTGCCGCTCCCGCCGCATCCGACGATACGGCCTGGTTCGACGATGCGCCTCCACCGCCGCCCGCCAGACAGCTGAGCGATACGGATATCGCCGCCCTCGACTGGGATGGCTTGACGGCGGCCGTCGCCAAGTGCGCGCGCTGCGACCTGTGCAAGACGCGCAAGGGCGTCGTCATGGGCCGCGGCGACCGCCAGGGCGATTGGCTGATGCTGGCCAGCAGCCCGTCGCGCCTGGAAGAGCGGGAAGGGCGCGCCTTGCCGGGCGAGCAGGGGAAATTGCTCGACAATATGCTGAAAGCCATCGCCGTCGATGCGGATCGCGATGTGTACATCACGCATTTGCTGAAATGCCGTCCGCTCGACGAGGCGGGCCAGGAACGCTTGCCGACAGAAGCCGAGTCGGCCGCCTGCCGCCCGTATTTCGAGCGCGAACTGGCCCTGCTGCAGCCGCGTACCATTTTGACGCTCGGCTCGATGGCCGCCGCCGGCATCAATCCCGGCGAAAAGCCCGTGCGCGGCACCGTGCGCCAACTGGGCAAGGCTGCCGTCGTTGCCACTTTCCACCCGGAAATGCTGCTGCAGGACGAGACGGGCAAGGCCAAGGCGCGTGCCTGGGCCGATCTGTGCCTGGCGAAAAGCACGCACGGTGATTCGCACGGTGAGTGATGCGGCCGCCGGCACTTTCCAGGCCCGCTTCGAGCGCCGCTGGGGGCATCTGACGCACCCCCGCGTGCGTGCGCTGGCCTGGTTGCTCGACTCGCCGGACTTGCTGGACCCGGCCAGCTCCCACTGGGGCGGGCGCATCGCCAGCCTCGCGCCCGTCACGCCTTCTGTTGCCGACTGGCTGGGCGCGCTGCAGGATGATCCGTCGCCGCTCGATGCGGCGCTGGGGCCGAAATTCTATTCCCGCCTGGGCCTGTACGCTGAAAAGCTGCTGGCCTTTTATTTTGAACAACACGGACTGCTGCAAGCGCATGGCTTGCAAGTGCAGGTCAACCGCAACGACACGGTGGGCGAGTTCGATTTCCTGCTGCGCGATGGAGTGCAGGGTGGCGCATTGCTGCACTGGGAATTCGCCACCAAGTTCTACCTGCTCGAAGGCGCGCCCGATCCCGGCGTCTTCAATCACTTGATTGGCCCCAACCTGGCCGACACCCTGGGATTGAAGATGCGCAAGATCCTCGACAAGCAACTGGCTTTGTCCCGCCATCCGGCCGCGCAAGCCCTGCTAGTGCAGCCCGTGCGGGCGGCGCAGGCGCTGGTCAAGGGCTGGCTGTTTTATGCCCCGGACGCCACGCCCGCCCTGGACGGTATTTCCCAGGATCATGGACACGGCTTCTGGTGCGCGCCCACACAATTGCTGGAGCAGCGCTATGTCGTGCTGCCGCGATTGCAATGGCTGGCGCCGTTCAAGGGCCGCGACGTGGAAGTGCTGGATGTGGATGCCTTGCGTGTGCGCTTGTTTGATCTGGCGCAACCGGTGATGGTGGCCACGGTGGATAATGTCGAAGGCTGGGAAGTGGAGCGCACGCGCGGTTTTGTCGTGCCGCTTGACTGGACGGAGCAGGCCGCCGCGCGGCGGCTGGCTGGCATGCTGCCAGCGTAATGCTGGGGGCTGATCCGCTGGGTCAGCCCCCGAAATTAATGCTTTTGCTCGCCAATCAAGGAAAGATTGTCGTGCTCGGCTTGGTTCAGCTTGTGCTTGCGCATGATCATGTACATGGTGCCGGCGACGAACAGGCCGAACAGGGTAATGATGATGTTCAGCGGCAGGTGCAAGCGGATCATGATCGAATACACGGCCAGCATGGTCAAAATCGACAGGTTTTCATTGAAGTTCTGCACGGCGATGGAATGGCCTGCGCTCATCAGCACGTGGCCGCGATGTTGCAGCAATGCATTCATGGGCACGACGAAAAAGCCGGACAGGGCGCCGATCAGTATCAGCAGCGGGTAGGCGATCCATACGGAATGTACTTGCGTCATCATCATGACGATCACGCCCATGGCGATGCCCAGTGGAATGACGGTCAGCGATTTGCGCAGTGGAATGAAGCGGGCCGACAGCACGGCGCCGGCGGCCACGCCGATGGCGACCACGCCCACCAGGCTGGTCGCCTTGTCGAAGGGCATGTTCAAGGATTGCTTGGCCCATTCCAGCACGATCAGTTGCAAGGTGGCGCCGGCGCCCCAGAACAGGGTCGTCACGGCCAGGGTGATCTGGCCCAGCTTGTCTTTCCACAGGATGGAATAGCAATTGGCAAAATCGGTGATCAGTTTGATAGGATTGCGTTCCTGGTGCGGATATACGCAGCCCGTGTCGGGAATCTTCAGGTTGGCCAGGGTCGCCAGCACATAAATGCCGACCACCACGCACAGGGCCGCTTCCGTCTTGTTGGTGATGCCCGTGTCGATCAGGGGGAAGTCGAAGGATAGCAGCATGTCGGACACGTGGCCGCTGACGAGCGCGCCACCCATGACGGTGCCGAGGATGATGGAAGTGACGGTCAAGCCTTCGATCCAGCCATTCGCCGCCACGAGCTTTTCCGGCGGCAGCAGTTCCGTCAGGATGCCGTATTTGGCGGGCGAGTACACGGCCGCGCCAAAACCGACGACGGCGTAGGCCAGCAGCGGGTGTACGTGGAAGAAGACGAGGGCGCAGCCGAAGATCTTGACCATGTTGGCGATGAACATGACCTTGCCTTTTGGCAATGCATCTGCGAAGGCGCCGACAAAAGCGGCTAACAGCACGTAAAACAGCACGAACGACAGTTTGAGCAGCGGCGTGATCCACGCCGGGGATTTCATGGACACCAATAAATCGACGGCGACAAAAAAGAGGGCGTTATCTGCCAGCGAGGAAAAGAACTGCGCCGCCATGATGGTATAAAAACCACGATTCATTCTGGATTGCCTGAAATCATATCTGGCTTGCTTTATACCACGAAAAAACGGCAAACCCCAAGTTTGGAAGGGGCCGCTTTGCATACTCTTGCCTAAGCGAACCTTAATTTTTCTGCCGTAGAAAAATACACATACATGTGAGCATTTTATAAATGATGTCCTCTGCATACGACCTTGGGCGTCTGCCGTGTCCGCGTACGGTGCATCCGGTAAAATACGGCTTTCCCACCCGCCGTGAACGATGCATATGCCCAGGCCCCTTCTCGCCACCATCCATCTCGATGCCATGCAACACAATCTGGCGCGCGCCCGTGCCGGCGCCCGCGGCGCCAAGGTGTGGGCCGTCGTCAAGGCAAATGCCTATGGCCACGGCCTGGAACGGGCCATGCGGGGCTTTGCCGATGCCGATGGCCTGGCGCTGGTCGAGGTCGACTACGCCGTGCGTCTGCGCGAACTGGGCTGGACCAAGCCCATCTTGCTGCTGGAAGGTTTTTTTGACGCCAGCGATTTGCCCGTCATGGCGCAATATGGCTTGAACGGCAGCGTGCATTGCGAGGAACAGATCGCCCTGCTGGCAGCGGCGCGCCTGCCGCACGCCATCGATGTGCACCTGAAAATGAATACGGGCATGAACCGCCTGGGCTTTACGCCGGACGCCGTGGCGGGGGCGTATGCGCGCCTGCGCGCCATGCCGCATATCGGCACGATCACCCTGATGACGCATTTCGCCAACGCGGACGAGGCGGCGCCCACGCGCTTGCCCCTGGAGCAGCAGATGCTGCGTTTCGAAGCGGGCGCGGCCAGCATCGGCGCCGGCGTTGGCACATCATTGCCGCGCAGCCTGTGCAATTCGGCCGGCGTGCTGCTGCACCACCTGGACAGCGACTGGGTGCGCCCCGGCATCATGCTGTACGGCGGCACGCCCAGCGGCGCTCCCGGCGGCACGTCGGCGCAGGCGTTCGGCTTGCTGCCCACCATGACCTTGCGCAGCAGCATTATCGGCATCCAGGATATCGCCGCCGGCGAAGTGGTGGGTTACGGCAGCCGCTACGAAGCGGCCGGCAATATCAAGGTGGGCGTGGTGGCGTGCGGCTATGCGGACGGCTACCCGCGCCATGCGCCCGAAGGCACGCCCGTGCTCGTCGACGGCGTGCGCACGGGACTCATCGGCAGAGTGTCGATGGACATGCTGATGGTCGACCTGACGCACGTGCCCGGTGCAAAAGTCGGCAGTGCCGTCACCTTGTGGGGCCAGGGCATGCCGATCGACGAGGTGGCTCTGGCCGCCGGCACCATCGGCTACGAGCTGATGTGCGCATTGGCGCCCCGCGTGCCCGTGGTCGAAGCGACACAGTGACGGCGGCCCGCCGTTTGTATATACTGTATATATAGACAGCAGTTTCACCTTACCCGGGCAAAGTACACCATGGCAAAAGTCAAGACCATCTACACCTGCAGCGATTGCGGCGCCATCAGCAACAAATGGATGGGGCAGTGCACCTCGTGCAACCAGTGGAACACCATGGTGGAAACCCTGCCCGAGACGGGCGGCAACAACCGCTATTCGAACCCGCAGCACATGTCGCTGGCGCAGACGGCGCCCGTGCTGTCGCTCGACGATATCGACGCCATCGACGTGCCCCGCTTCGGCACGGGCATCGAGGAATTCGACCGCGTGCTGGGCGGCGGCATGGTGGCGGGCGGCGTCGTGCTGATCGGCGGCGACCCCGGCATCGGCAAGTCGACCCTGCTGCTGCAGGCGCTGGCCAATATGTCGCACCACAAGCGCGTGCTGTACGTCAGCGGCGAAGAATCGGGTGCGCAGATCGCCCTGCGCGCCAAGCGCCTCGTCATCGACGCCAAGGAACTCAAACTGCAGGCCGAGATCCAACTGGAAAAGATTCTCGCCACCCTGGCCGATTTAAAACCGGAAGTGGTGGTGATCGACTCCATCCAGACCGTGTATTCGGACGCGCTCAGCTCGGCGCCCGGTTCCGTGGCGCAAGTGCGCGAATGCGCGGCCCAGCTCACGCGCGCGGCCAAGCAGACGGGCGTGACCATCATTCTGGTCGGCCACGTGACGAAAGAGGGCGCGCTGGCCGGCCCCCGCGTGCTCGAACACATCGTCGACACGGTGCTGTACTTCGAGGGCGACGCCCATTCCAGTTTCCGCCTCGTGCGCGCCATCAAGAACCGTTTCGGCGCCGTCAATGAACTGGGCGTGTTCGCCATGACGGAAAAGGGCTTGAAAGGGGTGTCGAACCCGTCCGCGCTGTTCCTGTCGCAGCACGACAACCAGGTGCCGGGCTCGTGCGTGATGGTGACGCAGGAAGGCACGCGCCCGCTGCTGGTGGAAATCCAGGCCCTCGTCGATACGAGCCACTTGCCGAATGCGCGCCGCTTGTCCGTCGGCCTGGAGCAGAACCGCCTGGCCATGCTGCTGGCCGTGGCGCACCGCCATGCGGGCATCGCCGCCTTCGACCAGGATGTGTTCATCAACGCCGTCGGCGGCGTGAAGATCACGGAACCGGCGGCCGATCTGGCCGTGTTGCTGGCGATTAACTCGTCGATGCGCAACAAGCCCTTGCCGCGGGGCTTGGTGGTGTTTGGCGAAGTGGGGCTGGCCGGTGAAATCCGTCCCGCGCCACGGGGCCAGGAGCGCTTGCGCGAAGCGGCCAAGCTGGGCTTTACCCTGGCCGTGGTGCCCAAGTCGAACTTGCCCAAGCAAGTCATCGAGGGCCTCAAGGTCATCGGCGTCGAGCGCATCGATGAAGCATTTAACAAGTTGCGCGACCTGGAGTAAAAACACCGAATCTAACCTACTGCGCGTCGCGATTTGCAGCCTGCGGTGCTCACTGACTCGGCGTCCCCGTGCATTCGCACAGCTGCGCTTCTCGGCTACAACTCACTTCCGCTCGCTACGGTTATGCTAGGTGTTTAAAGGTTTGGCTTGATATGGTTTAAATGCCAAGCTTGAGACAAGTCAAACAAAATTTCCGTTTAGAACTATAATATTTGTCCGATGGATGCGCCTCGCGCATCCGCATCGACAATGCATAGATAGAGAAGCGGAATACAGTGTCAGTTGAGCAAAGGCAGGGCGCACGCAAGATATTGCGTGCCAAGGCAATGTTGGTAATGGATGGCGCGGGCCCTGTGGCGGCGCGCACCCTCGATGTGGGGCCGGGCGGCATGTCGGCCGTCATCGCGGAACCGGTGCCGACAGGCAAGAAGGGCAAGGTGCTGTTCGAATTGTTTTATGATGGCGCGGCGCACATCATCGAGGCGCGCGTGGCCGTCTCGCACTGCATTTTCAGCAGTGCCGGTTTCAAGGTGGGACTCACTTTCCAGCAACTGGACATGGCCGTCAGCAGCGCCATTTCGAAATTCATGCGCTGAGGCACGTCCGCGATAGGCGGCAAGTGATTGCGCTAAAATGGTGCATATGGGTTTGCAGTCAGGAAAAACCTGTTCTGTTCGCTGTTTTGATATTCCAGTAATACTGCATAATTATCAACCAGAAGAAGGACCTTGCCGCGCCACGCGCGCCTGCCGTCCGTTTCCAGCGCAACACGGTCACGACCTGAACCGTGTGCCATGACCTTACACCCGACGGGAACGCCTACCATGTTTAATTCGACCATCAACAGCAGGGCCTACACCAATAACACGCAGCAGACGACGCAGGGCAATATCTCGGCCGATGTGTATGCGAAGGTGGAGCGCCAGATGCAGTCGCAAAACACGGGCGTCGTCAAGCTCAACGCCAGCCTGGCGCGCGACCAGGCCAAGTTCTCCGGCCTGGGCCAGCTGCAATCGGCGCTGGCGAAATTCCAGACCGTGGCCAAGAACATGGCCGGCAGCGGCCTGGCCACGTCGGCCACGTCCAGCAGCAAGGATGTGCTGAGCGCCACCACCACCGACAAGGCGGTCAGCGGCACCCATGAAATGAACGTCAAGCAACTGGCGCAGGGACAGACCTTGCTCAGCGGCGCGCAGAAATCATCGAGCGCGGCCATCGGCACGGGGGCGCCTGCGCTGGTCAAGATCGAAGTGGGCTCGGCCGACGGCAAGCAATTTACGCCCGGCAGCGGCAAGATCATTGCGGTGACCATCGACAGCAGCAACAATAGCCTCGACGGCATCGCCGCCGCGCTCAAGCAGCAGGGCATCGACGCCAGCGTGGTCAAGGGCCCCGATGGCTACTCGCTGGCCCTGAACGGCAAGAGCGGCGCCGACAGCAGCATGCGTATCAGCGTGTCCGGCGACGCGGCCGTCAGCAATCTGCTCAGCTATGCGCCCGGCGCCGGCAAGGGCATGCAGCAGACGGCCGCCGCGCAGGATGCGCTGCTGACCGTCGACGGCAAGGAAATCAAGAGCGCCACGAATACCCTGACGACGGCTGTCGAGGGCGCCACCATCGAATTGAAGAAAAAAGGCACGACCGACCTCGTCATCGCCAAGGACAGCAGCCAGATCGCCAGCAACGTGGCCAGTTTCGTCACGGCCTACAATGAACTCAACAGCAAGCTGCAGAGCCTGCAGCAGGGCGACTTGAAGTCCGACACGGCCCTGGGGCAAGTGCGCTCGCAGATGGAGCAAGTGCTGCGCACGGCCAGCACGGGCGTGCCATCGTCGGTGCTGGGCAGCGCCGGCGTGACCCTGGGCAAGAGCGGTGAGCTGGTGCTCGACGACAAAAAGCTCAAGGCTGCCATCGCGGCCGATCCGGACGCCGTCAGCAAGATGTTCACCAATAACGGCAAGGGTGTGGCGGACCAGTTCGCCAGCAAGATCGGCGAGCTGACGGGCGAAACGAGCATCATCCGCAAGGAAGTGCAGACGGTCGGCAAGGACATCACGACGCTCACCAACAAGAAAGCCGTGCTGGCCAAGGCGCTGACGGCCCAGGCGCAGGCGCTGGTGAAAGCGTATTCCGCGCAGGAACAGATGGGAACGAACTCGGCCTTGCCGGGTTATACGGGCAAGAATTCCCTGTTCGACTTCATGGCTTGAGAGCGCACCGCTAAAGCGCCCATGGCGGCGTTGCATCGCCTTGCCGTACCAGCGTACTGCCTGCGGCGCTGCGCCTTGCCCTGAGCGCTGTATCGGCGCGCTTTCCAGTTGGCTAGATTCTGTCGCCCTGGGCAAAGAAGGCTGACGGCGAACTGCCGAAAGTCTTCTTGAACATGGCGGAAAAGGCCGACTGGCTGGCGTAGCCCAGTTCCTCGGCCACTTGAGACAGCGGCACGCCGCGCGCGATCAGGGGCGCCGCGTGCGCCAGGCGCACTTGCTGGCGCCACTGGCCAAAACTCATGCCCAATTCCCGTTCGAACAGCCGCGCCAGAGTACGCTCCGAGGCGCCGACCTGCTGCGCCCAGTGTTCCAGCGTCTGGTTCAAGCCCGGTTTCTCGATCAGGCTGTCGCACAGGCTTTTCAGGCGTTTGTCGCCCGGCAAGGGCACGCGGATGGGGCGCGTGGCCGAGCGTTTCAATTCATCGAGGATCAGTTCGGCCAGCAGCGCTTCGCGCGCCGGTTCCTGCCCCGGATCCAGCTGTTCCAGCGCCATGATCAGCTGGCGCAGCAAATTCGATACTTCCAGCACCTTGCAGTCGTGGCCCGCAAAGGGCGCGCGCGCGGCATGGATGCACAGGGGGCGCAAGCGGGTTTTTTCCAGTATCGTGACGGCATGCTCCACGTTGGGCGCGATCCAGATGGCGCGCATGGGCGGCAGCACCCAGCTGCTGTTGTTGGCGGTGATGCGCAGCACGCCTTCGAGCGCCATCGTGACCTGGCCCCAGGGGTGGCTGTGCGGCAATAAAAATTCATCGGGTTGCAGGTCGCGCGCGATCATGGTCACGGGAATGGTGGCGCTGGGCGCTTCCCGTGGGGGACACATGCGGGTATGGTGGAGGATAGGTACACCCATCAGCTTGGCCTTAATTCGATAAATTATGTCGTTCTGTCGGAAAACAGACGATGGTATTTTGCATACACTTGAGCTTCACCAGTATAAGACAGGGTATGACATGATAACAACTAACTCGGCATCCGGACTTCCCACCTTGCGCGGCGATGCGCGCGTCATCGCCCTGGTGGGGCTGGCGCATGGCGTGTCGCACTTTTATCACCTGATCCTCGCGGCCCTGTTCGTCTGGCTGAAACCCGCCTTCGACCTGTCGTATGCGGAACTGGGCTTGCTGATGACGGTATTCTTCATCATCTCGGGCGTGGGGCAGGCGCTGGCCGGCTTTGTCGTCGACCGTTTCGGCGCGCGTGCCGTGCTGTTTTCCGGCATTTTCTTGCTGGGCGTGTCGGCGCTGGCCCTGTCCACCGCCCACAGCTATGCGGCGCTGATGCTGGGCGCCATGCTGGCCGGCATGGGTAACAGCGTGTTCCATCCGGCAGACTACACGATCCTCAACCAGCGCGTGTCGGCGGCCCGCGTGGCCTACGGCTTTTCCGTGCATGGCATCAGCGGCAATATCGGCTGGGCCCTGGCGCCCCTGTTCATGACGTATGTCGCCACCAACTACGACTGGCGGGTGGCCTTGCAATGCGCGGCCGTGCTGCCGTTCGGCGTGCTGCTGATCCTGTTCCTGAACCGCCACGCCATCCGCCCCGAACCCGTGAAACAGGCCGCGCCGGGCCAGGCCGCGGGCGGCGAAGGCACGCTGGACTTCCTGCGCCTGCCTGCCGTGTGGATGTGCTTTGCCTTCTTCTTCATTACCGCCATCGCCCTGGGCGGCATTCAGAGCTTTGCCAGCGTGGCGCTCGTCAAGCTGTATGGCATGAGCCTGGCGCTGGCCACGAGCGCCTACACGGCCTATATGCTGGCCTCGGCCGTGGGCATGCTGGCCGGCGGCGTGGTGGGCGCGCGCAGCAAGCAGCCGGACCGCAACGTGGCGATCGCCTTTGCCGCCGCCGCGCTGCTGGCCGTGCTGCTGGGCATGGCCGTCGTGCCGGCCTGGGGCGCGGTGGTGCTGATGGGCGCGATCGGCCTGATGTCGGGTGTGGCGGGGCCGTCGCGCGACCTGATGATACGCGCGGCCGCGCCGAAGAATGCCACCGGGCGCGTGTACGGCGTCGTGTATTCGGGGCTCGACAGCGGCCTGGCCGTGGGCCCTTTGTTCTTTGGCGCGCTGATGGATGGCGACCATCCGGCCATGCTGTTCGTCTTCATCGGCCTGTTCCAGGCGCTGGCGATCGCCACGGCCGTGGGCGTGGGCGGCAAAACACGTGCCGCGGCGCTGCAAAAGGCATAGAATCGTTGCCATCTGCCACGAAAGGAATCCCCATGACCTTTGCCACCACCGACCTGTGCGACGACTATGCAGCCATGCTGGACGACGGCACCCTGGCCGTGCTGCCGCCCGTGTACCGCGCCTTCGGCCAGCGCGTGCGCTTCAGCGGCCCCGCCACCACCTTGCACGTGTTCGAAGACAATGCCCTCGTGCGCAGCACCCTGGAAACGCCGGGCCAGGGCCATGTGCTGGTGATCGATGGCGGCGGCAGCCTGCGCCGCGCGCTGGTGGGCGGCCAGCTGGGCGTGTTGGCCGAAAGCAACGGCTGGGCTGGCATCGTCGTCGATGGCTGCATCCGCGACAGCGAGGAAATCAATGTCTGCCAGATCGGCGTGCGCGCCCTGGCCACGCATCCGCGCAAGAGCAACAAGACGGGCGCCGGCCAGCGCGACGTGCGCGTGCAGATCAGCGGCGTGGCCGTGCATCCGGGCGACTGGATCTACGCCGATGCGGATGGCATCCTGGTGGCGCGGCAAGAGCTTGATTGAGCTGTCGCCCTCCGGAGGAAGGGGGAAGGTGCCTGAAGGCGTTGCAAATTGCTCACATTAAATATATTTTTGCAAAGTTCTTGGATTTTCATCCTGGCTGCGATATGATTTCACTTAAGGTAACTTTAATGCCAATAAGGCAAGGAAATCAGCTCATGAAAATCGCCACCATCGCAGCCGTTGTCGCCCTGTTTGCTGCCGGCACTGCCAGCGCCAGCCCCGTCAACCTGATCACGAATGGCAATTTTGAAACAGTTGCTTCCGGCTATACCTTCGACAGCGGCTTTAAAGTCGTCAACAGCGGTTCGTCGGCCATCACGGGCTGGACCGTGGGCGCCAGTTCCGTCGACCTGATCCGCAATGCGTATAACGCCATCAACGGCTACAGCGTCGATTTGCTGGGTACGCCAGGTCCGGGTTTCCTGTCGCAAAATTTCAGCGTCGTTGCCGGCCAGACGTACAGCCTGACCTTTGACATGGCGCGCAATTCCGGCGGCCCTGCAGGCCAGGGCGTGAGCGTCAATTTCGGTGGCGTGGTGGGGGATTTCTACTCGACGGCCGCCGCCTCGAACACCTTGTACAGCAATACCCTGAGCTTCACGGCCGCTTCCACCGGCCTGGCGACCCTGTCGTTTGCCAGCGCCGCCAAGGCCGGTACGCCGTTCGACAATTACTCGGGCGCCGTGATCGACAATGTTTCCGTGATGGCCGCCGTGCCGGAACCGGAAACCTACGCCATGCTGCTGGCCGGCCTGGGCCTGATGGGTTTCCTGCGCCGCCGCAAGGCCGCCAAGTAATTCCAGCCTTGCGCCACGTCAAAACCGCCTGCGGCCATGCCCAGGCGGTTTTTGTTTTTTAGGGAGCTGGTGCTGCATCGGCATCTCCCCGCAATGGACAGGCGGCCGCCTGCGGCTCCATCCGCCGCGCCAGTTCGCCGCGCAACTGCGTCAAGCCGGCGATGCGCGCATCGATGTCGGCCAGCTTGCGCGCCAGCGCCGCGCGCAGCAGGTCCGCCATGGCCGGATCGCCTGCGCCGGCCAGCAGCGGCATGTCGGCCTCGATTTCCGCCAGCGTAAAACCCAGCTGCTGCGCCGTGCGCAGGTAGCGCAGCCAGTCCGCCGCTTCGGGCGGATAGTCTCGGTAGCCATTTGCGCCGCGCCGCGCGCGCAGCAAGCCCCGCTTTTCATAGAAGCGCAGGGTATCGCGGCTCAAGCCCGTCGCCTGCGCCATCTCGCCGATCTGCATGGAGATTCCTTCATAAAATGCTTGACCATGGAGTGTACTCCAGCCTTGAGAATGGATGCTTTCCATACACAGGAGTTGCCATGTTGTCCGTTTCCGCCTTCCGCCGCGTGGTGCGCGCCAGCGCCATTTACGATGTGCTCATGATTGCCCCGTTTACCACGCCGTGGACGTTTTTGCTGCTGCGCGAGCACTTGAACGCCATCAACCTGGCCCTGGGCGGCGCGCCACTGCCAGTGTTCGAACCCTTGCATTTGCTCATCAGCAGCTTGCTGGGCAGCGTGGTGATGGTCTGGTCGGTGCTGCGCATGCTCGATCCGCAGCTGCGCTTCGGCCGCTACGACGCGGTGGCCCGCTACCTGTTTTCCACCTGGATGGCGTGGGCCTTGCTCATGACGGGCCAGCCTCTGCTGTGGCTATTCCTCGTGCCGGAGCTGGCCTGGGGCCTCGCGCAAAGCTTGCCGGTGCGCCGCAGCGAGGGTGGGCGGGAAGGGGGCGCGCGCGAATCGCTGTTGAGATGACGATAACGAAATGCAATAATGGCCGTGCTCGCAGTGCAACAATGACTGCAATGAACGACTATTAAGGGAATGACTATGCAGCAGGATGCCGCAGGAAAAAACATGGCGTTGCTCGATCCGGTGGTGGCGCCGCGTATCGCGGTGACGCGCCTGGTGACGGGCCTGCTGCAAGGCTTGCTGCTGTACTGGCTGTACAGCACGGCGCAAGACAAGGTGTGGCCCGCCACGGAAGCCTACCTGCTGGGTCCGTTGATGCTGATCAGCTTGCTGTTGCCCATCCTGCTGGTGTCCAGCCTGGGCCACATGTCCCTCAAGCGCATCGCCCTGTGGATGGCCGGCGCGGCCGTCGTGCTGGCCGTGCTGGCCTGGCACGACGTGGCGCGTGGCGCCGAGCACGTGATTTGGGGCAACTACAAGCCGGGCGCGCCGCTGCGCGTGATTTCAGCCCAGCTGTTCGGTTTTTGCGTGGTGGGGTTTTATATCGCCCACGCGCTGGTGCTGGCCAGCGCCCAGGATGGCCGGCGCATCGCCCGCTACCCGACCTACTTTGAAATCGCCTGGAAGCTGGGCATCCAGCTGCTGTTTTCCCTGCTGTTCGTGCTGGGCCTGTGGCTGGTGCTGTGGCTGGGCGGGCAATTGTTCCTGCTGATTAAGCTCAGTTTCCTGAAAAAGCTGCTGGGCCAGGCCTGGTTCGTGATTCCCGTCATCTGCTTCGCGTTTTCCTTTGCCATCCACATCACGGACGTGCGCCCATCCATCGTGCGCGGCATCCGCACCTTGCTGCTGGTGCTGCTGTCGTGGCTGATGCCGATCGCCGCCGTGCTCGTCTCCGGTTTCCTGCTGACCTTGCCTTTCATCGGCTTCGAGCGCCTGTGGGCCACGCGCCATGCGGCGTCCGTGCTGTTGGGCATGGCCGGCGTGCTGGTGGTGCTGATCAATGCCGCCTTCCAGAACGGCGAAGTGGGCCATGGCGTGGCGCGCGGCATCCGCCTGGGCACGCGCCTGGCTTGCCTGCTGCTGCCGTGGGTGGTGGGCATCGCCATCTACGCGCTGACCTTGCGCGTGATGTCGCACGGCTGGACGTCCGACCGCCTGATCGCTGCCGCCTGCCTGCTGGTCGCCACCTGCTACGCGGCCGGCTATGCCTGGGCGGCCAGCAAGTATGGCGACTGGCTGCACCTGATCGCCAACGTCAACGTGGCCACCGCCTTTGTGACTCTGCTGGTGCTGTTCGCCCTGTTCTCGCCGCTGGCGGACCCGGCGCGCATTTCCGTGGCCAGCCAGATGGCGCGCCTGGACAGCGGCAAGGTGGGCGTGGACAAGTTCGATTTCGAATACCTGCGCTTCCAGGGCGCCCGCTATGGCCAGGCGGCCTTGCAGGAATTGACGAAACGCACGACGGGCCCGGATGCGGCCATCGTGCGGGCGCGCGCCGACGCCATGCTCAAGCGCCAGAACCGCCTCGACGAGACGGGCGCGCTGAGCGACGTGTCGATCAACCTGACCCTGCGTCCGGCGACAGCGAAGCTGCCGGACAGTTTCCTGCGTCAGGACTGGACGCAAGTGGGCCCGGCCTGGCGCCTGCCCGCCTGCCTGAAGCGGGCAGGGCCGCAGTGCGACGCTTACCTGCTCGATTTCGATGGCGACGGCAAGCAGGACGTGTTGCTGATCAGCAATGATCCGCGCGCCTCGTCGGTGTTGCTGGCGGAAAAAGAAGACGGCAGCTGGACGGCGCGCGGGCAAATCCCCACCGATGCCCTGCGCTGCAAGCCCCTGCGCGAGAAGCTGCAAGCGGGCCAGTTCCAGCTTGTGCCGCCGAAGGTGCGCGAGCTGGAAGTGGACGGCCAGCGCGTGCCGATGACCTTGTATACGCCGGAGGACGAGGTCAGCTGCCCGGACGAGACGGCGCCGACGCCGTAGATGGCAGGAGGAGGGCGCGCAGCGGGGCTTGCAGCGCGGGACCGAGCCGCCAGCTTGCTCTGAAGGCAGCAAGGTCGTGCACTGAATCATTCCGACGGTCCCGTGTCGGCGGAAGCTGCGAATGACGATGGCCGGCCGGAGGCTGCCACTGAAGCGTTGAATCTGACAGCGCTGGCCGAAGCACCGTTTTGGCGAGAACAGATCGGACGGAAGCGGAGGTTGTTTATTTTCCTCACCGAGGTGATTTGATTTTTCTACAATATGTTGCGCAATATATTGTATGATTGAATTTCACCGAGGGGGGAACATCAGAATGCGTTATCACTTATGTCTGCTTCAAACGCTGTCGGCGCTGTCCATCATGTGCGCACCGGGCGCTTTTGCCGGGGAGCCTGGCCTTTCGCGCAATGAAAAGAGCGAGATCATCGCCTCCCTCAATAGCACCTTGAATGCAAACTACGCGTTTCCGGACATCGCAAGAAAAATTGCGCCGGTGCTTCAGGAGCATCTGACCAAGGGCGATTATGACTCGGCGACGACGCAGGCAGAGTTTGCGGGCAAGCTGACGGACGACCTCGTCAAAGTCAGCGGCGACCTGCATTTCTTCGTGGGCGCCGACCCAGCATGGATAGCGGAATTCAAGGCAAAGGCCAACCCGACGCTCAAGGCCAAGATACGCAAAGAAGAATTGAGCAGGCTGGAAGAGACCAATTTCGGTTTCGACGAGGTCGCTCGCCTGAAGGGAAATATCGGTTATCTACGCTTCAGCTATTTTGCCGATCCGGAACTTGCCCATGATACGGCGGCGTCCGTTATGCGCTTCGTCGGCAATACGGACGCCCTCATCATCGATTTGCGCTATAACAATGGCGGGCATCTGGAAATGGCGCAGTTTCTGGCGAGCTATTTCTTCTCCAGCGAGAAAGACCAGCTGCTCTTCGACTATTACTATAATGAGGATGGCAAGCGTATCCAGCGCGGGCAATGGGTGTTGCCGGGCTTGCCGAGCAAGCGCATGGTGGACAAGCCCGTCTATATCCTGACCGGCTCCACGTCTTTTTCCTCCGCAGAATGGTTTTCCTATGCAATGAAAAAGCTCGGACGAGCGACACTGATCGGGGAGCGCACCGCCGGTGGTGCGCATCCGGTGGCACGCAAGCCGCTCAACGACGATTTTTTCGTGCAAGTGCCGATCGGCCAGATCCAGGATCCCGTGGAGCATGGCGATTTCGAAGGAACCGGCGTGCAACCCGATATCCCAAGCCCGTCCATCCGCGCGCTGCCTCTGGCGCACAAGCTGGCGCTTGAACATCTGGCGAAGACCGATGACGCCAGGCGAACCGAACTTGCCTGGCTGCTCCCCAGCTTGACGGCAGCGATCGAGCGCCCGCATGTCGATGCCGGGCTGTTGACGCAAGCCGCCGGAAAATATGAAGGCCGCCAGATCGTCCTGGACAAGGGCACGCTCTACACTATCTGGCGCGACCGGTTTCGCGTCGCGCTGGAGCCGATCGGTCCCGACCTGTTCGCGGTGGAAGGCGTGTCGGATTTTCGATACCGCTTGAATGTTTCGCGCGGGAAAGTGACGGCGCTGGAACGCGTGAACCAGGACGGCAGCATCCAGAGGTACAAGCGCCTTGACTGAGAAGACACCTCACCCGGCCGCGATCGATGACGCCGTGTTTCTCGGCCGCGCCGTCGAACGGCTGAGCGTCCTGATCGCTGAGCAATCCAAGACCGTCTTCGACACGATGGGGATCGTCATCCCGGTGCGTTCGTGTTCGCTGATGACTGTTCTGGCAGCGCTCGGCACGGCCTCGGCCTCGGATCTGGCGCGCGAACTCGGACATTCGCACCAGCTGGTCATGCAAAAGATACCCAAGCTGCTCCGCCTGGGCCTGATACAGCATCGGAACGATGACAATGATGCCCGGCGCCGGGTATTCATGCCCACTGATGAGGGTTTGTCGCAGCTTGCGAAATTCGAGCAGTGCACGGTGCTGATACGGGCGGCCTACGCCGGCTTGTTTGCCGAGGTGGGGGACGTGAGGCAATTCGTGGACCGGGCCGCCGATGCCCTCCACGCGAAGCCGCTGGACAAACGCATCGATTCCCCGGGCTGACGCAGACGGTTCCGCTTCAGGCCGCGAACAGAGCTTTCCGCATGCTTGTCCGGGCGGGGGCCGCTGTAGCAGTCGTTCGACTGATACAGCATGTGCTTGTATCCGTCGCCTTGTGCCTTGTCCCTGGCGTGCCGCGCTTCTAGACTGGGGCCTTCTCCACCTTGCGACTGCCTGCCATGACCGAACTCCTGCCCCTGATGAGCTATTGCTTCGTGATGTCCGCCACGCCCGGACCGAACAACGTCATGCTGGCCACCACCGGCGCCAATTTCGGCTATCGCGGTGCGCTACCGGTAGTCCTCGGCATCCAGGCCGGCATCTTCGTGCAAACCGTGCTCATGTGCGTGGGCCTGGGCAGCGTGTTCATCGCGTACCCGATGGCGCAGCAGGTGCTGCGGATCGCGGGCGCGCTGTACCTGATATTCCTGGCCTGGAAGCTGGCCGGCGCCTCGGTGGCGGGGAGCAGCGCGCCGAAGGCCGTGTCGTTTGCGCAGGCGGCGCTGTTTCAGGCGCTGAATCCCAAGAGCTGGCTCAAGGCGGTCACCATGGCGTCCGTCTTCATGCCTGCGCAGGGCAATATGCTCGCCAGCGCGCTGCTGGTGTCCGTGACCGGCACCGTGGTGGGCACGCCGTGCAACGCCATGTGGGCGCTGTTCGGCGTCTCGATCCGCAGCGTGCTGAAAGCGCCCCGCAACCAGCGCATATTCAATCTGGCGATGGGGGCCGTCCTGCTGGTCCTCGCCGTGCTGTTTTTGCGCTAGACTGCCACCCATGTTCGCCATCGACCGCTCCTCGCCCATCGCCCTGTTCCAGCAGATCGAGGCCGCATTGCGCCAGCAGATCGCGCAACGCGTCCTGCCCGGCGGGACCAGGCTGCCGTCGATCCGCCAGCTTGCCACGCAGCTCGCGGTGAGCACCAACACCGTGGTGGTGGCGTATGACAGGCTGGTGGCCGCAGGCGTCATCGATACCCACGGCACGACGGGCTTCTTCGTCTGCACGCCAGCTGACGCCGGCAGCGCCATTCCCGACGAGGTGGCGCTGGAAGCGGGCCAGGAGCAGGAGCCGGTCTGGCTGAGCCAGCAAGTGAACGACCAGCGTCCGGGCGTGATATTGGCCAGCAGCGGCGCCTTGCCGCCCACCTGGCTGCAGGATGCGCTGCCGGCGGCCGCCGTGCAGCGCGGCCTGGCGCGCAGCGCGGCCGGCATGGCCTCGCGCTGTCCGCCGCAAGGGCTGGCCGAACTGCGCGAGCAGATCGCGCTGCTGTTGCGCGGCATCGGCGTCGCCGCGGACGCCAGCCACATCCTCACCACGTTCGGCGGCACCCATGCAATCGATTTGATCTGCCGCACGTTTTTGCAGCCCGGCGATACGGTGCTGGTGGAAGACCCCGGATACTTCCTGATGTTCGGCAGGCTGCGCCAGGACGGCGTGCGCCTGGTGCCCATCAGGCGCCGCCCCGATGGCCTCGACCTGGACGAACTGGAAGCGGCCTGCCGCGCGCACCGTCCGCGCCTGCTGTTCGTGCAGACGGCCTTGCACAACCCCACCGGGTGGAGCAGCAGCGCCGCCAACCTGCACAAGGTGCTGATCATGGCGCAGCAGCATGGCTTCCTGATCGCCGAAGACGACGTGCACGGCCATTTCCAGCCCGGCCACAGCACGCGGCTGGCATCGCTGTCCGGGCTGGACGGCGTGATCTACTACTCCAGCCTGTGCAAGGCGCTGAGCCCGGCCCTGCGCATGGGCTACCTGGCTGCGGCGCCCGCCCTGCTCAAGCTGCTGATGCGCACCAAGATCCACGCCATCATGACTTTGCCTGCGCTGAACGAATACGTTTTGCTGGAAGTGCTCAAGGCCGGCAACCTGCGCAAGCACCTGGAGCGGCTGCAACGCAAGATCATGGTGGCGCGCAACGCCAGCACGCGGCAATTGAGCGCGGCCGGCGTGCTGTTCGAGCAACCCGGCGACGCCGGCATTTTCCTGTGGGGCAGCATGCCCGAAGGGCTGGACGTGGACTTGCTGGTGCAGGACGCCTACCGCAACAAGATCCTGCTGATGCGCGGCGCCGCGTTCTCGGCCAACGACACGCCCGACCAGCACATCCGCTTCAACGTCGCCTTCAGCCAGCATCCCCGCGTGAGCGCCTACCTTGAAGAGCGCCTGCGCGCGGTGGCTGGCGCACGCTCAAGCCTGGCCCGCGCCAGCGCCGCCGCCAGCCTCGGCGGCAAGTCCTGAGCATGGTCTGCGCCTTTCCTTGTCATTTGTTGATATTCTGGAGGGGTTCTTTTTTCGCCAGCGTGTCAATTTTGTGTGCCGCCCCCCGTCGCCGGGACGGCGCACCGGTTGCCCATTCCACTTTCACCAGGGAAACAAGGAAGCGCCATGAACAAACAGATCATCCTCAACCTGCCCGTGAAGGACCTGGAGAAATCCAGGGCCTTCTTTTCCGCCCTCGGCTTTACCTTCAATTCCCGCTTCAGCGGCGAGAACGCGGCCTTCATGAACATCGTCGACGACACCATCCAGGCCATGCTGACGACCGAAACCTTCTTCCAGTCCCTGATCGGCAAACCGGTGGCGAAGGCAAAGGAGGCCAATGAAGTGGTCATTTGCCTCAGTTGCGAAAGCCGGGAAGAGGTGGACAGCCTGATCGCCAAGGCCAAGGCCGCCGGTGGCCGCATACCGCATCCGCCGGAAGACCATGGCTTCATGTATGACCAGGGCTTCGAGGATATCGATGGCCACCTGTGGAACCTGGTCTGGACGGCGCCTGAAGCTTGAAGCAAACGGGCCGTATCAGTTTTTCGTACGCACCTGGCGCACGTGGTTTTCCAGTTCGCTGAATGAGGGGCGTTCCGTGGCGGAAATGACCTTGCGGCCGAATTCCACGGCCAGCGCCGGCGCGTAGCCGTTCAGGCTGGCCAGCAAGGTCACTTTCACGCACTGGTACATCTTTGCCGTTTCATGGTGCTTGCGGCGCAGCAAACTGGCCAGCGGCGCGATGAAGCCGTAGGCCAGCAGGATGCCGATGAAGGTGCCCACCAGCGCCTGCGCGATCAGCACGCCCAGCTCGGCCGGCGGCAAGCCGACGGACGCCATCGTGTGCACCACGCCCATCACGGCGGCCACGATGCCGAAGGCGGGCATGGCGTCGGCCAGCTGCGAAATCGTCTGGATCGGCATTTCCGCATCTTCATGGTGCGTCTCGATCTCGTTATCCATCAGGTTTTCGATCTGATAAGCATCCATATTGCCCGACACCATCAGGCGCAGATAATCGGTAATGAATTCCAGGATGTGCTCGTCACCGAGCGTGTACGGGTATTTCACGAAGATGGGGCTGCGGTACGGGTCGTCGATATCGTCCTCGACCGACATCAAGCCTTCCTTGCGGATCTTGCTGAGGATTTCATACATCAGCCCCATCAGTTCCATATAGCGCGCCTTCGTGTATTGCGAGCCGTGGAACAGGGTGGGGATGGCCGCGAACGTGGCGCGGATGGCCTTGGCGTCGTTGCCGACAAAGAAGGTGCCCAGCGCCGCGCCGCCGATCATCAGCAGTTCCAGCGGCTGGAACAGGGCCGCCAAATGGCCGCCCTGCATGGCGAAGCCGCCGAAGACGGAAAACAGCACGACGAGAAATCCGAGTATGACTAGCAAAACCTACTCCTTCATAATATTGCCATATCGCAATATTGTAGTGTAACCCGATTTGCCTGCGGTAGCCGCGTCCGGCTGCAGCTGCTGGATGAGAAAATTGATAAAAGCGCGCACTTTGGCGGGCAATTGGTGGCGGCTCGGATAATAGGCGTACAGGTCGGCCGGCGCCAGCGCGTAATCGTCCAGCACCACGCGCAGGCGGCCGCTGTCGAGGTAGCGGGCCAGGTCCCATTCCGAGCGCAGCAGGATGCCGTGCCCGTCCAGGGCCCAGCCCAGCACCACGTCGCCATCGTTGCTGGCCACCGTGCCGCGCACCTTCACCGTGTGGGTGGCACGCCCTTTGCTCAAGCGCCAGATGCCGTAGGCGTCATCGTTTTGCCGGTGCACGATGCAGCGGTGCTGCGCCAGCTCGTCCGGGGTGCGCGGCGTGCCGTGCGCCTGCAGGTAGGCGGGCGAGGCGCACAGGAAGCGCCGGTTCGACATGATCTTGCGGGCCGACAAACGCGTGTCGGGCAAGTCGCCGAAGCGGATGCCCAGGTCGTACGCCTGCTCGACCAGGTTGATGGGGCTGTCCGTCAGTTGCAGCTGCACTTCCAGCTGCGGGTGGCGCAGGGCGAATTGCGACAGCAGGGGCGCGATCACCGTGCGGCCGAAACCCAAGGTGGCATTCACGCGCAGCAGCCCGCGCGGTTCGGCGCTGCCGCTGGCCAGCGACTCTTCCATGGCGCGGATATCGTCGAGGATCTGCCGCGCCTGCTGCAGATAACTTTCGCCGTCGCCCGTCAGGCTGATGCGCCGCGTGCTGCGGTTCAGCAGGCGCACGCCCAGGCGCTGCTCCATCAGCACCAATCGCTTGCTGACGGCGGGCGGCGTGATGCCCAGTTCGCGCGCCGTGGCCGACAGGCTGCCCAGCTTGGCCAGCAGCACAAAGAAGGCCATTTCCGTGGTGGCGTCGCTTTTCATTATTAACTTCAAGTGAAGAATGGTTTAAATTACTATCGATTATACGATTACGTATCGCGATTAAGCTGGCGTCACCATTCAAATACAGGAGACCCGCATGAAAATCGTCGAGATCCGCGAAAAGACCATCCCCATCTCTTCCCCCATCCGCAACGCCTACATCGATTTCACCAAGATGACGTTAAGCCTGGTGGCCGTCGTCACGGATGTGATGCGCGACGGCAAGCCCGTCGTTGGCTACGGCTTCAATTCGAATGGCCGCTACGGCCAGGGCATGCTGATGCGCGAGCGTTTCATCCCGCGCATCCTCGACGCCGATCCGGCCAGCCTCGTGACGGATGACGGCGCCAACCTCGACCCGCACAAGGTGTGGGATTGCATGTACACCAATGAAAAGCCGGGCGGTCACGGCGAGCGCTCGGTGGCCATCGGCACCATCGACATGGCCATCTGGGACGCCGTGGCGAAGATCGAGAACAAGCCCCTGTTCCAGTTGCTGGCCGAGCGCCACGGCACGGGCGTGCCGGACAAAAAAGTGTTCGTGTATGCGGCGGGCGGCTATTACTATCCGGGCCAGAGCCTGTCCGCCCTGCAGGACGAGATGCGCAGCTATGTCGACCGCGGCTACACGGTGGTCAAGAAAAAGATCGGCGGCGCCTCGCTGGACGAGGATTTGCGCCGCATCGACGCCATCATGGACGTGCTGCAGGATGGCCAGAAGCTGTGCGTGGATGCCAACGGCCGTTTCGACCTCGACACGTCGATCGCCTACGCCAAGGCGCTGCGCCAGTACGACCTGTTCTGGTATGAAGAGGCGGGCGATCCGCTCGACTTCGAGCTGCAAGCGACCTTGCGCAGCTATTACGACAAGCCGATGGCGACGGGCGAGAACCTGTTTTCCATGCAGGATGCGCGCAACCTGATCCGCTACGGCGGCATGCGCGCCGACCGCGACTGGCTGCAGTTCGACTGCGCCCTCAGCTACGGCCTGGTGGAATACCTGCGCACCCTGGACATGCTGCACCAGCACGGCTGGTCGCGCAGCCGCTGCATCCCGCATGGCGGCCACCAGATGTCCCTGAATATCGCGGCAGGGCTGGGCCTGGGCGGCAATGAATCGTATCCCGATTTATTTCAGCCGTTCGGCGGCTTCCCCGACGGCGTCAGAGTGGAAAACGGCCACATCACCATGCCGGACCTGGTCGGCATCGGCTTCGAGGGCAAGGCGAACCTGTATGCGGAAATGCGCGCGCTGAGCGGGCAATAGGCTCAGGCCGGCGCCTGCCGTTTGATCTGCGCGGCGGGACTGCTCTTCTCCCAGCGGAACAGCCACATGATGATCAGCTTGGTCGTGGCGCTGACGCAGGCCAGCAGCAGCAAGGGCCAGCCCGTTTCCAGCCCCATGACGCAGGCGAAGAAGATGGTGCTGGCATCCATCGCCAGGATGAACTGGCTCATTTTCAGGGAGACGGCGCCCGTCTTGCCCGAGCGCCAGATCAAGCGGATCTGGTGCGCGTAGCCCTGCGCCAGCAGCACGGTGACGGCGACGAGCAGGCCTTGCGAGATTACGCGCTTTTCATCGCTGAAGGTGGGGCCGAAGGCCAGCCCCGCCATGCCCGCGCCCAGCAGCAGTGCGCAGGCCAGCAGCGCATTGCGCGATGTCAAGCTGCGGCGGTCGCGGTGGATTTCATACAGGATGGCCAGCGCGATCAGCGAGGCGACCAGGCGGGGCCAGACGATGTAGTGGTTGAACGGCGTGATCGAGTAGCCGTACACAAAGAACGCGCAATACGCGAGGAAGCTGACGGTGAACTGGTTGATGGACAGGATGTCCGTCGTCTTGCCGGCGCCGATGCCGGCATCGCGCTTGCGCTGCCAGATTTTTTGCAGCTGCGACCACAGCCCGTACAGGCTGACGACGATGAAGAGGGAATTGAGGCTGCCGGCAAGGGCGTACAGGGAAGGGGGCTGCAAGGTATCTCCTGGGAAGGCCAAGGCGCCGCTGCCGTGACAGGCCGCCTTGTCTATACATTTTATTTTGGCAATATGCTCTCATGAAATAAATTAGCAGGCAAGCAATGATTGCGCTGCCGGGGCCTGTTGCGGCACGGCTTGCCGGAACGCACCTGTTCCTGCGCTTGGCCCTATAATTGCGGCATGACTTTCTTATCACATCGTGCCCGCTCCGTGCTGGGCAGTATCGGCAAAATGGCCGTTTCCCTGATTCTCCTGTTGACTGCACTGTGGGGCGCGCTGGCGCTGTGGTACCAGCTGTCCGGCGGCACGGCGGCGCAAGCCATCGGCGCGCTGCTGTGGGGCGCGCTGGGCGTGGCCAGCATCGCGCTGTGGTGGACGCGCGGCGATGCGCGCGTGCTGCTGCCGTATGCGGCCGGGTTTCTCCTGCTGCTCCTGTGGTGGAGCCTCATCACGCCGAAACAGCAGCGCGTGTGGGCCGACGACGTGGCGCGCAACGTCACGGGCACGGTCAAGGGCAGCACCGTCACGCTGGACAATGTGCGCAATTTCGACTGGCGCAGCGACGACGACTACACGGTCAAGTGGGAACAGCGCAGCTACGACCTCGACGAGCTGCGCACGGTGGACACGGCGCTGTCGTACTGGACGGGGCCGTACATCGCGCACACTTTGATCTCGTTCGGCTTTGCGGACGGGCGCTTTTTGACGTTTTCCATCGAAATCCGCAAGGAAAAGGGCGAGAGCTTTTCCGCCATCGGCGGCTTTTTCAAGCATTTCGAGATGAGCCTGATCGCCGCCGACGAGCGCGACATCCTGCGCGTGCGCACGAATGCCCGCGGCGAGGACATGCATCTGTACCGCGTGATGATGCCCAAGGCGGCCATGCGCTCGCTGTTCCTCGCCTACCTGGACGAAGCGCAATCGCTGAAGAACCAGCCGCAGTTCTACAACACCCTGACGGCCAACTGCACCACCATCGTCTTCGAGATGGTGCGCCGCATCGTGCCGGGCCTGCCGCTCGACTACCGGCTGATGGCTTCGGGCTACCTGGACCGCTACCTGTTCGACGTCAAGGGCCTGGTGCCCGGCCAGACCTTCCAGCAGCTGCGCGATGGCGGCCACGTCACGGCGCGCGCGCGGGCGGCCAACGACGACGCGGACTTTTCGCATGCGATCCGTCGCGGCATGCCGGGCTACGATGAAACGGGCCACCCGAAGCTGCAAATGCCCAGGCAGTAATCAACTTGCAGCACAACGTCCAACCAAACCGTAGCGAGCGGAAGGGAGAGGTGGTCGAGAAGCGGAACTGTACTTTAGTACAGTGAGCATCGCAGGCCGCCTATGCCGACGCGCAGTAGGCTTGGTTGGGCGTTATCTGTCATTGCTTTATACTGTCGCTATCCCGACCGGCCGCACATTGCGGCCGGTCTCACTTCATGACTAAATAATAAGAAGGCCCGCTATGCCATTTTCCTCACTGGGTCTGATTCCCGCCCTGGTCCGCGCCGTCGACAAGGCCGGCTATGCCGCGCCGACGGCCATCCAGGCGGCCGCCATTCCCGCCATCCTGCGCGGCAGCGACGTGCTGGGCGCGGCGCAGACGGGTTCCGGCAAGACGGCCGCCTATGCGCTGCCGCTGCTGCAGGCGCTGATGGCGCCCGTTTCCGGCCCGCGCCAGGTGCGCGCGCTGATCCTCGTGCCCACGCGCGAGCTGGCGGCGCAGGTGGGGCAGACGGTGCACGCGCTGGCCAAGCCGCTGCCGATCAAACTGAAGATTTCCGTGCTGTTCGGCGGCGTGTCGATCAATCCGCAGATGATGGACTTGCGCGGCGGCGCCGATATCGTCGTCGCCACGCCGGGCCGCCTACTGGACCTGGTGCGCCAGAATGCCGTCAAATTGGGCGGCGTGTCGCTGTTCGTCCTGGATGAAGCCGACCGTTTGCTCGACATGGGTTTCAGCGAAGAGATCAACGCCATCCTGGCGCTGCTGCCCAAGCAGCGGCAAAACCTGTTCTTCTCCGCCACCTTCCCCGACAACGTGCAGGCGCTGGCCGACGGCCTGCTCAGCGAACCCGTGCGCATCGAAGTGGCGTCCGAACCGCAGGACAAGCCGGACATCGTGCAGCGCGCCATCACGGTTGACGTGCCGCGCCGCACGCAGCTGCTGCGCTACCTGATCCTGCAGCAGCAGTGGGAGCGCGTGCTGGTGTTCGTTGCCACCAAGTACGCGGCCGAACACGTGGCCGACAAGCTGCAGCGCGCGGGCCTGCACGTGGGCGCCTTCCACGGCGAATTCAGCCAGGGCACGCGCAGCCAGCTGCTGGCCGACTTCAAGGCGTGCCGCTTGCAGGTGCTGGTGGCCACCGACGTGGCCGCGCGCGGCATCGACATCGCCGGCTTGCCGGCCGTCGTCAACTATGACTTGCCCCGTTCGGCCGTCGACTACACGCACCGCATCGGCCGCACGGGCCGCGCCGGCGAAAGCGGCACGGCCATCAGTTTCGTGACGGCCGATACGGAAGCGCATTTCCGTTTGATCGAAAACCGCAACGACTTGCGCATCGTGCGCGAAGTGGTGGCCGGTTTCGAGCCGACGGAACTGCCGACTCTGGTCAATTCCGTCACCGATACGGTCAACGGCGGCGTAAAGGGTGCGCGCAAGAGCAAGAAGGACAAATTGCGCGAAGCTGCGGCCCTGGCGGCGAAGGCGGCCGAGGGCAATTAAATCCACCTTATGTGCGCTAGCCGCTTGAACGGCCACGTTTCCCGGACTAAGATTGTGTTTCTATAAAGCAAGGGGACGTGCATGCACAGGATCATGATCAAACGGGCGGCCGCTGCCGCCTGCCTCGCGGCGCTGGCCGCTTGCGCCGGCACGGGCGGCAACCATGGCACGTCCGGCATGCAGATGCCGGGCAAGGCGCCGGCCGATGCCGCCGTGGCCGCCACCTGGTACAACCCGCCCAGCGAATTTCCCGGTATTTGCCTGACCCAGTTCAAGGATGGCAGCCTGCGTTTCGACGGCGGTTTCGCCTTCTTCAATCCAGGCCGCTGGGCCTACGATGCGGCCACGTCCGAACTGCGTTTGCAGCTGGCGCCGACCCCGTCGCTGGAACTGGCGCACGCGCAAACGGTGCTGCACCAGAATTTGCTGAGAGTCGAGGCGGCCAGGAACACGCTGGTGTACGCCGTGAAGGCCGACACGCAAGCCATCGGCCTGGGCGGCTTTGTGTTTTACCGCGACACGCCTTGTCCGGCACGGCGCGGATAAATGCCGGATAAGTGCCATAGAGGAATATTTAGTCGTATAATTTCAAGGCAGGCTGGCTGCCGCGCAAGACTCTCCCGCGCGGCAAATCTCCCCTCCAGGCAAGCTCCGATATCGCCGCGGCGATGAGAGGATGGTCCGATGGATGTGCACGATGAGCATGGTATGCCAGGGACTGTGGCGGCGGACGCCGTGGCGCCGCCGCGCACCTTGCTGCTGGTCGATGACGAGCCGAATATCCTCGCTTCCCTGAAGCGCCTGCTGCGGCGCGACGGTTACCATATTTTGACGGCCGCCAGCGGCCAGGAAGGGCTGGAAGTGCTGGCCAGCCATGCCGTCGACGTCATCGTGTCGGACCAGCGCATGCCCGGCATGCTGGGCGCCGACTTCCTGCGCAAGGCCAAGCTGCTGTGCCCACAGACCATCCGCATCATGCTGTCGGGATATACCGAGCTGCAAGCCGTCACGGACGCCGTCAACGAGGGCGCCATCTTCAAGTTTCTTACCAAGCCCTGGGAAGACCATCAGCTGCGCGAGCATATCGCCGAAGCGTTTCGCCTGAAGGGCATAGACGACGACAATGTGCGCCTGAATGCGCAGTTGCGCGACGTCAACCAGGCGCTGGCCGCGGCCAATGCCGCCATGCAGGCGCTGGTGTGCCAGCAGCAGCACCAGATCAGCCGCGATGAAGTCAGCCTGGGCATCGCGCGCGAATTGCTGCAATTCCTGCCGCTGCCCGTGATCGGGCTCGACGAGGACGGCATGATCGCCTTCATCAACGGGGCGGCCGCCAGCCTGTTCGAACGGGGCGCGGCCTTGCTGGGCAACGAGGCGGCGATCGTCTTGCCGCAGCTGTTCGACGGGCAAGGCACGCCCCGCCTAGCCGCCATCGATGGCCAGCCGTATGTCGTGGCCGTCCATCCGATGGGCTTGCATTCGCGCTCGCGCGGCAGCCTGGTCACACTGAGTCGTCATGGAGCGGGTACATGAGTACAAGCGTGAGTGCAAGCGGCCGCGAGATTTCCATGGAGCAGGCGCAGGAAGGCATGGTGCTGGCGCAAGCCTTGAACGACGCCAGCGGCGCCGTGCTGCTGGCCCAGGGCGCCACCTTGACGGCGGCGAACTTGACGGCCTTGCGCAGGCGCAATGTGGAGCGCTGCCATGTCGTCATGGACGAGGAGCCGGACCCCGCCGCGCAGGCGCATGCCGAGCAGGAACGGGCGCGCCGCCTGGAACGGCTGGCCGTGCTGTTCCGCGCCACGCCGCCCGACTCCGCGGGGGCGGAACTGCTGGCGCTGCTGCAGCGCTACCGGCAAGGGGGCGCGGCATGACACGTCTCAGTTTTGAACACATCATCCGCCAGATCCAGGAACTGCCTTCGCTGCCGGTGGTGGTGCTGGAACTGCTGTCGAGTATGGACCAGGACGACACGGACGTGCATGTGCTGGCGCAAAAGATCGAACTGGACCAGGCCCTGGCGGCCAAGACTTTGCGCATCGCCAACTCCTCGTTCTACGGCATGCAATCGAAGGTCACCAGCATTCCGCAAGCCGTTTCCGTGCTGGGCTTTCACAGCATCCGCACCGTCGTCACGGCCTGCGCCCTGACGGGCAGCTTCGCGCCCGTCAGCGGCGGCTTCGATTTCCAGGCGTTCTGGCGCCACTCGCTGGCCACGGCCATCGCCGCGCGCCTGCTGGCGCCGCACTTGCGCATCAATCCCGAAACGGCGTTCACGGCGGGACTGCTGCACGACCTGGGCACCCTGGTGCTGGTGACGCGCTTCCCGGCCGAGCACGCGCTCGTGCGCAGCCACCGCCAGGCGCAGGATTGCCAGATGGCCGAGGCGGAACTGGCCGTCATCGGCATCGATCACGCGCAGGTGGGCAGCGCCCTGGCCGCTTACTGGAAGTTTCCCGCCGCGATACAACAGGCGGTGGCCGACCACCACGCAATAGAACGCCTGGACGCGGGCGGCTTGCCGCTGGCCGTGCACCTGGCCAATGCCGTCGCCCTGGCGCTCGACCTGGCCGGCGTCGACGATGCGCTCGTGCCGCCCCTGTCGCCCACGGGCTGGCGCAGCGTCGCCCTGGACGAGCCGGCCTGGCTGGCGCTGCTGCGGCAAACGGAACACACCTTCGATGAAATGTCGCGGATCATGCTGGCATGAACAGGACAGAGGCCATGGACACAGAAGCAGGGCAGGCACTGCCGGCCAAGCCGGAACGCCGCAAGACCGATTCCATCGCGCTGTCGGCGTTTTTCGACGGCCATCCCGTGGCCACGTTCGCCATCGACACGGACCACGTGATCACGCACTGGAACAGCGCCTGCGAACAGTTGACGGGCTTCACGGCCGCCGAGATGGTCGGCACGCGCGACCACTGGAAGGCGTTTTATCCGCAGCCGCGCGCCTGCCTGGCCGACTTGCTGGTGGCCGACGATATCGCATTCGGCGAAAATGAACTCTATCTTGGCAAGCTGAAGCGCTCTTCCGTGATCCCCGGCGCCTTTGAGGCCGAGGATTTCTTTGCCGATATCGGCCCCGACGGCCATTGGCTGCATTTCACGGCGGCGCCCCTGCGCGACCGCCAGGGCTGCCTGGTGGGCGCCATCGAAACCCTGCGCGACGTCAGCGAGCGGCGCCTGGCGGAACTGGCGCTGCGCAAGGCGCACGACAACCTGGAACACCTGGTGGCCAAGCGCACGGCCCAGCTGGCTGCAATGAACGAGCGCCTGGCCGACGATATCCGCCAGCGCCAGATCGCCGATCTGGAGTTGCGCGAGCGCAACCTGGCCCTGACGGAATTGAACAGCAAGCTGTCGCTGGCCCAGCAAAAGCTGCTGCAGTCGGAAAAGCTGGCGTCGATCGGCCAGCTGGCCGCCGGCGTGGCGCACGAGATCAACAATCCCATCGGCTATGTGTTTTCCAACGTCGGCACGCTGGAAGGCTACCTGGACGACCTGTTTGCCATGCTGGACGCCTATGAGGAAGCGGAACCGGCCGTCGCCGACCCCGTGGTGGCGGCGCGCCTGCGGGCGCTGCGCGAACAGATCGACCTGGATTTCCTGCGCACCGACATACCGATGCTGATGGGCGAGTCGAAGGAAGGCATTGCGCGCGTGCGCCGCATCGTGCAGGACTTGAAGGATTTTTCGCGCACGGACGCGCACCAGGAGTGGGTCTGGGCCGACTTGCGCCAGGGCATCGATACCACGCTCAATATCGTGAACAACGAGGTCAAGTACAAGGCCGACGTGGTGCGCGAATATGCCGACATTCCCGATATCGAATGCCAGCCTTCCGAGCTGAACCAGGTGATCATGAACCTGGTCGTCAACGGGGCCCACGCCATGGGCGAGGCGCGCGGACGCATCACCCTGCGCACGGGCAGCGACAACGCCACGGAAGTGTGGATCGAGGTCGAGGACACGGGCGGCGGCATCGCGCCCGAACACCTGTCGCGCATCTTCGACCCCTTCTTCACCACCAAGGCCGTCGGCAAGGGCACGGGGCTGGGCCTGTCGCTGGCCTACACGACGGTGCAGAAACACCACGGCCGCATCGACGTGCGCAGCGTCATCGGCCGCGGTACCACCTTCCGCATCACCTTGCCCGTGCGCCAGGCGCAGGCGGCCACACCATGACCGAACAGGACAGCATGAGCGCCAGCACCAGTACCAGCACCGCGCCGCCCACCATCCTGTGCGTCGACGACGAACCGAATATCCTGTCGTCGCTGCGCCGTCTGTTCCGTCCGCACGGCTACCGCGTGCTGACGGCCGAGAGCGGCGCGGCCGGCCTGGCCCTGCTCGAGAGCGAGACGGTGGACCTGGTCATCTCCGACATGCGCATGCCGCACATGGATGGCGCGCAATTCCTGGCCCAGGTGCGCCGGCGCTGGCCCGGCACCATGCGCTTGCTGCTGACCGGCTATGCCGACATCCAGTCCATCCTCGACGCCATCAACCAGGGCGAGATCTATCGCTACGTGACCAAGCCCTGGGACGAGAACGATATCGTGCTGGTGGTGCGCCATGCGCTGGAACGGCGCGCGCTGGAAGAGGAAAAACGGCGCCTGGAAGCGCTGACGGCCAGCCAGAACGTGGAACTGCAGGCGCTCAACGCCAGCCTGGAAGCGAAGGTGGCCACGCGCACGCAGCAGCTGAAACTGTCGCACGACGAGGTGCAGGCGGCCAACGAGCGCCTGAAGGCCACGTTCGTGACGACCATCAAGGTGTTTTCCAACCTGATCGAGATGCGCGGCGGCAAGCTGGCCGGCCATGCGCGGCGGGTGGCGGAGCTGTCGCGCAAGCTGGCGCAGGCGCTGGGCCTGGACGGGCAGGAGGCGCGCGACGTGTTCATCGCGGCCCTGCTCAAGGATATTGGCAAGCTCAGCTTGAGCGACGACGTGCTGGAATTGCCGGCCAGCGCCTGGACGGGCGAGCAGCTGGCCGCGTTCCGCAAGCATCCGCTGCGCGCCGAACAGCTGCTGATGGCGCTGGAGGAATTGCGCGCCGTTTCCGTGATCCTGCGCTCGCAGCTCGAGCGCTTCGACGGCGGCGGCTTTCCCGATGGCCTGGTGGGCCTGGCCATTCCGCTGGGCGCGCGCATCCTGGCGCTGGCGTCCGATTACGACGGCTTGCAGATCGGCGCCATGGTGCAGCGCAGCCTGCGCGCCGACGAGGCCCGCAGCCTGATCTACGACAGCGTCGGCAAGCGCTACGACCCGGCCGTGGTGGCCGCCTTCCGCGGCATCATGGAAGAGACGGAACCGCCGGCGCGCGACCTGACGGTGCTGTCGGGCCAGCTGGAGCCGGGCATGGTGCTGTCGCGCGACCTGATCAGCCGCGACGGCCTGATGCTGCTGGCGGCCGAACACGTGCTGACGGCCCGCGTGATCAGCCAACTGCTCGACTTCGAAAGCAAGAATGGCGGGCGCCTGAGCATCCGCGTGTACGCGCCGCCGAAAGACGCCTAGGCGTTCGTGGCGCCCGGCGGCTGCAGCGGCAGGTGCACGGTAAAGCGCGTGCCGCGGCCCACTTCCGAGGCCACGTCGATGCGTCCGCCGTGCTTGTTGACGATGCCGTACGACAGCGACAGGCCCAGGCCCGTGCCGCTGCCCACGGCCTTGGTGGTGAAGAACGGCTCGAAGATGCGGTTCAGGTGCTCGGGCGCGATGCCGGCGCCCGTATCGCCGATCTCCACCCATACCCAGTCGTCCGCGTGGCCGGTGCGGATGCTGATCACGCCGTCGCTGCCGATGGCCTGGCCCGCGTTGACGAGCAGGTTCATGAAGACCTGGTTCAGCTGCGAGGCCAGGCATAGTATCGGCGGTAGCTCGCCATAGTGTTTCTCGATGCGCGCCTTGTATTTCAATTCGTTGGCGACGATATTCAGGGTGCTGTCCAGGCCCGCATGCAGGCTGGCCACTTGCCAGTCCGTCTCGCCCACGTGGGAAAAATCCTTCAGCGCCTGCACGATGTCGCGCACGCGTTTGAGGCCATCCATCGATTCGCGCACCAGGTCGCCGATGTCGTCCTGCAGGAAGGCCAGGTCAGCCTGCGCGCGCACCTGGGCCACCCTGTCGGCCAGGGCGGGGCCGTCGAGCGGCTCGCCCATTGCCGCCTCGTATTGCGCGATGACGTCGAAGAGGGTGCCGACATAGCCTTGCAGCGAACTCATGTTCGAATTGACGAAGCCGATCGGGTTATTGATTTCATGCGCGATGCCGGCCGCCAGCTGGCCGATGGACGCCATCTTTTCCGATTGCAGCAGCTGGTCGTGCGCTTCCTGCAACTTGCTGATCAGTAGTTGCTGCTCTTCGCCACGCGCCTGCAGCATCGCTTCCATGCGCTTGCGTTCCGTGATGTCCGTCAGCGAGCCGATCACCTCGAACGGCACGCCGTGCTCGTCGCGCACGAGGCGCAGGCTGTCGTGCATCCACAGATAGCTGCCGTCGCGCACGCGAAAACGGTATTCATAGGCGCGCGCGCCTTCGACGAAGATCTGCGCCAGGCTGGAAAAGATGCCGGGCGCATCGTCGGGGTGGATGTGGTCGAACCAGAAATTGGGGTCGGCCACCATTTCCTCGGGCTGGTAGCCCAGTACATTGAGGGCATTGTTGCTGACGAACGTCATCTTGAAGTCGCCGCTGGGCACGGTGCAATAGATGATGGAGGGGGTATTGTCGAGCAGGTATTGCAGGCGCACGGCCGTGGCGGCCGAGGCGTCATCGCCAGGCGCCGACCCGGCATGCCGGCCGGTATCGGGAGTGGAAAGGTCGAAATCCTCGAACTGCATCGTCACACCTCGCTGCCTGCACGGCCTTGATGTCATCCCCGCTCGATTATGCCTGATTCTGCCTGCCCTGGGCCGCCAGCGGCGCGCTCAGGGGGCCAGCGGCTGTTCGACGATCGCCATGCGCCGCGCGATGCGCTGCGCCGCCTGCGTATCGCCCGCCTGTTCGGCGCGCAGGCGCTGCACGCCCAGCCACGCCAGCAGCGGACGGCGCCAGCCCTGGTCCGAGGCCGTGGCGACGGCCGTATCGAGCAGCTCCGGCGTGGCGCGGCTGGCGCGCAGCAGCACGCCGGCCGCCACCAGCTGCGACAGCGGGTCCTTGATGGCGGCCACGGCGCTGGCGGCGGCCGTGTCCGAGCCGGCGCCGGCAGCCGCCCGCTGCGCTTCCGGCAGCAGGGCGACGTCGGCCGTTTGCGCCTTGCCGGCCAGCCAGGCCGCATACGCGCGGTCGGCGGCGGTCGCGTCGGCTTGCAGGGCGTCAAAGCCGGCGCAGTCCTCGAAGGCCAGGCTGGCCACGCGCGTGGCGCAGCGCAGCAGTTCGATGCGCGCCACCAGTTCGAGCTTGCCCGTGCCGGCCACCTGGCTGCGGGCGCGCCGGAATTCCGTCTGTTCGACGAGGGCGTTGCCACTCAGGTAAGCCGCTTGAAACCGTTCGACGGAACTTTGCGCATTCATTTTCCAGTCCGGCACGGGCGGGCCGCTGGAGCAGGCGGCCAGTGTTGTCATGGCCAGGGCAGACAGGAGGATATTGATATTTATCATGGCAGTTTGATCTCCGGATTGCGCTTGAATGGCCATTTGCGGTTGATTTCATTGACCAGCTGCTCGACCTTGCGCAGATTGCTTTCCACGTCCGCGCGCAGCGGACCCAGGTCGGCCGTGGCCGCCTTGGCGTTGGCGCCCACGGCTTGCGCCTCGACCAGCACGGCGTCGACTTTTTTCAGGCTGTTGCGCGTGTCGGCCAGCAGGGCGTTCAGCTGCACGATGGTTGCCTGCGCATCCGTCATCACGCCCTTGTCGCCGAAGACGCGCGTATCGGCATTGGCCACCAGGCCATCCGTGCGGCGCGCCAGCTGGTCGGCCGTGACCAGCAGGGCGTTGGCCCGCTCGATCAGCAGGCGCGACTGCTTGTCGTCGCCCGTCAGCAAGCCCATGGCCCCGCCCGGACCGCTCAGCTTGCCCGTCACGGCCTGCACGTTGCGCATGGTGCCGTCGAGCGCGGAATCGCTGCCCGTCAGGTTGCCCAGGTTGTTCAGCAAGTCCTTGGCGGCGGCCAGCAGGCGGGGAATTTCCGCCGCCATGTCGCCCACCAGCAAGTCGCGCGTGGCGTCGTCAGGCAGGGGAGGGTCCGTCAGGATGCCGCTGTAGGCGCGCAACTTGGCGCCGCCCACGATGCCCCGTTCCAGGGTGAAGATGGAGCTGGTGCGCAGCCAGTGCGCGTCCTTGCGCGGCACGTCGATGATGACGCGCGCGCGCCCGTCCGGCGCCAGCTCGATGCGCTGCACGCGGCCGATGGGAAAGCCGGAAAAGGTCAGGTCGGCGCCCACGCCGACGCCGTCCGAATCGTCGGCCGTCAGCACCAGCGTCTGCGTCGCTTCGAAGGCGCCGCGTGCATACATCAGGTAGACGACGGAGCCGACCACCAGCACGAACATGAAGACGAGCAAAATGGCCGCCTTCAGTTCCGCGTGGCGGACGGGCGGCGGGGCGGGCAGGACGGCATCTTGCGCGACACCGGCGGGCGCCGTCACGTCGACCTGGTCGGGATTTTGGGGTTGGCTCATGGCTTCTGGCTCTCGTTTGGGTGGTTCGGGGATGGCTGGCGGCGGCGGGCGGGGCATCAGTAGTAATTGCCCATCAGCGAAGCCACTTCGACCAGCAGGATGACGGAAAACAGGCGCAGCATTTCAGACAGGCCATGCGCGGCCCACAGGCGGTTGCGCCGGCCGTGCGGCTCGTCCGGATAGTAGGAAGAGGCCAGCGGGATCAGGGCCACGGCAAAGCTGAAGAAGATGACCTTGAGCATCAGGATCAGGGCCACGGCCGGATTGAAGATCTGTCCCACGACGCGCGTATAACCCTGCAGCGCCCACGGCGTAAAACCGTAGATGGTGATGTAGGCGAGGATCAGCGAAGTGACGCAGCTGACGATGGCCAGCATCCACACGGCAAAGATGCCGGACATGACGCGTGGAAAGTATTCGCGGCGCAGCAGGTCGACGCCCTGGCGCTGCATGGTATCGAGCATGCCGGAAGAGCGCATTTGCGCAAACGCAATGCCGTCGGGCAAAGTCAGGCGCAGCGCGACGAACAGGGCGGCCGTCAGCGGGATCAGTTCCAGCACCAGCACGCGCACCACCATTTCCAGCGCATAGCGCGACAGGCCGTAGCTTTGCGCGCTGACGACGACGATGCGGATGAGCACCAGGCTGACGAGTGCGCAGGCGACGCTGAACCACACGAGGTTCGGCGCCGTGTTCGTCACGAGGCGGTGCGCGAGGATGGGGCGGTTGTCGCGGTTATAGCTCGACGGCGACAGGGCCAGCGAAAACACGAGGATGGCGAAATGCAGCATGCGCCACCAGCTGACCAGCCAGGCCATGGTGGCCCGGTGCAAACGGCGCAGGCTGATGATGAGGGAGACGGATAGGGTCATCATGGCATCTTAACATCAGCCCGCCCCGGCAAGCACGGCTAGCGTGCGCGGCTATCCGAACAGGGCGAAGCCGGCCATCACGACCATCAGCACGGCGATGTATTGCATCGGAATCCAGAACAGGGTGTGGCGCTTGCGCAGGATGACTCTTTCCTGCGTGGCCGGGTCGATCAGTTCGCGTCCTGGCGCGTTGTTCAGGCGCACGCCCGCATACCAGCTGGCGGCGGCTGCCAGCAGGAAGGCCAGGGCCAGGGTCCACGTGTGGCTCTTCGTGTATTCCTCGCCCAGGGTGGCGCCAAACAGCGCTTGCGCGGCCAGTACGACGATAAAACAGATCAGGGGGGCGAGTATGCCGAAGCCTTGCCAGATAAGCATAAAAATTCTCCAGTGGAATGAGGGAACCCGCGGCGGCGTGGCGGTGGCTATGCCCGGCGGGGCTGCGGATTTTATCAGACTTACCAAAAAGAAAGTTTCTTCTCGGCACTATTGTGCGCGGCTGTCATGCGGTGCTGGCGGTGGCCACGCTGGCGATGATGGCATCGGCCGCCGCGCGCACGCGGGCAGAGCGGTTCAGGTCGGCATGCATGACGAGCCACACGTCATACGCTTCCGCCCGCTCTGGCCAGATGCGCACGAGCAGCGGGTCGATATCGCCCAGGTGGGTGGCCAGTTCGGCCACGCCCAGGCCCGCGCGCGTGGCTTCCTGCAGCATCGCCGCCGAGTTCACTTCCATGGCCACCCGGGCGTTGGCGACGGATTCGCCGGCCAGTTTTTCCGCGTGACGGGGCGCCACGGAATGGTGGTAGATGACGATGTCGTGTCCGGCCAGCGCCGTGCCGCGCACGGGTTCGCCCCGCTGCGCCAGGTAGCTTTTCGACGCATACAGGCCCAGGCTGCGCTTGACCAGGTGGCGCGAGATCAGGTCCGGGTCGGTGGGGCGCACGGCGCGCACGGCCAGGTCCGCTTCGCGCCGCGTCAGGCTGGCCAGCTGCGGCGCCACGTGCAGCACGATGCGGATGTCCGGGTGCGCCGCGTGCAGCCGCTGCATGGCGCGGATGACGAAGTGGCTGGCCATGGTGTCCGTGGTGGCCACGCGCACCAGGCCGGACAGGCGGTTGTCGACGCCCTGCATCTCGCGTTGCAGCTTGTCGGCCGCCCGTTCCATCGCTTCGGCCGCGTTCAAGGCCAGCTCGCCGGCCGGCGTGGGCACGTAGCCGGACGGCGTGCGCAGGAACAGGGTGGCGCCCAGCGAGCTTTCCAGCGCGGCCAGGCGGCGCCCGCACGTGGCCTGGTCGATGCGCAGCAGGGCGGCCGCGCCGCGCAAGGTGCCGGCCCGGCCGATGGCCAGAAAGATGCGCGCGTTATCCCAGTCCATAAGCCCAGTCCATGGTTTGTTTTCCTGTCGTTATCGTGATGCATTTTTGCATCATTGTGCCGATTTTATGCCTGTTTACTGCATTCTTCAACACTCGCATAATGACTGCCCCCCGTCCCTGCAAGGAAATACCATGCCTGCCCCCACACCACGCCGCGCCAGCGGCTTGATCCTGCTGACCCTGGCGTTCGGCTTCGTCATGGCCATGCTCGACGTCACGGCCGTCAACGTGGCGCTGTCCGATATCGCGCTGGACCTGGCCATACCGCTGACGGGCCTGGTGTGGGTGGTCGACGGCTACACCCTGACGTTTGCCGCGCTGCTGCTGGCCGGCGGCGCGCTGGCCGACCGCTACGGGCCGAAAGCCGTGTACCAGGGCGGCCTGGGCGTCTTCATTCTCGGTTCGGTGCTGTGCGGCGCCGCGCCCGACGGGCATTTTTTGACGGCCGCGCGCCTGCTGCAGGGCGCGGGCGCGGCCCTGTTCATGCCCAGTTCGCTCAGCCTGCTGACGCACAGCTTTGAAGACGAGCGCGAACGCACGCGCATGCTGGGCGCCTGGTCGGCGCTGGTGGGCGTGGCCGGCGCGTCCGGCCCCCTGATCGGCGGCATCCTCGTGCACCAGTTCGGCTGGCGCAGCGTGTTCTGGGTGAATGTGCCGCTGGGCGTGCTGGCCATCGTCATGGCGCAGCTGTTGCTGGCCGCGCCGGCGCGCCAGCCGCGCGATTTATCGCTGTTCAGCCATGCGCTGGGCGTGGCGGCGCTGGCGGGCCTGAGTTTCGTGCTGATCGAAGGTCCCGTGCTGGGCTGGCTGTCGCCGGGCGTGCTGGCGGCGGGGGCCTTGACGGTGCTGTCCGCCGGGCAATTGCTGCGGCGCGAACGCAGCGGCAGCCACCCGCTGTTACCGCGTGCACTGTTTCACAGCAGCAGCTTTGGCGCGGCCAATGGCGTGGGTTTTTTGATCAACTTCTGCGTGTTCGGCCAGCTGTTCTTGTTGAGCCTATTCCTGCAGCAGTCGGGCGGCGCCGATGCCTTGCAGTCGGGCTTGCGCCTGCTGCCCATGATGGCGGCCTATACGGTGGGAAACTTTATGGCGGGAAGTATTGCGGCGCGTCATGGCACGCGCTTGCCCATGCTGCTAGGCTTGCTGGTAGGCGCTGGCATGGCCTTGCTGCTGATGGCCTTGCGTCCCGGCACGCCATATTTCCTGCTGGCGCTGGGCACGGCCGTGATGAATGTGGCCATCGGCATCGCCATTCCCGCCATGACGGCCACCGTGATGCGGGTGGCCGGCAAGCAGCATGCGAACAGCGCGGCGGCGGCCTTGAATGCGAACCGGCAAATCGGCGCGCTGGTGGGCGTGGCCCTGATCGGCAGCATCCTGCACATGGTGCCGGACTGGTCGCTGCGCCTGCCGCTGGCCTACGCGACGATTGCCGTCGCGTATGGCCTGGCGGCGGGCCTCGTCTACCGCCACGTGCATTTACCGAAGGCCGTGGCCGCCTGAAGGCTGGCTTGACGGATTATTGCCCGCGCGTGCTGCGCCACTCCACCAGTTCTTCGATGGTCAGGATCGGCATGCCGTGCAGTTCGGCGAAGCGCTCGATATCGTCGCCGCGCATCATGGTGCCGTCCGGGTTCATCAGTTCGCACAGCACGGCGGCCGGGTTCAGGCCCGCCATGCGCGACAGGTCGACGGAGCCTTCCGTGTGGCCACGGCGCTCGAGCACGCCACCGGGCGCGGCGCGCAGGGGGAAGACGTGGCCAGGGCGCACCAGATCGGCGGGCTTGGCGTTCGGCGCGATGGCGGCGCGGATGGTGGTCACGCGGTCGGCGGCCGACACGCCCGTCGTGACGCCGTCGCGCGCCTCGATGGAGACCGTGAACGGCGTGCCGTAGCGGCTGCCGTTGTCGGACGACATGGGCGGCAATTCCAGCGCGCTGACGACGTCCGTCGGCAGGCACAGGCAGACGATGCCGCTGCATTCGCGGATCAGCAGGGCCATGGTTTCGTTCGTCAATTTCTCGGCCGACAGGATCAAATCGGCTTCGTTTTCACGGTCGAAATCGTCGAGCAGGATGACGGGAATGCCGGCGCGCATGGCGGCCAGGGCGGATTGGATGCGACCTTCCAGGTCGTTGGAAAGCAGGGTATAGCTGTTGACTAACATGGTGAAACGCTCCTCGCATAGGCGAAAAACGCTGCAGGGCAAGCGAATAGACGCAACTGGCCGCATCGCCTTGGCGATGGGACATCACACTACTGCACATCTTCTTTCATCCGGACTATACCGTCGGCTCTGGAGTCACACCAGATCTGCTGACCTCGCCAAGCGGTGCCTGGAAAGCGCTCGCGGGCTTGACCGTTGCCGGTCTTACCGCCGGTGGGGAATCGCACCCCGCCCCGAAGACGTCGTTGTGCCGGTCCACATGACCGGCGGCAACACTTTAGCACAATTGAAAAAATATGGCAGGGCACCGTTCAGTTTGTCATTCGACAAAGTTGCCCGGGGAAAGCCGTTTTTCCTAAGCTGTTTTTAATGGCGGAAACAGGATTTCAGTGTATGGTATGCCTACTGAATCTTACCGTTGAGAATACATGAAGCTGAGTAAATTACGCCTGATCTCGGCCGCCGTCTTGCTGGCGTGCGCCTGCATGGCCCAGGCAGAAATCCGTTTGAGCGATCCCTTGCCGCTGGCACCAGAAGTTACCGTTGGAAAATTGCCGAACGGCTTGACCTATTACATCAAGAAAAATGCCCGTCCCGCGCAAAAAGTGGAATTGCGCCTGGTAGTGAAAGCCGGTTCCATCCTGGAAGATGACGACCAGCAAGGCCTGGCCCACTTCACGGAACACATGGCCTTCAATGGCTCCACGCATTTCAAGCGCAATGAACTGATTTCCTATTTGCAATCGATCGGCGTGAAGTTCGGCGCCGACTTGAACGCCTACACGAGCTTCGATGAAACCGTGTACGTGCTGCCGATTCCGACAAACAAGAAAGAAAACCTGGAAAAGGGTTTTCTCGTGCTGGAAGACTGGGCGCACGGCTTGAAATTCAATCCGGCCGACATCAACAGCGAGCGCGGCATCGTGCTGGAAGAGGCGCGCCTGGGCAAGGGCGCCAGCGACCGCATGAACAAGGTCCTGTATCCGAAGCTGCTGAATGGTTCGCGCTATGCGGAACGCATGCCGATCGGCAAGGAATCCGTGCTGAAAACGTTCAAGCCGGAAGCCATCAAGCGTTTCTACAAGGATTGGTACCGTCCCGACCTGATGGCCGTGGTGGTGGTCGGCGACGTGGAGCCGAAACAGGCTGAAAAACTGATCCAGCAGCATTTCGGCAAGCTGAAGAACCCGGCGAAACCGCGTCCGCGCCTGTATGCGGAAGTGCCGCAGCGGGCGCAAACGGAAGCGCTGGTGATCACGGACAAGGAAGCGCCGGACGACGCGGTCTTCATCCGCTACCCGATCCGCGCCGCGCAGGAACCCGTCACGATTGCCGACTACCGCCGCCAGATGATCGAAAACCTGTATGGGCAAATGCTCAGCGCGCGCATGCAGGAATTGACGCAGCAGGCGAACCCGCCGTTCATCCAGGGCGGCAGCAGCATGGGCAAGCTGGTGCGCGGCTATGAATCGTTCAGCGCGTATGCCTTGCTGGGCAAGGGCGGCGTGCAGCCGGCCGTCGATGCGCTGGTGCAGGAAGATGAGCGGGCGCGCCGCTTCGGTTTCAGCCAGGATGAGCTGGACCGCGCGCGCAAGAACATGCTGCGCAATTACGAGCGAGCGTACAGCGAACGCGACAAGTCCGATTCGAGCGGTTTCGTGGCCGAGTATTCGCGCAACTTCCTGGAGCAGGAAGCCATCCCCGGCATCGCCAATGAATTGCTGTACGCGCAGGAACTCTTGCCGCAGGTAACTTTGCAGGAAATCAACGAGACGGTGGCCAAGGTGATTCCCGACCAGCAAAAGAAACTGGTGGTCTTCATGGGCGCCGAGCCGAAAGCGGGCGATGCGGCCTCGGTGGTGCCGACGCAGCAGCAATTGCTCGACGCCGTGGCGAAAGCCGAGCAGCAAACCATCGAGCCGCGCACGGAAAAAGTGCTCGCCAGCAAGCTGATGGACGGCCCGCCGGCCGGCGGCAGCATCGTCGCGGAAAAGCTGAACAGCGCCATCGGCGTGACGGAACTGACCCTGGGCAATGGCGTGCGCGTGCTGCTCAAACCGACGGACTTCAAGAATGACCAGGTGCTGATGGGCTCGACCCGCTTCGGCGGCCAGTCGCTGTTCGGCGACGCCGACATCTACAACGCCCGCTACGCCAGCGCCGTGGTCGGCAGCATGGGCTTGAAAGACCTGGCGCCGCTGGACTTGCAAAAAGTGCTGGCCGGCAAGACGGTCAACGTGGGCGCTTCGCTGGGCGAGCTGAGCGAAGGCTTCGGCGGCTCGGCCAGCAGCGCCGACGTGGAAGCCATGCTGCAACTGGTGTATTTGTATTTCCACGACGTGCGCAAGGATGCGGGCCTGTACCAATCCTTCATCGGCAAGCAGCAGGACCTGGCGAAAAACAGCATGGCGCAGCCGGAAGCCGTGTTTTACGACGCCATCCAGCACGCCATGTATGGCGACAACCCGCGCGTCGATGGCGTGCCGCGCGTGGCCGATTTCGACAAGGTGGGCCTGGACCGCTCGCTGGACATCTTCCGCCAGCGCTTTTCCAGCGCGCGCGACATGACCTTCATCTTCACGGGCAGCTTCGAGCTCGACAAGATCAAGCCGCTGATCGCCAGCTACCTGGGCACCTTGCCCGTGGCCGAGGTGCCGCACGCCTACCGCGACGTGGGCATGCGCCCGGTGACGGGCGTGGTCAAGAAGGATATCTACATGGGCAGCGAGCCGAAGAGCACGATTTCCATCACCTTCAATGGCGACGTGGCGTATTCGGACGAGCAAAAGCTGACCCTGCAGGCGCTGGGCGAGGTGCTGAACCTGAAAGTCATCGAAGTGCTGCGCGAAAAGATGAGCATGATCTATGGCGGCGGCTTCGAGACGTCCATGGGCCAGCATCCGTATGGCCATTATTCCGTGGCCCTGAACTTGCCGACGGGACCGGAAAACGTGGACAAGGTGATCGCCGCCGCGTTTGCCGAAATCAACAAGATGAAGACGGACGGCCCGTCCGCGGCGGACCTGGAAAAGGTCAAGCTGAACTGGATCACGCGCCAGCAGAAATCCTTGCGGGAAAATAATTACTGGATGAACCAATTGATGGGTTCGGTAACGCAGGGCCGCGATCCCGCGTACCTGCTGCGCTACGAGCAGCGCGTGCGCGCCCTCACGCCGCAAGCCGTCAAACTGGCGGCGCAGCGCTACCTGGACATGCACAATTATGTACAGGTAGTACTGTATCCGGAACGCAAGAACGTTGCAGCCAAGTAAGCTTCATTGTCGAACTGCGGGAGCGGCAAGGTGGCGAAGCTGTTAAACTGCCGCTGATGGATGTGATCGCAATTTAACAAGCAAGGACTGTACGATGGCTAAGAAAGAAGAACTCGATCCGGAAACCCTGGAATTGATCAACTGGTGTATCGAGGTCGAAGGCTTCCTCGTGGCCGGCGGCGCCACCGTGGCGCAGGCGCAGGACCATATCGAAGAGCAGGTCGAGTGGTTCACCGACCAGTTCTACGACGGCTTGACGCCGGAAGAGGCGGCCAAGGAAGCCTTGGCCTGACCTGTCAGTCAGACTTCAGCAAGACATATGCGGGCGGTGCCTGCCGGGCATCAGCCTGGTAGCGCCGCCCGCTTTGCTTTTCTGAAAAGATTTCCACATGGAAATTGTTTATAATTCCACATTTTATTCTTTACCCAGGCTCCCATGACTCTCCGTTCGCGCATTCTCCTCCTGTGTTTCAGTACCTTGCTGGGCATCGTCCTCATCGCTTCCTTCTCCCTGTATTCGCTGCGCCAGACCATGATGGCGGAAAGGGTCGAGCAATTGACGGTGCTGGTGGAATTGGCCAATGCCTCGGTGGAAAAGGCGTATGCGCTGGAACAGTCGGGCAAGCTCACGCGTGAGCAGGCCCAGCAGCAGGCCAAGCTGGCCATCGGCAGCTTCGTCAAGGACGAAATGTATTATTTCGTGCGCGATTTCAGTACGGACTTGCTGTACGTCCACCCCAATCCTGCGCGCATCGGCACGCCGCAAAAGAACATGAAGCAGTCGGGCGACCGCTACCGCGTGGCCCTCGCCACCAGCCGCATCGGCCTGGTGCAGGCGGATGGCACGCGTCCCGGCGTGAAGGATCCGGTGGCAAAAATGTATGCCGTGGTGAAATTTGCGCCATGGGATTGGCTGATCGGCACGGGTACGTATATCGATGACATCAACCACAAATTCTGGGCCCAGGCGGGCGTGCTGCTGGCCATCGGCGGCGCGCTGATGCTGGTGGTGGGCGCCCTGGCGGCCCTGATGCTGCGCCGCATCCTGGGCCAGCTCGGTGGCGAACCCGATTATGCAGCGGCCATCGTGGCGCAAATCGCCCAGGGCGATTTGACGACGCAGATCGATACGCGTCCCGGCGATACATCCAGTCTGTTGATGGCGATCAAGGCCATGCGCGATAACCTGGCGCACCTGGTGAGCCAGGTGCGCAACGATGCGGAATCCATTTCCACGGCATCGGGCGAGATCGCTTCCGGCAACCACGACCTGTCGGCGCGCACGGAGCAGCAGGCGGGCTCGCTGGAAGAAACGGCGTCGACCATGGAAGAAATGACCTCGACCGTGCGCCAGAATGCGGACAATGCGCGCCAGGCCAACCAGCTGGCCATTTCTGCCTCGCAAGTGGCGAGCCAGGCGGGCGGCGTGGTGAGCCAGGTGGTCGACACCATGGGCGCCATCAATGCCTCGTCGAAGAAGATCGGCGACATCATCGCCGTCATCGACGGCATCGCCTTCCAGACGAATATCCTGGCCCTGAATGCGGCCGTGGAAGCGGCGCGCGCGGGCGAGCAGGGCCGTGGCTTCGCCGTCGTCGCCAGCGAGGTGCGCAACCTGGCGCAGCGCTCGGCCGCCGCCGCCAAGGAAATCAAGCAATTGATCGACAGTTCCGCCGAGCAAGTGGGCGCCGGTGAAAAACTGGTGGCGCTGGCGGGCGAGACGATGGAAAAAGTCGTTTCCAGCGTGCAGCATGTGACCGATATCGTGGCCGAGATTTCCTCGGCCAGCGCCGAGCAAAGCGCCGGCATCGAACAGATCAACCAGGCCATCGTCGAGATGGACAACATGACGCAGCAAAACTCGGCCCTCGTCGAGCAGGCGTCGGCGGCGGCGCAAGCGATGAACGAGCAGGCGGCGGGGCTGGCGCAGATCGTCAGCGTGTTCAAGGTGGGCGCAGCGGCGCCGGCGGCGGCAGCACTACAGCGCAGCGTGCCTGCGGCGCGGCGCCTGACGCGCTAAGCGCTTTTTTCTGTCATTGGGGAACTTAACCCCGGCTCACCTGTCCAACTTTCTTCGTCCGCAAGGGATGCACAGAAGAGGTGAGCATGACAGACGGTTTTTCGTATCACGCAGCGTTCGCCCGCAACCTGGGCTGGGTCACGCAAGCGGAGCAGGACAGCTTGCGCGGCAAGCGCGTGGCCATCGCCGGCATGGGCGGTGTGGGCGGCGTGCACTTGCTGACCCTGGCGCGGCTGGGCATCGGCGCCTTTCACATCGCCGATTTCGACACCTTCGATATCGCCAATTTCAACCGCCAGGCGGGCGCCATGGTGTCCACCCTGGGCCAGCCCAAGGTGGCGGTCTTGGCGCAGATGGCGCGTGATATCAATCCCGAACTTGATATTAAACAATTTCCAGACGGCATACACGACAGCAACCTGGCCGAGTTCTTCGCCGGTGTCGACCTGTATGTGGACGGCCTGGATTTCTTCGCCTTCCCCGCGCGCCAGGCCACCTTCGCCACTTGCGCCCGCCTGGGCATCCCCGCCATCACGGCCGCGCCGCTGGGCATGGGCACGGCCGTGCTCAGCTTCCTGCCGGGCGGCATGACGTTCGAAGAATATTTTGGCTGGGGCGACTTGCCCGAGGAAGAAAAAGCCCTGCGCTTTCTCGTCGGGCTGGCGCCGGCCGGCTTGCATGCTCCCTACCTGGTCGACCCGTCGGCCATCAACCTGAAGGAGCGGCGCGGGCCGTCGACCATCATGGGCTGCCAGCTGTGCGCGGGCGCGGCCGCCACGGAAGCCTTGAAGATCCTGTTAAAGCGGGGCAAGGTGATGGCGGCGCCGCACGGCATGCATTTCGACGCCTACCGCAACAAGCTCGTGCATACCTGGCGTGCCGGCGGCCACCGTCATCCGCTGCAGCGCCTGACGATGGCCATCATCCAGCGGCGCCGCGCCGCGCAGGGGGCATAAATGGCGCAAGTACCGCAAATCGATCCCGTGCTGGAAAACATCCTCGAGCAGGCGCGCTGGGCGCCCAGCGGCGACAACACGCAGCCGTGGCGCTTTGAAGTCGTGGCGCCGCGCCATGTCGTCGTGCACGGTTTCGATACGCGCAGCCACTGCGTGTACGACCTCGACGGCCATCCCAGCCAGCTGTCGCTGGGCGCCTTGCTCGAAAGCATGGCACTGGCGGCCAGCAGCCATGGCTTGCGCATGGAAGCGCGCCGGCGCCTGTCCATGCCCGATACCTTACCCACCTTCGACGTGCGCCTGGTCGACAGCCCCGGCATGCTGCCCGATCCGCTGGCGGCCTTCTTGCCGCAGCGCAGCGTGCAGCGGCGCCGGCTCAGCACGCGCAGCTTGCGCGCCAGCGAAAAGGCGGCGCTGGCGGCCAGCTTGCCGTCCGGCTACGGCGTGCAGTGGTTCGAAGGCAGGCGCGCGCGCCTCGCTTGCGCGCGGCTGATGTTCGACAATGCGAAGCTGCGCCTGACCATGCCGGAAGCGCACAAGGTGCACCGCGACGTGATCGAGTGGGGCGCGCGCTACAGCACCGACCGGATCCCGGAGCAGGCGCTGGGCGTCGACGCGATGACGGCGCGCCTGATGCGCTGGGTCATGCACAGCTGGCGCCGCGTGGAGTTCTTCAATACCTGGCTGGCGGGCACCGTCGCGCCGCGCCTGCAGATGGACTTGCTGCCGGGCCTGTATTGCGCCGCCCATTTCGCGCTGCTGGCCGAGGCGTCGCCGCGCCACATCGACGATTACGTGGCGGCCGGGCGCGCCATGCAGCGCTTCTGGCTGACGGCCACGCAACTGGGCCTGCAATTGCAGCCGGAACTGACGCCGCTGATCTTTGCCCGCTATGTGCGCGAACGGCGCGCCTTTTCGCGCACCGATGGCCTGCAGGAGCTGGCGCAGGAGCTGGCCGTGCGCTGCCAGGCCGTGCTGGGGGCGGCCGCGCTGGATCGGGCCGTGTTTCTCGGGCGCATAGGCGCCGGCCCGGCGGCCAGTGCGCGCTCGCTGCGCCGTCCGCTGCAAGACTTGCTGGTGGCGCCAACGGCGGGGCGGTGAGGCGCGCGTGACGCCATGCTCGCGCCTGGCGCCCCGTCAGCGCCGCCGCCGGGGCTCCAGGCCGGCCAGCGCCAGCAGGCCGGCCGCCAGCAACGGCAAGGTGCCCGGCAGCGCCATGGGCGTGACGCCTGGCACATAGGCCAGTTCGGAACTGTTCAGCATATTCAACACCAGTGTGTAGCTGCCGGCCGCCAGTCTGTCCGTGACGGCGCCGTACTGCCCGCCGCACGTCGTGCCGACGCCCGTGCCCGTGGGCGCGCCGCAGCCGCTGGGATCGTAGGTGAACATGCTGCCGCTGGTGAGCGGCGTTTGCGCGTAGCCCGTGTTGAGGCTGGCCGCATCGGCCAGTTCTGTGCCGCCCAGGATGCCGGAGCCGAGCTTGCCGTCGGGCGCCCAGCTGAAGACGATCTGGCCATGTTCATCGATGATGCTGAACGTCATCGCCATATTCGTCGTGGCCGCCGAACCTGTGCCGGCCAGCGCGTCCAGGTACAGTTGCATGAAGGGCAGGGCCTGGAAGTCGAAGGCCAGGGTCGCGCCCGGTTGGCCGACGACGAAATTGACGGTCATCGCGGTGCTGGAACCGTTGCGCCCCGAGGCGTCGGCGCTGCCGCCGCCCGTCAGGAAGGTTTCTGCCGCGTTCACGGTATGCGTGCTGGTTGAGCCCGGTGGGAAGGGGGGGATTTGCGAGGCGACGATTTGCGCCTCGCCGCGCGCATACGAGGCGTTGCCCATGCCTTGCGGGGTAAAGTCGTTCTCTCCCTTGGTGACGGCGCCGCGTTTCGCCTGCGGCGCGTCGATCTCGTTGCTGCCGCCATTGATGACGCTGCTGCCATTGAGCGTGGCGGTGGTGCGCGACAGGTCGATGTTGCTGAGCAGGGTGACGGAGCCGGAGGGATTGCTGATGACCAGGCCAAAGACGCTGGTGTACGAATAGCCGTAGGCGGCGGCGCCGGCAGGGCCGCTGCTGGCCAGCAATAGCAAGCTCAGCAGGAGCATGGGCAATCGGGTACAAGAAAATGTAGTCATGAAAATCCTCATCTCCTGGTCGGCCGCGTTGTAAGGAAAACCGACAGGCTTGCCACATGAAAAAGGCGAGGAAACTCCCTCGCCTGTGCATCCCCCTGTTGCCTGGTTCAGGCGCTGACTTTGCGGCGGCTGGCATAGCCCAGGCCGGCCAGGCCCAGGCCCAGCAGCGCCAGGGTGCCCGGTTCCGGCGCCTGTTTGACCAGGTCCACGCTCTCCACCGCATTCAAGGTCAAGGTGTAGTTGCCGGCCGCGAGGGCATTGCTGACGGCGTTGAAGTTGCCGCCGCAAGTCGTGCCCACGCCGGTGCCGCCAGGCGTACCGCAACCGGTGGGGTTATACGTAAACAGGTTGCCGCGCGTCAGGAAGTTGGTCGCCAGGCCGGTGTTCAGGTTGGCCGCATCGGCGTTTTCCGTGCCACCGAAGATGCCGGAGCCGACGACGCCGTCGGGTGTCCAGTTGAAGACGGTCGCACCGGTCGAGTTGGTGATGGTAATGGTCATCACCAGGTTGGCCGTCGCGGTGGACAGTTGTCCCACTGTGCTTTGCAGGAAGACTTGCATGAATGGCGAGGAGAAGAAGTCAAAGCTCAGCGTTGCCGTGGGCGAACCGACGACGAAGTTGACGGAGAAGCCCGTGGTCGAGCCGTTGCGGCCGGACGCGTCGGCCGTGCCGGCTGGGCCGGCCAGGTGGGCCTCGGCCACGTTTACCGCCTGCGTGGAGGTGGAGCCGGGCGGGAACGAGGGAAACTGCGTGCTGACGATCTGCGCATCGCCGCGCGAGTAGTTGCCCGAGGCGCCCTGTTGCGTGAAATTGTTTTCCCCTTTGGTCACGGCGCCGATGGCGGCGCGGGGCGAGTCGAGCAGGCCGGGACCGCCATTGATGACGCTGACGCCATTCAGGGTGGCCGTGGCGCGCGAGATCGTGGTGCTGTTCAGGGCGGTGATCGAGCCCGTGGCGGCGACGATCTGCAAGCCGAAGATGTTGTTGTAGGCGTAGCCGTAGGCGCCCGCCTGTGCGCTACCGGCGGCGCACAACATGGCCAGTGCGGCCGCGGCGGGAAGCAGTTTCAGTTTCGAGAGTTTCATTGTATTCACCTCGTGGTTGAGTGAGTCTGGAAGTGTTGCCTGAGTCCTGTCTGCAGGTGCTCATGGCCAGACTTAAGCGACTTCCATGCCAACGCATGAGGTTCTTTTGAAATCAAGGACTTGGCGTGCTTTTGTTGACGTGCTGCAGGTGTTGCCGGACTCTCTGTAAGAAAAGCCGACGCCAGCCCGTCAAGGCTGGCCGCCTTGCGGCGAAAGCCCCAGCAGGGCGTGCAGATGGGGCAGCAAGCGTTGCCCTGGCACATAGTCGCGCATGGCCATGGCCAGCTGGCGCGCCGCCAGCCTGGCCCGGCCATCGTCGAGCATGCGCGTGGCGGCATGGCGCAGGGCGGTTTCATGGAAGCGGTCGGCGCGCAGCAGCAGGCCGGCGCCGGTCCCCGCGATGCCGTGCATGTTGAGGAATTGGTCGAGGTTGCCGGCGATGCCGATGACGGGCACGCCCGCCGTCAGCGCCTGCTGGCTGGTGGGGCTGCCGCCGTTGCAGATCACCAGGCTGGCGCGCCGCGCCGCCGCGTCGCCCGGCAAGAAGGGCGCGACATGGGCATTCGGCGGCACGGCATCGACGCGGCCGGTGCCGGCCGTGGCCGCCAATACGGTGACGGGCAGGGGCGCCAGCGCGTGCAGCACGCGCGGCAGCAATTGCCCCTGGCCGGAACTGCCCAGGGTGACGTAGATGATGGGTCGTCCACTGCTCAGTTCCGGGCGCTGCCACCAGTCCGGCAAGTCGAGCGGCGGCGCCCAGATGATGGGGCCCAGGTAGTCGTGCGTGGACGGCATGGCGTGCGGCGGGAACAGTTGCGGAATATCCGCGTACAGGGTGCGGTCCGCATCCGTATAGATGCGCCGCAGGTCGCTGCCCAGCGAGGGCAGGCCATGGCGGCGGCGCACGTGGTTCAGCGGCACGGCATGCGAGGCGAAGGCCAGCGGGCGGATTAGGCGGAACAGGGGGGCTGCCAGCCAGATGGGCAGCAGGCGGGTCAGGGGCAGGCTGGGCACCGTGTAGTGCTGGCGCACGTACGGACTCCAGTAGGCATTGCTGACGGTGAGGTAGGGAATGCGCTGCAGGCGCGCGCTGACGGACAGCGACAGGCGGAAGTCGCCGATCACGAGATCGGGCTGGACGGTATTGAGCAGGCGCAAGTCGTCTTCCACATATGCGTGCAGGGTGCTTTCCGTGTAGACGGGCTTGCCGTGCGCCAAGGCCTGTAGGAATTGCAGCGATGAAATACTGTCGATGCGCCAGCGGCGAAAGGGCGCTTGCTTGAAGCAAAAGTCATAGCCATCGGCGCAGGCAAAATGCACCTCATATTTGTCCTCGTCGAGTCCCTGGGCCAGGCTCAGGGGGCGGCCGACGTGGGCCAGGGTCACTGCCTCGGCCATAAAGAGGATTTTCTTGCGCGCCATGGGGATCGCTTGCATTCGCAGGAGAGAGACCTGCCAGGTTGGAGTGGCGCCGCGCCGTTTAGTTCCCGCGGCGGCTTGCCACTGGCGGGCGCCAGGATTTGGCCGCATCGGCTAGAGTGGGGCAAAGGAGGTCACATGCAAACCCAATTCCGTCCTGCCCTGTTGCGTGCGCACAGCACGCCCGAACCCGATATGCCGCCACCGCCGGAAGGCGATCCCGTCACGCCGCCGCCGGAAACGCCGCCCCATATCGAGCCCGTGCCCGTCGAGGAGCCGACGCCGCCGCCACCGCCCGTGAAAATGCAGTGACGGGGTGCGGTGCGCCGCCGGCATGGCGGCGGCGGGGAGGGGCGCGCCGCGTTTATTTCCGATCGGAAATGGATTGCGCGGTGGCCGCCAGCGCCACGCCATTTAAACAACAAAAACGCCAATAAATGTTGCCGAGTGGATACAAATCAAGCTCTAACTGTCGAGTGTCATGCGGCCGTCACGATTCTGTTCTTATAATGAGACATCATAAAAATTCTTGTACAGGAGACCATCGTGGGCAATTCCTTGCATAACAAAATTTACCTGGGCCGGCGCCCTGTGATCACCAGCAAAAACCTCGTGGCGCTGGCCCTGGCGGGCGCCGTGGCCGGTTGCGGCCTGGCATGGCTGCTGCTGCGCAGCTACAAATAACGGTCGTCACGCCCGTGTTTCCGCCGCCTGGCCGCCTGGCGGGCGGCGGTAGATTCACGTTGCCTGTTGCCGATGCGCAGCGGGGCGCGTACCATGGGGGCCGAACACCTGGCCTTTTATGGAAAAGTAATGAAGAACGAGAAATTAACGACCGATGAATATGACGCGCTGGAGCAAGTTGCACGCGGCATCAAGACCGAGCGCCCCAGCGCTTGCGTTGCCCGCAATGCCAAGCGCCTGTCCGGCCTGAAGCTGCTCAGCTATGCACGCGATGGCCGTTTGTCCATCACCGAGAAAGCACAACAACTGCTGTTCCTGCGCCGCTGCATCATGGGGCTGCGCGCCGTCGCCACCGATCCGCTGACCAAGCTGGACTCGGACGTGGCTTACTTCCTGGGCAAGAAAGCCCACATCGTGGCGCGCGCCGAGGGCGAGGGCCACGACATTTCCGACAAGGGCCGCGACTCGCTGGCCGATATCGACACCCTGGGACTGTAAGTCCCGCAACCGGCCCCTGGGGCCGGTTTTCACATCCTCCCCCCTTTTTTATTATTTCCCCTTTGGAGAACACTTTGGACAGCGCGATGAACTGGTCGGCCCACGAACTGACGATGACGGTCTTGATGACGCCCGATATGGCCAACTTTTCCGGTAACGTGCACGGCGGCACCATCCTGAAGTACCTCGACAGCGTTGCCTATGCCTGCGCCAGCCGCTATTCGGGCAGCTACGTGGTCACCCTGTCGGTGGACCAGGTGATGTTCCTGCAGCCTATCCACGTGGGCGAGCTGGTGACGTTCCTGGCGTCGATCAATTACACGGGCACGACGTCGATGGAAGTGGGTATCCGTGTGGTGACGGAAAACATCCAGCAGCGCCTGGTGCGCCACGCCAACAGCTGCTATTTCACGATGGTGGCCGTGGATGCGAACCGCAAGCCCGTGGCCGTGCCGCCGCTGGCGCTGGAGACGCCGGAACAGCAGGTGCGCTTCGAGCAGGCCAAGCTGCGCAAGCTGTCGCGCCAGAAAGTGTCGAAGAAATAAAGCGTTGCGGGCATAAAAAAACGGCCACCAGAGCGATCTGGTGGCCGTTTTTCATTGCATGCCTAGAGGCAATGGCAAACCGTGATTAACGGTCGCCGTAGCTGCGGCGTGCGCCGTCGGTGCTGCGCGGGTTCGAACCCTTGTAGCCGCCGCCGGTGCTTGGTGCGCCGTCTTTACGCGGTGCGCCCGGCTTGCTGAACGTGCGTTGGCCTGGCTTCGCGCCGCCACGGTTGTCGCCTGGTTTCCAGCCGCCTGGACGGGCGCTCGAACGTGGTGCCGATGCCGTTTTCTTTGGCTCGAAACCTTCGATGACATTGACCGGGATCAATTGCTTGGTGAAGCGTTCGATGCGCTTGACGTTCATGCCTTCAGCGTGGTTCACCAGCGAGATGGCCAGGCCGTTGCGGCCAGCGCGGCCGGTACGGCCGATGCGGTGGACGTAGTCTTCCGGGAACTTCGGCAGATCGTAGTTGAACACGTGGGTGATCGTTGGCACGTCGATGCCGCGGGCGGCAACGTCGGTGGCAACCAGCACTTTGACCTGGCCGCGGCGCATGCCGTCCAGGGTGCGGTTGCGCGCGCCCTGATGCATGTCGCCGTGCAAGGCGGCAGCCGAGAAACCGGCGATGTTCAGACGGTCGGCGATGGTGTCGGCGTCACGCTTGGTGGCGGTGAACACAACAGCCTGGTCCAAGGTTTCGTCGCGCAGCAGGTGGTCCAGCAGGCGATTCTTGTGCGACAGGTCGTCGACGAAGTGGACGCGCTGCGTGATGTTTTCATGCTTGTTGCTCGAGCTTGCCACTTGGATGACCAGCGGGTTTTTCGTGATGCGGCGGGCCATGTTGCCGACCACGCCATCCAGCGTTGCCGAGAACAGCATGGTTTGACGGCCTTCCGGCGTCGCTTCGACGATCTTTTCGATGTCGTCGATGAAACCCATGTCCAGCATGCGGTCGGCTTCGTCCAGCACCAGGATTTCCAGTTGCGAGAAGTCGATCTTGCCCGAGTCCATGTGGTCGATCAAACGGCCAGGGGTCGCGACCAGAATCTCAGGATTCTTGGCCAGCAATTGCATCTGTTTAGGGTAAGGCATGCCGCCCAGGATCGACACAGCCTTGATGCGACGGATGCCGGTGCTGTACTTGTCGGTGTTGGTCGTTACTTGCAGGGCCAGTTCGCGCGTTGGCGTCAGCACCAGCATTTTTGGCTGGGCAGCCTTGAAGCGTGGACGCTCGCCGCGGGCGCGCGATGCTTGCATTTCCTGGTTTGGCGTCTTGCCGGCGGCGCTTTGTTCGGCGCTGGCCAGTTTGTGCAGCGACGGCAGCATGAATGCTGCGGTCTTGCCCGAACCGGTCTGCGACGAGACCAGCAGGTCACGGCCTTCGATCGCGGCTGGAATCGCTTGCGACTGTACCGCGGTTGGCGCGGTGTAGCCCGATTCGGTCAGAGCGGCGAGGATGGACGGATGCAGGCCTAAGGATTCAAATGTCATTCTTTTTCTTTCGTGAAAATCAGCGTTCTTGCAAAAAGCAGAACGCAAAATAGCAACGCCAACCAAAACGAAATGACTCAACTAGAAAGAAATTTCGGCACAAAAGCTTTGCGCCGGGACGGTGTCAGGTGCGACACACAAGGCGGGAGGGCTTTATTAAGCGGCATCCTGTGGATGCGCTAAGGCTTGCGAAGCTGCTAAGTTTGTAGTGCATGTAACTGCGGTGTTGCCATCGCTTCAAGGAAACATATTGCAGCGCACAACGACACTATACCGTATTTGCTGCCGTTTTGCACGGCTTAAATGGGAAGAAACGACAGTCCTACCACGTTTTGCTCATGTTTCCTATGTGAAATCAGTAAGAATACGTAGTTTTCTTCCGTTTAATGGAGCATGGCCATGAGGTCGGCGGGCAGCGGCGGCGCCTGTCGCGTTTCCCTGGCCAGGTTGATTTGCCGGGCCGCTTGCGCCACGTCGACCAGGTGCCAATTACTCTACTTCGGGATTGACGGCCATCACTTGCGAAAAGCCGCCATCGACGTAGGTAATCTCGCCCGTGATGCCGGAAGCCAGGTCGGACAGCAGGAAGGCGGCCGTGTTGCCCACTTCCTCGATGGTGACGTTGCGCCGCAGCGGGGCGTGTTCGGCCACAAAGCCCAGCAGCTTGCTGAAATCCTTGATGCCGGAAGCGGCCAGGGTCTTGATGGGGCCGGCCGAGATGCCGTTGGCGCGGATGCCGCGCGGGCCCAGCGATTCGGCCAGGTAGCGCACGGACGCTTCCAGCGACGCCTTGGCCAGGCCCATGGTGTTGTAGTAGGGCACGGCGCGCACGGCGCCCAGGTAAGTCAGGGTCAATACGCAGGCGCCCGGATGCAGCAGGGGCAGGGCGGCCTTGGCCATGGCGGGAAAGCTGTAGGCGGAAATGTCGTGCGCGATGCGGAAGCTGTCGCGCGACAGGCCATCGAGGAAGTCGCCGGCGATCGCTTCGCGCGGCGCGAAACCGATGGCGTGCACGAGGCCATCGAGGTGTTCCCAGTGCTGCGCCAGGTCGCTGAAGACGGCGCTGATCTGTTCATCGCTGGACACGTCGCAGTCGAAGACCAGTTCGCTGCCGAATTCCGCCGCAAATTCCGTAATGCGCTCCTTGAAGCGTTCGCCCACGTAGGTGAAAGCGAGGGTGGCGCCTTCGCGGTGGCAAGCCTTGGCGATGCCGTAGGCGATGGAGCGGTTCGACAGCAAGCCCGTGATGAGAATTTTTTTGCCTTGCAAGAAAGCCATGACGACTCCTGTCTGGGTAGGTGGGCGGGTAAGGCGGATGTGCAACCGGCCGCGACAGCAAGGCTGTGGCGGCCGGTGAGGTAGGTCAATACAGCTCAGGCGATCAGTGACGGGCCTTGGCGCGACTGTTGCCGCCGCCGCGCTGGATGCGCGGTTTCACCAGGGAAATTGGCGCGGCTTGCACCTTGCCTCCCTTGGCGGCGCGGCGCAGTGCCTTGGCGGCCCGTTCCGGACGGTCCGCTTCCAGCAGCATGGTGGCGCTGTCGGCGATTTCCTGGGTGATGTCCTTGTTCATCGTGGCCGAGGTTTTCGGCACGAGGATGGTGGAGCCGGCGCGCAGGCTGGTGCGCTGCGGAATATTGTTGGCCTGGCGCAGCACGTCGGCCGTGGTGCCGAATTTCGACGCCAGGGTTTCGATGCGTTCGCGCGCATTGGTGATCTTGTGCGTCGTCCAGCTCGACAAGGCATGGCCCCATTGCGCCAGGTTGGTGGTGAACTTGGCGGCGTTTTCCTGTGGCAACAGAATCTTGGTCTTTTCGCCGCCGATGATGACGGGGCGGTTAAATTGCGGATTCAAGGCCTTGAATTCATCCATCGACAGTTCGGCCAGCTGGGCGGCGACGGTGATGTCGATGTCGCTGGTCTTGTCGATGGCCGTGAAGTAGGGCTGGTTGTCGACCACGGGCAGGGTCAGGCCGAACTGGGCCGGATTGGCGATGATGTTTTTCACCGCTTGCAGCTTGGGCACGTAGTTGCGCGTTTCGGCCGGCATCAGGTCGGCCAGGCTTTCGAAGTCGGTCGGCTTGCCCAGCGCCTGGTTTTTCTTGATGGCGCGCTGTACCGAGCCTTCGCCCCAGTTGTAGGCGGCCAGGGCCAGTTGCCAGTCGCCAAACATGTCATACAGGCGCTGCAGGTACGTCAGGGCCGCATCGGTCGAGGCCAGCACGCCGCGGCGCTCGTCCTTGAACATGTTTTGCTTGAGGTTGAAATCGCGCCCCGTGGCGGGCACGAATTGCCACATGCCGGCCGCATTGGCGCTGGAGAACGCTTGCGGGTTGAAGGCGGACTCGATGAACGGCAGCAAGGCCAGCTCCGTCGGCATGCCGCGCTTTTCCAGTTCCTGCACCACGTGGAAGATGTAGCGCGAGGCGCGCGCCGTCGTGCGGGCGATGTAGTCGGGGCGGGTGGCGTACCAGTTGACGTGATTGGCCACCAGCTGGTTGTTGATGTCGGGAATCGCATAGCCGCTGCGGATGCGGCCCCAGACGTCGGCTTCGCGCAGCGGATCGGAATTGTCGCTGAGGTTTTTCAGCAGGCGGTCGGTCTTTTGCAGGCGGTTGTCGAGAGTGGGGAGTTTCGCCGTGACCTGGGCGGTCATCGGGATCAGGGCAGGTGCGGCGGCGGCGACTGGCGCGTTATCGCTCTCAACACCGGCTTCGTACGCCTGGCTGAGGGCGGGCGCAAGCGCCAGTGCCAACGCCGCCAGGACGGTAGATTTAAAGGAGTTTTCGTGCATAGTGTTCCATTGTTGTCGTCGGAGAAACATCGGACAGACCCATGATCAAGCAGCGAGTGTACGTATATCCACATGCAGGAGTCAAGAATTATGTCAGCATGATGACAGGAAATAAGCGGCAATAAGTGGGATACGGCTGAGTTTCCATTCGCAAATGCTGTCATTATTGCAAATTTAATTTGCCCAATGCGTGATTCGGCCGCTGTTATAGCATACATGGCGAAGAGGCTGGCGCAAGCTTGGACAGCGCCGGGCATGAGGCTGCGCAAAAGTGCGTACAATTTGGCTTTGGCCGGCCATTCGGCTGCCGGCCGCCATATTGATAGAGAGTTAAGTATATGAACACCCCGACGCGCCACGACGACGACAACGCCGTCATCATCGCCAATACCGTTGCCTGGCTGGAAAAGGCCGTGATCGGCCTGAACCTGTGCCCGTTCGCCAAGGCCGTGCACGTCAAGAAGCAGATCCGCTACGTGGTGTGCGAATCGAGCAATCCGGAAGATTTGCTGGCGCTGCTGATGGACGAGCTGCAAATCCTGGCCGACACGGACCCCGAGCAGATCGACACGACCTTGCTGATCCATCCATATACCCTGAACGATTTCCTCGACTACAACGAGTTCCTCGATGTGGCCGACGCGGCCGTCGAAGACATGCACCTGGCGGGCGAACTGCAAGTGGCCAGTTTCCACCCTGACTACCAGTTTGCCGAGACGTTCGAGGACGACATCAGCAACTACACCAACCGTTCGCCGTACCCGACCCTGCATTTGCTGCGCGAAGACAGCATCGAGCGCGCCGTCGAGGCATTCCCGGAAGCATCGGAAATTTTCGACAAGAATATTGCCACACTGGAAGCGCTGGGCACTGAAGGCTGGGAAAAGCTCGGCTTGCCGAAGGTATCCTGATGGCGGACAAGGAATTGCCGCCGCGTCCCGATACGCCCTGCGTGGCCGTGTGCTCGACAACCTTCGATGAAATCTGCCGCGGCTGCGGCCGCAGTGTCGTGGAAGTGGCCCACTGGGTGTCGATGACGGATGAAGAGAAGGAAGTGGTGTGGGTGCGCATCCTGGCGCAAGGGTATCCGCGCAGGAATACTTAATCTGGCTCAATGTAATACCGGGGTGTGACCTTCAAGATCCGACCCCGGTATTTTTTGGGCTAACGATCAATAACTACCGATGAAATCCTTCTTGCCCACTTCGATGCCATTGTGACGCAGGATGTCGTACGCCGTCGTCGCGTGGAAGAAGAAGTGCGGCAGCGCGTAGTGGAACAGATAGGTCTGGCCCGTGAAGTGCTTGGTCTTTTCGCCGCTGCCGGTGGTGATGGCGCGCGTTTCGCTGCCGTCGATGTCCGCTTGCGGCAGGCTTTCCAGGAAGGCGATGGTTTTCACGATGCGCGCCTTCAGCTCTGCAAAGCTCTGTTCGCTGTCTTCATACGGCGGCACGGCCACGCCGGCCAGGCGCGCGCCGCAGCCCTTGGCGAAGTCGGTGGCGATCTGGATCTGGCGCACGAACGGCAGCATGTCCGGGAACAAGCGGAATTGCAGCAGGGCGTTCGGGTCGATTTTCTTGTCTTGCGCGTGCGTTTCCGCCTTGTCCAGGATGGCGGCCAGGCTGCCCAGGATCTGTTTGAAGACGGGGATCGAAGCGGAGTAGATGGAGAAGGTCATGATGGTTCCTCTAGGTAAAGTGGCGCGATGATAGCAAGCTGCGCGCTTTTCTGCTGGCGCCGGCCTGGCGCGCCGGCATGCGTGTGGTTTTTCAACCCTGTTTATATGACATCAGGTAGCCGCCGGCGCGTGTTTGTTGGTGACTTTTCCCGCTTTTTGCATGCATAATTGCTCCTGATAAAGATTCGTCCCGCCTCGCCACCCGATTCCCCTGTAAAGTCAATGATCGCCCGCCTGATCCCTGTTGCCCTGTTGCCGCATGTTTAATTCACCTTCTCAGCGCCTGCGCGCCAGCCTGCGCGTGCTGTATGGCTCGTCGATCTATGGCGCCTTGCTGCTGGTGGTCTTTGGCGGGCTGGTCGTGCCCGCCATCTTCGGCAGCTATGTGCTGGTCGGCGTGCATGAGCGCCAGTCGGCGCGCACCAGCCTGAACGAGGCCTTGCAGCGCAATGCCGACATCCTGGCGCTGGGCATGCAGGAGTCGCTGTGGAACATGAATGCGGAATCGGCCCACTCGCTGGTCGAGTCGGTGATGCGCGACCGCTCCGTGCTGCTGGTGAAGGTGCTGGGGCAGGGCGACACGGAATTCATCCGCCTGCGGGCGCCGCAACGGCCCGTGGGCAATCTGTACCGCGCCGAGCGCGACATCCTCGTGCGCGGCGAACGCATCGGCCACGTCGTCGTCGAAATGGACGATGCGCGCAGCCAGCAGGAGCTGCGCGAAAAGCAGATCTCCTATATTTTCGTGCTGGGAGCGCAGCTGGCCGTGTCGATGGCGCTGATCGTGCTGTTCCTGAACCGCCGCCTGTTGAAACCCCTGCGCCGCCTGACGCGCTTTTCCGACCGCCTGTCGCACGGCGATTTCGACACGCCCCTGGCTTCGCACAGCAATGACGAACTGGGTCGCCTGACGGCCCAGCTCGAGCAAATGCGCGCGGCCATCGGCCAGCTGTTCGAGGACGTGGGCCAGCGCGAAGAGCGCTTCCGCACCATCGTCACGCAGGTGCCGGGCGCCGTCTTCCGCTACCGGCCCGACGGCCCCATCGACTTCGTCAGCGACGCCATCGAGGAAATTTCCGGCTATTCGGCGCGCCAGTTCATGCGCGGCACCACGCATGCCTGGGCCGACCTGATCTGCCCGGAAGACCGCCGCGAGCACCGCCGCGCCGTGCGCCAGGCGGTGGCCGAGGTGCGGCCGTATGCGCTGGAATACCGCATCATCGACGCTTTCGGCATCGAACGCTGGGTAGCCGAGAATGGCCAGCCGCAGGCGGGCGAGCAGGGCGTCATCTGGGTCGACGGCATCATTGCCGACATCAGCCAGCGCAAGCATCACGAGATGCGCATCGAAGCGCTGCTGACGGAGCAGAGCGCGATTCTCGACAACGTGATGTTCGGCGTGATGTTCGTGCGCCACCGCCGCATCATTTCCGTCAATCGCCGCTGTGAAGAGCTGTTCGGCTACGACCATGCCGAGATGACGGGGCGTTCGACGTCCATCGTGTTTGCGAGCGCGTATGACTTCGAGGATGCGGGCGAGCGCCAGTATCCGGCGCTGGCCCAGGGCGGCGATTTCAGCGAGGAGCGCCAGTACAAGCGGCGCGACGGCAGCCTGTTCTGGGCGCTGGTCAGCGGCTGCGCGCTCGATCCGCTGCGCCCCAATGAAGGCAGCATCTGGGTGTATGCCGACATCACGGCGCGCAAGGAAGCCGAGGAAAAGCTGCGCCTGTCGGCCACTGTGCTTGAACATATTGCCGACGGCGTGATGCTGGTCGATGCCAGCGGCATCATCGTCACCGTCAATCCCGCCTTCACGCAGATCACCGGCTATACCGAGGCCGAAGCGGTGGGCCAGCACTCGTCGCTGACCCGCTCGGCGCGCCACGACGCGGCGTTTTACCAGGCCATGTGGGACGAATTGAAGGCCAGCGGTTTCTGGCGCGGCGAAATCTGGCACCAGCGCAAGAACGGCGAACTGTACCTGGAGTGGCTGACCATCAGCGCCGTGCGCGACACGCACGCCACCACCACGCATTACGTGGGCGTGTTCAGCGACATCACCCTGATCAAGGAGTCGCAGGAAAAGCTCGACCACATGGCCCACCACGACCCGCTGACGGCGCTGCCGAACCGCCTGCTGTTCCACGACCGCCTGCAGCACGCCTTGCTGCGCGCCGCGCGCGACCAGGAGCACCTGGCCGTGCTGTTCATCGACCTGGACCGCTTCAAGAACGTCAATGACACCCTGGGCCACCATGTGGGCGACGAATTGCTGCAAAAGGTGGCCGGCCAGCTGGCCGCGCGCCTGCGCGAAGGCGACACCCTGGCGCGTCTGGGCGGCGATGAATTCATCGTCCTGCTCGAACGCGTCGATGGCGAGTACGGTGCGACGCAGGTGGCGGAAAAGCTGATGACCATGTTCGACCAGCCCTTCACGGTGGCCGACCATGAACTGTTCGTCACCTGCAGCGTGGGTATCAGCCTGTATCCGGACGATGCGCTGGACTTGAACATGTTGATCCGCAATGCCGACGTGGCCATGTACCAGGCCAAGGCGCGCGGGCGCAACGGCTACCGCTTCTATGCGCCGTCGATGACGGGCGAAGGCGTCGAGCGCCTGCGCCTGGAAACCTTCTTGCGCCGCTCGATCGAGAAAAACGAGATGTTCCTGAATTACCAGCCGCAGGTGGAAATCGACACGGGCCGCCTGGTCGGCGTCGAGGCGCTGGTGCGCTGGAACCATCCGGAACTGGGCCTGGTGCCGCCGGCCCGCTTCATTCCGCTGGCCGAGGACAGCGGTTTCATCAACCAGCTGGGCAAATGGGTGCTCGACGAGGCGTGCCGCCAGATGATGCGCTGGCAGGCGCAGGGCTTGCACGTGCCGAAGATGGCCGTGAATCTGTCGGTAAAACAGTTCGAGCGGGGCAGCATCGCCGGCATGGTGGCCGACATCCTGATAGAAACGGGCCTGGAGCCGCAGCGCCTGCAGCTGGAAGTGACGGAATCGGTGATCATGAACACGGGCGACGCGCTGGGCTTCATCAACGATTTGCACGCCATCGGCGTGGGCCTGGCCATCGACGATTTCGGCACCGGCTATTCCTCGCTCGCGTATCTGAAACAGCTGCCCGTGCAGACGCTGAAGATCGACCGCTCCTTCATCAAGGATATCTCGACGGACGTCAACGACGAGGCGATCGCGATCGCCATCATCCAGCTGGGCAAGAGCATGCAATTGTCCGTGATTGCCGAAGGCGTGGAGACGGAAGAGCAGGCCGCCTTCCTGCTGCGCCATGGCTGCAAGCTGGCGCAAGGTTATTTTTATAGCCGTCCGGTGCTGGCACAGGATATGCTGGAGCGCTGGACCGATCCGCTGGATCAACCACTAATCAATTAAAGGGTATCCCATGGCCGGAGAAAAAAACACGTCGCGCCGCCGTTTCCTGCTCGGCGGCCTGGGTCTCGGCGTGGCCGGCGTGGGCGCCCTGGTGCTGGGCTGGGGCGTGCTGCCGCCGCGCCAGCGCCTGCATGGCAGCGCGCCGCTGCCGCTGCAGGATGGCGCCGTGGCCCTGAACGGCTGGCTGGCCATAGGCACGGACGGCACGGTGACCCTGGCCATGCCGCGCAGCGAGATGGGGCAGGGCGTGCACACGGCCTTGCCGATGCTGGTGGCCGAGGAACTCGACGTGCCTTTGAGCAGCGTCAAGCTGATCCAGGCGCCCATGGATAAAATCTTCGGTAATGTCGCCATGCTCAAGGATAGCCTGCCGTTCCACCCGGACGACCAGGGCCGCCTGAAGGCGCTGGCGCAGTGGACGGTGGCCAAGGCGGCGCGCGAACTGGGCGTGGTCGTCACGGGCGGCTCGTCGAGCGTGAAGGATGGCTGGGGCCCCATGCGCGAAGCGGGTGCGTCGGCGCGCGCCATGCTGGTAGGCGCCGCCGCCGCGCTGTGGCAAGTGCCGCCCGCGCAATGCCGCACGGAAGATGGCGCAGTGGTCCACCCGGATGGACGGCGCGCCAGCTACGCCAGCCTGGCGCAGCGCGCCGCCGGCGTCGACCCGGGCACGCCCGTGCTCAAATCCCCCAAGGATTTCAAGCTGATCGGCCAGCCGGCGCCGCGCCGCGACACGCCGTCCAAAGTCAATGGCAGCGCGCGTTTCGGCATCGATGCGCGTCCGCCGGGCATGCTGTATGCGGCCCTGCATCTGCCGCCGCGCCTGGGCGACACCCTGGCCGCGTTCGACGCGGCGCCCGTGCTCGCCATGCCGGGCGTGAAAAAGGTGGTGGACCTGACGCCGCAGTTGCCCCAGCGCGGCACATCGGTCACCTCGTGCGCCGCCGTGGTGGCCGACACCTGGTGGCGCGCGAAACAGGCGGCCGCCGCCTTGCCGACGCAGTGGAAGGCCGGTCCGCAGGCGAACCTGTCCAGCGCCGGCGTGTATGCGGAGTTTGCCCGCCTGCTCGACAGCGAGGCGGGCCATGCGTACCACGCCAGCGGCGAGGTGGAAAGCAAGGCCGTGCAGGGTTTGCGCAGCGTCAAGGCCGAGTACCGCGCGCCGTTTCTCGCGCACGCCGCCATGGAACCCGTCAACTGCACCGCGCAAGTCAAGGATGGCAAGGTGATGCTGTGGGTGTCGACGCAGGCGCCCGGTATCGCCGTCGATGTGGCGGCGAAGGTGGCCGGCGTCGATGCGAAGGATGTGACGATCGAGGTGCTGCTGCTCGGCGGCGGTTTCGGCCGCCGCCTGGAAGTGGATATGGTGGCCCAGGCCGTCGCCATCGCGCTGCAGTGCGGCGGCGCGCCCGTGCAACTGGTGTGGACACGCGAACAGGACACCCGGCACGATATGTACCGTCCCGCCGCGCTGGCCCGCTTCGCGGCCCGCCTCGACGAACACGGCCGCATCGCGTCCTGGGACAACAAATCCGTCAGCGCTTCCATCACGCATCAGTTCTTGCAGCGCAATTTCGGCTTGCCCGGCGCGGGGCCGGACAAGACGACGGCCGAAGGCGAATTCGACATGCCGTATGAAATCGCCAACCAGCGCATCGCCCACGTGATCGCCGACAGTGCTGTGCCGGTAGGCTATTGGCGCTCCGTGGGGCACTCGCACAATGCCTTCTTCAAGGAAAGCTTTATCGACGAACTTGCGCACGCGGCGGGGCAGGACGGCGTCGCCTTCCGCCGCGCCATGCTGGTGAAACATCCGCGCCACCTGGCCGTGCTCGATGCGGCCGTTGCCAGGGCGGGCAGTCCTCCGCCTGGCCATGCGCACGGCGTGGCCTTGCACCAGTCGTTCGGCAGCATCGTCGCGCAAGTGGCGCAGGTATCCGTGGAAAATGGCGAAATCCGCGTGCAGCGCGTGGTGTGCGCCATCGATTGCGGCATCGCCGTCAATCCGAACATCATTGCCCAGCAGATGGAGTCTGCCGTGCTGTTCGGCTTGTCCGCGGCGCTGGGCGGCGAAATCACGTTCCAGGAAGGCAAAGTCGAGCAAAGCAACTTCCACGACTATCCCGTGCTGCGCATGGGGCAAACGCCCGAGGTGGAAACCATCATCATCGCCAGCGCGGAACACCCCGAAGGCGTGGGCGAGCCGGGCACGCCGCCGATCGCGCCGGCCGTGGCCAATGCCGTGTTCAGTTTGACGGGGAAACGGCTGCGCAGCCTGCCGCTGCGCCTGGGCTGATCTTACTGATCGAGTGTCGCGGCCAGCATGTGGCGCAAGTTGCAGTCGCGCTGCCAGTCGCGCCGCTCCTGCGTGCTGCCGGCCAGCGCAGCCAGTTCCTGCGCGCTGAGCGCCTGCTGCGCCTGCACCATGCGGTGCGCCAGGCCGCCGTCGGGCAGCACGGTGCCGAAGAAGGCCACGTTGTCGTCGTGCTGGATCAGCAGGGTGGGGAAGTTGTCGATGTCGAGGTCGCCCACCACGTCGGCCTGGTCTTCGATATCGACCCAGACGAAGACGGTGTCCGGGTGGCGCGCGGCCAGTTCCTCGAACGTGGCGCGGTAGCTGCCGCAGGTGCCGCACCACAGCGCGCACAGGCAGGCCACCGTCCAGCGCGGGCCGGCCAGGGCTGCCGCGACGTCGGCGCGGTTATCGGTCGTGAGGGTCAGGCTGTGCATGGTCGTATCTATTCAGTAGGGCGATGGGCGCCGGGCGCCCGATGCGCGTATTCTACCGCGCCCGGCGACGCCAGTCGCGGGAATGCATGAGCTTGTTTATCCGTGTTTTTTGATGCAACGCACCTTTCTGGTGGATAATGCTGGTAATTGCGCGCTGATTACGCTGGTCCATGTTGTTTCCTGGCCCCGCAGCCTGACCCCTCCAGTCTGTTTTCATGCCCTGCCCGGTGTCAGCGCTCCCGCCTTTATTTATTTTTATTATGGAATTAGCCAGCTTATGTTGAGTTACCGCCACGCCTTTCACGCGGGTAATCACGCCGATGTGTTGAAACATTATGTGCAGATTCAGTTGTTGCAATATCTGAATCAAAAAGATACCGCCTATAGTTATATCGATACCCATTCCGGCGCGGGCGTGTATGCGCTCGACGGCGGCTATGCGTCGAAAAATGCCGAGTACGAAACGGGCATCGCGCCCCTGTGGGACCGCACGGACTTGCCGGCCTCGCTGGCCGAGTACATGAAGTTGATCAAGGAAATGAATCCGAGCGGCAAGATGCGCTACTACCCGGGTTCGCCGTACTGCGCCGACAAGGTCAGCCGCGAGCAAGACCGTCTGCGCCTGTTCGAGCTGCATCCCGCCGATGCCAAGATTCTGGCCGACAACTTCCGCAAGGTCGAGGCGCATGCGCTGGCCCAGGGCGAGCGTCCGACCGTGCGCGGCAAGCGCGTCATCATCACCAAGGCGGACGGCTTCCAGAGCCTGAAAGCCCTGCTGCCGCCGCCATCGCGCCGCGCGCTGGTGCTGATCGACCCGCCGTACGAAGACAAGATGGATTACCGCAAGGTCAAGGACACCTTGGCCGACGCCCTCGTGCGCTTCCCGTCGGGCATGTATGCCGTCTGGTACCCGGTGCTGCAGCGCATGGAGTCGCGCCAGTTCGCCGACAAGCTGAAGCAACTGCCCAGCTCGGACTGGCTGCACGTGACCCTGACGGTGAACACCCCGTCGCCGGACGGCTTCGGCTTGCACAGCAGCGGCATGTTCATCCTGAATCCGCCATACACCCTGGAGCCGATGTTGCGCGAAGTCATGCCGTACCTGGTGAAGGTATTGGGCCGCGACGACGGTGCCAAGTTTGTATTGGAAACGGGCAAGGGCGGACAGAAGAATACGGGTACAAGAAGAGTGTAATCACACTTGTCTTGGTAGTGCTGTAATAAAAAACGCCACGGGCAATGTACCCGTGGCGTTTTTTTATGGGCCGGGGATTACTGTCCCAGCAGCAAGAACACGGTCGGTTTCTTGTGGAAGTCAGGGGCTTTGCCTGCAGCCAATTGTTTCTTCCACTGTCCGCCATTCCACGTTTGCACGCTTTCCGTGTCCAGGCTCAGGTCGGTGGCGACGCAGATCAGGGTCGATGGCGCGCATTGCGCCACGAGGGCGTCGAGCATGGCGGCGTTGCGGTACGGCGTTTCGATGAACAGCTGGGTCTGCTTTTCATTGCGCGAACGCCCTTCCAGTTCCTTCAGGCGCTTGGCGCGCAGGGCCGCATCCGTGGGCAGGTAGCCGTTGAAGGCGAAGCTCTGGCCGTTCAAGCCGCTGGCCATCACGGCCAGCAGGATCGACGACGGACCCACCAGCGGGCGCACTTTAATGCCGTGCTGATGCGCCAGACGCACCAGGTCGGCGCCGGGGTCGGCCACGGCGGGCACGCCCGCTTCCGACACGAGGCCCGCGTCGCGCCCCGCCAGCAGGGGCGCCAGCAAGCCGGCCAGCGCTTGCGCCGGGGTATTCACGTTCAGTTCGGAAATCGTGATTTCCTGCAGTGGCTTGGCCAGCGGATGCTGGTTGCCGATCAATTTCAGGAAGGCGCGCGCCGTCTTGGCATTTTCCGCAACGAAATAATCGAGCTGGGACGTGATGTGCCGTACTTGCTCTGGAATGATGTGGGCCAGCGGGTCGGCCGGGCTGTCGGACAGGCCGAGGTGGTTGGGAATCAGGTACAGGGTGCCGGTCATATTCTTATTGTCGGTAAATTAAAGGGTGAAAAATGCCACGCCCGCCTTGCGCAGCATGCCGGTGAGGGCGATCAGCGGCAAGCCGGTGAGGGCGGTCGGGTCGGTGGTGGCGATGCGTTCGAGCAGGGCGATGCCCAGGCCCTCGTTCTTGGCGCTGCCGGCGCAATCATAGGGCTGCTCGATGCGCAGGTAGGCATCCAGTTCCGCATCGGGCAAGTCGCGCACGGTGACGAGGGTCTGGACATCTTCCACCTGCGCCACAGGCACCGCCTGGCGCCCGTCCAGCAGGCATAGTGCCGTGTGGAACACGGTCTGGCGTCCGCGCATGGTTTGCAGTTGCAGCAGGGCATTCGCATGGTTGCCGGGCTTGCCGATCTGCGCGCCATCGAGGGTGGCGACCTGGTCGGAGCCGATGACGAGGCTGCCAGGATGGCGGTCGAGCACGGCCTGCGCCTTGGCCTGGGCCAGGCGCAGGGCCGTGGCGCTGGGGCTTTCGCCTGGCAGGGGGCTTTCGTCGAGATCGGGCACGGCGACTTCGAAAGGCAGGCGCAGGCGTTCCAGCAATTCCTTGCGGTAGGTCGAACTCGATGCAAGAATCAAGCGCAATGGGGCGGAAGTTGGTATCATTCGGTAGTGGATGGCGGCCGGCATGGCCGCGCTGGTCGATGTCAGTGGAATTTCACGCAAATTCCAGGGCGCAGAGCCCCTGACTGAGGCTCCATGCGGCATGACGGTGTTAATGAAGTTGTCATGTTTATGGCAATGATTGCGTCAAAAAAGATGCTTAGCCTTTGACTCCGTGCTAAAAACCCTGTTATTATCGCAGGTTTTCCGGGGAAATTTTCTACCAATGAATGCTTTTGTGATCGACGCCTTTGATTTTTGTCGTATCAGCGGGAGCCGCGAGGGTGTAACTCCTGTCGCTGAAATGACCCGGTTGACCAAGGATTGTGCAGATAATTCCGGCGAAATCGCCTGGAAGATCGTCGGCGGCACCAGCAAGCTGGGCTACCCGCAACTGACCTTGTCGGTCAACGGCACCGTTCAGCTGGTTTGCCAGCGCTGCCTGACTCCGTATGCTTACGCGATAGATTCTTCGACTGTTCTGATGCTGGGCAAGGATGACGAGCACGCGGACGAGATCGAAGAAATCATCAACGATGAAACGATCGACGTGATCGTCGGCAGCCGCAGCATGGATGCCGCGGCCCTGATCGAAGATGAAGCCTTGCTGGCCCTGCCGCAGGTACCCAAACACGACGTCTGCCCCGATACGGCGCAGCTCGATGCCCTCAAGACTGAAAAGAAGTCGCCGTTCGCGGCACTGAAAGACTTGAAGCCAGAATAAAGTGGTGTAAGAAAGGAAGCTTTAAAAAAACCGTAGCGAGCGGCCCAATATCGTCTTGAGTAGCGCAAGCGTACGAAAGTACTGAGCGCCGCCAAGGCGATAGCGGGAAGCGCAGCAGGTTTTTTATGCTTCCAGTAAAGAACGTGTCAAACGCGTGTAGTAATCGAGTATGGCAAGTGTAGTGAAATGTAATTGTAATAAACGATGTCGGTCCGGGCTATTTTCGGGTAGTCTTTGCCGCTGGGATACTCGATTCGCATGTATTTGCTAATCGATTGTGCTAAAATTTTAGAACTTATGTATTAGGAGTCATCATGGCAGTTCAACAGAACAAGAAAACCCCTTCCAAGCGCGGCATGCACCGTTCGCACGACTTCCTGGTCGCGCCGCAATTGAGCGTCGAGCCAGTTACCGGCGAAACACACATGCGTCACCATATCAGCCCTAACGGCTTCTATCGTGGCCGTAAAGTGTTGAAGACCAAAAACGACGAGTAATCGACGTTTTTGTTGGGTAAGATGAAAGCGGTGTTGCGTGGTTATTCGGCGTGGCGCCGCTTCTTCTTTTTTATCGGCTGCAATTCATCTTGCGCACCCGTCATTTTGAATCAAGCTTGCTCAGGCGGTGCATGACATGCTGCGCCCTGCATATGCTCCAGTCCGATTCACATCTTGCCGCACGCCCGCAGCGGTATTGAATCAACACAAATGACAATCAAAATTTCTATCGACTGCATGGGCGGAGATCACGGTCCCTCAGTCACTATCCCCGCAGCAATTTCCTTCGTAAAACATGAGCCTGAAGCCGAACTGATCCTTGTTGGATTGGAAGACGTGATCCGTGCCGAACTGAAAAAACATAAAGCCGACACGCATCCGCGCCTGTCGGTATTGCATGCCTCCGAACAAGTTACCATGGACGATCCCCTTGAAGTGGCCCTGCGCCGCAAGAAGGACTCCTCCATGCGCGTGGCCATCGAACAGGTCAAGAACGGCGTGGCGCAAGCCTCCGTTTCCGCCGGTAATACGGCAGCCCTGATGGCCGTGTCGCGCTATGTATTGAAAACCATGTCCGGCGTCGACCGCCCGGCCATCTGCAGCATCTTGCCGAATCAAAAGAACGGCCCCACCTACATGCTGGACCTGGGCGCCAACGTCGATTGCGAACCGCATCACTTGCACCAGTTCGCCATCATGGGTTCCGTGCTCGTGTCCGCCATGGAAGGCATCGCACGCCCCACGATCGGCTTGCTGAACGTGGGCACGGAAGATATCAAGGGCAATGAAGTGGTGAAGCTCACCTCGAAGCTGCTGCAGGCCGACCACGAGCGTGGCGCGCTGAACTTCTACGGCAACGTGGAAGGCAACGATATCTTCAAGGGCACGACCGATATCGTCGTCTGCGACGGTTTTGTCGGCAATGTCACCCTGAAAGCCATCGAGGGCCTGGCGCGCTTCATGAAAGACGTGCTCACTTCCGAATTCAAGCGCAATCCGATTACCATGCTGGGCGCGCTGATCGCCCGCGGGGCCCTGAAAGCCATCGGCAACCGCTTGAATCCATCGCGTTACAACGGCGCCAGCCTGCTGGGCTTGCGTGGTCTCGTCTTCAAGAGCCATGGCAGCGCCGATGCCTATTCCTTCGAATGGGCCTTGCGCCGCGCCTTTGATGCGGCAAAAAATGACGTGCAAGCGCACCTGGCCAGCCTGATCGCCGAGCTGATGCCGCGCACGCCAGTACCGGACGAACCTACATCAACAAGCTCTACCATTTAGTGGACGGGTATTTGCATGACTGTTTTTAGCAAAACTTACAGCAAAATTATCGGTACCGGCAGCTACTTGCCGGAGAAGCGCGTCACCAACCAGGATTTGACCGAACAGCTCGCCGCCAAGGGCATCGAGACGTCGGATGAATGGATCGTGTCGCGCAGCGGCATTTCGGCGCGCCATTACGCGGCGCCGTCGCAAAACTCCTCGGACCTGGGCGTGGAAGCGGCCAGGAAGGCCCTGGAAATGGCTGGCCTGAACGGCAATGACCTGGACCTGATCATCGTCGCCAGCTCGACCCCCGATTTCTTCGGCAGCTTCCCCAGCACCGCCTGCATCGTGCAAAACAAGCTGGGCATCACGAATAACTGCGCCGCCGTCGACGTGCAAGCCGTCTGCAGCGGTTTCGTGTATGCGGTGGCCACGGCCGACAGCTTCATCCAGTCGGGCATGCACAAGAACGTGCTGGTGATCGGCGCCGAAGTGTTTTCGCGCATCCTCAATTTCGACGACCGCGGCACTTGCGTGCTGTTCGGCGACGGCGCCGGCGCCATCGTCATGACGGCATCGAAAGAGCCGGGCATCCTGGCCACCAAGCTGCACGCGGACGGCCGCCACTCGAACATCCTCAGCGTGCCGGGCAGCCTGGCTGGCGGCGCGCTCGATGGCAGCGCCTTCCTCTACATGGATGGCCCGGCCGTGTTCAAGCTGGCCGTGTCCGTACTGGAAAAAGTCGCGCACGAAGCCCTGGAACATGCCAACATGACCTCGGACCAGATCGACTGGCTGATCCCGCACCAGGCAAACATCCGCATCATGAACAGCACGGCCAAGAAACTCGGCTTGCCGCTGGACAAGATGGTCGTCACCGTCGATCAGCATGGCAACACCTCGGCCGCCTCGATTCCGCTGGCCCTCGACATCGCCGTGCGCGACGGTCGGGTCAAGAAGGGCGACAACGTCATGATGGAAGGCGTGGGCGGCGGCTTTACCTGGGGCGCCGTGCTGGCGCGCATGTAATCCCGCAACATTATTAAAAAACGGAGTCGACATGACACAATTTGCATTTGTTTTCCCAGGCCAAGGCTCGCAAGCGATTGCGATGCTCGACGGTTTCGCCGGCAACCCCGTGGTTGCGCAGACCGTCGCCGAAGCGTCGGACGCCCTGCAATTCGACCTGGGCAAGCTGATCGCCGAAGGTCCGAAGGAAGAACTGGATCTCACCACCAACACGCAACCGGTGATGCTGACGGCGGCCGTGGCCTTCTACCGCGCCTGGCTGGCGGCCGGCGGCCCCGTGCCGACGGTCGTGGCCGGTCACAGTCTCGGTGAATACTCGGCGCTGGTCGCCGCCGGCGTCATTTCCTTCAAGGATGCCGTGCCGCTCGTGCGTTTCCGCGCGCAAGCCATGCAGGAAGCCGTGCCCGTCGGTCAGGGCACGATGGCTGTCGTGCTGGGCCTGTCGGATGACGACGTGCGCGCCGCCTGTGCGGAAGCGGCGGCGGAAAACCCGGCCCTGGTGGTCGAGCCCGTCAATTTCAATGCGCCAGCACAAGTCGTCATCGCCGGCCACACGGCTGCGGTCGAGCGCGCCTGCGAACTGGCCAAGGCCAAGGGCGCCAAGCGCGCCATGAAACTGCCCGTCTCCGCGCCATTCCACTCGTCGCTGCTGAAGCCCGCGTCGGACCGTTTGCGCGAATACATGGCCGGCCTGACGTTCGCCGCGCCGCAGATCGCCCTGATCAACAACGTCGACGTGGCTATCGTCAACGACGTGGCCGGCATCAAGGATGCGCTGGTGCGCCAGGCGGCCAGCCCCGTGCGCTGGGTGGAAACCATGCAAAAGGTTGCCGCGGATGGCATCACGCAAGTGATCGAATGCGGTCCGGGCAAGGTTCTGATGGGCCTGGCCAAGCGCATCGACCCGGTGCTGGTGGGCGACGCCATCGTCGACCAGGCTTCGCTGGAACGCATTTTGACGCAGCTCAAATAAACATCAGATCGCGGCAGCCTGCCTGCCGCGGTTGCTCTTAAGGATACTCATGAATTTAGCAAATCAAGTCGTGCTGGTCACGGGCGCCTCGCGCGGCATCGGCCGCGCCATCGCCACCGAACTGGGCAAGCAGGGCGCCACCGTGGTCGGCACCGCCACCTCGGAAAGCGGCGCGCAAGCGATCACCGATTACCTGGCCGCCGAAGGCGTGGCAGGCAAGGGCCTGGTCCTGAATGTGACCGATGCGGCGCGCTGCGCGGCCGTCGTCGATGAAGTGCAGAAAACCTACGGCAGCCTGTCGATCCTCGTCAACAATGCGGGCATCACGCAAGACCAGCTGGCCATGCGCATGAAGGATGAAGAGTGGGACAGCGTCATCTCGACGAACCTGTCGGCCGTGGGCCGCCTGTCGCGCGCCGTGCTGCGTGGCATGATGAAAGCCAAAACTGGGCGTATCATCAACATCACGTCGGTCGTGGCTTCGTCGGGTAATCCGGGGCAAATGAATTACGCGGCGGCCAAGGCCGGCGTGGAAGGCATGAGCCGCGCCCTGGCGCGCGAAATCGGCAGCCGCAACATTACCGTGAACTGCATCGCGCCGGGCTTCATCGATACCGACATGACCAAGGCTCTGAGCGAAGAGCAGCATGCGGCCCTGTTGACGCAAATTCCCCTGTCCCGCCTGGGCAAACCGGAAGACGTGGCAGCGGCCGTGGCCTTTTTGGCCTCGCCGCAAGCGGCGTATATCACGGGCACGACCCTGCACGTGAACGGCGGAATGTACATGAATTGATGTGAAAGGTAGACAGGGCGGGCGTTTGTGGCATGATTCAACGGTCGTTTTTGTCTATAATCGCATCTTTTAGCAGCAGCTTCGGTTGAATTAGCAGCAGACACCGAAATTAGTATTCGGACGCGCAAACCTGATAAAATGCGCGCACTTTCCGTAACACACACTTTGGAGCCATAACATGTCGGATATCGAACAACGCGTTAAGAAAATCGTCGCTGAGCAACTGGGCGTTGCAGAAGCAGACATCAAAATCGAATCCTCCTTCGTCGACGACCTGGGCGCCGATTCCCTGGACACCGTGGAACTGGTGATGGCCCTGGAAGACGAATTCGAAATGGAAATCCCTGACGAACAAGCTGAAAAAATCACCACCGTGCAACAGGCGATCGACTACGCCACCGCACACGTCAAGGCCTAAGCCTGTCTGACCGACTTCAGGAGAATCGCTTGAGCCGTTCTAAAAACCGTCGTGTTGTTGTCACCGGCCTGGGTTGCGTTTCACCAGTCGGCAATACTATTGCCGAGGCGTGGGGCGCAATCATTGAAGGTAAATCCGGCATTGCCACGATTACCAAGTTTGATGCACAGCCATTCACCACGCATTTTGCCGGTGAAGTCAAAGGTTTCAATATCGAAGAGTACATCTCCGGTAAGGAAGCCCGCCATATGGATACCTTTATCCATTACGGCATGGCTGCAGGCATCCAGGCGATGCAGGACTCCGGCCTGGAAGTGACCGAAGAAAACGCCGAGCGTATCGGCGTGATCATCGGTTCCGGTATCGGCGGCTTGCCGCTGATCGAGGAAACCAAGTCCGAGTACGAAAAGCGCGGTCCGCGCCGTATCTCGCCATTTTTCGTGCCTGCCTCGATCATTAACATGATCTCTGGCAACCTTTCGATCAAATATGGTCTGAAGGGCCCGAACCTGGCGATCGTTACAGCGTGCACCACCGGTTTGCACAGCATCGGTGCCGCAGCGCGCATGATCGAGTACGGCGATGCCGACGTCATGATCGCCGGCGGTGCCGAATCGACCGTGTCGCCGCTGGGCCTGGGCGGTTTCGCTTCGGCACGTGCCTTGTCGACCCGCAACGACGATCCGGCAACGGCATCGCGTCCGTGGGATGCCGACCGCGACGGCTTCGTGCTGGGCGAGGGCGCTGGCGTCATGGTGCTGGAAGAGTACGAGCACGCGGTGGCCCGCGGTGCCAAGATCTATGCCGAAGTGCATGGTTTCGGGATGAGCGCAGATGCTTATCACATGACCTCGCCGCTGGAAGATGGTAGCGGCGGCAGCAAATCGGTGATCGCGGCCCTCGACAACGCAGGCTTGAACGCGGATCAGATTCAGTACCTGAACGCGCACGGCACGTCGACCCCGCAAGGCGACGTGGCGGAAGTGATGGGCATCAAGCGCACCTTCGGTGATCACGCCAAGAAACTGGTCGTCAACTCGACCAAGTCGATGACGGGCCATTTGCTGGGCGGCGCGGGCGGTCTGGAAGCGGTGTTTACGGTCCTGGCATTGCACCATCAGGTGTCGCCTCCGACCATCAACATCTTCAACCAGGATCCGGCGTGCGATCTCGATTTCTGTGCCAACACGGCGCGTGATATGAAGATCGATTATGCAGTGAAAAATTCGTTCGGCTTCGGCGGCACGAATGGCACGCTGATTTTCGGTAAAGCGAAATAAGCAGGAACTTTCAAGCGCTCGCTACGGTCAAATCGTAGTGAGCGCTGATTCGCCGCCAACGTTCGTTGGCGGCTGAATTTGCCCGGCATGGTGCCGGCGCGCCTTTTTTCTCCCATGAACTATGTCGATCGCGGTAGCGGCTGTCATTCGCACGCCTGTCTGTTTGCGCCTGTTGCAAGCGGCGCTGGGACTGTGCGCCTTGCTAGCCGCCTGGCCCTTGAGCGGTCTCTGGCGCAGTCTGCCCGCGTCCGGCCAGCTGGTGGGCGGCTATGCGCTGGGCTGGAGCGGTGCCTTGCTGAGTGCGGCTGGCGGCGTGTTTTTGCTGGCTTTGCTGCGCCGGCGCAGAAAGCCGCTGGCGCTTGATATTTCGCCGGTCGGGCAGTTGCGGCTGGCGGTATATCTGGAGCATGGCGCGGCGCCGGATGCCGGTGCTGCCTGGCTGGCGCAGCCGGCCGGGCCGGGGCCTGTGGCGGCGCCGGGGCTGCGCCTGTTGCCGGGCTCGACCCTGTGGCCGTCGCTGCTGGTGCTGTGCCTGGCGGATGCCGCCGGACGGCGCACGGCGGTGCTGGTGCAGCGCGGCGGCAGTTGCACCGCCTTCCGCCCGCTGGCCGTGGCTTGCCGGGCGATCGCGGCGCGGAACAGGGAAGAATAAAAGTGGGACGAACACTGAACTTCTTGCAGCGGGCCAACTCTATATCCATACAGGCGCCCACGTTGCATGACTACAGGGACATCGGGCGTGAGGACAGAGCGCGAGTATGATCAGTTACTGGTCGAGCGGGTGCAGGCTGGCGACAAACGGGCATTCGATGTGCTGGTATCGAAATATCAGCGCCGCTTGATGCGCCTGGTGTCGCGCCTCGTGCATGACCCGGCGGAGGCCGAAGATGTGGTGCAGGAAACCTTTATCAAGGCATACCGGGCGCTGCGCCATTTTCGCGGCGAGGCCGCCTTTTATACCTGGTTGTATCGCATCGGCATCAACACGGCCAAGAATTATCTCGTCACGCAGGGGCGGCGCGCCGCCACATCCAGCGACGCCGACGCCGAGCAGGCGGAGTCTTTCGATGACGGCAATAAATTGCGCGACAACAATACACCCGAATCGGTGCTGGCCAGCAAGCAGATTGCCGCCACCGTCAATGCGGCCATGGATGTGCTGCCCATCGAATTGCGCACGGCCATCGTGCTGCGCGAGATCGAGGGCCTGAGCTATGAAGAAATATCGGAGATCATGGCGTGCCCCATCGGTACCGTGCGCAGCCGGATTTTTCGCGCGCGCGAAGTGATTGCGGAGAAATTGAAGCCGTTGTTGGACATGCCGATTGACAAGCGCTGGTAATCTGGAGAGTATGAGGTTGGCATGGCTGCGACCGGTTTCCGCACCGATCCTCTTGAAATGGCAGGACCCATCATGGATACGCATACACGATTGCACGAGACTATTTCCGCGCTGGCCGATGGCGAGCTGGCGGCGAGCGAACTCGAACTGGCGTTTGCCGCCCTCGATACGCCATCGGGACGGCAAGCCTGGGATGCCTATCGCCATATCGGTGAGGTGCTGCGCTCGGAGCAGTACGGCCATGCGCTGAGCGCCCAGTTCGATGCGCGCCTGGCCAGCCGCCTGGCCGCGGAGGAAGCACCCGAAGCGGCGGCTGCCCAGGCGGAGCCGCTGCCGCTGCCGCCGCTGGCCGCCGGCATCGTGCCGCCTGGCGTGGCCGAACCGCTGGAGGCCGGGCCGCTGGCGCAGCGCTAGCGGGCCCCACGTCCATCTTATGCCTGGCTTAACCTTCCCGTCGCCCCCTTGACACTGGCCTTCCGTACGATTGACACTGTGCGCAGGCAATATCTTGCTTTTGCGATATATTGTTGCATTGCTTGCCATGCGCGCTGTCAGGTGGGTTTGCCCCTGGATTTCCGTCATGACGGCCAATCATGCGCGCAGGCAATCGCCTGATCCGCGTTTTGAACCGTTTATATACTCGAAAAGATCCTTTCCATGAAAAAAAACATGTGTGCCGCCAGCAAGTCGTTTTCAGTGAAGACGCTTTCCGCCTTATTGTTCGGTACGGCTGGCGTCTTCCTTGCTCCCACCATGCTGGGCCTGGCGCCACAGGCGCAGGCCGCCGTGCCGGCCGTGAAACTGCCTGATTTCTCGGACCTGGTCGACGCCGTCGGCCCGGCCGTGGTGAATATTCGTACCACCGAACGCCTGAAAATGGGCGGCGCCGGGGCTGGCGCGGGCGGTCAGGATGAGCAGGAAATGCAGGAATTCCTGCGCCGCTTCTTTGGTGGCGCCATGCCCGCGCCGCGCCAGCAGGCGCCCCGTGGCGGCCGCCGCGCCGTGCCGCAGGAGCAGGAAGTCCAGCGCGGCGTCGGTTCCGGCTTCATCATCTCTGCCGATGGCTACGTGCTGAGCAACGCCCACGTGGTCGACGGCGCCGACGAAGTGTATGTGACCCTGACGGACAAGCGCGAATTCAAGGCCAAGGTGATCGGTGCCGATGCGCGCACCGACGTGGCCCTGCTGAAAATCGAGGGCGCCAACTTGCCGCGCCTGACCATCGGCGACTCGAACAAGATCCGCGTGGGCGAGTGGGTGATCGCCATCGGCTCGCCATTCAACCTGGAAAACACGGTGACGGCCGGCATTATTTCCGCCAAGTCACGCGATACGGGCGATTACCTGCCCCTGATCCAGAGTGACGTGGCCGTCAACCCCGGCAACTCCGGTGGTCCGCTGATCAATATGCGCGGCGAGGTGATCGGCATCAATTCGCAGATTGCCACCTTGTCCGGCGCCTACAATGGTATTTCGTTTGCCGTGCCCATCGATGAAGCCATGCGCGTGGGCGAGCAGCTGAAAAAAACGGGGAAAGTCGTGCGCGGACGCATCGGCGTGCAGATCGGCGAAGTGAGCAAGGACGTGGCGGAATCGCTGGGTTTGCCGAACGCCAAGGGTGCGCAAGTGTCGATGGTGGAGCCGGGCGGTCCGGCCGACAAGGCGGGCATCAAGCCGGGCGACATCATCCTGAAATTCAACGGCGCGCAGATCGAGCGTTCATCTGACCTGCCGCGCCTGGTAGGCGGCGCCGCCGTCAACGGCAAATCCACGGTCACCGTCTGGCGCAAGGGCGCGCAGCAGGATATTCCCGTCACCGTCGTCGAGCTGGAAAGCGAGAAAACGGCGAAGAAGGGCGCCAAGGAGCCGGAAGCGCAAGCCGTCAATGCGCTGGGATTGAAAGTCAGCGACGTGCCGGCCGCGAAGAAGCAGGAGCTGAAGATCGAGGCGGGCGTGCTGGTCGACGATGCCGACGGCGTGGCGGCCCTGGCCGGCTTGCAGCCTGGCGACGTGATCTTGCAATTGAACAACGTTGCCGTGAAAGACGCCAAGCAGTTCAATGCCCTGGTGGCCAAGCTCGATCCGAAAAAGTCGTCGGCCGTGCTGGTGCGCCGCGGCGACGTGGCGCAATTCGTTTCGCTGCGTCCGTCTGCCAGGTAAGTTTCTGATTCCATCCGCATCCCGGCCCCGGCCGGGATGCCTTTCCCTTTTCTTCATGCATTTCACCCTCTATTCCCGCAGTTATTGCCATTTATGCCAGGACATGCTGGACGCCTTGCTCCTGCTGCAAGCGCCAGGAAAACTGTTCACCGTGGACGTGATCGATATCGATGCGTCGCCCGACGCCTCGCTGCTGGCCCGTTTCGACGAGCTGGTGCCGGTGCTGTTCGGTGACCTGGCGCAGCCCGAGCTATGCCATTATTTCCTCGATGAGGCAGCGGTACGGCGCTGCCTGACGTAGCTTAAATACCAATATTGACACTGCATTGCACCATTCTGGTGCTGAAAACAGCCGAAAATGTCGGCTTGGCCCGGTGCCGGCCTCATAAGACGGGCTTTCTACTCTGAAATCCGGTAAAATGGGGAGGTCGAAAAAGCTACTGTCCGAGGCAGCAGCTTCTGTCGCTTCAAAAGCGCTCGCCTGGGCATGCAGATGTCCTGCTCGGAGCGCTTTTTTCATCATGAGTGGGGCGCCTGGTTCTGGCCCTGTTTGGCCCGGACATGATTCCCCTGATTCCTGTTAAAGCAGTGTCGTCAACTTCGCACTTATATTAGTTAATGAACAACATACGCAATTTCTCCATCATCGCCCATATTGACCACGGTAAATCGACCCTGGCTGACCGCATCATTCAATTGTGCGGCGGCTTGTCCGACCGCGAGATGGAGGCGCAGGTGCTCGATTCGATGGATCTGGAGCGCGAGCGCGGCATTACCATCAAGGCGCAAACGGCGGCCCTGCACTACAAGGCGCGCGATGGCCAGATCTACAATCTGAACCTGATCGATACGCCAGGCCACGTCGACTTCAGCTATGAAGTGTCGCGCTCGCTGTCGGCGTGCGAAGGCGCGCTGCTGGTTGTTGACGCGTCGCAAGGCGTGGAAGCGCAAACCGTGGCCAACTGCTACACGGCGCTGGACCTGGGCGTGGAAGTGGTGCCCGTGCTGAACAAGATCGACTTGCCGAACGCGGATCCTCCGAGCGCCATTGCCGAGATCGAAGACGTGATCGGCATCGACGCAGGCGACGCCGTGCATTGCTCGGCCAAGACGGGCTTCGGCGTGCTGGACGTGCTCGAGCAGTTGATCGTCAAGGTGCCGCCACCGAAGGGCGACCCCGATGCGCCGCTGCAGGCGCTGATCGTCGACTCCTGGTATGACGCCTATGTGGGCGTGGTCATGCTGGTACGCGTCATCAACGGTACCCTGAAACCAAAAGACAAGATCCGCCTGATGGCCACCGATTCGGTGCAGCTGGTGGAAGACATCGGCGTGTTTTCGCCCCGTTCGCAATCCTTGCCGCAACTGTCGGCAGGCCAGGTGGGCTTCATCATCGCCGGCATCAAGGAATTGAAAGCGGCGAAAGTGGGCGACACCGTCACCCTGGCCAACCGTCCTGCCGCCGCGCCGTTGCCTGGCTTCAAGGAAGTGCAGCCGCAAGTGTTCGCCGGCCTGTTCCCCGTGGAAGCGAACCAGTACGACGCGCTGCGCGACTCGCTGGAAAAACTGAAATTGAACGACGCGGCCCTGATGTACGAGCCGGAAGTGTCGCAGGCGCTGGGCTTCGGCTTCCGCTGCGGCTTCCTGGGCTTGCTGCACATGGAAATCGTGCAGGAACGCCTCGAACGCGAATTCGACATGGACCTGATCACCACGGCACCTACCGTGGTGTACGAAGTGATCCAGCGCGACGGCACCATGATCAACGTCGACAATCCGTCGAAGATGCCCGATCCGTCGCGCATCGAGGAAGTGCGCGAGCCTATCGTCACGGTCAATCTGTACATGCCGCAGGAATACGTGGGCTCCGTGATCACCCTGTGTATCGGCAAGCGCGGCATCCAGATGGACATGAGCTACCACGGCCGCCAGGTCAAGCTCGTGTATGAAATGCCGATGGCCGAGATCGTGCTGGACTTCTTCGACCGCCTCAAATCGACGTCGCGCGGCTATGCCTCGATGGATTACGAGTTCAAGGAATACCGCGCGGCCGACGTGGTCAAGGTCGACATGCTGATCAACAGCGAAAAAGTCGATGCGCTGGCCATCATCGTCCACCGTTCGAACAGCCAGTACCGCGGCCGCCAGGTGGCTGCCAAGATGCGTGAACTGATCCCGCGCCAGATGTTCGACGTGGCCATCCAGGCCACCATCGGCGCCAACATCATTTCGCGCGAGAACGTGAAAGCCTTGCGCAAGAACGTGCTGGCCAAGTGCTATGGCGGCGACATCAGCCGCAAGAAAAAATTGCTGGAAAAACAAAAAGCGGGTAAGAAACGCATGAAGCAAGTGGGCTCCGTGGAGATCCCGCAAGAAGCATTCCTGGCAATTTTACAAGTGGATGGTTAATACATGAACCTTCAAGTGATTTTAGGAAATTTCGCTTTAATCCTGTTCGTGCTGATGGTGTTGACGGGCCTGGTCTGGTGCCTGGATGTGTTTTATCTGTCCAAGCAGCGCCGCAAGGCGGCCGACCTTGCCCTGGCCGAGTTCGATGCGCGCCAGTCCAAGCTGGCCGCCGAGGGCATCAAGTCCGATGCGGGCGGCAGCCGCGCCACCATCGAGGCGGCCCTGTTGCGCCAGCCGACCTGGGTCGAGTATTCGGGCAGCTTCTTCCCCGTCATCGCCCTCGTGTTCTGCCTGCGCTCGTTCCTGTACGAGCCATTCAAGATCCCGTCGAGCTCGATGGTGCCGACCTTGCTGGTAGGCGATTTGATCCTGGTCAACAAGTTTACTTATGGCATTCGTTTGCCGATCGTCAACAAGCGCATCATTGAAGTCAACGATCCGCAGCGCGGCGACGTCATGGTGTTCAAGTACCCGAAAGATATGTCGCAAGACTATATCAAGCGCGTGATCGGTGTGCCCGGTGATAAAATCACCTATGAAAACAAGCGCTTGACGGTCAACGGCAAGGAAGTGCAATACACGCCGCTGGACGACTACCTGGACGATGAAAGCACCGTGTACCACAAGCAGCTGGAAGAAAACCTGACGGGCGTGAGCCACCGCATCCTCAACGACGAGCCCGCTCCTACGTTGAACTTGCGCGAAGTGAAGGATTTCCCGCACAAGGAGTCGTGCGACTACAACGAAGACGGTTTCACTTGTGTGGTACCAGCAGGCAACTACTTCATGATGGGCGATAACCGCGACAATAGCGCGGACAGCCGCTACTGGGGCTTCGTGCCGAACGAGAACATCGTCGGCAAGGCTTTCCTGGTGTGGATGAACTTCAGCAATCCGAAACGCGTGGGCGGCATACACTAAGCCGTCCCTATGGCTGCCGCGCCGATTCCCCGCGCGGCGGCCAGCCGAATTACTCAGATGACACAGAAACAACAATGAATCTTCAGTTATTGCAAACCCGTTTAGGCTATACGTTCCAGGATGCTGGCCTGTTGCAGCAAGCCTTGACGCATCGTAGCCACAGCAGTTTGCATAACGAGCGGCTGGAATTCCTCGGCGACTCCATCCTCAACTGCGTGGTCGCTTCCATCCTGTACGAGCGCTTCAAGTCCATCGACGAGGGCGACCTGTCGCGCCTGCGCGCGAATCTGGTGAAGCAGCAGTCGCTGTATGAAATCGCGCAAAAGCTGGAACTGTCGCAATTCCTGCGCCTGGGCGAAGGCGAGCTGAAATCGGGCGGTTTCCGCCGTCCGTCCATCCTCGCCGATACCCTGGAAGCCTTGCTGGGCGCGATTTTCCTCGACACGGGCTTCGACGCCGCCAGCACGGTGATCCGCGCGTTCTACATCCCCATCCTCGACTCGGTCGATCCGCAAACCCTGGGCAAGGATGCCAAGACCCTGCTGCAGGAGTTTTTGCAAAGCAAGAAAATTTCGCTGCCACAATACAACGTGGTGGCTACCCACGGCGCCGCCCACAGCCAGGAATTCGAGATCGAATGCCTGGTGCCGAAATTGAACATCCAGGTCTACGGCCGTGGCGGAAGCCGCCGCGCCGGTGAGCAAGCCGCCGCCAAACTGGCGCTCGACGTGGCCGAGCAGGCGCTGTTGAAGTCGCCAGCCGCCAGCCGCAAGCCGAAACCGCGCGCCGCCCAGCTCAAGCTGGCCGGCATTGCCACCATCCAGAGCGACGACGCGGCAGCCCCTGCTGCCCCGGCGATCGCCGCTCACACTAAACAGAATCGACACTAGCATGACAGCCACCAAAATGCCTGACAACTTCCGCTGTGGCTATATCGCCATCGTGGGCCGCCCGAACGTGGGCAAATCGACCCTGATGAACGTGCTGATCGGCGCGAAGGTCAGCATTACTTCGCGCAAGGCGCAAACGACGCGCCACCGCATCACGGGCATCCAGACGGTGCCGGACGCGCAATTCATCTACGTCGACACGCCGGGCTTCCAGACGCGCCATTCGAACGCGCTGAACAAGACGCTCAACAAGACCGTCACCAACACCCTGATTTCCTCGGACGTGATCTTGTACGTGATCGAGGCGGGCACCTTCGGCCCGGCCGACCAGCAAGTGATGGACCTGCTGCCGAAGGAAGTGCCGTGCATCCTCGTCATCAATAAATCGGACCGCGTGAAGGACAAGGCCGTGCTGCTGCCGTTCGCGCAAAAGATCGCCGCCATGCGCGACTTCGCCGCCATCGTGCCCGTCTCTGCCAAGCTGCACTTCCAGCTGGAAGGCTTGCAGGACGAGATCAAGCGTTTCCTGCCGGAAAACCAGCCGATCTTTGGACCGGACGACATCACGGACCGCAGCGAGAAATTCCTCGCCTCGGAAATCGTGCGCGAAAAACTGTTCCGCTTCGTCGGCGACGAACTGCCGTACACGAGCACCGTGCTGATCGAGAAATTCGAGCAGGAAGGCGATCTGCGCCGCGTGTTTGCCGCCATCCTGGTCGAGCGCGATACGCACAAGTCCATGATCATCGGCAACAAGGGCGCGCGCCTGAAGGAAGTCTCCACCCAGGCCCGCCTGGACATGGAAAAGCTGTTCGGCGGCCCTGTGTACCTGGAAATCTGGGTCAAGGTCAAATCGGGCTGGGCCGACAACGAGGCGGGCTTGCGCGCCTACGGCTACGAGTAATCCGCAACCCGGGGGCGACGCCACACGCATGAGCACCACCACGCCAGCGCTGCACGATCTTGCGCCAGCTTCATCTGCTGCATCCGCACCTGTCCCCGCGCCGGCGGCCATCGCGCCGCCGGCCGCAGCTCCTGTCACTCCTGCCGCGCCGCGGCGCAGCCGTCCGCCCGCGCGCGACGGACGCATCACGGGCCAGCCAGCCTTCGTGCTGCACAGCTATCCGCATAAAGAAACCAGCCTCATCGTCGACGTGTTTACACGCGAATACGGCCGCATCGCGCTCGTCGCCAAGGGCGCCAAGCGGCCCCATTCGCAGTTGCGCGGCGTGCTGCAAACCTTCCAGCCCCTACAGGCGGGCTGGACGGGCAAGTCCGAGCTGCGCATCTTGACGGGCGCCGAATGGGTGGGCGGTATGTTGCCGCTGGAAAAGACCGCCTTGCTGTGCGGCTTCTATTTGAACGAATTGCTGGTCAAATTGCTCGCGCGCGACGATCCGCATCCAGTCCTGTTCGACCACTACGTTGCCACCCTGAATCAACTGGCGCACAATGAGCCGCCGCCCATCGTGCTGCGCAAGTTCGAGCGCGCCCTGCTCAAGGAAACGGGCGTGGCGGCCGACCTGACGCGCTGCACCGGCACGCGCCAGGCCGTCGATGCGGGGCAGGTGTACGTGGTCGACCCGGAACGGGGGCCGCGCCCGGCGCGCGCCAGTGATGCCTGGCCCAGGATCACGGGCAAGGCCCTGCTCGACATGGAGCGCGAAGATTATCTAGACGCGGCCACGCAGGCGCAAAGCAAGCTGCTGATGCGCTTTCTGCTGGCCCATCAACTGGGCGGCGCCACCTTGAATACGCGCCAGATACTGATCGATTTAATGCAGCTGTAGCTGCGGTTTGCAGCACGACAGCACTTTACGGATACCATCACTATGAGCTTTTTGCAGCCTTCCGGCCCCGTCATCGACCTGGGCGTCAATATCGACCACGTGGCCACCTTGCGCAATGCGCGCGGCACCGCCTATCCTGACCCGATCCGCGCGGCCCTGCTGGCCGAACAGGCGGGCGCCGACGCCATCACCCTGCATCTGCGCGAAGACCGCCGTCACATCAAGGATGCGGACGTGATCGCCATCGCCCCGCAATTGCTCACCCGCATGAACCTGGAAGCGGCCGTCACGGCCGAGATGATCGACTTCGCTTGCCGCATCAAGCCGGCGGACGTGTGCCTGGTGCCGGAAAAGCGCACGGAAGTGACGACTGAGGGTGGCCTGGACGTGGTGCGCTACTTCAGGGAAGTGCAGGCGGCCGTGCAGCAGCTGCAAGGCGAGGGCATCCGCGTAAGCCTGTTCATCGATGCCGATGAGCAACAGATCGCCGCCGCCGCCGAGCTGGGTGCACCCGTGATCGAGCTGCACACGGGCCGCTACGCGGATAGCGAAGGCGTCGAGCAGCTGGCTGAACTGGAACGCATCAAGGCGGGCGTGCTGTTCGGCGTGGGCCGCGGCTTGAAGGTCAACGCGGGCCACGGCTTGCATTACACCAATGTGCAAGCGATTGCCGCCATTCCCGATATTGCCGAGCTGAACATCGGCCACGCCATCGTCGCGCACGCCGTGTTTGTCGGCTGGGAAAATGCCGTACGCGAAATGAAGGCTATCATGGTGGCCACGCGCATCACCGGCAAGGCATAAGGGCGCTCAAAGGAGGCAGCATGATCTACGGCATCGGTACCGATATCTGCAAGATTCCCCGCATCGAGGCGGCTCTGGCGCGCCACGGCGAGCGTTTCGCGAAAAAGATACTGGGACCGCAGGAGCTGGAAAAGTTCCGTGCCCGCAGCGCCAAGAATGCCGTGCGTGGCGTGCGTTTCCTCGCCACGCGCTTCGCGGCGAAAGAGGCGTTTTCCAAGGCCATCGGCCTGGGCTTGCGCATGCCGATGACCTGGCCCGCCGCGCAGATGCTGAACCATCCCAGCGGCAAGCCGATGATCGTCTGCAGCGGCGTGCTGGCCGAGTTCATGGAAAAGCACCGCCTGAGCGCGCAAGTGACCATCAGCGATGAAGAAGAATATGCGGTCGCGTTCGTGATCGTGGAACAAGCAGGGTAACTATAAGTGCGCCATAAGTGCGCAATGAGCCAGCAATGACCGAAGCAAGCCCAGAATCTTCCTTGGCGGAAACGCCGCCCGACCCGCGCGCGCAGGTGCTGGCCACCGTCGCCAAGCTGCCGAACTTGCCCGGCGTGTACCGCTATTTCGATGCCGCCGACAAGGTGCTGTACGTCGGCAAGGCGCGCGACCTGAAAAAGCGCGTGTCCAGCTATTTCCAGAAGAACCTGGCCAGTCCCCGCATCGCCATGATGGTCGAGCGCATCGCGCGCCTGGAAACGACCGTCACGCACAGCGAAGCGGAAGCCTTGATCCTGGAAAATAACCTGATCAAGGCGCTGCAACCGCGCTACAACATCCTGTTCCGCGACGACAAGTCGTATCCGTACCTGAAAATCACCAATGGCGATGCGCCGCGCATGGTGTATTACCGGGGCGCGGTGGACAAGAAAAACCAGTATTTCGGGCCGTTCCCCAGTTCCTGGGCCGTCAAGGAATCGATGCAGATCCTGCAAAAGGTGTTTTTGATCCGTACCTGCGAGGACAGCGTGTACGCCAACCGCACGCGGCCCTGTTTGCTGCACCAGATCGGCCGCTGCAGTGCGCCGTGCGTGGACCTGATCAGCAAGGAAGACTATAAGAACGACGTGGAAAATGCGGCGCGCTTCCTGCGCGGGCGCCAGAGCGAGGTGATGGCCGACCTGGAAAAGAAGATGCACGCCTTTGCCGCCGAGCTGAAGTTCGAGCAAGCCGTGGTGGTGCGCAACCAGATCGCCTCGCTGTCGCGCGTGCTGCACCAGCAAAGCATGGAAACGACGGGCGACGCCGATGTCGACATCCTCGCCGTGCTGGTGCAGGGCGGGCGCGCCTGCGTCAACCTGGCCATGGTGCGCGGCGGGCGCCACCTGGGCGACCGCGCCTACTTCCCCAGCCAGCTTAGCGATGCGGCGGCCATTGCCGAGGAACCGATCGAGGTGGAAGTGCTGGCCGCCTTCCTGGCCCAGCACTACACGGAAAAATTCATTCCCGGCACCCTGATCCTGAATATCGAATTCGACCAACCAGCCCTGATGGTGGCGCTGATGGAGCAGTGCGGCCACCGTATCAACCTGATCTTCCAGCCGCAGGGTCAACGCCGCCAATGGCTGGAGATGGCGCAAAAGGGCGCCGAGATTTCGCTGGCCCGATTGTTGTCGGAGCAGGGCTCGCAGCAATCGCGCACGCGCGCGCTGGCCGAGGCGCTGCGCCTGGAAACGGAAGACCTCGACAGCTTGCGCGTGGAGTGTTTCGACATCAGCCACACGCAGGGCGAGGCGACGCAGGCGTCGTCCGTGGTATTCCACCATCACGCCATGCAGAACGGCGAATACCGGCGCTACAACATCAACGACATCACGCCCGGCGACGATTACGCGGCCATGCGCCAGGTCCTGATGCGCCGCTATGAAAAGGTGGCGAATGGCGACGGCGTGATGCCCGACGTGGTGCTGATCGACGGCGGCAAGGGACAGATCGAAATGGCGCGCCAGGTGTTTGCCGAGCTGGGACTCGATATCAGCTTGATTGTCGGCGTGGCCAAGGGGGAGGGGCGCAAGGTGGGCCTGGAAACCCTGCTGTTCGTCGATGGCCGCGCGGCGCAGGAGCTGGGCAAGGAATCGGCGGCCCTGATGCTGATCGCGCAAATCCGCGACGAGGCGCACCGCTTCGCCATCACGGGCATGCGCGCCAAGCGGGCCAAGACGCGCCAGACCTCGCGCCTGGAAGAGATCGAAGGCATCGGCGCCAAGCGCCGCCAGAAGCTGCTGTCGCGCTTTGGCGGCTTGCGCGGCGTGGTCGACGCCAGCGTCGAGGACCTGATGTCGGTGGAGGGGATTTCCACGCAGCTGGCAGAAGAAATCTACAAGCAGCTGCATTAGAACGCCCCACCAAACCTACTGCGCGTCGCGACTTGCGGCCTGCGGCCTGCGATGCTCACTGGCTCGGCGCCCCCGTGTCAAGCACAGTTGCGCTTCTCGGTCGCAATTCGCTGCCGCTCGCTACGGTTTTGTGAGGGTTCTATGACGGCCTGATCCGGTGCCGCGGCAACCGGACTAGGCTAATACCCTGTGGCCATGTAGACTAGTGGCGCTTTCTTCACGCTTTCCTCATGTTCAATTTACCCGTCGGCCGATTGCTCTCTTATGCCTTTTAATATTCCCATCCTTTTGACCTGGCTGCGCGTGGCCCTGATACCGCTCGTCGTCGGCGTGTTTTATTTGCCGCCGTCGATGCTGCTGCATGGCGATCAGAACCTGGTTGCCACCCTGGTCTTCATTGTTGCCGCCGTCACCGACTGGTTCGACGGCTTCCTCGCGCGACGCTGGAACCAGACGTCGGCCTTCGGCGCCTTCCTCGATCCGGTGGCCGACAAGCTGATGGTGGCGGGGGCCTTGTTGGTGCTGGTGCAGCTGGACCGGGTCAATGCCGTGCTGGCCTTCATCATCATCGGCCGCGAAATCACCATTTCTGCGCTGCGCGAATGGATGGCGCAGATCGGCGCCTCGAAGTCGGTGGCCGTCAGCTCGATCGGCAAGATCAAGACGGCCGCGCAAATGACGGCCATTCCCTTGCTGCTGTACCACGAAGTGATCTTTGGCGCGATCGATACCCATGTATGGGGTGAGAAGCTGCTGTGGATCGCCTGCGTGCTGACGGTGTGGTCGATGTTTTACTATTTGCGCCTGGCGTGGCCTCTCATCAAGGAAAAGGCTGGAAATCTGCACTAAGAACAGGCAGGCGGCTGCTTTGTGCGGAATATTTTGCAAAAGACCAGATATTGCCCGTTGACAGCCCCTGTAATCCCTCTATAATGCTGGCCTGTTGTTGATGACGCGGGAGTAGCTCAGTTGGTAGAGCGCAACCTTGCCAAGGTTGAGGTCGAGAGTTCGAGACTCTTCTCCCGCTCCAGTTTTCTGGATCGTGTCATAGGTAAAAACAGCGAATGCAGTAAAAAGTAGTACTGGCGATGTAGTAGAGCTTCTGATACAATGTTGTCCACTGCGGGAGTAGCTCAGTTGGTAGAGCGCAACCTTGCCAAGGTTGAGGTCGAGAGTTCGAGACTCTTCTCCCGCTCCAGTGAATGCTGGATCAGCAGTAAAGCAGCACTGGTAAACGGTAGCAAAAGGCAGTAAAATAGCGGTTCGTATGCGGGAGTAGCTCAGTTGGTAGAGCGCAACCTTGCCAAGGTTGAGGTCGAGAGTTCGAGACTCTTCTCCCGCTCCAGCGAAAGCTGAAGCAGTACAGCAAGAATGGCAGTAGCAGAAAATAGAAGCTCCAATGCGGGAGTAGCTCAGTTGGTAGAGCGCAACCTTGCCAAGGTTGAGGTCGAGAGTTCGAGACTCTTCTCCCGCTCCAGAATTCTAAAGGGAAGCTAAGCTGGCTTCCTTTTTTTATCCGCCGCCATGCGCGGCGCGATTATGCGGTAACCAAGCTCCAATGCGGGAGTAGCTCAGTTGGTAGAGCGCAACCTTGCCAAGGTTGAGGTCGAGAGTTCGAGACTCTTCTCCCGCTCCAGTTTTCAAGGTGGGCCGCAAGGCGCATCCAAGCAGTTCCTCTGGCGAGGTAGCAAAGAGGTTATGCAGCGGCCTGCAAAGCCGTTTAGACGGGTTCGATTCCCGTCCTCGCCTCCAGATGAAAAAAATAGCCCACCTTCGAGTGGGCTATTTTTTTGTCTGCACGGTATTTCTGTGCACTGCGGGCGTTGCACTAGTCCGCTTCCGCTTCCCACACTTCGGCTTCTCTGATTTCTCTCGATCGGCATTTCCTGATGCCGCCACCGTTTCGCATTACTCTGCTGCGCATTTTCTGCCGCGCATCCTTGCCCGGGATTCTCACTGCTTCGCCCGCCTGTTTGCGCCGTGGTCATTTTCAGCGCTAGTCCAGTTTGATTTTCATGGTGTTATGCAATAAATATTTCCATAATGAAAATCTTATTGATATAATAGTTAATAAATATTTATTGTAATTTCGCCGGGCAAACGACGTGATTTGTCGCAATGCAGTGGATCATGCGGTGAATCACAACTTAAGGAAAAACTTTGTCATTCCCAACTTATAGTCCGCGTTACAAGCTTGGTAACGACGTGATCTTGTCTGAGGCTACCGCATTGCAGTTAAAAGAGTGTCTGGCGAAATTGCGTTTTCGCCGGACGATCTATGTCGACTGGAATTTTGCGTCCGTCGACCCGATGGGCTTGTGTACGGTAATTAATTTTTACGGTCCTCCTGGCACTGGTAAAACGCTCTCGGCCGAAGCGGTGGCCGGAGAGCTGGGTCTGCGTTTTTTGCCTCTCGGTATCGCGGAACTGGAGAGCAAGTTCCTGGGCGACACGGCCAAAAATATCCAGAAGGCCTTTGAAAGCGCGCGCGAAGACCCGGCAGTCCTGTTTTTCGACGAAGCCGATACGTTGCTGGGAAAGCGGCTGTCCTCTGTCACCCAGGGCGTGGATAACGAAGTTAATGCCATGCGTTCCACCTTGCTGATCGAGCTGGAGCGCTTCGATGGCATCGTCATTTTTGCCAGCAATTTCGAGCGCAACTACGACACGGCTTTCCGCAGCCGGATTGGCTATCACATTCGTTTTGATAATCCCGATTTTGCGGCACGCCGCCGCTTGTGGGATCGTTTGATGGTCGATGGCATTCCGCTTGGCGCCGATCGCGCGCAATTGCTGACGCATTGCGCCGAACTGAGCGAAGGTTTTTCCGGCCGCGATATTCGTACCTGCATGCGCCTGGCATTGCCGAAGGCGCTGCTGGCGGCGGAAGCGGCGGATGAGGCACCTGCGCTACAGCGTGTCCATCTGGATGAAGCGATTGCCGAGTTGACTCGGGCAATCAACGAAGTTGCTGTGGCGCCAGGCAACAGTAAAACGCATAACGATACGATGACAGCACGCCGCCTGTTGGGCGTGAATTAAAAAAGGGAGTGAATGATGGGGTGGTTCGATGATGTTGTTTCGACTGTTCGTAATGTTGCCACCAAGGTGGTCAAGGTGGTGCGCGATGCTATCAGGGTGATCGCGGAAAAGGGGGAGGCATTCATCGGGGCGGTAAAAGAGACATATGCAAAGGTTAAGCCGTATCTGCAGAAGCTGAGTCCTTACCTGAAATCCATTGCGGCAGCTGCGGAAGCAATACATCCCTGGCTTGGCAAGGCGATCCTGGCGATCGATAAGGCGATCAGCGCCTTGTTGGCCCTGGAAAATAGTCCCATCCTGCATCAGCTGGAAAAGGCGATGCGCTGGGTGGTCGAACTCGCGAAGCGCCTCGATGAACGGCTTTCGGCGATGGACGAAGCGCTGGCGCGCGAGCATGAGGCCGTATTCCGTGCCGCCAAGGCGCACGAATATTCCGCCGAGCATGTCAAGGCCTTCGATCTTGCCGCCATGATCAATGAACTGGCGCTGGTGAAAACGGGCATCGCCAACCTGATCGATGACGGTGATTTCATTGGTTTTGAACATTATCTGCGTTTGCGTGCGACACAAAAGCTGATCCGCACAGTGGAAGAGGTGCTGGCCCGTGCCACGACGATGGAGGAGATTTCAGTCGACGACATTTTCCTTGTGCAGATCGGCGCAATGTTGTTGTCCGATGCGCCTGAAATGAGCGATGCCGAGGCCGCGCGTCTTGATGCCATCGTGTTTTCCCGCTATGGAAAGAAGCTCACGCCGTTTGTGTTCGAAGAGATGAGCAAGATGTGGCAACTGGCGTTGACGGATGACAAGCGTCTGTGGAAGCGCACGGCGGAAACGTTGGCGGTTGCCCAAGCCAAGTTGAGTCGCTTGAAGCTGGAAGCGCTGCTGTCGCCGCTGTCGGCGCAAGACCAGGGCGAGCTTGAAAGCCTGGAAGCGGTGTTGCCGGTGGAGCTTGCAGCGAACAAGGCATTGATGAAACGCAATGTGGAACGGGAATATTATGTCTATGCGACAGAAGGTTTCTTGCAGCTGCTTGAAAAAACACCGGAGCAAATACAGGCCGATGATCAGGATTTCCTGTTGGATCTGGGCGAAGAAGTGGGCTTGCTGCTGACCGATTGCGCGCATCGCGATTTGCGCTGGGCCGACATGTCCGCCGAGCAGCAGGCGCTGATTGCCGATTTTGCCAATGTGTTCCGCGCCGATAGTATCAAGCGTGGCGAAGAGCTGGAAGTCGAATGCAATGGATAATCAATTGCTGACCTTTCTCCTGCCGACGCTGGATTACACGATCCATTCGGGATTACAACTCATTTTCGCGACCGTCTTCATGCTGGCGGTGGTGTGCGTGCCGATGGCCGTGGCGCGCAGTGCGCGTGCGGGGCGCTGGCAGCGCAACCTGACGCGGCTCGATGCCGAGGATGGCGCGCCGCTTGTCTATGGCTCGGCCGACGAGCTGAGCACCGCAGTTGCCACGCCGGCGGAACGCTGGGCGGATATGTTGCCGGGCTTGCTGCTGGTATTTGGTTTGTTGGGCACATTCATCGGCCTTGGCCTCGCTTTGGTAGAGGCTGCAGGTGCGCTGGCGCCAGGCCAGGATGCACTCAATAGCTTGACTCCGATCATGAATTCTCTGGGATCCAAGTTTAAAACGTCGACCTGGGGCATTCTTGCTTTTCTCGTCCTGAAAGTATGGTTCATGCTGAAGCCATACGAAGAGGTGCGTCACGCCTGGGCAGCAAGCGAACTGAAGCAAATTACCGGCCGTCTCGCCGAACTGCAGCGCCTGGAACGCGACAAAGAGCGTACGCAGATGATTGACGCTATCGCCCAGTCCGGCAGCACCGTGGCCGCCGAGCAGCGCACTGCGGCGCAGAGGGCGGAACAGCAGCACGCGCAGTCATTGGCTGTGCTGCAAGAGTTGCTTCTCAGTAATGAGCGCGGACTGCAGGCTGCGCAGGCAGGCAGTGCGCTGCAACTGCAAACGCTGGAACGGATCGTCGAAAGGCTCGATGCGTCACAGCAGGGCCAGCAGGCATTGCTGAGCCCTATCGAGGTCATCGCAGGCCATGCCAAGGTGCAGAGCGAACAGGCGCTGCTGCAAAGTGCGCGGCTCGGTGAACTGGCGGAGCACACGCAGGCAAGCCGCGCCGCCATGGAAGGTTTCGTGCGCAGTGTCTCTGAGAATATCAGTGAAATGGCAGTGGCCGCCAAGAGCATGTCCGTGGCCGCCCAATTGGCTGGCAACGCCAGCACCGAATTGGGCAGCGTAATTGAAGAGTTCCGCAATACCATGTCGTCAGTGCTGGCCAGCCTGAGAACCGAGTTGAAGGCAACGATCGATGACATGGGGGCAACCTTTACCACGAATATGACAACAATGGCTGCGGACCTGTCAACGGCTACCACGCAGATTGAACGGGTCATCGGCGAATTGTCGAATGGCGTGACGACGACTCTCAATACCTTGCACACCATGGGCGAGGACACGCGCAAACGTCAGGAGTCGGCGCAGGCCACATTTGCCGCATCGGGCGATGCCTTGAACGGGAAAGTCCATGCCATGACTGAATTCGTTTCTGCAATGCAAGAAAGCATTGAGAAGGGCTTGAATGCGATATCGACCTCGAATACCCGCATGATGCAATATGCCAAGCGTTTTGAAGCCAGTGATGAACGGGCGGCAAATCTGGTGGACAAGGTCGGTGAACTTGTTGTCGCAGTGACAGATAGTAGTGCCAGCTTGGACCGGAACGCAACACTTGGTGACGAACTGCGCCAGTTGCTGGCACTTGTTGAGCGACAAGTGAAGGTTCAGGATACCGCCGCTGCCTCCCAGCAGCAGCAAGCGCAGGCAATGGAACAAATGTGCGTCGAGTTTCATGCTGTTGCCGATGCCGTAGCCAAGCTGCTTGTCGCATCGCCTGCGGCGGATGCACTGGGTAGCACGACCTTCCACCTCCCCAATGCGGAAATGGATTTGGTGGCCATGATGCCGCCACTGGAGCACGGCACCTCCCATTCCGCAACGAAAGCGGCATAAGGATGCGTCATGAAGGATAAAGCGAGTGAGTGGATCGTGATCGCCGATCTGATGTCGGGCGTGGTTGCCGTCGTCATGCTGATGCTGGTGGTATCTGTGGTGCAGAAGCAAGCCGCAGAGCAACGTCATCATGCTGAGATGAACGAGGGCAGCGAGGCAAAGCGACGCCAGGTGGCAGTCGTGCTCGAACAGATGAAAATTGCTTTTGCGCGCGAGGGCGCTGCCAATTTTGTTGCCATCGATGCGGCGGCCGGCAAAGTGACGCTAAGCGAGAGCGTATTCAAGAGTGGTAGCGCCTGTATCGAGCCCAAAGCCCGTGCGGTCTTCGCCCAGGTCGAAGACAGTATTGCGGCCTATCTGATGCGAGTGGAGGGCGGACAGATTTATGTCGAGGGGCATACGGATAACAAACCGGTCAAGGCGCCTGTGACCGATATTCGTGAGTTTTGCACGGTGTACGACGACAATTTTACCTTGTCGGCTGCACGCGCCAGGGAGGCACGCCGCCTGATCATTGGGCAAAGTGGCGTTGATGCGGCAAGGCGCGTGGTCGTCGCCGGTTTTGGCGATTCGCATCCACTGCCAGGACTGGCACCGAGTGATCAGCGCAATCGCCGCGTGGAGCTGCGGTTTGGAAGCGAACCTGCCCACTAAGCATGTCGTGAAGACAAGGCTTCCGTCAAGACGCACGCTTGCTGCGCCTTGACGGGTAGCCGATCATTACATCATTACGCGCTGAATTGCGTGGCACCGGCTGCCGTACAAAAACAGCAGATAACCGGCAGAAAATGCTGGCCATGCCTGGCTGCGCCGCTATTGGACGTTCTTGTATAATGCCGGCAAGCTCAGCCGCGCCGCCTGGCGCCTTGATGAATCTCCCCCTTTCCGCCATACCGATGTAGTCACTGACGACTTTCCTGTTCCGTTCGACCTCGGCGCCGCGTTTCTGTGACGCCCGCTGGCATGGCTGCGCCTGATTATTCTCCATCCGGCCGGCATTTTCCTGTTCCGACTTTGGATACGCATCAATGATCAACACAACTTTTCGGGATGAGTGGTACTCGAACCTGCAAAAAAACGTCTTGGCGGGCTTGACCACGTCATTTGCCCTGGTGCCAGAATGCATCGCCTTTGCCCTGGTGGCGCAGCTCAATCCCCTGATGGGCCTGTATGGCGCCTTCATCATCTGTGCCATGACGGCCATCTTTGGCGGACGTCCAGGCATGATTTCGGGCGCCGCCGGTTCCATGGCCGTCGTCATCGTGGCGCTGGTGGCGCAACACGGCGTGCAGTACCTGCTGGCCACCGTGGTGCTCGGCGGGGTATTGATGGCGCTATTCGGCATCTTGCGCCTGGGCAAGCTGATTCGCATGGTGCCCCATCCCGTGATGCTGGGTTTTGTGAATGGCCTGGCCATCGTCATCGCCATGTCCCAGCTGGAACACTTCCGCCAGGCCACGCCGCAGGGCGAAGCCTGGCTGCAAGGCACGCCCTTGCTCGTGATGGGTGGCCTGGTGCTGCTCACCATGGCCATCGTCTACGTGCTGCCGCGCCTGACAAAAGCCGTGCCGCCGGCGCTGGTAGCTATCCTGGGCGTGGGCGTACTCAGCCATGTTTTGAGCTTGCCTACGCGCACCTTGGGCGACCTCGCGCATATCGCCGGCGGCTTGCCGGCCCTGCATTGGCCTGCCGTGCCGCTGGATATGAGCACCTTGCACATCATTTTCCCGTATGCGGCGCTGATGGCCATGGTGGGCTTGCTGGAAACCTTGCTCACTTTTAATCTGACAGATGAGATAACGGAAACGCGGGGGCAGCCGAACCGCGAATGCATCGCCCTCGGCGCGTCGAACGTCGTCTCGGGCCTGTTTGGCGGCATGGGCGGCTGCGCCATGATCGGGCAGACGATGATCAACCTGAGTTCCGGCGGCCGCTCGCGCCTGTCGGGCGTGACGGCCGGCGTGATGATTTTACTGTTCATCCTGTTCCTGTCGCCGCTGATCGAGCGCATCCCGCTGGCGGCCCTCGTGGGCGTGATGTTCGTCGTGGCGCAGCAGACGTTTGCCTGGGGCTCCTTGCGCGTGCTGGGCAAGGTGCCGTTGCAGGATGCGCTGGTGATCGTCGCCGTGACGGTGATCACGGTATTCACGGACCTGGCGATGGCCGTGCTGTGCGGCATCGTCATCGCCGCCTTGAATTTTGCCTGGCAACATGCGCGCGACATGCGTGCCGACATCGATGACAGCACGCAAGGCATGCGCGTCTACCTGCCGCATGGCACCCTGTTTTTTGCTTCCACCACGCATTTCCAGGAACTGTTCCAGGCAGCGTCGGACCCGGCCCGCGTCATCCTCGACTGCCGGCACCTGCACATGGCCGACCACTCGGCCATCGCCGCCATCGAATCGCTGTATGAGCGCTATGACAGGGCCGGCAAGCATCTGCAGGTGACGCATCTGTCCGCCCGCAACGAGGCCTTGCTGCAGCGGGCCGGGGTGGATGTGGGCGTGGCGTAAAATATTGGATTGCTGAATGTCTGTGGAGTGTGAATGCTGTCGAACGAACAAGAACAATTATTGCAACAAAGCCAAACGGCTTTTGATGCCTACTATGACGCGCTGGGCGCTTCGCTGGTGAATTTTGTCGAGCGCCTGGGCATCCAGCCGGCGCACGAAGTGTTGACGAACGCGGCCGAATACCTGCCGTACATCGATGCGGCCATGCGCACCATCGTCATTCGCGACGAGAGCTGGCAGTGGGTGAAAACCATGCTCGGCTACTTCATCGGCGAATATTTCGTGCAAGGCCATGCGGGTTGCTGGTATGTGGAAACGCGGGCGGAGTCGCCGCATTTTTGCCGCATTATGGTGGGCGGCTTCGAGCATGGTTTGCCGGCGGATGCCGCCATCGATCCGGATGCGCTGGCGCTGGAATTTCTGGGGCAATCCGTGCCGCGCGAGCTGGCTAAATTAATTGGCGATGCACAAGCCGCGCTGGCTTGATGCAAGCACAAGGATGGAAAATGGAAGCGGAGCTGCACCTGGCGGAAATCCTGTACGACACGGGCGAATGGCGTTTCCGTTACACGCGCATGCTGTCGGATGACGGCACGCGCTGGATACGCCATGGCCTGTTCTGCGAATACCATCGCAACGGTACGGTCATTTCAGAGGGACATTACGAGCATGGCCGCGAGAACGGCTTGTGGCGCGACTTCTATGAAACGGGCGCGCCAGCCGCCGAAGGGCACTATCGCGATGGCGTCGAAACGGACGACTGGCGCTATTGGGATGCTGCGGGCAAGCAGGTGGCGCGCGCCTGAGCGGCGCTTGCGCTGATTGCCGCTCATCCGGTCAGGCGTGGCAGCCACTGCCATGCCTGACCGTCACGCTTTAAAACTCTTCCCACTCGCCTTCGGCCGGCGCCGCGGCCTTGCTGCTGGCGCGCGTCACGGGCAGGCGCAGGGCAGGGGCCGTAGCCTTGCGGGCCGGCGCGGCTGCTGGTGCTGCCGGGGTGCTGCGCTGCGCGGTTTTCACGCTGAAACGGTCGGTGGCCGCCGCATTGGCGTCCAGGCGGAAGACGCTGACCACCTGCGCCAGTTCGCTCGCCTGTTCCTGCATCGCTTCGGCCGCTGCCGAGGCTTCTTCCACCAGGGCTGCATTCTGCTGCGTTACCTGGTCCATTTCGGAGATGGCCTGGTTGACTTGCTCGATGCCCGCGCTCTGTTCTTCGCTGGCGTTGCTGATCTCGCTCATGATGGACGTGACGAAGCCGATGCTTTGCACGATTTCTTCCATCGTCTTGCCGGCCTTGTCGACCAGGTCCGTGCCCACGTCGACTTTTTGCACGGAGTCGTCGATCAAGCCCTTGATTTCCTTTGCCGCCGCTGCCGAGCGCTGCGCCAGGTTGCGCACTTCCGTGGCGACCACGGCAAAGCCGCGACCCTGTTCGCCGGCGCGCGCCGCTTCCACGGCCGCGTTCAAGGCCAGGATGTTGGTCTGGAAGGCGATGCCATCGATGACCGAGATAATATCGACGATTTTCTTCGACGAGGTATTGATCTCGCTCATGGTAGCTACTACTTCGGCCACCACGGCGCCGCCGCGGCTGGCGATGCCGGCCGCGTCGCCAGCCAGTTTATTCGCCTGGCGCGCATTGTCCGCGTTTTGCTTGACGGTCGAAGTCAGTTCTTCCATCGACGAGGCCGTTTCTTCCAGCGAACTGGCTTGCTGTTCTGTGCGCGACGACAGGTCCTGGTTGCCGGCGGCGATTTCCGCGGAGGCCGTGGCGATGGTGTCGGTGCCGCTGCGCACCTGGCCGACGATGCCGACGAGGCTATCGTTCATGGTTTTCAGGGCATGCATCAGCTGGCCCGTTTCATCGCGGCCCTGGGCCGTGATGACGCTGCTCAAGTCGCCCGCTGCCACGGTTTCCGCCACTTTCACGGCGGCGCGGATGGGGCCGGTGATCGAACGCGTGATCCACCAGGCAAAGCCGATGCCCATCAGCACGGCCAGCACGCCCATGGTGATCAGGAAGATGCGGGTGCCGCTGTAAGCTTCGATGATGCTGGCGCCGACGCCGTCGGCCGCCTTGATCTGCATGCCGGCAAAGCGCTTCACTTCGGCCAGGTAAGCCACGGTGATGGGCGCGACTTCCTTGTCGAACACGATCTTGGCGCCCGCCACGTCGCCGTCGGCCTTCATCTTGAAGGCGCGTGCGCGCGTCGTCACGTAGTCGGTGCGCACCTTGCGCACGACCTTGAACTGCTCGATCACGGCCGGGTTGAGCAAGGATGCGATGATGTCGTCCTGCAGCTTGCTGGAACGCTCCGCATCGACTTTCAAGTCTTCCTCGATCTTGGCGCGCACGACCGGATCGGTGATCTCGAACGAGGCGACGCCGCGCACGCTGTTCAGTTCAATGATCTTCGACCATTCGGCCACCATGCGCTGGTTCTTGATGCTGGTATTGATGAGGCGGTAAGTCAGGTCGCTGGCCGTCTGCATGCGCACGAGGGCGGTGATGGTCAAGGCGGCAAGCAACAGCAATACGACAGCAAAGCCGACGCCAAGGCGGCTGCCGATGTTCAGGTTTTTCATGTAATTCCTAACAGTTTAATAGTCATGATCGCCGCCGCCAGCAGGGGCGGACAGGCGCCGCAAGGCGCAGGGGATCGGGGTCTTCGGGTGCCGCGTGATGGCTGTGCGGCGCGCCACGCTGAGCGTGGCGATGGAGGTAAAGCAAGGGGCATATCGGTCAGGCTGACCGCTGCCCAGCAAGCCGCAAGTATAGCATTGACGCAGGGAAATAGTTTCTGGCGGCAATTTTAATTATTTTTTGATATTGATTTCCTGTTGCTTTTTTACGTCAAGTACCTAGTTAATAAGTACTATCACTTACATTCATCCTTACTTTTCCCATCGCCGGCTGATAAAATACTAATGATAATCATTCGCATTAAAACTTCGACCAGGGAATTGTATGCAGCAACAGCGCAAGCCAGGATGTAAACCGATCACCATCGCCGTACTGGGCGCCTTGACCTTGGGCGCCACGCCACTGGCGGCGTGGGCACAGGAAAGCTTGCCCGCCGTCACCGTGACGGCGTCGAAGGACAAGGATGGCTACGTGGCCGCCACCTCCGCCAGCGGCACCAAGACGGAAATGGCCTTGCGCGACGTGCCGCAAACGATCAACGTGGTGCCGGCCGCCGTCATCCGCGACCAGAACGCCATGTCGATCCAGGACATCATGAAGAACATCCCCGGCGTGGGCTTGTCGACGGGCGACGGCCAGCGCGACCAGGTGTTCATCCGCGGCTTCACGGCCATCGGCGACCAGTTCGTCGACGGTTTCCGCGATGATGCGCTGTATTTCCGCGACCTGTCGAACGTGGAGCGCCTGGAAGTAATCAAGGGACCGGCCGCCGTACTGTATGGCCGCGGTTCCTCGGGCGGCCTGGTGAACCGCATCACGAAGAAGCCGGGCGTGGATATCGCGGATGTGGCCCTGAGCTTGACGAACACAGCAGGGCGCCGCGGCGAAGTCGACGTGGGCCGTGTCGGCGAGACGGTGGACTGGCGTGTCACGGGCGCGCGCGAATTGTCGGACAGCTACCGCGACCAGCAATTCATCAACCGCACGGCGCTGGCGCCGTCGGTGGCCATCCGCCTCTCCAGCGCCACCAAATTGCTGCTGCAGGGCGATTACCTGGAAGACCGCCGCCTGACGGACTTCGGCATCCCGTCCTACCAGGGCCGTCCCGTGGCCGTCGATGCGGGCACGTATTACGGTGCCGCCAACGCCCGCGATGCGGACTTCAGCCAGTCGCGCGTGGTCTCCACGGCCGCGACACTGACGCACAAGTTCAGCGATACGCTGTCGCTGCGCAATGCCTTCCGCTACTACGACTATCACCTGGACCGCAACAACACGAATATTTCCGGCAACGTCAACGAAGTCAAGGGCACGATGAGCCTGGGCCACGCCAAGCTCAACCGCGACGAGAGCGGCTGGTTCAACCAGACGGAACTGACGCAAAAGCTGGTCACGGGCACCATGCGCCACGAAGTGCTGTACGGCGCCGAATTCGGCAAGCAAAACAAGGATGCCAACAGTTGGGCCGCCATCGCTGTAACGACATCTGCGAAGCCCGTGTCGATCTTCAATCCTGTTCTGCCCGTCGTCGATCGCAGCAAGCTGGGCGCGCGTAGTGATACCTTCGGTACCTACGACACGGCCGCCGCTTACGTGCAGGACGCCATCAGCTTCAGCGACGAGTGGAAGGCGCTGGCCGGCTTGCGCTACGACCGTTACAAGCAGCAGTCGCGCCTGGCCAATGCGCTTGGCGTGACGACGGCGGATTTGTCGCGCACGGATTCGGCCTACAGCCCTCGCGCCGGCCTCGTCTGGCAGCCGGGTGCGACGCAATCGTACTACGCGTCGTGGAGCCGCTCGTTCCAGCCGAGTGGCGAGAACTTCGCCCTGGCCGCCAACAATGCCGACCTGGCGCCGGAAACCACGCGCAACACGGAAGTGGGCGCCAAGTATGACCTGTGGGGCGGCCGCGCCAATGCCACCGTGTCGCTGTTCCGCCTGGAGCGCGACAATATCAAGACCAGCGACCCGATCACGAACCGCATCGTGCCCGTCGGCACGCAGCGCACGGATGGCCTGGAACTGACCTTCAACGCGGACTTGCACGATGGCTGGAAAATGATGGCCGGCTACGCTTACCTGGACGCCACCATCACCGATTCCATCGCCAAGGATAAGAGCGTCAATGTGCCGGGCGGTACCGTCGCCAGAGAGGTTCCGGTCAAGGGCAAGCGCGCGACCTTGACATCGCGCAATACGGCCAACCTGTGGCTGACGAAAGACCTGGGCCACGGCTTCACGGTGGGCGGCGGCGCGAACGCCGTCGGCAGCCGTTTCGCCAATCCGGGCAACACGGTGGTCTTGCCAGGCTACGTGACGGCCGACGCCATGGCCGCGTACCGCACGGGCCGCTATGAAGTGCAGCTGAACGTCAACAATATCGGCGACACGCGTTACATCGTGTCGGGCCACGGTTCCAGCCCGAACCTGAGCTTGCCGGGCGCGCCGCGCAATGTGGCGCTGACCTTGCGCTACAGCCTGTAATTTGGCCGGCCAGTTCGGCCGCATCCCCAAAAACCCGCTCGTGAGCGGGTTTTTTTTCGTGGGTGGGTAGCGATGTGCAAGCGTGCCGGGCAGGCTGGCATTGTTTAGAGGGAACGTTCGGTATCGTCAAATTAATATTGACTAAAGGCAATTTTTTCCAGCGGACTAAGCCTTGTCGGAGTTTGAGGGGTAAAATACTGTCATACGGCACAGGCATGGTGCTTATATCTTAGTGATATGACACTACCACGACGCCGTATGACTTTTTATTTACTCACATCATAGAGGCCTGAATATGGTTCAGATGTCCAGGCGCCAGTTCCTTCGGGTAACTGGCGCGACCATTGCTGGTTCCAGCCTCGCCCTGCTCGGTTTCGCACCGGGCCAGGCGATGGCGGAAGTGCGGCAATACAAGCTGTCTCGCACCACCGAGACACGCAATACCTGTCCCTACTGTTCGGTAGGATGTGGCGTCCTGCTGTATGGACTGGGCGACGGCGCGAAAAACGCCGTCTCCAGCATCATCCACGTGGAAGGCGATGCCGATCACCCGGTGAACCGCGGCACCTTGTGCCCGAAAGGCGCCAGCCTGGTCGACTTCATCCACAGCCCGAACCGCCTGAAAGTGCCCGAGTACCGCGCACCGGGTGGCACGGAATGGCAACCGATCTCCTGGGATGTGGCGCTCGACAAGATCGCGCGCCTGATGAAGGATGACCGCGACGCCAACCTGATCGAAAAGAATGCCGACGGCAAGACCGTCAACCGCTGGCTCTCCACCGGCATGCTTGCCGCGTCCGCCGGCAGCAACGAGGTCGGGTATCTGACCCACAAGACAGTGCGCAGCATGGGGATGCTGACCTTTGATAATCAGGCGCGTGTATGACACGGACCGACGGTGGCAGGTCTTGCCCCGACGTTTGGCCGTGGCGCGATGACGAATCATTGGGTCGATATCAAGAATGCCGATGTGATCCTGGTCATGGGCGGCAATGCAGCAGAAGCACATCCTTGCGGATTCAAATGGGTAACGGAAGCGAAGGCGCATAACAAGGCCAAGCTGATCGTTGTCGATCCGCGTTTTACCCGTACCGCATCCGTGGCAGATTACTACTGCGCCACGCGTACCGGCACGGACATCGTCTTCCTCGGCGCGATCATCAATTATCTGCTGACGAACGACAAGATCCAGCATGAGTACGTGCGCAACTACACGGACATGCCCTTCATCGTACGCGAAGACTATGCGTTCGAGGACGGCCTGTTCTCGGGTTTCGACAAAGAAAAAGGCAAGTACACCAACAAGGCCACCTGGGATTACGAGATCGGCGACGATGGCTATGCCAAGGTCGACCCGACCCTGGAACACCCGCGCTGCGTCTACCAGATGATGAAGAAGCACTACGCGCGCTACACGACCGAGATGGTCGAGCGCACGTGCGGCGTGTCGGCCGACAAGTTCCACAAGGTGGCGGAAGCCCTGGCTTCGACCGCCGTGCCGGGACGCGCAGGTACCATCCTGTACGCGCTGGGCTGGACGCACCACTCGACGGGCGCGCAAACCATCCGCACGGGCGCCATGGTGCAGTTGCTGCTGGGCAATATGGGCATCGCGGGCGGCGGCATGAACGCCTTGCGCGGCCACTCGAACATCCAGGGTCTGACCGATCTGGGCCTGATGTCGAATCTGTTGCCAGGCTACATGACCTTGCCGAACGAGTCCGAGCAGGATTTCGACGGCTATATCGCCGCGCGCGCCACCAAGCCGCTGCGGCCGAACCAGCTCAGCTACTGGAGCAATTACCGCAAATTCCACGTCAGCTTCATGAAGACGTGGTGGGGCGATTTTGCCACGGCGGAAAATAACTACGCCTTCGACTACCTGCCGAAACTCGACAAGCCGTATGACTTGATGCAAGCCATCGAGAACATGCACCAAGGCAAGATGACGGGCTATATCTGCCAGGGCTTCAATGTGCTGGCGTCCGCGCCGAACAAGCAGAAGGTCACGGAAGCGCTGTCGAAGCTGAAGTTCCTCGTCATCATGGACCCGCTGGCCGTGGAAACGGGCGAATTCTGGAAGGCGCACGGGCAATACCACGAAGTCGATCCCACCAAGATCATGACGGAAGTGTTCCGCTTGCCGACCAGTTGCTTCGCCGAAGAGCGCGGTTCGCTGGTGAGCTCCTCGCGCGTGCTGCAGTGGCACTGGCAGGCGGCCGAACCGCCGGGCCAGGCGCGCAGCGACCTGGAGATCATGTCGGGCCTGTTCTTGCGCATGCGCAACATGTACAAGAAAGAGGGCGGCAAGTTCCCCGATCCTATCGTCAACCTGACGTGGAATTATGCGCAGCCGCATAACCCGCAGCCGGAAGAAATCGCCCGCGAATTCAACGGCAAGGCGCTGGCCGACTTGTACGATCCGAAAGATCCGACCAAGCTGCTGGTGAAGAAGGGCGAACAGCTGGCCTCGTTCGCGCAATTGCGCGACGACGGCACGACCACCAGCGGTTGCTGGATCTTCGCCGGCAGCTGGACGCAGGCGGGCAACCAGATGGGACGGCGCGACAATAGCGACCCGACCGGCATCGGCCAGACCCTGGGCTGGGCCTGGGCGTGGCCGGCGAACCGCCGCGTGCTGTACAACCGTGCCTCGTGCGACTTGAAGGGCAAGGCTTTCGACCCGACGCGCAAGTTGATCGAGTGGAATGGCACGAACTGGAGCGGGGCCGATATTCCCGACTTCAAGGTCGACGAACCGCCGGAAAACGGCATGGGTCCGTTCATCATGCTGGGCGAGGGCGTGGCGCGCTTCTTTGCGCGCGGCGCCATGGCCGAAGGGCCGTTCCCCGAGCATTACGAGCCGTTCGAAAATCCGCTGGGCTACAACCCCATGCATCCGAAAAACCCGCAAGCGACCAGCAATCCGGCCGCGCGCGTGTTCGCCGATGACCGGAAGATGTTCGGCACGCATGAGGAATACCCGCATGTGGCCACCAGCTACCGTCTGACCGAGCATTTCCATTACTGGACCAAGCATGCGCGCCTGAATGCCATCATCCAGCCGCAGCAATTCGTCGAAATCGGCGAAGAACTGGCCAAGAGCATCGGCGTCGTTGCCGGTGGGGAAGTGCGCGTCAGTTCCAAGCGCGGTCACATCATCGCCAAGGCCGTCGTCACCAAGCGCATCAAGGCTTTGATGATCGAGGGCAAGCCGGTGCATACCGTGGGCCTGCCGCTGCACTGGGGCTTTACGGGCGTGGCCAAGCCGGGGTATCTGATCAATACCCTGACGCCGGGCGTGGGGGATGCGAATTCGCAAACGCCGGAATTCAAGTCCTTCCTCGTGAAGGTGGAAAAAGCATGATGGGAGCTCAATAATGGCACTGCAATCCTTAGATATCCGGCGCCTGTCGGCTACCACGGTAACGCCACCGCAAGCGCGCAGCCCGGTGACGGGCACCGTGGCCAAGCTGATCGATGTGTCGAAATGCATCGGCTGCAAGGCTTGCCAGACGGCGTGCATGGAATGGAACGACTTGCGCGATGAAGTCGGCGAAAACCATGGCACCTATGACAATCCGACGGACCTGACGCCGCAATCGTGGACGGTGATGCGTTTTGCCGAACACGAAAACAACGACGGCAACCTCGAGTGGCTGATCCGCAAGGATGGCTGCATGCACTGCGAGGATCCGGGCTGTTTGAAAGCCTGTCCGGCGCCGGGCGCCATCGTGCAATACACGAACGGCATCGTGGATTTCCATCAGGAAAACTGCATCGGCTGCGGCTATTGCGTGGCCGGCTGTCCTTTCGACGTGCCCCGCATTTCGAAAAAGGACGACCGCGCCTACAAGTGCACGCTCTGCTCGGACCGCGTCGCCGTGGGCCAGGAACCGGCCTGCGTGAAAACGTGCCCGACGGGCGCCATCGTCTTCGGCACCAAGGAAGACATGAAGGTGCATGCGGAAGAGCGCATCGTCGACCTGAAGTCGCGCGGTTTCGAGAATGCGGGCCTGTACGACCCGCTGGGCGTGGGCGGCACGCACGTGATGTACGTGCTGCACCATGCCGATAAGCCGAAGCTGTATTCGAACTTGCCGGAACGCCCGCGCATCAGCCCGATGGTGGGCTTCTGGAAGGGCTGGTCCAAGCCGCTCGCGGTGGCCGGCATGGCCGCCACGGCGCTGGCAGGCTTCTTCCATTACACGCGTGTCGGTCCGAACGAAGTGAGCAAGGACGAAGAGCACGAGGCGCGGGAAGAGGCCAAACGCATCCGGGAGGAAGACCATGAGCCACAGTGATCTGCATGATGGAAAGCTGCGTGACAAGGATGGCAACCCGCTGATCCAGCGCTACGACCCGAACGAGCGCACGAATCACTGGGTGACCGCCATCACCTTCGTCATGCTGGCCCTGTCCGGCCTGGCCATGTTCCATCCCTCGATGGCGTGGCTGGCCAACCTGTTCGGCGGCGGGCAATGGACGCGCATCCTGCATCCGTTTGCCGGCCTGGTGATGTTCGTCTCGTTCGCGATCCTGGTGGTGCGCTTCTGGCACCATAACAAGTTCGAGGACGGCGACAAGCAGTGGCTGAAACAGATGGACGACGTGCTCAACAACCGCGAAGAAAAGCTTCCGAAGATCGGCAAATACAATGCCGGCCAGAAGATCCTGTTCTTCGTGCTGCTGGCCTGCATGGCGGGATTGTTGCTGTCGGGCATCGTGATCTGGCGCGCGTATTTCGCGTTCTACTTCCCGATCCCCGTCATCCGCGCGGCCGCCTTGCTGCACGCCGTGTGCGCATTTGGCATCATCTGCGCCATCATCGTGCACATCTATGCGGCCCTGTGGGTCAAGGGCTCGATCGGCGCCATGGTGCGCGGCACCGTCACCTACGGCTGGGCGCGCAAGCACCATCCGAAGTGGTTCGAGGCGGTGATGCGCAGTACAAAAGACTAAGTTCTTGCGATTGATGCCAGCGGCATTACCCGGGGTCAGTCCCAGGACTGACCCCTTTCTTTTTATCGATTAAAATACTTTCGAAACACAGCCGCATCCGCCGGATGGGCTGGCCAGCTACGCTCGGCCTTTTTTGATGGGAAAACTCCATTGGTACAACGCATTCTTCAGCCAGGCGAAATCGAAGGCCTGGACCACAACGCGATTCCGCGCCTGCTGCTGCCGCAGCCTGACAGCCTGTTCAAGGCGCGTGCCTCGCGCCTGCGCGAATTGGCGCAGGGAAACATCAAGGGCATCCCCGTCGACGCGGGCATGCAGGGTTATCTGGTGCTGATGGCCGCGCTGGCCGACGCGCAAGCCGCCGTGGTGGGAAAACTGGCGCCCGGCGCCGTGCCCGCCGCCGACCCGGACGCGCTGCGCCGCGCGATGCAGCACCGCATGCCGGTGCTGCCCGTCAACGGCGCCCGCCCGCCCGTCTGGCGCGACATATTCGCCAGCCTGCTCGATGAACTGGCCGCCACGGCGGCAAGCCAGCCGGCCCTGTCCGGCGGCCTGACGCAGGTGCTGGCCCAGCTGCGCGCGCTCGACGCGCCGGCGCTGGACGCCTGCGCCGATGCCGTGCTCGATGAAAATGGCGATAACCTGAACCCCATGCATGCGCCGTTCGTCGCGGCCGCCCTGCAAATCTTGTGGTCGGTGTCAGCCAGCGAACTGCGCGCCGCGCGCGTGCCGGACCTGGAAACGGGCACCCTGTGCCCCGTCTGCGGTTCGCACCCCGTCGCCAGCGTGATCCGCATCGGCGGCGGGTCGCAGGGCTACCGCTATCTGCACTGCGGCATTTGCGAAAGCGAATGGCATATGGTGCGCGTGAAGTGTTCGACCTGCGAACAGAATGGCAAGATCGCTTACCAGGGCCTGGACGCTGCCGATGCGGCGCCGTTCGACCCCGTGACGGCAAAGGACGACAAATTGCCGAACAAGGCGAATGATCCGAAGAAGGTGGCGCGCGCGGAAACCTGCGACGATTGCCATACCTACCGCAAGGTCTTCAACCAGGAACACGATTACAACGTCGAGCCCCTGGCCGACGACCTGGCCAGCCTGATGCTCGACCTGCTGGTGGGCGAAGCGGGCTACCAGCGCGCCAGCGGCAATCCGCTGCTGTGGCTGGGGAAGGGCGACGGCAGCGAGGGCCAGCCAGCATGACGACGGGGCAAACCGTGCGCCTGCCATCGGTAGACCGTATCCTGGGCGACGCGGCTTGCCTGGCCCTGATTGCACACTATGGCCGCGCGCAAACCCTGGCCTGCGCGCGCGCCGTGCTGGCCGAACTGCGCACGGCCATGCTGGCGGGGGCAGTCTGCGAAGAGGGCGCATCGATCGCCGCCATCGCCGCGCAGATGGCCGAACGGCTGCAGGCGCAATCGCGCTCGCGGCTGCGCGCCGTCTTCAACCTGACGGGCACCGTGCTGCACACGAACCTGGGCCGCGCGCTGCTGCCCGACGCCGCCTTGCAAGCCGTGGTGGAAGCGTTGCAGTGGCCGATGAACCTGGAATTCGACCTGGAGACGGGCAAGCGGGGCGACCGCGACGACCTGGTCGAGGAATTGCTGCGCGAATTGACGGGGGCCGAAGCGGCCACCATCGTCAACAACAATGCGGCCGCCGTGCTGCTGATGTTGAACACCCTGGCGCAGGGCAAGGAGGTGGTGGTGTCGCGCGGCGAGCTGGTGGAAATCGGCGGCGCCTTCCGCATCCCCGACGTCATGACGCGCGCGGGCGCCGTGCTGCGCGAAGTGGGCAGCACCAACCGCACCCACCTGGCCGATTACGCGAACGGCGTGAATGCAGATACGGCCCTCTTGATGAAGGTCCATTGCAGCAATTACGCCATTACCGGCTTCACGAAAAGCGTGGAGCTCGACGAACTCGTGCCGCTGGCGGCACAACACGGCGTGCCGACGGCCGTGGACCTGGGCAGCGGCACCCTGGTTGACCTGGCGCAATATGGTTTGCCGCATGAAACGACGGTGCGCGAAACCATCGAGGCGGGCGCCGACCTGGTCACCTTCAGCGGCGACAAACTGCTGGGCGGGCCGCAATGCGGCGTCATTGTCGGGCGCGCCGACCTGATCGCGAAGATCAAGCGCAACCCCCTGAAACGCGCGCTGCGGGTCGGCAAGCTGACCCTGGCCGCCCTGGAACCCGTGCTGCGGCTGTACCGCGCGCCGGACTTGCTGGCCGAACGGCTGACCACTTTGCGCTTGCTGACGCGTCCCGCCGGCGCCATGCGCGCGCAGGCGGATATCCTGCTGCCGCTGCTGCAAGGGGCGCTGGGCGCCGCGTACGCAGTCACGGCCGAAGCAATGACCAGCCAGATCGGCAGCGGCGCCTTGCCCGTCGACCAGCTGCCCAGCTTTGGCCTGGCCATCCGCAGCGCGCCAGGCTCGCGCCTGAGCAACCCCTTGGGAGCGCTGGAACAGCGGCTGCGCGCCTTGCCGTGCCCCGTGATCGGGCGCATCGGGCAAGACACCCTGTGGCTCGATTTGCGCTGCCTGGAAGCGGCGCACGAGACGGCCTTCGTCGCGCAGCTCGACGAGTTGTCCGCATGATCGTCGGCACCGCAGGCCATATCGACCATGGCAAGACGACGCTCACGCGCGCGCTGACGGGCGTGCACACGGACCGCCTGAAGGAAGAGCAGGCGCGCGGCATCTCCATCGAACTCGGCTACGCCTATCTGCCGCTGGCCGATGGCACGGTGCTGGGCGTGATCGACGTGCCCGGCCACGAAAAATTCATCCGCACCATGGCTTCCGGCGTGACGGGCATCGATTTCGCCCTGCTCGTGGTGGCCGCCGACGATGGCGTCATGCCGCAGACGCACGAACACCTGGCCATCTTGCAGCTGCTGGGCGTGACGCGCGGCGCCGTGGCGCTGACGAAGGTCGACCGCGCCGACAGCGCCCGCGTGGCGCAGGTGGAAGCGGACATCGAGGCGCTGCTGGCCGGCACGCCGCTGGCGGGCAGCCCGATTTTTCCCACCGCCGCCAATCGCGACGGCGATGCCGGCGTGGCCGCCCTGCTGGCGCACCTGACGCAGGTGGCGCGCAGCTTGCCGCAACGCGACGAGCGGCGCTTGTTCCGCCTCGGCGTGGACCGCGTGTTCACCTTGTCGGGGCAGGGCACCATCGTCACCGGCACGGCGCTGGCGGGATGCGCGCGGGTGGGCGACATGCTGCAGCTGGCGCCCGGTGGCGCGCCAGCGCGGGTGCGCAGCATCCATGCGCAGAACCGCGCCGCCGAGACGGGCATGGCGGGCCAGCGCCTGGCGCTGAACCTGGCCGGCATCGACCGCGAGCGCATCGAGCGGGGCAATTGGATCGTCGCGCCCGAGCTGGCGCAGTGTTCCGAACGCCTCGACGTGGAACTGACCCTGCTGCCCGACGCGGGCGTGCAACTGAAAGCCTGGTCGCCGTTGCACGTGCATCTGGGCGCGGCGCACCAGCTGGCGCGCGCCGTCATGCTCGATGGCGAGACCCTGTCGCCGGGGCAGACGGGCAGAGTACAGCTGGTGTTCGATGCGCCCATGCACGGCGTGCCGGGCGACCGCTTCGTCGTGCGCAATGCGCAAGCGACGCAGACGGTGGGCGGCGGCATGGTGCTCGATCCGTTCGGCCCCGCGCGCAAGCGGCGCAGCCCGGCCCGGCTGGCCTGGCTCGATGCGCTGGCCGCGTTCGTCGCGCACGGCGACTATGCGGCCCTGCTGGCGCAAAGTCCACTGGGGCTGCGTGTATCGCTGCTGGTGCGCCTGTCCCTGCTGCCTGCGGGAGCCCTCGCGCTGCCGCCCGACACGCGGCGCATCGCCCTGCGCGCCGGCGACGCCCTGCTGCTGGCGCCGCCGGCGTTGCTGGCGCTGGAAGCGCGCGTGCTGGCAGCCCTGGACGTCTTCCACGCGCGCGCGCCCGACGAGGCAGGACCGGAACTGTGGCGCCTGAAACGCATCGTCGACGCCGAGATGGAAGACGCCTTGTGGAGCCACCTGGTCGAAGGCTTGCTGGCGCGCGGCGAGATCCTGGCGCGCGGCGCCAGCCTGCACTTGCCGACGCACAGCGTGGAACTGACGCCGCAGGAGCAGGCCATGGCCGAACCCTTGCTGGCCGCCCTGGAGCAGGGGCGTGCCGATCCGCCGTGGACGCGCGACCTGGCGCGCGGCTTCGGCCTCGCCGAGGACGAGACGCGCCGGCTGTTGCGCAAACTGGCCAAGGCCGGGCAGATCAGCCAGGTCGTGCACGACCTGTTTTATCACCAGGCGGCGCTGGCCGAACTGGCGCAACTGGTGCGGCAACTGGCGCACAAGGCGGAAGAGGATGCAGGCTTGCCAGCGGGCAATGGCGCCGTGGGCGCGGCCACGTTCCGCGACGCCAGCGGCCTGGGCCGCAAGCGGGCGATCCAGGTCTTGGAATTCTTTGACCGCGTCGGTTATACTCGCCGTGTTGGCAATGGGCATCTATTGCGCCCGCAAGCGCTGTGGTCCTACACTGCGGCCTTGCCCAACAGCTAAGTACTAGCTCAGGCACCGCGGAAAGCACACTCATCCGGTGATGTGGCCGGGCTTCAAACCCGGTGGAGGGCGTCAGACGTTCTCCCGTAGGTTCGACTCCTACTGTTTTCCGCCAGTTATTCTTCCTTCCCCCTGCACGGTGATCGTCCCGGCGTTGGCCTGTTGTCACGTTGCGGTAAATAAATGGTGTTATTGACAATATGCAACGATGCCAGGGTGAGCCGATGGTAACATCGGCTTGTATTCCCTGTGGCAGATGAAAGCAAGCATGAAACAAGCAAGCATGGCGTGGCTGCTGGCAGTGGCGCTGCTGATGCCGGCGCTGGCCGCGGCGGTGGACGTGCGCATCGTCGGCGAGCATTTGCCGCCGTCGAGCATGATGGAAGGTAATGTCGTCGTCGGACGTGAAACGCTCAAGGTGCGCGACATCATGGCGCGCGCCGGTCTTTCCTACAGCATCGAGCTGTTGCCGTGGAAGCGCGCGTACGCGCAGGCGCTGCGCGAAGCCGACACCTGCATCTTTTCCACCAGCCGCACGCAGGAGCGCGAAGCGCAATTTCGCTGGATCGGACCCTTGAATGAAGCGGAATGGATACTCTACGGCCTGGCCGAACGGCATTTGGCGCTGCGCACGCTCGATGATGCGCGCGGCCTGGTGATCGGCACGGTGCTGGGCGACGCGCGCGACGATTACCTGCGCCAGCGCGGCCTGAACGTGGCGCCCGTGACGCAGGAGTGGCTCAATCCGCAAAAGCTGCTGCTTGGACGCATCGACCTGTGGGCCGTCGGCATGGCGGTGGGCAGCAAGCCGTTTGCCGGCAAGGAGTGGGAGGGCAAGGTGGTGCCGCTGCTGACCTTCAACCGCGTGCAGACTTACCTCGCCTGCAACAGGCAGTTGCCCGAGGCGCAAGCCTTGGCCATGCAGCGGGCGGCGGCGGCCATGCGCCGCGACGGCAGCATGGCGCGCGAACATATCCGCTAAGGTCCGCTTCAGCTTTCCAGCCACTGGCGCACGCAGTTGCGCCCCTCGCGCTTGGCCTGGTACAGGGCCTGGTCCGCGTGGCTGTAGGCCGTCTCGAAGGCCGTGCCGGCGCGGTTCCAGCTCAGGCCCACGCTGACGGTGATGGCGCGCGTGATGGGCGCCGCATGGCGCTGGCGGCCGACGCTCTCGCAGATGCGCTGCGCCACCTGCGCCGCGTCGTCGCGCGAGGAAGTGGGCCAGACCACGGAAAACTCTTCGCCGCCGACCCGGCCGATGGCCGTTTCCTGTCCCAGCAGTGCCTTCAGGCAGTCCACCACGGCCTGGATCACGCCATCGCCGGCCGGGTGGCCGAAGTCGTCGTTGACCTGCTTGAACAAGTCGATGTCGAGCACGATCAGCGCCATGTCGCCCTGCGCCAGGCAGCGCGAGGCGTGGTCGATCACGGCGCCGCGGTTCAGGGCGCCCGTCAGCGGGTCGTGCGTGGCGCGGTATTCGAGCTGGCCGGCCAGGGTTTGCAATTGGCGGTTCAGCAGATGCATGTCGCGCTCTGCGCGGTCGCTGCGGCCGATCAGGCGCCGCGTCTCGCGCATCAGCCGTTCGTAGTGATTGATCAGTTCACCGAGCACGCGCCGCTGCGCCTCGCCGCTGGCGTGAGTATCGGCGTGCATGCGGCGCGCGGCAGCCAGCGCCGCCGCTTCCACGGTGAACAGGTCGGGCTCCAGGTCGGACTCGGAGATGGCGGCGCGCATGCCCTAGCTGCCCTGCACGGGATGGTCGTGGAAGTCCAGCGCCATGAAGTCCTGCTGCAGCTCCTGGCCGAATTCCAGGATGGTGTCGTCGTCCTCGTCGTGATACCAGTTCAGGCGCACCTGGTTGCCATCGACGGCCGCCTGGTTCAGGGTGTCGAACAGGGTAAACAGCATCTTCGTGCTGGAGCTGTTGAAGTAGGCCAGCGAGACGTTGACGGTGATGGCGCTTTCGCGGCAGCCTTCCAGGTAGGCGCGCACGGCGGCGATCAGCGGGCCATAGAAGGCGGCTGCGTTTTCCGGATACGACTCGCCCTTGATCGACAGGGTGTGCTGCTCGAAACGGAAGTCGATTTCGGGCGAACTCGGGGTCGCGGCGATGAACAGTGGTGACGGTAATTGCATATGCTTTCCTGAGTCGGCTCTTTCAAATGATGGCTTTGATGCAGAAGATGGTGTGGCCCGGCTCCTGGGGATCCTGGACGAATTCGAATTCCAGCGGCTCGCTGGCGTCGCGCGCCATGGTCAGAAAACCCAGGCCCGCGCCCTTGCTGTCGGCCGGCGCTTCCTCGCGCAGGGCCTTCTTGTAGGCCAGGCGGATTTCTTCCATCGTCATGGTGTGCAGCGGTTCCAGCCGGGCGCGGATCTGCGCCACGTTGTCCGTTGAGACGGGGTTGGCGCACAGGAGGAAAAAGCTGTCGCCGCGCGTGCCGATGCAGAAGGAGCCGCGCCGCATCTGCTGATCCAGCTGCGCATCGGGCGTCAGGCTGTCGGCGGAATAGTGCATGATGTTTTGCGACATCTCGATGAACGAGGAAAAGATGCGCCGCCGCGTGGGCCCGGCCGCGCCGGCCGTGTCCAGGCGCGCCTTGATGGTTTCGGAAATGGCGCTGACCACGTGCTGCGAGAAATAGCCCACGTAAAAAAAGATGATGTTGCGCTTGCGCGCCACATCCCAAAACTCGTTGAATTCTTCGTACAGCACGTCCGTGCTCCTGGCTAGCCGGTGACCCGGTTTCTTGTTGATAAGGTGGCTCGATGGCGCCCGACTACAGGCGAAAACAGAAAAAGGTCAGGTCGTCGCGGCGCGGCTGCTTGCCTTGCCATGCCGCGCTGTCCTGCAGCAGCGCCGCCGCCACGTCGCCGGCGGGCGCGTCGCGCTGCGCCAGCAGCTGTTCGCGCATGCGCCGCTTGCCGTAGGCGATGTCGCGCGCGCCGCCGATCTGGTCGAGCAGGCCGTCGGTGGTGAGGAACAGCAGGCTGCCGGCGGGAATGTCCAGCGTCTCGTTGTGCCAGCAGTAGCCGGCCGGCGTGTCGACATAGCCCACGCCCATGCGCGCGCCATCGATGGCGCGCACGGCCTCTTCGCCCGGCGCGACCACGTGCAGCGCCAGTTTCGCCCCCGCGAAACGCAGGCTGGCGCTGGCCGTGTCGTAGCACAGGAAGGCGCAATCCATGCCGTCGTTCGAGCCGGCGTGGCCGGTGGCTTCGCCGCTGCTGGCGCCGTCCTGGCCCAGCAGGGTCTTGATGGCGCGGCTGACGGCGCCGATCAGGGCGGCCGGATCGTGCGGCCCCAGCTCGCGCAAGGCCTGGCTCAGGGCCGACGAGGCGATCAGGGTCATGAAGGCGCCCGGCACGCCGTGCCCGGTGCAGTCGGCGATGGCGGCAAACCAGCCGCCCGCGTGGCGCTCGAAGAAGTAAAAATCGCCGCCGACCACGTCGCGCGGCTGCCATTCCAGGTGCGCGTCGGGCAGGGTGGCGCGCAATTCCGCATCGGAGGTGCGCAGCAGGGCGCGCTGGATCACGCTGGCGTAATCGATGCTGTGCATGATTTGCCGGTTCTTTTCCGCCTGCATGGTGGCGACCACGTTCATCAGCTGCAAGCCGAAGCCCACGCCGGCCAGCGCGCCATCCTCGGTGATGATGAAGCCGTCGGCCAGCGCCTTCTCGCCCGCTTCCACGGCGCGGAAGGTGAGGTCTTCGATGCTCATGGCGCCGTCGACGATCAGCGGCTCCTTGTCCATGAAGGCGATGCAGCTCTTCTTGCCGTACACCTCGTGATAAAAGGGCTTGGACATCTGCGACATGAAGATGTTGCGGCTGATCAAACCGATGGGCTTCTGCTGCTCCGTGACGGGCAGGCTCATCATGTCGCGCCGTTCCGTGAACAGTTCCAGCACGGCGAAGTTGCTGGCGTCGGCCTGCACGGATTCTGTGGGAATGCACAGATCAAACGCCACGGACGTGCGATAACGGGGAAGATGCAATCGAGAAGCGTTGAACTCCACAGCGGCTACCTTTACATGACGATCGGACCCTTGTTGTCGCGACGGCAAGGCGACTGACAAACAGGCAATATCATCATGGTAGCCTTGGAATATGACGGCTTGATTACCAGCTTGTCAAAACCGTATGCAAGATGGCTGCATGGCAAGCAACTTACAGGCGCCGGGCCAGCGCCTGTGCCTGCGCCAGCCAGCGCGCGCGCTGTTGCTCGGTGGAATCGAGGATGGGGCCGAAGCTGGCTACCCTGACGGGCTTGATGCCGCAAAATTCCAGCGTCGTCTTGCGCAGCTGGTGGATGCCGGGCATGCGGTAGACCCAGCGGAAATACCAGGGCGGCGTGTCCATCGTTACCAGCAGCTGGGCCGTGCGGCCCTTCAGCAATTGCGCCGGGAAGGCCTTGCCTGGACGGTACTTGAAAGCGTAGCCGGGCAGGAAGACGCGGTCGATGAAGCCTTTCAGCAGGGCTGGCGCGCCGCCCCACCAGATCGGGTAGGCGAACACCAGGTGTTCGGCCCAGCTGATGGCTTCCTGCGCGGCCAGCAAGTCCGCTTCCAGCGGCTGCACCTGGCGGTAGCCTTCGTGCAGGATGGGATCGAAGTCGAGCTGGCCCAGGCGCAGCTCGCGCACGGTGTGGCCCGCGCTGCGGGCCGTGGCGGCATAGGCCTCGGCCAGGGCGGCGCAAAAGCTGTCGCCCGACGGGTGGCCGAGGAGTATCAAAATGCGCTTGGGTGTCGTCTTGGTCATGGTGCAGGCTGTCCGTTAAAGAAGAGCTTGCATGCTAAAGCCTGCCCCTGGGGGCAGAGTCAAGCGGCCGCTTGAAGGTATTGGTGCGCCAGGCAGTCGTGGATTTCCGTGTCGATGTCGGCCAGTTGTGCGTCGAGCTGGCGCAGGCGGGCGATATCCTGCTGTATCTGCGTGCGCTTGGCGGCGATGTGCTGCGACAGGGCGGCCCAGTCCGTATCGTCGCCGGCCAGGATGGGCAGCAGTTCGGCCAGGCGGAAGCCCAGCGCCTGCGCCTGGCGTATGAGTTTGACTTGCGCCAGGTCTTGCTGCGTGTAGACGCGGTAGGCGCCGGCGCGGCGCACGTCGCCCAGCAAGCCCAGCGCTTCATAGTGGCGCAAGGCCTTGGGCGAGGTACCCGCCAGGCGGGCGATTTCTCCGATGTACATGGGTGATCCTTTCTCAAGCTTGAGCGAATCTTACCGCAAGGCAGCGGCACCCAAACGGCCCAGGCATCCTCAGGCCCGGCGCGGCGGCACTTTCTTCGCCGTGCACTCGGCGCAGGTGCCGTACAGCGACAGCGCGTGCTCGTGCAGCACGAAGCCCCGCTCGGCGGCGATCTCGTTCTGGCGCAGTTCGATGCCTTCGTCGACGAATTCATCGACCTTGCCGCAACCCGTGCAGACCAGGTGGTCGTGGTGCTGCCCTTCGTTCAGTTCGAAGACGGCGTGGCCCGACTCGAAATGCCGGCGAAACAAAATGCCCGCTTCGGCAAACTGCATCAGCACGCGGTAGATGGTGGCCAGGCCCACGTCGATCTTTTCAGCCAGCAAGAGTTTGTAGACATCGTCCGCACTCAGGTGCTTGATCGTGCCTTCTTGAAACAGCTGCAGAATCCGCAAGCGGGGGATGGTCACTTTCAAGCCCGATTCACGCAGTTCCCTCAATATATCCATGTCTCCCATTCCTTTTTGTAGTCGCCCGAGCGAGGTATTGCATTATATCGCAAATGATAATCATTACTATTCTCATGTGTGTGCTGTAAATAGTATGCCGCGCGGGCGGGCGGCAATCCAGTGACATCGGCGCAAGTGGCGCTTGCGTGGCGGGCAACTGATGCCAGCAGTATTGGTTGCTGATAAAAAGTGGCGGTCGAATCGCTATACTGTGCAGCAAGGAATAACAATGGAGGGAGCATGGACCGATTTGATGCGATGCGCATCTTTACGCGCATCGTCGAACTGCGCAGTTTTACGCAGGCGGCGCATGACCTCGACTATCCGAAGGCCACCGTCACGCATGCGATCAAGCAACTGGAAGCGCGGCTGCGCGTGCGCCTGCTGCAGCGGACCACGCGGCAAGTGATGCCCACGCCCGATGGCGACGCGTATTACCAGCGTTGCGTGCGCCTGCTGGCGGACCTGGAAGAAACGGAAGCCGTGTTCAGTTCGGCGGTGCAGCAACCGGCCGGCAAGCTGCGCATCGACTTGCACGCGACCCTGGCCATGCACTTCGTCATGCCCGTGCTGGACCGGTTCTGCGCCCGCTATCCGCTGATCGAACTGGAAATCGGCATGGGCGACCGCCTCGTCGACCTGGTGCGCGAAGGCGTCGATTGCGTGCTGCGCGTGGGCGAACTGGGCGACTCGTCGATGGTGGCGCGCCGCGTGGCGCTGCTGGAACAGGTGACGTGCGCCAGCCCCGCCTATCTGGCCGTGCATGGCACGCCGGAGCATCTGGCGCAGTTGGATGGCCACCGCGCCGTCAATTTCTTTTCCGCCCAGACGGGCAAGGTCTGGCCCTTCGATTTCAAGGTGGAAGGCCAGCGCCGCAGCGTGGCCTTGCCGGGCACCGTGTCCGTCAACAATGCGGACGCATATCACGCCTGCTGCCGCGCGGGCATGGGCTTGATCCAGGCGCCCCGCTATCACCTGGAGCGGGCGCTGGCGGCTGGCGAACTGGTGGAAGTGCTGCGGGACTGGCGGCCCGATCCGCTGCCCGTGTCCGTGCTGTATCCCCACCACCGGCAATTGTCGCCGCGCGTGCGCGTCTTTGCCGACTGGGTCGCCAGCCTGTTTGCCGACGTGCATTGATGCGCTGCAATACGGCAATTTTTGACTTGGGCAAAGGAAAAAATCCCTCTGGTGATGCCATATAGCACTATTTGATGTGGATCAAAGTTTTTGTTGCACTGCACTCTTAGACTTCGCAGCGTTACTTAACGACAGAGGAAAACATAATGAAAACGTCCGCAACTGCAGCAGCAATCGTCCTGGCCGCCATCGGCGCATTCGCCGGCAACGCCATGGCACAGGAAAGCCCATGGCTGGTCCGTGCGCGCGCCGTGCATATCGATCCGGCCGATAAATCTACTCCTGTTGGTGGCTTCGGCGCATCGGACCGCTTGACGGTCAGCAGCAAGACGATTCCTGAAATCGATATTTCGTATTTTTTCACCCCGAATATCGCTGCCGAGCTGATCCTGACCTACCCGCAAAAGCATGACGTCAAGCTCGATGGCGGCCAAGTCGGCACCTTCAAGCACCTGCCGCCGACCCTGTCGCTGCAATACCACTTCATGCCTGAAAAACAGTTCAGCCCTTACGTGGGTGCCGGCGTGAACTACACGAATATCTCGGGTGTCAAACTGCCCGGCCTGCGCCTGGAACACGACAGCTGGGGCTTCGCGCTGCAAGCCGGTGTCGACTACAAACTGGACAAGAACTGGTCCTTGAACTTCGACATCAAGAAAGTGCAGATCCGCAGCGACGTACTGACCGCTGCTGGCGGCAAGGTCAGCGAAGTCAAGATTGATCCTATCCTGATCGGCGTAGGCGTCGGTTACCGCTTCTAAGCAGTGATGGCGCCCGGGTGGCGCGTAGAATAAAAAAAGACGGCCAGGTGTGAACCTGGCCGTCTTTTTGTGTGCAGCGCCTTGCTTTCACCTTATTTTTTCAGCGTCTTTTCCAGCGCCAGCTGGTAATCCGTCTTTTCGTAGCCGGCCAAATACTTGTTCGTCGCGTCGAGGAAGGCGCGCGAGCGGTAGGCCGCTTCCAGGTCCTTGACCCATGGCTTGGCCTTGTCGGCCGTGCGGATGGCGACCAGGTTGATGTAGCTGTCCGAAATCTTTTCCACGCTCAGGGCAGAGGTCAGCTTCATACCGGCGGCCAGGGCGAAGTTACCGTTGACGAAAGCGTAGTCGGCGTCGGCCAGCGAACGTGGCAGCTGTGCCGCTTCCAGGGGCACCAGTTTCAGCTTCTTCGGGTTTTCCAGCACGTCGCGCTCGGACGCGCGCAGCGGGTCGACGTTCGGTTTCAGCTTGATCCAGCCCATCTTGGCCAGCATCACCAGCGCGCGCGCCTGGTTGGTCGGGTCGTTCGGCATGGTGATGGTGGCGCCGTTCTTGACTTCCGCCAGCGTTTTCTGCTTGCCGCCGTACAGGCCGATCGGCATGGTCGGCACGGTGATCAATGAGCTCAGTGGCAGCTTGTTATCGGTGGCGAACTTGGTCAGGTAGACGATGTGCTGGAACACGTTGGCGTCCAGCGAGCCTTCGGCCAGCGCGTAGTTCGGCTGCACGTAGTCGTTGAATTCCACGATCTTGACCTTGTAGCCCTGTTTTTCCAGGATAGGCTTGATGCCCAGCTTCAGCTGGTCCGAATACGGGCCGGAGCTGGTGCCGATGACGAGTTCTTTCGGGTCCTTGGCGTGGGCGGCGGTGGCGAAGGCCAGGCTGGCAGCGGCCAGGAGCAGGTTGCGGCGAATGTGGTTCATGCTTTTCCTTGTACTGAAATACTGAATATGAATTAACGTTTGTCGAGGCGCTTGGCGATGCGCGTGCCGGCGAACTGGATGGTTTGCACCAGCACGATCAGGATGGCCACGGTGGCGACCATGATGTCCGTCTCGAAGCGGTAGTAGCCGTAGCGGATGGCCAGGTCGCCGATGCCGCCGCCGCCCACCACGCCGGCCACGGCCGAATACGACAGGAAGCTGATCGACAGCACGGTCAGGGCCAGCACCAGGCCGGAGCGCGCTTCCACCAGCAGCACGCGGAAGATGATCTGCATTTCCGACGCGCCCATGGCGTGCGCCGCCTCGATCACGCCGCGCGGCACTTCGCGCAGGTTCTGTTCCACCAGGCGCGCCAGGTAGGGAATGGCGGCGAACGACAGGGGCACGCTGGCCGCCAGCGGGCCGATCGAAGTGCCCGCGATGACGCGCGTAAACGGCGTCAGGGCGACCAGCAGGATGATGAAGGGGAAGCTGCGCACGGTATTGACCAGCCAGCCGAGGATCGTCGACAGCGGACGGTTTTCCAGCGACTGGCCTTCCGAGACGAGGAACAGCAAGATGCCCAGCGGGCCGCCGATCAGGATGGCGGCCGTCAGGCCGATGCCCAGCATGGTCATGGTCTGGCCCAGCGCCACCCAGATTTCCGGCAGCAGGTTGATGACGTTATTGATCGATTCTTCAAACATGTGTTGCATCCTTCCATGCGGTGGCTTCAAACGCCTCGGTGCCGTAATAAGCCAGCTCGCGTCCCAGCGCCGTCTTGCGCGGGGTGGCCGTGTCGCTCAGGTCGAATTGTTCGGCGATGGCGCCGCTTTCCACGACGGCGACCCGGTTGCAGATGGCGCCCAGCACCGACAGCTCATGGCTGACGATGACGATGGTCACGCCCAGGCGCGCATTGATGTCGCGCAAGGTATCGAGCAAGGCGCGCGTCGTTTCCGCGTCCAGCGCGGACGTCGGCTCGTCGCACAGCAGCACGTCGGGGTGGCTGGCCAGGGCGCGGGCAATCGCCACGCGCTGTTTCTGCCCGCCCGACAATTGCGCCGGATAGCTGTGCAGCTTGTCAGACAGGCCCACCAGCGCCAGGCATTCCTCGACGCGGGCGGCGATGTGCTCGCCCTTGGTGGTGCCATGGATTTTCAGGGGGAAGGCGACGTTGTCGAACACGCTGGCGTTTTGCAGCAGATTGAATTGCTGGAAAATCATGCCGATATTCTGGCGCGCGTCGCGCAGTTCGCCCTTGCTCAAGCTGGTCAATTCGCGCCCGGCGACCGTGATGCTGCCGCTGTCGGGACGCTCGAGCAGGTTAATCAGGCGCAGCAAGGTCGATTTGCCGGCGCCGCTCTTGCCGATCAGGCCGAAAATATCACCGGGATAGACTTCCAGCGTGACCGATTTGACCGCGTGGAATTGTTCGCCCTTGGGCAGCGCGAAGGTCTTGTTTGCGCCATCGATGCGAATCACCGGCGTACGGTGTGGTGTGGTCATGCAGTGTTTCCTTTTTTATTGGACCGTGACAGGCGCGCTTGCAGGGGCCAAATCGCCCAGCCTGTTACGTCGGTTGCGTAGTATACCTCCGATCGTGTTATTACTCCTACGACAGAATCTTGCTTTGAATATGCAAATAATGTCTATATGGGTGTTTGGCGAGAGTAAAAGCGGTTTTTACGCGATCAGCCGATGGAAAATTCGACGGGAATCGATAATTCCAGCGGCTCCGGCCGTTCCTTTGGAATGCGCGGCAGTGGCGCTGCCCGTTGCAAAGTGTCGAGCGCGGCCTGATCCAGCGCAGCGGAACCGGAACTGCGCTCGATGGCGGCCGCCAGCACCTGCCCGTCGCGGTCGATGCGGCAGCGCAGGTATACCACGCCCTGTTCCTGCTTCGCGCGCGACGCCGTCGGATAGCGGCGGAAGCGCTCCATGCGCGCCAAAACCTTGCCTTCCCAGCTCGATACGCCGCTGCGCAGCTCCTGTGGCGCGGGCGGCAGGGCGGGCGAGGGAGGCGCCGCCGCGACAGACGCCGTGGCCACCGGTGCCGGCGTAACGGGGGCAGGGCGCACCTCGGCGACGGCCGCGACGGCCTCGGCTTGAGGCGGCATGGGCGCGGCATCCGGCTGCGGCGGCACGAATTGCGGCAGGGCTGGCGCTGCTTTTTTGGCAAGGGCGCGCGACGGCGCGGCCGCGGTGCTGGCCTGCTCAGCAAGATTCTGCTCCAGTGGGCGGGGCGGGGCGGCGGCCGGCAGGAACAGCAGCATGGCCGGCTGCGCGGAGTCGGGCGCGATGGCCAGCACGGGCGCTGCCGGCGCGCGGTGGTACACGGCCCATCCCAGCAGGGCGCCGTGCATGGCGAAGACCGTGGCGATGGTCAGCGGCTTGTGCCAGTCCGCCGGCGGCGTCTTTTCCGGCGCCGGCCCTTCCGGGCGGCGCAGCAGATAGATGATGACGGCGATTTCCATCGTTGCCACGAGGACGATGACCCACCAGGGCGGATGGCCGAGGCACATGGCGACAAAGCCGATGGCCATGCCCAGGCAAGCGAGCACCTTGCCGCGCCGCGACACGGCGCGGTGTTCGCGCCACTGGCGCAGCGGCGCGCCGAAGCGCGGGTGGTGCAGCAGCCAGTGTTCCAGGCGTGGCGAGGCGCGGCTGAAGCAGGCCAGCGCCAGGATCAGGAAGATCGTCGTCGGCATGACGGGCAGCAGGGCGCCGATCACGCCCAGCGCCACCATCAGCATGCCGGCGGCCGTCCACGCCCAGCGGCGCAGCCGTGCCGTGTGCGCTTCCGCGCCCGCCTGGATGACTGGCTCTTCCATCAGGCGCAGGCCTCCACGTGGCCATGCATGCGCAGGAAGGCGGCGCGCGCGCCGTCGATCACGCGCGCTTCGCCTGCCTCGTCGAGGACGGCCGTATCGAGCACGGCAGTGAAATCGCGCCAGTGGCGCGCGCGCCCGTCCGGATGGCCGGCCAGGTGGCGCGCGCCGTGATGCTCGTCCAGGCCGATCTTGCCGGCCAGTTTATACAGGATGGCCGCGCCCAGCTTCGAGCCTTCGCTCACGTACAGCCAGCCCAGCGCCGTGGCCAGGTCCAGTTGCGCGTCGAACGGCGGCGTAGCCGCATCGGCCGGCAGGACGGTGCCCAGGTCGCGCAGGTCGGCCGCGATGCTGGCGTAGCGGCGGCGCTGTTCCAGGTCCGGCAGCAGGGCGGCCAGCTGCGCGTTGTCGTACAGCGCGTCGACATCGCGCAGGAACGCGTACTGCGCCTGCAGGAAGCGCGCGTAATTGTCGCGGCTGGAAAACGGCGCGCTGGCCATGATGCGCTGGTCCAGCAAGTCGTGGGTGGCCATGGTGTCGGCTTTCAGGCGCTGGCTGCGGCTAGGGGCCGCGTTAATCGGAACGGTGTTCAAGGTGCTGCTGGTGTCGCTTGCTGCATGCATGGAGTATCTGCTCTCTATTATAAGGATGAATCAAATCAGAAACGAACGCCAAGCGTGACGCGCGCCGTGCGGCCCGGCCCCGGCATCAGGCTCAGGGTCAGCGGATCGAGGTAGTAACGGTCCGTCAGGTTGTCCACCGCCACGTCGACGGTGGCGTTGGGCGTGATCTTGTAGCTGGCGAACAGGTCGGCCAGGGTGTAGGCCTGCGTCAGCACCTGCGGCGAGGTGCCCGTCCACGACTGCCACACGGCCTTGTCGTCCTGGCGCGCCAGCGGATGGCCGACGTGCGTCAGGCGCGTGCCGACGGTGAGTTTTTCCTGCAGCCAGCGCGTGCCCAGGGTCAGGTTGGCGCTCAGCTTGGGCTGGATATGGTTGCTCACGTAGGAACTGGAAAAGCCGATGGGCGAGCAGTCGGGCGTGTTCCAGATATCCGATTCCCACTTGCTGGCCTTGCGCAAATAGGCCGCCGTGGCCACGTCGCAGATCAGGGTCTTGCGGTTCCAGGTGCCGGAAAAGTCGGCGAATACGCTACCCCGGTCATATGACGACTGCAGTTCGATGCCCGAGACGCTGTACTTGTCCGTGTTCGCCATCGAGAAATTCTGTGCGTAGGCCGGCAAGTCGGGAATCGGGCGGCGCGTGATGTAGCCGTGCGTGACGTTGTCGAAATACGCCACGCGCAGGCGCAGCTTGTCGGCTGCGCTCCATACGCCATCCTTGACCACGCTCACGCCCACTTCGCGGTTGTGGCTGCGCTCGGCGTTCAAGGGCGATGAATACGTGGCCGAGAAGCCCATCGTCGATTCGTACAGGCTGGGCATGCGCAAGCCGCGCGCATCGCGCAGGAACACGCTGACGCTGTCGGACAGGCGCGCCGTCAGCGCAAACGTGGGCGCAAAACCGTGGTCCTTGCGGCGGATCGGCGTGCTGTACTTGAACAGGCCGGGAATGGCGTCTCGGTAGACATAGCCATTGCCGCTCCACTGATCCACCTGCGAGACGTCCAGTGGCGCCGGCTCGGTGCCGTAGTTTTCCACCATGCCGCCCACCAGCGCGGGATTGGTGGCGGGCGTGAACCGGCCCTGCGCATCCTGGTACCACTTCGCCGCGCCGATCTGATCGCCCTCCTTGTCCCACATGGTGACCCATTGCCAGCCTTGCGGATGGTATTGCTGCTCGGCGCGGCGGTTGCGGTCGCGCGTATCGAAGCGCTGGAAGCGTCCGCCCGCCTCGACACTCAGCCAGTCGCGCGCCTGCCACTGCAGCGAGGCGAAGGCGCTTTGCTCGTGGCGCTTGCCGTTGCGCAGCGTGTGATTGGCGTTCAAGTCTTCATCGAGGATGCGCACGCTGTCGGCCGGGCCGATATCTTCATTTTGCAAGGACAGGCCGTAATCGAGCTTGAGCGCGCCCATGCCGGTGGCGAAGCGCGAGGTATTCGTCAGGTCCGCGCCGACGCGGCGCGCCTGGTTCTTTGCCAGGTACAGCACTTCCACGCATTCCTTGCATTCGTGGTCGCCCGGATTGGTCTTGCCTTCCAGCGGATTGCTGAAGATATCGCCGTTGCGCGACTTGCTCTGCATGTCCGTCAGCCACAGGTTGGCCTTCAGGTCGATCAGGTTCTGGCCTTCCGGCTTCCATTCGTAGCGCGCCGTCAGCGCGTTGGTGCGCACCTGGCTGGGGTCCCATTGCGGGATGCTGCCGGTGCTGTTGCGGTAGATTTGCGAGGGCATGATTTCGCCGTAGCTGCTGTCGAAATAGCGGTAGCCCAGCTCCAGCTTCTGTTCGTGCGGCAGGCGCAGGTTGGCCTTCAGCAGGGCCGAGGTGGTGCGGTTGGCCGTGTTCAGCACTTCATCGCCTTTCTTGAAGAACTGCGTCACGCCATCGTCGCCACCCCATGCATTGGGCAGCTGATAGCGTTCGAAACCGCGCGTGCCGGAAAAATAATTGCCGATGCTGCGCTGGCTGATGGCGGCCACCAGGTCGTAGTCGTCCTGGCGCGTGGCCACGGCGATGCTGCCAAAACCGCTGCGCGGGTTGTCCAGCTTGTTGCGGTGCGTGCGCGGCGCGCTGCCGAAATCGTCCGGCGCCGAGACGCTGTTGTCCTGGATGCCGCCGCGCAGGCGCACGCCCGTGCGCTGGCCCGGTAGCAGGATGTCTTCCGGGCGCAAAGTCTGCATGCTGACCATGCCGCCGATGGCGCCCGCGCCTTGCGCCGACAGGTTCGGCCCCTTGTCGATGCGGATGGCGCTGATCAGGTCAGGGTCGATGTAGCTGCGGTCGGCGATGCCCGCGTAACCGCGGTAGACGGTGGACGATTGCAGGCTGCCGTCGATCAGCACGGGCACGCGGCCCTGGCCCTGCATGCCGCGCACGTTGACGTCGACGGCGCCGCTGTTGCGGCTGTCTCCCACCTGCACGCCGGCTACGCCCTTGAAGATGTCGGCCGGCGAGGTGCCGCGGAAGCGTTCGATCTGTTCGCGCCCGATGTAGGCGGAGGAGGCGGACGTGACGTAGGGCAGGTCGGCCGGGTCCGTGTCGTCCGTCTCGAACGTGCCGCTGCCGCCCTGGCCATTCACGCGCAGGGTGCCGATCTGCACGGCGCCTGCGGTGACGGGGGCGGGCGCGCTGATGATGATGGTCGTGCCGCCTTGCAGCTGCGCCTGCAGGCCGCTGCCAGCCAGCAGCTGGCGCAGCGCCTCGGGCAGCGAATGGCGGCCTTGCAGCGGTGCGCTTTGCCGTCCCTGCGTCAGGCGCGCGTCGGCCAGCAGCACCATGCCGGCCTGGCGCGCCAGTTCGTTCAGCGCGCGGTTCAAGGGCTGCGCGGGGATGTGCCATTCGACCTGCGCCACCGGCGCGGCGGCGGCATGCACGGCGGGCGTGGCGAAGGCCAGGCCGATGGCCAGGAAGAGGGGAGACAGGCGGGCGTGCAAGGGATGGCGCGGTGGAGTCATATGCATGTTTTTCCTATGGTGATGTGGTGATCCTTCATAGTTAAAACGAATGAGTCTCATTTACCCTGACGTGCGGATGCATTTTATTTCGCTGCATGTGGAATACATCAGCGGGCGAGAATGTGCAGCTTGCCGTCCTGGCGCTGCAGGCGCACGGGCAAGGCCAAGGGCAGGGCGGCGGCAAACTGCGCCGGCAGCTTCGCGTCGAAGCTGCCGTTCAGGCGCAGGCCGGCCAGGGCCGGGTCGTCAAGCACGAGGCCCGAATCGCCATAGCGCTCGAATTCGGCCAGCGCCTCGGCCAGGGTGGCGTCCTCGAAATCGAGGCGCCCGGCACGCCAGTTGCCCACCGCTTGCGCGCTGACCCTGGCCAGCGCTTGCACGCCCTGCGGCGTGACGGTGACCGTGTCGCCCGCCCGCAGCACTTCGGCATGCGCGCCGGCTTCGCTCTCCACCCGCACTGTGCCTTGCGCCACGCTCACCTGGGTCGTGGCGCCCACGTGGCGCACTGAAAAATGCGTGCCCAGTACCGTCGCCGTCGCCGCTCCCGCGATGACCTGGAACGGACGCGCAGGGTCGGCCTGCACATGGAACATGGCCTGGCCGCGCAGCAGATGCACGCTGCGCCGGTCGCGGTACAGGGCCACGTCGACGGCGCTGCCGCTATCGAGTTCGATGCGGCTGCCGTCGGGCAGGACTTGCGTGGCGAACTGGCCGCGCGCCGTGCTGTAATCGTGCTGGAAGCCGGGGCGCTGCAGATGGCCGGCCAGCGGCCAGGCCAGCAGGCCGCACAGCAGCAGGCAGCCGCCGGCCAGCGCGCCGCGCGGCGGGAAAGAGGCCGCCTGGCGCAGCCGCCGCAGCAGCGATGACGGCGCGCCCGCCGCCGCGACGGGCTGGCTGAAGGCCGCCACGCGCTGCGCGGGCAGGCTGGCCAGCAGCGCATCGGTGCGGGCCAGCGCCTGCCAGGCCTGCTGGTGGCGCGGGTCCGCTTCCAGCCATTGCTTTAATGCCGCCAGGTCGTGCGCGGCCAGGCCCGCGTCGCGGCGCAGCAGCCATTGCGCCGCCAGGAAGTCGATGTCGTCGGCTGTCGTGTCTTGTGATGTCATGTGCTGTTTCATAGCGTATCCCGCTCGGGCAAGCCTTTTTTACAGGCGAGCATGCCGTTGATGATGTGTTTTTCCACCATGTTGACGGAGATACCCATCTGCGCGGCGATCTCGATCTGGCTCAGGCCATCGAACTTGTACAGTGCGAAAGCCTGGCGGCAGCGCGGCGGCAAGCCCTCGATGATGAGCAGCAGGCGTTCCATGGTTTGCCGGTCGTGCAGCCGTTGCTCGGGTTCATCGGCGCGCGGCGCGCGCAGCTGCATGTGCGGCTCGTCGAGCGCGTCATGGGGCCGCCTCTGGTGCAAGCGCTGTTCGTCGATGGCGATGTTTTTCGCCGTGACGTACAGCAGGGCGCGCTGGCCGCTGTCGGGTGGCGTATCGCCATGCAAGGCGCGGGCGCCGCCTAGCGGCTGGCGCGCCAGGAGGCGGGCGTAGGCTTCCTGCACCACGTCCTGTGCCTTGTCGCGGCATCCCGTGGAGCGCGAAATCAGGCGCAGCAATTCCTGGTAATAGCGTTCAAGCACCGCGCATGTCCCCGTGATCAAAGCGCGCCATGATAGCAAGCCCATCAAATAATAACAAGAATCATTCTCATCTATGGTGTAATCTGAGGTGCCGGATAACGCTGGATATTTTTGGCAATGCAGACAATAATCGGCAGCAGAAGGCGCTGTCGCAGAGAATATCGCCATGTATTATCGATTTTATCGATGCTAACTAGGTATATTTTCCGTTTTACATCGATCTTCATGCCATGCATAATCTGTTGCAACTGAAGCCAGACAATCAGTCGCATGCGCCAGTCGCCTGCAGCCGGTTGCGGTTTTGACATCCTCCACTTTCTGTTAGGAACCTACAATGAAAAAACTGCTCGCTTTTATCGCCGCCGCCGGCTTCTCGCTGTCCGCCGTTGCCGCTCCTGAAGTCTATGTCATCGATGGCAGCCACACTTTCCCCCGCTTCGAGTACACCCACATGGGCTTCTCGACGCAGCAAAGCCGTTTCAATAACACCACTGGCAAGGTCACCCTGGACCGCGCCGCCAAGACGGGCGCCGTCGAAGTGCTGATCGACACCAAATCCGTCGACACGGGTTCGACCCTGTTCAACTCGCACATCCAGGGCGAAGATTTCCTCGACACGGCCAAGTTCCCGGTCGCCACCTACAAATCGACCAAGTTCAATTTTGACGGCGACAAGCTCGCTTCCGTCGACGGCAACCTGACCCTGAAAGGCGTGACCAAGCCAGTCACCCTGACCGTCACCTCGTTCACCTGCGCACCGCACCCGATGCTGAAAAAAGACGCTTGCGGCGCCAACGCCACGGCCAAGATCAAGCGCTCGGAATTCAACGCAGGCAAATATGCGCCAGCCGTCAGCGATGACGTCACGCTGACGTTTGCCATCGAAGCCATCAAGCAGTAATTGTTGGCTGCATGATGCAAAATGGCGGCGGACTTCGGTCCGCCGCCATTTTTTTATCTGCTTGCCCCTGCCATCACGCCAGGTGATGCACTTCCTGTTGCCCATACACGGGGGTGGTCAAGCCTTCCATGCGCGCCTTCAGTTGCAGCGACAGGTATTGCGAGTAGTGGCGCGACTGGTGCAGGTTGCCGCCGTGGAACCACAGCGCCTGCTGCTGCGTGGGTTTCCACATATTGCGCTGCTCGCCCTCCCACGGGCCCGGGTCTTTCGTCGTGTTTGACCCGAGTCCCCACACCTTGCCCACCTTGTTGGCCACCTCGGGCGAGATCAGGTCGGCTGCCCAGCCATTCATGGAGCCGTAGCCGGTGGCGTACACCACCAGGTCGGCCGGCAATTCCGTGCCGTCGGACAGCACGATGGAATGGGCTGTCAATTCCTGCACGCCGACGCCGCTTTTCAGCTTGATCTTGCCCTCGGCGACCAGTTCGGAGGCGCCCACGTCGATGTAGTAGCCGGAGCCGCGGCGCAGGTACTTCATGAACAGGCCCGAATCGTCGTCGCCGAAATCGAGCATGAAGCCCCGTTCTTCCAGGCGCGCATAAAAGTCCGCGTCGCGCTCGCGGATGGCCTTGAAGACGGGCTTCTGGAAGTCGGCCAGGATTTTATAGGGAAGCGAGGCGAACGTGAGGTCGGCCTTGGCCGTCGTCATGCCGGCGGCCAGCGCCCGTTCCGAGTACAGGTCGCCCAGGGCCAGGTCCATCAAGGAATCGGACTTGACGATGTGCGTCGACGAGCGCTGCACCATGGTCACGTCCACGCCCGCTTCCCACAGGGCGGCGCAGATATCGTGCGCGGAATTGTTCGCGCCGATGACGACCACCTTCTTGCCGACATACGCGTCCGGCCCCGGATGCTGCGACGAGTGCTGCTGCTCGCCCTGGAACACGTCCATGCCCTTGAACTTCGGCATGTTCGCCTTGCCCGACATGCCCGTGGCCAGCACCAGCTGCTTCGGTTTCAGGGTGACGGGCTGGCCGTCGCGCAGCACTTGCACCGTCCACTCGCCGGACGCTTCGTCGAAGCTGGCCGATTCGCAGGAAGTCGAGCCCCAGTAGTTCAGTTCCATCACCTTGGTGTACATTTCCAGCCAGTCGCCCACCTTGTCCTTGGGCGTGAAGACGGGCCAGTTGTCGGGGAAGGGGATGTACGGCATGTGGTCGTACCAGACGGGGTCGTGCAGGCACAAGGACTTGTAGCGCTTGCGCCAGCTGTCGCCCGGGCGCGCGTTTTTCTCGATGATGATGGTGGGGACGTTTAACTGGCGCAGCCGCGCGCCGAGCGCGATGCCGCCCTGGCCGCCGCCGATGATGACGCAGTAGGGCTGGCGCGCGTAGCCCAGTTCCCTGGCTTCCTGCTCGCGGTGCTCCAGCCAGCTGCTGCGGTTGGTGCGCGCGCCGTGTTCCGCGCCCATGGGCCGCCGGCCGCCCTTGGCTTCCTCAAAACCCTTCAATTCGCTCATGGTGGTGAGCAGGGTCCAGATCTTGCCGTCGCGGATGCGGATGAAGCCCACGCCGCGCGCCGCCTTCGTTTCCACCGTGATCCAGCTTTGCAGCACGCCGCCGGCCTCGCTGGCATGTTCGCCGTCGGCGATGCGGATGGAGAGCGGCTGCACGGCGCCCAGCTGGGCGGCCAGCATGGCGGCGATCTGCTCGCGGCCTTCCAGGGTTTTCAAATTCCAGGTAAACAGCACCAGGTCGCGCCAGTAGCCGTCCTGTTCGAACAATTGCGCGGCGCCCGTGCTGTCGCTGGCGCGCAGCGCGCCTTCGAGCTGCTCCAGGATGCCGGCCACGGCCAGGTCGTGCGGGTTGCTATCGGTTTGCATCGTGTCTCCTCCAAGTCTGCTGACTTTATGATGGGATGCGGCTGTGTTGCCGCTGACGATGTTGTAACACCGGCGTTCCGGCGCTGCATTGCGCAGCGCAGCATGGCTGATTTTGAGACGGAAATCTCAGCTTTTCGGATGGCTACTGGCGGTGCGGCGGCACGATGTGCAACTGCTTGAGGCGCCGGTACAGGGTGGCGCGCGAGATGCCCAGCATGGCCGCCGCTTGCAGCGGGCGCCATTTGGCGGCGTTCATGGCGTGGACGATACGCGTGCGTTCGGCCTGTTCCGGCGCGGTGTATGCCAGCGCGTCCGGCGCGACAGGCGCCTCGCGCGTGGCGCGCACGCTGGCCTGGCGCAGCGGTGTGCGCACGCGGGCGTGCAGCCAGGTGCTGCCGCCGGTCAGGCGCAAGGACAGCAGATTGTGTCCCGCGCGCGCATCGAACAGCCGCTCGGCGCGCACTTCCAGCACGTCGCCGACGGGACGCGGCAGGGTGTCCAGGCCCCCGATGACGTCGCGCGCGCAGCGGTTGGCGGCGACGATGTCGCCATGCTCGTCGATGGCGAGCAGCATCTCCGGCTGCACTTCCACGAAGTGGCGGTTGCGGTGCGCCAGCAGGATGCAGCAATGGCCGTAGGACTTCAGGAAAAAGCCGTCTTCGATCAGGGTCGCGCCTTGCCGCACCAGTTGTCTGACCAGGCGCTGGCTGTCGCGCGCATCGGGGGAGGTCAGCGCCGAGGCATCGAGCACGCCGATCAAGTCGCCGTGCGGCGAAAAGATCGGCGCGGCGCTGCAGGTCAGGCCCGTGAACGCGGCGCGAAAATGGTCGGTCTTGTGCACGGTGATGGCTTCCTGGTCGAGCAGCACGGAGGCGATGCCGCACGTGCCTTCCTCCTCTTCCGACCAGCACGAGCCGGGATACAGGCCCGCCTTCTTGAAATCCTTGCGCTGGTCCGTGTCGACCACGTAGTCGATGGTCACGCCGCGCGCATTGGCGAGGATGATGCAGTAGCCCGCTTCGCGCACCATGGCGTGCAGGCGCGGCAGGCACTGGCCCGTGGAGCGTAGAAAATTTTCCTCGGATTGCTGGATGGCGCGCAGTTCGGCGCCCGTCAGGATGCGTGGCCCCGTGGTGGAGGCGGGGTCGAGCCGGTAGTCGTCCAGTGAGCGCCGGTACGATGACGCCAGCCTGGCCGTATCGGCCCCTGGATTGACGATGCGGCCGGCGATCAGGTCGCGCACGCGGTCGATATGGCTGGTCTGGCGGACGTAGGGCATGGCGCTCTCCGGTGTCTCGGTATTTTTTATGGTATGCCCGTTTTTAGCACGAAGCGCCGGCATATGCATGCCGCATTGCAGCATGGGACTGCCGTGAGACGTTCGTCTCACCACAGCCGCGCCGCACAATAGGATGCTTTACAACAATAAAAAAGAGCATCTCTGATAACATTCGCTCAAATTGACAGTCAGCCAGCGCAAGGGATATCTATGGCAATGCAAACGATGTTCCTGGCACGCAGAACGATGGTGCTGGCCTTGCTGGGAGCGAGCGCCTCCTGCGGCGCCGCCGGCCAGCTCGATCCCGATGGCCAGAGCAGCCTGGAAAAGGAAGTGGCCCGGCGCGCCGCCGTCGAACCGGCCATAGTCGCCGACTGGCAAGTGACGCGCTTCGTGGAAGCGGGCGTGCAGGTGGCCGGCGAAAACAACTTGTTCTGGAAGCTGTCGAATACGCCTGCGCGTAATTCCGGCTTCGAATTCACCCCCTATTGGTACGAGTTCTATGTCAAGCCGGCCCTTGGCTTCAAGCGCAATCTGGGCGACGGCAAGCAGCTGTATGCGCGCGTGTCCGCCGTCGGCTCGGGCACGGCGCGCCATGACCCATTCGGCGCCGGCGATACGGGCCGCATCTCGATCGAGGAATTCGTCGCCGGCATCCGCATGCCGCTCGGCGGCACGCGCGCCATACTCGACTTGTCGGCCGGCGCGCAAAATTTCACGCTGGGCACCGGCATGCTGATCGCCAATGGCGGCTCGAACGGCTTTGACCGTGGCGCGCTGAAACTGGGGCCGCGCAAGGCCTTCCAGAATTCGGTGGTGGCGAAAATAAGCCAGGATGCGTTCAGCGCCCAGGCGTTTTATCTCGACCCGAATGAAAACCCCGACAACGATTCGGGCACGCGCGTCGTCGGCGTTGATTTCAGCTACGCGCCAGCGAACGACCGCAAGGCCGGCATTGCATATGGCAAGGTGCCCCGTTCGCATGCCGCGTATCCGCAGGCGGCGCCAGGCGGCATCGGCGCGCCGCTGGCCGTGCCCGAAGGCCGCAAGGACTTGCAGTTCGTGTATGGCTATGCGCGCGTTCCCGTATTGCCCACCGTGCTGCCGAAAGGCTGGTTCGGCTTTGACGCCGCGCGCGAATGGAACACGCGCGAGCCGATGCGGGCCTGGGGCTGGCGCACGGAAGGGGGCTTTTCGCTGCCCGACGTGGCCTGGACGCCGAAGTTCACGCTTGGCTACCAGAGTTTTTCAGGCGACGATCCGCGCACGGCGCGCAACGAGCGCTTCGACCCGCTGTTTTTCGAAGGCACGCCGGGCGCCTGGGCTTCTGGCAGCAAGGCGACCTGGGTCTTCGTCAATGCCAACGTGAATGCGCTGCAGGCTACCATCGAGCTGCACCCGACGCCGAAAGATACCGTGACCGCCTACCTGGCCCAGGTACGGGCCAACCAGATGGGCAGCCCGCTGCAGTTCGGCCAGGCCACGCGGCTCGACGTGCCGGGCGACGCGCCCGTGGTGATCGCCGGCGTGCTGCGTCCGATGCTGGCGAACGATGTCTTCGTCAAGTACGTGCGCGTGGTGAACCCGAATACCTATCTGACCCTGGGCTTCAGCGCCTCGTTCGCGCAGTCGGGCGTCAACCAGCTGGTGAATGGCCAGGCCAGGACGTGGACGGGCTGGCTGGCGAACGTCGTCTGGGTCTATTAAGTATTCTGTCTATCAAGGAGAGCATCACATGAACAATTTCCCCAGCATGAAACGCCTGGCCCTGGCCGCAGCCTGCCTGGCGCTGGCCACCGGCGCCCATGCGGCAGAAACGACGGCGCCGCTGTCGGCCGCCGCCAGCGACCCGGCTACCTTGCAATGGATGGTGGGCGCGCCGCCGCCGGCCGATAAGATCATCCGCTTCGACGATGGCAGCTATTTCAATTTCCCGCAGTTGCGCTGGAGCGTGTCGCATTTCCGCCAGCTGATGCCGACGGTGGAGGTGTCGCGCGGCCTGAAGGCGCCCGTACCCTTGCCGCGCGCGTTGCGCAAGGATATCGACAGCCTGCGATTCACGCCCCTGGGCGGGACGGAAACGATGACCTGGGAGCAGTCGCTGGGCGCCAACTACACGGACGGCATCGTCGTGCTGCACCGGGGCCGCATCGTGTATGAGCGCTATTTCGGCGTGCTGAAGGACAGCGGCCAGCATGGCGCCATGTCCGTGACGAAGTCCGTGATGGGCACCATCGGCGCGGCACTGGTGGCCGAAGGCAAGCTCGATCCGAACAAGAAAGTGGCCGAGTATGTGCCGGAACTGGCCAAGTCCGCGTTTGGCGACGCCACCGTGCGCCAGGTGCTCGACATGACCACGGGCCTGAAATTCAGCGAAGATTACGCCGACCCGACAGCGGAAGTGTGGCAGCACGCGGCGGCCGGCAATCCGCTGCCCAAGCCGAAGGATTACACGGGGCCGCGCAGCTATTTCGAGTATTTGCAAACGGTGCGGCACGAGGGCCGGCATGGCGAGGCGTTCGGCTACCGCACGGTGAACTCCGACGTGCTGGGCTGGATCATCGCCCGCGTCACGGGGCAGAACGTCAACGCGTACCTGTCCGAACATATCTGGCAGAAGCTGGGCGCTGAACAGGATGCCTACATGAGCGTCGATTCGACGGGCACGCCGTTTGCCGGCGGCGGCTTGAGCGCGGGCTTGCGCGACCTGGCCCGCTTCGGCGAAATGCTGCGCAACGATGGCCGCTACAACGGCCAGCAAATCATCCCCCGCGCGGCTGTCGCGGATATCCGCCGCGGCGGCGACAAGCAGCTGTTCGCCAAGGGCGGCTACGATTTGCTCAAGGGCTGGAGCTACCGCGACATGTGGTGGGTCACGCATAACGACCATGGCGCCTACATGGCGCGCGGCGTGTATGGTCAGCGCATCTACGTCGACCCGAAGGCGGAAATGGTGATCGTGCGCTTCGCCTCGACGCCGACGGCGGCCAATGCGGCCAATGACCCGACCACCACGCCGGCCTTCGAAGCGCTGGGCAAGCTGCTGCTGGCCAGGCCGAAGTAGGGTGCCAGGCTGACCCTTGCCAGCCGTGCGGCGAAACGGGCACAACTGCAATATACTGTCCTTTCGTTACCACTTGTTGCTTGAGTGATAATTTATTCGTTGCGCGCAAGGAGCAGGCACCGTGGAAACCAGCCAGCCGGATCAACCGCACCCGCCGCTCTGGCGGCGTCTGCTGTGGCCGGTCGCCCAGCTGGGCTCGGCCTTCAAGCTGACGGGCACGCACTTGCTGCACCACGTGATCGGCGCCAGCCTGATCGCCGCGCTGATGCTGGCGCTGGAAGGTTTTCACGTGCTCGAATGGCTCGATGCGGCCATGCTGCGCGCCAGCGCGGCGCAGGAGCAGCTGCTGGACCGGGGCAAGGACCCGGGCGCAGCCTACCGGCCCGGCATCATCGAAATCGACCAGCCCGCGTTCGAACAGGTCTTCGACGAGCGTGAACCGCTGGAACGCACGCGCCTGGAGCAATTGATCGCCGGCGCCGCAGCGCGCGGCAGCCAGGTGCTGGCCATCGACCTGGACCTGGCACCCGCCGTGTACGAACAGCACAAGGCGGGCGAGCGGCCGCTGGACCGCCTGCTCGACCGGCTGGCCGCCGATGGCCGGCAACTGGTGCTGATCCTGCCCGAACAATCGGACCGGAATGCGAACCTGCCGTGGATACGCGCGCGCTGCGCGGCCGGCATCCATTTCGCCAGTCCGCAAATCCGCGAACGCATGGGCGCCGTCACGCGCATCGAGCTGAAAAGTCCCGTGCTGGCGGCCGTGGCCTTCGAGCTGGCGCATGGCGCCGATGAACAGGAGCAGAAGCAGCCCATGCCGGCCGTCCTGTCCGAGCAAAAGCAAGGGCTGGCGCTGGCCGGCCGCGTGTGCCAGCTGGCGCGGCGCACGGGCAGCGAAAAGGACTTGGCGCGCTGGGCGTTCGAACCCGTCATCCGCGGCGACGCCAAGGATGCGGCGGAGCAGAACGCCGTCACCGCGCCGTTTCACCCGGCCGCCGTGGCGCCGGCCTTCTTGAACCCCACGCGCACGCGCGTCAAACTGATCGAAGGCCAGGCCGGCGTGGATGCCGGGGCGCTGCGCAAGAATGTCGTGTATATCGGCAGCACGTATGACGTGCGCGACCGCTATACGACGGCCGAAGGCGAGCAGGCCGGCCTGCACCTGCATGCGGCCGCCCATACGTCGCTGGGCATCGGCACGGCCGACGTCAATAAATATGCGGTCTTCGCGGCCGATATCGTCATCGGCGTGCTGCTGGGCTGCCTGTTCGGCGGCCTGTGGACCTTGTACGGCCGCGCCGAACTGGCCATCGACAAGCGCATGGAAGACCACGATTTCAGCCGCCTGCACCGCATGGGCACCCTGGCGGAATTCTATGGCATCCGCCTGATGCTGGCGCTGGTGTGGGCTTCGCCGTTTGCCATCGGCGCGCTGGCCATCTATTTATCGCGCGGCTTGCTGGAGCTGGGCTGGTGGGTCAATCCCGGCCCCCTGATCGCCGGCATGTTCCTGCACGCGATGTCGCTGCGCGACGAAGCCCACCATCCGCACGAGGAAGTGCCGGGCCTGTCCGTGTGGGCTCAGTTGCGCCGCACGCATCCCGGCATCGTGCTGGTGCAGGCGCCGCTGGCGGTGGTGTTGCTGGTGGTGGCGCTGGTGTAGCGAGATGGCAGTTGATTAATTGATCAGCTTCAACCCCGGCGGCAGCGCCTCGCCCAGCATGCGCTTGGTATTCGCTTCGTCCAGCTGCGTCACTTCGCTGACCATCGCTTGCCACAGGGGCGGGGCGCCCACGGCTTTCAGGCGGGCGAGGATGGTGGCCCGTAAATCGTCGGCGATGTCGCGCGAGCGGTCGCCCGTCATGCGCGCCAGGTGGGTGGCGGCGAAAGCGGCCGGTTCCACCTTTTTCCAGTCCAGCGCCAGCAGCACCTGCAACCAGTCGGCCACGGCGGCGCTGTCGACCACTTCGTGCGCGCTGCCGTGGAAGGGCTGGCGCGCGCCGACCCTGGCCAGCGCCCACAGGGTGTTCGTGTCCGCCGCTTCCCCCTTCTTGCCGGCTTTCTCCAGGCGTTTCAGCAGCCAGGCGCCCACTTCGGCCTTGTAGGCGCCGGGGATGCGCTCCAGCGAAGCGCCCAGGCGCAGCATGTCGTCGTCGCTGCCGTTCACGAGGGTGACGGGGCGGCTGCCCCGCTGCGCCGCATCGGCTTGCAGGTTGAAGGCAAAGTCGTCGAGCAGGCGCAATTGCTGCTCCGAACTCAGGCCGCCGGCCACCCGGCGCCACAGGGTCCACCATTCGGCGCACACCTGGCTATCCTTGTGGTGCTGCACGCCCGTGTCGAACATCGCCCACAGCTGCTCGATGCGCCACGGGTCCAGCGCATCGCCGTAGCCGGGACGCAGGCAGTAGCCGGCCAGGTTCAGCCAGGCCCGCTCATGCTCGGCGGAGCGGCGCCGGCCGCGGGCGCGCAGCAGGAGGGCGTCGAACAGATGGCGCAGCAGCGGCGTATCCCAGCTTTCGCGTCCGCCCAGCCCCCGTTCCAGGTGCTGGCGCAGCTGGCGCACTTCCCTGGCGTCGACCTTTTGCGCCTTGCCGCCGAAGATGCGTTCGATCTTCTCGATGGCTTCCTTGACGCGCGGCGGCACGGTAGACGTTTCGGCGGGCGCTTCCTCTTCGCCACGCAGCTGGAATTCCAACAGCCAGCGCTGACTGGCATCGGCTTCGGCCACGCAGTGCACTTCCAGCGTGCCCACTTCTGTCATCACGGTGGCCAGCTGCACGGTGATGTCGCGCTTGTCATTGCCGCCGTCCCTGGCGTGCAGCACGCTGGCCAGCGGCGGCAGGCGCAGGTAGTCGCCCGCGTCCAGGTCGACGAGGTCGCCCAGTTGCGGCGGCGTCCCCGTTTCCGCGATCGAGGACGCCAGGTGGAAGCGCACGGGCCGGCCCAGGCGCAAGGCGAACAGGCGCTCCGTCAGGCGGATTTCCTCGCCGCTGGCGCTGCCACGAGGCAGGATGCAGACGGCGCGGTGGTCCTTGCCCGCCTCGCCCAGCACGAGGAAATAGCTGCGCGGCGAACCGCCGCCGATGCGCGGCGCCTGGCCGCGCCGGGCCAGCGCGTAGGCGACGGCGCCACGCGCCACGGCCACGTCGGGATTATCGTTGTGCAGTATGGTCAGCGGCTGTCCGCGCCAGTGCGCCAGGGTGTCGGCCAGGCGGCGCGCCAATGCGTCGGCGCGGAACACGCCGCCATTGAGCAGCAGGGTATCGGGCAGAGCGCCCGCATGCTGTTGCAGAAAGCTGGCCAGGTGGCGCGTGATGGCCGCGTCCTGCGCATACGGCAGGCCGAATTCGACGATGCCGGCGCGGCCCTTCCTGCCCACCTCGCCCAGCTCCACCTTCGGAAAGAAGCCGTCGACCACCATGGCCGCCACTTCCTCGCGCGTGACGTCGGCGGAACGGCTGCCGCCGATCAGGCGCGAGCCCGCGCCCAGCAGGGTGACGGTGGTTTTCTCCGGCGCGTCGGCGGACAGCAGCAGCTCCTTGGCGGCGCGGCAGCGTTCCATCAGCTGCGACAGGCGCGCGGCGGACAGCTTCATGCCGCCTTCCTGGCCAGCTGCCAGGCGCGCTTCCACCAGGTGGGCCAGCGCCAGATCCATATTGTCGCCGCCGAGTATCAAATGGTTGCCCACGCTGCTGCGCGTGAGCTGCGGTTCGCCGTCGTCATCGAAGGCCACGTCGATCAGGCTGAAATCGGTGGTGCCGCCGCCCACGTCGCAGACTAAAATGCGGCGCGTGTCGGCCAGGTCGGCGCGCAGGGTGGCGCGCCGGCGCTGCAGGAAATCATAGAAGGCCGCCTGCGGTTCTTCCACCAGGCGTAGCGCAGGCAAGCCCGCCATGCGGGCCGCTTCCAGGGTGAGTGCGCGCGCACCCTCGTCGAACGAGGCGGGGATGGTCAGCACCAGTTCCTGCTGCGCCAAAGGAGCGTCGGGAAAGCGGTGGTTCCACGCGGCGCGCACATAGGCCAGGTAGCTGGCGCTGGCCGCCACGGGCGACACTTTCGCGACATCGGCGGCCGCGCCCCACGGCAGGATGGGCGCCTGGCGGTCCACGTTCGCGTGCGACAGCCAGCTCTTCGCGCTGGCCACTAACCGGCCCGGCACCTGGGCGCCCAGCTGGCGCGCCAGCGCGCCCAGAACGGCATGCTCGACGCCGGCCACGTCCTGCTGTGGCCACGGCAGCGTCAAGTCGCCCGCCGCCAGTTCGCCGGCGGCGGGATGGTAGCGCAAGGAAGGCAGCAGGGGGCGTGCGCCCACTTCGCCGGGAGCGACCAGCTGCTCGATGGCGAACAGCTCGATGACCGCCGGCGCATCGGCCGCATCGGCGGCATTGGCATAGGCCACCACCGTGTTGGTGGTGCCCAAGTCGATGCCGACCAGATAGGCCGGCTTGCCCACGGCGCTCGCCATGCTTATTGCTGTGGCGTGCCGCGCACGTCGAATTCCACCTTCCAGCGCTCGGCGCCGTCAGGGGAAACGGCCAGCAGTTCCAGGGTGCCCGCTTCTGTCACGCGCGCGTGCAGTGTCACTTGCACCACGTCGCCGGCCGATCGGCCTTCGGCGGACAGGGTGGCCTGGATTTCGCTCAGTTCCTGCAATTCGTCGGGACCCCAGAAATCGAGCAAGTCGCCGATCTGGTCGTTGCGGCGCGTGGACGAGGCGAAGAAGCGGAAGTGCACGGGCTCTCCCACCACCAGGCCGAATTGCTGGCCCGGCAATTCCAGTTCGCTGCCTTCTTCCATGCCGAACGGCGCCACGCACAGGGCCTGGATCGGCGGTTCCATGCCGGGGATGGCGGGCATGGCCGATTCGATGGCGACATAGAAGGAACTGGCCGTGCCGCCGCGGATGCGCACACCATGGCCGCGCCGCACGTAGCTGTAGTAGGCGGCGCCGCGCGCCACGGCCAGGTCCAGATCGGCCCCGGCCAGCATGCGCGCCGGTTCCGCGCCTTCCATGTACAGCCAGTCGTTGACGGTGGCCATGATGCGCTGGACCAGCAGGTCGGACTTGAAGACGCCGCCGTTGAACAGCACGGCCGTCGGGTGCAAAAAGCTGGCGTCGGCCGACTGGCGGCCCGCAAAGCCTTCCAGTTCGGCGGTGGCTGCCACTTGCCGGCCCAGGAACGCGGCCAGGTGGCGCGTGATGGCCGCGTCCTGCGCATACGGCAAGCCCAGTTGCGTCAGGCCGGCGCGCGTGCGCACGGCAGGGCGGCTCGACGCTTCCACTTGCGGGAAGAAGCCGTCGAGGATGAAGGTGGACACTTCCGCGCGCGTCAGTTCCGTGCGGATGGAGCCGCCGATCAGCTTTGAGCCGCGGCTCGGCACGACGATGGGCGCCGTTTCCATGCCGCTGTCGGCCAGCAGGCTTTCCTTGGCGCTGCGGCAGCCATAAGTGAGCGCGCGCATCTGCCAGGCGTCCAGCTGGGTGCCGTTGGCGGCCAGCTTGCGGGCCACCAGGTGGGCCAGCGCCAGGTCCATATTGTCGCCGCCCAGCAGGATGTGTTCGCCGACGGCCACGCGGTGCGGTTCCAGCACGCCGTCGCGTTCCAGCACGGCGATCAGCGAAAAGTCGCTGGTGCCGCCGCCCACGTCGACGACCAGGATGATGTCGCCCGGCTTGACTTCCTTGCGCCAGCGCCCTTCGCTGGTCTGGATCCAGCTGTACAAGGCCGCCTGCGGCTCTTCCAGCAGGGTCAGCGAGGCGTAGCCGGCTGCCTGCGCCGCTTCCATCGTCAGTTCGCGCGCGGCCGGATCGAACGAGGCGGGAATCGTGACGGTGATTTCCTGCTCGGCGAACGGCGCTTGCGGGTGGGCGTGGTCCCAGGCCTGGCGCAAATGCGTCAGGTAGCGCGTGGCGGCCGTGATGGGCGAAATGCGCGCCACTTCCGCCGGCGCATCGTTCGGCAGGATGGCTGCGCGGCGGTCCACGCCCGGGTGGCACAGCCAGCTTTTCGCGCTCGACACGAGACGGATGGGCGTGGTGGCGCCACGGCTGCGGGCCATTTCGCCGACGACGAACGGCGCTTCCGCTTCCTCGGTAACCCAGGGCAGGGCCAGGTCGCCCGCCGCCACTTCATCGGCGTGCGGCAGGTAGACGAACGACGGCAGCAGCGACAATTCTTCGATGGTGCCCGGCGCCGACAGCTGCGGCACTTTCAGCACGCCATGGCTGGACTTTTCGCCGTCGCTCTCGACCAGGTTAACATACGACAGGGCGCTGTGGGTGGTGCCCAGGTCGATGCCGATGGCGTAGCGCGGGCTTGGGTTGGCTTGAACGTTCACAGTTCCACCTCGGCTGGCGCCAGGATGGCCGCGTCGTGCTGCTCGCTCAGTTTCGGCAGGCGCACGCTGGACGCGCGCCAGCCGCGGTGGCTGAGGGTGCCCGTGAATGGCGCCGAACCGACCACGTTGCCTGTGAGGCGTACTTGCGCGGAATCAAAGCCTTCCTGCAGCACGATGCGGCTGCCTTCGGCTTCCTGGCGCACGGCCTCGATGGTGAAATACTCGCGCATGACCTTGGCGCAGCCTTCATGTACGACGCGGGCGGCCGCGCCGATGTCGGCATCGGCATGGCTGCCCAGGTTTTCCTGGGTAAAGTCGATCAATCGCGCTTCGCGTTGCAGCAGGGCCAGCAATTGCAGGGCCGCATCGGGCGTGGCTTCCTTCAAAATGACGGGCGCGGCGGCCGGCGTCGGCACGGGGGCGGGCGCCGGAGCCGGGGCCACTGGCGCCACCGGGGAGGCTTCGGGCAAGGACAGCTTTTCCACGCGGGCCGCATAGGCGGCGTCCGACAGGGTGCTGAAGAAGGCGCCGAAAGCCAGCGGGACTCGGCGCCAGAACGATGGGTGGGACGATGAAGTGCTCATAGGGAACTCGTTTCTCTGATCTGTAGGGAGGCGTCGGCGGCGGGGGCCGCTTCGCAAGGTAGTGCCATGTGCGGGGCCAACAGGGCCGGCTGCGTTTGCCCGCATGATACCAGCTACCGGGCCGCCGCCAAAGTCGCCGCCCCCCTGGCAGGCAGGCCGAAGCGTGGATTTTCTTTGTTCCTGCGCAAGGAAACGTTCGATTTCGTGCCGCTTCGACTAGAATCGCGCATTATCTTTTTGCATGACCTCGATGCCATGTCTACCGACTTTTCCCTGTATTTAGCCAGCAGCACTTACATCGACAGCGACCATCCTGCCGTGCGCGCCAGGGCGGCCGCACTGGCGGAGGGCGCCGTGGGCGACGCCGCGATCGCGGCCCGCTGCTTTGCCTTCGTGCGCGACGAGGTGGCCCACAGCTGGGATTACCGGCGCAATCCCGTCACCTGCCGCGCTTCCGACGTCTTGCAGCATGGCACGGGCTACTGCTATGCGAAGAGCCATCTGCTGGCCGCGCTGCTGCGCGCCAACGGTATTCCTGCCGGCCTGTGCTACCAGCGCCTGGCCGTGGGCGAGGTGGGGCCGCCGTTCTGCCTGCATGGCTTGAATGCCGTGTATCTGCAAGAGTTTGGCTGGTACCGCATCGATGCGCGCGGCAACAAGCCCGGCGTCGCTGCCGCCTTCACGCCGCCACGGGAACAGCTGGCCTTTCCCGTGCTGGCGCCCGAAGAGCGCGACTTGCCGGAAATCTGGCCGGAACCGTTGCCGCAGGTGGTGGCGTCCTTGACTTGCCATGCGACCGTGCAGGATGTGGCGGCGCACTTGCCCGATATCGAATTGTTGCCGCTGCAAAAATAATCCAAAGAAAGAAATCATGAAAAAAATATCCATATGCCTGTTTGGACTGTTGCTGCTGGCCGGCTGCGGCAGCAAGGGCGAGAGCGGCGGGCAATCGAGCGCCGCGCGTCTCGATGGCAAGGAAAAGGGCAGCGAGTTTCTTGCCTATGAGCATAATGTCAGCGTCGATACGCACGAAGCGCAAGTGCGTCCCCTGTATGAAAAAGTGGTCGCCGCCTGCAAGGCCGATACGGAAAACGGCTGCCTGCTGCTCGATTCCAGCGTCGACAGCGGCCGCTACGTGCATGCGCGCATCAGCATGCGCGCCAAGCCGGCCGGCATCAAGAAGCTGGTCGCGCTGGTCGCGGCCGAAGGCGACGTCACCAGCCAGGGCACCAAGGTGGAAGACCTGGGCCGTCCGGTGCTCGACAGCAAGAAACGCCTGGAAATGCTCAAGCAATACCAGGCGCAGCTGCAAGACCTGGAAAAGCGCTCGGGCACCAACGTCGATGCCCTCATCAAGGTGACCAAGGAGCTGGCCACCGTGCAAGTGGAGCTGGAGCAGGCGACGGCCGCCAACGCGCTGTTGATGCAGCGCATCGATACGGACTTGTTGAACGTGGCCATCAGCGCCGAAGGCAAGCAATCGTTCTGGCGGCCCGTCAAGCGCGCGCTGGGCAATTTCACGGAAAACCTGTCGGAAGGCGTGGCCAACGCCATCACGGCCATGGCCTACATCCTGCCGTGGCTGATCGCTTTCGTGCTGCTGTTCCCGCTGGGCCGCAAGGGCTGGCGCCGTTTGCGCGGCATCAAGCGCTAGGCGCGCGCCGCAGACGTGAACAGGGCCTGCGCGCGGCAGGCCCTGGAACGGCGTCACATGCTTGCCGCGCGGCTTGATCAGGCGCTGCGGTTCGCCGGGTTGGCAGACACGACTTCGGCCGCTTTTTTCGGACGTTTCTTGATATTGCTGCCCGTACTGCCTTCATCGTCGACCTTGACCTGGCTCGTGCTTACGCCGCCCGCCGGGGCCGTAGGTGCGGCACATGCGCTCAACAGCAACAGGGCGCACACGCCCGCGATCATATTTTTCATGAGTGAACTACCTAAGTGAGTTAAGTAAAGGGAAAGAAGCAAGTGCCACGCTGATTTCAGTTTACTTACGCCGCCAAGCAATGCGACATAAGAGAGTCACATCTTAGTGCGCTTATCAAGAAAGCTCAATTATTTTTTAGGTAATTACATATTGGCATTTCCTCGCCGTTTTTCCTGGAGAGGGCCCCCCCCCCCCCCGGATTCCCCAGGAAGTAGCGCTGCCGCACCAAAACGGTGGGCCGCGCGCCACCCTTGCCGCCCAGTCCCCGCAACTCCAGGGCAATGTGCCTGGCATGCATTCTGCTTTAACAACATCGCAGGCCCAGCTCGACCCCCACGAACCCATCACAGGAGTCCCCATGTCACGACGCATCATCCTGAAAGCGGCCGCCGCCGGCGCACTGGCCCTGGCCACGTCCACTTATATGCAGGCAGCCCTGGCCGCCGATACGATCAAGGTGGGCATTTTGCACTCCCTGTCGGGCACCATGGCCATTTCCGAAACGTCGCTCAAGGATGTGGCGCTGATGACGATTGCCGAGATCAATGCCAAAGGCGGCGTGCTGGGCAAGAAGCTGGAAGCCGTCGTCGTCGATCCCGCATCGAACTGGCCCTTGTTTGCGGAAAAAGCGCGCCAGCTGGTGGCGCAGGATAAAGTGGCTGTCGTGTTCGGCTGCTGGACGTCCGTGTCGCGCAAGTCGGTGTTGCCTGTGTTCAAGGAACTCAACAGCTTGCTGTTTTACCCGGTGCAATACGAGGGCGAGGAACTGGAAAAGAACGTGTTCTATACGGGCGCCGCGCCGAACCAGCAGGCGATACCCGCCGTGGAATACCTGATGAGCAAGGATGGCGGCGGCGCCAAGCGCTTCGTGCTGCTGGGCACGGATTACGTGTATCCGCGCACCACCAACAAGATCTTGCGCGCCTTCCTGAAAAGCAAAGGTGTCAAGGATAGCGACATCAGCGAGGTCTACACGCCGTTCGGCCACGCCGACTATCAAACCATCGTCGCCAACATCAAGAAGTTTTCCACGGGCGGCAAGACGGCCGTCATTTCCACCATCAATGGCGATTCCAACGTCCCGTTCTACAAGGAACTGGGCAATGCGGGCTTGAAAGCCACGGACGTGCCCGTCGTCGCGTTTTCCGTGGGCGAGGAAGAGTTGCGCGGCATCGATACCAAGCCGCTGCTCGGTCATCTGGCGGCCTGGAATTATTTTGAATCCGTCAAGAATCCCGTCAATACGGCCTTCATCAAGCAGTGGAAGGTGTATGCGGTGGCGCAAAAGCTGCCGAACGCGGGTTCGGTGGTGACGAACGACCCGATGGAAGCGACGTATGTCGGCATCCACATGTGGGCGCAAGCCGTGGAAAAGGCGAAATCGACGGATACGGACAAGGTGATCGCCGCCATGGCCGGCCAGAGCGTCAAGGCGCCGTCGGGCTTTACCCTGACCATGGATGCCACGAATCACCACTTGCACAAGCCCGTGATGATCGGCGAAATCAAGGCTGATGGGCAATTCAATGTCGTGTGGAAAACCAAGGAAGCAATACGCGCCCAGCCGTGGAGCCCGTTTATCAAGGGCAATGAGGGCAAGCAAAAGCTGTAAAAGCCACGCCGGCGCCATCGGGCATGCGTCCGGTGGCGCCGACCATCAACGCTTTCCCGGGATATCAATGAGGCTATTCACATCGCTGCTGGTCTTCGCCTGCCTGTGCCTGTCGTCCATGGCGCAGGCCGCCATCCCTCCCGACCTGCTCAAGCCGCTGGCCGGCGACGATCCCGACGCCCGTGTCGCCGCCGTCGCGCAGATCGCCGCCCTTGCCACGCCCGAGGCCGCCCATGTGCTGCAAGCCTTGCAGGACGACGCGTTATACGCCACACCCGACGGCAAGGTGTATATCGTCGACGGCGAGCAGGCGCTTGACCCGGCGCTCGGCAAGAACGTGCCGCTGCCCGACGGCATCGATGGCGTGATGGTCAACAACCGCTTGCGCTCGGCCGTGGCAGGCGCCTTGTCGGGGCTGAAACTGCTGGCGCCGGAACGTGCCGAACGGCTGGCGGCCGCGCAAGCGTTGCAAAAGGCGGTTGATCCCGCGCAGCTTCCCTTGATCCGCGCGGCGCTGGCGCAGGAAAACGATGCTGAGATCACACAGATATTGCAGGTGCTGATTGCCAGCGCCAACCTGCATGCGCCCGACGTCGCCACGCGCAAGGTCGCCGTGCAGGCGCTGGCCGGCAGCAGCGATGCGCGCCTGCTGCCCGTGCTGCAAGCCATGCTGGAGAAAGGGCCAGATGGCAAGGCCGGAGAGCCGGACGAGGCCGTGCAACTGGCCGCCATCGAGACCATGCGCCAGATCAAGGGACGAGTGGCGCGCATGGAGTTCGCCGGCAATGTGTTTTACGGCATTTCGCTGGGCAGCGTGCTGCTGCTGGCGGCCCTGGGCCTGGCCATCACGTTCGGCTTGATGGGCATCATCAACATGGCGCATGGCGAACTGCTGATGATAGGCGCTTACACGACGTATCTGTGCCAGCTGTTTTTCCGCAACTTCCTGCCCGGCGTGCAGGACTGGTATTTGCTGACCGCCTTGCCTGCCGCTTTTTTCGTCTCCGGCCTGGTGGGCGTAGTGCTGGAACGCACGGTGATCCGCTGGCTGTATGGCCGGCCGCTGGAAACCCTGCTGGCCACCTGGGGCATCAGCCTGATCCTCATGCAGGCGGTGCGCACGATCTTTGGCGCGCAAAACGTGGAAGTGGCCAATCCGGCCTGGATGTCGGGCGGCGTCACCGTGCTGGGCGGCCTCGTGCTGCCGTACAACCGCCTGGCCATCATCGCCTTTGCCATCGTTGTCGTGGTAGCCGTGTGGTTGATCTTGAACAAGACGCGGCTGGGACTGTTCGTGCGGGCCGTCACGCAAAACCGGCGCATGGCCGATTGCGTGGGCGTGGCCACGGGCAAGGTCGACATGCTGACCTTCGGCCTCGGTTCCGGCATCGCGGGGCTCGGCGGCGTGGCCCTGTCGCAGCTGGGGAACGTGGGTCCGGACCTGGGCCAAAGCTACATCGTCGATTCCTTCATGGTGGTGGTGCTCGGCGGCGTGGGCCAGCTGGCCGGCACCGTGATCGCCGCGCTGAGCCTGGGAGAAGTGAACAAATTCCTCGAACCGGTGGCGGGCGCCGTGCTGGCGAAGATCGCCATTTTGATATTCATCATCATTTTCATCCAGCGCCGGCCGCAGGGCCTGTTTGCCATGAAGGGACGCAGCGTCGAATGATTACCTCCCATCAAATCAAGCCTGGCCTGTTCACGCGGCCCGTGTGGCTGGCGATTGCCGCCTGTACAGTACTGGCCGCGTTGTTGCCGATTTTTAACCTGGCGTTTGCCGAAGGGCATGCGCTGCACGTGTCCGCCTATACGGTGGCGCTGGTGGGCAAGTTCATGTGCTACGCGCTGGCCGCGCTGGCGCTGGACCTCGTCTGGGGCTACACGGGCATATTGTCCCTGGGCCACGGCGTATTCTTTGCCCTGGGCGCGTATGCGCACGGCATGTATCTGATGCGCGCCATCGGCGACCAGGGCCAGTACCACAGCAGCTTGCCCGACTTCATGGTCTTTCTCGACTGGAAAACCTACCCCTGGTACTGGGCGTTTACGGAACATTTCTGGTACTGCATGGCCCTCGTCGTACTGGTGCCGGGCGTACTGGCCTTTGTGTTCGGTTACTTTGCGTTTCGCTCGCGCATCAAGGGCGTGTATTTTTCCATCATCACGCAAGCGATGACATATGCCTTCATGCTCTTGTTCTTCCGCAATGACACTGGCTTTGGCGGCAACAACGGTTTCACGGACTTCAAGACGATATTGGGCCACAGCATCACGGCGCCCGCCACGCGGGCCGTGCTGTTCCTGCTGACCCTGGCCTTCCTGCTGGCCGCTTTGGTCGGTGCGCGCGCCATCGTCCGCTCGAAGCTGGGACGGGTGCTGCAGGGCGTGCGCGACAGCGAGGCGCGCTTGATGTTCCTCGGCTACAACCCTCTGTGGTTCAAGCTGTTCGTCTGGACCTTGTCGGCCGTGCTGTGCGGCATCGCTGGCGCCCTGTACGTGCCGCAGGTGGGCATCATCAACCCGTCCGAGATGTCGCCGGCCAACTCCATCGAGATGGTCGTGTGGGTGGCCGTGGGCGGGCGGGGGACTTTGATCGGCCCGATTCTGGGCGCCTTCACCGTCAACGGCTTGAAAAGCTGGTTCACGGCCGCCATGCCGGAACTGTGGCTGTTCGCGCTGGGCTTGCTGTTCATCGTCGTCACCCTGTTCATGCAGCAAGGCATGCTGGGCGTATTGAGCAAGCTCAAACGTAAAAAAGCCGCCGTCGTGGCAGAGGAGGCCGCATGAGCATCCGCATGTTGCCCGGCATGGCCAGCGCAGAAGCGGGCCCCACGTATGCGCGCGTGAAGGGCGAGGGCGTCGACACGACGCATGGCGCCATTTTGTATCTGGAAGATATCAGCGTGTCCTTCGACGGCTTCAAGGCCATCAACAAGCTCAGTCTCGATATTTCCGTGGGCGAATTGCGCTGCATCATCGGGCCTAACGGCGCGGGCAAGACGACGATGATGGATGTCATCACCGGCAAGACGCGGCCCACGTCCGGCACGGCCTGGTTCGGGCAAACCATGAATCTGGCGACCATGACGGAAGCGCAGATCGCCCACGCGGGCATCGGCCGCAAGTTCCAGCGTCCCACCGTGTTCGAGCAGCACACGGTGTTCGACAACCTGGAACTGGCGATGAAGATGGACAAGCGCGTGGCGCCCACCCTGTTTGCGCGCCTCACGTCGGAGCAGGCCGGCAAGATCGAAGCGGTATTGCGCTTGATCCGCCTCAACGGCCACGAAGCGCGGCCGGCCGGTTTGCTGTCGCACGGGCAAAAGCAGTGGCTGGAAATCGGCATGCTCCTGATGCAGGAGCCGCAGTTGATTTTATTGGATGAACCGGTGGCCGGCATGTCGGACGCGGAAACGGCGCGCACGGCGGAATTGCTCAATGAATTACGGGGTAAACATTCGATCATGGTGGTCGAGCACGACATGGGCTTTGTGACGGAAATCGCCCGGCAAGGCATCGTCACCGTGCTGCATGAGGGTTCCGTGCTTGCGCAGGGCCGCATGGACGAGGTGCAAGCCGACGAGCGGGTCATCGAAGTCTATCTGGGAAGGTAATAGGGGGGATCACAGACTATGTTGGAAGTGCAACAGCTAAATCAATACTACGGCTCCTCGCACACCTTGCGCGGCATCAACTTGTCGGCGCGCAAGGGCGAGTGCCTGGCCTTGCTGGGCAGGAATGGCGTGGGCAAGACGACCTTGCTGAAATGCCTGATGGGCGTGCTGCCCGTGGCGCAGGGCCAGGTGGTGTTCCACGGGCGCGATATCACGAAGCTGGCGCCCCATGCGCGGGCCAAGCTGGGCATCGCTTTCGTGCCGCAGGGGCGCGACATCTTTGCGCGCCTGACGGTCGAGGAAAACTTGCTGATGGGCATGGCGGTGAAGCGGGGCAGGCAAGCTGCGCGCATCGATCCCCACGTGTATGAACTGTTTCCGGTATTGAAAGAGATGCTGCAGCGGCGCGGCGGCGATTTGTCTGGCGGGCAACAGCAGCAACTGGCCATCGCCCGCGCCCTGCTGGCCGAACCGCAGCTGATCATCTTCGACGAGCCTACGGAGGGGATTCAGCCGTCCGTCATCAAGGATATCGGCAGGGTCATTTCCTTGCTGAAACAGCGCGGCGACATGGCCATCGTGCTGTGCGAACAGTATTTCGATTTCGCCCGCGAACTGGCCGACGACTTCATCGTCCTGTCGCGCGGCAGTGTCGTGGCCAGCGGCAATGCAGAACAGATGGATGGCGAGGAGGTGAAGCGGCACCTGGCCGTGTGAGGTCAGATGAGTTGGAGCCACCCCAGCACGGCGCCGGCCGCCAGCAGCCACAATAAATGGATCTTCGTGCGCCAGATGATGAGGCCAGCCACGATGGACAGGGTCCACAGGGGCCAGTCGGTGCGCCATTGGTGGTTGGCGCCGCCCAAAATCATGCCCGTGGAAATCAAGAGGGCGACGACGATGGGCGCCATGCCTTGCTTGAAGGCGCGCACGGGGCGCAGGTCGCGGTTGCGGTAGCCCCACTGGGCTGCCACGTAGGTGAGGGTGGTGCTGGGCAGCATGATGCCCACCATCGTGATGAACACGCCAAGCCAGGCGGCCGTGTAGCTGCCCGCATTCATGCCCACGTTCCAGCCCATCAGGGCGACGAACAGCACGTTCGGGCCGGGTGCGGCCTGGGCGATGGCGATCGACTCGTTGAATTGCGCCTGCGTCAGCCAGCCATGCTGCTCGACGAGGAAACGGTGCATTTCGGACGTGGTGGAAATGGCGCCGCCGATCGACATCAGCGACAGCATCAGGTAATGGCCGAACAGGTTCAGCCAGTCGCCCGCGCTCAATACCAGTTGCAGGGGCGGCGTCATGCGGACAGCTTTCGATACGTAAGCAGGCAGCCGATGCTGCCCAGGCCCAGCAGGATGTACAGCAGGGGCCAGCGGAAGATTGCCACCATCAGCACGCCCAGCACGGTGATGGACAAGGTCAGCCACAGGGGCAGCGGATGCTTGGCCAGCGCGGTCGCCAGTTTCACGCCCGTGGCGGCGATCATGCCGGCCGAGACGGCCGCCATGCCGCGCAGGGCGCCCGCCATCTGCGGATTGTCGCCGAAGCGCGTGTACAGCACGCCCAGCACGAGCACGATGACGAGGGGCAAAGTCAGCATGCCGGCCAGCGCCGTCAGCGCGCCTTTCAAGCCGAAATAGCGTCCGCCCACCATCAGGGACAGGTTGACGACATTTGGGCCGGGCATGATTTGCGCCACGGCCCAGTCTTCCAAGAATTCCTCCTGCGTCAGCCAGCGCTTGCGCTCGACCATCTCGCGCTGGATCACGGCCAGCACGCCGCCGAAGCCTTGCAGGGCCAGCCAGGTGAACGAGAAGAACAGGTCGGCAAGCGAGGCGGGCTGGGGGCGGGGGAGGTCGGGCTGGGTGGCGGAGGGGGCAGGCATGGCTGATTATCGCCGTGGCCGCTCGCGCTTGTCCATCGCTTTCGGCTGCGGTTGTGCCTGGAAGAAAAAAACCGTGGCTCATGTTTCCCTGCCATTGACATCGAGAGTTTATCGGCAATACTTTTATCGGCACCATGATCGCTGTCCCTGTCCGCGCTGTCGCGGTTCGCACCGCTACGCCGTCTCCCCCCTCCGTCCCCTTCGCAGGAGTTGTCCATCATGCCTCAATCCACAGAAACGCTGCATATGCCCGTCAAAACCGTGGTGCCGCATGCCCGGGTCGACCAGAAGATGTGCGATATCGTCAATCTGGGCATCGCCGTGCAGGCGGCCTTCAGTACCTTGTGTGCGCTGGAATACCTGAAGTCATACAATGTCGCCCCGGAACTGATCGAGCGCGTGCTGCTGCACCCGGAGCAGCGCCGGCAGACCGTGCATTGAGTATCCGCACAGCAACTGTGTTGCCGGCGGCCGCGATCCGCTGTTGTCGGATTGATCATTACGGCTCAGTTATGCACAAATGATGAGTTAACGAAATTGGCGAAATAATTTTCTTGTGATTATGTGTGAGTTTCTAAGTGGTTGATTTTAATGGGTTTTATTTTTGCTGTTTGATTGAGCAGTTTATTGAAAGCCGCACGGGCTGTGGCTTTGAGGGCTGTCAATAGGCGCTTATCCACAAAGATATCCACAGTCCGTGTGGATATCTGAAAAAGCGCTTAACAATCCGCCACTTAGGAAATCGACGCCGCTCAGCCCATGCAATCGGCGGGCAAGATGGGCCGGAATGGGGCATGCCGCAAGCCTGTATGCCTATCCAGTGCTCTTGTTTTTATGACTGAAAGTAGCGGCGCAGGGTCAGGGTGTGCTGCCGGCCGGCGCCGCTGGCGTGTCGCCGCACTGGGCCAGGGCGGCGGCCAGTTCGGCGACCTGTTGCTGCGCTTCGCGCAAGGTGGCGTAGGTGCGCAGCGAGGCGATCACGGTGGTAAACAACTTGCGCGTGGTGAGGTCGGTCTTGCACCAGAAATCGTTGATGTCGTAGTCGATGATGATGCGGTGTTCCAGCGCCTGGCCGGGCTGGCCCGTGCGCAGGATGATGCGCACGGCGCTGTTGTGCAAGTCTTCGCGCACCTGGCGCGCCACTTGCAGGCCGGCATCCTGGGTTTCCATGATGACATCGAGCAGCACCACGGCGATATCTTGTGTGCCGCGCAGCAAGGCCAGCGCCTCGGCGCCCGAATACGCGTGCAAAAAGCTCAGCCGGCGGCCCTGGAAGCTGGCCTGGCTGAGGGCAAACTTGGTCACCACATGCACGTCGACATCGTCATCGACGATCAGCACGCGCCAAGGCGCCGCGTTGGCGGGTTCCGCCGCCGCTTCTGCCCGTTCCAGCGGTTCGTCGACCAGCCAGTCGGGTTCGTCCGCCCCCTTGGCGGAATTATCGCTATCCATATTCATGCGTTTATCCACCGTTGATCGTCGTCGCTACTCCACACTATGCCAGTCTGCGGGGTTTGTCAAAACAATGCTGTTCAAGCAAGACGGCCTGGACCGGGGATTGCCAATGCGCCGCAAAATATATTTTCATGGTGGTCGAGTAAGTTTGTTCTAGCGCAAACTCCTGATTGCAAGTCATTGATTTCATTGGGGTAAAAAATTGCCTGTGAAATCAGCAAATTGTTGAAACCCGCATCAATACTGGTGTTGCGGCTTGTCAAGAGGGGCTTATCAACAACTTTATCCACAGTTGCTGTGGATATCTAAAAAAGCCGTGCAAAAACCGGGGCTTAGCGCCCGTTCGTGCGGCTGGGGGCAAGCATTCATGCGGCGAGCCCGAGGCCGCCCAACTGGGTGAACGCCTGCAGGAAGCGCTGCTTGGCTTCGGCCGGACCCATGGCCTCGATTATACCGGGCAAGGGGGCGATGCCGTCAAGGTAAGCCCAGCGCTCGGCCGAGTGCGGCATCAGGTCGCGCTTTTCCGTGGCCAGCGCGATCAGGTCGGCCCGCTTGATGGGTGCGTAATCGGAAAAGTCCAGGCCATAGGTGGCGGCGATGATTTAGGTTCATAAAGGTACGCTAATTGCATTATCAGTGCTATGTGTAGTGCGAGCCCGCTGCCCGTATCTTCTGGTAAAACGATCCGTCATCGTTTGAGCTGGGGGGGGCAGATAGTCCAATAACGCGTTATGACCATCGGCATGGTCAGGGTGAGAAGCGAGCCGCGAAAAACCCGTGCGTATGTTGAACGGCGAACGGTTGAAGGCATGTCCAGCAAGGAAGCACATCGCTGCCTGAAGCGATATATCGTTAGGGAACTTTAGTTGTTAAGGCGCACCAGCATCACATGCCGTCATCTGCTTTCCTTCATATAACGATTTGCCAAATTCTCTCGCCAAAAATGACCGCACGGAAGTCTGCTCGCTTTTGCGCCCAGCGATGTTTCAGCCGGTATCTACACTATTACAGAGTGGCTTTCGATTTTTCCGCATTCCTATACCCGCAGCACCAACAGCGTCCCTCGCGGTTCACTTGCCGTTGCCGGCAGCACTACGGGCTTACCCTGTTCCGCCTGAATTTCAGAGCGAGTCGGACCCTTCCTATCCGCCGGCGGTGTCCTGTCCACGATGGCCCAGCTCACAGAGGCCATCCCTACCGCGTACCGTTATGGTTCAAGCCTGTCAGCACATTTGACTTGTACAATGATGACGACGTTTATCGAAAGCTCACATATGTTGGTCGTGTTCGTTCACGTACATGCGCAGCATGCGCGCCAGCCCAATCGGTGGCCGACCGGCCCCTTCGACCTTCGGATAGAACGGCCCGATCAGTTTGTGCAGCATGCCCCACGGCGTCACGCTGTCGATCTCGGCCAGGAAACGGTCGCGCCGCGTCAACTTCTTCTTGGCGGCGTATTCAAGGTCGGAGAAGCTCTTTTGCATGATCGATGGCGGACAGTAGCGATACAGATATTGTTTCAGGTCGGACCGCAGTGGAGAACGGTCCGCGATAAATTAATCAGTGTTTCCCTAAACTTGGCTATCAGTCATTAATCTGGAATCTCGAAAATTGGGAACGTGAGCATCATTAGAAAAAGAACGCTGCATAAAATATACTTGATGGACGGTGAAATATCGAGGGAGCTTCAATATGCATGTGACCAATGATGGAATTCAGGGTCGTGCGCATCTGAACCTGTTGGGCGGGGCATTCTAGTTGTAAAAGATATTTTGTCAATTGAGGTTTGTAAAAGAATTGCTTAGTTACCAGTCCGGGGTAGTTAGACCTCTGCTCTGCCGGCATCCTGGGCTTTCTCGTGGTCGCTAAAATCAATTGGTAGTTGACGTTCCGCTAGCAGACTGAGAGACTTGAAAACTGCCCAATTGAATAGCCAGTTCGATTCCTTGCTGCTATTACTGAGTATTCTCAACAATCTAAGGCTCGCTGCGTATTCTAGCGATGCGCATCGACTTTGTTCTTGATGCCATGGAGCCGGCACTGTACGCTCGCCAGCCTAATGTGACGATGCCCTGATTCATCACAGCGACCTGGGTTCGCAATACGTTTCTATCCGTTACCGCGAGCGCCTGTCCGAAGCCTGCGATGCCCTCAGTGGGCAGCAAAGGCGACAGCTTCGACAATGCACTGGCTGAGACCATCAATAGTTTGTACAAAGAGGAGCTGATACCTCGCCGAGCTCCTTGGAAGACGCACGAGGCCGTCGAACTGGCAACGCTAGAATGGGTATCCTGGTTCAGCCATTACCGGCTACTCGAACCACTTGGCTTTATGCCACCGGCCGAAGCAGAGGCAAACTACTACCGACACCTTTCCAAGCAGGCCGTCTTGACCTGACTCACACTAAACGGCCTCCTAAAATTCCGGGGCGATTCACTTCTAGAAGTCAAACCTAGGACTATAATTGTACGATGGAATTCGACCTTTTAAATAAGCCAGACGGCCGTACATCGATTTTGTTTCCTTCCGGATTCGTGCTAGATCTACTCGCTCCGGATGCGACTGGCCTGCCAATCAATGATATAGCTCTTTGTTTAGCATCACAACCTCGCTGGGGCGGTGCAGCAAGACCGTGGTATTCGGTCGCCGAGCATTCGGTCATGGTCTCGCGCCTCGTGCCGTCGAGTTTGGCGTATGCGGCCCTTTTGCACGATTGCGAGGAGTTTCTCGGTGACTGGCCATCGCCTGTTAAAGTTATGCTAGGTCGAGATTATGTAAGGGAGCGCTTGCATCCGGTAAAGGATGCATTGCGGCGCAGATTTGGTTTCCAGGATGATCACCCTGAGATAAAGCACGCTGATCTGGTATGCATGGCGACTGAACTGCGGGATCTGTTGCCACCTGCTTGGATGGAATGGGGACATCTTCCAGCGCCGCATTGCGCCAAGATAGTTCCTGTCGGCCCTGAGCGTGCTTATACTTTATTCCTGGAGCGTTTTGATGAATTGAAGCATTTGGCATTCTAGTTACCAGGGCAGACAGGGAGGTGAAGGTTGATCCTTGTTCATTTCAAGAGGCGGCGTAAACGTGACGTTAGTACCGTCATTGACTTTTTCATCTTCCGTTAGTTGGCCTGCGCGCGAATGCCACGTTATAGATCGATGATTTTCCGCAGTAGTTTCAGAGTGTTGCGCTGGTGCCGATTTGTTGCTCTACCCGTACAATCAGCAAACGTAGACCCAGTGCAGGATCTGAAGCTCTGTATATGGATCAGTTAAAATCTGCAGGTTGATTCAAATCGCCCCCAGCGCCAACACAATGAGGGCGCTCTGAAGTTGTGAGAAACCGAAGACGCCTCCGGAAGAAACGTTTGTTCAAGTGCCTTTTGGGGCAAATCTTTGTCCAGCACATTTTCATCGGTGCTCGAACGTTGCCCCAGTGATTGCATGTGTTAAACGCAAGTTGTCGTCCACCGTTTCCCCGACGCTGGAAGCAATATTGAGCTAGATGACTTGAGAATCGTTGACCTGAGGCACCATTGCGTGTGGGTCAGCGCGGCGATAGGCGGGCGTACAGTGTACAAATGGTGTCCGGTTCGAGCCACTGCAAATGGATTGGATGGCGGGCGCCTGCGCGTAAGCCCTCGCACAAATCCTGCCGCTGTTCCAGCTCGATCACTCCCCGTGCCATGTCGAGCGTTCGCACACTGACGGCGTCGAAATCGAAGTAGCGGCCTACGTCAGAATAACTAGCCTTGAAAAAACTTTCTTTGGCAGAAAATGCGGCTGTGATCAGTAACGGCAGTGTCACGTGGGTAGACAAATTTTGCAATAAGTCCAACTCGGCGCCGGATAACACGGTACTGACCAGTGCCTCAAGCGCATCCCTCGATGGAACGGTTTCAATGTCGATACCGATACCCACATACTCAGTGGCTGGAGCGATGATGGCGGCGGCAAACTTGGCGTCGTGGGTGATACTCCCGACAATCCCATTTGGCCAGATCGGCGCCCGCCCTTTCCCGTTATATATGGGCGTTGCCGGCAACGCTGCCATCCTGAGGGCCTGTTGTGCACACAGCCTGCCAAAAAAATATTCCCTCTGGCGCTTTGGTACGCTGCGGGCGATGCTGTCCGGGCGATCTATGCCAGCCTGCTGAAACCAGTCGGTGTGGAAAGGCGCGACGTCCAGACGTATCATCCGTGCCGTAAATGATGGCCAAGGCATGTTCGTGCGGAGGGGGAGAGCCATGCTTTCCATTTGCCAAGCGATGTCACTAGTCTCACATGCCGTCATTCCTGTCCTTTGCTTACCTAGTGAGGCACTAGATAATAGCGCATCAGCTTACCGTACGCCAGATGTTGGGGCGGGGGGGGGGGGCTCATGTGCATCAGCTCGATGGTCCGGCGCCCATGTCATTCGCTGACCAGTTTTATACGTTGGCAGGACAAGTCCGTCCCGTATGAACCGGCGTCATGCTCAGTACGAAAATCCGTACTGGGCTGAACAACGCGACAGACCTCCAGGGCGGTGCGAAACGGTCGGCGACCAGGTGGTAGACAATCGGATTGTTGGAAAAGAGCATGCTCATGGTTGTGCTGCGGCAAAAAGAGGGCTCGGGCGGGTCTCAGCCATGGCGGTAGCGCGGCTCGCTGCGCAAGCTGGGTGCGATGATCATCTGCAACTGTGCCATTAACTGGTCGGTCGCCGAGTTAATGAAAAAGTGCCCGCCGTCGAACCACGCCAGTTCGCCGCCGACGCTGGAGTCGCTGAACCAGTCTTCATACTGGGCCACGTCGTCGAACTCGTCGTCGCGGCCGGCAAACACCGTAATGGGCACGGGCAGCGGCGCGCGTGGCGTGTCGGCGTAGTCGCTGGCCATACGGAAGTCGGCGCGCACGATCGGTAGCAACAACTCCAGCAGGCCAGGGTTGGCCAGCACCTGGGGCGGGGTGCCGTCATAGCGTTCGAGCTCGCTCACCAGCGCGGCGTCGTCGAGCAGGTGCAACTGGCGCTTGGGATTGCGCGCGCGCGGCCCGTGGGCGCCGGACACGATCAGCTGGCGCGGAAGCGCACCGCCGCGCTCCCGCAGGTAGTGACTCACTTCATAGGCGAGCAAGGCGCCCAGGCTGTGGCCAAAGAAGGCGAACGGCAGGTCCGGCAATGCGGCGATGGCCTGGGCAATGGCCGGCACCGCCTCATCAATGTGCTGCAGTAGCGGCTCGGCAAACCGCGCGCCCCGGCCGGGCAGCTGGATGGCGCACACCTCGATGTCCGGCCCCAGTGCGCCCTGCCAGGGTAGGTAGACGGCAGCGTTGCCGCCCGCGTAGCAAAAGCAGAACAGGCGCAGCGCAGCCGGCGGCCCGGCGCGCCGCAGTATCCAGCGCTGGGCGCCGGCGGAAGACAAGGTCATTGAGGTCATGTGGCCTGAACGAAGTGGATGAGGTTGACGAAGTTGACTACGCCTTGAATTATAAGTTAATCTATCCTTTTTACAACAATTGGCAAATGTTTATGTCCAGTCTGATGAAACGAATGCGTTTTTCCGTCGGCACATCCCAGCCGTTTTGGCATCGCGCCGTGCGCCTTGCTTGTGCGGCCGGCCGGTCCCTGACGGCCGCTGCCGATGGCGCTTAAGATCGCGCCTCCCGAGGAGCGCGTCACCGGCGCTGCGATGGACCAGCCGCTGCCCAAGCGGCGTGGAAAATACCTGGCCCTGTCGCTTGGCGCGCTGGCGCTGGCCAGCGGTGTGGCCGCCGCCATCTGGCAGCTGGCGCCGAACGGTCTGCAGGTGGCCGAAGGCAGCGTCCGCACCGCCACAGCCCAGCAGGGTATGTTGCGCAACGACATCGTAGTGCGTGCGACGGCGGCGCCGCTGCACACCACCATGCTTGACGCCACCGAGTCGGGCCGCGTCGAGGAAGTGTTGGCCGGCGACGGCACCGTGGTCAAAAAAGGCGAGCTTCTGTTCCGCCTGTCCAATTCGCAGCGGCGCCTTGAGCTGGTCGCGCGCGAGGCGGACCGCGCCCAGCAAATTTCCAACCTGTCCAATTTGCGCGTAGCGCTTGAGGCGAGTCAGACGGAGCACCAGCGGCGCCTGCTCGACATCAACTTCGCCCTAGCGCAGGCCCAGCGGCTGCACACGCGCAACCAGTCGCTTGCCGAAAAAAACTTCATCTCCGCCTCGACGCTGGAGGAATCGCGGGACCAGCTGGCGCTGCAGCAGCATTCCCTCGACGACGAAAAGCAGCGCGTCGCCATCGAGATGCGCATCAAGCGCGACGGCGTCCAGCAAATGGAGCAGGCCATCGGCCGGCTCGACGCCGGCCTCCGGGTGGTGAACGAGTCGATCGAGGCGCTGGCCGTGCGCGCGCCGGTCACCGGCCGGCTCACCGACTTCCGCCTGCAACTCGGCGAAATCGTCAAGCCCGACCAGCACATCGGACGCATCGACGATCCCAGCCAGTTCAAGCTCACGGCCCAGATCGACGAGTATTACCTGGGCAGCGTGTCGGTCGGCAAACCGGGCCGTGTCCAAGTCAGCGGCCGCGACTACGCGGTGCGCATCCGCGGCGTCTTCCCGCAGATCAAGGATGGCAGGTTCTCGGTCGAGCTGGTGTTCACCGGCGAGGTGCCCGACGTGATGAACCCCGGTCAGAGCGTCGAAACGCGGATCACTCTGGGCCAGACCAGCCCCGGACTGATCCTGCCCAACGATGCCTACCTGAACGACAGTGGCGGCAGCTGGGTGTTCGTGCTGGCCGCTGATGGCAGGAGTGCCGAACGGCGCGCGATCCGCATCGGCCGTCGCAACAACAGCCAGGTGGAGGTGGCGGCCGGCCTGGCGCCCGGCGAGCGCGTCATCGTCTCATCCTACGCCCCGTACGGCAAGGCCGAAACACTGCAACTGGCCAAGTAGACTTTCCCTGCGCTTTTTTCACCAACCCAAGCTCAACCCGATCAATAGAGAGAGGCATCATGCTCAAGTTCGTAAATACCAATAAGAAATTTGTAGGTGGAGAAGTCGTCACGACGGCATTGAGCAGGATCAGCCTGGAGATCAAGTCTGGCGAATACATTGCCATCACGGGGCCGTCCGGCTGCGGCAAATCGACCCTGCTGTCCATCCTCGGCATGCTCGACAGCCCAGACGACGGCGAGTACTGGTTCGACGGCCAGAATGTGGCCGGCTGGAGCGAGGTGAAACTGAACGAACTGCGGCGCGGCCGGATCGGCTTCATCTTCCAGAGCTTCAACCTGATCGAAGAACTGACGGTCGAAGAGAACGTCGGACTGGCGCTTGAGTACAGCAATGTGCCGGCCAGGCAGCGCCGCGAGCGCGTCGCGCAATTGCTCGACAAGCTGGGGGTGGCGCACCGCGCCAAGCACCGCCCTTCGCAGCTGTCGGGCGGCCAGCAGCAGCGCGTTGCTATTGCGCGCGCCCTGGTCACCAAGCCTGCCGTGCTGCTGGCCGACGAACCGACCGGTAACCTCGATTCCGTCCACGGCGAAGAGGTCATGCGCATCCTCGAACAGATCAACGGCGAGGGCACCACCATCGTGATGGTCACTCACTCGCCGTCGCACGCCGCGCGCGCCGCGCGCATCGTGCGTCTGCTCGACGGTGCGCTGGTCGCCGAGCCGGTCCCAGCCGTCGCTGCCTGATCCCGGAGCGACGATGACATTTCAAGACTTCCGCGTCGGACTGCGCATCCTGGTCAAGGACCCCGCCTATTCGCTGGTGGCGATACTGGGGCTGGGGATAGGGTTGGCGGCCTGCCTGCTGCTGCTCGGTTTTGCGCGCTATTGCTGGCAGTACAATGCGCACGTGCCGGATGCCGACAACGTATATATCGTCAAGCAGCGCAACAACCTCGACCTGGGGGAACCCTGGGTCGACCAGGCCCCGCTGTTGCTGCGCGAGGCGGCCAGGACCGCCCCCGGCGTGAGCAACGTCAGCGGCTACGTCAACTGGTTCCCCTTCACCGTGCAGGTCGACGGCCAGCTGCGCAAGCTGCGCAGCCTGACCGTGCTGCCCGGCTTTGCCGAGATGATGGGACTGCAGGTGCTGAAGGGCGACCTGAACGAGGCGCTGTCGCGCCCGGACAGCTTCGCCATCACCGAGGAGACTGCGATCCGGCTGTTCGGCAGCACCGATGTGCTGGGGCGGACGGTGACGCTGAGCACCGTGCACGAGCAGGGTGGCAGCGCGCGCATTGCCGCGATCCTGCGCAATCCGCCGGCCAATACGACGATTCCCTTCCAGGCCCTCAACGGCCTGAACCTGAGCCTGGTACCGCAGATGATGCGTACCGAGGCGCTCACCGGCGAGCAGGGCTGGCTGGGTAATCTGCTGGTGCGGGTCCGGGCGGGCGCTCCGCTGGCGGCCGTCACCGCGGCCGTACAGCAGGCCGCCGACAGCGCGCCGAGCGTGCAGAATGTACCGCCCGAGGCCAAGGAGCGCCTGGCCGGACGCAAGATCATGGACATCCGGCTGGCGCCGCTGCGCGAGGCGTATTTCGACCGCGAGGTGGCCACCAACGCCTTCTCGCTGCAGGTCGAGCGCGGCAGCGCCACCGTGGTCACCGGCCTGGTGGTTATCGCCATCCTGATCCTGGTCCTGGCCGCCATCAATTACGTCAACTTGGCGACCATCCGCGTGATCCGCCGTCAGCGCGAGATCTGCATGCGCAAGGTGCTGGGCGCCAGCGCCGGCCGCCTTGCGCTGCAGTTCGTTGCCGAATCGCTGCTGGTGACCATGCTGGCGACGGCCATCGGCCTGCTGCTGGCCTGCCTGGCTCTGCCGGTCTTTGCGCAGCTGGTCAACCGCGACCTAGGCAGTGTCCTGTCGCTGGAGAACCTGCTCGCAGCGCTGGCCATCGGCCTGGTGGTCGGTCTGCTGACCGTGATCTATCCGGCCTGGATCGCCTTTGGCGTGCGGCCGGCGCAGGCCCTGGCCGGCCGTCCCGATACGGAATCGCGGCGCAGCAAGCGCCTGCGCCAGGCCCTGTCCGTGCTGCAACTGGCTGTCGCGATGGGACTGGCTAGCGTGGCCATGGCCATCGCATGGCAAACCCGCTTCGCCATCGACGCCTCGCCGGGCTTCGACCCTGCGCCCCTGCTGGTGTTCGATCTGCCCGAGGGGCATATGGTGCGCACAAGCGACAAGGCGCGCGGCCTGATGGCCGAGCTGTCGCAACAGCCCGGCGTGGCGGGTATCGCGTTTTCCACCGATCCGGTAGGCCGCGCGAAGAACCAGTGGAGCACCGAAATCAAGCGAGAAGGCGGCGAGGCGGCCACCATCGACATCAAGTCGGTCAGCGCCAACTTCTTCGAGCAATATGGCGTCAAGGCCGCTGCGGGCCGGCTGTTCGACTCCAAAATCGACCAGGAAGACGACGCCGTTCCGATCGTGATCAATGCGATCGCCGCGCGCAAGCTCGGTTTCGCGTCGCCGGAGCAGGCGCTCGGACAGACCTTGCTGCTGCGGGGGCTGGACCACGGCGTATCGTCGCTGATCGCCAAGCGGGTGGTCGGCATCGCGCCGGAAATCCTGTTCTATTCGCTGCGCGAAGCCCCGGGCGCGACGGCGTATGAATTGTGGGCGGCCAATGCCACGCTCACGGTCCGCGCCAGCGGATCGGTCGCCGACGCCGAGCGCGCGGTGCGTACCACCTGGGCGAAATACTTCCCCAACTCCATCCTCGAAGCGCGCTCGGCCAAAGACATCTACGCGGAAAATTATGCGGAAGACGCCAGGCTGGCCAGGTTGCTGGCGGTGGCGACGGTCATTGCCATGACCATCGCCGCCTTCGGCGCCTACGTATTGGCCGCCGATGCGGTGCAGCGCCGCACTCAGGAAATCGCGCTGCGCAAGCTGTACGGCGCGCGCCGCAGCGACATCGGCAAGCTCGTGGCGAAGGAGGTCGGCACCATCATCGCGCTGTCCGCGGTGGTGGCTCTGCCGCTCGCCGCGCTGCTGATCGCCAACTACCTGAGAACCTACGCGGTACAGGCGCCACTCGCTTATTGGACCCTGGTGTTTGCTCTGGCTGTGACCCTGGTCACGGCGGCCGTCGCCGTCGCGCGGCACGCCTGGATCGCGATGCGGCTCAAGCCGGCCGTTGCGCTGCGCACGTGATGGCGACGAGCATCGACGCGATCCTCAGCAAGCAAGCCCGGCCGCTGTGCGCACTGCTGCTGGCGGCAGCGGCTTGGGTGGTCTCCGGCCCGGCCGCTGCCGGAGGATCGGCGCCCCGTACGCCGGCCGAGCTGAAGGCGCAGCTCGAAACCATCATGCGCGAGGAACGGGTGCCCGGCATGGGCTTGGCTGTGGTGGCCAACGGGCAGTTGGTCTGGCAGGCCGGCCTAGGCCTGGCCGACCCGGCCGGCAAGACGCCAGCCAGCGCGCAGACGCTGTTCCGCGTCGGCGACATCGCGAAGGGATTCGTCGGCCTGGCGGCCCTGAAGCTGCAGGAACAGGGCAAGCTCAAGCTCACCGATACGCTCAAACAATGGGCGCCCGAGCTGGCCCTAGACAATCCCTGGGAGGCGAGCGATCCGGTACGCCTGGCGCATTTGCTCGAACATACCTCCGGCCTGTCCGACATGAGTTTGATGGAGTACGCGCACAGCGCCGAGCCGCCGGTGTCGCTGAAACAGGCGCTCCAGCTCAACGGCGGCGGGCGCAAGGCGCGCTGGCGTCCGGGCTCGCGCGCGGCCCACAGCAGCGTGGGGCCGGCGCTGGTGGCCTACGTGATCGAGAAAGTCAGTGGCCAGCGCTTCGAGGACTACGTCACGCAAAATTTTTTCCTGCCGATGGGGATGAAGTCGGCCAGCTATGTCGAGCCGCACAGCGGCTTTGCCGGACAGTACGCGGCCGACGGCGTGACCGCGTTGCCTTACTGGCATCATCTGTACCGTCCGTCCGGCGCGCTCAATGCGTCGGCCGAGGACATGGCGCAGTACCTGCTGCTGCTGGTCAATCGAGGCAGTGTCGGCGGCACCCAGATCGTGTCGCCGGCCTCGGTCGAGCGGCTGGAGCGCCCGGAAACGCTGGCAATGGTGGCACTGGGGATCAAGGTGGCCCCGGGGGCGGGCATGTTGAATACCATCGAAAACGGCGTCCACTTCCGCGGCCATTTCGGCATCGTCAACGGCGGCCTCAGCGAGGTGCTCTATTTGCCGGAGACGCGCTCGGGCGTGGTGCTGATGATGAACAGCCTCAACGAGTTAGCCCGCGCCCGCGTGCTCGAACTGTTGCAGGCCTATCTGGTGCAGGGCGTGCCGCGGCCGGCGGCCGCGCCGGTGGCCAGCGTCGATGCCGAACTGCGAGAGCACTATCAGGGCTACTATTTGGAAGACAGCCCCACATCGGAGCGCATGCGCTTTGTGCACGATTTCACCGACGTCATGCAGGTGGTGTTTACCGACAACGGCATGATTGCACGCAATGTCTTTTCCGGCTATGCCGAGGAATGGATCGCCCAGACTGGCCGGACCTTCCGGCAGCAGGGCCAGGCAGAGCCGATGGTGGCGATGTTTCGCGCCCAGGATGGCGAGATCGTCATGCAGTCGAAATGGGGCACGCTACGCAAGGTGTCGACCTTCCGGGCGCTTGCGCCGCTGGCAGTCGGTGCGCTCAGCATATTCCTGATGCTCAGTTCTCTGATCGCCGGTGCGGTCTGGGCCGTGAAAAAACTGTTCTGGCGGGACCCGGCCGCCGTCGCGACCTCAATCCGCCTGCTGCCGATGGTGGCCAGCATGCTATTTTTCATGATCGGCTTTACCCTGGTCGGCGCCATGAACCTGCAGGGCCTGTGGGGCGGTTGGGGCGCGCCAACGGCCGAGTCGATCGCCGCACTGGTCGTCGGCATCGCCTTCCTGGTGCTGTCGGTGATGGGTGTCGTCAACCTGGTGCGCCAGCGCCGCCCGGCGACGGGCCGCTTCGTCTATTGGCACTCGGCGCTGGTGTCGGTGGCCTGCCTGACCGTGGCGCTCTACCTGCTTTACTGGCAGGCGATCGGCATTCCCGTCTGGAAAATGTAAGGACCACACACGGCACCAAAAAAGGCCAACCGCGCGGTTGGCTTTTTTATGTGCGCCCAGCATAGGCGCACTCCTGTGGACGCAGCATGACCGAACTGGTCGACCCGCTGCGGCGCTACTTGCTGGGTTGGAAAGCTTACTTTGGCTTGGCACAAACACCAAGAGTCTGGCGTGGGTTGAACGAATGGCTGCGCCATCGACTGCGGGAGATTCAACTCAACCAGTGGCAACGTGGCCCGATAATATATCGGGAACTGCTGGCCTTGGGAGTGTCGGCGAAAGTGGCGCGACTGGTGGTGGCGAATAGCCATTGCTGGTGGCGGAATAGTCGCATGGCACTGAACAGTGTGCTGACGATTGCCTACTTTGACCGTCTCGGCGTGCCGCGACTCTCATAACCTCAACTACTCGAACCGACCGGTGCGGACCCGCATGCCGGGAGGTGTGGCAGGGGGCGGCCAGTTATACTGGCCGCCCCTATGCCGATTGCCGTGAGCCGGGGCTCAGGCGCTGGTCCAGGCTTCCTTCTTCAGTGCGCGGGAAATCGAGCTGATCCAAATGAGCGCCAGCAAGGGGAGCAGGCGCAGCTTGTTCATCCTGAGCGCGTCGCCCACCAGCTCGCGCGTAATCGGTTCCTTCCAGTCGCCGAAGCGCTTCACCGGCGAGCGAAAGCACTGCGCCAGGGTGATGCCGGGTTCGCTCGTGGCCGCGTCGATACCGTGCCACCAGAACGGCGGGATATAGACGGCGTCGCCCGCTTCAAGGACGCCTTCGTACTTGGTTAGGCCGCTGTCGGTGGGGAAAAAGCGGTCGGCGCAGGACATGTGGTGGTAATTGGCCTTGATCAGCGGGGCGAAGCTCCACCAGTTGGCCGGCGTCAGCCTGAACAACGAGATGCGCTTGGTACCTGCCAGCTGGCAGGTCAAGGTCTCGTCGAGCTGGTGATAATGCCATTCGGTGGAAGCGTTCTTGTAGAAGAAGATGCGTTTGCCAGGATAGCCCAGCGGTTTGCGCTCATGCTGCTGCAGGAAGTGGTAGTCGCCGATGTCGTCCATCCACTGCTGGGGCACATCCATGGCCGGGATCGAAAAGGTCTCGTGATCGGCCGCGCCGCGCATGTCGGCGATGCACTCGGCAAGGCTCTGGCGCCGTTCCGCCGCGTGTTCGAGCGACGGATTGGGATTGAAGGTGCGGGCGACGAACACCTCGGCGTCGCCGCAGCGGCTTTCCAGGTAGCCGGGGCGGTGCCAGTGCTGCAGCGCCGGCCATGCCGCGGCGGCGCCCTTGATCAGCACGGGAACGTGCTGGCCGACATACTGTTCCCAGAACGCCTGTTCGGTCAGCGATGCGGCTTCAACGGTGGCCAATGGATGGACGTCGCCGGGGACCAGGTCAATGACTTTGGTGACGGTTTCAGACATGGTTATTTTCCCTGCTAGTTGAACGACATGGTAACGAGGTCCGCCGATTCCAGCATTCCCGGCATGCTGACAATCCGATTGATGAAGTTGGAGCGCGCGCGCGCCGCCGGGCCGGCCGGCCGGAAGCGCAACTGCCGTGCGACGACTTCCTCGAACAGCATGCGCAGCTCGATGCGGGCCAGGCGGGCGCCCAGGCAGAAGTGGGCGCCGTGCCCGAACGACAGATGGGGATTGTGCCGGCGCCGGATGTCGAACACCTCGGGCGACTCGAACACGTCGCCGTCGCGGTTGCCCGAGGCGAAGCACATGACGACGCGCTGGCCCTTGCGGATCGCCTGGCCGTTTAGCACATAGTCTTCCGAGGCGGTCCGGCGGAAATAGATCACCGGCGTTTCCCAGCGCAGCATCTCTTCCACCGCCGATTCGATCAGCGAGGGATCGGCGTACAACGCCTCCTGCTGCTCTGGATGCGCGGCGAGGGTGGCAAAGCCGCTGGCGATAGTGCTGGCGGTCGTGTCGTAGGCGCCGATCGCCAGCGACCAGAAGTAGCTGAGGAAGTCTTCCTGTGAAATCACGCTGCCGTCGTCGTAGCCGATATTGGCCAGGACCGACAGCACATCGTTGCGCGGCGACGCGCGCCGGGACTGATACGCGGCAACGCCGTAGCGATACAGCTTGTCTAGCGCCACGCCCGAAGCGTGCATGACGTCGGCGAACTCACGGTCGCCGGTTGGGATGGCGTGAACCCGGTTGAACAGGTCTCCCCAGAAGGCGGCGGACGGCAGATCCTCGTCGGCGAAGCCGAGCACGTCGCCGTATACCACGCGCACGGGAAATCGTGCCGCGATGTCGCTCACCAGGTCGATCTCGCCTTTTTCCTGGGCGCGGTCGAGGACTTCGACCGCTCGTTTTCGGATGACGGTTTGCAGCGCCGACATGGCCTCGGCGCCGAACTGCGGCATCACCATCCGGCGCAGTTCGCCGTGCTGGGGCGCGTCGAGGTGGCACAAGCCGTCGCGGATCATCTTCCAGGCCGGGTGGGGAATGTCGACCGAATCGCTCAGCACGGAACTGCCGTGGGAAAAGAAGATCCTCGGCTGGCGCGCCACCTCGCAAATATCTTTGTGTCGGGCGACCAGCCAGAAGCCTTCGCCGGCCGGCGCGTGCGGGATGGAATGCCATGAGATCGGCTGCTCCCGGCGGAAGCGCGCGAAGGCCTCGTGCGGGGTGCTCTGGGCAAACTGATCAAGGTTGAAAAAATTGAAATTTTGCATTATTTCATTGATTCATAAAAGACAATACGAGTATACTACGTAACGCTGTTTTGGTTGCTGATTTACCTATTTTTTTCCTCATGAGAAAGTACGACCAGCAAGGTGAAAACGATATTGGATAGACTGCGGTCCCGCGCGTCGGTGTCGCCTGATGAAGTTTGCTATACCTACCTTGACAGCCTGCATGTGGCGGCCGACCTGACCTACCGTGAGCTTGATGCTGCCGCGCAGACGATTGCCCGCAAGCTGCTGCTGCACGGCGCTGCCGGGGACCGGGTGCTGCTGCTGATGCCGTCGGGCACCGCGTTTCTGCTTGCCTTCTGGGGCTGCTTGTACGCGGGAATGATCGCGGTGCCGCTGTATCCGCCCAAGCCGAACGACCGCAGCGGAAAGGTCCTTAACATCATCGAAGACTGCGGCCCTCGGCTAGCGATCGTGTCCGATCCGCTGCCGCCGGAGCAGATCGCAGCCCTTCACGAGCAGGCGCTTTGCTGTCTGTGCTTTGCCGATATGGTGGCCGATACCGATACCGATACCGTGGCCGGGCAGACGGGCGCGCCGCCGCATGCCGTTGCACTGCCTGAACCGGAGCCCGATGCCATCGCCTTCCTGCAATACAGTTCCGGCTCCACCGGCAACCCCAAGGGCGTGATGATCTCCCATCGCGGCATGATAGCTAACCTGGTCGTGCTGGAAACGACCACCCGCACTTGCGCCGCTGACATCTTTGTCGGCTGGCTGCCGCTGTTCCACGACATGGGCATGGTGATGATGGTCCTGATGCCGGTCTATGCCGGCGCCAGGTCGGTGCTGTTCTCGCCGTTGAAGTTTGCCAAGAGCCCGCTGTTCTGGTTGCAGGCCATCTCGCATTACCGGGGCACTATTTCCGGCGCGCCCAATTTTGCCTACGATATCTGTGCCCGCAAGTTCGCGCCCGATGCGCTGAAGGATGTCGATCTGTCGAGCTGGCGCATGGCCCTAAATGGCGCGGAACCGGTCCGGGCCGACACCATTGCCGATTTTCAGCGCACCTATTCGGCGTTGGGCTTCCATGACGCCACCATGACGCCAGCCTATGGCATGGCGGAAGCGACCGTGTTCCTGTGTGCCGGCACATTGCTGGAGCCGCCGCGGGTGGTCCAGGTCAGCCTGGACCGGCTGCAGCAGGGCAGGGCGTTTCCTCCCGAGACGGCATCGGAAAAGTCGCAGGCAATGGTCAGCTGCGGCCCGTCGCCGGCGGCGCACGACATGATCGTCGTGCAGGATGCGGCCGTGGCCGAAGAAGACAGCGTCGGCGAGATCTGGGTTAAGGGCGAAAGCATTTCGTCTGGATACTGGGGCAAACCGGAGCTGTCGGAACAGGTGTTCAAGGCCTACACGAAAGACGGCGCCGGCCCCTATCTGCGCACCGGCGATCTGGGCTTTGTGCGCGACGGCGAGCTGTTCGTCCTGGGGCGCAGCAAGGATGTGCTGATCGTCCAGGGCCGAAATCTCTACCCGCATGACCTGGAAGCCTGCGCACGCGCGTTGCTGGCGGCCGATGCCGTCGGCGATGCGGCCGTCTTCGGCATGGAAGCCGAGGGGACCGAGCACATCGTCCTGCTGCTGGAGGTGCGCCCGCGTTTCCTGGACCGGCAGTATGACGACATCGCGGTCGACATCCGCGCCAGTACCTTTGAATCTTTTGGCGTGCTGCTCAGCGAAATCGTGTTCCTGGCGTCAGGTGCCATCATGAAGACGACCAGCGGCAAGGTGATGCGATCGACCATGAAGCAGCGGCATGCCTGTGGCGAGTTGACCCCGTTGCAGGTCAGCAAGCTCGATCTTGCCGGCGCCCATGCCATGCCGGACCAGCCCGCGGTGCGCGGGACAGCGACCGAGCAGGCGCTCGCTGCGATCTGGGCGGATCTGCTGAATCTCGACGCCGGCCAGATCGGCGTGCAGGCGAACTTCTTCGCGCTGGGCGGCCAGTCGCTGCTGGCGGTGCGTCTGGTGGCGCAGGTACGCCAGACGCTCGGTGTCGAGTTGAGCATCAAGGACTTGTTCGCCAACGGTTCGTTGGCGGCGCTGGCCGGTGCCATCGACCGCAGTGCGGGCACGCTCATCCGCCCGCAGGTCACGGCGCAGGCGCGTGGCGCAGCGCTGCCCCTGTCGTTCGCGCAGCAGCGCCTGTGGCTGCTGGACCGGCTCAACGGCGGCAGCGCGCACTACAACATGCCGTCCGCCCTGCGCGTGACGGGCCGCTTCGACGTTGCCGCCGCCGAGCAGGCGTTCCGGCGCATCATCGCGCGGCACGAGCCGCTGCGCACGGTGTTCGCAGGCGAAGATGAGCAATTGCGGCAGGTGATCCGCGAGCAGGTGGAATTCGCTATCCGGGTGAGCGACCTGACGCAGCTCGACGCCGGCGCGCGGGAACAGGCCGCGCAGCAGCTGGCGCTGGCCGATGCCCAGGCGCCGTTCGACCTGGCGCGCGACGTGATGCTGCGCGCCAGCTTCATCCTGCTGGGCGAGGAGGAGGGCATGCTGCTATTTAATATGCACCATATCGCTTCGGACGGCTGGTCGATGGACCTGCTGGTCAAGGAATTCCTGAGCCAGTACCAGGCGCTGCGCAGCGGCTTGGACAATCCCTATGCTCCGCTGGCGATCGGCTACGCCGACTATGCGCAATGGCAGCGCGACTGGTTGGCCGGGCCGGTGCTGGAAGAGCAGCTTGGTTATTGGGACAGTCAGCTGGCCGGCCTGCCGCCGGTGCACAATCTGCCGCTGGACCGCGCCCGCCCGGGGCACCAAAGCTTCCGTGGCGCGCGCCACCGCTTCGCCGTGGGCAAGGCCGTTCATGAATGTCTGAAACAGCTGGCCCAGGACCAGCAGGCCACGCTGTTCATGGTGCTGCACGCCGCGCTGAGCGTGCTGCTGGCGCGGCACGGCAACAGCAGCGACATCGTGATCGGCACGCCGGTGGCCAACCGGCTGCAGAAGGAGCTGGAAGAGCTCATCGGCTTCTTCGTCAACACACTGGTGCTGCGCACCGACGTGTCGGGCAACCCGCGCTTCGACCAGTACCTGGAGCAGGTCAAGGCGGTCAACCTCGACGCGCAAAGCCGGCAGGACGTACCGTTCGAGTATCTGGTCGAGCGCATCAATCCCCAGCGCAGCACGCAATACAGCCCGCTGTTCCAGATCATGTTCAGCATGGGCATGGACGAGGCGAGCACGGTGGCGGCGGTCAGTCTGGACGACGCGCAATTCAGCCTGGTGTCCGGGCAGGACGTGGCGGCCAAGTACGAATTGACCTTCCATGCCAGCGAAGACGAGAACGGCCTGTCGCTGTCGATCGACTACAACGTCGATCTGTTCGACGCGGCCACGGTCGCCAGGCTAGCCGCGCATTACGACCGGCTGCTGCAGGGTATTGCGGCGGCGCCGCAGACGCCGGTCTACGACCTGCCGCTGCTGGGCGACGATGAGCGACACTACCTGCTGTATGAACTCAACGCGACCGAAGCGGCCTACCCGCATGAGCAGTGCATCCACCAGCTGTTCGAGGAACAGGCCGAACGCACGCCCGATAAGGTGGCGCTGGTGTGCGAAGACCGTTCGCTGACCTACCGCGAACTGAACGAGCGTGCCAACCAGCTGGCGCACTGCCTGCTGGAGCAGGGTGTGGTGGCCGACACGCTGGTGGGACTGTATGTCGAACGCAGCATCGAGATGGTGGTTGGCGTGCTGGCCATCCTCAAGGCCGGCGGCGCGTATGTACCGCTGGACCCGGCCTATCCGCGCGAGCGGCTGGCCTATATGCTGGGCGACTCCCGGCCTCCGGTGGTGCTGACCCAGCCGCAACTGCAGGCCAATCTGCCGCTCGACGGTGCCAAGGTGGTCAGCCTGGACAGCGGCTGGCAGGCGCTGTCCGGCTATGGCCGCGACAATCCGCGCACAGCGGTGCAGCCTGCCCATCTGGCCTACGTGATCTACACATCCGGCTCGACCGGTCGTCCCAAGGGTGTCCGCATTTGCCGGCGTAACCTGACCAATTTCATCTGCGCCATGCAAACGGCGCCCGGCATGCAGGCGGCCGACGTGCTGCTTAGCGTAACCTCGCTCTCTTTCGATATCGCGGCGCTGGAGATCTATTTGCCGCTGACGGTAGGTGCGACCACCGTCATCGTGTCGCGCGATAGCGCAGCGCACCCGGAAAAACTAGCGGAAGCATCGGCGCGCCACAGGGTGTCGCTGATGCAGGCCACGCCGTCCACCTGGCGCATGCTGGTCGATTCCGGCTGCTTCCCCTTCGCGCCAGGCCTCAGGATACTCTGCGGCGGCGAGGCTATGCCCTGGGATCTGGCACAGCAACTGCTGGAACGCGCGCCCGTGGTGTGGAATATGTACGGTCCAACGGAAACCACCATCTGGTCGACCGTGCATAAGCTTACGCGTGCGGACATGGCCATCACGATCGGCCGGCCGATTGCCAACACCCGGCTCTATATCCTCGATGCCTGGCTCCAGCCGGTGCCGCTCGGTGTCGCCGGCGAGCTCCATATTGCCGGCGACGGCGTGGCCGATGGCTACCTCAACCAGGACGAATTGACACGAAGCCGTTTCATCGGCGATCCCTTCGGTGCGCCTGGCGCCACCATGTACAAGACAGGCGACCTGGCCCGCTACAAGGCGGACGGGGCGGTCGATTACCTGGGCCGGCTGGACCAGCAGGTCAAGATTCGCGGCTTCCGCATCGAACTGGGCGAGATCGAAAACCGGCTCGTTGAGCATGAGCAGGTCGGCGCCGCCGTGGTGCTTGCCAGGCCCGACGCAGCAGGCGGGCAGCGCCTGCTTGCTTATGTGAGCATGACGGCGGCGGCCCGCCTCGCCGCCCAGGCAGCGGTGGCCAGCCTGAAGAGCTGGTTGACGCAGGCGCTGCCGGAGTTCATGGTGCCGCCGCATGTGATGGTGATCGATGCGTGGCCGTTGACCCCCAACGGCAAAATCGACCGCAAGGCCTTGCCGGAGCCGGATGCGCGAGATCTGCAGGGCGCGTATGCCGCTCCGGCAACGGCAACCGAAGTGCGACTGGTGGCCCTGTGGGCGGAATTGCTTGAGCTGGACGGCAGCCGCATCGGCACCGACGCCAGTTTCTTTGCGCTGGGCGGCCATTCGCTGATGCTGGTGCGGCTGGTGTCCCGAATCGACGGCCAGTTCCAGGTCCGGCTCGATATTCGCGATCTGTTCGAGATGAGCACGATTGCAAGGATTGCAGCCTTGATTGACGACGTCCTCGCGCTGCGCCATCCCGGCGCCCACCTGTCACCGACGCCAGGCGAAGAACTGGCCGAGTTCGAAATTTAGCGGGGAAACATTGTTGAATCTGTTCAATCTGTTGAAGCTGTCCAAGCGTTTTCCTTTGCTGACGCGATTTATCCTCCTCGTGCTGCTGGTGCTGTCCGGAGGCTACTATGTTTGTACCCGGCTGCTGGGCAGCACGCTGCCGCCGGAGCGGATGCAGCTGTTTCCGGATGGGGCGCTGTCCCCGGTCTTCATGGCGCGCGACGTCAACGGCGTGCCGCATATCCGGGCGCGGACGGACGAGGATGCGTTTTTTGCCATCGGCTACGCCCATGCGCAGGACCGACTCTGGCAACTGGAACTGCAGCGCCGCACCGTCCACGGCGAGCTGAGCGAGCTGTTCGGCCGGGAGACCCTGAAGCAGGATATCTGGTACCGCTCGCTGAACCTGCATGCCGCCGCGCAGAGCGCCTGGCCGGCGCTGAGCGACCAGGCCAGGCGCTCGCTGCAGAAGTATGTCGACGGCGTCAACGCGGGCATGGCCGCCCAGTCCGAATTGCCGGTCGAGTTCAGGCAGGCCGGTATCGCGCCGCAGCGCTGGACGGTCTACGATTCCCTCGCCAGACTGAAGCTGTTCGCGCTCAATCTCAGCGGAAGCTTCCAGCTCGACCTGACGCGCGAAGCGGCGCGCCAGACCCTGACTACGGCGCAGTTGCGCACGCTGTTCCCCGGTGACGCGCTGGAGGGCACTCCCGCCGTCAGGATGGACCAGGCCCGCGAAAACGCCGGTGCCGCCGCGCTGTTGCCGCTGCGCGAAGCCGGTCTGGTACCGCCGCCGTGGGGCGCGCCGACGGCGGCCGGCGGCAATGCTTGGGCCGTGGCCGGTCGCCACGGCGAGGCTGGCGCGGCGCTGCTGGCCAACGATCTCCAGCTTGAGCTGCAAATCCCCTCGCCGTGGTACGCCGTGCATGCGAAAGGGGAGCGGCTCGCCGTGTCTGGGATGAGCCTGGTCGGCGTACCCCTGGTGATCTTCGGCCGCAACGACAGAATCAGTTGGGGCGGCGCCAGCCTGCGGGCCGACAGCCAGGACGTCTACTTCGAGAACACCGACCCGGACGATGCTAGCCGCTACCAGGCGCAGGGGCAGTGGCTGCCGTTCGTGACGCGCAAGGAGACCATCCAGGTTCGGGCCGAGAGCGGCAGTGCCCTGGTCGGCGCGCAGCAGCGCACGGTCAGCGTGGTCCTTCGCGCGACCAAGAACGGTCCGCTCATCTCGGATCAATTCGCCGGATTCGATCGGCCGGTTTCCTTGCGCTGGGTCGGCTTTGATTCGGGCGATACCAGCTATGAGGCTTGGTACCGTTTGCAGTTCGCCGCCGACTGGCAGGACTTCCGCGCAGCGCTGAGCGTGCATGCGACGCCCGCGCTGAAAATGGTATATGCCGACATCGACGGCAATATTGGCGCTATCGCCGCCGGCAAGGTGCCGGTCAGGAAGCAAGGCGGCGGCGCGCTGCCGGCGCCCGGCTGGGATCAGCGTTTCGCCTGGGCCGGTTATGTTCCGGTCGCGCGCCTGCCTGCGGTGTACAACCCGGCGACCGGATTTGTCGTCGCTGCAAATCAGCAGGAAGCCGGCGCCAGCAATTCTGACTTCATCGGCCGGGACTGGGCCTCGCCCGCGCGCGCCGAGCGCATCGCGCAACTACTCCAGGAGCGCCTGCAGGCCGGAAAGCGGCTCGGCCCAGCCGATATGAAGCGCATCCAGGGCGACGATGTCGACCTCGACGCCGCCGCCCTGGCTGCTGAGCTAGTGACGATGCGCCCGGACGGGGCGGCACAGGCCAAGGCGCTCGGCCTGCTGCGAGGATGGAATGGCACGATGGCGGCCGACAGCCAGCCGGCCGCGATCTTCAACGTCTGGACGCGCCATTTGCGCAAGCGGCTGCTGGGCGATAAATTGCAGCAGTATTGGAACCGCCCCGAACAGGGCGGCTATCTGCGCAGCCTGGACCAGCAGATGGGCACGCGAGCGCTGCGGCAGGCGCTGGCCGAATGCAGAACGGTATGGCGGCCGGCCACGGCGGCCGGCTGCGACGGCCTGCTGCAGCCGGCCCTCCAGGCGGCGCTCGATGAAATTGGCAAGATCACCGGCAGCCGCAGCATGGCCGACTGGCGATGGGGCGCGTTGCAGCGGGGCGTCTACGCCCATCCCTCGCAAGACACATGGCGGCCGTTCAATGGCCTGTTCGAACGCGGGACGGCCCAGGGCGGCAGCCCGAATACCGTCAATGCGGCGGACAGCATCTTTATCGACCGGCAAGGCTTTGAACAACGGACGGGGGGCAGCTTTCGCCAGGTGTTCAGCCTGGGAGAGGGCGGTATCGTGCATGAATTCATGAACTCGACCGGCCAGTCCGGCAATGTGGCGAGCCGCCACTATGCCGACATGGTCGAGCCATTCTCCCGGCTCGAATACACCCGGCTCGCGCCCGACGAGACGGCCGGCCGCGCGCGTAGCCTTGCCGCTGCCGGCGCCGTGTCTCACCAAGGATCTTCCCGATGAATCTGTTTTCCCTACTCGCCAAGAACGCGCCCAACAAGGTCTTTTTCTCTATCATCGTGGGCATTTTGTCCGGGGTCGTGTACTCGCTGCTGATCCCGCTGGTTATGGCCTCGCTGGACGGAGGGGACGCGCTCGAAGGCGCAGGCTCGGGCCGCGCGCTCTGGTTCGGCATGGAGATCACCAACCCCTCGATGGCGCTGATATTTACTGCGGCGCTGCTGTTCATCTGGGCTTCCCGGACCTGGGTCGACATCACCATGACCAGGGTATCGATGGCGGCCACGTCCGAGCTGCGCATCCAGATGTACTACCGCATCGCGCATGCGCCCCTGGCGGCGATCGAAAAGATCGGATTGCCCCGGCTCGTCACGGCGATCGCCAGCGACATGCCGGCCGTGGTCACCGGCGCGCAAACGGCGCAGACCATGTTGATCGATATGGTGACCCTGATCGGAATGCTGAGCTTTCTCGCCTATGTGCACACGGCGGTGTTCTGGTTCGTGTTGAAGTGCATCATTTTTGGCGTGCTGAGCTACCAGCTGATCTTCGTCTTCGCCGACCGCTACTTCTTTCGCGTCGCGAAAATCAACGATTCCCTGCAACGCTCGGTTCATGGACTCATGCATGGCTTCAAGGAGCTCAAGCTGAGCGACGACAAGCGCCACGCGTATTTTAAGCAGGCCCTGCTGGCGACCGAGAGCGAGCTGCTCGCCGCCCAGCGGCCGGGCAACAACATCCACAGCGCGGCCGCCAACTATGGCCTGATGCTGAACTTCCTGTTCCTCGGCTCGATTGCCTTCATTTTTGTTAGCTACCATTCGCTCAGCGCGCAGAGCCTGTCGAGCATCATGATGGTGATGCTGTATATCTCCATGCCGATCGGCTCGGTGACGTCGAAGATCCCTGGGTTCACCTACGCCAAGGTCGCCATCGGCCGCGTCAACGCGCTGCTGGCCGAGCTGCCGCAGGAACCGGTGGCGCAGGAAGCGTACCAGGCGCGCGCCTGGGACAGCGTACGGTTTGAGCACGTGGTCTACGAGCATGAGGGGGAGGAGGGGGCCGGATTCGCGGTCGGGCCGATCAATCTGGAGTTTTGCAAAGGTGAGATCACCTTCATCGTTGGCGGCAACGGTTCCGGCAAATCGACGCTGAGTAAATTGCTGACGCTGCATTATCACGCCAGCGGCGGCGCGATCTATTTTGGCGGGCAGCGCATCACCAACGAGAACATGAACTCCTACCGCCAGAGCATCTGCGCGATCTACTCCGATTACTACCTGTTCGACCGCATCCTGGCGGCCGGGCACGATCAGGATAAAGAGGAGAAGGTCGAGTACTACCTGAAGCAGCTCGGCCTCGACAAAAAGGTCAACTACCATGACGGCCGCTTCTCGACACTGTCCCTATCCGACGGGCAGCGGCGGCGGATGGCCCTAGTGGCGGCATTTGTGGAAGACCGTGAGCTGTATCTGTTCGATGAGTGGGCCGCCGACCAGGACCCGAGCTTCAAGGATATCTTCTATCGGGAAATTCTGCCGTCGCTGAAAGCGAAGGGGAAGGCCGTGGTGGTGATTTCGCACGATGACCGTTACTTCGACGTGGCTGACAAGCTCATCGTCATGTGCGAGGGTCAGTTGCAGTCTTCCAACCGGCCAGCTGGCCTGCTTTCCGGGCAGGCCAGGCAGTAATGCCGTTAAGTTAATCGATACGGAAATTGTTTACCCTGCACTGCGGCGAACTGGGGGCAGACCCCATGTGGGTCTGCCCCCGACCTCTGAGAGGGAGGCCGCCGCTCAATCGCACGAATGCTTCTTAACTGAACGGCATTAAGGCCGGAGAGGCGCTCCAATCAGCCCGAAATCGTCGTTTCGCATCTGCGGAAAGACGCCCTGTCCGCGCTGCGCTTATGCGACTTCAAGGTAGAGCTCATTCGTCGTGCCCAACGGGGACTGCCACGATTCGTAGGTCTTTCTGGCCCAGCTGGTCTTCACTCCCCCCTGCATGCCTTTTTTGTATTTGAGTATCAGCATATGCAGGTGGGTGACGCCGCGGCGCGCAGCCTCGTCTTTCATTTGATCGATCGTGGCGTTGTCTTCCTTGAAAATATCCACGAAACGGTCGACAAAGCCCGCGTAGCTGATGGGCTGCAGGTCCAGTACGATTTCCACTTCGGCACCGGGCAGATATTGTTCGATCATTTCATGCAGCATGAAGGGCGAATGGCGGTCGCCAGGGGCCATGGTCACCATCTGGAATGTCCCGCCATCATTGAGCACGCCGTTTATTCCCTTGAGCAGTTCCTCGACAAAAGTCAGGCCATAAATTCCGGCGGCGGAATTAAAGTAGTATTCCATGCCGGGAGGAGTCGGTTCGAACGGCGGATTGGAATAAATGAAGTCAAACTGTTTGTCGCGCAGGGGGGAAAAGATGTCTTTCGCGTCGCCGTCGATAATATTCAAGCGATCCCCAACGCCATTTAGCACGCAATTGAAGCCAGTCAGTATTTTTGCCCTTGGATTGATTTCAAGGCCGGAGCAGTAGCTGGCGCCATTGAGCAGGCAAAAAATGCTCAGTACCCCGGAGCCGAGCCCGACCTCAAGCACATGGCGCCCTTTGATATCGTCCAGGTTGGTGTAATCCATAAAGAACACCTGCTCGGGCTGAAGAGGAATGACCTGGTCGATGGACTTGTATTCGAAGGAATCGGTCAGTATGGTCATCGACAACGCGCTGTCATCGCGCTTCCTGTAGCCGCTCTGGACCGACAGCAGGTCCGCCAATCCCCCCACCTCGGCTGCCTGCGTAATGTAATACTCATTGAGTGAGGGGCTGGTCTGCTTTCCCTCCACAGAAAATATGGTCTTCTTTAATGGGTTAACCTTTGCCGATGAAGCTGTATTAAGCGTGTCCGAAGCCATTCCTTGCCATCCCTCCAAAAAGTAAAAAAATTCCCAGTATGTCCGCATGGCCGGCCGGGAGCGCCATGCCGCCATTTCAGGCGTACCCAAGCGAAATCGGGCTGTGGGCGCAACCCTTTATCGCAATATTTTCTAGCTGTTTTTACATTGCTTTAAATAGTACAATATAATACAATCTTTTCAAATCTGAAAGTTGGCCTGATTCATCGTTGCTGAAACGTCGAAGGCTAACCGCGACATGACCGCCCCCTAAGTCCTCCGATACTGGGTGCTCAAAGTGGGGGGCTCAAAGGGGGGCGCATTCTTATCAGTTTTGCGCTATTTGAAATTTTTTCAGGTGCCTTATTGATGGCAGTAAATTTTCTCCCGATTGAACGGGTCCGGAATTTTTCGAAACATGATTTTGAAACCGCCATCTTGCGCGACCGGCCCGTCATCGTCGAAGACGCGGTGCAGGGATGGAATGCCTGCGCCAGCTGGACACCTGATTATCTGACAAAAAAAATAGGTGACTTGCGCATCGGCGTCAGGACTTCGTCCACCCATTTCCATCCCGATTTCGAGCGCATGCGCGCCGAATGGAGTCGCCCCTTGTTGTTGCGGCTGCTGGGCCATCTTGGCCGGCGCATCATCGGGCGCGGCCGCACTGATGACGGCGAGCAGATGGCGTTTGGCCAATTGCTGAAGCTGCTGACCACGTCACCGGAAGCATACCGTTATCTTGCCGGCGCCGAAGAACTCGGCATCCTGCGCGAGGGCGTCTGGAACGATGCGTTTGCCGAGCTGCGCGCCGACTACGACGTGCCCGCCTATGTGCCGCAATCCAGGCTCGACAGCGCGGCCCTGTGGGTCAGCGCGAAAGGCGTCCGCTCCCACCTGCATTACGATGGCAACTGCCTGCACAACCTCAATGCCCAGGTCGCCGGCAGCAAGCAGGTGCAACTTTACTCTCCCGAGCTGATGGGCCAGGTCTACCCCTACCTGCACTCGAACGGCCATCCCTACACCTTTTCACAGGTCAACGTCGAAGACGTCGATCACCACCAATTCCCGCGCTTCTCCGAACTGGAGGGTTACGAGGGAACGCTCAAGGCAGGCGATCTGTTGTTCATCCCTGCTTACTGGTATCACACTTTCAAGCACCTCGGTGATTTCAACGTCAATGTCAACTTCTGGTGGCGCGCGGACTTCGTTCGCCTGACACCGGTTTCCGCGCGAGATTATTTCGGCGGATTGGCCTTCGATGTGATTGCCGAGTCAAAGATTCCCCCGATCTGGTTGACCGGCTGGTTCCGCAAGATGGAACGCCGCCTCACCCAGGTTCGCTAGCGTGCAGCGGCACTTCGGTTATCGCCGGGCCGGCCTTCGTACAGTGAGTTTCAGTGAAAGGTAGAAGAATTTATGTCGGTTTACATCTTAGGCGTCAATTGTGCATACCATGAATCGTCGGTGGCCCTGGTGACGGAGCGCGGCATCGTCGCGGCGATCGAAGAGGAACGTATCAACCGGATCAAGCACGCTAAGCCTGCGCTGGTCAGCAATTCCGACGAGCTGCCTGTCGGTGCGCTCAATTATTGCCTGAAGATGGGCAGCGTGGCGCTCTCCCAGGTCGACTATATCGCCTTCTCTTTCAATCCGCCGAAGCGGTTGGAGCACAACCTCATCGCCGACGACAAGGTCATCGACGGCAGCTGGGGCAGCCGGGCCGGCGAGACGTTGTTCCACGACAAGCTGATGGGCATTCCGTCCCGCTTCCGCGAGATGGGCTTCCGCGGCGAATTCGTGTTCGTCGACCACAGCATGGCGCACGCGGCTTCCGCATTTTTCCCTTCCTCCTTCCAAGACAGTGCGATCATTTCCGTGGACGGCATCGGTGAGATTGAGTCGACCACGCTGGCGTTGGGCAGGGATGAACGGATCAGCGTGCTTGAGCAGATCGGTTACCCGCATTCGCTGGGCTTCCTTTGGGAGAAAATCTCCCAGTATCTTGGCATGTCCGAGTATGATGCCTGTAAGGTGATGAGCCTGGCGTCGTTCGGTGACGCTGAGCGCTTCTATAGCCAGTACCGCAGCTTCATCGACGTCACCAAGGGTGGCTTCAAGCTCGATGCCGACCTGTGCCAGTTCCGTTCCGACGACTTTTCGGCGCTCGAACAGTTGTTCGGCCTGCCCATGATCGGCAGTTACCAGCCAGTCTCGCGCGACTACATGGATGTGGCCGCTGGAGTGCAAAAGATCACCACCGAAATCCTGTTGAACCTGGCCCATCACGCCCATGAGCTGACCGGCTCCAGGCAGTTGTGCCTGGCCGGCGGCGTCGCGCTGAACTGCGTCACCAACACGGCGATATTCGAACAAGGCCCCTTCGAGCAGATCTTTGTCCAGCCAGCGGCCAATGACGCCGGCACCTCGCTGGGCGCGGCGCTGCATGTGTATCACGAGCTGTTCCGCGGCAAGGGCGGCAGCGCCTTCCATACGCGCGACACCTATCTTGGTCCCGAGTTCAATCAAGCCGAGATACGCGAATCGCTAGACGAACTCGGCGTGGTCTACAGCACGCCTGGGCAGTTGGTGGACGAGGTGGCGACCCTGATCAGCCACGGCCAGGTGGTCGGCTGGTTCCAGGGTCGCATGGAATTTGGCCCGCGTGCACTGGGCAACCGCAGCCTGCTGGCTGACCCGCGCAATCCGGAGATGGTCAAGCGCATGAACCGTCTGGTCAAGCACCGCGAGGACCATCGTCCGTTCTGCCCAAGCGTGCTGGCCGAAGACGTCAAGGAGTGGTTTGTCACCAGCAAGGACGCCATCAGCGCCCAGTACATGCTGATGGCCTATCCGGTCCAGGAAAGCAAGCGCGCGCTGATTCCGGCGGTCGTTCACGTCGACGGGACCAGCCGCATCCAGGCGGTGGACCAGCGGGTCAATCCCCGATACCACGCGCTGATCGCTAGCTTCAAGCAAAAAACGGGCGTGCCGCTTCTGCTTAACACCTCCTTCAATGACCGCGAACCTATCGTCTGCACGCCCGAGGACGCGATCAAGACCTTCCTCAGGACGGAAATCGATTTCCTGGTCATCGGTGATTTCCTGTTGCGCAAGCAGGACAACCGGCAGACCGAACCTACCGACTCCAGCGAATGCTTCGCCTGATGCCCTGAAGCAGGGCAATGTCTGCTCGACGGCCGGACACGGAAACGTGTGCGCCGTCGGGCTTGCCATTTCCGCCGCTTTGCCCATACAAGAAGACTTTTGCTAGAGAGAGAACCGTATGAATGCTCGGGAGTTGTTGGCCTTTTTCAGGCGCCGTTCCGTCGAATTGCATGTCGTCGACCGGAAGATCAAGTTCAAGGCGCCGGGCGACATCGTGACTCCGGACATCCTGGCGGCTCTGAAGGCGCACAAGGACGAGATTCTGGCCCTGCTCAGCCCTGCGCCGGCGATGCCGCGGCGGGCCGCGAACCGCTGCCAGACCTCGTTTGCCCAGCAGCGCCTCTGGTTCATCGACCGGATCGTGCAGGGCAGCGCGATCTACCATATTCCGGTGTGCCTGCGCTTGCTGGGACGTCTGGACCGCGCTGCGCTTGAGCGCACGCTGAACGAGGTGGTGCACCGTCACGAGGCATTGCGCACCACCTTCGATACCGCCGACGGCATGCCTGTGCAGGTCATCGCTCCCGAGCTGCGGCTGGCGATCCCGGTCACCGATCTGGGCGCGCTGTCGTCCAGCGAGCGCCGTGCCAAGACCGAATGGCTGGCGCAGGACGAGGCGCAGGCTCCGTTCGACCTGCACACCGGGCCGCTGCTGCGCACCAGGCTGATCGCCCTTGGCGAAAGCGAGCATATGTTCCTGCTGACCGTACACCATATCGTCGCGGACGGCTGGTCGATGGGGGTGCTGGTCAGGGAAGTGGCGGCCCTGTACAGCGCCTTCGTCGGCGCGGCGGCGCCGTTGCTGCCGGAGCTGGCGGTCCAGTATGCCGACTACGCGCACTGGCAGCGCCAGTGGCTGGAGGGCGAGGTGCTGCAGCATCAACTGGCGTACTGGAAGGTGCAACTGCGCGGCGCGCCGACGCTGCTCACGCTGCCCACCGACCGTCCGCGTCCCCCGATGCAGACCTACCAAGGCGCCAGCGTGCGGGTGGCCATCGGGGCGCAGACCAGTGCCGCGCTGCATCGGCTTGGCCAGCAGACCCAGGGCACGCTGTTCATGACCCTGACGGCGGCGTTCAGTATCCTGCTAAGCCGCTACGCCGGCCAGGACGACATCTGCATCGGCACCCCGATCGCTAACCGACAGCGGGCGGAGGTCGAGCCTCTGATCGGCTTCTTCGCCAATACGCTGGTGCTGCGCACGCAGGTCGATGGGGCCAGCAGTTTCAATGCGCTGCTCGAACAAGTCAGGGCCAGCACGCTGGACGCCTACGCGCACCAGGACGTGCCGTTCGAACAGCTGGTGGAAGCCTTGAAACCCGAACGTCATGGCAGCTACAGCCCGCTGTTCCAGGTGATGTTCGTGTTGCAGAACGCGCCGATGGACAAGCTGGAATTGCCAGGGCTGGAACTGCAGCTGGTCGAGCGCGAGCAGAATGGGGCCAAGTTCGATCTGACCCTGACGCTGGCGGAGTCGCCCGATGGACTACGCGGCGACATCGAATACAACACCGACCTGTTCGAGCGCGCCACCATTGAGCGGATGGTCGGCCATTTCGTGCTCCTGCTGGAAGCGATCGTCGCCAATCCGCATGCGCCGGTGTGCGAGCTGGACATGTTGGCAGAGCGCGAGCGGCGCCAATTGCTAGTCGAGTGGAACCAGACCGCGCAAGACTATGAGCACGACCACACGCTGCACGCGCTGTTCGAGGCGCAGGTGGCGCGAACGCCTGGGAATCCGGCCGTTCAATTTGAAGGCCAGGTACTGAGCTACCGCGAGCTCAACGAGCGGGCCAACCGTCTGGCCCACTACCTGCGCAGGCGGGGCGTGGGCCAGGATACCGTGGTCGGGCTGTGCGTCGAACGCTGCGCTGACATGGTGGCCGGCATGCTTGGCGTACTCAAGGCGGGCGGCGCCTACTTGCCGCTCGATCCCGCCAATCCGCAGGAACGCCTGGCCTATATGGTCTCGAACGCGGCGCCCGCCGTGATCCTGACCCAGGAACATCTGCGTGCGGACCTGCCGCAAGTGGCGGGCGGCGTATTCTGCCTGGACAGCCAGTGGCAGGAGCTGGTCGGCGAATCGCCGGACAATCCGGTGCAGCAGGGCGATGCCGGCAGCACCGCGTACGTGATTTATACCTCCGGCTCGACCGGCCGGCCCAAGGGCGTGCGCGGCGGACACCGGGCAATGGTCAACCGGCTGCGCTGGATGGAGCGTCATGCGCATCCGGCCGCCGACGAGGTGTTCTGCCAAAAGACCACGATTGCCTTTGTCGACCACGTGGCCGAAGTGTTCCAGCCCTTGTTGTGCGGATTGCCGCTGCTGGTGATCCCCGCCGAACAGGTCAGGGACCCTGCCAGTTTGTCCGAGGCGATTTGCGCCGGCCGCGTGACGCGGCTGACGGTCGTGCCCTCGCTGCTGCAAGTGCTGCTCGACGACGCGATTGCGCCGCAGTTGCGGGGCCTGCGTTATGTGGTGTCGAGCGGCGAAGCGTTGACGCTGCGCACCGCCAGGGCATTCCGGCGCTGCCTGCCGGGCACCCGCCTGCTCAATCTGTACGGTTCCACCGAGGTCGGAGCCGATGCAACCTGCTTTGAATTTGCGCCCCTGTCCGACCATCCCGATTTGATGCAGTACTTTGTGGAGCAGGGGCAGCCACCCTGCAATCCAGCGCTGGCATGGGGTATGGGCCAGTCCGGCGCGCCCGTCTGGCCGGCGCTGAGCATCGGCGAACTGGCTGCCTCGTTCGGGCACGCCGCCATTCCAGATCGGCCCATGCCGCTGGACGAGTATGCGCGCAGCGTCAATGAACAAGTCCTCCCCAACCTGATCGATGTGTCGTCCGACCGCTTCATTGGACACATGACGTCCAAACTGCCCAGCTTTGTCACCGAGATCGGCCGGCTGATCACGCAGCTCAATCAGAACGTGGTGAAGATCGAGACGTCGAAGGGAATGACCTTCCTGGAGCGCCAGGTGCTCGCTTCGATGCACCAGCTGTTCTTCGGTCTGGAGGACAACTACTACGCCGGCTATTGTCAGGACCCTGCGCATGTATTTGGCGTGGTGGTCGGTGGCGGCAGCGTTGCCAACGTCACCGCCCTCTGGTATGCGCGCAATCGGGCCTTGCTGGGCCGTGGCATCCAGAAGAGCGATCTGGTGAGGGAGGGATACCAGAAGTCATTGGCCGCCCTGGGCTTTGAGCGCGGCGTGATTCTGGGAACGCGCTTGCTGCATTACTCCATCAAGAAGGCCATCAGCGTATTTGGTATCGGCCAGGAGAGCTTCATCGAGGTCGCGCAGGACGACCGCCAGCGCATGTCGATGGCGGACCTGGAGCGATGCATCGAGGTGTGCCGCCAGATGAACTACCTGATCCTCGCCATCGTCGGCGTGGCCGGCGCGACCGAAACCGGCACCATCGATCCGCTTGAGCAGATCGCGGCAATGGCGCAGCGGCATGGCATCCACTTTCATGTCGATGCTGCCTGGGGCGGCGCATTCCAGTTCTCGGCGAAGCACCGCTGCAAGCTTGCCGGCATCGAGCACGCCGATTCGCTCACCCTGTGCCCGCATAAGCAGCTGTTCCTCCCGCAGGGCATCAGTCTGTGCCTGTTCCGTGACACAAGTGGCGTCGCCGCGATTGCCACCCACGCCGAATATCAGGCCCAGCAGGGAAGCTACGACCTCGGTCAATATTCGCTGGAAGGTTCGCGGCCGGCGAATGCCTTGTTCTTGCATGCTAGCCTGCGTCTGATTTCAAAGCAGGGCTACGCCTGGCTGATTGACCAGAGCATGGAAAAGACCCTGAGCCTGGTTCGCACGATCGAGCAGTCTCCTTGCTTCGAGCTGGCGGGCGGCCAGCCTGAACTCAACATCGTCAATTACCGTTATCTGCCCTCTCACCTGCGCGGCAAGAAAGGGCAGGGTTATACGGCCGACGAGCACGAGGCGATCAGCGATGCCGTCGAGCGTATCCAGAAGCTGCAGTTCGACCAGGGAAAGACCTTTGTCTCGCGCACCAGGATACTGCTGCCTGCGGTTGCCGACGCACCGCTGTCGGTGTTCCGCGTGGTGCTGTCGAACCCATTGACGACGCTGGCCAGCATCAAGGAGGTCCTGGACGATCAATTGCGTATCGCCCAGGAGCTGATCGAGCCGAAGGGCGTCCAACACCCCGCGCTGGAAACCGATATTGAGGCCGCGCAGTCCGATACCGATAGCTGGCTAGTTCCGATTGGCCGCCCGATTGCGAATTGCAAGGTCTACTTGCTGGACGCCTGGCACAAGCTGGTGGCGCAGGGGGTTATCGGCGAGATGTATATAGGTGGTGATTGTCTGGCGCGTGACTATCTGGGTGATACTGCTTTGACCGGGGCACGGTTCATTGGCAATCCATTCTCCGACGATCCGGCCGATCGCCTGTTCAAGACGGGAGACCTGGCCCGCTGGAGCTCCGATGGCAGGATCGAATATAAAGGACGCCGAGATTTTCAGGTGAAGCTGCGCGGTTTCCGTATCGAGCTAGGGGAAATCGAAAGCCAGCTGCTGGCCTGCGCGGACGTGCGCGAGGCAGTGGTCGTCGCGCGCGAGGATGTCCCCGGCGACAAGCGGCTGGTGGCGTATGTGGTGGCCGGGCCGGATGCGCAATTGTCGGTCGCGCAGTTGCAGGCGCAATTGCAGGCGCAGATTCCCGATTACATGGTGCCAACGGCATGGATGGTGCTCGATGCCTTGCCGCTGACGCCCAACGGCAAAGTGGACCGGAAGGCCTTGCCCGCCGCGGATGCGGGCGCCTCGCAGCAGGAATACGTGGCGCCGCAGACCGCGAGCGAAATAGCCCTCGCCGCGATCTGGGCGGGCCTGCTGAATCTCGACGCCGGCCAGATCGGCGTGCAGGCAAATTTCTTTGCGCTGGGCGGCCACTCGCTGCTGGCCGTGCGTCTGGCGGCGCAAGTGCGTCAGACGCTCGGTGTCGAGTTGAGCATCAAGGACTTGTTCGCCAACGCCGTGCTAGCGGCGCTGGCCGGTGCTATCGACCGCAGTGCGGGCACGCCCATCCGCCCGCAGGTTACGGCGCAGGCGCGTGGCGCAGCGCTGCCCCTGTCGTTTGCGCAGCAGCGCCTGTGGCTGCTGGACCGGATCGACGGCGGCAGCGTGCACTACAACATGCCGTCCGCCCTGCGCGTGACGGGCCGCTTCGACGTTGCCGCCGCCGAGCAGGCGCTCTGGCGCATCATCGCGCGGCACGAGCCGCTGCGCACGGTGTTCGCAGGCGAAGACGAACAATTGCGGCAGGTGATCCGCGAGCAGGTGGAATTCGCTATCCGGGTGAGCGACCTGACGCAGCTCGACGCCGGTGCGCGGGAACAGGCCGCGCGGCAGCTGGCGCTGGCCGATGCCCGGGCGCCATTCGACCTGGCGCGCGACGTGATGCTGCGCGCCAGCTTCATCCTGCTGGGCGAGGAGGAGGGCATGCTGCTGTTTAATATGCACCACATCGCTTCGGACGGCTGGTCGATGGACCTGTTGGTCAAGGAATTCCTGAGCCAGTACCAGGCGCTGCGCAGCGGCTTGGACAATCCCTATGCTCCGCTGGCGATCGGCTACGCCGACTATGCGCAATGGCAGCGCGACTGGCTGGCCGGGCCGGTGCTGGAAGAGCAGCTTGGTTATTGGGACAGTCAGCTGGCCGGCCTGCCGCCGGTGCACAATCTGCCGCTGGACCGCGCCCGCCCGGGGCACCAAAGCTTCCGTGGTGCGCGCCACCGCTTCGCCGTGGGCAAGGCCGTTCATGAGTGTCTGAAACAGCTGGCCCAGGACCAGCAGGCCACGCTGTTCATGGTGCTGCACGCCGCGCTGAGCGTGCTGCTGGCGCGGCACGGCAACAGCAGCGACATCGTGATCGGCACGCCGGTGGCCAACCGGCTGCAGAAGGAGCTGGAAGAGCTCATCGGCTTCTTCGTCAACACACTGGTGCTGCGCACCGACGTGTCGGGCAACCCGCGCTTCGACCAGTACCTGGAGCAGGTCAAGGCGGTCAACCTCGACGCGCAAAGCCGGCAGGACGTACCGTTCGAGTATCTGGTCGAGCGCATCAATCCCCAGCGCAGCACGCAATACAGCCCGCTGTTCCAGATCATGTTCAGCATGGGCATGGACGAGGCGAGTACGGTGGCGGCGGTCAGTCTGGACGACGCGCAATTCAGCCTGGTGTCCGGGCAGGACGTGGCGGCCAAGTACGAATTGACCTTCCATGCCAGCGAAGACGAGAACGGCCTGTCGCTGTCGATCGACTACAACGTCGATCTGTTCGACGCGGCCACGGTCGCCAGGCTGGCCGCGCATTACGACCGGTTGCTGCAGGGTATTGCGGCGGCGCCGCAGACGCCGGTCTACGACCTGCCGCTGCTGGGCGACGATGAGCGGCACTACCTGCTGCATGAACTCAACGCGACCGAAGCGGCCTACCCGCATGAGCAGTGCATCCACCAGCTGTTCGAGGAACAGGCCGAACGCACGCCCGACAAGGTGGCGCTGGTGTGCGAAGACCGTTCGCTGACCTATCGCGAACTGAACGAGCGCACCAACCAGCTGGCGCACTGCCTGCTGGAACAGGGCGTGGCGGCCGACACGCTGGTGGGACTGTGCGTCGAGCGCGGCATCGAGATGGTGGTTGGCGTGCTGGCCATCCTCAAGGCCGGCGGCGCCTACGTACCGCTGGACCCGGCCTATCCGCGCGAGCGGCTGGCCTATATGCTGGGCGACTCCCGGCCTCCAGTGGTGCTGATCCAGCCGCAACTGCAGGCCAATCTGCCGCTCGACGGTGCCAAGGTGGTCAGCCTGGACAGCGGCTGGCAGGCGCTGTCCGGTTATCGCCGCGACAATCCGCGCACAGCGGTGCAGCCTGCCCATCTGGCCTACGTGATCTACACATCCGGCTCGACCGGGCAGCCGAAGGGCGTGCAGATCGCGCATCGCGGCGCCTGTAACCTGGCGGTCAGCCAGCAGGCCATGTTCGGCGTGGCCGACGATAGCCGCGTGCTCGGCTTCGCATCGCTGAGCTTCGACGCGGCGACCTTCGAATGGATCATGGCGCTGCTGCGCGGCGCCGCCTTCCATGTCTGCACGGAGGAACAGCGGCACAATCCGGCCGCGATCCAGACCTTCCTGCGCGAGCACGGCATCACGCATGCGACCTTGCCGCCAGCGCTGTTGCCGCACCTGGACAGTGGCGCGGGCTATGCGCTGGAGGCCCTGGTGCTGGCGGGCGAAACCTGCGGCGCGCAGGTTGTGGCGCCGTGGCTGTCGGTATGCCGGGTGTTCAATGCCTACGGGCCGACCGAAAGCACGGTCTGGGTCAGCACGGCCGAACTGCGGCCCGGCCAGGTCATCACGATTGGCCGCCCGATTGCCAACACCCAGCTCTATGTGCTGGACCGCTGCCTGAACCCGGTGCCGGTTGGCGTGCTGGGGGAATTGCACGTCGGCGGCGTGGGCCTGGCGCGCGGCTACCTGAACCGTTCCGAGCTGACGGCCGAAAAATTCATTGCCAATCCGTTTGGCGAGCCCGGTTCGCGTCTGTACAAGACGGGCGATCTGGTGCGCCATCTGGCGGACGGCAGCCTGGAATTCGCCGGCCGCATCGACGATCAGGTGAAACTGCGCGGTTTCCGTATCGAGCTGGGGGAAATCGAAAGCCAGCTGCTGGCCTGCGCGGACGTGCGCGAGTCAGTGGTCGCCATGCGCGAGGATGTCCCCGGCGACAAGCGGCTGGTGGCGTATGTGGTGGCCGGGCTGGATGCGCAATTGTCGGTCGCGCAGTTGCAGGCGCAATTGCAGGCGCAGCTTCCCGATTACATGGTGCCAACGGCATGGATGGTGCTCGATGCCTTGCCGCTGACGCCCAACGGCAAAGTGGACCGGAAGGCCTTGCCCGCCGCGGATGCGGGCGCCTCGCAGCAGGAATACGTGGCGCCGCAGACCGCGAGCGAAATAGCCCTCGCCGCGATCTGGGCGGGCCTGCTGAATCTCGACGCCGGCCAGATCGGCGTGCAGGCAAATTTCTTTGCGCTGGGCGGCCACTCGCTGCTGGCCGTGCGTCTGGCGGCGCAAGTGCGTCAGACGCTCGGTGTCGAGTTGAGCATCAAGGACTTGTTCGCCAACGCCGTGCTAGCGGCGCTGGCCGGTGCTATCGACCGCAGTGCGGGCACGCCCATCCGCCCGCAGGTTACGGCGCAGGCGCGTGGCGCAGCGCTGCCCCTGTCGTTTGCGCAGCAGCGCCTGTGGCTGCTGGACCGGATCGACGGCGGCAGCGTGCACTACAACATGCCGTCCGCCCTGCGCGTGACGGGCCGCTTCGACGTTGCCGCCGCCGAGCAGGCGTTCCGGCGCATCATCGCGCGGCACGAGCCGCTGCGCACGGTGTTCGCAGGCGAAGACGAGCAATTGCGGCAGGTGATCCGCGAGCAGGTGGAATTCGCTATCCGGGTGAGCGACCTGACGCAGCTCGACGCCGGCGCGCGGGAACAGGCCGCGCAGCAGCTGGCGCTGGCCGATGCCCAGGCGCCGTTCGACCTGGCGCGCGACGTGATGCTGCGCGCCAGCTTCATCCTGCTGGGCGAGGAGGAGGGCATGCTGCTGTTTAATATGCACCACATCGCTTCGGACGGCTGGTCGATGGACCTGCTGGTCAAGGAATTCCTGAGCCAGTACCAGGCGCTGCGCAGCGGCTTGGACAATCCCTATGCTCCGCTGGCGATCGGCTACGCCGACTATGCG